>NZ_BCNM01000016.1 GCF_001514495.1 Paenibacillus pabuli NBRC 13638
CGCGATGAGCCGCCCGGCGGGCACGGCCCCCCGGGCCATGGCGCGCGCGGCGGCGGCCAGCCGCTCCAATGCGTACATGCCGACAACGGCGCCGTACGCATTGGGGTACTGCAGCAATCCGCCGAGCCTGGCTCCGGCGGAGCTGATCGCGGGGTCAGCGGTTCGCATGACCCCATAAGGCAGCGGCAGCACTCCACACGCGGCAAGCAAGCCGCTTAGCACAAGCAGGCCGCCTGCCAATTGCCAACCGCAGGCAAACCATCGAGCTCCATGCATGCGCGAGGCCAGCATCGATGTTAGCAGTGCAAAAATCGCCAGCAGGCTCCAGCGCAGCATCTCGTCCAGGCTGCCCTGTAAACTTACAGAACCCGCCCATGCATGCAGACCAAACCAGATGGCCATACCCAGCGGCCAGATGAACCAGTAGATATGGTTGTGATCCATAGACTGAAACACCGACTTTGTTTTATCATCACTTTCCATCGGCTGTGCAATCCTCGCAGGTCCATTCCTTTTCTGCAGAATGAGCCATATAATCAACAGGATCCATATCATCCCGGATGCCACCAGAACTAGGGAATATACGTCCGCTGAGTAATACAGCCCCTTCTTCAGACAGGCGAGCAACAATAATATACATGACAATGCACCCAGTACGACGGTCAATAGGGATTCCACTTTCTCCGCCGTATCAGATGTGTTGAGACCCTGTAATCCCTCTACCCTCGCCCATGTGGCCGTTTTTTCCGATTCCATGCGCTCCACTCCTCTACCTCCTTTCGTCCATTTCTTTTACGAGCTGCTTCCAGCCCATCATCAGGAAAACAAAAAAAGGCAGAAGATCCCCGTTCATAGGGTCTTCTGCCTGATTTCAAATCTGGCATTTATATCATTTTGGAAGCAGGATGGAACAAACCGTTCATTACATGAATTAAATTAAAATCATTCACAAGGCCCTCGTACCAGTATATCCCGTGGATGATAATAACAGACGATTTTCATTGATCCCAAAAATCAAAAAAGGCATTGAGCCTTTCTCTTTTTACCATCTGGTATCCATATTATCCACCCATCAACTAATCCCGTAACCATTCACCTGAACCTCATCTCACCTAACAGTGGTCACAATGGGTCGTATCGTTAACCGCTTCTTTAATGGATTCGCCAGTGGAAGTGGCCTGGTTAGCGTCTGCCACCGTGTCCTGCACGGCTTCTATTGAATGGGTACCGCCCGGAAGCAAGTCCGCGCATGCCCGCTCCAAATAAGGATCTGCGTGAATGAAATCACGGAACGCGGTATATTCGTTCCACATGTCATCCGTTTGACCTGCCTGGCCGCGTACGGCACGGATCAAAATATTTTTCGGTGTATGTTCCATATCGATAAATTCCAGCAATTGCGTTTTGTATCCCATCAGATCGAGCAGTTTCGCCCGGATGGCATCCGTTGCCAATGCAGAGAAACGTTCCTTCAGAATACCATGCGACAATAACGGATTCATGACGGTAGACTCAATCTGGTCAAACAGCTCATGCTGGCAGCACGGCACAGACAGAATGACCGATGCACCCCAACGAACGGCTTTCTCCAGAGCTGCATCGGTAGCTGTATCACAGGCATGCAGCGTCACGACCATATCCACTTCGTTGAGTTCATCGTAGTCGGCAATGTCTCCGACAAGAAACTTCAGATCACCGTAATGAAGCTTGTTCGCCAGATCATTGCAATGTTCGATAACATCGGCCTTCAGATCGAGTCCAATAATCTGAAGTGATCTGCGCTGCTGTACGGACAGATAGTGATATAAAGCAAAGGTCAGATACGATTTTCCGCAGCCAAAATCAACAATGGTGAGTGGGCGCCCCTCCGGCAAATGGGGAATGACGTCCTGCACCATTTCGAGGAAACGGTTGATCTGCCTGAACTTGTCATACTTGCGTGCCAGCACACGGCCTTCTTCATTCATAATCCCCAGCTCAACCAGGAAGGAGACGGGAACTCCCTCTTCGAGCACATATTGTTTTTTGCGATTATGTGAGAGATCCACCGCAGTCTTGGAAGGGGATTTGGTCAGTATGGACACTTTATATTTTTTGCTGATCAATATTTGATAGTCTGCATCTGTTGTACAGAGCAGCCCTTGACGAAACGTCTCTTCGAACAGCAAAGTCATGCGTTCTGCCGCTTCAGCCGGAGTCAAATTCTCGTGCAGCACTTTGTTGTTATAATGAAATGCGAATTGATAGTGTAACTGATTCTTCAGCGTTACCGGCTTGACTTGCACTTTGGTATACGAGACATTGTCCCGTCTGCGCAGCTGGCTCCAGGTCGCTGTAATCAGCGAATTCTGTTCAAAGATGTCTTGTATAAGCTTTCGCAATGAATCCACGGGGGTACATCTCACTTTCGATTTGGTTTGGTCAACCGTTACCATACCACAATTCCGTTCCCTCTCCAAGTTAAGACGCGTAACAAGCCTTGATCCAATATGCTCCAACCTATAAGGATCGGTTCATCTCTTGGCGGCTCAGCTCAGCAAGCCCCTCTTCCACTTCCTCACGGGGCAGGCCACCTTCTTGCAGCTGATGGTCTTCAAGCTGTATTAATCTTTCGTAGAATGCCTGCACATCATCGCGATAATGAATGGGATGTTCATCGCCTACTTGCAGCAGTCTATACCAGCTGTTCTCTGCCTGATCGTAACGTCCTTGTTGCTCACGATACAGTGCAAGCTGTTTTTCCGTCCGTGCCGGCAATTCATATCCTTTAATTTGCTCCAATATCCCTTCGACTCGATCCGGGGCATCCAGCAGCTTCGGATTGGCTCCATTGTGGAGTGCGTACAGATAAAAGTGAAGTGCTCTCATCCATCGAATAAGTGCTTCATCCTCTGACTCCATTCTTTCCTGATCATCTATGCCCTCTACTTTCGCCTTTTCATGATAAATATAGGCCTCTTCCTCGATCAGTCTGGCGGCTTGTTGCAGATTGTCCACTTCTATGACACCACGAAAACGGAACATTTCAATGACATCCTCCGCAGGCAGTGAGTTCAGCAAAGATAAATTTAAGCCAAACTGTCTACGCAGCAGCTCGTCCAGTTCGGATAGAGCCTCCGTATGTTTGCGCTGTTGTTTGAGTGTAAATACTTTGCCGATCGCTTCGGTCATTTCCTCCATCATGCGGAGCAGATAATCTTTCCTGAACATCCTAAATGCCCCCTCATTGTTCGATCAGTGCACATCCCAGTCTCATTTTCATGATCCATTTTCATTATTTTAATTCATGCCATGACAAAAAGCCAAAACACGGCTTCATCCATGCTCTGGCCTGCGACCAATATAACATAACCCCTGCTGTTCATGAACGAACGATGCAGGGGTATAAGCAGGTGCACAATGATCCTAGCCGTAGGCTAAGTCATCTGACACCCTATTTATATTCCAAAAAAATCACTTTGATAATCCTGTCAGGAATTGATCAATGACCTGAATTAATTCTTCCGGGGCTTCATACATGCTCATATGGCCAGCTCCAGGAATCACAGCTTGGACAATATGCGGCTTGTCACTTGTAAATGTACGCTCGGGCGGAATGACGGCATCCTTCTCTCCGGCAACCAGCAAAACCGGCAGCGGTGTAGCAGACAGTACATCACGGCGATCCGGCCGTTCCCGCATAGCCAGTGCAGCCCCCGTCGCCCCTTGCGGCGCAGTCTGGTAACCGATCTCTTTCACACGAGTAACTTGTGCCGATAACGATTCCACATGTTCTGGTGCAAACAGCCCGGGAACCAATCCGTCTATAAAGTGGACAATCCCCTCTGTTTGAATGGTGGAGACGGCGCGCAGTCTCTTCTCCTTGCCTTCTTCACTGTCCGGATAGGCTGTGGAATGAATCAATCCGAAGGCGCTCAGTCGTTCCGGATGACGCTGTGCGATGGAGAGCGCAATATATCCACCCATGGAGTGTCCAAGCAGGACAGCCTTTTCCACCTTCAACTCGTCCATTAATTGCAATACGTCATTGCCCATCTGATCGATGGTATATGTACCTACAGGTGCATCCGTTTTGCCATGTCCACGCAGATCGGGTACGATGCAACGATAGCTGCGTGCAAGCTCAGGTACAACTTCATCCCAGTAGGACGAACTGCCGCAGTATCCGTGGAGCAAAATGAGTGCTTCTCCCTTACCCTGCTCGGCATAACAAATCGTCGTTCCGTCACACATCACTTTTTCCATATAAATCCCTCTCTCTGCGCGAATTAGATTAATTCATGTTCTATATTATTAAGCCTGCTTATCATTAATGAAACGTTTATCTTTATTCCAATGCTTCGACAACAGCCTCAGCAATCGTTCGAGACATGCCCATAACGAAGTGAAGGGAAGTCATCTGTAAAATAGAATAAGGTCGGGGGCCATTAGCATTAACTACGGCCGCCACGCTATAATGCCCCACAGGCGGCAGCTTGCCGCCAACCGATTTCGCCGGAACAAGTGCATGATCCGCGAGATAATAAGTCCCTGTTGCCTGTTTCGGACCCAGACAGGCATCTATGGCGATGATGGCATGATGAGACGGGATCAGTGCCAGCCTTTTCTCCAGCGAATCTGCATCGCAAGGTGAAGCCAGCGTCCCGACGACGTGTTTCACTCCGTGCTCCTGAAGCAAACTTCCCGTCAGAGGACCCAGAGCATCCCCTGTCGAACGGTCCGTGCCGATACATACGAACGTGATTTCATGCGGTGAATGAAGTTGATAAATCCGTTTGAAAAATAATACCAAGTCCTCACCTTGCACACTTCTACCGGTTTCTCTGCTCTGGTGTCGAATCATTTCCCTCTTGTACAATGCCAACCTGTCTTCTCCCTTCGCACATGAACTCCCTACCAAGATCTATTGGTTGTACTCCCCATTTTACCCGAAGCTCCGATTCTCCGCAAAAGCATTAGCCTCGGCTTGTCCAACCATGATACAATAACTACAGTTTCCGATACGGAAGGGATGGACATAACGATGGATTTAACACAAGCAAGCGCAGCCAATATGGAATATATGATTGAAGCGATCAAAACCAAATTGCGGATGGCCAGTGGAGCTGCCATGCAGGCTTCTGCTTTCCCGCTCGACAAGTATGAAGATCTGTTTGATCTGTATGAGATGGTCTTGGGCAAGGAACATTTGAGTATCTCTGAGGTCGAAGCTGTTGCCTCTGAACTGGGCAAACTCCGCAAGTCCTAGAGCGACATTGCTCATGGATCTTTATGCAACCTTTACCAAGGGCATACTAGAGCAACCTTCACAAAAGGACCTGTTCCCACATTACAGTGGAAACAGGTCCCTTTGTGTTGTTATTTTCAAGACTGCACTTACAGCACAGACCGCTTCATGCTTGAGGCATACATATTACATCAGTTTGGTTATCCCTTACTATTAAGGCAAATCCACGAGTACAAATTCAGCAGGCTCGCTACCTGTAGCTGTAATTTGCAGATCACAGCTTTTGCGAATTCGTGCAGCATCCCCCGGCTTGAGATTGAAGCTGCCATCCGAACATACAATCCCGATATGACCACTGATCAGAAAGAGATGTGTACGCCTATCTTCATGTTGAGGGTACATTAATTTTTTCCCGGATTCCAGTTGGGATAAGTAGCACGTTACATCTTGTGAAATAGGTAGCGCTCCTTCTGATGCTTCTCCTCCTTGTCCTGAAACAATCGGACAAAGACGATTCAGATGGTCCTTACCTTCCACACGACGATGGGTATACGAGGGCTTCAACATGCGCTGGGAGGGCAGAAACCACATCTGTAGGAATCGTACAGGTTCTTCCTCGGACGGGTTAGTCTCGGAATGCTCCACCCCGGTCCCTGCACTCATAACCTGAACCGTTCCCGGTTCCAGCAATTGCTCCGTTCCCATGCTGTCTGTATGTTTCAGCGTACCTGATATTACATAACTAACAATCTCCAAGTCATGATGTGGATGTCGCTTAAAGCCTTCCTGCGGCATCAGTGTGTTGTCATTATGAGCCAGAAGACAACCAAAATGGGCATTGCTTGGATCATCATAATCCGCAAAGGAAAAGCTGAATTCGCTGTGTATCCAACCTCGATCCGACGTGTGCCTTTCTTCCGATGTCACTACTTTAATCATGTTCATCCACCTCCAAGGGTTTAGAGCTGCGGCACTATCGCAGCAGTTCTTGCGTGTATATTTAGAATTCTATAGATCAATACCAGTTGGTATGTCATCTTTACCCGTGGTCCGGGAATTCTAATCACGCTCCTTGCTTATGGTTATACGCTTTCTTCAGGTGAGTGAAGCTTGAATTCGCTCTCTGCCCGCCCCACGACTTTACCCGCGTCGTTCCGGATGTCAGGTGGGTATATTTCTGCCAATCGTTCGATGGTTTTCCGATTGTTATATCCGATCTGCTCCAGGATGGACTTGGCAATCCAGGCCCATTCTTCTTCCGACCCGTCAAGCACTTTGAATGTAATGCCAAGACGTTCCTTTTTCAGGGCAAAACCAAATACACCCTTGAACCCGCCCTTGGCAACAATGTTGCTGTCTTCAAGCAGCACCGAATCCACACGATCAGTGCCTCCTACCATTAGAGGATGTTCGTTCATGGCAGCCGTAATGGTCTTTACCGCAGCACGTGTAGACGAATCTTCGATCAGATCCGGACAGGCAAGCTTCAGATATGCATTGGACAATGCCGATAACGGCAACGAAAATACCGGAAAGCCGCAGCCATCCGTCCCAAGTTTAATTTCGTTCTGTTCAATCCCTGCCATATAGGCCATGGTCTCCAGAATTTCACGCTGCACTGGATGCTCTGGCTCTGCATAACTTCCCAAATCGGCCTGCTTCATCTGAGTGTATGCAAGAATGCCCAGATGTTTACCGGAGCAGTTGTGCAGGATACGACGCTTCTCTCCTTGATCACGAAGCCATTGGTTCCGGCTTTCTTCATTCAGGGGATAACTCGGAGCACAGACCAGGCACTCTTCTCCCAATCCTATTTTGCTTTCCAACTGCTCCAACACTTGAATATGCAGCGGTTCCGATCGGTGCGAGGAAGACATGATGGCAATCTCCTGAGCAGTCAAGCCATAATGCCCGGCGATACCGGCCCGTATGCCCGGAATAGCCTGAAAAGGTTTGGCAGATGAACGGGTAAACGCTCTAAAATGAGGATCGCCGGCTGAATATACAACCTTGCCGTTCTCATCTGTAATGCTTATGTGTCCGTAATGGGCGCATTCCATAACGTCCGCACGGTATTCTTTAATTAACAGGGTACTCTCCATGCGAGTTCTCTCCTTTGTTCTTCCGAATTCATCTCTGCTTTGCGTCATGACGCCGCATGGGATATCTTAAATAGTATAGTACAAAAACGACGTTTTTACAGTTTTTTCGACAGGCCATCCGGGTAATCCTTTATCAAACTTTACCACCTAATCCCATACTGAAGGAGATACTCATCTATGCTGCACAAATCGTATTCATCCTTAGCCGGGCTATATCGCAAAGATCCGATACGCCACCTGCTCATTTGGGCCGGTGCAGGAATTATAACCAGCGCTTCAGTTGTATTTATATTGGCTGCGCTTGGAGCGATACTGGGCACCGATATAATCATTTCATTGGATAACCAGATCCAGCAATTGTTCTATCTGAACTCGGAGACACGTCTCCATCTGTTTCCTTTCATTTCATTCATAACTGCGCTTGGCTCATTTAACATTTCAGCCATGGCAGCACTAGGCTTCTGCATCCTCTTCCTGTCGCAAAGACGTTCCCGCTTCCTCGTATATGGATATGCGTTATTAAGCAGTTTTGCCATGATGTGGATCGTCAACACCATATTGAAGGAAATATTCAGGAGGGGCAGACCTGAGCTGGAACATCTGTTGGTCGTTCACGGATATAGTTTTCCCAGTGGGCATGCGATGATTTCGATGGGTTTTTACGGAATGCTCTTTGTCATCTGGGCGCTTGAGCGGCGCCAGCGGGCAGTCGGAATGGCTTTGCCTGTCTTCTGCGGAATGTTGTTCATACTCCTAATCGGTATCAGTCGCATCATGCTGGGGGTACATTATCCAACCGATGTCTTTACTGGATTTGCCGCTGGTCTGGCCTGGATCTTCTGCATGATTAAAGGGATGAAACGTGCTTTCTGAAGAATGACTTCCTCCTATTTCCAGTTCATTCATCCTCACTTTGGTTGTTTCACCTCGAAGCACCGCGTTTATATACGAAGTAAGCAAACGCGAACAGACAACATCCTACATCAAGCATAAAGGAGGCGGTTGTTATGTGGGGTATCATTATCAGTATTGTGATGGCAGTCATTATCGGTGTAATCGGTGATGCACTCGCTGGTCACAACATGCCCGGAGGCATTATCGGTGCAATGATTGCCGGATTTGTTGGAGCCTGGCTGGGAGCACTCGTGCTTGGCAACTGGGGGCCGGTTATTGGTAACTTTGCCGTGATCCCTGCCATTACTGGAACAGCACTCTTTGTCTTTTTGCTGGGGCTTGTGTCCAGACTGTTCAGACAGGCTGCCTGATCGGTCAACGAGGTGTTCGTTGTTTCGTTATCCGTTTCTTAAATTTGAAGAAGGAGTGATTTGACATGAATAAAGCAGAAGAACAATATCCTGTACAAAGCGGTTCAACTTTCGCCAAAGGAATTTTCATTGGGGGTTTGCTCGGAGCAGCTGCAGCGTTACTCTTCGCCCCTAAACCAGGACGCGAATTGCGTGGTGACCTTTCCGAGAAAGTCGGAATTGTTACAGATCGTACGAAGGAAGTTGCAGCAGTGGTAAGCGATAAAGCTACCGAACTGGCTAAAACGGTCTCTTCCAAAACTTCGGATATTGCGAAAACGGTAAATCAAGGCCGCAATGACGTGATGGAATCCGTGCGAAAAGCTTCGACTGATGTGGCAAATGAAGCTTCCAAAGCATCCGACGAAGTGGCTGCTGCTTCCGTAGAAGCGAAGGAAGATGCACGTAAAGAATTGAACTCGACCAGCTTGTAAGGCAGGTTATCGAGTGACCAATAGCCAGCTGGAATACAGCTGGCTATTTTTTATCCACAGCGATTGGAGGAGGAAGATCATGAGTAAAGTCACAATGAACGGCAATACCCCCATCACTGGAGGAAAACCCGTACAACAGTATGATACAAGCGACCACCCTTTTGAATTACGCCATGAGGTGAAAAAGCTAAATACCCGGCTGGATCAAATTGCAGATAGTCTGGAAAAATCTCAAATCAAGGATATTATCGAAAACTACAGCAGTCCCAAAAAACGCATCATTACCAACTTCACAGCGGGTATGGCACGTGGTTTAGGTTTGACGGTAGGAACCTTCGTTGTTCTTGGTCTGCTCGCTTTCATTCTCAGTCAGTTCGTGAACATGCCGATTGTGGGACAATATATTGCTGACTTACTGGGATACATTGAAGATTATAAAAAATAAAAGGCTCGGGGCGAGGTTGGCAAAGTTATCGCCTTCGTTTGCCATTGGCACTCTTCCCTGTTTCTTTCGCCGACGGCTGGGAGGACTTCACTTTGAGCAGATCCCCTGTCCAGCCTTTCATCATCATCCACACATACATACCGATCATGCTAATGATTATGAGTGCAAGTACGAGTACAACACCCCATGTTTTATCGATCCAAGGCAGATTCTCAAAGTTCATTCCCCATATGGCTCCCGCAGCCGTTGCGGGCGTGAATACCGAGGTTACCAGAGTCAGTGTCTTCATGATCTCATTCCCCCGCACTCCTGAAATGGCATTATCAATGGAGATCAGTGTATCAATCTCTTTCTCATAATGTTTGAATAACCGCTCCATTCGTTCAATCCGGTGCTTGAGCTGCAGGAAAAAACGGCTCTCTTTCACTTCATCCAGGTAAGCTTCCTTGGTAGCTGCCATTAATTCGGAATAAGGAATGAACAGATTGCTCCAATACAGCAGCTCAAATCGGGCCGCAAGAATCTGATCCATCAGTGTGCGAGCATTGCGGAATTCCATCTTCCGTTCCAAATCACGCAGATTCATCTCAAAATGATCCATGCCGACATGGTAATAATGCAATATGGCGCGAAACAGCACAAACATGCCATCCCGAGCCTCTCTGCATTGTTGTAGCATGGCCGCACGTTCACCTGTATTCATAATACCTCTTGTATTATCATCTAAGTTCAGGGTAACCAGTCTGTTTTGATCCACGTAGAAAAACATCTGGTTATCTTTGCGTTGATCGTCTCTATCATTCTTGACAGCATATAATAATGATCCGAATATTACGGGCTCCGTGCCATTCATAAAGCGGACGGACAGGTAATTGGACTCTACCTCCGGTATTTTGCGAAGCCAGTATTGCATTTCTGGAAATAAGCTCGTAAGTTCTTCCAAGGCATCGGTCATACTTTCCTGATCAGGTGCCACCCAATCCCACCATTCCCACTGGTCTGAATAAGTGAACTTGTCCCGACGCGCCTCCAGCTTGACTTTATCCACAATCACAACATCACTCCTGCATTCATTCTGTTCATTAGTATCTCGTTAATCTCAAAAAAGGACACGTATGCATTCCATTGGAATCACGTGTCCTTTTATGCCGTACTCAATATCGTCACCGATCTACATCTCATAATAAAGAAGCATTCGACATGATCTGTTTTAATTTTTCAGTGGCTCTCTTTTGAATCCGGGATACACTCATCTGGGATACACCCAGTTTCTGAGCAATTGCCCGCTGTGACTGGCCATCCTGAAATGCCAAAATAAGCACCTTTTGTTCCTGTTCCTTCAACTGTCCCAATGCCTGCTGCAAGTCCATCCGCTTCTCCACCGAATCGAAGTCATTCACATCTGCACTGATCAGTTCACCCAATGTGGCTGCACTCTCATCTTGTGATAATGGAGAATCCAATGACACATAGTGATAGCATTCCCGACCAGCCAAGACTTCAATGGTTTCCTCGGGAGTCAAATCAAGGTATTCAGCAATCTCGTTCACACCTGGTGAACGCTCCAGCTTCACTGTTAATTCGTCAATGGCATGCTGAACGAGCGCTCCCTTTTCCTTAATTCTTCGGGGAACCTGAATATACCAGGACTTGTCCCTCAAATAGTTCTTCATATGACCGATCATGCTTTTCATGGCATAAGGTTCAAACGGAATACCGAGATTGATGTCGTACTGCTTCAGCAGTCGAATCAGAGCCATCTGCCCGGTCTGATACAAATCCTCATACAGATCGGGTCGATTTCGCGCAATTTTACCTGCTGCCATCTTCACCATCGGTTCATATTTGCGGATAAGAACTGTTGCAATTTCGTTATCCTGGGTCTGCTGGTATTCCCAGATCAAACCTATCGCTTCAGACATGGACTCTGGGGGAGTCACTTTTTCATTCATACTTTCTCCTCACTTCTTGCAAGACGTTTTACGAGTACCACTTTCGTACCTTTGCCCGTCTCACTTTCCACACTGACATCATCCATCAAAGCCTGCATCAGGTAGAAACCAAGGCCACCGATTTGGGCATCTGACAGTTCTTTGTCATGAAGACCAGCACGTGATACTGCCGGATTAATGTTCTCGAAGCTTGCACCTTCATCCTTGACGGTAATCGCCAGCGTATCGCTATCCACTTCGAACACAACCTCAACCATGCCGCCTTCGTGTGAGTAAGCATAAAGTACAGAGTTATTACAGGCCTCGGATACAGCAACTTTCATATCCTCAATGTCCTCATAAGAAAATCCCATTTTGGACGCAACACCATATAGATTGAGTCTTACAATATCAACGTAATCAGCTGTCGCCGGTAAATTAAGGGTGACTCTTTGAACTTCTGCATTCATTCCTTTTTCGATCCTTTCCTATTGGGAATTCTTCTGTGAGACAAAGAATTTGGCAATACCCGTCATATCAAAAAGTTTCTGAATTTGCGCAGGAACTTCCTGTACTTCAAAGCGAGCTTCCATTCCATGCCGTGCTTTCAGAACAGATAACAGGATACCAATCCCTGTACTATCAATGTACTTTAAATCGTTCATGTTAATGACCAAATCTTGTTCCTTGTTGTCCACGAGTGGCTCCATAACCAATCGGAACTCAGGAGCAACGGACAAATCCAGTTCGCCAGTCAGATACACGGTGCATACACCGTCATGTGTTTCTGTTCTTGCATTGAATTTTTCATTTTTATTTGTATTCATTAGACATCTCTCTCCTGATCAATGGTTTCTTTACCTAATAACCCATCTACAGCACGTATGAAACAAAAATCGAATTAGCAATTATTTCAATTCGCATGATTCATGGCCGACGAATTGGATTTGAACAATTGCTTCTGTTCCTGGAATCGGGATAATTTTTGTTTTACATGTCCCATTTTCACCGGTTTACTAATGTAATCATCCATACCTACAGCTAAACATCGTTGCTGAATGCCATCCATGACATTGGCGGTCATTGCAACAATGACAGGTTGTTGCCCTTTAGGAAGGCTTTCACGAATTCTGCGGGTACATTCCAATCCATCCATCAACGGCATTTGCAAATCCATAAATACATAATCATATTTTGGATTGGCCATAACCATGTCCAGCGCCTTCCTGCCATCTTCAGCGATGTCTGCGATCAGCCCAAGCTTGCCAAGCATGATGGACATTAGTTTTTGATTGATAGGATGATCATCCACGATGAGCACGCTTGGATGCATTTCAACATTTTTCGTTTCGGTAAGTTGATCTTCCCCCATGCTTGTTGTAAACTCCGTCTCGACATATCGCTTCGCCTGAATGGTAAATACAAACGTTGCACCACGCAGCTCACTCGTATCCAGATAAATCTGTCCACCCATCATTTCAACAAGTGTTTTGCATATGGCAAGACCCAGACCAGTTCCACCATATTTGCGCGTCATGGATGTGTCCAGTTGGGAAAACGGCTGGAACAATCGATCGACTTTATCTGCCGCTATGCCTATTCCTGTATCTTTTACTGCAAACTCCAGCGTCATCCGCCCGTCCTTTTCCTCATTAACGGATACAATCAGATATACACCGCCATGGTCCGTGAATTTAATGGCATTGGCTATGAGATTCATCAAGACCTGGCGAAGCCTTGCCATATCTCCATAGATTAATTCGGGTACCGAATCTTCCATGAAATATTCCAGCTCAATATTCTTTTTACTGGCTTCTACCGCGAAAAGTCTCAATACTTCACGAATACAGGAAACCAGTTCGAATGGATGCTCTTCCAGCTCCATTTTGCCGGATTCCATCTTGGTGAAATCAAGAATATCATTGATCACTGTGACAAGTGCATCCGCACTGCGACGAACAATATCCGCATACTCCTTCTGATCTTCCTTTAGATCCGTTTCCATCAAAAGATCGACCATACCAATAACGCCGTTCATTGGTGTGCGAATCTCATGACTCATCATGGCGAGGAACTCGGTCTTCGCGTTTGCAGCGATTTCCGCTTCCTCTTTGGCCTGAATGAGCTGCTGATTCATCTTTTCCAGTTCCTGCGTCTTCTGGTGAAGCAGCATGGTTTGTGTTTTCAAACGTTTATTCGTGATAAACATTTCTACAAAGCCCTCGATTTTGGATTTCAAAATCTGAGGGATAAACGGTTTGACCATGTAATCAATGGCCCCGGCAGAGTATCCTGCAAATAAGTGCTCTGCCTCCCTGCTATTTGCAGAGATAAATATAATCGGAACGTCTTTGGACTTATCACGCGCCTTGATTAACTTTGCTGTCTCAATTCCGTCCATCCCAGGCATCTGCACATCCAGCACAATGACCGCAAATTCGTCTTTCAGCAAGCAACGAAGTGCCTCTTCTCCTGAGGTTGCCTTGACGAGGTTATACTGTTCCGATTCCAGAACCGCCTCGAGAGCGAGAAGGTTCTCGGGGCGGTCATCTACCAATAATATATGGATTGGTTCATTGAGCCCCATGACTAAGCCTAACCCCCTATTTAATCTTCCGGTATATTTTTTCCGTCCGGTCTAACGGCTCGTAGGCATCACTGAATTCCGTAAAGTGTATTGATTCTTTGGACCCCAGAACAAGGATGCCGAAATGGCTCAAACTTTCATGAAAAAGCCCGTGCACATGGTTCCGCAGTTCATCATTGAAATAAATCATGACATTACGGCAAAAAATCACATTAAACTCGTTAAATGACCGGTCTGTCGCCAGATTATGCTCAGCAAAAATAATATTTTTACGTAAATACGGATGAAATATAACGGAATTATATTTCGCTGTGTAATATTCCGAGAACGCTCGAGTGCCCCCGGCTTCCAAGTAATTTGTAGTATACAGTTTCATTTTCTCAATGCCATATACGCCTTCCTTAGCCTGTTGCAATGAGCGATCATTCATATCTGTCGCGTATATTCTTGCCTTGTCATACAATCCTTCCTCATGCAGCATAATCGCCATGGAATAGACTTCTTCCCCTGTAGAACATCCTGCATGCCATATCCGGATATAAGGGTATGTTCTTAGTACAGGAATGATCTGTTCCCGGAAGAAACGAAACAAGGTTGGATCACGAAACATTTCGGTTACAGGAATTGACAGGTTCTGAACAAAACGATCAAAAGCAGAGCGGTCATGCAGCACTCTCTCTTGTAAACCGGATATGGTTTTGACACCTTCGGCATGCGCGTAATGCCAGATTCTTCGTCTTAGCGACGGTAATGCGTAGTTCCTGAAATCATATCCATATAAACGGTGCATACCTTCCAACAGCAACTCGATCTCGATCAATTCACGCTCTTCGTCTTGCGGCATGCGGATCGATTCTGCCTCCGCCTCGGTAGGTTCCCACGGTGTCATATTTTCTCTCCACTTCTTCATTTGTTACTTGCGTAATGTTGTATTGTCTTTCATTACCCAAACTATAGGGTTACGAATACAACCATACACGCATTAAGGATAACAATTGATCCGTTTGAATCGGTTTTTTTACATAATCGGATGCTCCGGCCTCTATACACTTGCCTCGATCATCTTTCATTGCTTTTGCGGTTAAGGCGATAATTGGCAGTTTCTCGAATTTCGGTATTTGTCTGATCCGTGTCATCGCTTCATAACCGTCCATTTCCGGCATCATCATATCCATTAATACCAGATCGATTTCCGGGTTCTTGTCCAGAATCTCCAGAGCTTCACGGCCATTCTCTGCAAATGTCACATCCATCCGATAGCCTTCAAGCACACTTGAAAGAGCAAATACATTCCGAATATCATCGTCCACGAGCAATATTTTCTTACCTTCAAACAAGGTTTCCTTGTTATGAAGCTTTTGCAAAATTCGACGCTTGTCCTCTGGCAGGTTCGCTTCCACCCGGTGCAGGAACAAGGTGGTCTCATCGAGCAAGCGTTCAGGTGACTTCACGTCCTTGATGATAATGGACTCCGCGTATTTACGAAGCTTCATCTCTTCTTTGCTGTCCAGCTCTTTGCCTGTATAAATAATGATCGGAAGATCATTCAAATACTGATCATCCCGAATTTGGTCAAGCAGCTCGAAGCCGGTCATATCTGTCAGCATTAAGTCCAGAACCATGCAGTCATAGCGCTGACTATGCAATTCATTCAAGGCTTCACTGCCTGTCGATACTGCTGTGATTACAACATCATCGTGACCGATCAGTTCGATGATCGCCTTCCGTTGTATTTCGTCATCTTCGACAATCAATAAACGCTTCAATTGATTCTCTGTATAGGATTCGATATGAGAGAAAGCTTTATCCAGCGAATCTTTACTGGAAGGTTTTTTCAGATAAGCAATGGCTCCCATCATTAATCCCTGCTTCATATCATCAATAACCGAAATGACATGGACCGGGATATGACGTGTGGCCGAGCTGCTTTTCAGTTCGCCCAGAATAGCCCAGCCATCCATGACAGGCAACTGAATATCAAGAATTATGGCATCCGGCAAATATTGACGGGCCATTTCGAGCCCTTTATCTCCCTGAAGTGCCACAATAGCTTTAAATCCTCTGCCTCTCGCCATATCCATCAAAATATGTGCAAAATTCACATCGTCCTCAATAATAAGAAGAATCTTGTCACCTTCTGTTAGGTTCTCCTGATCATCTTCCAGCTGTGAAGGCACAGAAGAGTCGGGTTGAGGGAGCTCCATTAGCGAAACACTCTCCGGGTCTGGGTCAGGCGTGAGGATGGTCTGTCTGCCCGAACGCATCGTCCGTATTTCCCTTGGAGAATAGAGGCTCTCCATGGAAGCAGCAGCTTCTCTGGCCGCTTCCTCCTCCTGAACAACTTCTTCGTGATTATCCGGCAGGAACAGCGTGAAGCAGCTGCCAACACCCTCGGAGGATTCTACCTGTATGGCACCACCAAGCAGTCTCGCAAGCTCGCGACTGATCGACAGCCCCAGGCCTGTTCCCCCATATTTGCGACTGGTTGTACCGTCCACCTGCTGGAATGCTTCAAAGATCAGATCGGTTTTGTCCGAAGGAATTCCAATTCCGGTATCCTTCACGCTAAAGCCTACATATTCCTGATTCGTGTTCAGATACCCAGGCAGTTCTTCCGTTTTCATTTTCCGTCCAATCAGACTCACAGACCCCCGATTGGTAAATTTAAATGCGTTCGACAAGAGATTCCGCAAAATCTGTTTGACGCGATGGCTGTCGGTGTATACCCATTCCGGTAAGTTGCTGTCGAACTCAATATTCAGCTTAAGCTCTTTCTTATTCGCCATCGGCCCGAAATTTTGTTGAACAAAGCTTGTCAGTTCTTCCATTCGGACGGTCTCATAGTTGATATCCATTTTGCCCGCGTCTACCTTGGACAGATCCAATATTTCATCAATCATTTTCAACAAATCCGCTCCGGACATATAAATCGTCTGCGCATATTCCTGCTGTTTGCCACTCAGGTTTCCATCTTTGTTCTCGGACAATAGTTGGGACAGGATCAGCAGACTGTTGAGCGGTGTTCGTAACTCATGCGACATATTTGCCAAAAATTCGGACTTATATTTACTGGTCATCGACAATTGCATGGCTTGCTGTTCCAATTGGGTTTTCGTTTTTTCGATCTCATCGTTCTTCTCTTCCACTTCACGCACCTGTTCTTCTAACGCACGAGTCTTAGCGATCAGCTCGGTATTAAAGTGTTCCAGCTCTTCCTGTTGACGCTGAAGCAGTTCCTCAGAGCGTTTAAGAGCTCCCGCCTGCTCTTCCAGATTTTCATTGGAGCGACGCAGCTCCTCTTGCTGTGTCTGGAGTTCTTCGGATTGAACTTGTAATTCCTCGGTAAGCGCCTGGGATTCACGCAACAGTTCCTCCACACGCAAACGGCGACGAACGTTGTTAAGAATGACGCCCAGATTCATGATCAGCTGCGAGAACAGCTGTGTATGCAGATTGGTGAACCCTTCAAACGAAGCCAATTCAACAACCCCAATCAGCTCATCCTCAAATACGACAGGATAGATCATCACACCAGAAGCACGCGATGATCCGGTTGCTGATCCAATGTTCACATAATCTTCCGGGGTTCTTTCCATAATAATAGGCGTCATATCCAGTGCGGCTTGGCCAATTAATCCTTCGCCAATACGGTAAACCTCTTTGCCAACATCTTCATTCTCTTCAAAGGCATAGGCGCCATAACGTCTTAGTTCGTCCGGATGCTTCTCTTCATCAATCAGGTATACAACGCCCAATTGAGCTCCAAGCACAGGCGTGAACTCGCTAATAAACATCTGGGAGATCTGGCGAATTGAACCTATGCCTCGCAACAACTCCGGAACTCTGGCTATGTTCGAACTCATCCAATTCTGATCTTGTTGTGCTTGAAGATAAGCTTTCTCAATCTCCAATTTTTCTTCCAAGTCATTAGAGACATCCTTGAATACACTAGCAATCTGACCAATCTCATCCTTAGACTTGATTTGAATACGACGAATGGTACGATAACGACCTTTACCAAAACTGGTAATCATCATGGATACGGTATTGAGACCTCTTGTAATGCTTGGCAATACCCACATGATAACCCCGAGTGCAAGCAACAACCCGGCAATCATGATACCTACTGTGATCTGAACTGCACGGGTGTATGCCTCGTTCGCCTGCTTGATTTCCGAATCAATCTCCTGATCCTGAAAACGCGAGAGTGCATTCAAACTGTCTACGGTTTCTTTTTGCACTTTGAGCCCTGTTGAATTTCGATAGTTGTTAGCATCCTCCATGCTTCCTTGGGACACGAGACTGAGTTGCCTTGATACGTATGTACCATAGGCTTCCCACGCCGTATTTACACGGTCAACCAATTGATGTTCACCAGCGCTATCTGCTCGCTCACGTACTTCCTTGAGGTAGCCTTCTCCTCTTCCTTTCATTTCCTTCAGTTCACTATCTGCGGCACTGATCGAATTGTTAGGGTTAAGCAACAAGTTAGCCAGCACTTTTGCTATATCATTAACCTCTGCACGGACTGACGAGGTGTACCTGACCTTCAAATACCGTTCCTGATACATTTGGTCAACCTGTTGATTGCTGCTGTTCAGTCGTTCGTAGCTCACAAATGTGAGTACGATCATGATGGCCATCAGAGCGGTAAAGCCAATCAGCAGTTTATTTCTGATCTTCATTCAGCTTCGGCCCCTTCATTTAAGGTAATCCATACCAGACATTTATCGTCATCTCGCTCTTGCGGAATTTCATCATCGAAGAACAACGCCTGCATGGCAGCTTCATCCCACTGGTGGGACCCCATAAGTTGTTCTTTCAAAAACGCCTGCTGCATCTCTTGATCCCCTTGAACCGCTTCAAGTAACCCGTCTGTATAAAGTGCAATGTGACCGCCACCTTCATAGTGAATGGTCTGTGGTTCAATCTCCATCTTGTCAAACAAGCCCACAGGGCAGCATACACTGTCAAACGTTGTCACACTTCCGTCCTGACGGAAAAAGAGAGCTGGCGGATGGCCTGCATTCACGTAATCAATACGTTTCATCCGTGTGTCTACTACAAGATATATCGCTGTAAAATAGTACTGTACCAGCTGTTTTTCCAGATGTAGCTGATTAAAGCGTCGATTCAGTTCCTGAATAACCTTCTCCGGATCGACATACGTTGTAACGGTGTCCTTTAGCACGGAAGCGATAAACATGGTAAACAGGGATGAGGATATCCCATGCCCCATCATATCCAACAGCAAAACCCCATATCTGCCTTCACCAAGCGGATACCACGAATACAGATCACCCGCAAGTTCAAAAGAAGGCTTATAAATGGCGTTGACATGAAATAGCGGATCTTCAATAGCCGGACTCAAGACAGCATTCTGAACCATTGCTGCAAGTTTTAGTTCGTCCTGAATCCGCTGGTCACGCTCCTTATGCCAATCTTTCTCTTGCTTCAGACGAAGCGCAAGCCGAATTCTGGCCATCAGCTCGACTTTATTAATCGGTTTGGTCACATAATCGGATGCACCAGCATCCAATGCCTCAGCCAATTTCTTGGAATCTCCGATCGCAGTAACCATAATAATCGGAATATCTTTAAGGTTTTCATAGGTCTGCACAATACTGCATGCTTCGATTCCGTCCATTTCAGGCATCATCATATCCAGCAAAATCAGGTCAATATCCGACGGTTTGGGACGAAGTTCGTTACTTTCCTCACCAATTCCAAGGACTTCAAACATCTCCATGGCAGAACTTGCCGTTACAATGTCACGATAGTTCTCTTTTTTCAGAATTTCTCGAATGATAATGACATTCGTCGGATTGTCGTCAACAATAAGTATTCTCATTTCAATCTCCTTATCTGTGGCGTCCGGGTTTGTCGATTCTTATCAGGGCAGCTAACAACCTTAATTATACAAATTTCGCGTAAAAAACAACGGTAGACATAATAATTCCTAGTCTAACTATAATCGTAATCCAAAAAAACTTCTATCAGTAAATGGCACCATCGAAGGAGAAATGCCCCTCATGGCGCCCTGTTTTTGCCGCGCTCTGATTTCGCTCCCAAACTTGCAAAAACATAGATAAGGAATGGGGTTCTCCCCCATTCCTTATCTATGTTTTTGATTCAGTACAAATGGATTCTGAAGCTTGTCCTCTTCCAGAACACTTCAGCTTAATGTTTATCTTCTATTCTTTCTTTTTGGCAATGACGAGCACTTTACCTTTATCAAGTTCACTCTCGTAAAAATCTGCCTCAGCTTCGGTGAAGCCCATCGATACAATTTTGGCCCGGAGTTCGTCACCACGGGAACGGAACAGATTCGCCAAGGAATCAAACATACCTTCTTCTTTTATACCAATTTCTTTGGCATCGGCGGTATCAGCGATTCGATCTGTACGATCCTTTTCATGGGCCAGAACGAAGATATGATCAGCAAGGTATCCGGTAATCTGCAATTCTTTCACTGCTTCCACCGCTTGGACTCCGTTTTCTACCACTTTTGCATAAGCTTGCGCATTGGTTGAATTCATCGTTTCCACTCTCCTTTGATTGATCTCTCTTTATCGAGCTACTTAGTATATAACCATACGATATCGGGTTGAAACGCTTCTGGAGGAACTAATCCTAGGAAACTGACTCATCAAAGAGGTCAATTCCTTCAATATGATTGGTGCCTGGCTTCATATATACCTTCAGCGCCTGACTTCCCCGAAGAAATACTTCTCCATCCTCAGCGACATAATACGGCTTGCCCAAAGCATCGCGAATGGACTCGATATTCATATCAATCCATTTCTGATTAAGTTTCAGACGTTCCTCAGATGCATCAATATGCACATAATTGACCACACCTGAATCTTCACAGAACCCAACCTTTACACCTTTGAACTGATACTCTGGACAACCCAGATAAGGATCATGCTCCTTATGAAGCGGTTGGCCTTTGGTGGCTACAATCTCATCGATGCTGTCATCCAGAGAAATGTCATTCAGAGTCCGAAAATGCTGGACAGGTCCGGATCGATCAGCAGCCAGAATTACCTCTGGTGTCTCCTCTTCCACTACCGTCCATTGCATATCATGAGCAGCGGGTACCGCTGCCGGTTGAACGGAAAAGGGAGAAATTACGCTAAACATCACAAGCAGTAGTTTCATCATGATTCTCACCCTTTCATCAGGTTCATTACCGCTCTGAAGACTTCTATTCATTACAGAACGGTGATGCTATTTCCGCATACGCTGCCATACATTAGCCGCCAAATCCACATATTTCAGCCAGTTCTTTCCGCCCTTGGCATCATCATGGTATGTAGCTTCATACGATTGCAGTGTCCGATCTGTCGGTGTAGCAGGCGGCGTCTGTACCACTTTCGCTACTTCTGATCGTTTATTCTGTTCACCGCTGCTGCGTTTCGTCTGGAACTTGGCCATCAGGGTAGAGGATACCTGTTTGGCAGCCTCGGTTACTTCATTTAGCACCTCTCCCAAGTTATGAACGGACTCCATCACCGGGTCGATTTGTTTCATTTTGTGCTGCACATCCACCGTAATATCATTCGCATGCCTTACCGTTTGTTTCACTTCATAACTAAGCTCATCAATGGTCTTCTGAACTTCCTGCAGTGTCTGAGACACATTGTCGAGCGAGCCCTGAGCGGACTTCAAAGTCCGGATTAGGAAGAATACAAGTACCGCAAAAGCAACCGCAATTAAAGCCACACTAATTTGATAGATCATAAAAGAACCTCACTTTCAGTAAAAATTCGGTTTTGTTATTGCTATAGTTACCCGACCCATTCCGTGACGAAACAAATGGGAAGCGAACTGTAAAACGATCACACCTGGAAAAATTCAGCAATGTTTCAACCCGAAATGCCTCGGTTAAAGAACAACTACACACGGCAGTGAGATGAACACTTCTCGCTACCAAGTCCTATAAACGAAAGGATGAATACCCATGTTGAAATGGTCAGTACTATTTCTAGTTATTGCTCTTGTTGCAGGTATTTTCGGATTTTTCGGTATTGTTGAAGCAGCTGCTTCCATTGCCAAGGTACTCTTCTTCATCTTTGTTGTCCTGTTCGTCATCTCCCTGATTACGGGACGCAGCCGAATGCGATGAATGGAACTTTCCGAATATGAACAGCACCCGATACATACAAAAGCCTATCGCGCTTGCAAAAGCCGGTGGGCTTTTGTGCGTTTACACCATATTATTACAATCATTGTCCCCCAAGACATCGCTGCTATCTTTATTATGTATTACGCTCCCTTCTTGTCTATTCCATCGCCCTCCCGACTACTTATGAAAAACAGGACCATGATAATATACCCAACCCGGTTTTCTCCCTCTGAAGTATGATAATTACAGGTTCTCCTTATACCCACATATGCTCCTGTTGACACTGGAGCAAGGAAGAAAATATTGTTAAAATATTGTTATAATTTGTGATTCATAGGGTAGCTTGCTTGGTTACTTTTAACACAGGACAACAAATTACATACCTAATCGAGGAGGAAAAACAAATGAAAAAAATCGTAAGTATTGCCGCTGCTTTGACTTTGATGGGTTCCATGGCTGCTGCCGCAGGTGCCGAGGCAACAACACCAGCTACAACAACGACCACTCCGGCTGTTGAAGTGAACAAACCAGCTGTAGACACTGTAGAAGGCACAGTAGAGACTGTTACGGGTGCAACATACGGCACTGATGATAACAAAATATTTGATGAGCCAGTGGTGAAAGCTGGAGACGAGGTTCTGGTTCCAACCATGCTGCTTAATCTTCTGGAGCGCACGTGGTTCTATGATGCTCCCAACGGTAAAACAATCGGTGCATTGAGTTCCCAAGTGATCGATACTACGGGTGAAGTAGTAGATGGATTTGACGGCGGCCAATGGGTACAGGTATACACGTGGAAAGGTAAAGCCTGGATCCACGTTGCTATTAAATAGTATCGTATTATCGTTCTAACGATAAGTAAAGAGGACAGCGCTCAGGCAGCGGCTGTCCTCTTTTTGATGCTCAATTTATATGCCTAACTTCCATCCGATCAGGGACTTTCGGTAACGCCTTCCATCTTCGGCTCTACATGCACATGAACATGCATTATATTGTGTGACCGTTTCAATCGTTCTTCCACCTGGTCACAGATCTGATGACCCTCGATCAGGCTTAAGCCTCCGTCCACTTCAATAACAACATCTACAAGAACATGGCTGCCATGCACGCGCGCCTTTACATCCTTGATCATTTCCACTCCGGGCACCCGGGCCACAGATGATCTGAGGTCTGTAAGTTCCTTTTGGTCAAATCCGTCTGTCAGACGATGCGTTGAATCGCGGAAAATCTCCCAAGCTGTTTTACAGATCAACAGACCTACAGCAATGGCAGCTACTTTGTCCAACCAGGGTAGTCCGAACTGTGCACCTATGATTCCGATCGCTGCCCCTATGCTGACCCAGGCATCCGAACGATTATCCTTCGCCGCAGCCATCAGGGCCTGACTGTTGATTTGTTTGGCGAGGCGGTGGTTGTAGCGGTACACGCCCAGCATGACCACCGCGCAGACAACTGCAACTGCTGCTGACCATAGATTGGGTGCTACGAAGCTCCCTTCATACCATGAACGAACAGCTTCAACCATCACTTGCAGCCCAACCATAGCCATAATAAACGAGGCAATCAATGCCGCAACGGTTTCCGCTCTAAAGTGACCATAGGCATGATCGGAATCGGGCGGTTTCTGGGAAATTCGAAGTCCAATCAGCACAGCAACCGAGGCAACAATATCCGTGACGTTATTAAAACCGTCTGCCAGCAAAGCGCTGGAAGCGAATAAATATCCACAGATCAATTTAAAAGCAGACAGGATAAGATAGGCCGTGATGCTGACCCATGCTCCTCGTTCCCCTTTGCGTATTTCTTCATATGCGTTCAAACCGGGCGACACTCCTTTTACGTTTCGTATTACGGTTTATCCATGGTACCAAATGCGTACCGTGTGGGTCTACAGAAACAGTGTTGCCAGGCTGCATTGCTGTAGGGAAGCCGAAACAAAGTTGCCAGACCGCAGGGCTGTAGGTGAAGAGAAAGAATGTTGGCCCAGTCAAAAAAGTGAAAGATTCCAGCATTTTATCAGGTTGCCCTTGTGGCGCTTTTGTAAAACGTATAAAATGAGTACATCCCGTCCAATCTGGACGGCTTACTGTAAGACCGGGAGGGAAATAACGATGAGCGATAATACTGAACCGAAAAAGATCAGTTTGCAGGATGCCATACGTCAGAAACTGGCGCAGAAGAAGGAACAGGCGAACACGGGTAATCAATCCAGTGCCTATTTTGAAGGCGGACCCAAAGCGATGAAGAGCCAAAATAACAAGAAGCCTAACAATCAGCGCCGCCGTACTGGCGGGTCCTAGATCGAAAGAAACTCTTGAAGAAGAGGTTTCTACACGTGAAGGATCACCTTGTAAGATCAAAAAAAAGAACCGCAAGGCTCCTATGAAGAGCTTGCGGTTCTTTTTTTGATCTTGATAAAACCTCTAGTCAACCTGGTTAACTAGACTCAATGTAAACAGATTTAGCTTATTTTAAGCTTCAACTGGGTACATTTTGTTACGCAATTCTTTAATTTCTTCACTTTCCAGATACTCATCATAGCTCATTTGGCGATCAATGATGCCATTAGGCGTGATTTCAATAATCCGGTTCGCAATGGTTTGAATGAACTGATGGTCATGTGAGGTAAACAACATAGTACCGTCAAAATCAATCATACCGTTGTTCAGTGCGGTAATGGACTCCAAATCCAAGTGGTTCGTTGGCTCATCCAGAATCAGAGCGTTGGCGCCAGTTTGCATCATTTTCGCCAGCATACAGCGAACTTTCTCGCCCCCGGAGAGTACACTTGCTTTCTTCAGAGATTCCTCGCCCGAGAACAGCATACGGCCCAAGAATCCACGCAGATACGTTTCATCCTGATCTTTGGAATATTGACGAAGCCAATCCACGAGACTCATATCTACCCCGTCAAAATACTTGGAGTTGTCTTTCGGGAAATAAGCCTGGGTTGTCGTAATCCCCCAAGTGTATTCGCCGCTATCCGCTTCGGTTTCGCCCATAAGGATATCAAACAACAATGATTTGGCATTACCATTCGGGCCAACAAAGGCGATTTTATCCCCTTTATTCACGACAAAGCTGAGATCATTCAGCATGTTCACACCATCAATCGTCTTACTGATGCGGTCAACGGTCAACAATTGTTTACCCGCTTCGCGTTCAGGCTTGAAGTTGATAAACGGATATTTCCGGTTCGATGGACGAAGATCGTCCAACGTAATTTTGTCGAGCTGTTTTTTCCGGGAAGTCGCTTGCTTCGATTTGGAAGCATTCGCAGAGAAACGTTGAATAAAGGCTTGCAGCTCTTTAATCTTCTCTTCTTTTTTCTTGTTGGCATCACGCTGTAAAGCAAGTGCCAGTTGGCTGGACTCGTACCAGAAGTCATAGTTACCTACGTAGAGCTGGATTTTACCGAAATCGATATCCGCAATGTGTGTACATACTTTGTTCAGGAAGTGACGGTCATGGGATACGACAATAACGGTACCTTCATAGTCCATGAGGAAGTTCTCCAGCCATTGAATGGATTCGAGATCCAAGTGGTTGGTAGGCTCATCGAGCAGCAGGTTGTTTGGACGACCAAACAAGGCCTGTGCCAGCAAGACACGAACTTTTTCGTTACCGCTCAGATCCACCATCTTCTTCTCGTGCATGTCGCGATCAATACCGAGACCAATCAGGAGTGCCGCTGCATCCGGCTCAGCATCCCAGCCATTCAATTCAGCAAACTCGCCTTCCAGTTCACCTGCGCGCAAACCATCATCTTCCGTAAAGTCCGCTTTGGCATACAACGCGTCCTTCTCTTTCATAATGGAATAGAGACGGCTATGGCCCATAATTACGGTTTCGAGAACCGGGAACTCATCATATTCAAAGTGGTTTTGCTTCAAAACGGCCATGCGTTCGCCCGGGGTGATGTGCACCTCTCCCGAGTTTGCTTCAATTTCACCGGACAAAATTTTCAAAAATGTTGATTTGCCGGCTCCGTTGGCGCCGATCAGGCCGTAACAGTTGCCTGGCGTGAACTTGATATTTACATCTTCAAAAAGTGCACGTTTTCCGTAGCGGAGCGTGATGCCGCTTGTACTAATCATTAAGCATACCATCCTTTATTTAATATTCTGCATACTGCATGAATAGCAACTAGTTCAATCATGGATTCAATATCCCGAAGCCTATTCTGGCACCATATTATAACACAAAAAAGCGGCAAATTCGAAAATTGGCCGCTTTTTAATCGTTAAAGATTTGGTAAATGTACCGTTCATGCGGGTATACCCTTACATTAGCATATCTGGCTCACTTTTGTTAGTCTTGTTTACTTTCCTCGTGACGAATGCGGAGCGTTTCGCCATGCCCCAACACTCGAATGCGCTCTGCGTTAATTCCCAGTCGTTCTCGCTCCACTTCCATTCGATCAAGCGCTTCCTTGGGTGTGTCATCCGCCAGCTTGAACGTACCATAATGCATGGGAACCATCAGCTGGGAGCCTGTTTCTACAAATCCCTGCAACGCTTCTTCCGGGGTCACATGCTGGGATGTCATAAACCACTCCGGCTCGTAAGCACCAATGGGCATCAAAGTAACACCAATGTCAAAGCGTTCACCGATCGTTTTGAATCCCTGAAAATATCCGGTATCGCCTACAAAATAAATCACTGGCGGACCGCCAGAAGAGTGATCAGCCGATCCTTCTATTGGATCATTCGCTGCTGCTTGGGAATGGTCATGATCACGGCCTTCGCTCGCTGCGGCACTCTCCTCTGGCGGAATGACTGCCGGGTGATTCTGTTCCAATACATAACCGCCCCAATGGGACGTATTGGTATCAAATAAGGTTCGGCGCGTCCAGTGCTGCGCAGGTACAAAGGTTATTTTGACCCCGCCAAGGGTAATATGTTCCCACCATTTCATCTCATGACACCGATGGAATCCTTTGCGCACCATTTTGCGCTTCAGTCCATCGGGAACGATTAGCAGCGTCTTGGCCGTTACCAATTTTCGCAGCGATGCGAGATGCAGATGATCATAATGGGAATGGGAGATCAGAATGATATCCAAAGGTGGAATATCCTGAATCGGAATTCCCGGGGCGCCAAGTCTGCGTTGAAATCCCATTTTTTCGGCCCAGACCGGGTCTGTCACGATATTTAATCCATGATATTGTATAAAAAACGTGGAATGTCCAATCCAGGTAATTGTGGTTTCAGCCCGGTTGGCGTGCAGATAATCCAGTTCAGGTGGGTGCTTGGGCACGGAGTAGGAATAATCCTTAACCTTGCTGCGCCGCTGCTCCCTCCATTGCTTGAATTCCTTCAGCGTTTTGTCCGTACTTACATTATCAATATTGTTATAACGGATTTTCGGCATGAAAGGGCCCTCCTCCCCTCCTTGTATCTTAACAAAAGATTACCCCGAATTGAAAAGTGCGTACCAACGAATCAATCCTTTGGATTTTTGCACTTCGCCAAATAGATGAACAAAAACGCAATTGCAGCTACGATAATCAGTGGCGGGGCATACATAATGGTAAAGGTCTCAAAAAAACTTAACCCTGTTATACCGGGGATCCCCGTCACTCCCGCAGGGGAAATG
Organism: Paenibacillus pabuli NBRC 13638; assembly: GCF_001514495.1. Classification (GTDB taxonomy): domain Bacteria; phylum Bacillota; class Bacilli; order Paenibacillales; family Paenibacillaceae; genus Paenibacillus; species Paenibacillus pabuli. The sequence continues at coordinate 27,760 of NZ_BCNM01000016.1, forward strand.
AAGGGCAGACGTGGAAGTATATTAAAAAGCATGTTGGGAAGCATGAACAGTCTCATCCTTTCTTTTTGCCAGCATTACCTCGCACATAATTGGCATCAAACAGAAACAGCTTCATAATGAGCACGAGTGAAGGAATGAGCACCAGCAGTCCCAGACTGAACGCCGTAATAAGCGCAATGCCCATCGTCTTGTTGGTGAAACTGTCGTAAACATTAATATAGGGATACAGAATATATGGAAGGTGCGAGCGCCCATAACCGTACCATGCAAAGGCGAACTGCAGCATGACGGCGATAAAGCACCAGCCCAGATATTTACGTTTCCATACAAGCGAGACGGCGATCACAAAACAGATAAAAGATGCAATGAACATCCATGAGATATTCAACATCTGCTCAAAGTGGGCGGGATTCTGTTTGTTGATTTGCAAAAATGCCAGAAAGCTGGCAAAAATCGTAGGCAGACTCCATAGAAGCGCATACTCTCGAAGGACTTCAAAGGCAGTCTCATCCTCTGCCCGCTTGGCATAGTAAGATAGAAACATTGCCGAGATATACAGCACACTCACCAGAGCAAGCAATACAACAGACCAGGTATACGGATTCGTCAGGAACTCACGCCAGCGAAAAAACACCTGATCGCCCACCTGCTCAATAATTCCTCCTTCGGATATTGCCAAAATGGTGGAAAACACCGCTGGGATCAGCAATCCCGTTGCTCCGTACAATGCCATATAAATCCGGCTGTTCTGCCCATGATTCCCATAGGTGTTATAGGCGTAATACACGCCCCGAATGGCAAGCAGTACAATGGCCAATGATCCTGGAACAAGCAGCGCTGTCCCATAATAAAAAGCACTATCCGGATAAAATCCGACCAGCCCGACAACAAAAAAGATCAGAAACACATTCGTCACTTCCCATACAGGTGAAAGATAGCGCTGAATAATGTTATGAATTTTGTTCTCGTGTCCGGTTAATATGCTGTAGAAGCTGAAAAATCCTGCTCCAAAATCAATTGAAGCTACGATCAGGTATCCAAACAGAAACGTCCATAAAATGGCGATGCCTGCAATTTCATAGCTCAATGCAGGATCCCTCCTTCCAGACCGAGAGACTCCAGTTCCTTCTCTGCTTCCTTGTTGCGGAACAGCTTGCTAAGCACCCGAATGGCGGAAAAGCAAAGAATCAGGTACAGCAGAATAAACAGAACCAGCATCCAGCCTACGGACGAAGATGTTGTCGCCGCTTCCGACACCTTCATATAACCGCGTAATATCCATGGCTGTCTGCCGACCTCGGCAAACATCCAGCCCAGCTCAATGGCAATCATGGCGAGTGGCCCCAGAAACACAATCCCGAGCAGCAGCCATTTGGGATAAGGCTTGCGCCCTGGAAGCCAGCGACGGAATACATAAAGTACCGGGATCAGCAGAATAATGACGCCTGTCGTTACTTTCAGATCAAACATATAGTGAATGGACAACGGTGGTCTCAAATCGGCCGGAAATTCTTCAAGCCCTTTCACTTCCGTGTCTGGCCTGTTCCCGGCAAGTATGCTTAGTGCGTAGGGAATCTCAATGGCGTATTTGACTTCATTGTTCTCGTCAAGAATCCCCCCATAAACTAGCGGCGCCTTCGTCATCGTTTTGAAATGCCACTCTGCGGCAGCCAGCTTCTCCGGCTGGTATTTCGCCAGAAATTTACCGGAAGAATCTCCGATCATGACGGTGCTGACTGCAAATACGAGCGCACATACCGTTGTGAGTTTCAGTGCTTTTTTGTAATACACATGCTCCCGCCCCCGAAGTAAACTGAATGCGGCGATCCCCGCCAAAATACCTGCGCTTAATGTATACGACGAGGCGAGCACATGAGATACCTTGGTTGGCGTAGCCGGATTCAACATCGCAGCAATCGGATGAATGTCCTTCATGATGCCATTAATCAGGGTAAACCCTTGAGGCTGGTTCATAAAAGAATTCACCGTTGTAATGAATATTGCAGAAGCCGATGATCCCAGAGCCACCGGAATAAGCAGCAGCATATGGGTATATTTCTTTTTGAAACGGTCCCACGTATAGAGGTAAATACCAAGAAAGATCGCCTCCACAAAAAAGGCGAACGTCTCCATGAACAGCGGCAGGGCAATCGCCTGACCGGCAACTCTCATAAACATGGGCCACAGCAGGCTGAGCTGCAATCCAATCGAAGTGCCCGTAACGACACCAACGGCAACGGTGATGACAAAACCACGCGCCCATCTGCGGGCCAGCAAGGTGTAATGAATATCATTAGTTCGCAGTCCGCGCCATTCAGCCAAAGCGATCATGAGTGGAACACCTACGCCGATGGAGGCAAAAATGATGTGCACAAACAGGGTAAGACCGGTCAGCATCCGGCTGAGCAGAACAGGGTCCAGGGATGACATGGGGTTACACTCCTCTTTCACATAATCGTTATGTACGACTTCGTATCGTCTGTGTGACGATATACTTCAATAACTCATGATCCGGATAATACTTTTGACAACGGCATACAGCACGATTACGGCTGCGACCAGGCAGACAATAATAAGGGTTTTCTCTTGTTTACGGAACATAGCACTGCCGTCCTCCTTTTGCATGTCATGCAAATTATGGCTCTATAGACAGTTTGCAAAAGAACATGCTTTTTTATCCGGGAAATTTTAAAAAAGAAAAAAGCCTTTATCTTTTAAGATGCAAGCATCCTATCCAATAAAGACCTTTCATGCCTTATACCAATTCATCCATCTTGGGCAATCGAACCTTAAAAGTACTCCCTTTGTCTGGCGCAGATATAAAAGTGAGGGTGCCGTGATGATCCTCTACAATGTTGCGAGAGATGTAAAGCCCTAGACCGGTTCCACCAATCTGACGATGACCCGAATTGTCCACACGATAAAACTTCTTGAACAGCATGTCCTGCGCATTCTCTGGAATACCTATTCCATAATCACGCACATCGATGCATAACCATTCTTCTTCTTCCCACAGCGTTATGTCGATTCTGTCCGCTCCAGGTGAATACTTGACCGCATTGCCAATCAGGTTATGTAACACCTGGATCATCCGGTTCCGATCAGCATAAGCAAAAAAGTCTCCATTAAACGCATGCACATGGATGCGCTGAATGGATGTCATGTTCCATTGCTCAGCCACCCCCTCAACCAGTTCAAGCAATGGCACATACGTCATGTGGTAGGTCATGCTTTCATTATCCAGACGTTGGATATCCAGCACATCATCCAATAGGCAGCTCAGTCGTGCTCCTTCCGAAGAAATGGTTTCCATGAATTCCTGGCGCTGCGAGTCCGGGAGATCATACATCATCATTAACTCCACATATCCCATAATGGTCGCTACAGGCGTACGAAGTTCATGCGACACCACACTGATCAGTTCGTTTTTCATCCGATTCAGACGCTCTTTCTCTGTACGATCACGGAACACCAGAAGAAATCCATGGTTCTTACCCGGGACATCCATTTGTTTCATATACAAGGAAAATACACTTTTCCGGGCATCATTAAAGTTAAACTCAGTCTCGACAAAAGCCCTCTCTCCATTCAGGAATGCGCGAGTCTGTTCTACCAAATTAAAATCAGCGGTTAATACCCTGGTATCAATAGCTTGAGCCAAGTCTTCAATCGATCTGCCCGAAAAATTCCCAAGACCAAACATCTCTTCGACTCTTCTGTTGACGATCGTGATTGTACCTGAACGATCAGACATGACCAGACCTTCTCGAACAGATTCAATGAATTGCTCGCTAATATCCCGCTGTTCCTGAATAGCTACTTTTTCATTAAGCAGCTCAGCATTCAGTTTTTCCAAAGCAAGGGCATGACGCACACGTTCTTCCTCGGCCCTTGTACGCTCGGTAATATCCTTAATAAACAAGTTATAAAGTGTTTCGTTGTTGCCTAACTGAATTTCCACAATTTTGTACTCTATCGGAAATACGGAACCGTCTCGGCGGATACCAGATATCTCCTCGACAATAACATGCCTTTTGCCACGAATATACTCGCATTGATTCAGCATTCCCTTGATTTCGATGCAGCTTGCACCCTGAAAAAGGGAGGGGGCAGCCTTCTTGGATATAACCTCTTCCCGTTTCAGTCCAAACATTCTTTCGGCTTCGGGGTTAAACTCTATAATCAACCCGTTTAAATCCACAGCAATAATGGCATCAATCGATGAATCAATAATGGCGCGTTTAATTTCCTCACTATTCTTCAGCTCTTTGGTTCGTTCTCTGACCCTGTCCTCCAGCGTGAGCTTGTCCTGACGTATTTGCTCAAATTGTCCAAGGAGCACATCGGCCATTTTGCGCAGATTGCCTATCAGAATCTGCACTTCGGTTACGTGGCTGGTCGGCCAATCCATCTTGCCATTCCGAAATAGGAGACGCGGAAGAGAACCCGTCATCCGGGTAAGCCGTTTCATTGGACTTACGACTTTTTTGCTGAGCGGAGCAGCCACAATCATGGAAGCCACAAAGATGGCAAACAGAGATTGAAGCGTAGTAAGATAAATCGACTCGATCCGCGAGTAATAATTGGCTGAGTTGGTCTCAACCAACACCCGGTATGGAGTACTTGTTGTCATATCCGCTTCATACATGAACGAAGCCTGTCTCCAATGCGTAAGGACATCGCTGTTACAAACATCCCCGGAACGAAATAGAATGGTGCTTTCTCCTGGCTTCAGTAAACGATATTTGTTCATGTCCAGATGCTCCCCGACTTGAAGAGTATCCAGTCCTGAAATAATCACGTTATCGGATTGATCGAGAATAATGACGTTTACATCCAGCAGATAACGATAGCGTTTTAAACTTTGATACATGTTTTCATTGGTTAGATATTGTTCATTCAAGTCCTGGATAACCGCATTCGCAGCATGCTTCAGATTGAATAGTATGGTGTCATTCATTTGGCTTAATTGTCTGCGGCTATCCGCCGATAACAGGACAAGGGAAACAACGACCACAAAGGCAACCACATATTTGAAGGCAATCCTTGTGAGCGGGATGGTTCCTGTTCGCTTCGACTTCTGCTCCCCATTCGTGATCCAGAAATCCACTACAATGCCTGCAATCAGCGCGTTGACCATGCTGATCACTGCGATATGCATATAAGCATACTTTATATCTTCGAGCTGCATGCCCATCATGAAATACCCGTAACAGGTTACAGGCAGTAACATCACAACCCAGTACCATGCATTGGCTTTCATAATACTCCCGTTTTTCCAGCGCAGCTGCCATCCCAGCATCCAGATCAATTCAATGAAGTGAGCACCTATGATAAACAAGCTGTTCGGAACCAGACCGGTACATAACACATTCAATGAAGCAATCGCTGCCAAGGCGATGAATCCGTATACACCTCCGTGTAAACGCAAAACAATCAGTGCGGCTGCACTGCCGAACATCAGTTGGACTCCGTAAAATAGAGTCAGCGGATAAATACTTCCCACAGTCCCAAGAACAATAAGTATTGCAGTACAGAACCAAGGTATCCGGAGTTTGAGGACCATCCACTCCAACACCTTTTTTGCCTTTATATGGACCATAAGCTGTGGCCCTCGTGACTGGTTTCTAGATTAGCATTCAACAAAACGCTGGTTCCTCCTATGAATTAAAGCTCATAAATCTACTTTTTTCCCCTTAAATCGTTCTGATACATTATACTGTAATTAACACCCCATGTAGCTTTGGGAAATATTGAATGGTCGGCAAATCAGCTGCATTCATGGTAAAATACTAAAGTTTGGCTCAACCATCATAGATCAATTGATATAGCATCCTATATTTTGGAATACAAACATTAAAATTTTTGCAGTATTTCTAAACAAATTACATCAATTTTATAGAAGTTTCTTAATAAATTCTTTTCATCAGGAGTGTGACCCCAATGTCTATCAAAGTACTTCTTATAGAAGATGAGAAAAATCTGGCTGACATGATTGCTTTCTTTCTTGAGGAGGAAGGTTACATAACTGAACGGGTTCATCACGCACGTGAAGCACTAGAGCTTTTCCCACGATTCCAGCCTGATATCGTAGTGACTGATTTAATGCTGCCTGAGACGGACGGCAATGATCTGGTTGAAGCATTTCGTCAGCACTCGACTGTACCCATACTGATGATATCGGCCAGCACGATGTTGAATGATCGACTTCGAGCCTTACATAATGGTGCAGATGATTTTCTATGCAAACCGTTTAGCCTCAAAGAGCTTGATGCACGAATGAAAGCATTATTGCGAAGATCAGCCTTTTCCCACCCGGACCAACCTGCCAAAGTGGACAAACCTGCCGAGGTCGCCGGGCATGTCAGTGTGAATGAGTACAGAAGAACCTTATTTGTGGATGGCATTGAAATCGAGGTCACTCATATTGAGTTTGAAATTATGAAGGAATTGTACAGGAATCCAGGCAAAGTGTTCACCCGAAACGAACTTATGGACCGCATTAAAGGTTCCGAACGGGCGTACCTGGATCGTACAATCGATGTACATATCTCCAGTCTGCGCAAAAAAATTGAACCCGACCCCAAAAATCCAAGGTATATCAAGACGGTTTGGGGAACGGGATATAAATACGTCATTTAATAAATGAAGGGCCCTGTCCTCTCTCTGTCATCGTCGCATCGATAGGGTTGAGGACAGGGCTGTTTTGGTTTCATATGCACAGGAATGCAGCCAGCGCTGAATTTCCATGACCAGCTTTTGCGGCTCTTTTTCTTGCCACAGGACCATCCTCACTACACCAGTGCCCGTAATAAGCTGCAAATGACGCTTGCGAATCAGGCATTGAAAATCTGTAATTACCAATAACGGAATATGGGGCATGAATGCCCGGATTGCATTTGCTGCTGAGACGGCTTGCCCGGGGTCCTGATAATCAACAATGCAGTAACGGGATGCGCCCCATTTCGACCATGCCTCCTCCCCTTTGTTCTTTTCTATGTTGATTGTTGAATCGTTCTGCTTGTCTGACATGTTCTCATAATACATTTGAATAATATGGTCATAGGCAATACTACGGTTTCCATCCGAAAGTACTGTAATTGGCTCCATCGTTATAACCTCCAGTTATTTCTTTCTCCTTATTATGTCAGCTTCCGTTTAAAAATGTTTGTGCGTGAACATGAAAGAAGTGTTAACTCTCTTCGTATTTCTTCACATAACGTGTAAATTTTGCCCAAATATTTCGTAGTTTCAACACATTGATGTAAAATAGAGAAATACCCGTGCGATTATGGGGAGATTATGGATGAATCCGGTACAGGAGGTTATGAACCGATGAATATTGTTTCGATTGAACCAACACCCAGTCCGAATACAATGATGCTGCATTTGGATGAGCGTCTGGAGGACGGGATCCGCAAAACATATACGCTGGATAATGAGCGATCTGCTCCAGCATTTATTCGGCAGATGCTTCATATTCCCGGAGTAAAGAGTGTATTTCATACCACCGACTTCGTAGCCTTGGACCGCAAGGGGAATGCAGACTGGTCCGTTATACTTGGCGAAGTTCAGAGCCGTCTGGGTCAGCAAGGCATAGATCTGGACTGGATCGAATCGGAAGATGCCTCTGGTGAGCACTTCGGGGAAGCCCAGGTATTTGTTCAATTCTTCAGAGGTGTGCCTATGCAGATTCGGGTCAAAGCAGGTGCCAAAGAAGAGCGGATTTCGCTCTCGGATCGGTTCGTCAAGGCTGTGACCGAAGTTGCCAGCGCAACGCTGATCAAGGAACGAAAACTGAGTGATTACGGCGTCCGTTACGGGGAGTTGCCTGACATTGCAAGAGAAGTCGAACAGGAGTTGGAGGCAGCGTATCCACCGGAGCGACTGGAACGAGTGATTCAACAAGCCATTGAGCATGGAACCAATTCCGAAGAATTCGTGGAACGTCGCCGCCAGTTAGATGGTGCTGAGCTTGAAGAGGCCCTGCTAAGTGAAGACTGGAATGTTCGCTATGCAGCATTGGATGGGATGGAGCCTACAGCCGAACGGCTGCCAGTCGTTGCCCGTGCCCTGCATGACAGTAAAATGCAGATCCGTCGCCTTGCTGTCGTATATCTTGGGGATATTCGTACACCGGAAGCCATGGAACTACTCTACGAAGCACTGAAGGATAGTTCACCCGCTGTTCGCCGCACTGCCGGGGATACCCTCTCCGATATCGGTGACCCTGCGGCAACGGCAGCCATGACAGCTACGTTAACCGACAAAAGCAAGCTTGTACGCTGGCGTGCTGCGCGTTTCCTGTACGAAGTGGGAACCGAAGAAGCAGAGCAGGCATTGCGGAATGCAGCTGAAGACCCTGAGTTTGAAGTCAGTCTGCAAGCCAAGATGGCACTGGAGCGGATTGAATCCGGGGAACAGGCCGCTGGAACCGTGTGGCAGCAAATGGCTGGACGAAACAAGAAGTCCGAATAGGCCTTTTGATTCACATCCAACAATTGTTATTGCACTGGAATACCATGAGCGTTATACTGATTGTCTGTTTACTATACAGAACATGGAGTGTTACGTTCTGTTATTTTAACTTCATAGACAATAGATACACCTCATCCATAGATGGTGAGGTAGAGGTCGCGGGTGCGATCAGTACGCTGAAGGAGGCGCTAAGGAGCCGCTTATGAATTCAGCCGAAAGGTGCACCCGCCGAAGCCCGCAGGACGTTCCTTACGTTGTCCAGCGCGGCTGGGGCTGTTGCCGAAAGGCGCAGAACTGTCACGGAAGAATAAGGTGCCTTCTACGGAAGGTATGAATTCTTCTGTGTTGAGCTATCTTAAACATTTGGGACAAGGTGCGGACGATTGATATAGAGACCGCGGGCTGATGCCTGCGGTCTTTTGTGTTATGTCGTCAAGGATCAGATATTATCAGTACGCTGAATGAAGGAGTGTTTCCATGCAAGACCGCAACAACCAAACAACAAAAGGGCCTTCCTTGAAAAAAGGTCTGCGCGCACGTCATATGACCATGATTGCCCTGGGGGGCTCCATAGGTACAGGATTGTTCCTCGCCAGCGGCACCGCCATCTCCACTGCCGGACCCGGCGGTGCACTGATTGCATACGCGGCTGTCGGCATCATGGTCTTTTTCTTAATGACCAGTCTCGGAGAACTGGCTACCTTCATGCCCGATTCCGGTTCCTTCAATACGTATGCTGCCCGGTTCGTCGATCCAGCTCTTGGGTTCGCCATGGGTTGGAACTTCTGGTACAACTGGGCCGTTACCATTGCGGCTGAGCTTGCTGCCGCAACCGTGCTCATTAAATACTGGTTCCCCGACAGCTCATCAATGCTGTGGAGTCTGCTGTTTCTTGTTTTGATCTTTGCCCTGAATGTGCTGTCCGTTAAAGGATACGGCGAATCCGAATACTGGTTCGCCATTATCAAAGTGACGACGGTCATCATCTTCCTGACCGTTGGCGTGCTCATGATCTTCGGTATTATGGGTGGAGAAGCCGTTGGGTTTAGTAACTTTACAATAGGGGATGCACCCTTCCATGGCGGATTCTTCGCGGTTCTTGGAGTATTTATGGCCGCCGGGTTCTCTTTCCAGGGAACCGAGCTCATTGGTGTTGCAGCCGGTGAAAGTGAAAACCCGCGTGAAAATGTTCCCCGTGCCATTCGGCAAGTGTTCTGGCGGATTCTGATTTTTTACATTCTGGCGATTACAGTCATCAGTCTGATCATTCCTTACACACATCCGAATCTGCTCAAAGGGGATCTGAAAAACATCGGGGTCAGTCCATTTACTCTTGTCTTCGAAAAGGCAGGTCTGGCCATTGCCGCTTCGGTCATGAATGCTGTTATTCTGACTTCTGTACTGTCAGCCGGGAATTCAGGCATGTACGCCTCCAGTCGGGTCTTGTATGCTCTTGCCCGTGACGGCAAGGCACCTCGCTTCCTGGCACGGCTGAACAAAAAGGGCATTCCAATGAACGCCCTGCTTCTGACTACAGCAGTGGGTATGCTGGCCTTTCTGGCCTCCCTGTTCGGTGATGGTATTGTATACACATGGTTACTCAATGCATCCGGTATGTGTGGATTCATTACCTGGCTTGGCATTGCCGTTAGCCATTACCGCTTCCGCCGTGCCTATGTGGCTCAAGGACGTGATCTGAACGATCTGCCCTACCGTGCACGCTGGTTCCCGTTTGGTCCAATCTTTGCCTTTGTACTCTGTATCATCGTGATCATCGGTCAGAATTATCAGGCGTTCACGGGTGATCAGATTGATTGGAGCGGGGCACTCGTTGCTTACTTGAGCGTACCCTTGTTCCTTGTGTTATGGCTGGGTTACAAATTTATTAAAAAAACCAAAGTCGTACCACTTCAGGAATGTGACTTTACACCGTCAGCGGATTGAATATCCCAAACGGGCAGCGTTCTTTCCAATGGAAAGGTCGCTGCCCGTTTGGTTTGTCGAGACTTCATCTTCCTAAAAAAGGACGCTCATCACTGAGCGCCCATACCCATCGTTATATATAATCATGACACAGTCTGTTTGCTGTTACATGGTCCAGGTAATCTTCACACGCAGATCTATGGTATCCTCCATGTTGGACACGTAATACGATATCGACTTCATGCCAAGCTGATACAAATCCTGCAAATCCTCTACTAGTCCCGTTTCGGTTCCCTTGTATCTGAAAGTCAAAGAGGTTCCGCCATCCTTGAGTACACTTTGAACTTTGGTTTTTAGTGCAGAATGGCCACTAACCGCATCGCTTTCGTCATAGAGCGAATATTCCAGTGCATGATACAGCTTCTGATATGCGGTTGCTTTGCTGCCTCCCGCCTTCACCAAAGTTTGCAAAGCTTCACGATAAGGGGCAGATGCAGCAGGGTATTTGCCTTTGGCTGTCCAGACATGGTCGCGTGCCATCTCATTATCACTGAGCAAATAATAACTGTGACTTACCTTGCCCTTACGGTCAGGAGTAGGATCATCCCACGTCGTGTCCATATGGTACCACTTGCCATCCAGCTTGACGAGATTCCAGGCGTGTAATTGCTCTCCAGCCGTTCCTTCCACAATCCGGTTTTCTATACCCACCTGCTCCAGCATGCGATATGCCAGCAGTGAATATCCCTGGCATACGGTACTGCCAGTAACAAGTCCATCATACGCGGTATATTTCTTCAAGGAGGTATCGTAGGAAAGATTAAGCACAATCCAGTCATGAATGGCTTTGACCTTCTCATGATTGGTCATTCGAGGCACGATGATCTCTTTCAACACATTGGTTACCTTACGGTTCACATAATCGGTCTGTTCCTTCGTTTCCCGATAGGCCAGTTTTACATGTACCTCAGCGGATACGTTGGAGCCTTTATAGTTAAATGCATAACTTTTAACGGTATATTGGATATAGGGATCGCTGGTCATCGCTTCGTCAATGGAACTCTGCAACTGTTTCTTGAGGCCTTTCACATTACCTTTGTATGTAAAAACAAGTTCCTCCGTTCGCTGTGACATCGCAGTAAGCAATGTCTCTCGAAGATCGGTATTCGTGGATATGTCTGATGTTCCCGATGCTGCATATAGCTGATCCAGATCGATCGCATGCGGCAGCGCCACAGCAACCAGACAGCCAGCCAAAAGCAGGGTTATCACTCGTTTTCCATGCTTGCCCATGAAAGGATACCACCTCTCTTTGCAAAATTCTCATGCCTCATTGTATCACAAAACGGAATGACGGCAGGGTTCTAGTTTTGTCGAAAAGCATCAAAAGAGACCTTCCACAGAAGGCCCCCTTGTCTTCGGTAACATAACCCGGAATCTGCCCGTTATTCTCATCATATGATTGTTCCGGGCATTTATGCAACTCGTTTCCATCATTAATACAGACGACTTCCGTTCATAAAGGTATCCGTCTTGCCCTGAAGTTTGGCAAGCCGTTCCAATACCTGTGCCGCTTCGGCAACCGTCACTTTACGTGCAGGCATAAAGCGGCCTTCGATCGAAGGCAACAATCCCAGCTTGATGCTAAGGGAGACAGCTCCCTTATTGTTGACCGCACTGGCATCTGCCAGGTTCGGAAGATCTGAAGGCAATGTGTAGAATCCGGCTAATTTCTCATAGCGCAATATGCGCACGAGCAATACGGCCAACTCTTCACGAGTCATCTCCTCTTCGGGATTCAACTTCGACTTGGGATCGGCACCCGCTAACCAGCGCTGATCGATCAACGTACGGACCGCTTGGTAATATGGGCTTTCCGGAGTAATGTCAGCATACAGATTGCCTTCCCCATCTCCGCTGTAATACACATCCAAATTGGGATTAACTGCTTTGGCCAGATAGGTGAACCAATCTCCCTTGGTGATGACCCTGTCCGGGAAAACACGTCCCTGTTCATCGGCAACAAGTACACCATGCTGTACCATACTCTGAAGATCAGATTCGGCGGCATGCCCCTTAATATCGCTGATTGTAACTTGGACTGTTCCACTTGTGCTGCCGTACATCGCTTTCCATTCTCCTGTATTGGCATCAAGCACTTCATACGTGATACCAGTCAACAGACTGTCTTTACGGGTAGGCATGTAAGCAAGCTTCACTCCCACAGGAACAGACTCACCGTTACCCATGCCGAAACCTCCATACCGTGAGTAGGCCAGTACCAATTTGAATTCTTCAAGGTAGGTAGCTTTAGCTTTCTCATAGCTGATAGCCGGTTGAACATCCGTTGGCAGTTGCTCTGGGGTTGCAGCAACCATCGAATAATATTCATTGATCGTTCCATCATTGGAGACTTGAATCTGAACCGTATCATCCTTAACCATAATTCCGTTCAGATACCGCTGAAATATAAACGTTCGTGCGTTGTCCAATTCAAGGACCGTTGAAAGTCGGAATTGCTTGCTTGCATCCGGCACCAGGGAGATGACTGTATTGACAGCCAGTTTCTCCGCCTGAGATTTGGTCACGGTCTTGCCCTTCACTTCCGTATCCGACTTCTCCTGCTCCATGCCCGGCATTATGCGCTGATTAATGTTCACACTGTAGATCTGTCCGGTTGCCGCATCCACTTGTGCTGATATGTCTCTCATGAACATATAAGATGCACTTGCATTGCGGTTACTCCAGCTCAGGCTCCAAACCTGGTTGTTAAGGCTCCCAAAACTCCCTTTGGTTAACTGGCTATAATCTAATTGATAACCTTCCGGAATCTTAAAACTTTTTTTGACCAGCTTCTCTGCCTGCTGAGCATTCAGTTTCGGTCCCGTATTCGGTGTAAAAGCCGCTGCACTGCCTTGTAGTGGTTTGTCCTCCTGCGAAACGTCCTGGACAATGGCTTCACCTGTCATGCTGTCGATCCGATCCAGTGTATCCGCATCGAGTGGAGTAACACTTGAGTTCTTCGGTGTGTATCCTAAGTAATACTTTTGGCCTTTACGGGGAGAAAAACGCTCTTCGCTAATATAGGCCAATTGAATATCGAACTCTTTCTCGAATTTCTGCTGAGCCTGATCGCCTGGAATGGCCGCCTTTGATGATGGATATTCAGCTCCAATGGTAGTTCGTGAATATCCTGTCACTAATCCGCTCTGATCCACACTTATGTAGGCTGTTTCAGCCTCAGATACCAAGCCTTCATGTTTCAACTGATAGCTGTAAGTATACTCTGTTCGGCCAAACAGGGATTGCTGCACACTGTTCGCATATTGATCAGCAACGGCAACAAAACCAGCTGCCTGCAGATTTGGAATTGCCTTGTACAGAAACTCATCTGCCTGCTTTTTCGCTTCGGTCTTTGTCAATTTCGTCTCCGAATCGGAAACTTGCCTTTCCAATAACTCAGAAGGCAAATGTACACTTAACACTTCCCCCGTGACTGCATGTACCGTTGCGCTGAATCCGGTGGAACGGTTTCCTTCACGCAGTTCAAATCCAATATCCCATGCTTTATAATCCGGTGGTGGAAAAGAATGGGGTGAATCAAATCGTGCAGATGAGATCGTCGCCTTTTCTAGCAAAGGAAATAATTTCAGTATATTCTCGCTCGCTTGCTTGGAGGAGATGTTGGCTCCTTCAGGCACCTCGTTGTCTATTATTCCAAGTTGTTGTTCACTTTCCCCCGCTGCGGCTTCGGTTACCTGTTCCGCTGTCGCTGCCGACGCGCTGCCTGCAAACCCTGGTGACTGTGATGCCAGAAGCAATGTGGCCATGGCTGCTGTAGCCGCTTTAGCTGTAAACATTTTGAATCGTACATTCAAATTCCAATTAAAACTCAAATCTGGACCTCTCCCTTCAATTTCATACCAGGATGCATACAAATAACCTCGCATGAATATTGCCAGTCTATTCTATGATACCATAAGCTTCCTTTTTAATCGTCATTTTCCCAACAAATTTACAAATGAGAATTTTTGCAAATCATCATGAACAGCAAAAAAACGCCAACACGGTTGGCGTTTCAACAATCAGCCTGAACATCAAGTGGGCTGAATTTTCCCTTATTGGCGTTCGGTATAACAGATTCATTGGACTAAGACTGCACCTGAACATACTTTTTCAAAAATGGGATGACTGCTTCCCAGAATGCGGGATCTTCTTCCGAACAGCTATGTCCCCCACTATTGACCCACAGATGTTCCACAGGCGGATCAGCCTTGGACATAAAATATTCAAGCTCGCTCGGAGGAATAAAATTGTCTCCTATGGAATGAACCATAAGCATTGGCAGCTGCATTCCCTTGCGCCGCTCATTCAGCAGCATCACCGGCTCGCGCTGGCGATACGTTTTCAGAGATTCACCAAGCCGCCAAAACCAGATTCGCGGAATCAGCTGGGCCAGTGGAAACAGAGGCAGACGTCGACGTCTTAGCTCCGAACTGACAATAACCTCGAATTGGGATGGCATGGAATCCGTAATCACCGCTGATACAGCAATTCCCTCCGTCACGGCAAGAATCGTGCCCAGCCCGCCCAGAGAATGCCCCAGCACACCGATCGCAGCAGAATCAACTTCCGGACGAGAAGATACATACTGTAAAGCGGATAACAAATCGTCACGGAAGAGGTAAGCTGAGGCTGCTTTGACCGGGTCGCTGGCTCCATGGCTGCGAACATCATACATAAACAGGGCATACCCTGCTTCCCAGATGGGCCGTGCATAACGAAGGACTCGTGAGCGATTGGAGCCCCAGCCGTGCGCAATAATGACCAGCGGCCATGGTTTCGGGGCACTAGCTTCAGCAGGAATAAACCAACCGTGTACCCGGCCGCCACCACTGTCAAAGGTTATGTCTTCAAAAGGCATGGGTGGTGTGAGCGTAATCGGAATCTTTTTGGGGGTCTGACTCTTCACGGCCGCCTTCCATAAACCACCCGCCGTAACGGCTGCAACAGCAATCACGCCGCCAATCATTGTTTTAGCTTTCACTGGGCCTCACTCCTCTCCGGTCTATGGCGTAACTCCATCATACAGCTACAAGATCAACAGAACGTTAATCCACATCACTTCTTATATGATCTTTCGATTTGTGCTATTTCAACAAATGCACGTGTGCACGCGGCAATCTGCTCATCGTTTCCTGCTGCAAGCGCTTCTCGTGGCAAAAGTGCACTTCCCAGGCCTACTGCTGCCGCACCCGCAGTATAATAATCTGCAATGTTATCCAGTGTCGCTCCTCCTGTCGCAAGCAGCGGGATATGATTCAGTGGAGCCTTGATTTCACGTAAATAGGGAATGCCCAAACTCGCCATTGGAAACAGCTTCACCACTTTTGCTCCTGCCTCATATGCAGCCACAATCTCCGTTGGCGTCATCGCCCCGGGCCAGATATCCACACCATGTTCTACAGCATATTCAATAACAGACAGATCGACATTCGGAGACACCAGAAATTGAGCACCTGCTGCGACCGCTTCTTTGGCCATCTGCACATTCAGTACCGTACCTGCTCCGACATAAGCCTTACCCTCATGCCGCGCACGCCAGTCTGCAATAATATTGTGTGCTCCAGGTGTGTTAAGCGTCACTTCCATCAGACGGATTCCCCCATCTGTCATACCCTGCCCTGCCGCCAGAGCAGATTCCCGGCTAATACCGCGAACGATCGCCACCAGTCTCGATTCTAATAATACTTCCGTCAGATTCATGCCAACTTCCCCTTGTTTCATAGATTCGGCAGCCGAAGACAAGTATTCGTTATCACCGCTTTTCCGTTAGTCCCTATTGTAAAGCATATCGTCCCCTGGATGAAATCGTTTGATCCAAATTCCTATCGTATAAGCCATCTTCTAATTCTTCAACTCTTGCATGGATACTAAAACAAAAACCTCTCTATATGGAGAAGGGGGATAATCCACCGACTCAGACTCCATTAGAGAGGTTTGCTTTAGGCATTTTCCAATATACTATCCTTCTTCAGATCCTTAAAATACCGATCATTATACAGCATGCTGGGATGTGTGGGATGGTACGTCAGAGCAATATCATTGTGCTCCTTCGCTTTCACCCGATTGCCCATCCGGTCATAACAAACGCATAACTGTAGGTGTGGCATCCATGTCCAAGCAGCTTCATTCAGTACAACCATTGGATCTGTCGGGCGTATAGCCCGGGTCGCCAGTTCATACCAGAATATCGCTTTGCGATAATCTCCACGGTCGGCAAAATAACCTCCCAAACGGCAGCAGATCTCTGCCCTAGGCAGATCATAGGCAAAGGATCTTAGCAACGCCGAAACTTCCTGCTCCGAACGACCAAGCGCGGCTTCACAATCAGCTATCTTCTGGCAGGCAGCAATCTGATCCTCTACCCATCCAAGTCCGGTGCCCAAGAATTCCTCATAATAGTTCACTGCATCCGCATACTCTGCGTGATCTTTCAGTTCGTTTCCAAAGTAGTACAAATCACGCGGGGAGAATTCTTCTCCTGCCTTTTCCCGCTTGCGGTAAATTCTCAGATTGCGATCTGTGTATTCTTTATCCTTCTTATGTGTGACTGCGATGTCACTATGCAGCAAATGACCCGCCACTTCCAGATATTCATGCACCGCACCAATCCAGCGAAAATTCCGATCCCGCCGCACCAGCCGATTTCTCCGCAAACTGTAGGCTACTTTGCCCTCTGCTGTAAAGCTCAGATGATAATCCATCGTGACACTGTCTACAGCCGGATCAAGGCTGCGCTTCAATTCAATAAGCTTCACCCGGTCCTCCGGCTCGAACACATCATCTGCATCCAGCCATAAAATATATTCGCTTGTTGCTTGTTCGAAGGCAAAATTCCGGGCCGCTGCAAAATCATCCACCCATTCAAAATCGATAATGCGTTCCGTATAGCGGGCAGCGATCTGACGGGTCTGATCCGTCGAGCCTGTATCGACAATTACAATCTCGTCAGCGATTCCGTTAACCGATTCCAGACATCTGGCAAGGGAAGCCTCTTCATTTTTTACAATCATACACAGTGAAATACTAATGGTCTCCTCTCCACGTCTCGCTCTGCGATTATAGGTAGCTACGCCCGGCAATTCCGATAGTCGGTAGATGTGATAGGCGGGAAAGTGTGTATCCACATATAATGGGAACCCCAACGCCTGAGCTCGAATGCAAAAATGGCGATCTTCTCCCCAGAAGGATACATTCGGAATCTGATCAAAGGAAATCCCGGATTCCAAGGCGTCCCTGCGAATAAGGGTACACGCTCCCAATCCTCCCACTTCATAACAGCCCGGAATTCGCAGTTGCCTTAGGAAAGCATCCGTTTGCGTATTTTCGTCCTCTGTTTCCTTTCCAGTGACGGCTTTGCCTCCCTTGCGGTACAGAGCGTACTCATCCTGCAACCAGACTTGCGGCATCTCTCTTGTTCCCGGCTGCCAGCGTGTCCAGAAAATATTGGAGACTATCTCCTTCCGAGTGGAAACAAGCTGTTCCAGCGTACGGGGATGCAGGACAAGATCCGAATCGATCAGGAATACGGCATCGTACTTCTGTTCACGGGCATATGCCAGAATACGATTTTTCAATCCGGCCACCCGCCAGATCTGTTCATCCTGCCAGTAATGCCCTCCTTCATCTTTGTTGTATGTCCCCTTCTCCTTGTCGGTATCGTCTGCACTCGCATCTGGACCAAGAATGGCACCTTTGTGCTGAAGCACAAACTCACGGAGCATATTGGATGCCGCTTCCTCTTCATTGTCGTCCACAAACAGGTAATCCGTCTTTACCGTCGTTCGTTCGAGCGCATTTAGAGATTCGAGAAATTCACGGAGTACAGCGGGCGTCTGCCGAACAGGACTTGCAATCAGGATGTGTTCCAGCTGGTCTTTTCTCAACGTATCCTTCCCCCTCCCCTTATTCCGACCATGGTAACAGTCGGGGCTCTGCATCCAGAATGGAATCGTATTGTTCCTTCCAACCATACCTGGCCTCCGGGTCAAGCGCCTGATAACGCTCAAATTTGCGCACACGATCCTCCAGGCGTGCCCAGCCATAATGTTTTACTCGAGGTGAATGGCATCCATAGGCAAAATGTTGAATGGTTAGCGGAAAACGGCCGCAATGCTGCGGGGTTTCCTTCCACTCATAGCTCCATTCCGGGCGATATCGGACCAAAAATGGTCGATAATACGCATGGGCTTGCCAGTATTCGTCTTCCCGATAATGCGTATCACTCCACATATCAAACAGCCTCAGATAGATGGCATCCTCACTTCCGCTCAGCAGCTGATCCCGAACAGCCCCAAAGTCAGTCGTCAAAATTTCATCGGCATCCAGATTCAGAATCCATTCCGGTCCGGTAGCCACCGTCTCTTCCCATTGCTGCTTCCTGAGGCTCACTTCGTCAGAAAAACGGGAAGCCGGGTTCTCCACCAATACGAGTGGAATGCTCCCCAGCAGCTCACGGCACATGGCCACAGTTCCGTCCGTGCTACCATCATCGATAATGACCGCACGATCAATCCACGGCCGATGTGTTTTCAACGCCTCTCTGAGATACCTGTGCTCCTCATTTCGAACGATCATGGATAGAGTAATATGCGGTCTTTCCGTTTCCTCACGTTCATCCAAGGCTTCACCCCCATGCTCAAGCTGCCGGCTACCTTTATTAAAATAAATGGTCTTACATTGGTTCACTACACCGTGTCGAAACAGCCTCTCCACGACATGGATATCCCATCATTTTATAAGGCTAATCTTTAATGGGTTGAACCATTTATCTGTTGAACTATTCGGTAAGAAGCAGCTGTCGGGACAGATCACGACCCTCTATATCCAATGTATGCATACCCGGATTACGGTTATGTCAGACGTCTAAACCTTTCACTTCGCTTATCCATGGACATGAAGCATCATCTGCATAAAAAAAAGCACCCGCTGTCGCGGATGCTTTTGCTCTGACTGAATATTCGATTAACGATATGCTGCCAAACGGTCATTCAAGCTGCGTGTTTGCCCGTACACCTCTTGGTACAATGCAAACAGTCCATCATACACCGCCACTGCTTCCGGGTTAGGCGTATAGGATTTGGCCGGACGAATGAACGCGGATGCACATTCCTGCAAAGATGGGAACCAGCCACAGCCATAAGCTGCCAGCATCGCCGCACCCATTGCAGGTCCTTGCTCGCTCTCCAGTTTCACAATGGTTGCATTGAATACATCGGCCTGCATTTGCAGCCAGGCTTCATTCTTGGCACCACCACCGATGGAGACCACTTCATTCACCGTTTTGCCAGCGTTACGCAGAATATCAATGGACTCACGCAGGGAGAACGTAATGCCCTCCATCACAGCACGTCCAAAATGCTCCAGCTTATGTCCGGCATCCATGCCGATAAAGCTGCCACGAATGTTTGCATCCGGGTGCGGCGTACGCTCACCAACAATATAAGGGGTGAACAGCAGCCCGTTGCTTCCCGCTGGAATCGCATCAATGCCCTGCAAGAGCACGTCGAATGATTTGTCCGCAGCAAATGTATCCTTGAACCAGGACAGGCTGTATCCTGCCGCAAGCGTTACCCCCATAATATAAAAGGCATCTTTCTCGCCATGGTTAAAAAAGTGCACTTTGCCTTCGAAATCGAGATCTTTGCGCTCTTCATAGGAAAGCACTACCCCGGACGTTCCGATGCTGCACATCGTCTGTCCTTCACTCAAAATGCCTGCGCCAATGGCCCCGCACGCATTGTCCGCTCCACCTGCATATACTTTCGTTGCCGCTGCAAGTCCTGTTTGATCGGCAATCTCAGGCAGCAATGTGCCCACTTCTTCAAATGACTCCACAAGACGTGGACACAAGGATACCGGCAGTTCAAAAGCTTCCGCGATCTCCTTGCTCCATTGCTTGCCAGCAACGTCCAGCAGCAATGTGCCTGCTGCGTCCGAATAATCCATGGCATAATCACCTGTCAGGCGATACCGCACATAGTCCTTAGGCAACAGGAACAAAGCCGCTTGTTGCAGCAGTTCAGGCTCGTTCTCCTGTACCCACAGGATTTTCGGCAGGGTAAAACCTTCGAGCGCACGGTTCCGGGCAATGCTTAACAATTGGTCGCCCAATACCTTCTCGATGCGACGGCATTGCGCTGTTGTGCGTGTATCGTTCCACAAAATGGCGTTACGCAACGGTTTACCCTCAGCATCGACCAGCACCAATCCATGCATTTGGCCGGAGAAACTCAGACCTTCGATTTCCGAAGGATGCACGCCAGACACTTCCAGCAATTTGCGCAGTGAAACAATCGTCTGCTCTACCCAATCCTCGGGATTCTGTTCACTATATCCAGCTTTGGGCTGGTACAGCGGATAAGCCTCGGATGCTTCAAACGCCACTTTCCCTTCACGGTTAACCAGCACCGTTTTGACTGCGCTTGTTCCCAGATCGACACCAATTACGTAACTCATGGGTTAACTCCTCTCGTTTATCAAAGGTTATATCCACGAAAAATCCAAGTATACATGGAATTCACTCCGTGACCAGAAAACCCTTGGATCGCCGTTATCCCCGGATTTCCTTTATTCCCTTTGAAAAGGGAGAAATCCAGGGATAAATGCGCACGCTCCGCTTCCTCGGGTCCTTTCTGCTCACTCCGTTCTGCATGTATGATCATGGACACACATGGATATGAAACGAGTAAAACGTACTCGTCTCTGTAGCTGAAAATCGTGCCAACGACATATATCTGTCATTAGTAATGGACATGCAAACCTTGATGCGCATGAAATTCACTCCATTCGGGTATCAAAAAACCGTCCCCGCCTTCCCAGGGGAAAGTCGGGGACGGTCCGAATGTCATGCTTGTTCAGGCGTTCCGCGGTACAAGCTAATCTTCTACAAAGGCAGACCAAGATACTATACCGACCACATATATGGGTAACCATTGGTGGTCGATAACCATCCATACATACCGCCTAACCTGTTTTAGTCAGCCAGGATGTATTGGTTGAGTTTTGCTCTCAGCAATTCCTGACGTCCGGATTGGTTTTTGCGTGGGCTTTCGTTGTTCAGTGCATACTCTGCAAGGGAAGCCAGTGTTGCTTTACCTGCGACCACATCTGCACCGATCCCTTCGCTGAAACTGCTGTAACGTTTTTCGATGAAGTCATCGAATACACGATCTTCAATCAATTTCGCTGCCACTTTCAAACCTTTCGCATACGTATCCATACCAGCGATGTGTGCAAGGAACAGATCGTCTGCTTCGAAGGAACCACGACGTACTTTGGCGTCGAAGTTCACACCACCACGGCCGATACCGCCGTTTTTCAATACTTCGTACATGGTCAATGTTGCATCGTACATATCAACCGGGAACTCATCCGTATCCCAACCGATCAGCATATCGCCTTGGTTGGCATCGAGGGAACCGAGCATGCCGTTTGTGCGGGCAACACGGATTTCGTGATCAAATGTGTGACCTGCCAGAGTAGCATGGTTGGCTTCCAGGTTCAGTTTGAAGTGTTTGTCCAAACCGTATTTTTGCAAGAAAGCAATGGAAGTTGCTGCATCATAGTCATATTGGTGCTTGGTTGGCTCTTTCGGTTTAGGCTCGATCAGGAATTGTGCATCGAAGCCAATTTCCTTCGCGTAGTCTACTGCCATGTGGAACATGCGGGCAATGTTGTCTTGCTCCAGCTGCATGTCTGTGTTGAGCAAGGTGTCATAACCTTCACGACCGCCCCAGAACACATAGTTTTCTGCGCCCAGACGTTTACCCACTTCCAGACCTTTCTTGATTTGCGCTGCAGCATGTGCGTACACATCTGCGTTGCAAGTGGAAGCTGCACCAAACATGAAGCGTGGGTTGGAGAACATGTTCGCTGTATTCCAAAGCAGTTTTTTGCCGCTGGATTTCATGTGGCCTTCAATAAGGTCAACGATCGTATCGATGTTGCTGTAGAACTCACGCAGGCTGTTGCCTTCTGGTGCGATGTCCACATCGTGGAAACAGAAGAACGGGAGGTTCATTTTTTCCAAAAATTCAAATGCTGCTTCCACGCGTACTTTCGCGAGATCCAGGCCGGAGTAATTATCCCAAGAACGAACTGCTGTTTCTGCACCAAACGGATCACTACCGCCTGCTGTTAATGTATGCCAGTATGCCATGCCGAAACGGAAGTGCTCTTCCATCGATTTGCCGGCTACCACTTCTTCTGGATTATAATGTTTAAAAGCAAATGGATTCGTGGAATCTTTACCTTCGAATGAAATTTTATTAACGGATTCAAAATAGGCCATGGTAAATGCCTCCTCAATAGTTTTAAAAGTAATCGTTTACAACGTTATCCTAACACATCGGTTATACTTTGTCTATTGGTTAAACAAAGTAAAAATAAAAATGTTTTTTGTGCGTTTGTTTACGCTATAATAGTCGAATAGCTTGTTTACGGATAACGGGTCTAAACCCTTTTATAGAAGAATAGGAGTGCCTTGGATATGAAAATTACCGGAGACCAGATGCTGGTCAAAAAAATAAACAAGTCGATCGTCCTGGATACGATTCGGCGTCATGCTCCCCTCTCCCGTGCACGGGTATCCGAGATTACAGGGCTGAATAAAGCCACGGTTTCCAATCTGGTTGCCGATCTGATCCATGATGAGCTTTTGCAGGAAATTGGCCCTGGGGAATCCAGCGGTGGGCGCAAACCTCTAATGCTGCTATTTCGCGGTACAGCGGGATATGCCGTAGGTTTGGAACTCAGCGTAACCCACTTAAAGGGTGTGCTTACCGATCTGGAAGGTCATATCATTACAGAATACACGGTTAAGCTGGAACAGCATGATGTGTCCTCCGTATTTGATCAGTTGAAACTTGCGGCAGAACATCTGATTCAGGCAGCTCCTCCCTCCCCTCACGGGGTAATTGGCATTGGCATCGGGGTACCGGGGATGGTGGACGAGGAAGGAACGGTGCTGTTTGCACCCAACCTAGGATGGGAGAAGGTCCCGCTGCGCGCCATGCTGGAGGAAGCTTTCGAGCTGCCTGTAACGATCGATAATGAAGCGAATGCAGGCGCTCACGGAGAGTTGAATTTTGGTGCGGGCATCGGAGTTCGTCATCTGATTTACATTAGCGCAGGCATCGGGATCGGTTCAGGCATTATGGTGGATGGCGAGCTGTATAAAGGAGCCTGGGGATATGCAGGAGAAACAGGCCATATGTCCATTGAAGCAGAGGGCAGACCTTGCTCCTGTGGTAATCGTGGCTGCTGGGAGTTATATGCTTCGGAGAAGGCTTATGAGCACCCCGATCATCAGTTGCTTTTGCCGGCACATACGACACGGGAACTGATTGATTATGCACAGCAAGGCCATGAAGATGTATTGAAACTATACCAGGAAATCGGCCGTAAACTGGGGGTTGGCATCACCAATATCGTCAACAGTTTCAATCCTGAGCGCATCATTATCGGCGGCCCTCTTTCTGAAGCAGGACCCTGGATTGAAACGGCGTTGAAACAAGTGGTGGAGGAGCGTACGCTGCCTTATCACCGCCGTAGTTTGCAGATTGAATGGGCTGCTCTGGGCAGTCGTTCCACACGTGTTGGTGCCGCTTACTCCGCGATTTCCCAATTCCTAGGTAAAATAAGAGTGTCCGTCTAATAACCAATTTAAAATTGACATCATTTTGCCCCATTTCCTCCCTTTTTGTTAAAGAAATCCAGAGGTATAATAGGGTTATGTGATTTTTGTCATGGCGGCATAAGTGTCGTCGTGTTAATTCCGATAACGAAACGGAGTGAAAATTCGTGACCTACGTGGATACTTCAGATATCTCGGCGCAAATGTTTGTCACCGTACTCCTGTTCCTGATCGTGCTTGCGCCGCTGTTCAGCCTTGGCATACTTCGATTGTTTCAGAGCAAAAAGAAGGCTGGTTTCATGTACATGCTGTCAGGCGTACTGGTGTATGTTGTATTTCAGACCTTTATGAGTATCTTTTTTTAGATAAAATGTGCATGATTTTAAACACCAAATCCCCTTTTACATCCACAAAAGAGTTCATGAAGCATGTGCTCTGTTGTAGCTGTGAAAGGGGATTTTTCATGGGGCAAAAACTAGCTTGTTGATTTTCATACAAAAGTTAACCTCCCCTGAAAGGCGGTTAACTTAATCCAATAACTATTCATCTATAAATGCTTTTCATAAAATACCATTGTCATTTTGTCGTTAATTACTTTTGATGCACCCGTTTTTTTATAGCCTATCTTTTCATACAAATAACCGTTTCCTTTCTCTTGTAAGATGGTACCCAATTTCCATGACTTTGCATCATCATATATCTGCTCAACCATTGTAAAGACTTTTTGAGCAATTCCTTTTCCTTGATGTTCAGGCAGTATAAAAATTGGGCTAACACTATAGGTTTGATGATCTTTTTTCACGACTCTAATTCCCCCAACAGCAACCTCAAGATGATGAATTATGAAATAATCTGTAAAAGATTGATTGATTTGAGTAATAATTCTTTCTACGGTTTCATTGGCGGGGCTTGTTTCAAAATCCTGATATTTTTCCAACAAGGGCATAAATACTTTGACTTTCATTTCAAGACGCTTGTTAAGAATACGAAACATCGTTTTGGTACCATACCGCTACGCACAAAAATACCAAGATTTTTAATTACTTACCCCCCAACATGAAACACACCAATCACGTTTTCACCATCCAGATCATACAGCGGAATATCACGGCCATCCGCTGCTCTACTGTTCTGTTGTGCAATGGCTTCCTCGGGTGTACTGGGTTGCTCACCATCCAGGTCCTTTCTCAGTACATATCCTTCTGTACCATCCACACCAGTAGCCTCAATTAGTTCAGGTTCTGTTTCTGGAGAAGTAGCCTCACCAGCAGAACCGTAAGTTTGCCCATTACGATTTTTAGGAAAATTCGTTTTCTTAGCACCAACAGAAATAGAACCAATGATGGTTTTCCCGTCAACATCAAAAAGCGGGACGCTCCGTGTAGTTTCACTAAGATAATCTGTTTTCATGACATATCCAGCAATGCCGTCTACACTTCCTGCATAGATTAAGTCAGGTAGTATTTCAACGGAGTTGGACTCTTCAATCGTACCGAATGTCAGTCCATGTTCATTTTCAGAATAGTCGATAGGCGTTATGTGACTTGGATTAATCGGATTTTTAGCACTTGTATTCTGGGATACCATCAGACCGCCTGAAACACTAATGATAAAAACCACGAAACACGATATTAGGGCGCCCTTATAGTACATTTTCATAACTGTTCACTCCTCATTCCTTATTAGCTCTTTACTCTATAGCCACACTTCCATGCTCTTTACATTCTAAACGTTACCAATCCATGGAGCGTTACGGTAATCTAATCGTTAATTAAACAAAAGCGACGATACACTTCAAGAAATAATCCAATCATGGGATAATTGTCCTTCGATCTATACATCATCAATAGCTTTCAACTATCCTGCCTGTTAGTTGAACAAAAGCAGCCGATCACGTTGATCTGCTGCTTTCTTTGTTTTATTTGGGCTAACGTTTCCCGTTAGTTCAATTATCTAGCAGATAAAGACTACACTGTTTCCTATAGTCCCATCTTTGTCATTCGTATAATTTATCCCGCGTTCACAATTACTTTTTCTTTCCCACATTACTTCATATTCATTAACTCGCAAGCAAGGATACGGTATCACTGTCAGGGTGCTTTTCATTTTTCCTCTCTACTTTGAAAGCGATTATTTCACTGAATGACCCAACGTTCTGTTCACACGCAAAATACATTGTGGATCGGTTACACTAAGCTTCAAATTCCAGATTTCTTCCTGCATGCGGAACAGAAACTCAATACGTCGCTTTTGGAGCAAACTGACCTTTATTCTTTAGAGCATAGTCAAAAAAACGAAGAATAAGTTCATTTTGAGTTTCAATTACATAGTACTTATCGATTTCTACTTCTCTACCTTCATGTAACAGGTTTGCCAATATAGGCGAGAATAAAGGTAGATCGGTTAAACTTAAATGCTTTGCACCTTTAAAATGAACGTTGTATGCATCTTTAAAATTTTCATTCGAGATACTATTTGCGATATACGGAGAACTGCTGTCGAGCTGTATCCACACATCATCCGAATAAACGTTAAGAAGCGGAATGGTGAAAGCTTCGGATTTTGCCGTAAATTCATTCGTAACTTTATCGTACACAAGCTCGCTAAAGAACGGAGCATCTATATTTACTACGGCGTCAATGTCATCGCGCTCCCTGCTCAGTGCTACGCTTGCAGCCCCTCCCATAGAATGACCGAACACTCCTATTTTCTGTGTATCAATGCGTTCATATACTGAGTCTTTTGTTTGCTCGGCTTGTTCCAGGATCGTATCCATGACAAAGTCCATATCATCCGTTCGCAATTTCATCCATTTTTGATTAAGTTCGAAATACTCACCAAGCGAATAAACCCCTTTATTGGCATTGTTGAATTCTTGCATGTACTCGGGATTAATTGTCACGACCTTCCCATCCTCGGAAACGGTATAAAAAGAATGATAGGGATGGTCAATAGAAACAACGACATAACCGTGGCTCGCAAGTTCTGTAAAGGTAGAAGTGTTGCTGGTTTTAATACCGAATGCTCCATGAGAGAACACAAGCAAAGGATAGGTTCCGTCTGCCTGCTCAGGATACCAAAATTCCACGTTAACAAACCGATTGTCTCCCTGATCTGTAAATTCTTCGATACGATTCTTGTCCACATAGCTGTAAGTGGCGGTCGCCACTGCGTACGGACCTGTCACTTGCGGCAGCCTATGCTGTGGAAAAAGTAAAACAGGAACAAGAGTAACGACTACGATCAGTGCTAACAAAAGGAATTTCCATACCGTAGAAAAAGCTATGTAACGCGGAGTGTGTGTTTGTTTGCGCAGGAGCGCAACCATTTCCTTGAACGCTAATAGAAAGAGCAAGCCTGCAAACATCCCCCATGTGTACTCCCATACGACAGCCTTCCCCAAGCTCAGCATCATGAATACTATAAACATTGCGATTCTCGTCCAACTCTTTATCTTGTGGCGGCTTTGCTTGGTTACAATGGAATAGACGGCAATTGCCAGTTCGAAGACCAACGTAACAACAAGGATTAAAATCTCCATAAGACTTCTCTGCTCCTCCTCCAACTTTTTTATGAGTTCATCATAATAAATGGAAGAGAACGTGTATACGCATAAACGATAAGCTGTAGCTGAGAGCCAATAAGTTGTAAAAACAACGCAAATACGTGTACTTACGCTGCGTATACGATTTTATTTGGGAGCGGTTTGTGTATATCTTCTAAAGCTCTTTTTTAAATGTTCTTAGTCTTTCATTGATCTTTTGAGCTTCCTTTTTGTCATTCTTATACGTCAGTAGGCGAACGATAGCGTAAACTACGGCAATTTCCAAAGCTAATAATAGTATGCCGAAAGTGCCGTATACGAGATTCAATAGGACGGCCAGAGAAATTAATAGGGCTTCCAGGAAAAAGAAATGTACAATCACTCGGAGGCGCATTTTATACTCGCTAATCGCATGCGGCGTATATAAAACGATTCCGGTCAAAGCACCAAGAAAAGAGAAAGCCATAATTGTAAAAATCGTCTTTAATTCGAAACTTGCATCAGGAACATAGATTTGCCGCAAAATAGCGATGATTATAATGATGGAGGCAAATATAATTAAGAAATCTCTAATCATCTCTTTTATGAGCTCGGAATACTTCATGTAGGTCCCCCTTTTATAATCCAAGTATGTGTTTAAGCATTGGCACATACTGACGTGATATGACTACCTTCTCCCCGTTATCCAATAATGCTTGAAAACGGCCGCTGATCGACGGATGAATACTGGAAATCTTAGCTATATTTAGAATGGTGGATTTGGAGGCGCGAAAGCAATGTTTCTCTTGGCAAAGTTCCTCCAGCTCATAAAGCTTTTGTTTGACTTCATGAACATTGTTCTTACAATACGCAAACACTTTTCCGTCAACAGCTTCAAAATAATAAATATCACTAATTTTGATGCGGCTGATCTTATCCTCATGATAACCAAGTATAATGAGCGTTTCGCTTTTTATTTTATTAACGAGCTCATGTATTTCTTCGTCTACTTGGTGACACCTGATGCGGATCTCCTCTTCTTCTGTATGGCCTATTACTTCGATGAAAATTTTGATAAAAATCACCCTCGAAATTCGAATTAAAACTTGTTAACGGTTATAACGTGAATATACAACGAAAACGCGTAAGCTTCTACTTTAAGCAACTTCATTCCGAAAAGAGGAATTCGATCTGGTCGCCGCGGGACGGGCTCTCCTCGCCGATCTGGCGTGGGCAATAAAGTTTAGAGAAGGCCAGATGAACGAACTTGTCTCCTTCTCTCCTGAAGCACTTGCCAGTTTGAAATAAATCCGTTGGGCGAAAATGAAAAGACCGTTTCTCTCACTGGAATTTCGGTCTTTTGTGAGTTGTTAAAAGAAATTCACTCTTGATTATTCCCCACCTTTTCCCATCTCTACGCTGAAATAACCTATGCCACAATAGTGGCAGAATCCCTCTTTCACCACGTAGTACGAAGCGATTGATATTCGAACTATCCTGCCGGTTAGTTGAACCTTGATCGACTGCTTTCTTTATTTGATAACGCTAACGTTTCCCGTTTGTTGAATCACTTAGCTTTTGAGTTCCCAATTGGATATCTACAAATGGTACGTATTTGTTTGGTTCAACTTCTTTATATACACTACAAAATGGACATTAAAGGTTGGATAAGGAGCTAATTCGTTCATTGCTAATATCTTCATTTCGTCAATTTCAGTCTCGTTCAAACCCCAATAGGTTTGCCCCATCGCATTTACCAATCTTCTATGTAAATCGATTATATTGCTATCCATACTCGATTCTCTCTGATGGGAAGTTCCAAGTATTCTTAACTGATGCTTTGTTTTCTTTAATCCGGTTAAGTCACTACTGCCCATCTCTTAACAAAAGAATTTTTTTATTTCTCAATAGGTTTGACTTCAATTTGTTCAGCACTAAATTCATTCTTTTCACTATCAAACTTGTATATAATATTTAAGTCACATACGTATGTCGGAGATTTGCCAATAGATCCTGGAAGATTCAAATTTATCTTTTGATCCTCCAATGAATAAATAACTACACCGCCGAAAGCTAGCTCATCTTGCTTGTAATCTGGCGCTGGATCAGTTCCATAATCTAATTTAGATTCTTTTCCTTGTGCTTTTACTGTGATCGTTAACGAACCATCATTATTTTTAGCAACGTGTGATTCGATTTGTTCAGCGACAATATCTTTATACTTCTGGACTTTAATTTCAGATAAGTCTTCAGCATCGACGACATGAATATCAAAGTGATCTAAGCCTGTCCCTCTTCCAGTCTGGATAATAACTACAGCTTCTTCTTTCCCGTCGCCCGTAAGGTCAGTATAGAATATCTGGGGATCAGTTCCGGTATCACTAGGAACGTTCCAATCAAAGCCCTTTTGGTTACTATTAATATCCAGTTTTACTCCATCAGTTGTTGAATAAAGTTTTACCTTTTCATTCTCCGAGGATCCAATCTCTTTTGCATCAGCATCTTGTTCCGGCTGTGTTGTTACTTGTTTACTGGGAGAATCTCCCGACCCTTGCGTAACTGTTTCTGGCTTATCTGACCCACAACCTGAAAGCAAAACAGCACTCAACAGCATTACTACACCAAGCTCTTTTTTCAACACTATATTCCCCTTTCATCTACTACCTAGCAGAAATTATATCAGCACAACTGAACTGATGAATGACATAACATTAACATTATTTACGAATAAAGTTAATGTTATGTTATATAACCTCGAACATCACATCGTTCCAGAATCTTTTGGGGCTGCCTCATTCAATTTTTGAATTAACTGACTCATTCGTCCTTGGGATACATCGATTAGAAAAAAGTATTCAATTGGATCGCCATGCTCGATACCCAGGCTACGCTTCAGTTCAATAGGCAAAACAATACCTTTAGGTATTGTCGGGAGTCTTTATTTTCTACGTCTCTAAAGGTATACCTTTTAGGACAGTAGCGAAAGGAAAAATAATATTAGACTGATGACCTCATTAAGCTAACGGGCAGAATACTTAAAATAATTACATTACTCTTCAATACAACTTTTCTTTGCAAATTGCGTCTTAATCGAAGCAACTATTGGCTAGTTTATACAGTGATTAGAGAGGAATGGTCAGAATGAAGAAATACCTTGCTGGATTATTAATTATTTTTGTCCTATGTTTGGGCTTACCAGGACAGGCTTACATGGAGGCGTCTAACCAACAGCCTTTGGCTTTTGAGGATCTCAATCTTGAACAAGCGATTAAGTCATTATTGAATAAAAACGACGATGAATCACTAACAAAAGAGGATTTAGAGTCACTGACCGACGTTAATTTATCGGGTAAAGGAATTAAGAGTTTGCAGGGTTTGGAATATGCAGTCAATGTGACGAAGCTCTCTTTAAGCGGAAATCAAATTGCTGATATTTCACCTCTATCCGATGCTGTGAATTTGACGACTTTGGATTTGAGTGGCAATCAAATTGTGGATATTAAGCCCCTCAGGAAGTTAACGAAGATGACAGATTTATCTCTAGCTAGCAACCAAATCAATGATCTTTTACCGCTAGCGAGACTAGTCAATCTGAGTACGTTGTCCATAAGTTCCAACAAGATCACAGTTCTAAAGCCGCTAGCAGGATTGGTTAAGCTTAGGAGCCTCGAAGCTGCGAATAATAACATCAAAGATCTTGCTCCTTTGTCTAAATCAACTGTCTTGGTTACTCTGAATTTATCATCTAACCAAATCTATGATTTGGAGCCGTTGAGAAATCTTCAAAGTTTGAGTTACCTCTATTTGAAAAATAATCGAGTGTGGGATTTAGAGCCGATCCAACAACGTAATTTTTTTCCGTATTACGACACAGGTGCATTCATTGAACCACTTGCGCTGCAAAATAACTATTTAGATTTAAGCAAAGGATCGAAAACATATAAATTATTCGTGGAACTGGCAGGAAGTGAGTTGCCTGGCGGTCAGCGTAAGACACAGCGCTTGGTGATCGGCAGCACGACAGCTTATGTGGGAGAAAGTGCTTATCGTATTACCGCAGCGCCATTTATTCAGACAGGACGTACCTATGTGCCCATCCGTTTCATCTCCGAGAAGCTTGGGGCAAACGTGAATTGGAACCAGAGCACCAAAGCGGTAACGATTCAGAAGGATGGTAAAACGATTCGTTGGGCTGTAGGGAACAGGCAGGTAAAAGTAAACCAGCAAACGGTGATGCAAGATGCTCCTTTACTTCTGAAGAACGGCAGTGCGTTCGTTCCTGTTCGTTTTGTGGCGGAGCAGTTAAATACTTCCGTTGAATATATGGGAAGCAAGCATATGGTCGTGATTTTCAAAAATTAAGCACCTTAATGGAATTACAGAATAATATTTGAAGATAAGGACTCAGCTTTAAAACAAGAACTGCGGTATACAACAACGGATGACAATAGGGATCGTTGCAGAAATGCTAACGATCCTTTTTTGTATACCTTTACGGATGGTATATACTCAGAAAATACGGACAAAAAAAGCCCTAAAGGGCTACTTCCATAATAGTCGTAATCAACTTTTCCCAGCACTCTCTGGTAAAAGAAATTATTTCATTTAACTTTCCCTTGTAGGAGTATGAGTAGCAACTTTCCATTGACCTTCCTCATAGGTTAACGTTATTTTTGCAGAGAGCGCACCCTCATTGGAACGATACTTACTGACCTCTATGGTAATGTTTTTATCTGATTGCTTCTCCTGCTTTTCAATTTTCAGTAAAATCCCTTTAAGCGTGCTTTCAGATTGTTCAGACAGTCCTTCTTCAATCAATTCTTCATAGGTTAGATTATAAATTTTTACGTTATATTTGCTTTGAAGGTAATCCTCAATGCTTTTCTTATCTGAATCCTTTATTTGAAGTCCTTTATCGAAATTCAATGAAATATACTCCGTGTTCTCATTAAGAGCCGTATCTGCTGAAATTAATTCATCCAACGCCACACGATAAGGTTCGCCTAGTTCATTCTGCTGACTAGAGCCAGTAACACCATTTGTGCAAGCTGATAGTAAAAATACCGCTACAACACTGAGAATAAAATACATCGTCTTTACTTTTGTGACAATCCCCTCCTTGGTACTTGTTACCTAATCAACGTAATAAAAACCATAAATGTTTCATTTTAATTTAAAAAGCAGCCCAATTAGGGCTGCACTCCAAAAAAATTTTCGTGATATTCAAAGTACGATGACTCATGAAATCGGTCACTCTCTTCGTGTAGGGCATTCTCCGGTTTATGAAGATACCATGTACGGTGAGGGATCAATGAATACAGACTATAAGAGAACGTTGACAACTGCTGATCGGGAGGACTGCTTGTGTCCAGGCCTCGTTTTCTCTTTGTGGTACGTCCTGTATTAGACGATCGCTTGTATCCGTGGGTGCTGGTGGACACTGTTGCCCAAAACAAACTGGTTTTCCGTTCCGAGCTGTACATGGTATCCCGGTTTCAGTTGACCATTTCGCATATGGTCTTCTTTCCATTCGCATGAACGTAGCATCCGGATCGGTTTTGCTGTAACTACTGCGCCCACCCACCAGCAGTTTCAATCTGCTGTTCATATTTTTGCAGCCGGGGCAGCACGGTTTCTTTTGTTTTTCTATTTTAAAAACAGAGCTGTCCCTAGCCATTTATGACTTATGGGACAGCCCCTTTCTCCAATATATATTCAAACGGCTCGCGCGAACCGGAATAGCTGCATGTGACTTAAACTTACCCTATAGAGGGAAATTAAGCGTCCAACGCTTTGGCAAATTGGGTTTTGTTCATTCCCAGAATGCGGTGTTCACCAATAACAGTCAGAGGTACGGCACGTACGCCCATGTCCCATACTTGTTGAGCAAACTCGTCGCTAGTTTCGATGTTACGCTCTTCATAAGCGATACCTTTGTCAGCCAGGAAGCTTTTTACCGATTTGCAGTTCGGGCAGTTGGTTGATGTGTATACAATTACGTTTTCCATGTTTAATTCACCTCATATGGTTTTATATGAATCTATAGTTTGTTTGGAATCAGCTTTTCCTTACAGAACAACTGCGCTGTGCTCCAAGCTTTCAATGTATTTCTCTGTGTCCATAGCAGCCATACATCCGCTACCTGCAGCTGTAATCGCTTGTTTGTAACGTGTATCCTGAACGTCACCACATGCGAATACGCCTGGGATATTGGTTTCGGATGTGCCTGGTGTAGTTAGGATATAACCGTGTTCGTCCGTTGTAATCTGTCCACCCAGGAATCCGGTGTTTGGTGTGTGACCAATCGCTACGAACACACCGCTTGCCGGAATGATTTCTTCTTCACCCGTTGCGTTGTTCAATACTTTCAATCCAGTAACCCCATTGTCGCCTGCGATTACTTCAAGCGGGGTACGGTTCAATGCCATTTCCACTTTCTCGTTGCTGCGTGCACGATCCTGCATAATTTTGGAACCACGCAGTTCTTCACGACGGTGAACCAGGGTTACTTTGGAACCGAAACGGGACAGGAAGCTTGCTTCCTCAAGGGCAGAGTCACCACCACCGATGACAATGATTTCTTTGTTACGGAAGAAGAATCCGTCACATGTCGCACATGTGCTGACACCACGGCCCACATTCGTTTCTTCGCCAGGAATACCGAGGTATTTGGCTGATGCACCAGTAGACAGGATCAAGGTTTCCGCTACGAGTTCACCCATGCCTTCAACCTGAATTTTGAATGGACGCTCACTCATATCGATGTTGTTTACCCAGCCTGTACGGAATTCTGCGCCGAAGCGTTCCGCTTGTTTACGCATATTATCCATCAGTTCAGGACCCATTATACCATCAGGGAAACCTGGGAAGTTCTCCACCTCAGTTGTTGTTGTCAGTTGACCACCAGGTTGCGGTCCTTCAATAACGAGTGGGTTCAAGTTGGCACGTGCCAGATAGATTGCTGCTGTCAGCCCTGCAGGGCCTGTTCCAATAATAATTGATTTATACATGTATAGTTCCTCCCCCGGGTTCTGCAAAAAGGTCAGGCACTCCGGCATCAAAAGCAAATGCTTTTGCATACACTAGAACGAAAGCCTACATCATGTCCACATGATCTGCCCGTTATGACAATTAACCTATGCAGAAACGGAATTCTAATTTATAATCATTCTAATCTGTTGTTCATTATGATCTCTTTTATGTACGGTGTCAATGCTCGGCAGCGATTATGAAGAAGTCTTCATCAGGAGGGAAAATGGAAGCATGAACGATGCACTCATTGGCAGCTTTATCTCAGCCATGTCTACCGGCCTTGGGGCCATACCTATTCTATTTATGCGTAAAGTCACCCACCGTCTGCGTGATATTTTGCTTGCTTACGCAGCAGGCATCATGACCTCTGCCTCGGTGTACAATCTCATTCCGGAAGCGCTCGGGCAATCCAATCTGTTTGTACTTGCCCTTGGTATTATGCTGGGCAGCATGGTCCTACTTGTGCTGGAGATGAAGATTCCCCATGTGGATCTGGAGAACCCGGAGAAGATGCCTTTCAAAATTGAAGCCAAAGCCTTCATGATCATTGCAGCCATCACCATGCATAACCTGCCCGAAGGGCTATCGGTAGGTGTCAGCTACGCGAGCAGTGACGCAGGACTTGGCAATCTGATTGCCTTTTCCATTGGATTGCAAAATGCGCCAGAAGGATTTCTGGTCGCCCTCTTCCTTGTAAATCAGAACATTGGTCGCTTCAAGGCGCTCGGTATAGCAACTCTGACGGGGGCGGTAGAGATTATTACTGCTATGATTGGTTACACACTGAGCAGTTTGGTTTCCGGTCTCGTTCCTTATGGTCTTGCCTTTGCAGCGGGTGCGATGATGTTCATCGTGTACAAGGAACTGATTCCCGAAAGTCACGGCGACGGCAATGCACGGGCGGCAACGGTTTCCTTTTTGCTCGGACTGATCACGATGATTGGCTTGACTGAACTCTTTTAATGGAAAGAACAAAGAGCAGCTCCCACATAAACACGACAATAGACGGCAAAAAACCTGAAAGAACAGCCCTCGCTGACTTCCAGGTTCTTTGTTTGTTCACAAATGAAGATTCAATGAAATAGTTGGAATGATCTGTAAAGGCCAGCCAAGATCCCACCTTGCCGTAACCTCTAAAATCGATTGCAATGGCACAAATGCCATGATTCGGCAGCACATTTACCCAGCCTTGTTATCGAAGCAACCTCAGCCCATTTAGAATAACCAGAATCGTGCTGCCCTCATGGCCTACCACACCCAATGGTATTGCAACATCTTGTAAGAAATTGCCTGCGATTAGAACCAGAATTACCGTGATGGCAAAAAGTATATTCTGCTTCACCGTCCGCTGTGCACGTCGGGCCTGCCTGATCACCCAAGCGATCTCTTCAATATTGTCATTCATCAGCACAACATCCGCTACTTCCAATGCCGTACCGCTCCCTGACACACCCATGCCCATGCCAACTGTTGCCGCTGCAAGTGCAGGTGCATCATTCACACCATCCCCAACCATCAACACATGCCCGTACTGTTCGCGCAGCAGACGCACCTGCTTCACTTTGTCTTCGGGTAGCAAACCTGCGTATACCAGGCTTACGCCTGTTTCACGGGCAATTACTTGGGCCGATTCGGGACGATCGCCTGTCAGCATGGCTACCTTCACACCCATGGTTTCCAGCTTTCTCACCGCTGCGACCGCTTCTGGGCGTACGGTATCTCTCATCGCGATCAGACCCGCCATTTCTCCATTCGCTGATATAACCGACACGGTCTTGCCTTCTCCCTCAAGTTGGGCACGTAACCCACGCCACATAGTAAGATCGTTCATATCAGAAGCACCCCATTGCTTCTCTGTATCATTGGCATTACTTACCTCACTGATATGATGCGTATCCAATTCATCCGTTTTGCCAATTTTCCAGAGGACGCCGTTGACTATCCCCTCAATACCCCAGCCTGTCAAAGCCTGAACCTGTTCAGCAATCGGGAGTCCAATGTCCTCCTTGGTCGCCTGCTCCACAATGGCCCGAGCCAGTGGATGCATCGAAAGGTTCTCGATCGCGGCTGCCGTACCCAATAACTGTGTCCGTTCATACCCGTCTGCCGGTATAATATCGGTCACCTGTGGTGTCCCCATCGTCAATGTGCCTGTTTTATCAAAAGCAACCACCCGCGTCTGGGCCATATTCTCCACATGAGCGCCACCCTTGAAGAGAATACCGCGACGCGCACTGCTGGACATGGCTGATAACATGACGGGCATAATCGAAGAAACCAGGGCACAAGGTGAAGCTACAACCAGAAAGACCATTGCTTTGTAAAAAGCCTCATTCCATGTCCAACCAAGCAATAACGGTGCTCCCGCGATAACCACCACTGTTACAGCAACAACAATCCGGGCGTAGATCCCCTCAAATCGCTCAATAAAGCGTTGGGAATCCGGCACTTCCGTCTGCGCTTCTTCTACCAGTTTAATGATTTTGCCAAACAACGATCCTTCAGCAGATTTGGTTACCTCTACATATAAAGCACCTTCGCCATTCACGGTACCCGCATATACTTCGTCACCAGCGACTTTATCCACCGGTAAGGATTCCCCTGTAATCGTAGCCTGATTGATAAAAGAGCTCCCCCGGTACACGACACCATCTGCCGGAACCAGTTCACCTGGTTTCACCAGCAGCAGATCCCCCGGCTGCAAATCATCAATGGATACATGGTTCATCTTCCCGTCCTCAATGCGCAGCGCCGTTTCCGGTTTGAGCGCCAACAGGGATGAAATATCCTTATAACTTCGTTCCGTTGCATAGCTTTCCAGCGCACCACTTAACGCGAAAATAAAGATCAGCATGGCACCTTCATTCCAGTAGCCAATGGCGGCGGCTCCTAACGATGCTGCAATCATGAGCAGATTCACATCGAGATCACGATCCCTGACCAGTGTCTCTATGCCTTCTTTGGCCTTGGTCCATCCACCTATGGTATAAGCAAGAATATACAAAAGTACAGATAACGGGTTGGACCACGATGCCGTTGTCCAGGCGAGAAGCATCAAAAGTCCACTGCCTAGAGCAGCTTGCATTTCCTTGTTGCGCAGCATGGCCCGAAAGTCCTGTTTGCGCCCCCGGCCTGAGCCAGGCGTATTGGCTGAACGCTGTTCAGCTTTAGCTTGGGTTTGAGTGGGTTGGTGTATCGCTTGCATATGAATCACAGTCCTTTCTGAATGGGGGACCTGGATTGATTTTGCGGCGTCCATGTCCCCGGTATTGAAGTCGTATTGAGAATGAGAGCCATTGTTAATGCCCTAAAAATGACACATGCTGCTGCGGGAATCCCGCAGCAGCATGGTTATTGAATGATTTTCAAATCATTTTGAATGAGAATGATAATCATTTTTGTGCTTATGCAATTATTTTTACCCAATACAACTTTTGCTTTATTATATGCCTGTGCTCTGTATTTGTAAATGGGTATTTTCACGGTTAGCTGGTCGTTGGTGGAAAGTCAAAAAAGCCACTCGTCCATAAGGACAAGCGGCTCGGATGATGATCAAGTATTCATGTTATGAATTAGACCGTAACACTGGATTGCTGGCTAGCCTTAATGGCTTGCTCCAGGTCATAGAGGATATCCTGGATATTCTCTGTACCCACAGATAGACGAATCAGCTCAGGATTAACACCTGCTGCGGTCTGCTCATCTTCGCTCAACTGTTGGTGCGTCGTACTTGCCGGATGAATGATGAGTGACTTCGAGTCACCTACGTTCGCAAGGTGGGAGAACAGTTTCACATTCTCAATCAGTTTGCGTCCTGCACCCACCCCGCCTTTGATACCAAAGGTCAGAATGGCTCCCTGGCCTTTTGGCAAATACTTCTGTGCCAGCTCATAGGACGGGTGACTCGGCAAACCTGCGTAGCTTACCCATTCCACATCCTCATGCTTCTCCAGATACTGCGCCACAGCCAGTGCGTTGCTGCTATGACGTTCGACACGCAGATGCAGCGTCTCCAGTCCTTGAATAAGCAGCCATGAATTGAAAGGTGAGATCGGTGCCCCGAGGTCACGCATCAATTGTACTCGTGCTTTGATAATATAAGCAATCGGTCCAACCGCTTCCGTATACACCACGCCATGATAGCTGGAATCCGGCTCCGTCAGTCCCGGGAACTTGCCACTCGCTTTCCAGTCGAATTTGCCGCTATCCACAATAACTCCACCAATGGAGGTACCGTGACCGCCAATAAATTTGGTCGCTGAATGAACGACAATATCAGCGCCATGCTCGATTGGACGAAGCAGATATGGACTCGGGAATGTATTGTCGACAATCAAAGGAATGCCATGTTCATGAGCGATCGCTGCTACAGCTTCAATATCCAGTATGTTACCCTGCGGGTTACCGATCGTTTCAGCGTATAATGCTTTGGTCTTCTCCGTAATCGCCGCCCGGAAATTCTCA
This sequence comes from Paenibacillus pabuli NBRC 13638, assembly GCF_001514495.1. GTDB lineage: Bacteria > Bacillota > Bacilli > Paenibacillales > Paenibacillaceae > Paenibacillus > Paenibacillus pabuli. The sequence goes on from NZ_BCNM01000016.1 coordinate 66,879, forward strand.
GGATCACTGGAATCTACAAACTTTACATCCAGTCCAAGTTTCGGTAGTGTGGTTGAGAACAGATTATACGTTCCCCCATACAGACTGGCTGCGGAAACAATCTCATCTCCCGCACCTGCGATGTTTAAGAGGGAGAACGTAATCGCTGCCTGACCGGAAGCGGTAGCCAGTGCACCAGCACCTCCCTCAAGTGCAGCAATACGTTGTTCAAACACGTCCGTCGTCGGATTCATCAGACGTGTATAGATATTGCCAAACTCTTTCAATCCAAACAGATTGGCTGCATGCTCCGTATCACGGAATCCGTAGGATGTTGTTTGGTACAACGGCACAGCACGTGCGTGGGTGGTCGGATCAATCTCCTGGCCTGCATGAATTGCCAATGTTTCAAATGAAAGCTCACGTTCGTTTGACATAAATCTGTTTCCTCCCTTATCTTATACGTTTGGTACGATCCTAGATGTCATAACATGGTGGCGTATGTTTTCCATATTCTCTCACAAGATGTCGCTTTTGAAAAGAAATATTTCCGATTTTTCCGATGAGAAATGTTTAATTATGTATTCCATAAGGTAGCTATACCAAAAAACCTTTGCAAGAGCAAAGGTTTTTTGAGGTTGGGTAACCATCATCTGTTGGATGACTACCAGATATTTTTACCAACTATACCCGAACCCCACTCCATATCTCACGTAAATGTTGGGCTGCCGGGACCGCTTCTTCCGCCGTCACCCCTTCTAGTGAAATATCGATGTGTGGTTTATAGGTTTTCAATAGTTCAAAAAATAACGGATAATCCAGGATGCCCTCACCCGGCACCGGATTGAACTTCTCACCCTGCGCATTGAAAGCCACATCTTTGGCATGAATGACAATGATACGCTGATACAGCGTTTCCATCACTTCCCGCAGGAATGCAGACTGATCGGCCACATGGGGCTGCTTGATCAGATTACAAGGATCGAACAGCATGCCCAGATTGGATGAAGGAATTTCTTCAAACAGCCGGGTCATATGCTCACGCGTATGAAGTGTATGGGTAGATACAGGCTCAATCGCCGCATGAACACCCCACTTTTCCGCCTCTTCCGCCAGTTCCTCTACCGTCTCCCGCAGCACCGTCCACGCCTTTTCTTCATATCCAGCCGGATGAGTGTCACGATACGTACCCAGGTCCCCTGTCTCCGTTGCTACCATGCTGCAACCGAAATCGCGGGCATAACGCAGATGTTCCTTGAATCGATCAATGTCTGCACGTCGGCGCACAGGATCAGGATCAATTGGGTTGATGTAGCACCCTAGTACCGCAATCTTGACCCCTCGCTGGGCAAATTGATCTCCGATCTCATTCGCAAGCCCCGGGCTCAGCTTGCCATTGGCCGAATCCACATCCGATAAGGCCTTGGCTAATGCCAGCTGTACCGAATTGAACCCGTTGTCCGCAATAGTCTGTGCAAGCTGTACTGTAGGCTGCTTGCCAAACGTATGTGCAAGAATACCAAGTTTCATGTCACTGCCTCCTTTACAGTCGGATTGCTGACAGGGTTTTAACGAGCCATCCAGCCGCCATCCACATTCAGAATGTGACCATTCAAATAATCCGAAGCCGCCGATGCCAGGAATACGACCGGGCCTTTCAGATCCTCAGGTGTTCCCCAGCGTCCAGCCGGAATCCGTGCTGTAATGTCACGGTAACGGTTCTCATCGGCGCGAATCTGAGTGGTATTGTCTGTTTCCATATAGCCTGGTGCTATCCCGTTGATCTGAACGCCTTTGCCTGCCCATTCATTCGCGAGTGCTTTCGTTAACCCGGCAACCCCATGCTTGCTGGCCGTATATCCAGGAACGTTAATTCCGCCTTGATAGGACAGCATGGATGCAATGTTAATGATCTTGCCGCTTCCCCGTTCAATCATATGTCTGCCAGCCAACTGGCTCAGGAAAAATACCGTATTCAGGTTAAGTCCAATGACATCATGCCAATCCTGTTGACCATGATCAGCTGCAGGTGTACGACGAATAATCCCCGCATTGTTGACCAGAATATCAATTCTCCCTTGAAAGGCTAACGCCTTTTCAAACACACCGGTCAGTTCGTCCTCACGGCTCAAATCAGCTTCAATCACATACGCTTTGCGCCCGAGAGCCTCAATGGCACGCGCTGTTTCCGATGGATTGGAGTAGGAGACCAGCACAACATCCGCCCCGGCTTCAGCAAGGCCTATCGCCATTCCTTGCCCCAGACCTCCTGATGTACCAGTGACAAGTGCAACTTGTCCGCTTAAATCAAATGGGTTCATGAATGATTCCTCCGCATGGTTATTGGGTTGCAAACCGTGTTCTTCAGCCTCGGCAGTCACGTAAACACTGGGGAACTGAAGATCAGCTCTGATAATCCACTTTGATCCCGTTTTGCCTATACAGCGCTGCTGTCTCCTCATCCAGGCGACTGTCGCTGATGATGCAATCCAGCTCTGAACAGTGCGCAAAGGTCCGAAGGGCAAATTGTCCGAATTTGTAATGATCCACGACGCCGTAGACCTGCTGCGAGGCAGAAATCATTGCCTTTTTCAGGGGTACCAAATCTCCTGTATATATGGAAAGTCCAAATTCTGGATGAAGTGCTGTCGTTGAGATAAACGCTTTGTGAATATTGAGACCGGATATGAAGGACGCCGTGTCGTCTCCCACCAGCATATTGCGCACTCTTGCTCCGCCGGGCACAACCAGTCGCACCTGCTCCTTTTTGGTCAGCTCAGCAATAATGAACAGATCATTGGTAACCACGGTAATGGGTTGATTGTCCATGCGCTTCGCCATCTCCAGCGTGGTGCTTCCACCATCCAGCGCAACAATATCTCCTGGGCGGATATAAGCCAGGGCTCGCTCGGCAATCTCCGTTTTCTCCGAGTGATGCTTTTCCGTAGCCCCTCGACTTGTGAGGATACCATACTGGTCGTTCTGAGCCAGCATCGCACCCCCATGGACACGCACGAGCAATCCCATGCTTTCCAGCTTATCGAGATCCTCCCGTACAGTCTTGCCCGTCACCTGCAACAGCTCACTTAGATCACTGACGGTAACTTCCTGTCGCTCCAGCAGAGCCTCCATAATTTTTTCATGTCTTTTCAATGGATTCATCATAGATCAACTTCCTGTTTCTTTGGAATTTACGCGCTATTTCAGGTCCTTCATCGCCACGCCGTCCATATCCTCGAACGTCTGGTTTTCACCAGCCATTGCCCAACAGAAGGTATAGCTGCTTGTACCGACACCACTATGGATCGACCAGCTTGGAGAGATGATGGCCTGACGGTCACGAACAACTAGATGCCGTGTTTCGTTTGGCTCGCCCATCATATGGAACACAACGCCATCTTCCGGCAAATTCCAATACAAGTATACTTCGGAGCGGCGATTGTGAGTATGTGCTGGCATCGTATTCCACATGTTGCCCTTGTCAAGTTCTGTAATACCCATCACCAGCTGACAGCTCTGGATACCGCCTTCTCCCTGGTGGATATAACGGTAGATCGTCCGTTCATTCGAGCTTTCGATACTGCCCAGATGGTTCGGTTGAGCCTGCTCCTGAGTAGCCTTTTGCGTAGGGTACGTATGGTGCGCCGGTGTGGATACAAAATAAAACTGAGCAGGCTGGTCGTTACCGCTGTTCTTGAATACAACCTCTTTCACACCTCTTCCGATATACAGGCATTCCTTCGCACCAATCTCGTATCCTTGTCCGTCGGCTGTTACGGTTCCGTGGCCTCCAACATTAATGATACCGATTTCACGACGTTCCAGGAAAAAGCTCGTTCCGATATCCTTCAGATTTACTTCAAGTGCGATATCCTTGCTTTGAGGTACAGCCGTTCCTACAACATAACGATCTACATGAGAGTAAACGGTTACCAATTCATCTGTTGCAAACAATTGCTCCATCAGGAATTCCTCACGAAGACGGGATGTATCATAGTTTTTCACTTCATTCGGGTGTGCAGCATAACGGTTTTGCATCATTAATCCATTCCTTTCGTTAGTCAGATAATGTTCATATAAGTTCATTTTAGTTCATTTTGTATCTTTTGTGTACCTTTTTTTTATAAAAAAAGGCTAACCAGTATTTATTGGCTAACCTCATAATACGAACAGTATCCTATACTGCGATAATTTTACAATCTATTGCACTAACTTAATAAAAGAACCTTTCCCTCGATGCTTGATTCAGCAGTTGCAATGGCCTGTTTCACATATTCCAGTTCAAACGTCGCCCCAATGTTGGCCATCAATAGCCGCCCACCCCGAATTAACTCAATCACTTCCTTGAATACCTGTTCCCATCGTTGTTGCGAACAATGCTCTACCCAATGCTTTAGCCAAAAGAGTTTAACATTAACTTGCGTTCCGTGGGTCATCTCATGCCATGACGGTGATATACCCGAGAGCAGTCCGACGCTTATTACCGTGCCATACGGCCTTATACAACTCACGAGTTGCTCTCCATCAGCCCCTCCGATACAGTCGACGGCCGCATTAGCGCCACGCCCCTCCGTTAATTCTGCAATCCTCTCCTGCAGCAACTCTTCCATCGTATTCACGACTGAAACTGCCCCAAGGCGGTATAACTCAGCAGTATGGCGATCATTTCTTGTGATCGCAATCATGCGAAATCCCAAAATCTTCGATAATTGTGCGAAGATTCGCCCAATCGCGGAACCACCAGCATTGACAATCAAGGTATCGCCGTACGTAAGATGAAGTATATCCGTACAAATCAACCAAGCTGTGATCGGGTTAATGTAGATCTGACTTGCCGATTGATCATCAATATCATCAGGCACAATGATCGCATGTCGATCCAAAGTCTTCACGACCTCTTGCCATGTGTTCTCGCCTCTCAGCGGTAAGACGCGTCGACCCAACAGTTGATTGGACACTCCCGGCCCGACCGCCTCTACTACCCCCACTCCCTCGAACCCAGGTACAGCTGGCAATGTTGTCCGATGCGGATATGCACCACGGACAGGAATGACATCTGAGGGATTAATAGGCCGAGCGCACATCCTCACCGCTAATTCACCGGGGCCAGGGGGCACAAGCTCCTTCTCCTCTATGCACAGCACTTCGTTCGGCTCGCCGAAACGATAATAACGTATAACCTTAGTCTTCATTAGTGCATCTCCTAAAATCATTTTTCTTAGAATTAAATATGTTAGTGTAAACGTTATTACTAAGAAAGAAGTGAAGAACGTTTTGCAAATGATCGTATAACAGATCACAATACAATTGATTGCTCTGTAAGAATATAACACTCATCTCCCCAATGTTAAGATAAAAAAAGAACCTGACGGAAAAATCCCCGCCAGGCTCTGGTGATCTTGCGATGTATTATTAACGAATAAATAAGCGCCTCGTAAGAAAGCAAACGAATATTGCCTTCTCTCACCTCATCGGAAGTTGACTGATCCAGATTACCAATGAGCAGGCGGGCATCATGGTTCGATCAGCGAATGAAGCCGGCAGACGATAGGACTGCTCCTGGTCCGAATGATTGAGAATGACAAGCCATGTCTCCCCATCCAGACTGCTGCTATATGCATATACATGCTCTTCCCCTGCCGATTGGTCACGTAATCTCCATAGAACCATAACCGCGTGAGTTTTACACAGGGCAATTAGATTACCTTGCGGCAATAATTTAGTTTCAATTGTGTTGCTCCCTGTTTTATGACAAAAAAACTCCCGACCTTAAACCAAGGTCGGGAGTTCTCTATTCAAATATTAATGGGCAACTGTGTTGTTCAACATGATCCAGACAGAACCAATTACGATGGTCAGCATGATCAATAGACCGAAAATCAGAGCCATAACATTCCAGCGTGGTTTTTCCGTTTCACGGATATGCATGAAGAAGAAGAGTTGAACCACGAACTGAAGTGCAGCTGTTACCAACACAACAGCCAGTGTAGCTGTTCTGCCCATCATATCATTCAGAACCACCACAAGTGGGATGATTGTGAGGACGACGGACAGAATGAAGCCGATGACATAGGACTTGAGTGAACCATGCTGCTCGTGGCCATGGGATTCATGTGAGTTATGTTCTGCCATCTACATCACCCCCATCAGATAGACGACCGACAGGAGGAAAATCCAGACGACGTCCAAGAAGTGCCAGTACAAGCTGATCACGTTGATTTTACCGCGAGTTACATCGGTAATTCCACGTTTTTTCAGTTGGAGCATCAGACCGATCATCCAGATCAGACCGAGCGATACGTGAAGTCCGTGAGTTCCCACAAGGGTGAAGAATGCACCGGAAGCAGCACTCGTCGTGTAACTGAATCCTTCATGGACCATCTCAACAAACTCCGTTACTTCCAGGGCGATAAAGCTCGCACCAAGAACAGCAGTAACGACCAGCCAACTGATCAGTTGTTTGACTTTACCTTGGTTCATTGCCAGGACCGCAAGTCCGCTTGTAAATGAACTTGTCAGCAAGATAAATGTCTCTGCAATAACGCCAGGCATTTTGATTAAATCAGACAATATAGGTCCGCCCGCCGTATTGTCACGCAACACAATAAAGGTTGCGAACAATACGGAGAACAGGATAACGTCGGAAATCAGGAAGAACCAGAATCCGAGTATTTTCAGCTCTTGTGGATCATGATGGCCATGGTCATGACCATGTGCATGATTCTCACCGTGCTTAGCGGCTGCTTGAGCCATTATACCGACCCCCTTAACGACGCTTCGGTACGCTTAATTTCGTCGACCGGAATGTAATAATCCGTATCGTATGAGAATGAACGGGCGATCATGCAGATCCCTACACCGGCGAGTCCAAGAATCGCCATCCATAGCCATCCGAATACAAAGCCGAAACCAGCGATAAACCAGAAGACCGACATAACGAACGGAATCGCGGAATTTTTAGGCATATGAATCGGCTCAAGCGGCTGTTCTGGTGGATAGATGCCTTTGGCACGACGTTCTTTCTCTTCCCACCACTCATCAACATCATCTCCGCGCGGTGTAACGGCGAAGTTGTATTCAGGAGCTGGTGAAGGAATCGACCACTCGAGCGTACGTCCATCCCATGGATCAGCCGAAGCTTTGAGTGATTTGTATTTGCGAATACCGTCTGCAATTTGCGCAACCTGGAACAGGAATCCGACACCCATCAGGAAAGCCCCGATGGTGGATACGAAGTTCAATTCCCACCAGCCGGTATCCCAGCCGTAGGTGCTCAGACGACGTGTCATACCCATCAAGCCAACAGCGTACTGCGGCATGAAGCAGACATAGAAACCAATATTCCAAGTCCAGAATGCCCATTTGCCCAGTTTCTCTTCAAGTTGGAAACCGAACATTTTAGGCCACCAGTAGTACAGACCTGCGAAGTATCCGAAGACTACGCCACCAATCAGTACTTGGTGGAAGTGGGCAATCAGGAAGTAACTGTTGTGGAACTGGAAGTCAGCAGGAGCAACAGACAACAGTACCCCTGTCATCCCCCCGACAATAAAGCACGGAATAAAGGCAATGGTCCACATCATTGGAGTGGCCATGCGTATCCTTCCTCGATACATCGTAAACAGCCAGTTAAATATCTTAACCCCTGTTGGTATGGCTATCAACATCGTGGTTACAGCGAAGAATGCATTAACGTCCGCTCCCGAACCCATCGTGAAGAAGTGATGCGCCCATGTAAAGAAGGACAGGAAGCTAATGATCAGCATCGCAAATACCATCGATTTGTAACCAAACAGTTTTTTCCTCGAGAAGGTACTTACAATCTCGGAGAACACACCGAATGCCGGCAAGACTACAATGTATACCTCAGGGTGACCCCACATCCAGATCAAGTTGATATACATCATCGGATTACCACCCAGATCAAGCGTGAAGAAATGCGCCCCGGCAAACCTGTCGAGGAAGAGCAATGCAAGTGTCACGGTCAAGATTGGGAAAGCAAACAGAATGATAATACAAGTGGAGAATACCGACCATGTAAACATCGGCATTTTCATCCATTTCATGCCTGGCGCACGCATTTTAATGATGGTAACCAGGAAGTTGATACCGGTAGCCAGGGAACCGATACCCGAAATCTGAATACCCCATATATAGAAGTTCTGTCCCACCCCCGGGCTATGCGATAGCTCCGATAAAGGCGGATAACTGAGCCAGCCTGCGTCCGGTGAACCACCGATAACGAAGGACAGGTTAAACAGCATTGCTCCCAGGAAAAATAACCAGAAGCTCAGTGCATTCAGGAACGGGAACGCAACGTCCCTTGCTCCTATTTGAAGCGGTACAATAACGTTAAACAAACCGAACATAAATGGCATCGCCATGAATAGAATCATGATCGTACCATGCGTCGTAAAGACCTGATTATAATGCTCGGGATGTAAGAAATCCATGTTAGGCATGGCCAGCTGAAGACGCATCATCAGTGCATCCACACCACCACGGAACAGCATGATTATGGAAGCAATGATATACATAATACCGATCTTTTTGTGATCGACGGTAGTTAACCAGTTACGCCAGAGCCAGCCCCATTTTTTGAAATAAGTCAGCACCGCTACGATGGTAATCATCGTAATTCCGATCGCCACGTCCGCACCATAAATCAGCGGATCACCGGTTACGAAAAATTCCGATGCAAACTCCTTAAGTCTCTCTAACATTGGGGGCCTCCTTTCAAATCTTTAGTTAGCACTCTTGTCCACGTCCTGTGTAGTACTTTCTTTGGCGCCTGAAGCTTCATCCGAGCTTCCGCCATGCTTGCTGTGAGCACCTTGACCGTCAATAACGTACTTGGTCACGATATCCTGGAACAGACCTTCTGGGAAAGAAGAATAATAAGCAACATTGCTTGTTCCCGGTTCTGCCAGCGTGTTGTACGTCTCTTGTGTCAGTGGCTGGGATTGCTGTTTCACATCACTCACCCATTTATCGAAGTCTTCCTCCGATGTCGCATTCACATCAAAACGCATTTGGGCGAAGTGTTCCCCGGTAAAGTTGGCACCTGAACCCCAATATTGACCTTCATGATCAGCTTGCAAGTACAAGGTCATCGCCATACCCGACATTGTATAAATTTGTCCACCAAGCTGCGGAATCCAGAACGAGTTCATCGGTGAATCCGCGGTGAGCTCAAATTTTACGGGCCGGTCTGCCGGGATATTCAACGTGTTGACCGTTGCAATACCTTGCTCCGGATACATAAACAGCCATTTCCAGTCCAGTGAAGATACTTGAATGGTTACCGGTGCTTTCTCAGAAGCCAGTGGTTTCGAAGGTTCCAGATCATAGGTGTAGCGAATGGTTACAATCGCAAGCAGCCCAATAATAATAATCGGAACAGTCCACCAAATAGCCTCCGCTTTGGTGCTGTGAGCCCAGTTAGGCTCATATGCAGCTTTATTGTCCGGTTTGTCGCGGTAACGCCATACAATTACAGCAGACAAAATCAATACAGGCACAATAACAATTGCACAAAGAATTGTCGAAATGACAATCAAATCTCTCTGCGAAGAGCCGATGGGCCCCTTCGGATCCAGAACAACGTACTGTCCGCCTGCCAGCATTGGCCAGACAATCAATGCAATTGTAACCAACGTCAGGACAACCGGAATGATTATCCGAATTAGCGACCTAGGTTTCTTGTTCATCTTGATCCCCTCTCCTTAAATTCGCTCATACTGAAAAAACAGTATACTACTCTCTTCCTTCTAAAGATATCAGAAATGAGCAAGTTTTTTGTTCTTGTTAACAAATTTGTCGATTTTGCATCTCAAATGTGTGAATTTTTTCTCACAAATCGCTTGCACACTTGATATTTCCTCATTGTAATCTTTACACTTCAAGTCACAAAATAAAACCCTTTGCAGTCCCGTTGAACAGTATCAACGAATCCGCAAAGGGCTTTATTGACTGGGATTCCGGGTGCTCATCCAGTCTTATTATGAACGAATTAACGCAAGATTATTTAATCGGCGCCTTCGTCTTCCCGGCGTGTATGAACAAGTCCAATCGATTTGGCAATGACATAAATAAATACACTGCCGACCAAAAATCCGATACCCACCATTAAGCCGAGGTTGCGATCATTAAAATCATTCAGATTGATCAGGCACATGACTACTCCTGTTATTAGAGCAATCCAAGCCAGAACTGTCATCGTTAACACTGCGCGCCGCATATTTTTGTCTTTGCGCTCCAATTGGCTTACCATTGCTGTCTTCGATGCCATAGTAAACACTTCCTTTTCCCTTTTTGTAAGTGCTTTCCTTATACCAATATACCACATCAGTATGATTTTTAGTCAACAAATGTTCAAATTTTCTTCGCAATTTGGACACTTTATTTGCATTTCAACTGTTGACAAGCGCCTGATTGTTTCTTCCTTACTTCTTATAACCCCAAAATGGCCTCTTCATAACAAAGAACAGTCGATCCGTATGAAACCTTCATGAACTTATGTGTCACACCTTAAATAATAAAACAAAAAAGACGGCGTATCGGATTTCCCGAAACAACCGTCTCCTTTAATTCACCTGGAGGATACAGACTAATTGCGTATTTCCAGCCAATTATTTCTAATGACACTTTGATACCAGTAAAAGCTTTCCTTTGGTGTTCTTACCAGCGAACGATAATCCACATGCACCAGACCAAAACGCATGCGGTATCCCTCTGCCCACTCAAAATTGTCCATCAGCGACCAAGCCATGTACCCTTTTAAGTTAATCCCGTCATTGATAATCCGATGGATTTGGGCCAGATGCTGCTCATAATATGCAATCCGGCGATCATCATTGATTTTGCCGTTTTCCAAATCATCGTTAATGCACGCGCCGTTCTCTGTAATATAGACATCCACATTCCCATATTTTTGCAAGTAATGCATGAACTCATACAAGCCTCGTGACTCCACTGGCCAACCAATATCCGTCTTGGTCAGCCCCATGTCCACTTCTTCGGATTGCAAAGCACCTGCTTCCGGATTGAAACGATTGATGCCCATCGTGTAATAGTTAATTCCCAGCAGGTCAATCGGTTGCGAGATGATCTCCATATCGCCTTCCTGAATGGGTACGGTAGCGCCCGCTTCCGCAAACCAGTCCACCAGAAATTGTGGATATGAACCTTTATAGATCGGATCCAGGAACCAATCCGTATTGAGTGCAATAGAACGGTCGCAGGCAGCCTGATCCTCAGGAGATTTGCTGTACGGCTCAGCCCAGCACACGTTTGGTGCAATTCCGATCTGTCCTGTTGTTCCCAGGCGACGGAAGGATTGTACTGCTTTTCCGTGTGCAACAAGCAATCCATGTGCGACATTGATTGACGTTTGCAGATCTTTGTTTCCTGGCGCATGAATACCAAGCAGGTTGGACAAGAATGCAATACACCATGGTTCATTGAACGTCAGCCAGAGATTAATTTTGCCGGAGAATTCCTTGAAGATCACCTCTGCATATTTCACAAAAGCATCCACTGTTCTGCGATTCCCCCAGCCCCCGATGTCTTCAAGGGTCTGTGGCAGATCCCAGTGATATAACGTACAGAATGGTTCAATCCCTGCTTCGAGCAGCTTATCAACGAATCGATGATAAAAGTCCAAGCCTTCACGATTGATCTCGCCGTCTCCATCCGGGATGATACGAGGCCATGCAATGGAGAATCGGTAGGTATTGATCCCAAGCTTTTTCATCAACTCGATGTCTTCCTCGTAGCGGTGGTAGCTGTCACAAGCCACATCCCCATTGTCTCCATTAAATACTTTACCAGGCGTACGGGCAAACGTATCCCAGATGGACACCCCGCGTCCCCCTTCTTGCGCTGCGCCTTCTATCTGATATGAAGCTGTTGCTGTTCCCCAGCGGAAATCTTGCGGAAACTGAAAAATGGTCATGGGTTTCTCCTCCGTCTCATGATGACACGCGGATCGTCTGTCCTGCGGTCATGGTTAAAATCATTACATAATCACCCTGAGGGGTGAGCTGTGCTGTGGACTGCTCGTTTCCTGCCACTCGCAATGGATATGCACTGCGAATAGTCACGGAGCCACTCCAATCAGCCTTAATATCTGCATTTGCAATTCTGCCTTCGGTCCATTGAATGGCCACCGTGTAGGCTCCTCGTGCACGCAGCCCCTCCACACTGCCGTTAGCCCATTGTTCAGGCAGCGCCGGCAGCAGATGTATCTCTCCCAAATGGCTTTGTAACAGCATCTCGGCAATGCCCGCAGTACCTCCAAAGTTGCCATCGATCTGAAATGGTGGATGGTCATCGAACAGATTGGGATGGGTGGATCGGGCCAGCAGCGTGCGTACAAACTGATGTGCCAGGTTGCTATCCAGCAATCGCGCATACAGATTAATCAACCAGGCACAGCTCCAGCCCGTATGCCCGCCGCCTTGTGAGATTCGACGTTCAAGTGACACCCGTGCCGCTTCCGTCAATTCAGGCGTGTGCAACCGATTGATCTGCTCTCCCGGATATAGACCATACAGATGGGAGACGTGTCGATGCCCCGGTTCGGATTCGGCAAAATCCTTAAACCACTCCTGGAGCTGACCCTCACTTCCTATTTGGAATGGAAAGAGTTTGCTGCGTGCCTTGCTCCAATCATTCGCCAATTCCTGATCCACATCCAGCAATCGGGTCGTCTCGATGCAACGATTGAACAATTCACGAATCAATGTCATATCCATCGTCGAAGCCATGGAAATACTGCGAGCTTCACCTTCCTCGGTGAGGAACTTGTTCTCCGGAGAGGTCGATGGAGCAGTAACCAGATAACCGTCCGGTCCCTCCACCAGCCAATCCAGACAGAAGAGCGCGGCTTCCTTCATGATGGGATAGGCACGTTCCGCGAGAAATTGCCGATCTTGGGTGAACTGATAGTGCTCCCATAGATGTGAAGTCAGCCACACCCCGCCCATCGGCCAGAATGCCCAGCTAGCGTCTCCACCTGTAGGCGTGGTTGTTCTCCAGATATCCACATTATGATGAGCTGTCCAACCGCGGGCTCCGTACAAAATGCGTGCCGTTCTTCTCCCCGTATGGCTTAAATCTTCCAACATGCCAAACAAAGGTTCATGGCATTCACTCAGATTGCATACTTCTGCCGGCCAGTAATTCATCTCGGTATTAATGTTGATCGTGTAATCACTGTGCCAGGGCGGCTCCACCTGATGGTTCCAGATTCCCTGCAGATTGGCAGGTTGGCTTCCCTGACGTGAACTGCCCATTAACAGATATCTGCCATATTGAAAATAAAGGGCCTCCAGGCCGGGATCATTCGCGCCAGCTTGATAAGCTCGCAGCCGTTCATCTGTAGGCAATTCTTCATTGGCTGATGCACCGAGATCAATGGTAACGCGTGAAAATAAGGCATTATGGTCTTTTACATGTCGTTCACGAAGGACTTCCGAACCTTGAGTCATCGCTTTGGTAATTACATCGCTGCATTCCTCTTCCAGCAACACGCCCTCTTTCACGGGCACCACATCATAGCGTTCAAACGAAGTTACCGCCGCCAAATAAAAAGTAACCTGATCCGCTCCATGAACCTGCAGTTTCCCATCTATAATCGATATCATAGCCTGCTTGCCTTTGGCAGTGGCAGCTATTCGCACAGCATAAGCCGTTCCCCGATCTTCTTCATAGATGACAGACTCCGGATGATCCCTGAAATAATTCGATTCAACATGACTCGGACAGCGACTGAACAGTGTAAGTGCATCGCCCGAAGCCTCAACGTGATAAGGATGTGGACTGTCCAACGTAACGCTGACGTTTACGGCTCCCTCCCGATCAGCAGCTACGGTACAGACCATAAGGTCATCCGGTGCACTGGCATATACCTCACGCACATACTGAATCCCTTTATACGAATACTTCGTCGTAGCGGTGCCGGTGTTGAGATTAAGCTCCCGCTCAAATTCATCGTACGAAATCCCATTTAGTTCATCATGCTGCAACTTAAAGTGACCCATCGGCTGATAAGCTTCCACATCACGTCCCAGCATTTCTCGGTTCAGCAATTCTTCAGCTTCGCTGTATTGCCCAGACATGATCAGTTCACGAGTCTGCTTCAGGTAACGCTGGCTGCTGTACTGAATGGTGTCACGTGGAAATCCGGACCACAATGTATCCTCATTTAGCTGGATTTGTTCATCCGCTGCTCCACCGTACACCATGCCGCCAAGGCGACCATTCCCAATCGGTAGCGCCTCTTCCCACCGGGTCGCAGGTTGGCGATACCACAGGCGATTTTGCTTTGTTGTCTTATTCAATGAGGACATAGATAAACTCCTGTTCGTAAGTAGTTCTTTTATTACTGAAACTAAAACGTTTTCGAAAAATTGATAAAATAGCATATATTGCGATTCTTTTTGGACTTATGCTCTTTCCATTCATATTTAAAGCATGTGCATCTGAAAGTGCTTACAGTAAGAAAATTATATTGGATTTCGAAATATGCGTCAATGTTAAACATCACATAAAAACCAAAAAAAGACCCTTTATCAGGGCCTTCTTTTGGTTTTCGACATATTTACTATAACCTACATTATTTAACGTCTTTTCCGGTCCACAGGGAGACACGATCCTTAACCCAAACGGTGTACTGTTTCTCCATTTCCACTGCACCCGCTTTGTCCAGCTCAGCCAGGAAACCATCATATACTTTATCGAAGTCTTCCGGTTTGGAAAGAACGGCTTCAGGGATACGTTTGCGAACGATATCCTGTGTTTTCTGGAACGTTACCTCATAATCTGTACCTGAAGGAACAGGCATGTTGTATGCTGCGCCCCAGTCTTTCAGCTGCAAATCATCTTCAGAAGGATAAAATTCTTTCCATGTTGTAATGCCATATGCTTTCAACGTTTCTTTCTCTGCAGCAGTATAGCCAGCCTGGATCTGCTCAGGGAAGTTTGTTGTGTAATAGTTATCCGTGGAATCTTTCACGCCATCACCGTATCTCGCACTAAACACGTTATACATTCCGATTCCTGTTTCTTTGGTGAAGTTAGAGTTGTCATTCGTTTTGCGATCTTGAATATCTTGAGGGATCACCCGTTGACCATTCTCTACATTGTAGTGTTGGCCTTCAATACCCCAGTTTCTTAACACCTGGCCTTCGTCCGAAGCAAGCCAGTCCATAAATTTGATAATGCGAACCGGATCTTTGGCAGAAGTTGTGATCCCGATACCATATCCATCAAATCCGGTTGGCTGGAACGTGTGATCCACGATGTCCTTGTTCAGGGATACAGAGAAGTGAGCATATGTGCTGTCATCTTTGCCCGCTGATTTGAGTGCATTTTCAGCTTCTTGATAATTCCATTCCTGGTCAATCAGACCGAGTACACGACCACTTGCGATTTTGGACTTATATTGGTCATCCTTTTGGACAAATGTATCTTTGTCCAGCAGTCCTTCATTATACATTTTGTTCAACCAGCGGAAGTATTCCTTCTCCTCTGGACGTTTGTAGTGCAGCATCGCTTCATACGTTTCAGGATTGATATAATATTCGCCATCATCCGGTGCTCCCGTCGCCTGGAAGGCTGGGTTCGTTACCGTAATCATGATTTTCCAGTCATCGGCATTCAGCGTTAATGGAATGGTCGGCTGACCGTCAATCGTCGGATGTTTTTTCACATACTCTTTCAATACATTCTCGTAATCCTCCAGCGTTTTCACTTCAGGGTATCCGAGCTCTTTCAATACCTTTTGCTGAATCTCGAAACCGCCTGTAGCGTCAAACGCAACATTATCTACACCCATATTGGTTGGGATCGTATAAATGGCCTGATCATCCAAACTGTATTTCAGCCGGTTCATCTGGTCCCCATAGATTTTTTTCAAGTTTGGAGCATGCTCCTCAATCAGATCCGTCAGGTCAAGCATAGCCCCTGCATCTACTAGTTTAGACAAGTTACCTTTTGGGAAAACGATATCAGGGTAATCACCGCTGGCCGCCATAAGTGCAATTTTCTGGTCGCCACCATTGTTCACATCATACTCAGCTTCAATTGTAACGCCTGTTTGCTTCGTAATCTCTTTACCTACTGCATCCTGCATCTTGTTCCAGGTTGGACTTGCATCCGCGCCAAAGAAAGTAATAGTAACCGGATCGGTTCCACTGGACTCCGTGGTCTCTTTACTTCCCGAATTTCCGCAGCCAGCTGTAACCAGCATTGCACTTGCGAGCATCAACATTGCAAACGTCTTGGGTGTATTGCCTTTCATTTTGCCTCTCATTGTCTAGTTCCCCCTATTATTTATGAAGGTTTTATCTGTATAACAGGCTTGAAGCCTGAGGATACCACTTTTTTTGAATGCGCTTTCGATATTGAAAATTGCGGCTTTCTGTAAACAAAACAAAGTTCCAGTATTGAATCAATACATGTTCTTCTAACAATGTAAAACGTTTTCGTAAAATGATTTAAAACGCTTACTGAAAGTGCTTACATTAAAGATTATATGCTATCCGACCCCTTTCGTCAACAACAAAAAAGGTCCCTTTGGAGGGACCTTTCTCGCAATGAAAATGATCATACATTATGCCTTATTTTCACTATTATTTCACGTCTTTACCTGTCCACAGAGCTACACGTTCTTTGATCCAAACGGTATATTGTTTCTCCATCTCTACTGCGCCTGCTTTATCAAGTTCAGCCAGGAGATCATCATAAACTTTGTCGAAGTTCTCAGGTTTGGCCAGGATGGCTTCAGGAATCCGTTTACGGACAATATCCTGTGTTTTCTGGAACGTTACATTATAATCCGTATCCGAAGGTACTGGCATGTTATAGGCCGCGCCCCAATCTTTCAACTTCAAATCCTCTTCAGAAGGATAGAAATCTTTCCATGTTGTAATTCCATATGCTTTCAACGTTTCTTTCTCTGCAGCAGTATACCCTGCCTGGATCTGCTCTGGGAAGTTCGTTGTGTAGTAATTGTCCGTGGAATCTTTTACACCATCCCCATATCTTGCACTGAAAATGTTGTACATTCCGATCCCTGTTTCTTTGGTGAAAGCTGAGTTTTCATTCGTTTTGCGGTCCTGCACATCCTGAGGAATGACACGTTTGCCATCTTCAACGTTGTAGTGCTGACCTTCAATTCCCCAGTTTCTCAACACCTGGCCTTCATCTGATGCGAGCCAATCCATGAATTTGATAATCCGCACCGGATCTTTGGCGGAAGTGGAAATCCCGATACCATATCCATCAAATCCGGTTGGTTGGAACGTATGATCCACAATATCATTATTGAGTGAAACAGAGAAGTGAGCGTACGTATTCTCGCCATTGTTCACTGATTTCATAGCGTTCTCAGCTTCGCCATAGTTCCATTCCTGATCAATCAGACCCAGTACACGTCCACTGGCAATTTTGGATTTATATTGGTCATCCTTCTGAACAAATGTATCTTTGTCGAGAATTCCTTCATTGTACATTTTGTTCAACCAGCGGAAGTATTCCTTCTCCTCTGGACGTTTGTAGTGCAGCATTGCTTCATAGGTTTCAGGGTTAATGTAATATTCTCCGTCATCCGGACCACCCGTTGCTTGGAAGGCTGGGTTCGTTACCGTAATCATAATTTTCCAGTCATCAGCATTCAGCGTTAATGGAATGGTCGGCTGACCGTCAATCGTCGGATGCTTTTTCACATACTCTTTCAATACATTCTCGTAATCCTCAAGCGTTTTCACTTCCGGATAACCGAGTTCTTTCAATACCTTCTGCTGAATCTCAAATCCGCCTGTTGCATCAAACGATACATTATCTACACCCATGTTTGTTGGGATCGTGTAAATGGCCTGATCTTCCAAACTGTATTTCAGCCGGTTCATCTGGTCCCCATAGATTTTCTTCAGATTTGGTGCATATTTGTCAATCAGATCTGTCAGGTCAAGCATCGCACCTGCATCCACAAGCTTAGACAAATTACCTTTAGGATAGATAATATCAGGGTAATCACCGCTGGCAACCATCAAAGGTATCTTCTGGTCCCCGCCATTATTCACATCATACTCGGCCTCAATGGTAACACCTGTTTGTTTCGTAATTTCTTGGCCGACTGCGTCCTTCATCTTGTTCCAGTTTGGACTTGCGTCAGCACCAAAGAACGTAAAGGTGACTGGACTGGTGGTATCTCCTGTGTCCGTTGGTGTCTCTGAAGCCGTAGTTCCTCCGCCGCCACAACCTGCTGTAATAGCAAGAGCGCTGGCTAACAGAAGCATTGCGAATGTTTTTGGTGTTTTGCCCTTCATGTGTAATCCCCCTTATGGATAAGATGAAGCTATCTATTGTAGAACAGGCTGACCTGCACATACCGTAATCAGGTGATTTCGATTTGTAAAACGTTTGATATTGTAACATAAAAAGCGTTTTCTAAATTCAAGTTAGATTACTCTCTTCATCCATCATTTAACGGAATCAATGACTACTCTCTGGGACTGAAATATTAGTGTACAAGGCTTGATACATCAGCAATGAAAGTGCTTTCATATTTGAATAATAATACCTCCCCAACTCCTTGTCAATAGTGAATATGTAAAATTGAAAACGTTTTTTAGAAAACGTTTTAGATATAAAAAGAACCCAGTTTCCTGGGTTCTTGATCTCAAAAAAATCGGCTTGCTAAAACGAATTACTTGCTCGCTTCACCGTTCCACAATTTCACACGGTTTTGCACCAGTTCAGTGTATTGCTGTTCCATTTTTTCCGCTCCGGCCTTATTCAGCTCGGCAATCATTCCATCATAAATGGCATCGAATTGATCTGGGGAACTGAGAATCGCTTCTGGAATGCGTTTACGGATAATATCCTGTGTTTTTTGGAAAATTACATTGTAGTCCGAGTCACCAGGCGTCGGCAGATTATACGCTGCCCCCCACGGCTTAACCTGGAATTCATCTTCACTAGGGAACAGGTCTTTCCACGTTGTAGCACCGTATGCTTTGAGTGTCTCTTTCTCCGCATCGGAATAGGCTGCTACAATCTGCTCAGGGAAATTCGCTGTATAATAGTTGTCAGTCGAATCTTTAACACCATCTCCATAGTGACCCGTCATATTGGTGTAGAGGCCAATACCTGTTTCCTTCTGAAATACGGCAGCATTGTTTGTCTTTTGATCCAGCACATCGGCAGGAATCACACGTTTGCCATCTTTCACTTCGTACTGTTTGCCTTCAATCCCCCAGTTCATCAGCACCTGCCCTTCTTCAGAAGCGAGGTAATCAAAGAATTTGATTGTACGAACCGGGTCCGGATTCGTTGTTGAAATGCCTACACCCCACCCGGATACAAAGCCAGGATCCTGATAGGAATGGTCTTTGATGTCCTTGGACAGTGTTACAGGGAAGTGAGAATATGTCGCCTCATCCTTACCGGCAGATTTCAAAGCATTCTCTGCATCAGAGTATCCCCAATCCTGGTCAATGACACCCAGTACACGTCCACTTGCAATTTTGGATTTATATTGGTCTGTTTTTTGTACAAAGCTGTCCTGATCAAGCAATCCTTCGCTGTACATATGGTTCAACCAGCGGAAGTACTCCTTTTCCTCTGGACGTTTATAATGCAGCATGGCTTCATACGTTTCTGGATTGATGTAGTATTCACCGTCATCCGGAGCGCCTGTTGCCTGGAAGGCCGGATTTGTTACCGTAATCATGATTCTCCAGTCATCAGCGTCTAGGGATAACGGAATTGTTGGCTGGCCATCAATCGTTGGATGTTTCTCCTTATATGCCTTCAACACATTTTCATAATCCTGCAACGTACGCACTTCGGGATATCCCAACTCTTTTAATACACGATGCTGAATACCAAATCCGCCGCCTGCATCAAAGTACTTCTGATCTACCGCATAATACGTTGGCAGCACATAAATTGCCTGATCCTCATTGCTGTATTTCAACCGGTCCATGTAATTACCATACAGCTTCTTCAGATTGGGAGCATATTGATTGATCAGATCTGTCAGATCCAACATGGCTCCGGCATCCACGAGCTTGCTTAGCTCTCCTTTGGGTGACACGATATCCGGATAATCTCCACTCGCTGCCATTAAAGATATTTTATCCTGACCACCGCTAACGGCAAATTCACCATTGAGGGTTACACCTGTTTTCTCCGTAAGTACCTGGCCTACCTCATCTTTCATGCCGTTCCAGTTCGGACTGGGGTCCACGCTAAAAAAGCTGAATGTAATCGGAGTCGTATCACCGCTTGTGTCCTTAAACGACGTTTCGCCGCTATTTCCTCCACCGCAACCTGCGAGTAAAGACATCGCAAGCACTGGAGCCAGTGCAATCTTCATTTTGTTGCTTGCCATAATGGTAATCCTCCCATTTCATATGTCTGTCTTATCCGGGACTTTTTTGTCCCTGTCTATAGCTTCATGGATACCGCTCCGCAGCCCTATACGGTGAAGCGCAGACCAAATGGCTGCGCTTCGGATATCCTGATGCTTTTTTTAATGTACGGCCGCTCTATGTGGCAACCTGTACAAACTTGCTTATGCTTTTACTGCACCCAATGTCATACCACCTACAAAATACTTTTGCAGGAAAGGATATACAATCAGGATTGGAACCGTAACAACGATCGTGATCGCCATTTTGATCGATTCCGGCGAAATCTGTGTCATCTGCTGTGCCATATCATTGGCATTTCGTCCAGCGCCCGAGCCCTGCTGCGTACTTTGCAGTACTTTCATCAGCTCATATTGGAGCGTGGTCAGATGCGCTTTTGAGCCGTTATACAGATACGTATCCAACCAGGCATTCCATTGGCCTACTGCCAGGAACAAGGCAATCGTTGCCAATACCGGTTTACAGAGTGGCAAAATAATTTTGTAGTAAATCGTAAAGTCGTTCGCACCGTCCAGTTTTGCCGATTCCTGCAAGGCATACGGCAAGCCATCAATGAATGAACGGATGATGAACACGTTAAATGCACTGATCATACCTGGCAATACATATACCCAGAATGTACCGATCAGGTGAAGGTCACGCATCAGCAGGTATACTGGAATCAGACCACCGGAGAAGTACATCGTGAGTGCCAGCGTAGTGGAAACGAATTTTCTAAGACCGAAGTCAGGTCTACTAAGCGTAAAGGCGATCATCGAAGAACTGATCAAACCAAGCACAGTACCTACAATCGTACGCAGAATGGAAATCTGCAAACCTTGCAGCAAGCCTTCATATTGGAAAATCGTTTTATAGTTCTGCAACGTGAATTCACGAGGCCACAAGTATATTCCGCCGCGTACCGTATCCGTCGAATTATTGAGCGAGATGGCCAGTACGTTAAGGAATGGATATAAAGTTACGATAAGCACCAGGGTCATCGCAAGGATGTTGAATATATCGAACACTTTATCGCCCCGAGTAGCATTGAATGCTTTGTTCGCCATAATTTCTCCCCCCTACATGATGCTTTCTTTGGTGATTTTTTTGAACAAGCCGTTCGCAGTAAACAGAAGGATGATACTGACAACGGAGTTGAATATGCCTATGGCGGTACCATATGAGAACCGTCCCATATTCAAACCATAATTGAGCGCATATAGATCAAGGACTTCCGCGTAATCGGTGACCAGGCTGTTACCCAGCAGTAACTGTTTCTCCATTCCGATACTGACCAGATGCCCGATGGACATGATTAACAGTACGGAAATCGTGGTTCGAATACCTGGAAGTGTGATATGCCACATTTGTCTCCAACGGTTCGCTCCGTCGACACGGGAAGCCTCGTACAATTCTTGGTCAATACCCGTAATGGCTGCCAGATAGATGATGGCATTCCAGCCTGTTTCTTTCCAAACATCTGAAGCGGTTACAATGTACCAAAACAGGTTCCCTTTGGCCATGAATTGAATCGGCTGATCAATAATGTTTAGGTTTACCAAAATGTCATTGATAATCCCTCCATCGGTGGAGAGCATCTTGGTAATAATCCCTGCCACAACGACCCAGGATACAAAGTGAGGCAGATATGATACCGTTTGCACTGCACGCTTGAAGAACATGCCTCTCATCTCATTCAGGAGAATGGCAAAGAAAATCGGCACGACAAAACCGACAACCAGTCCCATCAAGCTCATTGCAAGCGTATTCCGAAGTACCAGATAGAAACGATCATCACTGAACAACTCTACAAAGTGTTTAAAACCAACCCACTCTTGATCGCCGAACGATCTGGCCGGTTTATAATTTTGGAATGCCATCGTCCATCCCCATAGTGGCAGATAGTTGAATACAAAAACCCAAACTACGAATGGCAATGACATGAGATAGAGATACTTCTGCTGTTTCATGCTGTCCCAAATTCTGTTCCGCCGGTTTTGTGTTGGCGGTTTGGGGTCATTGCTTCTTTTCGTGGAAGCGGATTTTTTTGTTAGCGTTTCCATCTCCGTTCCCCCTCCTCTGTTTTATAAATTAATCATACCTGATAGAGCGTTTTCAAAATACCATCTGGATTTTAGAGAAAATCATATAAAAATTAGATATGCCCCCCTATAATCCGATATTATTTCTTCCAAATCAGTGATTTTGACGCCATCTTCTATTAATAATTTAAAATAAAAGGGAAATATAAATTAAAATGGAAATATACGAAAACGTTTTATAGAAATCGGTTACTTTATAAAAATGGCAAAAGAAAAAGGACCTTAACGGTCCTTGGGTTTAGAGGGCAAAACGGATGGTGTTTAACTTCACTGTACCCAACAGTTCTCCTACAGATATGGAAGATTCGGGGTGAAACTCCTCTCCGAGCAGATAAGAGACCATCTCCTGAAACAGGTAAGCTGCCTCGGGTCGTTTCATTAAAGATGTATCCGTAAATGGCAATGAGGATACAAGTAATTTTCCCTTTCCCACTTTTGCCTCAAAGACGTAAGCAAGACGCTTCCCTCTGTGAAAATGATCGATCACCTCAATGAGTGGCTGCACACCCTCCAATGTATCCAGACATATGGCTGGTGCACCATTCACCAGATGGTACCAGTGCCAATCCGAAGCCCGATCATACGGGAAGGAGCCGAGCAAAGGTACTGAATCCTGTAAATGCATGCCCATCGTCGCTCCCGGCTGCGTTGCAAACATGAGATAATTCCAAAATACAGGTAGATACTTGGTCTCCACCCGGTCATATAAATCATGCGAGTGTGTATGAAGCCAAACACTGCCGCCGTTGATCAAGTAGTCGAGTGCGTTCGGCGTAAGCGAATGTATGATGACCAGTTCTTGCTCCCGATTTTTCAATATTGCACTGCCATCCAGGTGGTCAACCTGATCATGATGAGCTCCGAGAAGATAGGGCTGCAGTTCGTCCACGCTGCTCCAGATCCGATTGGAGGTGGAGTTTGTCTGATATAAAGGAAACGACCAACCATGCCATACATTGGTGGCAATACTCTCTGAATCCCCCGCTCTCAGCTCCGCTTCGATGTAAAAGGAGGATGCCCCTGCCAGTGGGGCATGAGTCTTCAGTCTGCCAGCATCGTGTATCTCGCCACAACTTAGCTTCCCACAATGTAATATCCCTTCGTCCAGAATCACATCTTCGCTGACAAGCCGCCAATGAATACTCGCATCGCGTATCACTGTCTGTCCATAATGAGATATACGTGCTTCAATACATATGGCCTCTCCTGCATAAAATGTACGCTCGCTGCAGCTCAACAACAGCACTACATTTGCATTGAATTGCCTGAATACTGCTGGTTCAATAATGCCCTTGCTTTCCCAGAACACATCCAGAATACCTGTGGTGGCATGACCCTGCCCAGGAAAATCCCGAATATCCAGCAGCTGTACACCAGCAGCACCTTCAGTACGGCGTATACGCTCCATGGCTTCTTTTAATGAACGAACCAGATGTATTCCACTGGCTTGCTGGAAGTTCTCCAGATCTGCGGTCAATCCCTTGCGTGACAACGACTCTTCAATCGGCTGCAGCCAGCTTGGACGCAGAACCCCTGTATACTTCTGTCGTTCCTGGGGACGAACATACATCGTAAACTGTGCGTGCTCATGTCCCACAACTGGACGATCCGCAAGTCGGGTTACAGCATGATAGTCCAGAGTCGTATCAGGTATAGCGGAAAGCTCGGACTCGAGAGGCGGATGCCAGTTCAAGGACTGGATGTAATAGTCAGCTTCCCGCCCTTGAGCCGGAAGTTGGCCAAAGCCTGTATTATCGGTATACAACCGAGTCGGGTCCAAGTGCCTCGCCCGCTGTACCAATTCATTCAATTCAGGATGACCATTGGGACCAATGAGTTCATTGCCCATGGAGAACATAACAAAAGACGGATGTTTGTGCAGAACCTGCAAAAGCCCTTCCAGTTCGTTTGTCAAATAGGATAACACTTCAGCGGGTGCGGACTGTCCCCGTTGCTCGAATAATCGCGACCAATGCGGCAGCTCTGCCTGAACCAGCATCCCTTCTTCGTCAGCAGCTTCCCAAAAAGGCTCAGGGGCGCTCCATCCATGCAGACGTACATGATTGAAGCCATATGATTTGGCGATTCGAAACTGTTGGTTATAATGCTCTTTATCCCAGACTGGATAACCCGTGAGCGGAAAGATACAGCAATCCACATAACCGCGCAGAAACACCGGTGTGTCGTTTAATTCTAACTGTTGCCCCTTAACAGCAAAAGAACGCACACCAAATATCTCTTCCATCCGATCCAACTCTTGCTCACCATCATGCAGACAGATGACTGCCCTGTACAATGCAGGAGATTCATCCGACCACAGTGCAATGTCCTCTCCTTCGCCTAGCTCTAATTGCCAATCCTGTACTTCGCGGATTACTTCACTCATATTACCAGTGGCATCAACAGATGCAGGTACGTTCGGATGGTCCATCTCCACGTCGCAGCTGCAGCGGGGAAGCCACCTTCCGGTAGGATGCTGAATATCCATATGCAATTGAAGTCTTTTCCCAGACCGTTTCACGGGAGCGCTTACAAAACAATGAACGGATAATGTGCCTTTTATCCGCTCCGGTTGCAGTCGAAATTGTTGGATTCGGTGTGGAGGCAGACGATCCAAAAAGGCTCCGCCTGTAATGCCGCCCCAAGTCGTAGCTGTGTGTAATGAATGAATGTGACTTCCAGCCAAAGGATACTTCATCGTATTATCCACACGCAGATCAATTCGATTCATGCCCCCTTCCTTCATGAAAGAGGTTATATCCCATTCCTGATGAGTCAGAAGACTATCCTGTTGTCCGGCATAACATCCATTGATCCAGACGTTGGTCGTCCAGCGGACTCCTTTCAGTCTGAATACATATCTGCAGCCCGGATCACCAACCGGAATATGCACATCCTTGGCGTACCAGGCTGCCCCCTCATACTCACGAACTTTCGTCCATGTATCCATCCTTTGATATTCAGGCTCATCACCATATCCCTGTTCCTCCCAGGAACCAGGGATTTGAATCTCTTCCCAGATCGTCTGATCATCCGATTGTATAGGAGGAAGATATTGCTCATACGAGGACTCCAGAGCCTTCGAATCCAGGCAAAATTGCCATGTCCCATTCAAGTTAAACGTGTGGCGGAGAGCATATTTATTGGATATATTCAACTGCTGTCCCTCCTCATACTGATATAGGTACATTCAGTTTAAAATGTCAGGCAGGTGGACACCATTGCTTATAACAGGATCTCGATGGACTATATCTGGATTCTAGAATGTACAATCCACAGATTTACGAAAACGTTTTATTTTTAGTGGTCAAATCATTCTCGTCCAATAGAGTAAATAAACCCCTGAACGATATGAAATAGCCTCTATCGAATCATCATTTTTACTCTTCGTTAACTTCTTTGGACTGATCCTTGGATTGCTGCAACCTGGCATGCTCTTTGGCTTGTTTATAAGCAGAAGGTGATTCACCTACGTACTTCTTGAATTTGCCGTGGAAGTAGTCCACGTTGGCATAACCCACTCTCGCGGCAACCTGGTGTACCTTTAATCCTTCGTCGAGCAGTTCCTTCGCCTTTTCCATCCGAACCTTGTCCAGAAACGCATTGAAATACTCTCCGGTATGATTTTTGAACAGCTTGCCCAGATAACTGCTATTGTAGTTGAATACCTCAGCAAGTACCTCCAGCTTCAGATTCTCCCCAGGGTTTCGACGAATGAATTCAATCATCTGTTTCAGTACCGTATCCTTGCTGCCGCCGCCCATCCGTTGAATTAGCCTGTTCAGATGTTCCGCTGCCATGATTTTGAGATCCAGCAACGTTAATTGATGATATACCTCTGTAATAAGAACGGAATGTTCCTGCATAATGGAGTACATATGCTGATTGGAAGCCGCCAGTTTGTTAATAGCCAGTGAAAATACCTGCGAGAACGCCGTCTTAATCGCCTGTTCTGTCTGATGATATGGAACGAAGCGTTCTTCCATCTCGGTAAGTACCCGCATCACTGACTCATTGCTTCGGATGTCCAGCGCATAATACAGCTTGTCTGCCAATTCTGCTTCATCCGGTTCAGCACGTTCTTCGTCCCCAGCGTTACCAGCTGATTCAATCACAATGAAGCCCTTATCCCCTTCGTCCCACAACATAACGCGTTTTTCCGCGAACAGAAAACGTCCGCCCAACACACCGTTTGCCTGATTATAAGATTGGGCTATGTCAGCGGTGGAGTTCACAGCTTGACCAGCTGCCGCATACATGTGAATATTCCATTCTTCCAACAATCCTTCAAGCTCTTCATAGAAATTCTGGGCAGATTGCGTGGTTAGAATCGGTTCTTTGCATAATAGGCCCAGCCCAGAGTGAAACGAAAATACGATCCCCCGATCCTTCTGGTCAAAAGCTTCAGCAAGTCTGCGTTTCACTACACTTCCACGCTGTAAGTCAGGTGCAGCATGCATCTCCATCAGCACAATTTGATACTGCGCCCAGTTCAACCCCAGTGCATTGGCTTCCACGGTTCCTGCACCTTCCAGACTATCAAACAGCAAGGCCTCGATCTGATGTTCACGATAAGCTGTATCCTCACCAGCATGACGCGCCAGAGTCTCTCGTTCCCGCGTCAACAACGCAGCAATTCGTTCCAGCTCACTGATGATTTCATCTTCGTCCACCGGTTTGAGCAGATACCCATCCACTCCAAAACTGATGGCTTTCTTCGCATAATCAAAATCGGCATATCCACTGAGGATCAAAAAGTGCGAACCCGGATGATGCTGTCGGACTTCTTCGATGACATCCAATCCGGTCATGCCGGGCATGCGAATATCAATGATGGTCAGATCCGGTTTCAGCTCCTCAAAGCGGGTAATAGCCTCACGCCCGCTGGCAGCTGTACCAACCACCTGGAATCCATATTTTTCCCATTCAATAATGGTTGTCAGTCCTTCACGTATGCTCGGTTCATCATCTACCAAAAACACTTTATACATGCTGGTCCCCTCCTGCTGGCAAGGTGAAAGAAACCTCTGTTCCTTCCCCGTACATACTCGTAATCTGTAATCCGTATGGTTCACCGTAAGTTAACGTCAAGCGTTGATGTACATTACGCATGCCAATCCGGCTCTTCTCCTGTTCTTCCGGTCCACAGATGAACTGCCTCACTTCCGCCAGACGTTCCGGCGCAATGCCTGCTCCATCGTCATTGACACGCACCTGGACCAGTTCTTCCACCAAACGAATATTTATACTCACATGGACCGTGCCCTCTTTATTTTCCAAACCGTGCACGATGGCATTCTCCACCAAAGGCTGAATGATCAACGGAGGGATGTACATCTTCTCCACCTCCGGATCGATATGGATTTGGAAAGCAAGTCGGTCGCCGTAACGGAATTTCTGAATTTCCAGATAGGAACGTACCATCTCCAGTTCGGCTCTGAAGGTCGTTTTGCCGCTGCCAATCTCAAGACTTTTGCGCATCAGCTTGCCCAAAAGCCTGACGATATTGGCAATCTCCGCCTCCCCTTTGATATGGGCTTTCATGCGGATCGACTCCAAAGCGTTAAACAAAAAATGAGGATTGATCTGGCTTGCCATCATTTTCAGTTTAATCTCTTTCTGCGCGATTTCCAATTGATTGTTCTGTTCGGTCGCTTCTACCACTTGAGTCATCAGTTCGTTAATACTCTTCACCATGTAATTGAACTGCCTCGACAGCTGCCCGATTTCATCATTCCCGTCAATACGGGAGGTGACATTCAGGTCACCCAGCGCAAGCTTGTTCAGATGTTTACTGAGGCGCAGCAGCCGATTCGATGTGAGAAATGAAATAATGTATACCAGCAGCAATGCAATGACCAGCACAAGCGTAATAAACAGCATGCCGATCAAACTAATTGTATTGGCATCTTTGACAATATTTTTGGTAGCAAACACCGAAATGATCTTCAGGCTGTTCATGCTTGATCCAGGACCCAACTCATCAATGACAATGTTGGAAGGCTCCCCCTGAAAATCAGCTGAAATGGTGCCTTTTGCCTGATTTTGCAAATCAACGCCAAAATTCAATTCATTCAGCGTTTTACCGACCAGATCGGTATTTTTGGCCGCAACCACATAACCCTGCTCGTCCGTAATCAACGTCTCGAACGGCTCCTGACGTAACAGTCCATTCAGCTCTTCCTGATTGATCACAATCATCAGCACGCCCTCGGACCGATATTCGGCAAAAGGCACTTTGCGGACCAAACTGAGCTTATGCACAGGATTATCCCCCTTGTCCGGGATGTAAAACCAGCCAATGCTGGTTGTGGTGAGTGCCTTCTGGTACCAATAGCTCTCTTTGGTCTGTTCGTCTACCGGAATGAATTCAAGATTGTTGATTAGCGTCGGATTGGTCGAGTAAAATCGGATACCTGCAACCTCACGGTACAGACGCTTGTATTCCTGAAAATCTTTGTAGGCGAGGTAGGCTGATGTCAGCTCCACAACGCTTTGATATCGTTTGTTCACAATCTCCTTCAGCTCATTGTTGAACATCAGAATATTGGAAATATCCGTTGGCACACGGAGCAGCGTAGCGGTCTGGCTCTTGATTCTGTCCACGTTATTGATCGTCTGTCCAATCGCGTTATCGAGCGCCTGCTTGCGAAAGTATCCCGTCACGGCAAGTCCGATGATCAGTACAGGAATCATGACGACAAGTACATAGGATATGAGCAATTTATGCTTTATTTTGAGATTGTTGGATGTTCGTATCAGCCTTTTTAACATATCTGCACCTTCCGTCGTCTTATAAGCGCTTACATATAGGGAGCAGGATATTCTGTTCCTGTGCTTCCAATTTATCATACCACACAACAGCAAAAGCCCTGCAAGAGGGCTCCAAAAAAAGGCAGTATGCTGATTGATAAAACAAACGTGAAGGTTGTGTAGCTCATTCTAATGAATGTTGGAATAAAAACAGATTGCTTAACGGCTGCGTGCTGAGCGGAATCCATGTCCTTTGGCACGCTGCGCAACAATTAAGGCCACAAGTGATAGGAACAGGATGGCCCAGGTAAAGGACGATGCCCCCCATTGATTCAGAAGAACGCCTCCCGCCATTCCGCCAAGGGCAATAGCCAGATTCCAAACGGTTGTGTTGATTGGCATGACGATATCTACACCCTGTTCCCCGGCAGCTTGAGCAAGTGCGGTCTGCAGCAGGGTAGCCGCACCGCCAAAAGTCAGGCCCCACAGCGCAACAGAACCAAAGATAACCGCAGCGTACTCACTCCAAAGGCCCAATACCAGAGAGATCAACGCGAAACCCGCAAGACTTATGAGAACCAGCAGACGTAACCACCGATCAATGAGAATGCCTGTAATCCAAATGCCCACCAAAGCCAGCAAGCCAAATATAAGTAACATGAGTCCAACCTTTGATTCCAGACCGACATCGGCGAGGAAAGGAGCAATATAGGTATACAGAATATTATGAGCCAGCATCCAAGCCAAAACGACGGTCAAAATGGGAATTACACCAGGGGTGAACAGCACCTGTATTGCAGAGACGCGCTTATCAGCTGACTGTCCCGGATAATCGGGGACTTTCCAGAGCACCCAGAAAATCAGTATAAACGCCAGCAAGGACATCAGCCAGAATACCGAGCGCCAGCCCATAAAGGAACCCAGCAGCGTACCTGCCGGAACACCGAACGATAAGGCAATCGGTGTACCAATCATCGCAACAGCCATGCCCCTGCCCTTGAGATGTTCAGGTACCATGCGCAGTGCATAACTGCCAATCAGACCCCAGGAGACACCGGCAGCGACACCGGCCAAAAAGCGAGCGGCAAGTGTCAGTACATAGTTGTACGAGAGGGCTGTAATGGTGTTAAAAACCAGAAAGCCGATGATCGACAGAAGTAAAAGCGGACGACGTCGCCAGCCCCTTGTCAGCACAGCGACAGGTATCGCGGCAACCAGAGACCCCACAGCATAAAAGGTGACAAGCTGCCCAGCCCCTGCCTCAGAGACCTGGAGCCCTTCTTTAATTTGAGGCAGTAACCCCGCAGGAAGCGTTTCGGTCATAATAGCAATAAAACCTGCCATGGCCAAAGCCAGCAGTCCTAACCACGGAAAACGATGAGAAGATATATCAGACATCAGTGCAGCTCCTTTTAGGATAGTGTAGTCAAGCTATCGAATTATGGATCGATCATTCCTTATATTATTCAGCTCGCCTCACCTTGTCAATGACTTATGGATCGATTAGTATATAATTAAGAAAACCCAAGGGGGAATCTCTTATGGCAAGAACTGGACGTCCGCGTATTTTTGATCGAGATGAAGCACTGTTGCAGGCGATGATGCTCTTTTGGGAGCAAGGATTCGAGGCCACCTCATTACTTCAACTTCGAGCAGCCATGGGGGATATTTCAGCAGCCAGTTTCTATGCAGCCTTTGAATCCAAAGAAGCCCTGTATAAAGAAGCGGTCGAACGATATATGGGTACCTTTGGACGTGTCACGGAAAGCTTCTCGGATCTCACACTGTCTCCCAGAGAAGCGATTGAAACCACGTTAAGAAGTACCGCCAAAATGCAAACGGACAGCGCACATCCAATGGGCTGTTTGATAGTGCTGTCAGCCAGTACATGTTCTTCCAAAAACAATCATATCCGTGACGTTACCGCGGACAAAAGAAAGCTGACACGCAGCCGTCTGCAGGATTGTATCCAGCGTGCTGTGGATCTCGGTGATCTTCCTGCATCCACGAATGTGGTCATGCTGACCACCGTATTTGACACTTTTATGCAAGGCATATCTACACAAGCCCGGGACGGCGTCCCTCTTGCCTTGATTGAGCAGGCTATCACGGAAATTATGGGCATCTGGGACCAGCTTGTTCCGCATTTAGCCTGATTCCACCTACTAACTGTTAAAGTGTTGTACAAGCCAAAAAAAGGCACTCCCACGATTGGAAGTGCCTTTTCAGTATATTGTTTACTGCTGTGTTGTTATGGACGGGGAGTGTCTACCCCATTCAGAATTAGTTTGGGATGAATATCGGCGCTCAGGGAAGCGGAGACTGCACAATACTTCTCCTCCGCCATCTGGATCGCTTTCCAGATGCGATAATCCGGGATATCGCCGTCCACCTTGAAGATCAGGTCAATGGAGGTAAAACCTTTTGGCATATCTTCACTGCGTGTACCCTGTGCTTCAATCTCGATTCCTGTAATTTTGTCCAGGAAGGCGTCCAGAATCATCGTGATATCGATCCCCATACAGCCTCCGAGACCTGCCAGTAACAATTCCATGGGTGTAGCACCCTTGCTGTCACCACCATAAGCAGCTGTGGCATCCATGCCGACCGCGTAGCCAGAGGGTCCTTCCGAAGTAAACGCGCGTTTGCCTTTCCATACGGTTGTTACATTCATGATGTTTATCCTTCTTTCTTAGAATAGTTTACGCTCTGCAGATAACCGTTCCGGGTACGGATCGTTCATTCGGAGACAAAGGCGAACGCTGCGCTTCTTCAGAATCGATTCCGTTCCCTTCACCAGTCTGCTTATCTCTGAGAATTCTTAGAATTCAGTAATTTGCTGCAAGAAACGACGTGTCCGCTCCTGGATTGGGTGTTCAAAAAAGGCCTGCGGACTTGCTTCTTCCACAATGGATCCATCCGCCATAAATACAATTTTGTTAGCCACATTTCGGGCAAACTTCAACTCATGCGTTACGACAAGCATCGTCATGCCTTCCTGTGCCAACTCCTTCATAACGGAGAGCACTTCTCCCACCAGTTCGGGATCCAGGGCTGAGGTAGGCTCGTCAAACAGCATCACTTCAGGCTCCATCGCCAGCGCACGCGCAATAGCCACCCGTTGTTGCTGCCCACCGGATAATCGGGATGGATATGCATCCTGCTTGTCCGACAGGCCAACCCGATCCAGCAGAATCCGGGCCCGCGCGGCTGCCTCGTCCCGCTTAGTTTTTTTCACTGTCACGAGGCCTTCCATCACATTGCCCAGCACCGTCTTGTGCGGATAAAGGTTGAACTGCTGGAATACCATGCCGGTCTGGCGACGGATCTCCAGCACCCGTGCCCGCTGAATTCGCTGTGAATCGGCACTGTCGACGACAACACCATTCACTTCGATCTTCCCGCCAGAGAGCTCTTCCAGACCGTTCAGACAGCGCAGCAGCGTACTCTTGCCTGAACCACTGGGTCCCAGCAGAACAACGATATCCTTCGCATCAACATGCAAATCTATATTTGTGAGAACTTCATTTTTCCCAAAACGTTTGGTCAGTCCTGTGGTTGTAATCACCGGTTCTCCCCTCCTATCAGTAAGCCCGGGCCAGCCGGCGCTCCACTTGTTCCAGAATGGCCGAGAAGCCGATACTCATGATCCAGTAGATCACGCCAATCGCCAGATAAAACGGCATGTTAACATAATATTGCGCCACAAGCAGCTGGGCCGAGCGAAGCAGCTCCGTAACCCCGAGGGCTGCTACAAGTGACGTTTCTTTCAGCATCCCGATAAATGTGTTGCCCATCGGTGGAATAGCAATACGCACAGCCTGCGGGAATACGATTCGTCTCATCGTTTGAGCTGGTGTCATGCCCGTCGCATATGCAGCCTCCGTCTGTCCCTTCGGTACTGCCTGAATGGCTCCCCGGAATGTCTCAGAGAGAAACGCACCTGCGTTCAAACTGAGCCCAAGACAGGCGGCTGTAAGCGAGCCCAAGGTTACACCATAATCAACCAATCCATAGTAAATAACGAATAATTGCACCAACAACGGGGTTCCCCGCATGATGGATACATAGAATCGGGCGATCATTCTGAGCCACATCGGTCCTTTCAGACGTGCAATCGCGACCAGCACTCCGATGATAAAAGCAAAGAACATTGAAATGACAGTTACATACAGCGTGTAATACGCCCCCTTCAGAAAGAAGGGGATATTCTCAAATACCAGTTCCATGGATCAAACTTCCCTTCGCCCTGCCGGTTCATTATTGCGCAGGCTCTTCACCAAACCACTTTTTGAAAATGGTATTGTACGTGCCATCGTCCTTCATGCCTTTCAGTGCATCGTTCAGAGCAGCTACAAGTTCCGGATTGTCTTTACGAACAGCGATGCCTGCTTGGTCACTCTTGATGGGTTCACCTACGGCTTTGATATTGAAGCCATTCGCATCTACAATAGGTTTCAGCGCATACAGATTGTTAATCGTTGCATCGATCCGCCCAGCGTCCAAATCTTTCAATGATGTGATGACATCATCATAGGTCTTGATCGTGAAATCGCCGACTTTGGGCAGCACTTCGTTACGAAGATAGGTTTCATCATTGGTCCCAAGGCCTACGCCGACCGTTTTCCCTTTAAAATCTTCCAGCTTGGCGATATCATTATTTTCTTTTTTCACGATGATTTTTACATCATTAGTAATGTATGGATCACTGAAATCCAGTACTTTTTTGCGGTCATCGGTAATCGTCATCTGGCTGATAATCGCATCCAGCTTTTTGGATTGCAGACTTGGTGTGAGCCCCGAGAACTCCTGGGATACAAACTCAACCTTTACACCAAGACGCTTGGCAACCTCACGCGCGATATCAGCATCGAAGCCGTCCATTTCTTTCTTGTCATTCAGGAAGTTGTATGGAGGATAGGTTCCCATCATGCCGACTTTCATGGTACCCGCCGATTTGATCTGCTCCAGTTCATTGTTCGCCTGTGCTCCATTACTGTTTCCATTATCCGTAGCTTTACTGCCACAAGCGCTCAGTACCAGCACCGTCATTAGCAACAGGGCTGTTAAAGTCCAGCCTTTGCGAGATTTCTTTGCATATGTTTTGTTCATGTCGTTAACTTCCTCTCATGCATGTAGTCATGTCTTGTTGAAACTTCGGTTTCTTGTTTCTTTTTTCTTGTGTCTTTTGTCCTTAAGCTGCAGTTGTATCCATTATTCCCTGCTGCTGGCTTAATCATGTGAATATTTAATCCTGTTATCTGAAAATCATCCTGCAGTGCCAGCACATATTTATGTACCGAGCAATCCGTAAAACTCAAAGCTTGCGGCCTCAGCTGCGAGCGTTGCTGCTGTCATCGACGAGAAATCGCTGTGCAGTTCCTCCGATCCGAACAGCCAGCGCGAAATCATGCCTTCAATCATGCTCACCAGCAGTGCGGCACGAAGTGGGACATCCATTCCCTCAGGCAGCATGCCAAGCTCAATAGCTCGTGCCATGTTGTGACGAAAAGCCTGCTCCACCGCCCCCCGTGTCTCCTCAACCAGTCGACGCACCGAATCCTCAGAAACGATGCCTCTAAGCAACAATTCCATAAAGTACCGATTGTCCGCGGCGAAGGAGAACAGGTCGGTAAATAGCTTTTCCGAAGCCCTCACCATATCCTCAACCGATCCGGCATCCTTGCGATAGCCCTGCCCGATCGCTTCAAGCAGCTTCTCCCTGCCGGTTAACACAATCTCCGAGGCAATGGCTTCCTTACTTTTGAAGTGCCAGTAAAAGGTGCCTTGCGCGACGCCAGCTTCACGGACAATATCGGAAATTTTCGTCTGGTGGTAGCCCTGGGTTGCGAAACGCTCCATCGCTATGCGTATAATTTGGTCCCGGCGTTCTTCTCCAGGTTCCAAATGGTTAATTTTGGTCATCTGCTTGCCCTCCCGATTGATCAGTCAGTCAGTTAATGTATATCCTATGGGATAACTAGGTTTTTGTCAATATGGTTTTACACCATTCATTACAAGCGTAAGTTGAAGTTGAACGCATTTGATAGCATAATAGATGATAGCTTTGTTCTAAAATGAACGGGCACTGTCAACCGTATGACAGCCTGTATGCTGTCATCTGTATTTCAAGGAGGAAGAGAAATTGGACTTTATATCATCTATTATTATGGGCATCATCGAAGGTTTAACTGAGTTTTTGCCCGTGTCCTCAACCGGACACATGATTCTGACTGCCCACTTGCTGGGATTATCGGAGGGCAACGAGTCAGTCAAAACGTTTGAGGTGGTTGTGCAGCTCGGAGCTGTACTTGCTGTCGTGGTACTGTACTGGAACAAATTCATTGATATGTTCCGCTTCACCGGAGGCAAAAGGAGTTACACCTCCCGTCTGAACCTTATACATATCTTTTTGGCCATGGTTCCAGCCGTAGTCATTGGACTTGTATTCCGGGACTGGATCAAAGCGCATCTGTTTGGAGCCCAAACGGTGCTGTACAGTCTTGTTATTGGTGGTATTCTGATGATTGTCGCTGAACGATGGAGCCATCGAAGTGAGCGCATCACAACCCATGATGTAGACGATATTACGTATAAACAGGCATTTGTGGTGGGACTTTTTCAGATTCTCGCATTATGGCCAGGCTTCTCCCGTTCGGGTTCAACGATCTCCGGTGGAATGTTTGCAGGGATAAGCCGGGTTGCTGCGGCGGAATTTACATTCCTGGTCTCTGTCCCGATTATGATTGGAGCCACAGGATATGATCTATACAAAAGTATCGATCACCTGAATACCAGCGATTTCCCTATCTTTGCCGTTGGATTCATAGTCGCATTTATCGTAGCCATGCTTGCCATCAAGACGTTCCTGTCCATTTTGAAAAAACTGAGTCTGACCGTCTTTGCAATCTATCGCTTCGTGCTGGCAGCCGTATTCTTTATCATTTTTATCATGTAACTTGATTTTCAAAACAAGTAAACCAAAGCCAATCATAATCTCAGCTTCCTTTGGAACTGAATTAGCCATTGGCTTTGGTTTTTCGTTTGCTTTGGAATAAGCATTATAAAGGCGATATGTACAACGGACTTGGGTCTAATATTCTATAGAAG
The DNA here is from genome assembly GCF_001514495.1 of Paenibacillus pabuli NBRC 13638. Classification (GTDB taxonomy): domain Bacteria; phylum Bacillota; class Bacilli; order Paenibacillales; family Paenibacillaceae; genus Paenibacillus; species Paenibacillus pabuli. Next base: position 103,246 of record NZ_BCNM01000016.1, read on the forward strand.
TTAAGCTGACTCAGCACCACTCTTTAACTTGAATGTTTCTATATTGATTTCTATAATTCTGATGATTTTTAATCTTTCCGATCAGACTGTACCTTCTCTGTTTTTGCTCCTCCAGCCTTTTTTTCACACCTCTCATTAACAATCGGTATCTTTGGTCATCATTGTGGCTGAGCTGATGCATTTCCTCAAAAATCGTTTTACTCATAATGATCTCTTTCACTCCAATATTCACCAGTTTGTAATATACATTATACGGAGATGGCCTGAACAAATTCTTAACAAGCCCTTGATGCATCGAAATAAACAGCAAAAAACACCTTCCATCACAATCATGTGTTGGAAGGTGTTCAAATCGATCAGGTATATACGACTAATGATATTTATACCTTGGACTCAAGTGTATCCAGGTACTCGGAGATTTGAGCAGGCGTTTTAGCCCATTTACTATGCAAATGTGCGATTTTCTTGCCGTTCTGAAATACGAGCAGGCTTGGAATGCCGCGTACACCGTTCTCTTCAGCAAAAGGCAGGAACTCTTCTGCATCCAGGGCATAGAAGGTTTTATCCGCATGCTGGTCAATAACGTCCCCGATAAAGCGATCGAGGTTTTTGCAATCTGGACACCAGGTTGTATCAAATTTAATGACGGTAAGACCGTCAGAATTGATAGTATCACGATATTGTTGTTCACTTTGAATTCTTTCCATATGTTATCTCTCCCTTGGTCGTTTTCTTTATAATCATTATAATCTTTATAGCTCAACTCTATTGTACCTCGTATAGTTACAATTGAAAATAGGCTGACAAATGTTTACCGATGCTGCTTGTACAGATTGGCGGGACTGAGCTCCCGTATTTCGTTAATCTCCGCAGCCGTAAGTGGTGCGGACTCCGAAGCCGCAATATTATGCAACAACTGCTCCCTCGAACTGGCCCCTGGCACGACAGCGGCAACAGCCGGATGTGCTAGTGCATAACGAATAGCCGTTTGAGCCATGCTGCGATTGTCTATAACCAAACGGCTCAGGCCTTTGCGTATGATGTGCAATTCCTCAGGTGTATAGTCCAGATAACCCTTATCCGCCTTGGCAGCACCAGAATCGGCGAGAACCCCGCTTGCCACGGGTCCACGAGCGATCACACTAATGCCCTTTTGCTCCAATAAAGGCAATACTTCCTCTTCAGCCCTGCGATCCGCAACGCTGTACTGATTCATCACACTAACAATGGAAGCCCTCCGTACATATTCCCGAATCACATTGGGACGGATGGAGGATATGCCATAATACCGGATAAACCCTTCCTGCTTCAGCTCCTCAAAGGCTTCGATCGTCTCTTCGATGGGATCATCCATTGTGCCACCATGCAGCTGATACAGATCAATATAATCCGTCTGCAGCCGTTTCAGGCTGTCTCGTACAGCCTGTTTGATATAGGCTTTGGATGGGTCCCATGACCAGCCTTCTTTTCCCGGTATGCGACGATTACCAACCTTTGTTGCCACAATGACCTGATCCCGACGTCCCTGGATGGCCTTGCCCACAATTTCCTCGTTGCGACCGGCATCATACAGATCAGCGGTATCCAGAAGATTAACACCATGATCCAATGCTTCATGAATCAGGGATATCGCTGGTTTTTCTTCGATTCCAAGCGACATACAGCCGAGTCCAATCTCGCCAACCATAAGTTCAGACGAACCCAGACGATTTTTCTTCATATGTCATACTCCCCTTTCATACGTTCTGCAAGTTTACATTGTATCATTCTTGCTGGCAAAAATCGCTTGTCATATGTGAACACACAAAAACCCGGGACCTTACCAGTTCCGGGCTTCATACAATATGACTCATATACCAGTATCTATTTTCAATTCACACGTGAACCTTTTTTGCTTCCATAAGACGGGCTTGAAGATGGGCTTGAGCTTTTCATGAATCCTGACACTGTAGTGAACAGCTTATCCCTTGCTTGTTTGTTCCTCATCAAGTAAGTTACGCCTGCTCCTATGGCTGTTACAATGATTCCACTTTTTTTAGACATATGTTGGTCCTCCTTCAGGATTAGTATACATTGTGTCTTGCTTGAGATTACCCTGTAGGAGAAAAACGAAACCCTAAATGCGATTTTTAAAGTAGAGAATGATCCATTCTAACGTAAAAAAAGATGACCGCCTGGGAATTCAGGTGAGCCATCTTCTAACGTGCTGTTCATCAATCGGACGGTGGTGCGACATGAGTCATTTCCTCATGTTTATACGTTGAACCATCCGCAGTCAGATAGAAGTGACCTATCGGATGCAAATCTTCATCCAGTTCATAGACCAGTGGAATGCCTGTCGGGATGTTAAGCGCGATGACGTCCGCTTCGGACATCTGGTCCAGATGCATCACGAGTGAACGCAGCGTATTGCCGTGCGCGGAGATCAGTACTCTTTTGCCTGCGGATACCACCGGTTTAATCTCTGCATTCCAATACTCCAGCACCCGCTTCGATGTATCCATCAAGTTCTCGGTTCGTGGGATGGTACAGCCCAGCCGTTGATACTTGTCCTGGTCCTGTACATAACGATCATCCGTTTCGTCCAGCGCCGGGGGAGATACGCTAATGGAGCGTCTCCACTCCTTCACTTGCTCCTCGCCATATTTCAGGGCAGTCTGCTGTTTGTTGAGTCCTTGCAAGGCGCCATAGTGACGCTCGTTCAGCTTCCACGTCTTCGTAATTGGAATCCACATCCGGTCCATCTCATCGAGTGCAATATCCAGTGTTCGAATCGAGCGTTTGAGTACCGAAGCATAAGCGTAATCAAAATCAAAACCCTGTTCCTTCAGGATTTTTCCCGCTTTACGTGCCTCTCCGTATCCATCGGTCGTCAGATCCACATCCGTCCAACCGGTAAAACGGTTCTCCACATTCCACATACTCTGACCATGGCGAATTAATACAACTCTGTACATAAGCGTGAATCCTCCTTCCATGGAACCATTACCCGCAAGGCGAGCCGGATATGCCCATGATATATGAAATTAATAGTACGGTGCCATCATCAGATATACAACTACACCCGTGGAACTAACATACAACCAGATCGGCATCGTCCAACGGGCAATTTTACGGTGTTTCTTCAATTGATTCGTCCAGCCCCATACCAGAGTGAACAGTGCGAGCGGCACAATGATGGCTGCCAAAATGCTGTGTGTAATCAGAATGAAGAAGTAGATGGAACGAATGATGCCTTCTCCGCCGTATTTGGACGTTTCCGGAGACAGATAGTGAAACGATAAATACGTAACAAGAAATAACAGGGTCGTAGTAAATGCAGCAAGGATGAAACGCTTGTGCAGTTTCACATTCCGCTTGATAATGGCAATCAAGGCCGCAAGCAGGAAAATGAAGGTGAAGCTGTTGAATACGGCATTAAACCGCGGCAGCACTGTAATGTCAAAGGCCACATCGCCTTTGTATCCGATCGACGGTGCAAAGAACAATAATAAAATAATGACATTAGCGAGAATGGAAATGGTAATAATGATACCTGCAAAATTTTTATTACTGGTCGGGGCAATCTGATTGGATTGAATGTTCGGGTCCCCTTTGTCCTGTTTGCCCAATGAAAAATCCTCCTTATATCCTAACTTCTATGTTCTATCTCATTATATCTTGCCATTTCTCGACTGTTAAGTGACAACACTCTGAACAAAAAGCCACATCACGTACCTTTAAAATGCCCCTTTGAGGCCATTTTCATTAAAAGCACGCCTCCACTGGTTTACCCCATCCTGTACTTGTGGTATAATTAATGCAATAAATCACATACGCGTTGAACTGGAGGAGCCTGTCACCAAGGGCCCTCCTTGTCTTTTTTAAGGCATAAAGCGGCACGATACAAGCGCCGTTTTATGCCTTTTTCTGTTCCTCAGGCTCGGAATGATCCCCCCTTGGACGGGTAATCCTATAAACGCTACTGCTGGAGAGGAGTACATCTATGGAATTTATTTTGGTTCTTGCCCTTATTTTGATATTCACCAAGTTGGCCGGTGATTTATCCGTTAGACTGGGTCAGCCATCGGTTTTGGGAAAGTTGATCGTTGGTGTCATCCTTGGTCCTGCCCTGCTCGGTTGGGTACAACAAAGTGATTTCATCCATTACATGGCTGAAATCGGGGTATTGCTGCTTATGTTCATCGCGGGACTTGAGACGGATCTGGAGCAATTGAAGAAAAATTGGAAGGCCGCTTTTGCTGTTGCCGTTGGTGGCATCATTTTACCATTCATCGGAGGATATGGTGCTGCCATAGCATTCGGCATGTCTCAGACACACGCTTTGTTCTTTGGTCTTTTGTTCTGTGCCACTTCGGTCAGCATCTCGGTCCAGACACTAAAAGATATGAATCAGCTCAGTTCTCGTGAAGGTACAACCATTCTGGGGGCAGCTGTCGTGGACGACGTGCTGGTTGTGGTCATCCTTGCTGTCATGATGAGTTTGCTCGGGACAGGTGCTACTGACACTTCTATTACGCTGCTCATCGGCAAGAAGCTGTTGTTCTTTGTTATTATTATCGCTGCAAGCTGGTTCCTTGTTCCACGCATCATGAAATGGATGGCACCACTGAAGGTTACGGAGACCGTTATTACAGCCGGATTAATCATTTGTTTTGGCTTTTCGTACTTTGCGGAGTGGATGGGTGTTGCCGGGATTATCGGTGCCTTTGCCGCAGGGATCGCCATCTCCCAAACGAACTTCAAACATGAGGTCGAAACCAAGCTTGAGCCGATCGCGTACGGGATTTTTGTCCCTGTATTCTTTGTAAGTATCGGATTGAATGTTACTTTTGACGGCGTGGGTTCACAAATCTGGTTTATTATCGTCATCAGTCTCATTGCCATTGTAACTAAACTTCTTGGTGGCGGAGCAGGTGCACGACTGACCGGATTTGATCGGGCATCTTCTCTGGCTATTGGCTCGGGGATGATCTCCAGAGGCGAAGTCGCTCTGATTATCGCCTCCACCGGGCTTGCTTCCGGATTGCTCGACGCCGAGTATTTCACCAGTGTGGTCATCATGGTTATCGTTACCACATTGGTTACGCCGCCTTTGCTCAAAATCACCTTTGCACGCAAAAAAGGGGAAAGACGTGTTGAAAAAGGCATTGAGGACTCCCATCTAAGCGGGTAATCATGAAAATTCATATATCAGGCTCACCGTACTTTTTTTGCGGTGAGCTTTTCATTTTTCAATGGAAAATATTAACGCACAAACAAAAAAAGACCACTCCATGTACAAGAGGTCTCTATCCTCGCCTGTTCCTAACAGGCTGTCCCATTTTAAGTTAACACACCGACGTAAAAACCGATCGATATAAAGACAACACACCAGATAAATGCACCAATACCAGAAACTAGAACATATCGCCCTATTGCCATGCGGCTGATCCCGGAGAAGCAGCACATTAGATGACGAATGCCTGGAATGAAATAGCCCAGTATGATGGACCAGTACCCATATTTCAAAAACCAGGATTCCACCCTGCCCAATCGCTTGGCATTGACCCCGACCCATTTACCATACTTCTCCACCAGTGGTCGACCGGCCTTCTTGCCAATCGTGTAACTCAGAAGTCCTCCGGTAAACGCTCCGCCAAAACTGACAATGATGGACACCGAATAGTTCAGCACCGAGATGGAGGCGAGATAACCGACAAAGGTCATCATCACCTCATCCGGAATGGGCATGCCAATCACGCCCAGAGCCAGCAGTCCGTAGATTGCGAAATAACCATATTGACTAATAAATTCTCTAGCAAATTCCATACTGACTCGCTCCTTATTTCGGTTCCACAATATCCTTCTCATGGGGGGCTAGCACTTGTTTTAGAGACGGGAATCGGATTTGGCTAACCATTAGACCGGATAACACAACAATGACAAGATAGGCTACACCATGAGTGAAATAAGGACTCCAGAGCGCGAAAAAGGACATAAGACCGCCTGCAAACGTAATCGGCATGCCAACAAACCCATGGCTTGCTGTTTTCTGGCAATTATATCGAGCGAGACGCAATGCACCACATACCGGGAATAATGCAGTCAACGCCATACCCAGCGCATTCACTTCATTCATGGAGTTCAGATACAGGATTAGCACCGGTGCGGTTCCGAACGAAACAACATCAGCCAGCGAATCCAGCGCTTTGCCGAATTCACCCTCGCAATGCAATTTACGGGCCGCAAACCCGTCAAATAAATCAAAGAACATGGCTACCCAGATCATCGTAACCGCCAGAGCAAATTCGCCATGAATAGCCATTATGACAGCCAACATGCCTGAAGTTAGATTGCCCAACGTTAATATGGACGGTAAAGATTTCATAGACTTGACTCCCTTTCGTACTAAGCATTAGGAAAAATAATATAAAAACGGACTCCGTCCGGCGTGTTCTCCACGCCATAACTGCATCCATGCAAATCGAGAATCTGCTTCGCGATGGCCAGGCCGAGCCCGGTCCCTCCCATTTTGCGATTGCGTGAGCGTTCCACACGGTAAAATCTTTCCCAGATGTACTGGCGCTCCGCTTCCGAGATGTGCTCACCCTGATTCTCAATGGAGATTCGAACCTGCCCTTCGGGCCTGCTGATCTCTATCATAATATCGGTCTTAGGAATGGCATGACGTATAGCATTCATCATCATATTATAGATGACTTGCTCTAACTTGCTACGGTCTCCCTCAACGGTCTGCTCCGTAGTAGAGACCAATACAACATCCAGTTCCTTTTCCTTCAGTTGCGGACCCAGACGTCCGGCAATATCTTCAATCATATCTCCAAGAGCAACTGCATCCTTGGTTAGCTTAATCGCCTGGGATTCCAGCCGTACCAGATCCAGCATCTCTTCAACCATCGTTTCCATTTTGACCGCTTCATCGGCAATAATCTCGATGTAACGTTCACGTTTGCCCTCACTAACCCCGTCTTTTAACCCCTCGGAGTACCCTTTGATGATACTGATTGGCGTTTTGAGCTCATGGGATGCATCGGCAAAAAACTCCCGCTGCCGCTGTTCAATCCGCTGCTTCATTTCCATATCAGTGCGCATCTGACTGTTCGCCTGTCTAAGCTCTTCCAGTGTCTGACCCAATGTGGTTGACAGCGCATTGAGGCTATTGGACAGACTGCCTATCTCATCATTGCGGCGTATAGGCGATTTCACCGTGAAATCGAGGGTAGACATTTTTTTGGCAACATGGTTCAGAGCCAGCAACGGTTTGGTGACGATTCGAGATAAGAGCAGTGAAAGAAATACAATTAATACAAATGCAGCAATACCGAAATAGGCATAGAACAATTGTGTGGCTTCACTTGCCTCCCTCATCTCCTGCAAGGACGTCAGTGAAAAAATAAGCTGCTGCTGGGGTCCGGTGCTGTGCACCGGGGCAATGGTAAGTACATTTCGCACTCCGCTCCAGCTATCGGTCCATTCTTCATTGATCATTTTCCCATTGGCGAGACTCAGCTGGTCTTCCGTAGACAATGGAAAACGGCTGTCCAGTGCCTGCACAAGCAGTCCCTGTCTTTGGCTCCATGTTGCCAAATTAGGTAGAACTACCTCGGTCAAAACCCCCGACCATTCCTGAACCGGTTCAGCCAATTCCTGAAAACTCTCTGTTCCCCATACAGAGGATTGGGCATCTTTGATTTTGAATGGATATACCATAGGTTCCTTCAAGCCGCTGGCTGGACCCGTAACAGTCAACTCTTTCCCATACTTCAGATGGGAGGCGATCCAGCCAGCGTTCTCACTGTTGATGAACAGGGACAGGGATACTTTTACCTGTGTGCCATCCTCCCGGAGCAATGTAATGTGAAAAGGGTCGTTGACCAGCTTGCCCGTGTTCGTCAGGATGACCAAATGCGACTGATTTTGTCGCATGAACTTCCCCGTCTCCTTAGCTAGCTGCACATCATTCCAATGTCCATTCGAATATTGTTGTTCAAATTTCGTCAATTTTTTCTTAATACTGCTAATCTTCTGATGCTGATAGAAGTCCGGAAACCATACCAGTTGGGCAATCACCGTTGTTCCATATAGAAGAAGCAGGAATCCGGCCATGACCAGAAACAGTTTCATCGTTACACCGTTACGTCTCATGCCTCAGCCTCGAATCGGTAACCGGTACCGATAACGGTCCGGATACACTTCGCTTCTTCCCCAAGCTTGCTCCGAAGTTTCTTGATATGGGTATCCACCACGCGTGAATCCCCTTCAAAGTCGTATCCCCAGACCCGGTTGAGAATGGCATCGCGGGACAATACAATACCTTGATTGCGGGTTAAATACAGCAGCAGATCATATTCTTTGGGTGCAAGTTCCACTTCAGCCCCATCCTTCTCAAGCCGTCGTGCCCAAGGATCAAGCGTCACGCATCCAAACCGGATCACGCTCTGCTCCTTGCTAACTGCACCTTCTACCCGTTTCATTAATGTCTCTGCACGTGCCACCAACACACGAGGACTAAACGGCTTCGTCACATAATCATCCACACCAAGCTGAAAGCCATGAATCTTGTCATCATCTTCCGATCGGGCAGTCAGCATTATAATAGGTACGGTCGACTGCGAACGAATATGCCCACATAGCGTCCACCCATCCATTTCCGGCATCAACACATCCAGAATGACCAGATCGACTTCATGCAGAGCCAACAGCTCCAGTGCCTCTACCCCATGTTCTGCTTCTATCACATTCCATTGTTCTTTTATGAAATAATCGGCCACAATCTCACGAATGCGACTTTCGTCTTCCACCAAAAGCACTGTTCTGACCATGGCCGACTCTCCTTTTAGCATTCTCTTGTTAACATACCGATTCCGTGTGTCGTCCGTGTGTCCATCCATGTTCTGGAATGAACTCCATCTTATATACGATTAATATATACCAAAAGTTACTAAATTCCATACACTTTCGCACAAAAAAGAAGCCGTCAATTGAGCAATCCCCTGCTCATAGACGGCTTCTTCCGGCTGAAACCACGTTTTTCTCCGAGATTACACCATGCAATTAAACACCACTCACTTAGCCTTAATGCTCAAGGCGGTGTGCCACATGCAACGTTGGGCCAACAAAACGGTTCAGCGGGAATCCGCCTGCAATCGCTTTGGTCACGAAGGCCTTGCCTTCACGAACAGCCTCTTTCACGGTAAGACCACGCGCCAACCCTGCAGTAATTGCTGCAGATGTGGTGCAGCCCGCACCATGTGTATATCCGGAGCCAACAACGTCGGCTTCAAACCATTCGTAGCTTGTTCCGTCATAGAGAAGATCCATCGCTTTGCCCGGGTTAATAACCCCTCTGTCCTTAATCAGGACATGCTTCGCCCCGTGATCATGAATGGCAGCTGCCGCCGATTCCATCTGCTCCTTGGAGCGGATCAATCCGCTTTTTGCAAGCTGTGATGCTTCAAACAGATTGGGTGTCACGAGATCGGCACCTGGCAACAGGAATTCGATCATCGCTTCCGTATTTTCAGGTTGCAGCACTTCGTCCGTACCTTTGCAGACCATAACCGGATCAATAACGATCTGTGGCAGTCCGCTGCGACGGATGTGCTTCGCAACCAATTCGATGATATCTACAGAACCCAACATGCCCGTCTTCATCGCATCAAAACCGATACCATCCAGAACGGTACGCAGCTGGGCCTCGACTACATTTAATTCCACAGGAAAGACTTGGTGATCCCACGTATCGGGCTCCATAGCCACAACGGTAGTCAGCACAGTCATGCCATACACACCAAGCTCCTGGAAAGTTTTCAAATCCGCTTGAATCCCTGCACCGCCGCTCGTGTCCGAACCAGCGATTGTTAATGTTTTTGGAATCGTCATGGTAGTTGCATTCTCCTTCATCCTTCAATTGACATTATCCTATCCCTTGTACGTGCGGATGTCAATGGCATCTGAAGCCATACGGAGTATGGTTTGGGAGAGAAGAATTCAGTTCACATCTTTCGTCTCCAGACCGATCATGGACATGGAAGCAATCCACAGCCCGATCGCCCCCAATGTCAGGGGAATCACAATGATGGAATTGATGGATACGCTGGGTCCATTGATACCGGAACATACCACGAACACAAGAAAAATGGACGATACCAGTGTTGCCGTTGCAGAGTGCTTGCGCATCCCGAAAAATAGAGGAATGAGAGCCATGGCAGCAGCCGAGAGAGAACTAGTTGTGTATTTCACCAACAGCGTTAGCACTTCATTCACCGTTAATGCGTCAGAAATAAAAGAATAGAAGTGATCTGTCGTCAACAGGATCGCCCCCATCAACACATCGGTAAACATAATATTGAAAAAGATGAACAAAAAAATAATGATCAATTTGGACGCGATAATTTTGTGACGTTTGATGGGATAGGTAAACATGACATTCATCGTTTTGTTTCGATACTCGCTAATGATCAGCTTCGATATCAGAGCGCCTCCAAAGATAATAAAGGTAGCTCGGGCGATCGTATCAATCAGAACGAAAGACACCGAATAATTCAAGAACGCGTAGTTCTCTGTTCCGTAGTCCACCAATCCGATCAGGATCAGAAACAGCAGGATGGCAATATTGGCGATAACCGCGCCTCCTATATAACCGGCAAACCGATGTTTGCGCAACTCCAGTTGGATCAGTTTAAGCAACGTCCCCATCCCCCTTCATTAAGGTCATGAAGTGTTCTTCCAATGAATGCGTCCGCTTGAAAATGGATTCGATCTCAACGCCATGCCCAATCAGTTTTCCAGTCAATTCGGATGGAGCGATGCCTGAATCATAAATACGTACGGTACGGTCATCGACCAATTTATAATTTTTCAATCCCAGCTGGTGTTCCATGACATACGTCGCTTGGCGTGTATCCAGCGTCTGCAGCTCAATATACTCGCTGTTGCTTCCACGGATACTGTCCATCGATACTTCCTCAACCAGACGTCCATCCCGAATAACGCCAACGGTGTCCGCGACCTGTTCAATTTCCCCGAGAATGTGGCTGGAGATTAACAACGTAATGCGATACTCGGAGCTGAGACGTTTGAACAAATCGCGCATCTCCTTGATCCCTACGGGATCAAGCCCATTGATCGGTTCATCCAAAATAAGCAGTTCCGGTGTTGTGATAAGTGCACGGGCGATGCCCAAGCGCTGTTTCATTCCCAGAGAAAAGTCACGGACCGGCTTCTTGCCCGTGTCCTTCAGACCTACTTTTTCCATCATGTTGTCAATGATCTTCTTGTTATAGAATCCCATGTATTCACAATGGAGCTCCAGATTTTCCCTGGCGGACAGTTTATCGTAGAAAAAAGGATACTCAATAATGCTGCCCATCCGCTTCAACAGTTCATAGGATGTAGGGGTGAGTTTCTCTCCGAACAATTCAATCTCACCTACGGTCGGTTTGACCAGGTTGGTCAACATTTTCATCATCGTCGTTTTGCCCGCTCCATTCGGACCCAGAAAACCGTAAATCTCTCCTTGCTTGATACTCATATTGACGTTCGAGACAACCTCTATCCCTTCATACGTCTTGGTCACACCTAAGGTCCGCGCAATATATGTCATCGTTCTTATTCTCCTTTACGCCCCTGACGGGTTCTTATATCTGTATTGTAAAGAGAAAAGTCTTCTTTTTTATTAATCAAATCTTACAAAAACCTTAAGCTTATCAGGAGCACTAAAATAATCATCTAGCCAGAGGCAGATCTACTTTAAAAACGGTACGTTCATACGGCACACTACGCAGCTCAATGCTTCCGCCCATCCGCTCCACCAGCCGCTTCGTAATCGTCAGGCCCAGACCACTGCCCTGATAAAGACGATTACGGGAATCCTCCAGCGTATACATGCGTTCAAATACTCGGCTGTGTTCCTGTTCAGGGATACCCTTGCCCCGATCCCAGATACTTAACGTAACCTGTTGTTCTGATGAAACGTCGAGTGAGAGGCCAAGTACCTTGCCCTCCGCTCCATATTTCATGGCATTGGTGATCAGATTATCCAGCACCCGTTCCAGTGCTTCCTCATTTCCTTTCACAAAGACATCGCTGTCCGGAATGGACAGTTCTACTTGCAGTTCGAGTTTTGTTAACATTTCATAGAAAGAGAGCATTTTCAAACGGCATAATTCGCTTACATTGACCTTGGTCAGTGCAAGCTCGGTATCTCCAGACTCCAGCTTCGCCAGGTCAAAAAAAGAATGAACCAGACGCAGTACTTCCTGTGCCTTATCCTGGATTTTGCCAGTCATGGTCTCCCGTTCCTGATCGGTTAATGAAGCACTGTGCAGCAGCGCTTCACTATAACCGAGTACAACTGTAAGGGGCGTCTTCAGGTCATGTGAGATGTTGGAGAGCATGTTGCGCATCTCCTTCTCCTGATTCGCATAACCTGCCTCAGCCCGATGTACATGATCCAGCAGCTGGTTCATGTCCTTGAGGAGCTGGCTGATTTGGGGATCACTGTCAAAGACGAGCAGTCGTTCATATGTACCTTTATCCAAAATAGAGGTCAACTTATCATGTATGTAGATTAGATGATTACTGCGCTTACGAAGCCTTATGCCGAGCAGAACAACCACAAGAATCAAAATTACGGTAGCAGTGGCGAAGATCAACGTCACGTCTGGTCCACCTCCAGTTTGTAACCGATCCCCCACAATGTCTTGATATATTGGGGATTGGACGGATCCAATTCCAATTTCTCGCGCAGACGGCGCATATGAACGTTAATGATATTTTCGTCTCCGTAATAATGGTCATTCCAGACGGAAGCGTAGATTTGAGCCTTCGTAAATACTTTACCGGGATGGGTAACAAACATCTTGAGAATGCCGAATTCCTTGGAAGTCAGCCTCACAGATATTCCATCACGCTCTACCTCATACGTCTCCATATCGACTACAAGTCCCCCAATATGAATGCGCTGCGAACGGGGAGCAGCGGTAGTCTCAGGCTGTGCAGTATAGTTGGCACGACGGATGGCTGCTTTTATGCGCGCCGTCAGCTCGATTAACGAGAACGGCTTGCTTAAGTAATCATCTGCGCCGAATCCAAGGCCAAGGGCTTTGTCCACCTCTCCATCCTTTGCAGACAGGATGAGCACAGGCACCAGACTGATCGCCCGAATCGTCTGAAGCACTTCCATGCCGCTTTTGTGCGGCAGCATCAGATCCAGAATAACCAGATCATAGCCTGACGGTGATTGGCTGAATTGACGTTCCGCCTCCAGTCCGTCATATGCATAAGAGACGTCATAGCCCTCTTTTTCCAAATAAGGACCAACCATTTCACTAATAGAACGATCATCTTCCACAAGCAGCAAGCGATAACCTGACACGAGATTCCCTCCAAAATTGCTTTTTCTTTATTACCTCACAGTTTGCTCGAATTGGCAATAAAATACGAAAAACCCGGCAGGAAGGCAACTTTATGTCATAAAGTGAACCCTCTTGCCGGGTCTCATGATTCGTTTATACCGTCTCGCTTCGTATCCAGCACAGTCCGATCGTCCCTGCACCTGCATGAATTCCTACCACAGGGATAAAAGGCATAATTTCCGTCTTCAGGCGGGGAAGCAGATTTGCAATCTGTTGTTTGATGGTAACAGCTTCTTCCTGGTTGTTCGCATGCATGATACATACATGCTTCACTTTTCCCATATCCAACTTGAGCACATCCAGCATGCGCTGTTTGGCTCGTTTGAACGTACGAATCTTCTCATTCACAACTACTTTGCCCTCTTCAAATCGAAGGAGCAGATGAATTTTCAACAATTGACTAAGGATGAGCTGCGTACCCGACACACGACCACTACGATGAAGATGCTGGAGACTGGCCGGAATGAGGTAAAAGGACATGTTATCAATCATCTGTTCAATCTGAAGTTTGATTTCGGATGCTTTATGGCCTTGCTTCTGCCACTCCAGCCCTTGCAAAATCATCTCCCGCAGCGGATAAGCACCTGCTCTGGAATCAATGGCAGTAACCGTCACACCTGCAATCTCTGCCGCCTGCATCGAAGTGTGCAGGGTTCCGCTGAGTGCCGTGGAGCAATGAATGGCAATGATCTCATCGTACCGGTCCTTCAAAGACTCATACAGTTCAATAAACTCCCCAATGGGCGGCTGTGAACTGCTTGCGCGTGAAGCCTCACTCAGTTTCGCATAGAATAATTCAGACGAGATGTCTTCCGTCTCCCGGTAACATTCCTCGCCAAATACGATGCGCAAAGGTACGATGTAAACGTGATTCTGCTCAGCAAATAGGGGATCGAGTGTGCTCGTACTGTCTGTGACCCATGCAATTTTCCTCATTCCATCCTTCTCTCTTGCCGGATTGTTGAAGCTGTATCCCCAATCGTCAGGCACATGCCCGGCGGTTTATTTAAAATTTGAATAGTTCATATTGTAAACGTTTGCGTTCTTCTCCCTAATTATAAAGGAACGGACAAACCACTGTCTTGTGGCGCATTGTTGAACAGGTGTATTTCTTCCGGTATATGCCAAAAAAATGTCTTGCCTGTGAAGGAATAAATTGGTATGCTGTTGTCCTTCTCTCTTTTTCGCCTTGACTGAAGTGAACGGGACCGCCGTTCAACCAACTTATCGGAGGTGTCACATGCTTTATTTCACTCTGGCTTCCAAAGCCTACTCCCGGAACCTGCAATACCGCGGGGCCCACATGGTACATAACCTGGCAAGCGCCATGTTCGGTTACATGTATGCCTGTCTCTGGATTGGCATCGGAGCCGACCACTCTCTCGGAGAATACGGGACACAGGGGATGGTCAGTTACATTGCGTTTACGCAATCCTCTCTCTGGATCTCGGGTTTTCTCACCAATGGACTTGGTATTCCACTCACGGTCAGGACAGGGCAGATCGCGCTTGATCTAATGAGACCGGTTCATCTGTTTACCCACCTGATGGCACGTGAATGGGGGCAGATCGCCTACCAGTTCGTGTACAAAAGCATTCCGATTTACCTGCTATTCTCCATCGTATTCTCTCTGCAATGGCCCACAGAAGCTTCAACCCTGCTATTTGCCGCACTTGGTCTTGCCGGCGCATCCTATTTATCCATCTGTATGAATTACATTATTGGTGCCACCGCGATGTGGACTACGGAGTCCTCCTGGCTGCATTGGGGCAATCACGCCTTGATGAATCTGCTCGCCGGTTTCTTCATCCCGCTGGAATGGCTGCCGAACTGGCTTGAGCGAATTGCCTGGCTATCGCCATATCCTTTCCTGCTCTATGTCCCTACCCGCATCTATCTGGGTTATGAAAATGGCTCCTTGTTATGGGGAACCTTGCTTTGGTGTGTCCTCATGACTTTAATCTGTCTGGCAATCACACAGGTACTACGCCGTAAAGTGGAGGTGCAGGGCGGATGAAAGCCACTTCCTGGTTCACCTTATATAAAATGCTCATTCGAACAAGCATCCGCAGCCGGATGCAATACAAGTTCAATTTCATCATGGCCTCCGTTCTGGCCGCATTGATTCAAATCTCCGAATTTCTGATGGTTGCGCTCGTGCTGCACAAATTCGGAGCGATTAAGGGCTGGTCTCTCCATGAGATTGGTTATCTCTTCGCCATCATGACCTTATCCAAGACACTGTATCGGACGTTCGGCAATGAAGTGCATCATTTGGAAAAATATCTGGTCGACGGCGAACTTGATCAACTGTTAACCAGGCCCATGCCCGTTTTACTGGCGCTGCTGCCACAAAACTTCCGCATTATGGCTGGTGAAGTGTTACAAGGCGGTTTTATTCTCTGCTGGTCCCTGGCAGGCATGATGCATAGCGGACAGATCGGCTGGACTGCCATTCCCTTTTCGCTGCTGGTCATTGTGACTGGAGCTATCATTCTCTTTTCGATTGGGCTTGCCACGGCAACGCTTGGATTCTGGACCACACGCATCGAGGAGCTGCAGACCATCACCGAGGATGCAGCGCGTACGGCTGCCCAATATCCACTGACGTTATATCCCAAATGGATGTCTGGCATTCTGTTGACTGTGATCCCGGTAGGTTTCGTCAACTATGTTCCATCCCTCTACCTGCTTCGCGGTCAATTAGGTGCATGGGTTCTTGTTGCGATTGTTGTTGTAGCCGCCCTGAGTCTCACCGTGAGCCTGCGTTTCTGGAAATTCGGCATAACCAAATATCAAAGTACAGGTAGCTAAGGAGGAGAATATCGTCATGACTATGATTACAGCGCGGCATCTGCAAAAGGAATTCAAAACCCCTGTGGTTCGTGAGGGCCGGTTCTCCGGGCTTCGCACCTTGTTTTCACGTGAGTATCTGTCCAAGGAAGCCGTTCGAGACATTAGCTTTGATATTGCCAAAGGGGAATTTGTTGGTTATATCGGTCCAAATGGCGCTGGCAAATCCACCACGATTAAAATGCTGACGGGTATCCTTCATCCGACCTCGGGTGAAGTCTTGCTCGGTGGCATGAACCCGCATCAGGAAAGGCGACGTACGGTTGGGCGCCTCGGTGTAGTGTTCGGACAGCGCAGCCAGCTCTGGTGGGATCTGCCCGTGAAGGATTCGTATGATATTTTGGCCGAGATGTACGGAGTCCGTGCCGAGGATAAAGCGAAACGACTGGCCCAGTTCGCTGAGCTGCTGGATCTGGAATCGTTCTGGGCCACGCCTGTCCGCAAGCTTTCACTGGGACAGCGGATGCGCGCCGATCTCGCAGCGTCCATGCTGCATGATCCGGAACTGCTTTTTCTGGATGAGCCAACGATTGGCCTGGATGTTAATGCAAAGCGAAACATCCGTCAATTTCTACGCACATTAAATGAGGATTTTGGCAAAACGATACTGCTGACCACCCATGATATGGACGATATTGAGCAGTTATGCAGCCGTGTAATGGTGATCAATCACGGTCAGCTTACATATGATGGCTCGATCCCCTCCCTGCGGGACACGATCGGCCTGCCAACGCTTATCCGGGTGACCTATCGCGGCTCGTTTCATATCCCGGATGTCATACCGTCGGCCATTCAGATTACAGCGGCAGAGGGCCAGATCATTACTGTCGAAGTCAACCGGAAAGAGTGGGGTACCATGGACATTCTGAAACAGCTTGAGCAATGGGGCGAGATTGAGGATGTCGAGATGAAAGAACCCGATTTCGAGGATATTATTCATCGGGTATATTGACTGAAGCCTATTTTATTCAGATCTGGATGAGGGCCTGTTCAAATGCCGTTGCATGCGGGAAGGACATGACGTACTGTAATAGCGGAGGTGAAGCGTCATGCTTGTTACCAAACACACACTCGCTGCGTCCAGCCCGCATGCCACTCCCTATTACATCGTACGTGGCATGATGCCGGGCCCGGTGATGTTCATTACATCCGGGGTTCACGGGAACGAAACCGCAAGTATGGCTGCTGCGCAGAAGCTCGCTAACGACTGCATGGCAGGAAGGCGACACGTGGTTCGTGGACTCCTCATTATTGTTCCACGGGTGAATCAGAAGGCTTATCGTAACAACAGACGCGGAAAACCGGATTTAAATCGCACGTTCCCGCGGCATATTTCCGGTAAAGCCAAACACCCGCTTGCTTCCGCCGTCTTTCAGCTTGCCAGTCAACATGGACCCGACTGGTGGCTGGATCTGCATGAGGCCAACGGATTATCCCAACGCAGCTCACGGGTACTGGGACAAACCCTGATCACCAATCCAGGCAGCAGAGCTGTTCCGGTATGCAGACGGGTTATCGCGCGAATGAATCGGTCCATTGCCATTCGTGACAGGCACTTCAACCTGAAGCAGCATGAACTACCCGGTTCTGCACGCACAGCGGCAGCCAGGCTTCTTCACTCCCGCTCGGTCACGGTGGAAACCTGCTGGAGTCTGAAACGTTCTGTCCGAATCCGATATCAGACCGAAATTGTTCACCACTTTCTGCGGGAAGCAGGCTTGTTTTGAACCTCTATTTGAATAGCCAGAAACATAAAGACACCTTCAAGGATATCTCTCACGCCAGACGTGTCAGAGATGATCTTTGAAGGTGTTTATTGGTTGGTTACAAGGTACATTATGAATTCCTATGCCTGCGCCTCCATTCTTCTTCGCATTAATCCGCCCGATTGCCACGCATCTTCGTATACTTGTGTTGACGTCGGTTTTTGGGGGCTACCCACATGAATAACGCCATTGCCAAACTTGCAAGTACCAACATCCCATTCCAGTATTCTCATCATTCAACTTCAACCTTTTCTGTGATAAACACAGAATAAACCTTGAAGTATACTTCAAGGTCAAAGTTGTATTTATTTTAATTTTGGACTCGCAAATCCCATTTGTGAAGTTCAACCAGTGTACAGACTCCTGATGAAAACGCCTTGATGCCAGTTGAATTCGGCCCAGGGTATATGCGACCAGTCATAACCTGCTCTCCCTGCTGGATGAACACTTCAATCGAGCTGATATCGACAAAAATATGAAGTTCCAGCTTCCCATCATGAAGTTCCACTGCCGCAGCCCGTTCGCCCCCGGGTCCTTGCCCGGCGTGCTCTCGATCCAGGCACAGTCGGCGCGGCTCCACATCATAGGAGATAACCGTTTCTTCCCCTTCACCGATGCGAAGTTTCAACCCGAATTGCCTTGCCTCTTCGGCTTCAAATATCGCATGCAGCTCATAACAATCCCCGCTCATCCCCAGATCGTATTCACCGTTGACCATACGAATAGAATTGCGCTGAATGCCTTCCATTCTATACTGCTTGATCTCGGGAAGAGGCTGGAATATCAAACGTTCCCCTCTTCGGAGCAGTTGACGCGGCAATGTCATGGCGCCAGCCCATTTATGAGATGATTGTGTCGGAATATCGGTCTCCCACGTCTCCATCCAGGCCACCATAATCCGTCGCCCCTGTGCATCCTCAATGGTCTGAGGGGCATAGAAATCAAAACCATAATCGAGCGGATAATACTGGTCATATTCCAATACGCCCTGGTCTTCGTCCAGCGTTCCCATCATGTAGACCGTAGAATGCAGATTACGGTAGTTATCCCCCTGCGCGGGCATACGTTGTGGAGACATGATAAGCACGTCCCGGTCATCAAGTACAAACAGATCCGGACATTCCCAGTTGTCACCAAGGGTTCCATCACTTTGGGCCAATACGTTTACGTAGCTCCATTGCTGCAAGTCTGCTGAACGGTACAGCAACACGA
Source organism: Paenibacillus pabuli NBRC 13638 (assembly GCF_001514495.1). Taxonomy (GTDB): domain Bacteria; phylum Bacillota; class Bacilli; order Paenibacillales; family Paenibacillaceae; genus Paenibacillus; species Paenibacillus pabuli. The sequence continues at coordinate 122,498 of NZ_BCNM01000016.1, forward strand.
CTCCTTTTCCTGCTGTATCATTCGATCCGAGGACCGTGTAGTACATCCCGTTTCGTTCGAAAACTTTGGGATCACGGAAATCCTTCGCACTGGTGTGCGCTGGAATCTGATTCAAGTCAATGACAGGGTTCTGTATGCTTTTGACAAAATCGATGCCGTTGTTCGATTCAGCTAAATTTTGGGTCTGCTGATAATCATGGTCTTTGTCTGGTCCGGTTACCACATGGCCGGTATACATCAGCACGAGCTTTCCATCCTTGATGACTGCACTACCCGAGAAACAGCCCCCGCTGTCATAACTCTGATCCGGAGCAAGAGCTACCGGCATCGGGTCCCATTTTACCAGATCATGGCTCACGGCATGTCCCCAATGCATCGGTCCCCAGACCGGAGCGTAGGGATAGTACTGGTAAAAGAGATGATACGCTCCCTGATAATAGATGAAACCGTTGGGATCATTCATCCAGCCCACCTCGGGCATTAGATGGTATTCCAGCCTGTATGCCGGATTGACCTCATGCCGATGTTTCTTAATGTAGGTATTTGCGCCTTTCCGCGTATACTTCACTTCTGGTGTGGCATGTACAACATCTTGCACGTTTTCTCCAGCCTGCCCTTTATCCATCTTATTTCACTCCTGTCTCTCTATCTATGAACTTCATCTATTTAATGGAGCCTTGCATGACACCCTGAATAATATACTTTTGTGCGAACAGATATACGATCAGTACAGGCAAGAGTGTCAGTACAAGCCCTGCCATTAGCGGGCCATAATCCACCGTATACGTACCATAGAAATAAAAGGTGGACAATGGCAGCGTGCGCTGCTCGGATGAAGTCAGTACCAGGGAAGGCAGCAAGAAGTCATTCCAGATCCATAGAACGTTCAGCACGGTAATCGTCACACTTGTTGGCAGCAGCACTGGCAATACGATGCGAAAGAAGGTCTGCACTCGACCGCAGCCGTCCATCAGTGCTGCTTCTTCCAGCTCCAACGGGATACTCTTGATAAAACCATGATAGATAAATACGGCAAGTGGACTGCCAAAGCCGATATACATGTAAATGAGTGACCATTTGTTGTCCAGCATCCCCAGTGAGCCGTATATTTTCACGAGCGGAATCATGATGGCCTGAAAAGGAATAATCATTGCTGCAACCATCAGGAAAAATAGATATTGGTTTAGTTTGCTTTTGTGCCGTACAAAATAATGAGCCGTCATCGCTGCAAGCAGCGCGATCAGCAGCACACCTGCCACCGTAATCAGCAATGAATTGCCGAAGGCAGACATATACCCCATTTTATCGAAAGCGCTAACGTAATTATCCCATTGAACGGAAGCTGGGAGGCCCAGCGGATCGGAAGTAATGGCCTGATTGACCTTAAATGAATTCGTGATGAGCAGCAGAAATGGAAAAATGAACAGCATCATCGCTACAATTAATGAGACCAGCTTCGCCCAGCCCAGCATGCGAGATTGTCCTGCCATCATGCTTCCACCTCCAATTTCTTGCTGAAATACACCTGAAGCAAGGTAATGGTAGCAACCAGGATAAATAGAACAAATGCCTCCGCTTGGCCCAGCCCGTAATCACGTGCAAGAAAAGCCTGTTCATACACATGCATCGATACCATTTCTGTGCTTTTGAACGGTCCTCCGCTAGTGAGGGAGACATTGAGGTCGTACACCATAAAGCCCCGTTGAAGGGACAGAAAAATGCATACGATAAACGACGGTACCATAAGTGGTAACACGATCCGTCCCAGCATCCTGCGGTTGCTTGCTCCGTCAATACTGGCCGCCTCCATCACATCCTTAGGCACATTCATCAGTCCTGCAATATAGATCACCATCATATACCCTGCGTATTGCCAGACAGTAACCACGACAAGTGCCCAGAAAGCTTTGTCCGGGTCCGCTAGCCATGAAGCTCCGAACAATGGAATGTTCATTTTTTGACCGACAAATACCAGCACTTGATTGAAAATAAATTGCCATATGAAGCCAAGCACAATACCGCCGACCAGATTGGGCAGAAAAAAGCCAGCCCGGAACCAGCCTTGCGCCTTCATACCGCGTGTTACCGCATAGGCAAGCAGAAATGCAACCGCATTAGTCAGAACTACGGTAATAAATACGTATTCCAGTGTCATTCCGAATGATTTCCAGAACACGGTATCCTTGAAAACGCCAATATAATTGTCCCAGCCCACGAGGTTTTGCGTCACGGCAATGCCATCCCAGTCCGTAAACGTCAGATAGATTCCGTACAAAAACGGAATAATCATGACTGTCGCAAACGCCAATAGCGTCGGACCAGTGAAGATGAGCCGGGTACGCAAACGCGTCCATAATCCTTTTTCGGTCAGCATTGTCTTCCTCCACTCTATCCAATGGTTTCTACAGCGTTTGTCCGAAGACGAAGCAGGCACGGAGGCACACCTCCGGCCTATTCATCTTATCGGGCATACCGCTATCTCTACGGTTATATTTCATTCATAGGGGCCCGATTGGCACAGGGAGGAATAGTATTCATGGTTCTTCCCCTATGCCACGTCGCTGCTCCCCTTTTATTTTACGTTAGTCCAGTATGCCTGAATTTCCTGGGCAAGACCTTGGCGGTCAATGACGTCAGCCAAATATTTTTGCATAGAAGCGCCCAATTTGGACCAATGATCTGCTGGAAGTGTGCTCATTGATTCCTCCATTTTGCCGGCCTTGATGTATTCACCAATCGACTTGCCAAGCGGATCAGCCGGTTCAAGGGTAATATTGCTGAATGCCGGAATAACACTGGCCTGATTCACCAAGAAATCCTGACCTTTATCCTGATAGACCATCCAGTCCAGGAATTTCTTCGCCGCTTCCTGCTGTGCTGGTGTACTTTTCTCCTTGTCTATTAATATGCGCTTGGACACAGCTGCGGAGATCTGTGTATTGCCAAAATCTTCTGAGTTATTACTTACCGGAACAGGCAGGAACCCGTACTGTCCATTGGCCGTATCAAAACTGTGAATCTGCGGCCATGCCCAGTTGCCCTGAAACCAGATACCAACCTCGCCCTTGCCAAGCACTTCTGGTCCGCGTTCATACGTTCCGGACAGTGGGGAAGCTTTATCGATGTTGTAGGTCTTCATCAGATCGAACGTATCCATCAGCCCGTTAAAAACAGCATTGGAGGCCAAATCCGCTTTGCCTGCCTTCAGATCGGTAATAAATTGATCCACTTTGGCACGATCCGGTGACTGTCCACCATATGCAAGTGCAAGATAGTGAGCTCCAAGCGACCAATCCATCGGCGATATAATTAATGGCGATTTACCGGTAGCTGTAATCTTTTTGAACAAATCTTCAAGCTGATCTGTCGTTTGAACTGACTTCGGATCAAACGTTCCGCCTACAGCCTGATCCAGAACCTGTTGATTGTAGATGAATCCATATCCTTCAATGGAAAACGGGAAGGCGTAATTTTTTCCATCAAATGTTGTAGCTGTCGTGCTATTCTCGACGGCATCCTTCATCCATTTCTCGGAGGTGAGATCCAGGACACGATCCTTGAATTTCTCAACATCTCCCGTATCGAGCATCATCATGGTGGTCGGATTGCCTGATGCATACAATGCCGATGCTTTCTCGAATGGCGATTGTCCGCTGCCTACGGGTATAATCTCCAGCGATATATCGGGGTTTTCCGTTTGGAAATCCTTCGCGGCTTGCTCCAACTGACTGTTTATCTCTGATTTGGAGTTAAGAAATGTAATTTTGACTTGATCACCGGATGTGGTGGAAGCCTCTGTTCCCGTCCCTGACTTTGCACCTCCACACGCCGTAAGAATAGCAACCATAGCCAAGGATAAAAGCGATAATTTCATCCCTTTTCGTTCTGTTCTCATCTGTCATTGCCCCCGTTCGTTAATATAAAAGAAACCGCTTACAAAATCGATTATAGTGTCAAAGGTTTGACATGTCAATCGTTTGACATAAATAAAAATAAAAGAACGACCCTCGTTCAGGTCGTCTCTCTCTCCACCAGTGCAACAGGCAAAATATTCTCCATGTCGATCCCTTTTTCCACGATCTGACGACGGATTAGGTCCACCGCAAGTTCAGCCAATTCCTGAACGGGTTGTCTTATCGTAGTAATGCCTGGCAGCACGTAGCCTGCTGCCCGGATATCATCATAACCAATGATCGCAATATCCTCAGGAACTTTACGACCATGGGCGACAATTTGTTTCAACGCATGAATCGCGATGAGATCACTGGTGACGAACAGGCCATCCACTTCGGGGTGCTCCATAAGAAGTCGTTCAACCAGTTCAGTGTACTGTTCCTGACTGAACACATTCAGATCGGTTTCATGCATCGTTACCGGCTCGACACCATGTTCCTTCAGCTTGTCCATAAAGCCTGTTGTCCTCCGATTGGACAGCATCTGCAGTTCAAGATTGCCGCAAATATGTGCCAGTTTCCTCCTTCCCTTGGCAAGCAGCAACTCAGCTGCCATCACACCACCCTGATAATTATCCGAAGAAATATACGGAATGTCTGCACCAATCTGCCGGTCAATGGTCACAATCGGTGAATTCAGATTCATGTACTCATCCACTTCAAGTGTATGGCTGCCCATAATAATTCCATCAACCCGGTTACCCTTAAGCATCTCCACATACTCTCGCTCTTTTGAAGGCTCCATATGCGAGTTGCATAGCATAATTTTGAACCCATTCTGGTACGCATAATACTCGATATAGTTCGCCAGCTCGCCAAAAAAAGGATGCGACACATCAGGAATAATCAAACCGATGACGTTTGACTGTTTGCGCAGGAGGGAACGTGCAATCTCATTGGGACGATAATTCAATTCGTTCATCGTCTGGTACACTTTATCCCGAGTTTTCTGGCTGATGTACCCCCGGTTATTCAATACCCGAGATACGGTAGTTACGGAAACCCCTGCTCTGAGTGCAACATCATGAATTGTTGCCATAACAACCTCTTTTCCTACAACATTCTTAATGATTAATATCATTATATAGTATAAACTTGTTTGCTTTTTTCCCCAACCAACAGCACGCCAAGTGCTCTCTATTTCGCTTCCACTGTCGCTCTAGGCATACTGTGCATCGCCCCATGTGTTACATGAGCCTGAACCACATAGGTGCCTGGCTCTTCAAATGTGTACTCTACCTGATAGATCCCCTCATCGGTTTCACTCGCCTTCAAGGCTCCCTGCTCCTCCAGCTTCTCTGCTGTCATCATGCCCAGCTCGGGGGACACCTCCGGGGGGTCTTCAAGGTTGTTCCAGATCTGGAATTGAACGTGATCCGCATGAATTAACGGGTTTCCTCCTTGCATAAGCTTTACCTTCAATGACACAGGCTTATGGAGGGAAGCCTTGTCCGGCACCATGAGCTCAACTTTAATCATCTCTGGCATCTCACCCGTCTGGGCCTGCTCCTGATTGGAGCAAGCCACAGTCAATACGACCAGAATGATTAAGGACATGAACCAACGGACTTGTCCGCTCATCAATCATCTGTCCTTTCTTATGAAGAAGATTTTGGTGTTTTGCCAATACCCCACAGCATAACAATAATGATGACAAACGCGATCAGTGCAAGCAAAGGAATGGTAATAAAACCAAACCAGTTCAAGTAATCGGTATAACACGGGATCTGTCCACAAGCCACTGAATTACCCGTAGCTGAATAAATACGCTGAATCGTTACATGGTACAACGAGATCCCGCCTCCAATGAAGCTAAGCGGCAGAACGTATTTGGCAATGCCCACATCATCCTTGAAATAGGCAATCCCCAGTAAAATCGTGAGAGGGTACATAAAAATACGCTGAAACCAGCACAGATCACAAGGAATATATCCCTTAATCTCACTAAAATAAAGGCTGCCTCCAGTCGCAATGACCGATACGGCCCAAGCGATAAACAGCCGGGTGTCCACACTTCTCGCCGGACGCTCTGGTTCTGATGGTGTACTCATTCATCTGTCCTCCTCTGCCATTTTGTTCATACCAAATGATCATACATCATTCATGATACCAAGGGATATTCGAGCCGTTATGTAAGCGTTACACGATGATTATACCAAATATTTGATATTTTAGGTTCATTTATGGTCGCATTGGATTTGCTCATCTTGTTTCATTCCTTTGTCCCTTGCATACGTATTTCCCCAATCACACATTGTGTTTAATACTGGAACGAATGACCGTCCGAGATCAGTCAAACTATATTCCACTTTTGGCGGCACCTCTTTGAATATTTCCCTACGGACAAGTCCATCGCCTTCCAACTGTTTCAATTGATCGGTTAGCACCTTTTGTGTAATTCCAGGTATCAATTCGTAGAATTCCTTGGTTCTTACCGATTGTTGACTCAGAAAGAAAAGGATAAGACACTTCCATTTTCCGCCTGCGATATCCATAAAAATATTTATTCCGGTATTATATTTAACCAAAGTGCCGTCACTCCCCAATAGATACTTTAAAGTGGCTATACCACCTTTTTGTGCGTTATTTTCTCATTTGTTATAGCCTACTATAATTCAAAAGAGCCATAAATAACAACGATGGAGATGATCGAATGAGTGTACAAACCATTTTGGAAAAAAGACGTTCTGTTCGGCACTTTGATTCAAATTATACAATACGACCAGAGGTGCTAACTTCCTTAATTGAATCTGCAAGCAAATCACCGAATGGGAACAATATTCAAGCCACCCGATACCTTATTATTAATGAACCCGACTTGCAAAGGGCACTGCTGCCTATCGCTTTTAATCAACAACAGGTCGTAGATGCTTCAGCTTTGGTGGTTATGTTGGGAGATTATCAGGCATTTGAAGAAAATAATATCATCCAAATCCACGAAGAAGGCTTCCAGGCAGGTTTTTTTGATGAATCGCTCAGAGATTATCTGGCGAATGCTGCCATCCAGTACTATGCAAATAAATCGGATGAAGAGCTAAAGTTGGAGTTAACCCGAGATGTAAGTCTGGCATCGATGTCATTTATTCTGCTCGCAAATGAAGCCGGTTTCGAAACCATTACCATGTCCGGTTATGATTCCGCTCAATTAAAAGCCAGCCTGAATATTTCCGATAGATATTTGGATGTCATGCTGATCGCCATCGGCAAAGGTACGAAAAATGGGCATCAAACGGTACGTCACCCTGTAAATAAAATTATGTATCACAACACAATCACCTCCTTATGATAACAACCCAAAAAGCTGCCGTATGGGCAGCTTTTTAGGTTGCGTATACCTGCCCCCCCTTGTTTGACTCTTACGATTACATGGATTTAGTCAGTGTGATGGAGCCATCTTTTTGAGTCCATTTTACATCCCAGCCAAGAAGCTCTGCGATGAAACGCAGTGGCACTTGCGTACGTCCATCTTTATTTACAAAGGCCGTTGCACCGGATAACAGGTGATCCAGGTTCGCTCTCAAAGACTTTATTTCCCTTTATTTATCAATAAAAGCTTACATCCAAGGTGAACTTGAAGTACAATGAACAAAACGATTGATTTCAATGAAGGAGGTCATCGCATGACATGGCTGCCCTATATTTTAATTGTTGGTATTGCCCTGTTCGGCGGAATTGCTACCATGATCATCGGGAATTCCAAAGCCAATCAGACCAGCAACCCTGAGTATGATCGCAGGACCAAGCAAAATCTGAGCAAACTTACCTATGTATACGTTGGTGCTATCGTTCTGGGCATAGGAGGTTTCGTCCTGTATTTATTCAACTGAATAGCCTTACTCTCAGCAAAGTACATGTTTGAACTTTTCGAGTAATTCAAGGTTTCGTTGTACATATGGGATGGTTTGGCGAACCATTCCCCTCTCTCTTATGATGGCCAAGAGTCCACGTATCACCCACAAACGCATTTGTTCATAAAGACTTTTCCTACTAAAAGAATTACCTTCCTGTATATGTCCCTGCTCAAAGTCAGCTGCAATCTCTCCTACTTCTCCAACATCAATAATGTGAATGCTCTCTTCTGTAAATAACAAATTCCAAACAAACTCCTTACACATGTTTACAAGTTGGAGATAATTCAGAATTATTCTGGATATGTTCGAGGTTTAATATAAAGCCATAAGGACAGCAATTATCCATTACAAATAACAAATATATAAGTTGAATCTGACTTTTACACCATAACGGAGAGGGCAGAACCAATCTGAAGAAGCGCAGCGTTCGCCTTTATCCCCGGATTTCCCCCTTATAAAAGGATTCAAGAAAATCTGGGGATAAGAGCGATCGGAAGTTGGTACTGCACTCGGAGTGGTAAGGTGTAAATCCCCCAATTCAACTTATATAAACTAAAGGAGAGTTATACACATGAAGAAAAACTTGAAGAAATCTGCAGCCACGATGATGGTACTGGGCATGACATTAACAGGAGCAGCGGGTGTATTCGCGGGTACTCAACTGGAGAAAATCTCGGCATATCTTAACCATGGGATCAGTTTCAATGTAGACGGTGCCGCGTACACCCCAACGGATGGCAATGGCAACAAATTGGCTCCGATCACTTACAACAATTCAACTTATCTGCCTGTACGTGCCATTGCTGATGCGCTCCATGTACCTGTATCGTATGACGGTAAAAAAGGACAGGTCATTATCGGCGAAGCGACAAGCAAACCTTCCACATTGAACAATGTAACCTATAGCGCAGCGCAAAAAGAAGCCATTCAAAAGGCATTTGCACAGTTCGATGGTTTCGAGACGGCTTACGCCCCTCAGCAAATGATTGCAGGCGATATGTTCAAAAGCGTAGGCGCTGGCGGCGATGGAGTAAGTTATACGTTCAATCATATGAAGGTGGATGTGTCGCCAAGAGATTATTCGGACGGTTACAATGGTAAAGACGTCAAACTGTCCAATGGTGTCACAGCCAAATGGTACACACCAGATCAAACGGGTATGCTCACGTTCAAACTGGATGATCGTTATGTCACAATAAGCTCACCGGACCATAAGCTGTCTCAGGCCCAGTTGCAGCAAGTAGCTGTATCTGTGCAAAAGGTTCAAGGCAACGATCAGGGCGTTACCGGCTTCGCTGATGTGAAATATACCCAAGAACAGTCAGCTGCCATCCGCAAAGCATTTGCGAAATTCCAAGGATTCGAGACGGCTTATGCACCACAACATATGATTGCCGGGGATACATTCAAAAGTGTGGCTGCTGGTGGAGATGGTGTAAACTTTGTCTTTAATCACATGAATGTTACTGTTTCACCTAAAGATTATTCCTTCAGCTATGACGGCAAAAATGTAAAACTGCCCAATGGCGTTACTGCCAAGTGGTATACACCGGATCAAACCGATATGCTGACGTTTAAACTGGACGATCGCTATGTGACACTCAGCTCGGCAAATAACGCATTGACTCACACACAGCTGGAGCAAATGGCTGTATCTGTGCAAAAAGTGAAATAATTTCAAAGCTAAAATCAAAGAATTACACTGAAATCAAAGTCATACAACATAACAAACACACATCATTCTGTTTATTTCTGTGTCGGGGACAGATTCGATGTGTGTTTTGTCCTATACAAGATGATCTCTATGATTCTAAAAACAAGGCTTTTGTCCAGATTCATTTCATTTTGAATAACGTTATAATGAAGTATACTGCGTTTAACGGAAGAAAAAATAAGGAGTGGACATAATGGACCAGCGGATCGACCTATCCCCCGAGGAACTGCAGCAGCTTGCAGGTGAATTCAACAAGGCCTCGCAGAACGGGCATGATATCCTTACGCGGCTCAAAACGATGATTGACCAATCTGAAGGTCAGTGGGAAGGTGAGCGTCAGCGTGAGTTTCTCCAACGAATGAATGATAGCATGACGTCTGTGAGCGATTATTTGCGGGGTTTGCAGGAGACAAGCAATAGTCTTCAGCAGACGGCGACCCGTTTTCGTGAAGCGGATCAGTCCCGATAAAGCAAACGCATGTCAACATCACATAGCATTAAAAAAAGCCATGTACCTGAAGATGATATATCATTCCTTCAAGGCCATGGCTTTTTGCAATTTCTATGATTCACTCAAACTTACAGCAAACGCCTCTTCTTCCTCATCTGCATAACCCCTGAAAATGATCTCTTCGATATCTTCATGATTAAATACATACGTATAATCCGCATTGATATACCCCTCCGGGTACAAACAGCCAATATAATCGAACTGACGTGGTGGTTCCGTCATCAACATTTGCTTGCGTCCATAAATGACCAGCTTTTTGGTGCCTTCTTTTAAAAGGATGACGGAGCCATTGGGTAGTAAAGTGGATATTTCTTTTTCCATAGTGATCCTCCTCCTTTATTATTTTATGTTTGTATTGGCATGAACTTCATCAGACTTGTCCAACACCTGGCGAAGCCAGTAATATCGGTGCACATCCATAATAAAGTGAAATACGACAAAAGCCAGCATAATGTACACACACATGAGCACAACAGCTACCGTCTGCTGCGTAACAAAGGCCAGTGAAATGTTGGCCAGAAGATACCCAGCTCCCGTTAACATCGTTAACAGAGCGACAGGCATTCTGGCGCCCGTGTCCCCTTTTTTTCGGTGAGGGGACTGCTGCAGTTTACGCAAATGAAACTTCGCATACTGATATAAGGCAAATCCATATATGACAAACGATCCAATGGCGTACCACGGCGTTGTGAGGCCCAACATGCCATATGCGAACTTTTGCACAATGACCATAAAACCCAAAGAACAGACGATCCCAAACACACCCCGAAACAGGACATAATTCACCTGCAGCCTTCGTGGTGTCACGATCAGGGCGATGGCCCACACATTCATCACCAACAGCAGCGGCAGCAGAATATAGGCGTATACGGGTTGGAACGGAACACTGAACACGGGAATCAACAGAAATATGTTAAGAAAGAAAAGTACCAGCGTACCCGCACTGAACCGAATGCCATCTACCGCATATACTGCCAGATAGTTTTCGAACGCCTCCCGGTGATAGGGGGTTCCTTCAACCATTGCAGAAACCGTGGGACCGGTCGTTGAGTTTTTACGTTTTTTGCTTGCCATTTATTTAAACCACCCCGCTACTGTAGACCAGGCTTTCTTTGCACCATGCTTAACGACATCCTTCACAGAATCATCCTTCCCATCACCATCCAGATCCATATTCATCGTTACTCCTTCCGCAAGATAAGTCAGGCCTACGGATACGCCCAAACCAACTGCGCCTACTGCCAACACAGGTGCTGCTGCAGGCAGAATAGCCGCTGTCAGGAGTGTTGCGCCAACGGTTGTTGCCCCGCCGACAACAACGTTACCGATGATATCGCCAGCGATTTTGTCACTAGATGCATTCTGGCTAATGTTCTCCTGAGTATCTGTGAAAACATCAATGCCAACACTTGCCCATCCCAGCTTGTCCGTTAATGCAGATTTGGCCGCATAACCCGGCTTGACCATAGAGGCTATTTCCTTGATCTGCGGGGTAGCGGTTCCATTGGAAAGTTTGGCTTCAATGTCACGGACATAATGAATTTTGTAGTCTCTTGGTCTTCCGTTCACAATCTTGTTATCTTTGACCGAATCGTAACTTTCACGAACCAAAATACGTGGTGTATTCCGGTCCAGCTGAGGTTTGACCATAAATCCGTTTTTTACACGATATCCCAACCTGGCAACAGCTGCGGCTCCTGTCAGTGTTCCTACCGTGCTTCCTGGTCCATCGAATGGAGCGAGTGGATTAATTCCGGTCAACCCAAATGTACCACCTGACTGATCCTCCTGTTCCATTCGCTCACGGGTGGTTTTCACAAATGCCGCCAGTTGCTGCATATTCTCTCCAGCGTTCTGAAACCGCTGCTGGTGTGTCTGGTATAACCCAATGATGGTTTGACGATTCCCGGATTGCCAAGCTGCACCCTGAATAGAACGTTGGAGAGCGCCGTCTACCTGCTGCAGCTGTGCGGTAACCTGTTCAATCTGCTGTGCGAGAGAGTTCAGGTACTCCGATTTCATGATAATTTTGGTCAACTGGACTTCCTCCTTCGACTTACGTAGATGATTCCATGTGTTTAGAACGCAGGCAGCATAGACAATGAACGTGTTGTTAGCAAAAACAGACTCTGCACCAGCTCTTCTTCGGTCACCTTGAATGCGGTCAGATCCGTTCCTCCACCTTCCATAAATAACCAATTTCCATCGGTACTGCCCAAAAAATAAATGGTTTGCGACTTACCCTCCGTGCCACGAGTATACACGTCAAATTGCCCCCGTCTCTGGATCGTCGCGAAAGCATGGGATAACTCGTTGATCAATGATTCATTGAGATGTTGGTCCTGCTGTAAAATCGATTGAATGGTCTTGACGTCTGATCCGATCGGTAACGCGGATAGTTGCTGCAACGTTTCTGCCTGAATGGGTGTGCGCAACATTTCCTCTTCCGTATCGGGCAGCTCGATCCGGTTTCCCATGAGTTGGAACAGATCCTGCAATTCTTCGAAAGAAGACAGTAACGCCTGATCTCGTGCAGGCATCCATACCCATTCAACAATTTGCATGCCTGACAAAAACCCATAAGTCACGGACGATTCACCATCCACTATATGCAGATCCAGTCGGGTAACTGCACTACTGAGCTTACACCCCATCAGCAGGTTATGTACTTGCGGATCCATAGTGACTTGTCCATCCTCTACTTCGATGACACTATCGTTAACCAGACGGTTAACAACCTGTTTATGCATGTACTCCGCCTGCTCACCCTCCAATGAAGGATCATTCATATCCCTGATAAGCTGGTCCGCTTCGGGAATATTCATCAATTGAAACAGAAACAGGGCCTCTCGGCCGGAACATTCAAACGATGTATATGAAGGCAAGTCATTCCCTCTTTTCCTTAGTATAGGGTTAAACATGTTATGGAAAAGTCTATCATTTTATTGTAAAAGGTTATACAACTGCGCTCAATGCGCCCACGCTCCTGATATTGGGGTGATCAACCTGATTATATTTACCCAAAAATACATAGAGGCACAGCAAATGACGCCGTCCCCCTACCAAGTTGTCCACTATAAAATTCACCTTGCCCATTCGGTTAAACGAATCACTCTCCGATAGTTCATATCATCGATCATATCCTCCCAGTCCAGTTCGCCTGCATTACTGTCACGATAGTATACGGCTGTAGCGGGCAGGAAACCGACTAATGGCCCCATACCCCCACAGATCATCGCGCCACCGTCACCACCTTTGAGTATCATGGTTCCATTATCAGAAGGATCAAGCGTTAGCTCATAGGTATAAGGATCTCCGGCAAACTGGATACCAAAAAAGTTGGACAGCTCCAGATCATATGGACGGTCATCCTTTTCCAATAAAGACGGGTCTTCGAGACTGCCAAAATGCTTCAATTTCATCGTGTAGTCAAAACTGTCTCCCCATGGAAATAACGTACGGCACCCCCCTCCATACAGATACTCCCATTCATCTTCAGTAAGCAAACCATAACCCGCTTTTTCTTCTTCCTTGACGAGATACTCCAGCGTCAAATCTTCATTGAACCAAAATATCTGTACTGCCTCACCTTGTCGGACCAAACGGAACTCTTGATGCAGTTCATACTGATTCAGATCGGACAGCTTGAATTTCTCCAACTCTTCTGCAAAATAGGCATTCTCCTGCGCCATCGCTTCTGCTTCCGTCACTTCAATCCAGCCAAGGGAATGGCTGCTGCACTCCACCAGCATGGGTGCAATGTGTACTTCCCTAACCGGAGACATCTGGCTAATTAAAAAAGAATCCACATCTTCCACACCATACTCACTGACCGTCTCCAGTAAATCTGCGGAAGTCTCCTCATTCATCCCATTCTGCCAACGATCCCAGCCGAGAGTCACCCGATCGCCAGGCACAAACACAAATCTCTGCTCATCATACGAAAATACACCTGTCTCAATTTGCTGACCGAATCGTTCAAATGTCTCCAATCCTTCATATTTCATACCTGTGGGGAAATGACTGACCAATCCACTCAGCCGCTCCTCCTTTTCCGGAGCGGACAGCCTCTCCCATGCATCCCGATTCAATGATTCCACGCACTTTCCCCCCTTTCACTTTTGCCTCATAAACTGCCCTTGAAGTCCTAACGGGTATATCCTTCTTTCCCTGCGGTCTTTAACAGCTCCGATAGCAATTCTTTTCGTCTGCCATCAGCCTTGCGTGCCAGCGCTGCAAGCTTCTCTGCCTTGCCCCAGATCGGATACAGCACACGCTCCACTTCATAGGTTGCCAGTCCTTGCAACGATTGGACCAGAAGTTCAAGCTTCTCCTCATTCTCCAGCTCCGGCTGAATCTTCAGCTTCAGGTAATCCGTAGAACGACGCAAACAGGCAACTAAAGCTGGTACAGAGCTGGCCGTTACGCCGTGTGTCTCAGCAAAGGCAGCGGTGAATTTATCCTGTACCAACTGGTGCTCATCATCCACTTCACCCATGTAATATTCAACCAACGGGAAATACCGCTCATCTGCCAGTCCAAGTCCAAAGGTTGCATAACTGCCTGGCATACCGTTCTTTTCACCCTCTGTATCTGCATAAAATTCGAACTCTTCGATAGCCTCACGTGCATAATTTTCAAGCAGCGGATGCAGCTCCCCATACCCCAGTGCATTCGCGAAGAATCGGTGGGTATCCGACTTCGCGAGCCCTTTAATAGGCAGATACTGCTTCACGCTGGATTTGAGCTTGATCTTGTAACTTTTCGGGAAGCCCTGCTTCAGCAAACGGATGATAAAGGAGAGGGCCTGTTCGTAGGCAGCTGCTTCTTCCTTGCGAATGATGATAGTCATGATGGAAAAAACATCGTTGGCCTTGCATTCCACCTGTTCCGTTTTCATATGAATATCTTCCTTGGCATAGGTTCCACTGCCTTCCTTGATCATGCGTGCTGCACGATTACTGCCAAGCTGTTTCGCCAGTTCCAGAAAGGCAAGCCCCTTCGGTTTACTGTAACTAGGCTCATAACGAAGAATCATTACGGCCGCATATAGCAGCAGATCGATGGGCTGTGCCACATGCTCTCCATACTCACTCTGAGGCTGCTCCTCCAAAGAAGCACCTGGCTTAAGTGTATATTTATTGTCGCTGTACGCCGAAGGCTCTACATCATAGTAATGTGGCAAAAATTGATTCTCCGCCCATGATGTTATCGCACGGATAATATCACCACGATGCTCCGCCAGGGCTTCCTGGCGCCCTTTGTTTAAGTCCTGAATGCGGTCATATTGCGCTATAGTCCACGCTGCGTCCAGTTCAGGGAATAATTTCGGATCAAGCAGGTGGCGCGTCAAAAAAAAGGATTCCAGCGGCTTGGTTGGATATGAACCATGTATCAGCTTCTGATCTACATATGTATGAATGCGCTCAAGCAGCTGCTGTCTTTTCTCTTCGTTGACATATTCGAGCATGGTCACTTGCAGCTTTCCTTCTGTCGTTGGGAATTTCCCGCGGAAGGTGAAACGATAGTCAATCAACGGTGTGTTCGCCAGCTCGTCCAATCTTCCCTGAACAACGGCTGCAAGCTTGGGCTGAATCTCATTCCGCACCTGTTCCTCGGTAAAAGGGCCGGCATTCTTTGATTTCAACCCATCATCCAATCCAAGATCCACACTGTCTACCGTGGTCCGTCCGGGTCTGTAATCCAGCAATATATCATTAAAGATCCCCATTTGCAGCGTTGTTCGCTTCACTGCCTTTTCCAGGTCCTTTCGCTTTAACTGTTCATCAAACCATTCATGAATTGCCGCAATCATCTCTTCCACTGCCTGATCATAGAGTGTGCTCATGCTTCGACCGCCTTCCCATTTATCTAATATCCATTAGTGACTTCTCCCCAAACGCCTGCTCTAATCAGATCATTCCTCAAATCATTGTTGATGCTAAAAATACGTATCTACGTTCGTATATTACCTGTTATTTTACTCTCTCAGGCACCCGCGAAACAATAAGTCTTACGCACGGTTATATGTCGAGAGAACAATGAATACTCCCTTCTAAACATGTCTATGCAGCCCGCACGCCATAACAAAAACACCGGACTCAGGTGATTTCCCGCCTAAATCCGGTGTATTCACGAAACACTGCTTCCCTTTTTATGACTTTAGTATGATTCATCTGCTGAATCATTCACAGGTTTAATTGACGGTTTTGAACCACTCGTTGACTTCCGTTGTGATTTGGTCGCCGCCCATGGACTTCCACTTCGTTACGAATGCGTCGAATTCATTGAGGTCCACCTGACCATATATGATTTTGCTGAACGTATCTTTCTCCAGCTTGTCAAGTGCGTCTTTCTTCATCTTCATGGTGTCCGTAGGTGCACCCGTGAATTTATCCTTGATTGCATCATCCTTATGAGCTACTACCACTTGTGCCGCAGCGAACACTTCCGGTTTGTTTGCAATACTTGTATTTTTCTCAAATGGGGTTTCAGGCTCCTTGCCCGAAGCAAGCTCAGCCAGTGTATCCATCATCAGGTTCGGAATACGGGCACCATCATAAGTGAGTGTATACTTCAACGGGGATACCCCATCTTTCACTTCAGCTTCACCAAGTACTTTACCGTCTACAATATCAAAGTCATATCCTTGGGCAAAGCCATGCTCAAACTCTCCGCCCACTTCCGGATTGGCAAAGTTATCGAACAAGTAATTTTGGTAGGTGAAGAAGATTTCCGGGTTCGCCATATCCTTGTTGATCAACACGACCCCGTTGCTGGCACCTGAACCGTGGTGATGGCTCTCGCCAGTCGGCCCGGTTGGCAGGGCAATGGCTTTGTAGGTAGCGCCGTCCACATTTTTCTTCACATCATCAATTGGCCAGTTCGGCATCCAGTGTGGTCCCACAATGATTCCCGCTTTGCCTGCTGTAAACAGTTCAGCTGCCTTGATCTCGTCATATACGCCGGCTTCCTTCGGCAGGTAGCCTTTGGATAACCAGTCTTTCATCGTTGCAAGTCCTTCTTTCACACCCGGTTGAACCGAGCCGTATTCCAGTGTTCCTTCTGCATTCAGATTCCACTGTCCCGGCATCGTGTTATACATCCCGAAGATCCAGCCGGATTCGGTCATCCAGGTATTGAGGGCATTTTTCATGCCGACCGTCAGACCGTACGTATCCTTTTTACCGTTACCATCCGGGTCCTTGTTCGTAAATGCATCCATCACCGTCACCAGCTCATCGATCGTTTTGGGTTCTTCGAGTCCCAGCTTCTTCAGCCAGTCTTCACGGATGAACATCACCGGGTCGCCGTTATAAGCATAGTCGAAGATCGGGATACCATACCGCTTGCCTTCATACAAGTACGGGTACCACTCTTCGGATGCGGATTCTGCAGCCCCTTTCCATGTGTCGGATGCATATTTGTCGAATAGTTCACCCGCATCAGCGAATTTACCCGACTCAATCAGCTCACGCACCAGATTATAGTCACCACGGATGGAGACGATATCCGGCAGCTCTTCGTTAGCCGACAGGGAGAGGCGAAGCTTCGTGTAAAAGGCATCATTGGTCACGGACACAGCCCAAGGCGTTGTCAGGTCGATGCCCAAACGTTCTTTGGCCCATTTGGTATGCACGTTGTTCTGTGCCGTCTCTCCGTTCTTGAACTTTGTATCATCATTCCAGGCTCGCAGATAGCTCATCTGAACCGCAGGTTCGTACTTACCGTCTTGCAGCGTAAGTGGCGCAGCTGCTTCCTTGGACGGTTCTTCCTTTGCCCCCGAGCTGCATGCCGTTACGGCAACCATCGTTAGTGCAAGCAATGCAGTCATCATTTTTCTATACATGAAACCCCTCCTCAATCACTTTGAATACCCTTACATGAAAAGGATAGTGCAGCCGGGGAAGCAAACATATATCACAATTTCAATGTTCATATTGATTTGTTAACCGCTCCGAAAATCCTGCGGGGTCAGTCCATAATGTTTGCGGAATACCTGAATGAAATAAGGGGTATTGTTATATCCCACTTCCTGACCGACTTCATAAATCTTCATGGCCGTGTGCTTCAGCAAGTGAACAGCACGTTCCATTCGGGAACGAATAATGTAGTCACTGATGCCTTCACCTGTCGATTGTTTATACATTTTGGACAAGTACACCGGATGCAGATGCACCTCCCCGGCAATGATCTGCAAGGAAAGATCCTCGCCCAGATGGTGGTCAATCCATTGCTGAACCTGCCTGATCATGCTCGATCCGCTTTCCTGTCCCGTGTTGGCTGTGCTTTGAACCCATTGTTCCATCACACTCCGGGTCCATGCTTCCAGACTCCGAAGTGACACGCCGTAGCCGTCTTTCAGCAGCTGCTGATACTGCTCACCAAGCACATCGGACAGCTGCCTGCCCTCCCGATGAGCCATGTATGAGAACGCAGCGGCGAGATAGTGAAAAGCAACATAGACATGTTCCGGGAACACACTATCGGAAAGCTCGGCAAAAATCGAATCAATCTTGCGATTGGCATCGTCCATCCGTCCTGCTTCCAGCAGTGCGGTCAATCCGGGCGGCTCATACAGCGCCGCAAGTGATTTCAAAGTTGCTCCATGGGAGCCGGCAGCCGCATTGAGATGCAGTCCTTTGCCCGCCTCCGCCTGCTTGCGCAAGGCACTTACGGCCTGATGGTACAACTGCGGAACCTGCTCCGGGAAACGGCCTATCCGGCTGACTGACAGCGAAATGGTCGCGTTTAAATACTGCTTCACACTGTGAAGCAGCCGTTCTCCGAGCCGCCCCATCAATAATTCCGGTTCAGACTGTGCCTGTTTGGGACTGGCCATGAAGACGAGATCGTCATACGCATCGTCCGTATGGCAGAGATGATAGCTGCTGCCAAAGATCTCTTCCACCACGTTGGAGATGGCGTATTTCATTAACTGGAATGCCTTGTGCGTTGGCTGCGGGTCATCATAGCGGATGAGCAGCAACTGCATTTTATCCTGAGGACGAAAGCCAATCTCCAACTGCTCCAGCTTCTCCACAAGCTCACTCTCCGCAAATTTATGCCCAAGCAGTACATCCTTCATTAATCCCTTCCGCTTCTCCGGTAAATGCTCCCTCACCGAATACATGGCGCGCTGATGCATCAATTGTTTCTCTCCCTCCAGCCGAATCTGGACGGAGGCCTGCTGCACAGCTTCAATCAGCTCCTCATCCCGCACGGGCTTCAGCAGATAACTCACTGTTCCATGACGGAGTGCCTGCTTCGCATAATCAAAGGAAGCATGTCCGGATAAAATGATACATTTGGTCCGGTCCCACTTCTGCCGAATATGACTCACCAGATCCAGACCGGACAAGCCCGGCATGCGGATATCAGTGATAATGATATGGACCGGATGTGCAGCCATTTGCTGCAATGCCTCTTTCACCGAGTACGCCTTATATACGTGTCCAATCCCATGTTCCCTCCACGGTATAGAGGCTGCAATCGATTCTACCGCTGAATGTTCATCATCCACGACCATTAGATTCATCATTAGGATATTCCTCCTCAAACCATCGTATTTCCACACTGAGCCCCCCGTAAGGGATCGCTCCAAAATGCAGCCCGGAAGTATGACCATATCGCGTAACGAGCCGCTGGTGTACATTCCAGGTACCCGTACCAATCTCTTCCCCCATCGGTTCATTGATTTCCCGCTCAAGACTAGCAATCTCCTCCGGCGTCAAAGTAACACCGTCGTTATCGACAAACAGACTGTATCGTGTGTATTCCCTTCCATCGATATGCTCTCGCGCTGCCATGCCTGTAACGATAATGTGACCGCTGCCCTCCATCGGTTCAATGCCGTGAATGACTGCATTTTCCACGATAGGCTGGATCAGCAGCCTTGGAATGTGCTGCTGCATCAGTTCTTGAGGTACGGCGATCTCATACGACAAACGGTTGGTGCGCATCTGTTGGATGGACAAATAATTGTCCAGCAGCCGAATTTCCTCTTCCACGGTCGTCATATCGTTCTCATCACGTGTGATGTAGCGATAGTAATCTCCCAGACTGAGCGACATGGCAATAACCGCTTCGCGGTTGCCGAGCTGCGTCATATTTTTAATATAAAACAGGCAGTTGTACAGGAAATGAGGATTGATCTGCGATTGCAAATGTTTCAACGTCGCTTCCCGCGAACGAATGCGTTCTTCATACACTTTTTCAATCAATTCCTGAATCTGCTCGGCCATGTGATTGAAGCTCTGGGTCAGATACGCGAATTCGTCCCGGGAGTGATCGACCGGAATTCTTGTAGACAGCTGTCCTTTGCGAATCTGCTGCAGCCCTCGCATCAAACGTTGTATCGGCACCTGTACCTTTCGGTATAACAGCAGAGCAGCGCCAATACTGAGTACAAGCAAGAGCAAAATGGAAGTAATAAACATATTCCGGCTCTTGTCCATCGGCGTGAGCAGATCATCCAGCACGACCGGATTCACATAGATTCCATTCAGCTGTTTGGAGAGCACATAACTGACCAAATACTGCTTGCCCCCCACCTCCAGCTGATGGTTACCCTCACTGCCCAATCCGTTTAAAGGCATGTCCTCCATAATCGCCTGCATCAGTTCAGGATCCGCACTGCGGTTTAATAACGGTTCATTACCCGGCACATATAGAAAGGGATCTCCCCCTTGCGCCTCCTTGAAGTCGTCCAGCATCGCTACAATATTCATCGGGTCAAAATTAATCTCCATTACGGTTCGAACACCCGCATTCACCGGCTTAGCATTCCATTCATAATTATCCGTGAAGAAATAAGTGAACTCCGCCTGATCCAATTG
Organism: Paenibacillus pabuli NBRC 13638; assembly: GCF_001514495.1. GTDB lineage: Bacteria > Bacillota > Bacilli > Paenibacillales > Paenibacillaceae > Paenibacillus > Paenibacillus pabuli. The sequence continues at coordinate 143,365 of NZ_BCNM01000016.1, forward strand.
CCACTGTCCAGGCTGAGGAAACTCCAACATGTTCTCATTGTAGACGGTTCGACTCGCCTTGGTGGATAATACCAACTCTGCTTGAGGCAGCACGATGGTAATATCGTTCTTCCAACGGCTGGTGGACTGGTACAGCGACAATTTGTCGAGAATATCGAGATAGATGCTGTTTTTCTCATACTGGCTGGTTGATTCCGTCATGTAACGATAATGCAAAATGCTTGGATCGCGTAGTAAAGTCAGCCCGTAGAGCGAGAGCTGCTCAATATTTTTATCCACCTGAGAACTAAAATAGTTGAACTGATTCAAGCTGGACTGTTGTTTCTCCTCCACGATCATGTCCACATTCGCTTGATTCGCGTAGGTATAGAGCAGCAGAATCGGTACCAGCAAACAGACCAGCAGCATAACTGTTTTTGAGAATACTGTAAATTTCATTGCTTCACCCTGTCCCGGATTAAAGTAAAGATACACATCGAAGTCCTATTCTATCTTGAAACCCCTTACATATCCATACTGATTTTATGTGATGCTGCTTTCCTGTGACTCGTAATCCTTTTATACTGGGAGTGCATTAACATTTCGTGAGGGGGTTGTATGATGCAATGGACAGAACACGGGGTTTTACAGATTGTGGATGAAGACATCTCCAGTCTGTATTGTTACTATGACCGGGATGGAATGGGTTATGATGAATCCTTTCTGTTTGAACTGCAGCTTCAAAATTTGCCGTTAACACCAGGCAGTGTGTCTGCCATTCAGTTTGTTCTAGTGGATGAGTTTCCACTGCGGGAAGGTGTCATTGAAGATGTGCAGGCCGCGATTCGTTCGGTTGATACGCAGTATAATGGCTCGATTATCAAATAATTAAATATTCCAGCAGAATCGTGAAACAGGAGCATTGGACTTTCGGGTCAGGTGCTCCTGTTTGACGTTTCATCAACAAGTTAATATTTCAACATCCGCCTTGAAATGTTGTTCTATAGCCGGCCCGTTTCCGTTGCTATAATTCAGTTGCTCCACTATTTGCAGAGGCTGACTGGCCTCATTATGCAGAGGCTGGACGATATAAAGGAGGGACCTGATGGCTATGGAACAACCACTAACGACGACCAATACGCCGGTGCGGCAGGCAACACACCATCCACGCAAACGTACCCGCTGGAATTTCAAACGCACATGGCCGCTGCATCTGATGCTGCTGCCTTCGGTACTGCTCACATTGCTGTTTGCCTATGTGCCTATGGGCGGCATTATTATTGCTTTTCAGGATTTCAAACCGTGGCTGGGCTTCACCGGCTCCAAATGGGTCGGATGGGATAACTTCCGATTCATGTTCGAATATCCGGATAGTGTCCAGGTTATCTGGAACACGGTGCTGATCGCTGCCATGAAGATTGTGGCCGGACTCGTGGCCCCGGTTGTGTTTGCCATTTTGCTGAATGAAGTACGAAATTCCACGTTCAAAAGGTTCTCACAGACGCTGGTATACCTGCCCCACTTCCTGTCTTGGGTTGTACTTGGCGGCATCCTGCTGGACATGCTTTCCCCCGAGGGTGGATTGGTGAACCAGGTGCTGGCGGCTGTTGGCATTGAACCAATCTTCTTTTTGGGAGATGGCGACTGGTTCCGTGTAACCGTAGTCATCAGTGATGTATGGAAGGAATTTGGATTCGGTACCATTGTCTTCCTTGCAGCCCTCGCAGGCATTAACCCTGCTCTGTACGAAGCTTCCGAGGTCGATGGGGCAACACGGCTTAAACAGACCCTGCACATTACACTGCCTGCACTCGTGCCGATGATTATTGTGGTGGGTACGCTATCACTGGGGAATATTCTTAATGCCGGATTTGACCAGATTTTCAACCTGTACAATCCACTTGTATATGATAAAGGCGATATTATTGACACATTTGTTTACCGAATGGGTATCTTGAATGGCAAAATGAGCTTTGCGACTGCGGTTGGTTTATTTAAATCCTTTGTCGCCATGTTCCTCGTCATTACCGCCTACCGGATGGCTTACAAAATCGCGAATTACCGCATTTTCTAAGGGGCATTTTGTATACATCCAGACAGCGACTTTCAATCAGCAAGATATAGATCGAAATGGTTCAGTTCGTCTATATCTTGTACACGTGAGCGGTTCAAATCGAATTATGCAAAATGCTTAAGGAGGAATTAAGGTGTATCACAAAACGACCGGATACCGTATATTTAACGGCTTCAACTTGTTCTTCATCGCGGCCGTCTCGCTGCTGTGTGTGCTGCCGCTTATTCATATTTTGGCGGTTTCCTTCAGCGGTAAGGCGGCAGCTTCCGCCAATCTGGTCACACTCTGGCCGATTGACTTTACTGTGGATGCCTATACCAAAACCTTTGGTAACAGCAATTTCCTAAGTGCACTATGGATCTCGGTAGAACGTACCGTGTTTGGCACGCTGCTCAGTATGGTGCTGGTCATCCTGACGGCCTATCCTTTATCCAAGGAAAGTTTGAATTTCAAAGGACGTTCGCTGTATGCGTGGTTTTTCATCTTCACGATGCTGTTTAGCGGGGGGCTGATCCCTTCCTATATCCTGATTCAAAAGCTGGGACTGATCAATACACTGTGGGCCCTGATTTTACCTGGGGCTGTGGCAGTCTGGAACCTGATTCTCATGATGAACTTCTTCCGTAACGTGCCCAAAGAGCTCGAAGAAGCGGCATTCATCGACGGTGCCAACCATATCACCACTTTGTTCCGCATCTATCTGCCCGTATCCATGCCGGCCATTGCCACGATCTCCCTTTTCACGATGGTGGGGCAGTGGAATTCCTGGTTCGACGGACTGATCTATATGAATGACGCAGCCAAATACCCGCTCGCTACGTTGATGCAAACGATTATCGTGCAGCAGGATTTCTCCAACATGAACGTGGATGCTACACAGCTCCAGAACATGTCGCAGCGTACGGTCAACGCAGCCCAGATATTTATCGGAGCACTGCCCATCCTGCTCGTGTATCCGTTCTTGCAGCGATTCTTTGTAAAAGGTATTGTGCTTGGGGCTGTAAAAGAATAGAGCCCGTATACTGAATGCATTCGCATCATTTCATCCCGAGGTTCATAACGCATTTATTTGCTTCGGGATGATTTCCCGCGAATGGCGTTGTTATATTGATTAATGAGCTCATCCAGCACCATCGATTGACGAATGACCTCTGGATGCCAGAGCTCACTATGTGCATTTGCAATCTGGTAGAGTCTTTGCCGTGCCTTTTCAATACATTCCTGAATGGTTTCCGGATTATGCACCATACTCCCGCCCCCTGTTGTCCTTCAGTATACTCTATCCAAAAAAGACCATCTATTATAATATTCGGAACAAAGGGAGCTGCGGATTACCCCAAATTTAAAATTTGTATATTTTTTCTTGTAAAGAATGGAATAAGGGAGTCCTTGAGGTTAAATGTGATGCAAAATGCAACAAAAAATACCGGATAGGCTGGTAGGCCTGTCCGGTATTTATAGTCTATAGGTGTATACTGCTCTATCATCTTAATCCGATATCCTCAAAACGATTGCCAATCGTCTCTGGGAAGACCTGTTTAATCCCATCAATGGCGCGTTGTTCCGTTTCCCCCGCCTGCTCGATCAAATTAATCACCCTTAGCACATGTCCTGGCTCCTTTGCATCCCATGCTGTTGATTCCTCAACCAGCTCCATCATCTGCGCATACAGATCCGCCAACAACGCATACTCCCGCATAACTTGGGCCATCTGATCGGATAGGTGCCCAAGCCCTGCAACATAGGAGGCAATATCCTGTCTCGATCGGGCATAATAGCGCAGGACTGTGGCAGCTTGGTTGGTTTCATATGCCCCAGATTGCAGGGCAGCGGCAATGGCCTCATATGCGGCGGGTCCACAGGCGTAATCCTGGGGTGGCAGCATATAATCATGGGTCTCCCATTTGTACACAGCCTGAATTAACGACTCCTTGCAAACCTCCCATACGTCTACGGTTGTATGAGATTCAAGCACTTGATAATACCAATAAGATGTAGTGTTCCGACCAAAAGAATCATAGGGCAGACGAATGACTTTATTCCCTTCACTATCACAGATAAATAGTACCTGCTCCCCATCATCATACCCCGCACAAATGACAAATTGATCATGCCAGACAATCGCACCTGTGCCGCGGTCAATGGAAGCTTTGATATCCAGCAGAGCCTGCTTCTGATAGAGCGGAAAGGTCGGCTCGAACGAAAACCCCGCTGACTGACTCGCTGTCACACCAATGAAATCAGCAGCTACAAAGTTCTCCGCCATCCAGTTGTAGGCCGAGATCGATTCTGTCGTCAGACGCCGATCTACCACCAGTCGAAATACACTTGCGGTCATGCCCGCAATCATGTGACGGGGTAAATTCGTCCACTGTTTATGTATTAAAACCCGGTACATTGCATCAATATATGAACCCACACCACTCCATGATATGTGTTCTTCCGCACCATCTTGAGTTTGTGGAGATTCAATCAAATCCAGCAGTATTTTGCTCCCCATCCTCTACTCCTTCCTTTCCTATCTCGCCGAGTGCGCTCCCCAACGTGGCACAGTGGATCGTTTGCGATCAGGAAACTTCAGGGATATCAGGCGAAAATAATCAACAGCCTGCTCTTCCAATGCTTTCGCTTCCAATAAAACCTGTGCCAGCTCCTCTGTTGCATCTGCCCGTATAATCCATCTGTTATGTTCCTGAATCATGCATGCCTTCATCTGCATAATCAATGCTCCAAGCTGTTCATAACATGCATAGGCTTGGTCCAGTTCGGTCCATATCCCCTGCGCATCCTGCAAATACATCTGGATTTCAGTTCGGGACCGGCAATAGGATTCCAAAATATACGCAGTCCCCGATGCATCGTAATCTCCACCCCGAAGGGCCTCTACCCACACATCATACGCCAGTCTGCCCGAAGCAATATTTCGATCAGGCAGTAGACGGTAAGGAATATCCCAATCCTCAATTGCCATTCGCAGTGATTCCAGCAGCATTTGCTGTTCCGGGATACGAACCCGATCTCCAAAAACCTGACAATGCCAGAACCCGGTGAAGTTCAACCCGAAATTGTCATACAGCAAAATCTGTGGTTCCTTGCTCCAGCCGTCTTGCACATAAAAGATGCGATCATGGTCATCATACCCGTGAATGACTCCAAATTCCGGAATCCAGTAGATTACTCCTACGCCCCCATCCAGACTGCGTTTCACCCAATTTACCGCATCCCGCTGATAATATTCGAAGGTGGAATGACGTGTGCGTCCTCCATCACTAATCGTGAATATTCCCAAATTATCGATTCCTTGGCGATGGGATTCGCCCCATTGACCGTAGGCTGTAACCGAAATATGCAGCAGTCTGCGGTGTACCGAAAGCTTAAATGCCATCCCTGTATATCCAGCGAGCGCATATTTAGAACCCTGAAACAGACCCGCATGGGTCAATACAGCGTGTAGGCTATCCACATACGATTTGGACTCCCGCTTCATTCTCAAGTTATCTAATACGACTTCAGCCAAGAAATAGTCTCCTCCCCATGGTGATTTTCTTATGTATTTTGTATGGAAAACTAACAACCTTTCTCCGCTCATTTATGCCTGTTCAGAAACTTATTCTTTCATCCCAAGCTTGCCAATCATGCCACCCACACGACTTTCAAGCTTGCGTCTGAGCCATCCCGGAGACAGCAGCTCCTCCCAATCACTGATAAACAAATGCTGCATAAACGCATCCATGTCATAAAATTCAATCCAGTGAATCTGATCTTGCTTTGCCCGAATCCGATAGCCTTGCCACAGCTCTGTTTGCTGCACTTCTTTCAGTCTGATCTCAGCGACAAACGGTTTACGAACAGGAAGCGCCTCTTCCCATCCACTCAGCACCCCGTCCACCTGATACTCAAATGTCTCATTCATGATCCAAACATGAACAATTCCCTCCAACCGGATAGCCGTTTGCTGAACAGGATCCTCCTCATAACCGATAACATAATCAGCATTGAACTGGGATACCATCTTCAAGGGACACCAGGAGAATTGCCGTTCTCCGGCATGATCCCTGTAATGAATATGCACTTTGCGTGTTTCAGTAATCGCATGGGACAAAATCTCAAAGAACTGAAGCTGCTGTGGATGCGCCATAAATACAGGAAGCTGACGATTCCCCGTCTGTTGTTCCTCAGGCGTAAAACGCTCCAGCAGATGCGCAACACGATTCACAGCATCCGACTGTTCGTAATTGTAGTGCCGATAACGATGTGCCAGATACTTAAGCACCCGTTGTTCTTCTTCCGTCATATATAAATGGGGTAACCGATAGGTCTGGTCCTCATAACAGTACCCCCGATATTTGGCCATATACAACAAGGGGGCTCGCAGGGAAATCGCCATATATTCAATATCGCGCTGGGCCTGGCGACGGGATATTTCAAATTCACGTGCAAGCCAGCCGCTGTTCGGGAAACGTCCACTCCGAATCTGCTCGTCAAACCAGTGAATACGATGCATATTGCTCATGTTCCCGCCCCCTATTAATCCCATCATTTACTATATTGTATTATACCAAAAGACATGGCCCGTTCCGAAGAACAGGCCTGTTGTGTTATACGGTTGCCTTGTCCACTCTGGACTGCACGGCTTTGAAGCATTTCTTGCATACCTTCAGAGTTGTACCATCTGTTTTTGTTTGCGAATATAACAATTTAATTCGGGTGCTGCTGCACACCGGGCATGTTCCTCTTCCTCGGGATGGTAGATTCCACAGGACGCGTCCTCTTTTTGTTTTTGCCAACGTTTGTGAACCTCTTTTCGATATGTTTTGTGTGTTCACCGTTATTATAGAGGGTATGGTACGACATAGAATGTCATAGCAGTATGGCATACGTTGAAAATAAAAAATGTCCCCTCTTCGGCTTGAAGAAAGGACAAGTTTCAAGAATGATCGGTGCTTGACTGAGCTGCCGCTTGCAACAAAGGCTGCAAAAGACCGGGGAACCGCGCTTCCAGATCTTCGGATCTCAGCGTAAGGAAATGCTGTGTACCCTGTACTCTCACCCGAATGACTCCGGCTTCCCGGAGGGTCCGAATATGGTGCGACCTTGTGGATTTCACAACAGGTGCACGAAAATGACTGCATGGCTGCTCGCCGCTTCGGGATGCTTCCACTACAATCCCTAGACGAATTGGGTCACTCAAAGCGTATAATACGGATGAAAGTTCAATATCCTCCACTTGGGGATGGTGTAAAATTTTCATGCTGTAGTCTCCTTTTTTCAGACTATCCATTGTATTTTAGCACAGTTCCATGATATATTTCTAATGTTCGATACCAATCGAACTAATAAATTATATTTCGTTTATGTATCCCTGCTGTCAGGTATGGGATTTACATCATATCGCATTTTGCAAATGTTACATAGCGTTTCTGAAATGTTGCGAAATACACATCACTCTAGGAGGTTTTTATGAACAACACCGCAGCTGCAGCATCCGGGGAACGAACGAACGGAATACAGGAAGGGCTCATCGTCAGTTTGCTTGGCTTCACGGTTGTACTCGTCGTCATGAATACAATGATGTTCAATCTGGCCCTGCCCAAAATTGCAGCCGAGTTTATGCTCTCATCTGTCGCTTCTTCCTGGATTGTAACCGGATATTCCATCGTATTTGCCATTTCCTCAATTACGTTCTCTCGTCTCTCGGATTTTGTACCGATACGCACCCTGTTTACAACCGGACTTACACTACTTGGTGCTGCATCCATTCTTGGTTTCTTCAGTAATCACTTTATCATTCTGCTCATTGCGCGTCTGATCCAGGCGGCGGGTGCAGCTTCTGTACCAGGGCTCGCCATCGTTCTCATTACGCGGTATATTCCAAGCGATCGCCGAGGTAAATCCATGGCAGTTGTCATGTCCGCCAGCTCATTGGGACTTGGACTCGGACCTGTAATCGGCGGCAGTATTACACAGTTTCTCGGATGGCATGATCTGTTTATCGTTACGGGACTAACCTTGTTTTTGATCCCTGTATTTTTCAAGCTGCTTCCAAGTGAAATGCCGCAAAAAGGCTCATTTGACTTCCTTGGCGCGCTGCTTCTCGCCATCGGAACAACCGGCATCCTGTTATTCCTGACTTCACGGCAATGGGTCACCCTGGTTGTTGGTGTCGTGGCACTGGTGCTGTTTTGGCTTAGAATTCGCCGTGCGGCTGATCCTTTCGTTCAACCGGCCCTGTTCAAAAACCAAAAATACATGATGCTTAGCTCACTGGGGATTGTATCGTATATTAACAACTTCTCGACACTGTTTCTGCTGCCGCAAATTTTGGCACATCTGTATGGCCTGACTCCGGCCCAGTCCGGGCTTGTTATCTTCCCGGGTGCTATCGTGTCCATGTTGTTATCCAATCGGATCGGCCGCATGATTGACCGGCACGGCAATACACAGCTGCTCAAGTTCGCACCATGGCTACTGCTCGCTGCTGCGGGATTGTTCGCACTCTTTGCAGACGACAGCATCTATGCCATTATGGCCGTATACATTCTGCTTAGCGTAGGTTTCTCGGCACTGACAACGAGTGTATCCAATGAATTGTCCAGCAATCTGACGATGGATCAGGTTGGTGCAGGTATGGGACTGTTCCAGCTTAGCCAGTTCTTCAGCGGTGCATTTAGTGTTGCGGTAACGGGTGTAGCGTTGACAGCCATGCAGGAACTGCCATTATCCTCGGCGTACACGAATATTTTCTGGGGCATGACCGTGGTTGCTCTGGCATCCATTATTTTTTCCCAAGTGTATCTGAGAATGCAGTCAAGGAAGAAAATCGTTGCTTCACACTAAACAGTTTGAAAAAGATCTCATAGTAGAGTCTTCATATAAGAAAGCCAGGGATTAGACCGATGGGGTCTCTATCTCTGGCTTTTTTGTCTGTTATTAGACTAAAAGAAATCAATAAGTATTACTTTATCTCTGTTATTCTTATATTATAACCAAATAGTATAGGTATTTTTGAAAACGATAAAACCAAGGGGATGTCTAATCACACATGAAGCTTCAAAAGTTTAAATCACTATTTCGTATCCCTACATACCGACTGTTTCTCTTTTGTATGTTGTTGCAGGGCATGGCTATTTCAATCAGCGCTCCCTTTCTGGCAGTCTACTTTACAACCCGCCTTGAAGTATCCATTGCTACATTTGGATTATTCACTGCAGTAACTTTAATGGCGGGTGTGCTATTCAGTTCATGGATCGCCAGACGATCGGATCAACCCAGGGCTCGTAAAATCATTCTGGTGACCGCCATGATTTGCAATGCTCTTGCTTTTGCCGGGTATCTGTGGATACACGACTTCACGTTATTATTTATCTACATGACGGTGCTGACTGCGCTTGGATCTCCTGCCATGCCACAGTTGTTCGCAGCTGCAAGAGAAGCGGTTAATTCCGCAACAGATGTTGATCATGCTGTGGCCAATTCAACCTTGCGCTCCGCGTTTTCACTGGGGTTTATTACGGGACCTTTACTCGGAACTTTACTGATTGCGTATATTGGGTACACCGGCATTTTCAGTTCAACTTGTTTTATTTTTCTGATCAATGCGTTATTATTTTTCTTTCTGTTAAAAAAGGCTCCCGAGCCTTCTACCCTCCGTGCATCTACTGGCGGCATACACATGAAATTGCATCAGGATGCAAGAATTTATATGCCTTTTCTCATTACTACACTCCTGTATATGGCACATTGGATGAATAATTTGAATGCATCACTGTTCATTATTCACCATCTGGGCGAGGGAACCCGCGAAGTTGGCTGGATCTCCAGTTTATGCGCAGGGCTTGAAATCCCCATTATGCTAGGCTTGGGTCTGCTCGCCTCAAAGTATCCCAACCGCTTACTCATGTTATGGGGCTCCCTGATGGGTGCCGCTTATTATGTAATTGTTCTGTTCTCCACGGAACTGTGGCACTTGCTGGCCGGACAACTATTGCTCGCGTTCTTCGTCGCCGTTATCTCGGCCATCGGCATCAGTTACATGCAGGATCTGCTTCCGTCCATGCCCGGCTATGCGTCAACACTCTATTCCAATGCCTCCACGTTGGGAAGATTATTTGGCAGTCTGGTCGGGGGATGGACAGCTGGAGCGTGGGGGTACCGAAATTCCTATTGGGTATGTCTGCTGCTCGTGCTGCTGTCGTTAGGCATGCTTGTTGTCACACAACAATTTTCAAAAGAGAAGCGTCAGATACTTTCACTATAATCAGATCCTCGAATGCAAGCCCGAGTGAACGTAAAAGTTTGAACAAAACAAAGCCCCAAGGACGCAGCTATAGCGCTCTTGGGGCTTTGGTTATTATCGTTTTAATACTCTTATATGAATACAAACCCTATTCAAACAGATCCAGACGAAGACGCTTCAGGCTGGTATGCTGGATGAGCCATTGACCGTCGATTCTGACATACGTCTCATGGTAATGTCCAAATCCGTGAAACGATTTATTCTCATTGCCTTCAGGGAACGTCACCCAATCTTCCATTGGGGAGATGACTTTGGCTTCATTCTCGGATACAAATTCAACTTCGGCGCTATGTACATGATGCACTGTTACGGCAGCATCCACCAAATCCCGGAATACTTGAACGATGGTGTCACGGCCTGTTAATACCGGAATTGGATTGCCTTCTGTACTGAAATCAGCTACGGCGTCCGGTGCGAACACGTCGCCCAATGTATCCCACTGCTTCGTATCAATATAACGGCAATAGCGCGCTTTGGTGTTTCGGATGTTTTCCAGTGCAAGCAGTTGTTCCAGTCCTGTGATGGTTGATTGGCTCATGTGTGTCCCTCCAGAAATCTAAGATGTAATCGGATATGTACCACGTCATCTGAAAGCTTCCCACCCTCTGTGGAGGGAAAGAAAAGATTATCCATTGGACTTGTAAGGTCTATACGGATTATACAGAATGCGCAGCTTTCATCTGGGCAGCCAGCTCGGACATTTTTTTATCGTTCAAATAGCTCTCCATCTCTTCCTCGGCACGAACCATCACCTGCTGAATCAGGCAACCTTCGTTGTGGTCCTGCGAGCATTCGAACAGGGAAGCCTGACCTTCAATGGCATGGATAATCTCCAGAAAGGAAGGATCGGGATTTTTGCGGCTAAGCCGGTAACCGCCATTGGCTCCAGAGGTCGATTCGATCATGCCTGCTTTGACCAGCTTGGTTAATATTTTGGACAAGTAGGTTGGAGAAACTTTCTGCATCTCCGCTAGTTGATGTACACTAACCAGTTGTTCCGGTTCAGTCGCAACCAGAAAAAGCATCGTATGCAGAGCGTAATTTGTCGCTTTCGAATATTTCATGAGGGCACCTCATTATATACGGATTTAATTTATCTATAATAGACTTGATCGAACCCTCTGTCAAACTTCAAGAATACCGACAAGGGAAAAGAACTGCCGCCATGCAGCCTCTAGCCGTGGTAAAGCCCGCGATAATCCGTAGGTGTCATGCCCTCATGGGCCAAAAACTGGCGATTAAAATAACTGGCATTGGGATACCCTGCCTCCTCCGCAATCTGTCCAATGTTGGCTGTTGGCCGTTCCAGCAGCCATTGCTTCGCCATCTGCAACCGTGAACGTGTTATAAATTCCATCGGCGTCATTTCCACTGCACTTTTGAACATCTTGCAGAAATAATATGAACTGACACCCGCCATATCTGCCCAATCCTGGAGCAGAAACGGCTGGCAGGCCTCCTGCTGCATCTGTGGGAGCAGTCCCAGAATACGACTCTCCGCCTTGCTTGTGCGTGTACTTTTCAGCGGAATGGCATGCTGGACGAACTCGGCCAATACCGCATAGGTCAGCGTGGATAACTGGGCTGGACGAAGCATACTGTTCTGCTCGGCTTCCATCAACAGCGCCATATGGGCTTCTTCCCAAGAATTCCGCTGGCGGAGTGTCCACAACAGATTGCGATGAAGCCCCCGTTCGATCATATAATCATGCAATCGTTCACCGTAAAAATGAACCCAGCGTACATCCCATGGATCATCTTCACTGCTATAGTAATGCTGACGCTGCTGGGGGAAATATAATACCGCCTGACCTGCGCGAAGCTCATGCACCACCCCATCTACTTCCACATATCCCTTGCCCGCAGCAACGTAGTGGATATTGAAATTGTTTAGTGCGCCAGTCTCTCGTAATACGATATGCTCAGGGTGATCGATATAGTGGCCAACGGACTCCGGGTAACAAAAATAAGGAATATCCTGCAAGGTGAGCAATACGGTTTGTCTCATCATAGAGATTCCTCCTTTCTAGACAATATTGTGTTAACTCAATTCAATATATTATCATTTTAATTCATTGATCTATTACTTATAATCACAATATACATTTATAAACAGGAGGAGACAACAATGAATACAGAACGTAAATTGCGCTGGGGCATTCTTGGTAGCGCTAGCATTGCTGTAGGCTCCGTTATCCCTGGCTTGCAGCAATCGGAATTGAATGAAGTGACCGCCATTGCCAGCCGGGATGAAGAAAAAGCAAAACAAACCGCTGACCAGCTCGGGATTGCACAAGCTTACGGCAGCTATGAGGCTTTGTTGGCAGACGATTCCATTGATGCTGTCTACATTCCACTTCCGAACCACCTGCACCGCGAATGGACGCTCCGCGCTGCGGAAGCTGGAAAACATATTCTGTGCGAAAAGCCACTGGCACTGACTGAGCAGGAGGCTCGGGAAATGGTGCAAGCCTGTGAAGAGGCTGGCGTACACCTCGCTGAAGCTTTTATGTATCGACATCATCCACGTTATAACCAGATTCGGGATATTATTGCCAGCGGAGAAATTGGTGAAATCCGCGGCATTCATAGTACCTTTTCGTTCAACAATTCGGGTTCGTCAGGCAATGTCCGCTTCCGTCGTGAATGGGGCGGCGGTGCCCTCTATGACATCGGTTGTTATTCCATCAGTGCAGCACGGCTGCTGCTTGGTCAAGAGCCTTCTGCAGTAACTGTCATTGGCATGTTCTCTCCTGAACATGATCAGGTGGATATGATGGCTTCCGGCCTGCTTGAATTCGATAACCATGTCGGCGTAACGTTTGATAGCAGCATGTGGGCAGCCTTCCGCAACACACTCGAGATCCTTGGATCGGATGGCATTATCGAGGTACCTTCCGCATATATCAGCAATCTGGATCGCAGTTCAAACTTTTACGTAACCGCTGGCGGCGAACGGAAGGAGATTGAAGTCCCACAGGTGAATCATTATTCTCTTCAAGGGGACGATATGGCCCGTGCTGTGCTCCAGGGTCAAGACCTTCGGTTCGCATCTTCCGATGCAGTGGCCAATATGAAGGTACTCGAAGCTTGTCTTCGTTCGGCGGAAGAACGTACACGTATTACACTATAAGAAGAGAGGATGAACTGAATTATGGAATACATTGATATTACTGGTGCAGGAAAACCTATCTCCCGATTGATTAAAGGAACCGATTATTTTTACCATGATTCCTATGAGAAAGCAGCTGCGAACATGGATGCATTCCTGGCTATTGGCGGTAATACCGTTGATTCCGCGCATATTTATTGTGGTGGGCAGAGTGAAGAAGTGCTTGGACGTTATATGCAGGAACGGGGTAACCGTAACGAGATCGTTATTTTGACCAAAGGTGCGCATCATGACCAAAACGGCCCACGTGTTCATGCTGATGCTATCCGCAGCGACCTCCTTACCAGTCTGGAGCGGCTTCAAACGGAACATGTAGAGCTGTATGCCCTGCATCGGGATGATCCGAATATACCTGTTGGTGTTATTCTTGAAGCCCTGAACGAACATATCGAATCCGGTAAAATCGGCGCGATTGGCGCTTCGAACTGGACTTGGCAGAGGCTGGAGGAAGCGAATGCATATGCAGCTGCTAACGGTCTGAAAGGTTTCACATTCAGCAGTCCGAATCTCAGTCTCGCCAAAGCGAACGAACCGTTCTGGGCCGGCTGTGTATCCGCAGATGCCGAGACACTCGCTTGGCATGCGCAGACACAACTGCCATTGCTGTCCTGGTCATCCCAAGCTCGTGGCTTCTTTACCGGACGGTTCACACCTGAAGTGCGGGACAATGAAGATCTGGTTCGTGTATTCTACAGTGATGGCAACTGGGAACGATTGCACCGGGCTGAACAGCTGGCCGAGTCGAAGAAGACGTCACCGATCCAGATTGCGCTCGCTTATGTATTGAATCAGCCGTTCCCAACCTGTGCATTGATCGGTGCCCAGAATCAGGCGGAGCTTCTCTCCTGTGACGAAGGCTCACGTATCATCCTATCTCCTGAGGAAGTGGCATGGCTGGACCTCGGCAGTGATGTGAAGCCCAGTGTCTAATCTGGACATCTACGCTTTCTTTCTTACCTAAAGTGCTAAGGGACTGACTATTCCGCGATTCAGCGAAGTGGTCAGTCCCTTTATCATGTAGAATAACACGTCCAAGATTATAGATTTAATAATTCATTATGCGGATTACAGCTTCACGATTTGACCTGTCTTCTCGGATTCGAATGCTGCCAAAATCACCTGCAAAGAACGCAGACCTTCTTCACCGGAAATGCTTGGTGGAGTTTGGGTCATAATCGACTCTACAAAAGCATCAATAACACCGCTCGGTACTTGTTTCTCGTTAGTAGCCATGGCGCCAACCTTGTAGGTTTCAACCGTACCGTTAGTCAACTCGACGATCACTTCGTCGCCTTCTACCGTTCCGATCTTCATCACACCATTCTCACACCACAGAACCGTACTGTTATCTCCTGCTCTGTATTGTGTCCAGCTCGCTACCAGTGTACCGATCGCACCGCTCTTCATGCGCAGCAGGCAAGTCGCGTTATCGTCCACCTTCGTGTTTTCCTTGTGCAGTGTGCTGATGAAACCAGCCACTTCGGACACTTCATCATCCAGCAAATAACGGATAAAGTCCGACTTGTGCACGCCCAGGTCTCCCATGGCGCCCATAATTGCTTCTTCTTTGCGGAAGAACCAGCTCTCTGCTCCGTCTACACTCCAGCCTTCCGGACCCGGATGGCCAAAGGACGTACGGAAATTCAGAACTTTGCCAAGTTTGCCAGAGTCGAGAATTTCTTTCGCTTTCACGTGTGGAGGCATCAAACGCTGGTTGTGTCCAACCATCAGATATACACCGTTTTTCTTGGCAGCTTCGATCATTTGCTCGCCTTCTTCGGTAGATACGGCCATTGGCTTTTCAACCAACACATGCTTGCCTGCATTAGCAGCAGCAATGGACATCGAAGCATGCAGGTAGTTTGGCGTACAAACGCTGACTGCATCCACTTCTTCGCTCGCAAGTAATTCTTCATAGCTGGAATAAGCCTTACCACCGTAAGTTTCAGCCATCTTCTCCGCACGCTCCACAATCGGATCGGCAAAAGCCACCAGTTCCACGTTCTCATTAGCAGCATACTCTGGAATATGTCTGCGCTCGGCAATGGCTCCACAGCCGAATACAGCAACTTTAATTTTACTCATGTACAAATATCTCCTTTGATAAATAGATTTGCATTTTGCATCATTCGACTCATATCGCTCATGGGAATGATGCAAAATGCTCAGATTAGAATTGGTTCAGGTAGTTCTCTTTCAACCAGTTATAGCTGTTGGCTACGCTTTCAAGCGGTGGATTCTGACATACGTCCTGTTCCACGATCAACCACTCTACACCTGCACTCGTAGAAGCTTCAATGACTGCTGGCAGATTAACCGAACCTTGTCCCAGTTCTAGTGTCTTCATCTGGCCTTGATCATCTTTGCTGAAGTCTTTCAAGTGAAGCAATGGCAGACGGCCTGCATATTTATTAATATATTCAATCGGATTTTGTCCAGCAAATTGTACCCAACATACGTCCATTTCCACTTGAACCGCTTCAGGTGTCGTTTGAGCAAACATCGCATCAAAGGCATTATCGTCGCCAACCTGACCGTGGAATTCGAAATCATGGTTATGATAACCGAAGATCAGACCTTGTTTGGTCGCTTCAGCACCATATTGTTGCAATTCGTTGAACAGTTTGGTCCAGCCTTCTGCATTCTCAGGGCGATCTTCAGGCATCAGGTAAGGGCAGATCATATATTGAGCCCCAATTGTTTTGAGGTAATCAATTTGTTTTTGCAAATCCTCACGCATGGCATGCAATGAAACGTGGCTGCTGAAACCTTTCAGCCCAAGCTCATCCAATAGCGCTTTCATTTCTTCGGCAGGAATGTCACCATATCCGGCAAATTCGACACCTTCATAACCAAGCTCTGCTACTTTGCGCAACGTTCCACGGAAATCTGCTGCAGTTTCATCACGGAGCGTAAACAATTGCAAACCAATATTAAGTTTTTTCATAATAGATGCACCTCTGCTCTCAAATTTGCTTTCATTGCTCTATCTGGTATCATCCTAACGCAAAACAGGCTAGAATGAACATATACAATATCGTCAGAACATGAACTATCTGATCATTTTTTTAAATATGGAGGATACATCTTTTGGAAACCTCAGTACTGATCTGCGACTACTCGTATCACTACAAGGCGTTTAACCATAATATGAAGGGCGAGTTGCAGACTTATCTGTTCCGTCTGCAAACCGAGGGCTCTTGCAAGGTATATGTACAGGATGAAGAATTCAAAATGACTGGCGGGGATCTGCTGCTGCTAAAGCCTGGAGACGATTATCATCTCGTGGTCGAAGAACCTCACAAGGAGGGCAGGTTGTCGAGCGGAGACTATTATGTGTTCTGTGAAGGGACTTGGATTGAGAACTGGTGGAAACGGCAGCAGCGTTCCACTGTAAGTCGCATCGGCCTGGATGACAAATTGATTAGTCTGTGGCGTAATATGCTACTGGAGAAACGCCGTGGACCGCTGGAGGAAAATATAGAACTGAGTGACGCATTGCTGCGCGGTTTATGCCTGTATATCGATCGGGCCATCAAGGAGAATATCCAGACGGATCGGTCGGTTTCCTCCACACTGAAGCTGAAACGGTTCATTGAAGAGCATGCCACAGTGACCTTTAAGCTCGAAGAAGCGGCACGTTACGCGGGACTTAGTCTATCCCGTGCGGTTCGTCTGTTCAAGGAGCATTATGGCAAAACGATGATTCAGTATGCGATTGAAATACGTCTAAACGCTGCACTGGAGCGTATGAAATACAGCGATATGACGCTTGAGCATATTTCCGAAACATGCGGCTTTGCAAGCTACTCTTATTTTCATCGGGTGTTTCGGGCACACTTCGGCGTATCTCCCGTTGAATATCTCAAATCCCAATCCCATCAATCTATTGATCTGGAGCATGTGTGAGAATTCCATGCAAGCCCCTCACCTTACAGGCAACTATTAAACAAAAAAACAGAGCAGCACACGTATTTCTGTCCGCCCCAGCGAACGCCGCCTTGCAAAGAGTAGCACTTACGCTCTTTGGTAATGCGGCGTTTTTACGTGCATCCCTTCCTCAGTCTCAGACTAATTCTTTTTCCAAATTCCCCCATGACTCTATCATCATTTATCTGTACAATTAATATAGAACGACTTTCTTACAAATTCATATAAGGCCAAATGGACTTCATTAATGGTATTGGAGCGATACATAATGCACGCTAATCCACGCAAAATCTTAATCATTGAAGACGAACAAGATATTTCCCGAATTCTGCGAGACTATTTGACGAAGAATCAGTATGAAGCTGCAGCAGCCGATAATGGTCAGGACGGGTTGCAGATGATGGACATGCTGCAGCCGGATTATATCATTCTGGACATTATGCTTCCGGATATGGATGGCATTGATGTATGCCGCGAAATTCGGAGACGGAATAACATCCCCATTCTCATTCTGAGTGCAAGGGGAAGTGATACGGATAAGGTGCTCGGGCTTGGATTCGGGGCGGATGACTATATGACGAAACCTTTCTCCCTGGGCGAGCTGCTGGCCCGCATCAATGCCCATTTCCGACGATATGATCGTATGGGCACAGAACAAGATCACACCCATATACTGCGTCTGGGTAACCTCCAAATTGACAAGAAAGCCTATAAGGTCACCCTCGATGCGAATGAGGTTTCTCTCTCCGCCAAGGAATTTGAGCTGCTGTTTCATCTGGCAAGCCACAAAAATCAAGTTTTTTCCAAATCCCAGCTGCTTGATGCGATCTGGGGATATGCAGCCTACGGCGATGAGAATACCGTTACCGTGTATATACGCAGATTGCGAGAGAAAATTGAGGCAGACCCTTCCCATCCTACTGTTCTGAAAACTGTGTGGGGTGTCGGATACAAATTCAATTATGAATAAGCGAGAATGGAGACCACTGCATGACACTATCCACCTGGACCAAACGTTGGCTCACAGCTTCATTGATTCTCCTGATTATTCTGATCGGATGCAGCCTTGTCTTCTTTCTTGATTTGCTCTATGGAAGACAATCAGGTGAAACAAACCTGGCCATCAATCAGGTTCGTCTCAGGGTTAACCCCATTCTGCTTCAACTGGAGCAAAACCATGAACGATTAAATGAGCCAGATCTTCGAGATCAACTGCACTTCATCGCTGAGAAAAGCGGCCTTGACTTCGACTATGTCGGATTGGACGGAATGGTGGTGCTTTCCTCCACGTCTTCCTCCGAAGGAAGGCAGATCAATCTGCGATCTGCCTTGCATTATGATCTGAATCACGCTTTGGAAGCCATTGACGGGAGCCAGTCTCTGAACATCGCCTTTCCTGTGATGGATGGCCCGAAGGGCAACCAGATTGGCAATGCCATTTTTACGATTCCCCAATCACTTGTCATCGTCCAGAAGTCCTCCACGTTCACTTTTTTCGTCTTGGGAACCCTGCTTATCATTTCTATCGTTCTTGGGCTTCTCCTCATATTCATGAAACGCAAGATCAGAAAACGGATGCTTTCCCCCATCCATCAGTTGAAACAACATGCGGAATCCATTCTCAAAGGGCAGTATAATGACCAGATTCAATACAACCGGATGGATGAGATGGGCGAACTTTACGCCATGTTCGATTTGATGCGCATGGAAATCATGCATTTGAGTGAGCAGCGTATTAGACAAGAAAAAGCACAAAAAGAACTGATTACGAATATATCCCATGAACTCAAAACCCCGATTACAACGGTAAAAGCATACATAGAAGCCATTCTTGAGGGGTTGTGCTCTGATGAGGAGACGCTGATGGAATATATGGAGATTATGCGTACCCATACAGATAAGACAGCCCATCTGGTCGAAGATCTGCTTGTCCATGCCCTGCAAGAACTGGGTCAGATCTCAGTGGAGCTGCATGAGATCTACAGCCGTTCTGCATTTGAAACGATGTTGAACCCCATTGGACATAGCGTACGAATGAACGGTCTGATTTATGGAAAGCCGGAGTACATTCCCAATGTTCTTATCCGAATGGACCCCATACGAATTGAACAGGTTCTGTCCAATCTGGTATCCAATGCACTCAAACATACCGTACCAGGAGATTCTATTCGAATTAACGCGGAACTCAATTCGGGGAAATTGCGGGTCAGTATCTCCGATTCAGGGCAGGGAATCCGAGCCCCAGATATGCCTTTTGTGTTTGAACGATATTTCAGGGGGCATTCCTCACCTTCCGCAAGGAATATACATGAGGGAACCGGTCTCGGTTTGTCCATCTGTAAAAGTATCATTGAAGCCCACGGAGGAGATATTTCCTTTTCAAGCAAAGAGGGTCAGGGCACCCTGTTTCAGTTCACGCTTCCAATCTGCTGAGCAGTAAAGTATACTTCCCATCCATTTTCCAAAAGGGCTGTAATATTTTATTCATAATTTGATAAGTCTTTCTCAACATCCCCCTATTAGAATGAATTGTAAACTGCCATGGGGAGTGATCTGCGTGACCAAAACATCCATTATCCACGCTCAAAACTTATGCAAGACATATCATACGGGAAGCGAACAATATCATGCCATACGCAATGTTGATCTTGATATTTATGAAGGGGATTTCACCGTCATCATGGGTAATTCCGGATCAGGCAAATCAACTCTGCTCTATCTGTTGAGCGGACTGGACCAAGTGACAGCAGGCGAGGTTTATTTTCAGGATCAGCGTATTGACGCCTATAGTGAGCGGGAAATGTCCGAATTCCGTACCCGCAGAATCGGCTACATCTACCAAAGTATCAATCTGGTGCCCGATCTTTCCATCCAGGATAACATCGCTTTGCCAGGTTACATTGCCGGAAGCAAAAAAAGTGAGGTCAAGGCACGTGCCACCCACCTTATGAAGGCAATGGATATCGACGGACAGAATAGCCGTCTCCCCTCCCAAACCTCGGGTGGCCAGCAGCAACGAGCAGCTATTGCACGTGCGTTGATCAATTCACCGGAGATCATCTTTGCAGATGAACCCACGGGAAGCCTCAATTATGAGCACGGGAAAGCGGTGCTGGATATCCTGACCGATATCAACCGAAAGGGACAGTCTGTTGTGATGGTTACGCATGATATCAAGGCAGCCTGCCGGGCGGATCGTCTGATCTTTATCCGGGATGGCAAAGTTGGAGGCATCCTCGAGTTTGACAAATATGACGAACACCAGATTCAGGATCGGGAATCGATGGTTTTCGCGTTTGTGTCGGGAAAGGAGTAATTTATGGCTGCTATGTTGAAACTGAGCCTCTCCTACCTGAGCAAAAATAAAATACAGAATCTGTTTATCACCCTGCTCATTTTGCTGTCTACACTACTGGTATCCACTGCGGTTATTATTCTGGCCAACACAGGCAATCTGTTCAACGAAATGCATACCCGGACCAACGGGTCCCATCAAATATTGACTTTTGATAGAGGACTGAATGACCCTAAAGCCGTCTATGACTGGTGGGCTGAACAGGACGGAGTTGAGGTTTCACCTTTGCTCACATATCGTACCTTGTCCGGCATAGCCTTCAAAGGCATGGACATTCCCAACCTTTATCTGTACATGATGAATACCCCTCAGCCGCCTTGGGCCGTCGATGAACTGATCTTTTCGAGTGGTGCGCAGAGTTCGGCTCCCGAACTAGGGAGCGTATGGATTCCTACTTCAATGGCGAATGCCTATGATATAGCCGTAGGAGATACCGTCAATTTCAAAACAGGGTCCACCGCCCTTGATCTTCGGGTATCCGCGATTGTAGTCGATGTACCTTACGGTGCACCATTCACCAATGCCGCAAGGGTCTGGATGAACAGTACAGACTACCAGAATGACTTCCGGACACTCGCAGGAAAAGATAATGATATGATGGGTATCCATTTTGATGATTATCGAATGAACTCCAGCTATTGGGATCGTTATACCAGTGAGACCAACGTCCCGTTTTTGGAAACGAAGATGGAGTTTGAGAGTATCTCTTCCTTCTATCTGATCATCAATCAGATTATTGGATTCATTATGATTTTCCTGGGTGCTGTCATGATGGCTATCGCTCTCATCACCATTGGATTTACTATTTCGGATGCTATTCTGGCCAACTACAAAACAATAGGGATCTTGAAATCACTGGGATTGACCTCCGGGAGAACCATCGGTACCTATGTAATTCAATATGCTTTGCTGTCCATCATTGCCGTTATTCCAGGACTTGCGCTGAGCGTGTTTGTATCCAAATTCATTATCAACATCTCGGTGTCTTCTCTGCGAACAGGCAATGGAGATATACCGATGGAAGGCATCGGAGCAGCCATGTTTGTCGGCATACTGCTGTTTGTACTGGTAATTTTATTCGTTGTGTTATATGCCAAAAAGGCGCGCAGCATCGAACCTGTTCAAGCCATCCGCTATGGTATGTCGGAAACGGAAAATACCCGCTTGGCACGCCGAATGAACTCACCGCTTGCAAACCGGGTTGGATTTGCCCGGCTGCCAGCAGCCGCCGTCATTGGCATACGGAATCTGATCAAGAATACCAAGAGCTCTGTTCTGATGCTGCTGTTAACCACGATGGCTGCCTCTGTGCTTGTCCTTGGATATGTTGTACTGACCAGCATTACCGGAATTTATCAGACAGCTGCCAAATGGGGCTACGATAATGCCAACATTGCCGCCGTCGTTGTGAACAAAACCACCTTCCCCAAGGATGAGTTAAAGCAGGTGCTGGAAGAGGACCTGAGGATTAAAAATGTGGGCTGGCAAGGGAACATCACAGGGGTCGTCAGTCCCGGGTCATCAGCGAAAATGGCCGACCAATCCACCAGTCTCTACCTGAGTGTATTTGATGGGAATTACAAAGAGCTTGGGTTCGAAACATTGAGAGGTACCAATCCTGAACGTGAAAATGAAATTTCGATTGGTGTAAGTGTTGCACGCAGGTTGAACAAGGATTTGGGCGACCTGATCGATCTTTATATCGAGGGTGAACAGCGTACGTTCATGATCACAGGAGTCTACCAGGCTATCTCCAACATGTCTGTATCTGGACGTATTACCGTTGATGCTGTGCGAAGTGTTAACCCAAATTATGGGGATGTTGATGTAGCCTTTATCAATGTCAATGATCCCGCACAGGCAGAAACCATTGCGCAGCAGTTAAACGAACAATTTAAAGATTCTGCTTCGGTCGTCACGCAGAAAACCCTGCTTGATTCCGTATATGCTGAGGCTGCAAGCATTCTCGTTTACCCCATGGCTCTCATCGGTCTGTTGTTTATTCTCGTTACGTTCATCATCATTTTCAGTACCTGCCGGATCAGTATTCGCAAAGAAAGCAAAACCTACGGAATCTACAAGTCCATAGGCATGACTTCCGGCAGAATTCGATTATCTGTTGCCCTGGGCGTTGCAGCTCTATCCGTAATCGGCGCAGTACTTGGAGTCGTTGTCGGTGTGTATGTACTACCACGACTGCTTGAAAAAGTCCTTTCCGGATACGGGATTGTACAGATCCCCCTTATCCTGAATTGGGGAGGAATCATATTAGTTGCCTGCTTGAGTATTCTGGCAGCAACTCTTGGCTCCTGGGTATCCTCAAGAGTGATTCGAGATGCATCCCCACGTATTTTGGTCGTTGAATAATACATGAACATTTGAAAAGCAATGCAAAAAGAGCCCTCTCACACCCGTTATCGGATAGAGGGGCTCTTCTTTTGCATACTATAGGTCCCATTTCAGAAAGTCAGCTTTAACTGCGCCACTTCTTCGCCAATTCACTAATCTGATGGGGTGTGGTTCGGCAGCAGCCGCCAATCAGCTTAGCGCCCGCAGCGACCCATTCTTCCGAAGCATCACTCATGCTGCCACATAACCCCTGACCACTCCACGTTTTGGTCTCTGCGTCATAGATCTCCCCCGAGTTCGGATAGACAATGACAGGTTTGTCGCTGGCACGGCTCAGCACACCTACCGCCTCCGTCACCACTTCCATCGGAGCACAGTTCAATCCAATGGCCGCAATCTGCGGCTCGGAGCCGAATCGTCGTGCACACTCTTCCAGAGACGTACCCTCACTGATCGCGGTGCCATCCTGTAACGAGAAAGACAGCCATGCATAAGCATCAGGAAACTCTTTTAATAAAGCAACCAGCACCTGAGCTTCCTGTAGGGAGGGGATCGTCTCAAAAGCCAAAATATCCGCTCCTGCTTCCAGCAGTGCTGTCATCCGCGGACGATGGAAAGCGATCAGTGTCTCATCCGAAACATCATAGTGACCGACATACTCTGAGCCATCAGCCAGATAAGCACCGTAAGGTCCGACGGATGCAGCAACAATCGGCCTTGGACGAACCGATACCCTTTTTCCCATGGCAACTGCCATTTGTTTTTCACCGTTTGACTCACTGTCGGTTACATTCTTGGCCGCTCCATCTTGAACTTCTGTCCAGACATCATCTCGCGCCCGTGCAGCGAGCTCAACCGTCTTCCGAATCAGGCTCAGCGCCTCCTGTGCATCAATGCCTTTCTTGCTGAAGCCGTCCATCGTTGCCTGATAACTGGATGTAATGGCACAATCGGCTCCCGCCCGAAAATAATCTGCATGCACCTGAACGATAACTTCCGGATTCTCCAGCAGAACACGTGCTGACCATAATGGATCATCCAGATCACACCCATGCTGTTCCAGCTCGGTTGCCAGTGCCCCATCGAGAATCATAACCGGATGTTCCCTCAAGATCTGTTCCAGGGGATTATTGCGTTTTGGTTGTGTCATGTTCTAGTCCTCTTTTCTTGTTCACACGTTCTGTCAGATAATATATTGCGTAACATAATGCAATAAAAGGAATGCCGCAGTACAACGCGATGCGCTGTGTCGGATCAAAAGCAATGCCTATGCATGAAGCCAGACATAATAGAAATGAAATAATCGGTACTGCCGGGTACAGCGGCGTTCGGTAGACCAGATCCTGAACCGCATGTCCTTCCCGAAGGTACTGTCTGCGGAACATATACTGCGAAGCACTGATGCTCATCCACACGGCAACAACGGCAAGACCCGAGATGGAGACCAGCGTAATATACACGGTACCTGGTGCAATGATGCTCGACAGCAAAGCCAAAGCGCCACCAACCATGCTGATCATGAGGGCATTCAGCGGAACACCGCGTTTCGTCAATTTGGCAAACCATGGAGAGATCGTTTTTTTATCTGCCAGAGACCAGAGCATCCGGGAAGAAGCATACAGGCCCGAGTTGGCAGCAGAGAGAATCGCCGTCAGAATAACAAAGTTCATCATATCTGCCGCATAGGGGACACCAATTCGCTCCATCACCGCTACAAATGGACTTTCGAGAACACTGGCATCCGACATGGGCAATAGCGCAGATAGAATAACAATGGTTCCTATAAAAAAGATAATTAAGCGCCATAATGTGGTATGGATCGCTTTCGGAATCGTCTTTTCCGGATTCTCCGTCTCCCCGGCAGCAATTCCGATCAACTCGGTACCCGAGAATGCAAAGTTTACAGCAAGCATCGTCATCAATATCGCTGTAGCTCCGTGGGGGAACCAGCCTGACGCCGTAATATTGGATAGATACGGTGCAGGTGCCGAGTCTGCCATGGGAATCATGCCGAACATCGCTGCCGCACCGAGAATAATAAAGACCACAATCGTAAGGACTTTAACCAAAGAGAACCAGAACTCCGATTCGGCAAAAAGTTTGACCGTCAGCGCATTGAACAGGAAAATCATGAGCGCAAACAGCCCACTCCAGATCCATACATTCACGGAAGGGAACCAGCGCTGCATCAGCAGCCCGGCCGCTGTAAATTCGGAACCGAGGGCAACCGTCCAGGTTAGCCAATACAACCAGGCCACCGTGTACCCTGTTGCTGGTCCGATGTATTTTGCCGCATAGCTATGAAACGCCCCTGTCTCCGGCATATGAACCGACAGTTCACCAAGACAGAGCATGACCAGATAGACAACAATCGCGCCGATCAAGTAGGACAAAATGGTGCCGATCGGTCCTGCCTGCTGGATGGTATAACCCGAGCTAAGAAATAAACCTGTACCAATAACTCCACCAAGTGAGAGCATGATTACATGACGTGCCTGCATTTTGCGCTGAAAATGCCCTGTATCTTTGTTGTTATTCATGCCTGCTCCCTAACTTCTTCATCCAGAACAACAAAAAGACCCACTCTTTCCGAAGAGTGCGCCGTAACTGACAAATAAAAACAAACGCTCCTATCTATCAGGCTGTTCACCCGCTGGAATTAGCACAGTATCTTTCAGATCTGTTGCTGAGGCTTCTAAGGGCCAGTCCCTCCACCTCTCTGGATAAGAAAATGATTTTTTATAAATATAGCGATCTATCATAGTTGTGTCAACAATTAAATATTCACATCACGTTGTAAAATCAGGCATTCTATTCCTCATCTTTAATCCGTAGATGATCCATAATCTTTAATTTTCATTTTCACATCATAGGTCACAGGAATCTGACAAAATGTCTCATCCCAATTTTTTTTGACCTTTTTCCATACCTTCGGATATTTCATCCGCAACTGCTCTCCAAATCCGCCCACCTCAACCCGATAGGTGTTCTGCATTTTGTTCAAGACCTGATGCATTTGTTCTTTGGCTGTATCAGCGAACTGAACCTCCAATTCCTGAATGTACTTTTCCGTGGCGGGAATTTCAGGTACACTCCAATCTTCCATAAGCTGGCCTTCTGATTCTACCTTTACGTGAAAAGAAATGTCATCCCCGTGAACTTGTGGTGTAATTTTGCTCTTGGTTGAACCAATTTCATAAACTATCGTATGTCCATCTTTCGGTGCATACGTTTTTAAGGCTCCACCCTGAGCCTCCCCAGTTATCCATGACAATCCTTCCAGGTCCGTCTGATTTAAGGTGCCGATCCATCTTTTCGTTTTCCCTTTATAGATGCCTGCGCCTGAGAATTTATGCTCTCCATCAGCAGTAAGGACATTTTGCAGCAAAAAGCTTGATCCTGACTGCATTTTGCCGTCAAGTTTCGCGAGAGTTACACCAGGAATAATTTTATTGGTACGGTACGCGTTATCCACCAAGCCTTTTAAATAAACGGCTGGAATTTCACCCGGCTCATTGGAACTAAGAGCTTCCAAAGCTCTTCCTTTGCTAACCAGCACAAGGGAACTGGGCCGGATATCATTGTCACGCAAAATAAAATCAAGTAGCTGTTCCAGGCTATATTTCTTCGACAACTCCTGGGAAACGATAACAACCTTTAAATGATGACCAATGAGCGGACGGTCTCTTCTTAGAGCAAACTGACGAAAAATCTGAATTAGGGAATCTCCGGTCAACTGTTCATTCAAAAAGGATTGCCCGCTGGAAGAACCACTGGAAGAACTAGTAGAACTGTTTTGCTTTTCCTGTTTCCCCCCAACCCTTGGGACAATTTGTACGGTAGCTGTAAATACGTTGTTTTTGGGATAATGACCTCCTTGTTTATTAATACTTTTTTCAAATTTTGATTCCTCAGCCACATCCAGTCCCAGACCCACATAGACACTTAAATCCTCGATCTCTTTGCTGCTCCAGCACCCTGAGGTAAACAAGAGCAGCAACAACGTTAACAACATGGTTGATTTCCTGCCGAACCTGCTCAATTGTGCTTCCCTCCTTTTTTTCGGATCATACTCGTCAACAGAAGTAATAGTGGGATGACACCAAACAGGTAAATAGAGACATTTCCAAGAGCGTCTCCGAGCTTGAACGTCTCGTCCACATTCTGTGGAAGCATAGCAATGATATACATGATCGGAAGCAAAATGATCAAGAAGGGTAGCAGTTTTTTCTTGAACAATTGCGAGCAACCAAGGGAAGCGGCATAATGCGTGATCGTTGAGGTAGAGAAAATTTGCATAATCCAAATAACCAGTAGCAGGGATTCGAACCGTTCAAAGACCAGACCCTCAATTTCAAAGCTACGCATCAAATCAAGGGTTGGCCACGTCCTAGTTCTCATGCCTTCAATAGATAAACTACCAATGACCATAACCAATGTGATGAGGTAGATTACCATAGGGATAACAATTCCCCAGACCATGGCTTTCTTACCCTTCTCCGGATTTTTCATAAATGCCATAACTACAAACATGATTTCATAACCCGTATACGCTAGTATCGTAGGTTTAAGTCCTCTAAAAACAGGCATAATACCTTCTCCCAGCACAGGTCTCAAGTTATTGATCTCAAACAGACCACTGCTCAGGAAAATAGCCAGCACAAAAAGAATAAGCGTAATAGGTAAAATGATCTCATACAAGCGGGCCATGGAGATGATGCCACCTGAGACCAGATAGAAGCCGATCCACATAAACACCATGACAATAGCCCATACAGGGGTTCCCTCCAATAAATACAATCCGGTGACTTCAGCCATCACCCTGATCTCAAAGGCAGAGATAATAAGGAAATACAGTATGATCGTCATTCCCAAAACATAAGCAATCCACTTTCCTGTGATATCCTCGGTGAATTGAAAAACGGTCTTCCCCGGAAATCTTCGGCACAGGGTTACCAAGATTATACCCAGTACCATCACCAGCAGACCTGACAATATAATTGAAATCCACACATCAGGCGTTTTGACCGCGGTCACCGTAGTTCGAGGCAGTGTAAGGATTCCTGCACCCAACATGTAATTGATGATAAAGGCTGCGACTTGAACTGTCGTCAGTTGGTCTTGTTTTGCCACTCATGTTTCACCTCCTGAATATCCGATATGCCTACTTTTTGCGATCAGGGTCTTTGGGATGCATCATACTTGGACGCTTCTTCATCATTCTTAAAGGTGCCCGAATAAAGAAATCTTTCCAATCCGATAGGCTGTAAGGCACAGCCGGAGTGACATAAGGTACGCCAAAGCTCTTTAACCGAACCAGATGGCTGCAGAGCAACAAGAAAAACATGACTACTCCAAACAATCCATAGATCGCCGCACAGAACATTCCTACAAAGCGCAATATACGCAGTGTTATTCCGGCACTATATGTAGGGATGGAGAACGAAGAAATCGCAGTAACTGCCACTACAATAACCAGAAACGGACTGACAATTCCGGCCTGTACTGCGGCATCCCCAATAATCAGACCGCCTACGATGCCCATCGCTGGTCCAATGGGCTTGGGCAGGCGAATGCCTGCTTCCCGCAAAATTTCAATCGAGGTTTCCATAATCAACGCCTCAATAATAGAGGGGAAAGGCACACCTTGTCTGGTTTGAATAATCGTTAAAGCCAGCTTGGTCGGAATAAGACCCGGATGGAACGAGATAAAGGAGATATATAAAGCGGGGCCCAGCAGGGCAATCGTAGCCGCCAAGAAACGAAGCATACGCAGAAATGTCCCCGGAATCCAGCGCTCGTAATAATCTTCGGGAGATTGGAGCAGCATGCTGAAGGTGGACGGTACGATTAATGCAAATGGCGTTCCATCCAGTAAAATAGCTACACGTCCCTCTAACAACCCACTGACTACACGGTCGGGCCTCTCTGTATTCTGTACCTGTTGGAAGGGACTCAGTTCATCATCCTCAATCAGTTGTTCCACATAACCCGATTCCAGCATGATATCCATGTCCAGCTTCTGGACTCGTTTTTCCACCTCGGCAACAAGGTCGGCATTGGCAATGTCCTCAATATACGCAATAACCAGATCCCTCTTCACCCTGGCGCCCACCTGATACTTGGTCATAAACAGGGCATTGTTGCCTCCGAATTGCCGCAATAGTCCAGTATTATCGCTTAACCGCTCGGTAAAACCGATTCTTGGCCCGCGGAGAAGTGCCTCCGATACCGGCTCTTCAAGGCTGCGGCTTTTCCCCTTGGCTGAGCCAACAAGAAGAGCTCCTGGCATTCCTTCAATAAGTAGAGCGTTTTTGCCGGTAAGAACTGCCCGCGCCGCTTGTTGCAGCGTCTCCGCTTCCTGAACTTGACTAACAGGCAGCAGCTGACTTCTTACGTAAGCTTTGATTTCATTTGCATCCTTCGGTTGTTCGAACATTTTCCGCTCTGTGTCGGGAATCCCCTCAATCATAAGAGGCGTAAACATATGCGTATCGATCAGATCATGATCCACTAGCCCATCCACGTATATGACAGCTGCAGGCGTGTTCGTTCCTCTTATCGTAAACTCCCGTATAAATACGTCCGCATTCTGACCAAACGTTTCTTTTACACTAATCAAATCCTTAGCATAATCCCCCGTAATCCGTACATTTGCGTAACTCCCAGTCTCTTCGTTCGACGAAGAATGGGTCGATTCATCCTGACTTTGTTGATCTTCACTGGAAAATGTCCCTTTTTTTAAGGATGAGCGAAACCACTGATACCCTTTCATGAACAATATCGGCATCAAAAATAATAGAAAAGCCTGTGCCCAAATAGGCCACTCCGGCACATAAGAACCAATTTTCGACCACATCCGGCTCACCCCATTATTTAGACTTTCTTGGTATCATGGAGTATTCTTTCCCTGATTGCTCACAATAATTCCCTCATTTTGCATAACAAAAAAAGCAGATGCCTCTGTCAGCATCCGCTTCCTTATTGGGGTTATGATGTTACCTTATTTATACAATTCGGGTTACGTGCTGGGCCTTCTCATCCAGTAGATGTGCAGACACTGCAATGGTTGTAAAATCGTTCATTGCCACCTCAATCTGCTGCTGGCTTCGCTCCACGTATCCTTCCACCTCCTGTGTTCCACCAGAAATGTTCATAATCTCTTTCGTAATCCCGTTCACACTATCCCGAATCTCATTGATCGATTGTTCGACCATGGCTGACAGTTTCCTTACTTCTTTCGCTACAACATCGAATCCGCGTCCGTATTCGCCTGCATGTGCCGCTTCAATCGCAGCGTTCAGGGCCAGAAGTTGCGTCTGCGACGCAATCTCCCGGATCGTTCTAACAATCCCTTGGATCGAACCAGCTTGCTCTTGTAGATGAATCAATGTAGCCCGATTATGCGCGGAAACTTCAGATATATACTTGATACTGGACATCAGCTCACGGCTTCGCTCAATTCCGATATCAGCATGTTCATTCAAATCATGAGACATCGTCTTTAATTCGTTAACCACAGCCGAAATATTGTTCTGACGGCTCGTAATGTTTGTAGCTATTTTGGATACACCGAGGATGTTATGATTCAACTCATCATACACAGGCATATATGTTGCCTCAAGCCATACGGAATTTCCCTCTGCATCCTTGCGTTCAACCTTGTCCTGGAAGCTTATACCTTTAAATATATTGCTCCAAAACGCGTTGTAGTCAGGGCTTTTCACGAATTCATCAAAACAAAATTGCTCATGCTGCATGCCATACATCTCATCTACCGTATAGCCCATCGTTTGCGCAAACACTTCATTCACATAAGTAACCCTGCGATCCATATCAAATCGAATGATAGCCAGACTTTTCTCCATGGCCTTGATGACCAACGCGTCGGTGACAACCTCTTTCTTTTCAACATCTAATACAGGCAAAGCGATCCCCACTCCCTGACTTCTTCCCATAATTAAACCGTTCTCATTCTGGCAGTTCCTGCTGTATTGCAATTATGTATCCAACGGAATAGAGACGACTCTATTATGGTATACTCCAATTGCAGTCAATTGAATCACTTCCAAATCAATTTTTAAAAATTTGTCCACGGCTTGACTTTTTATACCCAATAAACCAACCATCTAAACACTATTTTTCATGAGCAGTTTCTAACACAAAAAGAGGCGGTTTTCCCGCCCCTAATTATGGGATAACATTCCATAGGCTTGATGTTATCTGTAGTCGTCTCTGTGCATTACGCTGTCTATTCATCCATCAACCTCGCGGCAATTTGTCGGCATAACGACTGCGCAGATCAGCCAGCCGTTCGAGCTTGGACAGTGCATGCTCCTTCTGCATCAACCCCACCGCCAGCACCAGTTGTTCCATCAACAGTAATGGAGTAACCATGGAATGGAATTCGCCAAGCTCTCCTCTGCTAACGTAAAAAGATAATTCCGTCCCCAATCCATATAACAGGTCTTCCCGATCTGTCACAAGTACGGCTTTGCTGCCTGTATCTCTGGCATAATCCAGAATGACCTCTGCTTCAGGCAAGAGTCTTGTGAAACACATCAATAACACAACATCCTCCCGCTGCATGTGCATCAGTGATTCCAATAATTCATGACCACCTCCGGTGAGGTGGATAACCGTCAATCCGAATCTGGACAGCCGAAAGGACAACAATTCCGCCAAACCAGCAGAAGGCCCTGGAGCATATATGTATGCTCTTCGTGCCTCTGCAAGAATAGCAGCAGCATGCTCCAAATCCCCCTGCTTCATATGGGACAACGTCTCCTGCAAATGGTTGACGGAGGCTTCCAGTAACTGAACGGGAAGGCTGTCCGTATCCATGCGGGATATGGTTTTATTTAATTTGAGGGCAGGCGTAGTGTCTTCGGATGTGCGAAGCCGGATTTTAAATGCTTTGGCATTATCATATCCAACCGCGCGCCAGAAACGGGATACGGTCGCAATACTGACTCCCAGCCTGTCGGCAATCTCCTGCTCTGTCATGAACAGAATCTCCTCTGGATTGCGTTCAACAAAATCAGCAATTTTCAGATGGCCGGGTGATAGTTGTTCTTTATGAGTAAACAAATTCATTCCGTATGCACTCCTTTTCTATATAAATTGAATTAAAGAATATTTACACTTGCCACTTCGATGCCAGAACAA
>NZ_BCNM01000017.1 GCF_001514495.1 Paenibacillus pabuli NBRC 13638
TGCCAGCCGGCGCGGATGCGCTGCCGGCTGGCGGTAGTGCCGCAGCTCCTGCAGGTGCTGCGGCGGTGCACGCGCCTGTCCCCCACGAGGGGGACCCGTGGGTGGGGCGCGTGCTGAAGCTGCTCGGTGCGGAGCACGAGCAGCAGGCGGTGCACGGCGCGGCTGCGCAGGCGCGCGTGGGGGATGTGGCGGGTCCGGGAACCGCGGACACGCTCAAGGGCTTGCTGCTGCAGCTTGCCAGCAGCGATGGTGCACCGGCGGCGCTCAAGGATGCCGCCGGGCAGGCCGTGCAATTTCTGACAGGTCAGCAGTTATTGCTGACAAC
Source organism: Paenibacillus pabuli NBRC 13638 (assembly GCF_001514495.1). Lineage (GTDB taxonomy): Bacteria > Bacillota > Bacilli > Paenibacillales > Paenibacillaceae > Paenibacillus > Paenibacillus pabuli. The sequence continues at coordinate 326 of NZ_BCNM01000017.1, forward strand.
CGACCGCAGTGCCACCTTTGCTCAGATGCACTGGTTTATCCCGATTACGGGACCTGACGGAGAAGAGACGGCTTCCGTCCAGATTCAGTCCCGCCGGGGACAACGTGGTGAATTGGATGCCTCCAACTGTCGTTTGTGGTTTGATCTGGATATGAAAAGTCTTGGTCCAACGCTAGTGGATGTGCATGTGGTTAATAATATCGTCAGTCTGCGCGTGCTGAATGACCGCGAAGGAATGGGACCGCTCCTGGAGAGTGGACGTGAAGAAATTCATCAAGCGCTGGACAAGTTGGGCTACCAGTTGCTGACCTTCAAGGCGGAACCATGGCCTGTTGGCCAGGAACCGGGAGCTGAACGGAAAATGACTGCCTCGGACTACAGTCCTGAACGTTACAAAGGGGTGGACATGCGGGTATGAAAGAGGATTCGCAACCGGACCTGGTGTCCAAAAAGGCTGTTGCCTTAAAATACGTCCCTGGTGAGAGTGAAGCGCCGGTTGTCGTAGCGAAAGGCCGCGGCAAAGTAGCAGAGGCTATTCTGGATAAAGCCAAAGAAAATGGTGTGCCTGTTCAGGAGGATGCTGCACTTGTCGAAGTGTTATCCAAGCTCGATTTGGACGAACAGATTCCATCGGAGCTGTATCAGCTGGTGGCTGAAGTGTTAACCTACATTTATCGTGCTGACCGTCTGGCTGCTGGACGAGAGGAAGATGAATCATGGTAGAGCGCAGATCAGAACAGGGTCCAGCTTCAAAACTGACACGTCAGCAAAAGGGACGATTGGGTGAAGAGGCTGCCTGTCACTGGTTACGGGAGCAGGATTATCGTATTGTGAAACGCAACTGGCGCTGCCGAAGCGGAGAGATTGATATCATTGCTTCCCGTGAAGGCATGATCATTTTTATTGAAGTCCGGAGTAGAAGCGGAACTGGGCAGTATGGAACACCCCAGGAGTCGGTGGATATCCGTAAAATGCAGCAGGTACGCGCAACCGCATCTGTATATTTGCAAATGATGGGAGAGACAAATCACCAGATCCGTTTCGATGTGATTGCTGTCATGCTGGACAATGCAGGGGATACTGTCTCGCTTGATCATATTATTAATGCCTTTTGAGTCCCTCTCATTAAGTATTTAGGGGAGGAACGACAGAGCCACAGGAAGGATACTTGTCTAAGTACATTTCTTGTGGTTCTTTTGTGTTCGGAAGAGAAACACCAGGCATGTTATTTCCTGATTTTTGTTGGGAAAACGCTACAAACTGCTGAGAGAACCCGCTTTGGCTGTGTCACACTTACTTGCTACGGACACGTCACGTCATGCTTTGGTTTCCGGACCGAGGTTTGAGGGACGACCTAGGAAACATATATGATTTACTCGTACATGGAGATAGAATATGAATCCTATAAAAAATAAAATCCCTATCGTAACTGTATATTTATAGGCATCCACCTACGTCAAAGATTCCTTTTGCGGGCATTCCTTTGAATCCGATGAACCGATCAGTGTATAATCAAGAGGGTAATCCAGTTTTGTTTGCATCATTGATATTTCATAAATGAGTTGATTCACATCGCAGGTTCTATATGCGGTCATGGATAATCTTTGTATAACCTGGGAGGCATGGTCATGAGTAAATCCACACAAACGGTTAATGCCGTAAGAGCGGCCATTCAAAATCGTCGTACCGTCAAAAAGTTTAAAAAAGAAGCTGTTCCTACACAACAAATTATTGATTTGCTGGACACGGCCGTATGGGCACCTAATCACAAATTGCGTGAGCCGTGGCGGTTTTTGTTGTTTAGCGGACTCGGACTGAACAAGCTGGCAGACGCCATTGATGCAGAGATGGGTGAGGATAACAAGTTCTCGGCAAATATCAAGCAGGTCCCTACCGTTATGCTTGTAGTGATGGAAGAAGATCCGCGCCAAAATATTTGGGATGAGGATTTTGCAGCAGCAAGTGCAATGGTACAGAACTTCCTGCTCGCGGCATGGAGTGAAGACATCGGCACGTTCTGGGTAACCAAGCCTTTCTTGTATGCACCGAAATTCCGTAAATCTCTGGGCATTCAGGCTGGGGAAAAAATTATAGGAATGGTCTACATGGGGTATCCAGATGTAATTCCTTCCGCCAAAGAGCGTACACCAGCCAAGGATAAGCTGACCATATTTGAATAATTGATTTCTTGTTCGCTATTCATTCGAACGTGTTGCTCTATGCAAAGCCCCTGCACGTATGCCTCTTCTTTTATAAAGAGGATGTATATGCAGGGGTATTTGATTTGTAAATCTATTTAACCATGAAATTTGAAATCTACAGATATCTCGCTTGTACCTTTCATGATGCTGAATGGCGAAGGCACGTATTTCACCTTATAGCCTTTATTTACTTGATGACCCTCTCTCAAAATAAATTCAAATCCAGTTGACGATACTGTATCGCCTCAGCCACATGGGCTGTCAATATTACCCCTTCATTATCCAGATCGGCAATTGTCTGGGCCATCTTAATAATTCGATCATGTGCACGCATGCTCAGGTTCAGTGCTTGCAGTGTCTGCTGGAGCAGCTGGTCTGCTTCTTCAGGCAGACGGATTGTTCGACGCAGAAGGGTTCCAGATAGCTGGCTATTCCAGCGAACTGAACTATTTGCATATCGTGCAGCCTGAATGTGGTGAGCATGAATGACTTTGGCCTGCATTTCTGCAGATGAAGGAGAAGCGCCAGCCTTACGCCACTCACCTGGGGATGGAACTTCGACCTGAAGGTCGATGCGATCCAGCAAAGGTCCAGAAATTTTGGCGCGGTACGCGGCCACGCGGGCAGGACTGCATATACAGCGCTGCTCCTCCGATTGGGCAGACGAATAGCCACAGGGACAGGGGTTCATCGAGCATGCAAGCATAAACTGGGCAGGAAAAGTGAATGCGGCTCTCGCCCGGCTAATGGTGACTTTGCGATCCTCCAATGGCTGTCTCAACACTTCTAGGACTTGCCGCTGAAACTCTGGCAGCTCATCTAGAAACAATATGCCTCGGTGAGCAAGGCTTACTTCACCTGGTTTGGGGATTCCACCACCTCCAATGAGACCTGATGTGGATATCGTATGGTGTGGAGAGCGAAAAGGTCTGTCTGCGATGAGACCATTAGATGTTTCCTTGAGCTTGCCTGCGGCACTTAGCACTTTGGTTACTTCCAACGCTTCCTCTTCGGACAAGGGTGGGAGAATCGTAGGAAGCCGTTTAATTAACATGGTTTTCCCTGTTCCTGGTGGTCCGACGAGCAAAATATTATGCATGCCCGCTGCGGCAATCATGAGTGCCCGTTTCACATGATGCTGTCCCAAAACATCACTATAATCATCGTCCAGGAATGAAGAGCGTATTGGGCGTTCAGAGTGCACCATTTTACCGGAATTGGGATTTAGAGCAGACAGATGAGCGTAATCTTTTAAAACAACAGGCCCCCTATTCTGCAGTAGTCCTTCCTTGTTCTTTGAATTCGTTTCCTGTTCAGGTACGATATCGTGCAAATGACGAATGCCATATACCTGAATGCCCCGAATTAGCGAAGCCTCTTCCAGATTATCCGCAGGCAGAAGAACAGAGGTAAAGCCTTGCCGTTTTGCCAAATCGACCATGGATAAAATGCCAGGCACGGATCTCACGGAACCGTCCAATGCCAACTCTCCCAGCACCAATGTTCGTTCCTGCACAGGAAGTACCAGCTGGGCACTTGTTGTAAGTAAGCCAATAGCAATGGCAAGATCAAAAGAAGAGCCTTCCTTACGCAGATCAGCAGGGGCCAGGTTAATCGTAATTCGCTGTAACGGGTACTGGTAGCCACAGTTTTTAATAGCAGCACGAACGCGTTCAACCGCTTCACGAATAGCTGAATCCGGCAATCCGATAATAGACGTCTGGGGTAGACCGTTCGACAAATCTGTTTCCACTTCAATCAAAACGCCATCAATGCCATACAAACAGGCACTATGCAGCTTTCCATACATACGAAAAGAAACACCTCACTTCGTCCTTGACGCGCATTATACGGGTCAGTTTACGAATTAAGGTGCTTCCTCATCTTCTAACAAGATTGTATATAAAAGGAATCAGGGCGTCAACCCGTCCTTGTCTAGCTGCTGTGTATCTCACCTGATTCCTGAATTGTTTCAAATTATCGCATTAAATGAAGTTTCCGTAGAATTAGACAATAGTTCTGCTTCAAATCAATATCAAGCTGTAGTGGGGGAGTATGTAAACGCTCGGTGATCTGTTCCACCGTATCAAACTTTTTTTGCAGCGTAGTCTTATGATTACATTATATTTAGTTCGCTATTATATTTTATAAAATTAAATTTAACACTATTAAATAGAAAAGTAAAATGATTTGTGCTCAATTATTCTGTTTTTTTTCTAATTTGTGATAAGATAGATGGAGAGTTCCTAATAATACGCATAATCTAACGGCAAAACAGGGGTGAAAACCTTTTTATTAGGAATTGAATGTATAAATAGGTAGGTGAGACAATCATATGCAGACTGACAGTTTGAAGCTGGATAACCAATTATGCTTTGCCATATACGCTTGTTCACGTGAAATTACGAAGATGTATCAGCCCTATCTTGAGGTGCTCGGCGTAACGTATTCCCAGTACCTGGTCTTAATGGTGTTGTGGGAACGTGAAGAATGTACGGTTAAGGAAATCGGAGAAGCGTTATATCTCGATTCGGGAACTTTAACGCCGCTTCTGAAACGATTGCAATCAGCAGGGCATATTCATCGCGAACGCTCAGCCCAGGATGAACGAAAAGTATTGATTACTCTCACTGAATCCGGGCGGGAACTACGTAATAAAGCCCTGTCCATCCCTGCAGCGATTCAGGATGATGCGTGCCTGAACAGCGCAGAGTTTGAGTCTTTACTGGGCCAGTTTAAGGACCTTTTGAAAAAGGTTCATGAGACCAATACCAAAGAATCCAGAAAATAAATCGGTATCGCATTATACACAAGAAACCTTGGCTATTTAGCTAGGGTTTTTTCCAATTATATCCAAGCATTCACAATATGGGATCATACTCATATCAAAATACTGTCTATTAACCATTACTTTTTTAAGGAAAGCGTTTTAAAAACGTGTTACAATGAATTGGGTTTAAGTGAAAATAGTCAACATTTGTCTTTTGTTAGTCTACCAACCCGCCTTGTTGCAGTCATGTTGATAGGAGGATTCGAGAATGAATATCCATGAATATCAAGGAAAAGAAGTACTGAAACAGTATGGAGTCACCGTTCCAAATGGAAAGGTTGCTTATACAGTCGATGAAGCGGTTGCGGCCGCAGAGGCACTGGGCAGTCCGGTGACTGTAGTCAAAGCGCAAATTCATGCGGGAGGCCGGGGGAAAGCCGGCGGCGTGAAAGTAGCGAAAAGTATCGACGAGGTTCGTGCTTACGCATCCGAAATTTTGGGAAAAGTACTGGTGACACACCAGACTGGACCAGAGGGTAAAGAAGTGAAGCGTCTTCTGATTGAAGAAGGATGCGATATTCGCAAAGAGTACTATGTGGGTGTTGTAGTGGATCGTGCCACAGGCCGTGTCGTTATGATGGCTTCCGAAGAAGGCGGCACCGAGATCGAAGAAGTAGCAGAAGCTACACCAGAGAAAATTTTTAAAGAAATTATTGACCCTGCAATTGGATTGCAAGTGTTCCAAGCGCGTAAACTGGCGTACAGCATTCGTATTCCGAATGAACTCGTGAACAAAGCGGTTAAGTTTATGCTTGCTTTGTACAAAGCATTTGTCGAAAAAGATTGCTCCATTGCCGAGATCAATCCACTCGTTGTTACCGGAGATGGAAACGTTATCGCTTTGGATGCCAAATTGAATTTTGATTCCAACGCCTTGTTCCGTCACAAAGACATTCTGGAACTGCGCGACCTGGATGAAGAAGACGAAAAAGAAATCGAAGCTTCCAAATACGACCTCAGCTACATAGCACTTGATGGCAACATCGGCTGTATGGTCAATGGTGCGGGACTTGCGATGGCGACGATGGATATCATCAAATACTATGGTGGCGACCCGGCCAACTTCCTTGACGTTGGGGGCGGTGCAACGACGGAGAAAGTAACTGAAGCTTTCAAAATTATTCTGTCCGACGCCAAAGTAGCGGGTATCTTCGTTAACATTTTTGGCGGCATTATGCGTTGTGATGTCATTGCCAATGGTGTTGTTGAAGCCGCGAAGCAGCTTGGCCTGACTAAGCCGCTGGTTGTTCGTCTTGAAGGAACTAACGTGGAGCTTGGTAAACGCATATTGGGTGAATCCGGCCTGAATATCGTTCCTGCTGATTCCATGGCCGATGGTGCACAGAAAATTGTTGCCCTCGTAAAATAAGTTCATTCCTGGGCAAATTGCTGCCTTAGTTCCGGAGCTGTCCGGCACTTGAAAAATAACCGTAAGGATGTGAAGCAACGTGAGTATTTTGATTGATAAAAATACAAAAGTCATTACGCAAGGCATTACGGGTTCAACGGGAATGTTCCACACGAAGGGCGCATTGGATTACGGAACCCAGATGGTAGGCGGCGTTACACCGGGTAAAGGCGGAACCAATGTGGATATTACACTGGAAGATGGCAAAGTCGTCAGTCTCCCAGTGTTCAATACGGTACAGGAAGCGAAGGAAGCTACTGGCGCAACAGCGAGCGTCATCTACGTTCCTCCGGCGTTTGCGGCGGATTCCATCATGGAAGCTGTTGACGCAGAGCTGGATCTCGTGATCTGTATTACCGAAGGTATCCCGGTACTTGATATGGTCAAGGTTGACCGTTTCATGGAAGGCAAAGATACCGTTCTGATCGGGCCTAACTGTCCCGGCGTTATTACACCAGGTGAATGCAAAATCGGCATCATGCCGGGTTATATTCATATGCCTGGCCACGTTGGTGTGGTTTCCCGAAGTGGAACGCTCACGTATGAAGCTGTTCATCAATTGTCTGCGCGTGGAATTGGACAATCTTCTGCTGTGGGAATCGGGGGCGACCCGGTTAAAGGCTCCGAGTTCATTGATATTCTGAAACGGTTCAATGAAGATCCACAGACGCATGCCGTCATCATGATCGGTGAAATTGGCGGTACGGCTGAAGAAGATGCTGCGGAGTGGGTACGGGATAATATGACCAAGCCCGTAGTAGGCTTTATCGGTGGTGTTACGGCGCCTCCAGGTAAACGCATGGGTCATGCGGGTGCTATTATCTCTGGTGGTAAAGGTACTGCCAAAGAAAAAATTGCAAAACTTGAATCTTGCGGAATCAAAGTTGCTCCAACACCGGCCGAAATGGGCTCAACGCTTGTGAGTGTACTTGAAGAACGCGGAATTCTGAATTTGTGCACGACACATTAATTCTTTTCCGTTATAATAGAAGAAACGGTTCAGAGAGCTAAGCTGTCTGGGAACCGACTATTGTTGATACGGAAAAGGTAAGCAACCTTTTGTCCATAACAGGGCGAAGGGTTGCTTTTTTGCGTTTTTTTACAGGTGGTAAATGAGAAGAATGATCCTCCTACAAAGTAAACGCTTGCATTCCGTTGTCACTTACCACACAATATGAGGGAAGATTTTCTTCCCGCTTCGGGAGGTTATGGATATGGAAGAAAGATGGATTTTGATTGGTTTACATGAGACAGAGGGCGTAGGTAAGAAAACAATCTCCAAGTTACTTTCAGGAAATCATCAACTGGCGGAACTAATGAGCTATGAAGAAGGGGACTGGACAGCGGCGGGTCTGCGTAAGGATCAGGCAGTGCGATTAGCGAAGCAGTTTAATGCGGACTGGATTGAACAGAGACAAGAATGTTTGTACAAACAGGGTATTGAGGTTATTACTTATCTGGACCATAACTATCCCATATTAATGAAGGAAACCGTTCAACCACCTTGGGTAATGTACGGGCGCGGCGATCTGAATTTGCTGCACAGCCAATCCATTGCAATGGTAGGGACCCGCATGCCTACCGTGTACGGACGTAAAATTGGTGAAAAACTGGCGGAGCAATTATGCCAGGCTGGGCTGACGGTTGTGAGTGGACTTGCAAGAGGAATAGATAGCGGGTGTCACGAGGCTGCGTTGCGTGCCAATGGCAGAACCATTGCGGTATTTGGAACAGGCATTGACAATATTTATCCTCCCGAAAATACAAGTCTCGCAGAACGGATAGCCCAAACAGGTCTGCTCTTGTCGGAATATCCCCCAGGTACACGTGCCCGTCAGGGCTTGTTTCCAGAGCGTAATCGGATCATCGCGGGATTAACCTTGGGTACGTTGGTTGTTGAGGCTGACATTCGAAGCGGCTCATTGATTACTGCGGATGCTGCCCTTGAAGCAGGAAGAGATGTATTTGCAGTCCCTGGTCCCATAACATCTCCCAAGAGTCGAGGTGCACACAACCTCATTCGTCAGGGGGCGAAATTGGTAACTTGCGCCGCGGATTTATTAGAAGAGTATCGATTGGACTTGCCAAATACGGAACAACTTCCTTACAATAGAGGACGTTCGACGCAAAGTAGTGAAACTTCCAAACAGGGAATATTTCCAGCGGTAAAACTATCTTCGGATGAACGATGTGTTATTCATTTACTGGAGCGGGAGGAGCATTCTCTGGATCAACTCGTTGAACAGCTTGATTGGGATTTTGGACATTTGCATTCAGTTCTGTTATCTTTAATCATAAAAAAGCAGATTAGCCAATTACCTGGAACCAAATACGCGAGGGTATGACACTGCTGCATTCAAGGCAGCATGTGAAAATAGATTATTAGCGGAAGTTAGTCCTGCTGCTAAGTGATGAATGAAACAAAAAAACAAGCAGCAGTTTCATGACTGAGAGGAGATGAACCTATGGCGGATGCACTCGTAATCGTGGAGTCGCCCTCAAAGGCGAAGACGATCGGCAAATATTTAGGCAGCAAGTTCATCGTAAAAGCTTCGATGGGACATGTGCGCGATTTGCCAAAGAGTCAGATCGGCGTTGAGGTGGAGAATGATTTTAATCCGAAATATATTACGATCCGCGGCAAAGGTTCTATTTTAAAAGAACTGAAGGATGCACGAAAGAAAGTAAAAAAAGTGTATCTCGCAGCTGACCCGGATCGCGAAGGCGAGGCAATTGCATGGCATTTGGCCCATGCGCTTGAACTGGATGAGACAGCAGACTGCCGGGTCGTATTTAATGAAATTACGAAACAGGCCGTCAAGGATGCGTTCAAAACGCCGCGCAAGATTAATATGGATCTGGTAAACGCGCAGCAGGCAAGACGTATTCTCGATCGACTTGTAGGCTATAAAATAAGCCCATTATTATGGAAGAAAGTCAAAAAAGGTTTGTCTGCTGGCCGTGTTCAGTCCGTAGCCGTCAAAATCATTTTGGATCGTGAAAATGAAATTAATGATTTTGAACCGGAAGAGTACTGGAGCATTACAGCTAAACTGACAGCAGACGGAAATCCGTTTGAAGCGAAGTTCCATCAATTGAACGGTACCAAAACTGAACTTGGCAGTGAAGCAGAAGTACAGGCAATTCTGAAACAGATCGAGGGCGCTTCGTTCACCGTCAAGGAAGTTAAAGAGAAGGAGCGCAGCCGTAACCCTTCTGCTCCGTTCACCACGAGTTCGCTGCAGCAGGAAGCCGCACGTAAATTGAATTTTAGAGCTTCCAAGACGATGTCTGTTGCCCAACAACTGTATGAAGGGGTAGACCTCGGAAAAGAAGGCACAGTGGGTCTCATTACGTATATGCGTACAGACTCCACACGGATTGCAGCATCAGCTCAGGAAGAAGCCAAGGAATACATTATAGGCAAGTACGGTGAGCCGTTTGCTCCCGAGACGCCTAGAAACTATTCCAAAAAGGCAGCCAATGCTCAGGATGCGCATGAAGCGATTCGTCCAACTTCTATTTTACGTGATCCGGATTCCATCAAATCGTTTATGAGTCGCGATCAATTCCGGTTGTACAAACTGGTTTGGGAACGTTTTATAGCGAGCCAGATGTCATCTGCCGTTCTGGATACGCTCTCCGTGGACATTGCTGCAGGAGATACAATTTTCCGGGCAGCGGGTTCGAAGGTTCGTTTCCAGGGATTCATGAAGGTATATGTCGAAGGTAATGATGACGGAACAACGGAAGAAGACCGCCTGCTGCCTCCGCTGAAAAGTGGAGATGTACTGGAGAATCGGGAGATCGAGCCAAAACAGCACTTTACACAGCCGCCCCCACGTTATACGGAAGCAAGGTTAGTTAAAACGCTTGAGGAACTGGGCATAGGGCGTCCGAGTACATATGCGCCTACGCTGGAGACCATTCAGAAGCGCGGATATGTTGCCATTGAAGAGAAAAAATTTATGCCAACCGAGCTGGGTGAACTGGTCATCGAGCAGATGGAAGAGTTTTTCCCGGAGATCCTGAATGTGGAATTCACCGCAAACATGGAAGGTGATCTTGACCATGTGGAGGAAGGTTCCGAGGATTGGGTCAAGGTACTCGCAGAATTTTATGAGTCTTTTGAGAAACGGCTTGAGTTTGCAGAAGAAGAAATGAAAGAAATTGAGATAGAAGATGAAGTTTCGGATGAAATATGTGAGAAGTGCGGTAAACCGCTCGTGTATAAACTGGGTCGTTTCGGCAAGTTTCTCGCGTGCTCCGGATTTCCGGATTGCCGGAATACCAAACCGATTATCAAGGACATCGGCGTAACTTGTCCGAAGTGTAAGGAAGGTCATGTTGTTGAACGCCGCAGTAAAAAGGGACGTATTTTTTACGGTTGCGATAAGTATCCTGAATGTGATTTTGTATCATGGGATAAACCTTCAGCAAAACCATGTCCAAGTTGCGGTTCACTAATGATCGAGAAACGAAACAAACAGGGAACGCGATTGCAGTGTACTTCATGTGATCATCAGGAGCCGGTGGAGGAACCGGAAGAAGAATGAATGGATTAGCATAATGGGGGTAAATGATTTCAATGAATGAACAACAAGTAACCGTTATTGGTGCCGGGTTGGCAGGAACTGAAGCGGCTTGGCAGATTGCAAGTCGTGGCGTACGTGTAAAATTATATGAGATGAGACCGGTTGTCAAAACGCCGGCTCACCATACGGATAAATTTGCAGAACTGGTATGCAGTAACTCGCTTCGTGCCAATGGTTTGACAAATGCAGTGGGCGTATTAAAAGAAGAAATGAGAATGCTTAATTCTCTGGTCTTGGGTGCTGCAGATCGTCATGCCGTTCCGGCAGGAGGAGCCCTTGCTGTTGACCGGGACGGATTCTCAGGTGAGATTACATCCACCCTTCATCAGCATCCCCTCATTGAAGTGGTCAATGAAGAGCTGACTTCTCTTCCGGAAGACGGTATCGTTGTTGTGGCAACAGGCCCATTGACTTCTCCGGCATTGTCGGAGCAAATCAAGGCACTTATGGGTGAGGAATACTTCTACTTCTATGATGCAGCTGCACCAATTATCGAAAAAGATTCCATTGATATGAATAAAGTTTATCTTGCTTCACGTTACGACAAGGGCGAAGCAGCATACCTGAACTGTCCGATGACAGAAGAGGAATTCGATGTGTTTTATGAAGCATTGATTACGGCTGAAGTTGCTCAATTGAAAGAATTTGAGAAAGAAATTTACTTTGAAGGCTGTATGCCGATCGAAGTCATGATGAAGCGTGGCAAACAAACGGCACTGTTTGGTCCGATGAAACCTGTAGGTCTCGTCAATCCGCATACCGGAGAGCTTCCGCATGCTGTTGTGCAGCTTAGACAGGACAATGCAGCTGGAACGCTGTACAATCTGGTTGGATTCCAGACACATCTGAAATGGGGAGAACAAAAGCGTGTCTTTTCTTTGATCCCTGGACTTGAGAATGCGGAATTCGTCCGTTATGGCGTAATGCACCGTAATACTTTTATCAATTCTCCCAAACTGCTACGTCCAACATATCAGTTCAAAGAGCGTCCGAATCTGTTCTTTGCAGGTCAAATGACTGGAGTAGAAGGTTATGTGGAATCGGCTGCATCCGGTTTAATCGCGGGTATGAATGCGGCCAAAGCAGCGCTTGGACAGGAACTGGTGGTATTGCCGGTGGAGACCACGCTGGGTAGTATGGCACAATATATTACAACAGCTGATTTCAAACACTTCCAGCCAATGAACGCAAACTTTGGATTGCTGCCGAAGCTGGAAACTAAAATACGCAATAAAAAAGAAAAAAATGAAGCACTTGCCAAGCGTGCACTGGATGGCATTGCCCGTTTTGCTGCAGCAGAAGGTCTAACCGTTCCGGAACGCGTATAAATTATTCGTGGGGGGGAGTGTGATAACATGGATATGTCATTTCATGCTACAACAATCTGTGCAGTACGTCATAATGGCAAGGCAGCGATTGCCGGAGATGGTCAGGTGACCATGGGGCAAAGTGTTGTGATGAAAAATACGGCCAAAAAGGTAAGACGTCTCTATCGTGGTCAGGTTGTAGCTGGTTTTGCTGGTTCCGTGGCGGATGCGATTACCTTGTTTGAGAAATTTGAAGGCAAGCTGGAGGAGCACCATGGTAATCTGCAGCGTGCTGCTGTAGAACTTGCCAAGGACTGGCGCCAGGATCGAATTTTGCGCAAACTGGAGGCACTCCTGATTGTTATGGATAAAACGGGAATGTTGCTCATTTCGGGTGGGGGCGAAATTATTGAGCCCGATGATGACGTTATCGCGATTGGATCGGGAGGAAACTTTGCCTTATCCGCTGCGCGTGCGTTAAAACGTCATGCGGTGAATCTGGAAGCGAAAGATATTGCTCGTGAATCGCTTCAGATTGCCTCAGAGTTATGCGTCTACACCAACAATAACATTATTGTTGAAGAGTTGTAAGCAAAAGCAATCTCCCGTAATGGAGCCTGATATTACGTCAGCTCAGTTCATTCGAGGAGATTCTTTGTCCTTGTAGGTAAGCCTTTATAAAGTGGTATCTCTAAAACAAAGTTCGCATACTGGTAGGAGGGAAGCTATATGCATACTCAAGCGTTAACACCCAGACAAATCGTTGCAGAGCTTGATAAATATATTGTAGGACAAAAAAAGGCTAAAAAATCGGTAGCAGTTGCCCTTCGCAATCGTTATCGCCGCAGCCTTTTGCCTGAACATACCCAAGATGACATTGTACCTAAAAATATCCTGATGATTGGACCTACTGGTGTTGGTAAAACGGAGATTGCACGCCGACTGGCCAAGTTGGTAGGAGCTCCGTTCGTAAAGGTAGAGGCTACGAAGTTCACAGAAGTGGGTTATGTTGGCCGAGACGTGGAATCGATGGTTCGTGATTTGATTGAAACATCGTTACGGATGGTCAAGCTGGAACGTACAGAAAAGGTCAAGGACAAAGCGGAAGAGGCTGCCAATGAACGGATCGTACATATTTTGGCCCCTTCACCATCCAAATCCAAAAATCAACGGAATCCGTTCGAAATGATTTTTGGGAATAATGGCAACAACACGCCAGAAACTGAAGAGCAAGAACCGGATACGGGAGTAGCTGAGCGGCGGCGCAAAATCAAATTCGACCTGTTATCTGGCAAGCTGGAAGATGACGTGATCGAGATTGATGTGGAAGATACGACGCCAAACATGATGGACATGTTCGCCGGTCAGGGAAATGATCAGATGGGGATGAACATGCAGGAGATGTTTGGCAGTTTATTGCCTCGTCGAACCAAAAAACGTAAACTGGCCATTAAGGAAGCTCGCAAGGTATTGATTCAGGAAGAAGCTGGAAAATTGATCGATATGGATGATGTTACGCAGGAGTCCATCCGCCGGGCGGAACAGACAGGTATCATATTCATTGACGAAATTGATAAAGTAGCCAGTCAGGGACGCGGTAGCGGCCCCGATGTATCACGGGAAGGGGTGCAACGTGACATTCTGCCCATCGTGGAAGGATCTACGGTAATGACCAAGTATGGTCCTGTCAAAACGGATTATATCCTGTTTATGGCGGCCGGAGCTTTTCACGTAGCAAAACCCTCGGATCTCATTCCAGAGCTCCAGGGGCGTTTCCCAATCCGTGTAGAACTGAGCAGCCTGACACTTGATGAATTTGTCTCGATCCTCACAGAACCTAAAAATGCGTTAACCAAGCAGTATGTGGATTTGCTGCGGACAGAGAATATTGAGATTGAGTTCTCGGATGACGCTATTCGTGAGATTGCCAAGCTCGCTGAGTCAGTGAATCAGAATACCGAAAATATCGGTGCACGTCGCCTGCATACTATTCTAGAGAAACTTCTTGAGGATTTATCCTTCGAGGCACCGGAGCTAACGCTGGAGCGCATGGTAATCACTCCGGAATATGTACGTGAGAAATTGAATGATATTGCATTGGATCGGGATCTAAGTCAATATATTTTGTAACTAACATTTATTGTTCTATTGAGCGCAGTTGAATGTGAATAACGGTATACAACGGATAGATGAAGATTTTGCAATTTCACGGGTAAGGACATTCGATCCTCATCGTTGTGGAATTGGCTTCATCCATTCAATGTATACCGTTTATTTTTTGCGAAGATCTAATATAATTTGGCCATATAGCCGATAAAAGAGTTGGAGTTGGCAAGAAAGTTGAGAGAATCTAGGACTTGTGCCGCATATATAGGTCTATTTGAAACAGAAGGCAAGAAGATAATACATATTTGATCATTCTAAAAATTCCAATAAAAGGATTTTTATTTTCCAAGTCTGGTTATCGGTTTAATCAGCAAGGAGAGAGAAGATTGCATAAATGCGCAAAATTTAATGAAATCGTATTATGGATGCGACAAAAACTTTCTCTGTTTTTAAAATCAGTTTACAAAGGTAGAAGTGTTAAGAAAGTGTTGCTTACAATTGGTGAATACTAGTAATTCAAGATACGCCTTTTGTCAATTATTAAATTAACAGCGTGGAAGAATAATACATTATTTTAGTTCAAAACCTTATTCTTACGGTAAGAATTACTAACTGGAACAAACATAAATGTTCTGGAATCTTCAGCGAACCACCAATTAAAAAAGCGATATGGAACAGAAACAGACTTTATAGATTTTAAGAATGTTTTAGCGAATATCAGAGGAGTGTAAGCTTCCATTTGTTTTGGGCCTCAACATTTACGAAAAAATTCATAATTTGCAGAAAATACACAAAAAGCCCTGTCTTTCAGAAAAGATAGGGCTTTTTTCTTATTGTAATATATCCCAATCTCGAAGAAACTTATGTTATACGACAACATCAGAGTTAATTCTACTTAAGTCCTAGAAAAACGTGTAAAAGCGAATGTTTTTGTCGAAAAAGCATAAGCAACTTGAAGGAAAAAGATTGAATCTTTTTCCATAATTTCTAAGGAGAGGAGGGAAAATATGAATCTTTTGAATGATATTAGTTTCCGAAGGTTACAAGGTGCACTCGATGCCTCCAACATCAGACAACGAACGATTGCTGACAACATCGCGAATGCCGACACCCCGTATTTCAAGCGCTCGGACGTTTCTTTCGAAGAAATGCTACAGGATCAAATGAATGGAGATATGCCTGCTCTTAAAGGGAAAGTAACGGATTCAAGGCATTTTGTCATAGGTCCTTCCTCTTCCATACCGACACCAGTAGTCAATATGGATCAGTCGACTTCCATGAATAACAACCAGAATAACGTCGATGTAGACAAGGAAATGAGTCTTCTGGCCGAGAACCAGTTGCGTTACAACGCTTATATCCAGCAAGTGAATGAACAGATCAAAATGATGCGTGTTGGAGTCGAAGGGAGATAGCTTAGGTGAACATCAGTAACAGTTTTAATATTAGTGCATCGGCTCTGACAGCTCAGCGCTTGCGAATGGACGTTATATCTTCCAACATTGCGAATGCGGAGACGACGCGCGCGAGCGTATCCAATGGTGAAGCCGTCCCTTATAAGCGGAAGATGGTCGTACTTGAACCGAATAAGACATCGTTCAACAGCTTGCTGCAAAATCAGATGAGAAGTAATGGTTCGGGAGACGGGGTTAGAGTATCAGAGATTCGTGAAGATCAATCCCCTTTGAA
The DNA here is from genome assembly GCF_001514495.1 of Paenibacillus pabuli NBRC 13638. Classification (GTDB taxonomy): domain Bacteria; phylum Bacillota; class Bacilli; order Paenibacillales; family Paenibacillaceae; genus Paenibacillus; species Paenibacillus pabuli. Next base: position 16,462 of record NZ_BCNM01000017.1, read on the forward strand.
ACCTGTCTATGACCCTTCTCATCCGGATGCCAACGCTGAAGGGTATGTGTACATGCCTAACGTTGACATTGCAAAAGAGATGGTAGACATGATCTCGGCATCGCGTTCATATGAGGCAAACGTCACAGCCTTAAATTCAACCAAGGCCATGATATCGAAAGCATTGGAGATTGGAAGGGCGTAGTTAACAGTATAAGGATGGTCCAATAAACCGAAGTACAGAGATGAATGGGAGGGACATTAATGATTCAGAACAACATGTTTAACACACAGGGGATTCAACCGCTTCAGATGCAAAGTACGGCACAAAGCAAGCCATCCACACCAGCCGAAACCATTCAGAGCTTCGGTACATACCTACAGGATGCGCTCGGGTCTGTAGCTGCACAGGAGTCCCAAGCGCATGAAATGTCAAACCAGTTCATGCTCGGAAAAGTAAACGTTGATCAGGTGATGATCGCTTCAGAACAGGCCCTGCTGAGTCTTCAACTTACGTCTCAAGTCCGAAACAAAGTGGTCGAAGCTTATCAAGAGATTATGCGTACGCAATTATAAAAAAAGGCATACTTGCGCTTCGATAGCAGCGCTGATCATTACAACAAGCAGCTGCGTGCTGCTCCTGACTTGATCTCTATGACCTAAAGAGATAACGGAAGGACAGACTAAGCTAAGTTTCGGATGGGGTGACAGAGTGAATGAGAGAATTGCCCAGTACAGGGACAAGGCATCCCAGTATTGGAATAGTTTTAGCAAAAAGCAAAAAGTATTATTTATATCGACCTTTCTGTTTTTGATTTTGGCTGCAGTCGTACTAACTATGCAATTGTCCAAAACGGAATATGAAGTTGCGTTTACGGATTTGAATGCAAGTGATTCTGCGGGCGTAATTAACTACCTGGATTCATCAAGTATTCCGTACAAATTAAGTGCAGATGGCAAGACCATATCCGTACCAAGCACGGATGTTGCGATTGCAAAAGTGAACATCGGGTCCCAAGGAATTATTCAGAATGGTTCATTAGGGTATAAGTCATTCGAGGAATCCTCATCACCAATCGGCATGACGGACAAAGAGTTTGATGTGAAGTATAACAACGCATTAAACGGAGAAGTGGAGCAATTGCTTCAACGGATGCAAGGGATACAAGATGCAAAAGTGCTGGTCAACATGCCAAAAGATAATATCTTTGCTGGCTTGGAAGAACAGGATAAAGCGTCAGCATCGGTGGCTCTCCAATTTAAACCCGGTTATCACCCAAATCAGGCAGCGGTAGATGGCTACTTTAATTTGGTTAAGACTGCCATTCCAAATCTACCTATTGAGAATATTACGATCACCAACACGGATGAAGCGGAACTGATTCCAACAGCACGTGGTGGCAGTGGCGGATTATCTACTGAAGTACAGGAAAACATGGCTTTACAGAAAAAATTTGAAAATGATGTTCGGAATAACGTGAAACAATTTCTTTCCCAGATTGTAGGGGATGAGAACGTTAACGTTTTGGTTGCTTCCAAACTGAATTTCGATAAGGAAACACGGAAAGAAAATCTGGTCACCCCGGTCGATGTAGATAATATGAAAGGCATCGAAATCAGTGTGCAAGAGATTCAAAAGAGCTACACTGGGGCTAGTAATCCAACAGGTGGTGTCGCGGGTACCGGTCAAGAGGAAGTTCCAGGGTATCCTTCATCAGATGCAGCTGGGAACTCCTCTTCAGAAGAAACATCAAGCACCAAAAATTACGATGTCAACCGTATTGTAAAAGATATCGTTTCTAGTCCATACACTGTAAAAGATTTAACCATTAATGTAGCGGTTGAACCACCTGCGGGAGAAACAGAATTGCAGGCACCTGTTCAGGATGCAATCCAAAACATTTTGGTTAACATTGTTCGTGCATCGTTAGCGGATTCAGGCACGGTAACCAGTGATGCGGATCTGGCCAAAAAAGTTTCAGTGATTTCCCAAGGATTCCAAACGGCTGCAGCAACAAATACTGGCTTCCAGCTTTCCACAGGAATGATGTGGGGCGCAGGAGCACTGGTGGCAGCGTTGATTGCAGCGGTAGTTATTTTGTTAGTACGCCGTCGTCGCAAACAAAACGAAATAGAAGAAGAGGAGATTCCTCTTCCAGTAGCAACAGAGTTTCCGTCCATTACGTTGGACAGTGTAACGAACGAAAGTCAAGTGCGCAAACAATTGGAGAGTTTGGCCAAGAAAAAGCCAGACGAATTCGTCAATCTGCTGCGTACATGGCTGGCTGACGAATAGAGGTGAACGCATTGGCGAAGGCAAGCAGTCAAGGTCTGACTGGAAGACAAAAAGCAGCAATTTTGTTGATTACATTAGGTCCGGAGGTATCTGCACAAATCTTCAAACATCTGCGTGATGAGGAGATCGAACAATTAACGTTAGAGATTGCCAATGTTCGCAAGGTGGATGCTTCCGAAAAAGATATGATTATGGCTGAGTTCCATCAGATCTGTCTCGCACAGGAATACATTTCTCAGGGCGGTATTACGTATGCAAGAGAAATTTTGGAGAAAGCACTCGGCTCGCAAAAAGCACTTGAAGTTATTAACCGTTTGACGGCTACGCTGCAAGTTAGACCATTTGACTTTGCACGCAAAGCAGATCCAAATCAGATTTTGAACTTCATTCAAAATGAAAGTCCTCAAACGATCGCACTGGTATTATCGTACTTGCAATTCGAGCAGGCGGCAGCCATCTTGTCCTCGCTACCACAAGAGAAGCAAGCGGACGTGGCACGCAGGGTCGCTGTGATGGACAGTACTTCTCCAGAAGTTATATCTCAAGTGGAGCGCGTACTGGAACAAAAGCTATCTTCTACTGTGACGCAGGACTACACGAATGCGGGTGGTATCGAATCCATCGTTCAGATCTTGAATGGAGTCGACCGGGGTACGGAACGTACCATTCTCGACTCACTGGAAATTCAGGATCCGGAACTTGCAGAAGAAATCAAGAAACGTATGTTTGTATTCGAGGATATCGTCAATGTGGATGATCGTTCAATTCAGCGCATTATCCGGGATATCGACAACGGAGATCTGCAATTGGCGCTCAAAGTGGCAAGCGAAGAAGTGCGGGATGCCGTATTCCGGAATATGTCGAAACGGATGTCGGAAACGTTCAAAGAAGAGATGGAATTCATGGGACCTGTGCGGTTGCGTGATGTTGAGGAAGCTCAAACTCGTATCGTAGGAACGATCCGTAGATTGGAAGAAGCCGGTGAGATCATTATCGCTCGCGGTGGAGGAGATGATATCATTGTCTAATTTGATTAAATCTTTCCAGTATGTACCGGTCGATGACCGCAAACGACTCGAAAATCACCATCATTATGGTGGAACTGAGTCTGAGACAGAATTAGATGGTGAAGGTTCTGAAGCTGAGGTGCTGCAGGCACGTGTAGACGAAGAAACACAACGTCTTACTGCGGAGATGCTGGAGGATGCCAAGGAGTTTGCAGAAAAGCAGGTACGTGAAGCTTCAGAGGAAGCGGAGCGAATGCTTCAAGAAGCCCGCGAACAAATCGATGCCTGGTGGCAGGAGCAGCGTCAGCAGGACGAACATCTGACTGAAGCGCTTCGTTCACAAGGTTTCCAGCAGGGTTTTGAAGAAGGCAAAGTACAGGCTGAACTGGATCTCCAGGTGCAGATCGAAGAGATGATGAAGGAAGCCCGTGAAGTCCTTGAGGAAGCATACGTAGCTAAAGATCAAATTATTCAGGAAGCAGAGCCGTTCCTTGTAGAGCTTGCATGCGGCATTGCTGAGAAAGTAATAGATAGACAACTTTCTGTTGAACCCGAACATACGTTAGAGCTGATTCGTCAGAACTTGCTACGCAAACGGGAGCAGGGGATGATCACATTATGTGTAGCACCTGATCAATTTGCTTTTGTACAAGCCGCGCGTGAGGAACTCGCTCTGGCGATTGACTCCCAGGCAGAATTGCAAATTCTGCCTGATGCTACGGTAAAAGATAAAGGATGTGTTATACGCTCGTCATTTGGAAGCGTAGATGCGAGAATCGATACACAACTTTCTGAAATCAAAAAAGAACTGGTCCGCATAGCACTTGAGGATGAGGAGCGAAAAAATCAACATGAAGGTTCTTAGTTCACAGCGTTATATGGAGCACTTGCGGCAGTTTGATCCCGTTCGCATTAACGGCAAAGTTACTCAGGTCATAGGTCTCATGGTTGAGTCTGAAGGTCCGGATGCGAGTATCGGTGATGTATGTTATATCTATCCAGGCAAATCCGCAAAGCCGCTTCAGGCAGAGGTCGTTGGATTTCGGGATAACAAAGTGCTGCTAATGCCGCTGGGTGAACTTCAATCCATTGGTCCAGGATGTGATGTGGTCGGAACGGGGAAACCGCTTGGGGTACAGGTTGGATCTGAATTGCTCGGTAAGGTATTAGATGGATTGGGAAAACCTTTGGACGGATCATTGCTACCGTCTAGAATGCCAATGTATTCTACGTCCAATACGCCAGTAAATCCGATGGACCGACCTCGGGTGCTCGAAACGATGGGTGTTGGTGTGAGAGCGATTGATGGTCTGTTGACGGTTGGGAAGGGACAGCGGGTCGGGATCTTTGCCGGATCAGGTGTAGGTAAAAGTACGCTGATGGGTATGATTGCCCGCAATACAGCAGCTGACGTCAACGTAATTGCTTTGGTTGGCGAACGGGGACGTGAGGTTCGTGATTTTATTGAGCGGGATTTGGGCCCGGAAGGTCTGGAACGATCCGTCGTTATTGTTGCTACGTCAGATCAGCCTGCATTGATTCGAATCAAGGGTGCTGTCATCGCAACCACCATTGCGGAATATTTCAGAGACAGAGGCATGAATGTGATGTTGATGATGGACTCCGTCACCCGTTACGCCATGGCTCAAAGGGAAGTGGGACTTGCCGTGGGAGAGCCACCTGCGATGAGAGGGTACACACCTTCTGTGTTTGCGAGTTTGCCCAAGTTGCTTGAGCGAGCAGGAACGGGGCCAACAGGTTCGATCACAGCTTTTTACACGGTCCTGGTGGACGGGGATGATATGAACGAACCCATCGCAGATGCGGTGAGGGGTATACTGGATGGTCATATTGTGCTGAATCGGTCCATTGCAAATAAAGGTCATTTTCCTGCCATTGATGTACTTGCCAGCATTAGTCGTGTCATGAAGGACATCGCTCCTGAAGAGCAGTTGGAAGCTGTTAATAATATGAAGAGACTAATGGCTGTATACAAAGAATCAGAGGATTTAATTAACATCGGGGCCTACCAAAGAGGTTCCAATGCAGCCATTGATGAGTCCATAGACCAGATTGATAGCATTTGGAACTTTACAAAACAGAAAGTCGATGAAAAAGTAACGCTAAGTGAAGTACAGGAACGTTTGATTCTTGAATTTGCAAGGAGATGAAAGGGTAAACGATGAAATTTCGATATCATTTCCAGAAGGTTGTTGACCTGAAAAGCAATGAAAAAACGCAAGCGGAGTGGATGTTATCCACAGCGATCGGAAAACTTCAGACGGAGGAAGAGCATCTTTTGCAACTTATGAATGATAAAAGGGAACTGATTGATGTCATTCAATCCGCTACGGAGAGCAAGGCTTCCGTATCCAGCATTCAGGAGATGCAGCGGTATGTCCATCACCTTGATGAGTGCATTTTACGAAAAAATAGTGATGTTCGACATGCTCAGGTCAATGTGCAACGGAATCAGACGTTTCTGAACGGCAAAATGATGGACGAAAAAGTGTGGCTTGGAGCGAGAGACAAGGCCAAAATCAAATTTCAGCAGGAGATGCTCCTCCGGGAACAGAACGATCTGGACGAGATGGCTACTGTACGCTTCGCTGCCAAAGCCGGACGCGCGAATTGAGTGGGCCGGCGCGAAGTTGTCTCGTGAAGGAGGAATGAACAATGGCTGTTAAAGACACGGATTTGGAAAAAGAGTCGAGCGGCGGTTGGGAAAAGTTTCTGATGATTTCAATCCCAATTGTGTTCACTGTGGTATTGCTGGGTGTAATGCTGACTCTATTTAATGTAGATATTCGCAACAACCTACTTGAAGTGGCTAACAAAGTTCCTGTCGTGAAGAACTGGTTACCCGATCCTGTTTTAGATCCAGAGAAAGAGAAACTGGAGAAAAGCGAGCAACAGGTCGAAAGTGCAGAAGCAACAATAGAAAAGCTGAAGGCACAAGTGAGCGCCAAAGAAACAGAGCTCAAAGAAGCGAAGAATGCTACAACGACAGAGACAAAAAAAGCCAGCGAACTGCAAAAGAAATTGGATGAGGCAGAAAAAGCTGCTGAAACTGCTGCATCGGTGACTCCGGAGACGGAGTCTGATTATCAGAAACAAATTAAAGATTTGGCAAAGATGTATGCGGACATGAGTCCCAGCAAGGCTGCGCCAATTTTGCAAAATATGACGAATGAAGAGATGGTACTGCTCTTAAGTGCGATGCAATCCGCAGCGCGGACCAAGGTGTTGGAGAAAATGGACCCCAAAACAGCGGCTGATGTCACGATGATGATGAAGGATGCCAAACCCTCCGGTGATCTGGCTTTGGATGCCATTCAATCTCGCTTAAAGAAAGAGACTGCAACCACATCAACGGCGTCAACGACCAACTCCAAAAATTTGGATAAAAATCAGCTTAGTCAAACGTTTGCTTCTATGTCGGCCTCGAGTGGCGCCAAGCTGCTGTTGGAGACTTATAAATTAAGTCCTGACAAAACCTTGACCATCCTGAATTCGGTGGACGATGCGACACGTTCTCAATTGCTTGAAAACATGTCGACAGAAAATTCAGTTGAAACTGCGAAAATCTTAAACAAATTAATGGGTAACAAGTAAGATCGTAGCTTCTGTTCACTATGGAGAGGAGGTGAAAACAAATGTCGATTGTATATCAAATGACATCTACGTCATCTGCCAAGACAACAGGTGCAACTCAGACGGCAGGAACTGGATCCAAAGGTGCAGCTGCTGGGACGAGTGGGGATTTTCTACAAACTCTGGCACAGTCTTTAAGTGGGGGTACAACAGAGGATAACAGCTCGGCTGCTGCAGGGAGCTTAACAGTGAATCCACTTATGTTTACATTTGCAACGAGTGAGGATGGCGAGCAAACGTCGATCACCGAAATGCTAAGTTCCCTATTCTCAGATTTGGATTCGCTTGACGAAGCTTTGGAGAACGATCCGTCACTACTAGGGGATATACAAACTCTGATTCAGCAGATGTACGCTCAATTAAATGCCAACACTGGAGTTCAAGCGGAAGGCTCTGATGAACCTACACTTGAAGCGGGAAATGCAGCCTCAACAATTGATCTGACGGAACATCCGGCAGCAGTGCGCTTTGTATTGCAGGATGTGCTTACACAGTTGATTTCGGGAATGAATGAGCCGGATAGTGCAGTTGCCAAAAATGCACCAGAATTCAAGCACTTGCTTCAATCTCTTCAAAGTCAGCTGCAGGATGCGGGTATTGACACCAGTCTTACTAAAGGTTGGACTGAGCTCAAATCCATTCTGGACACCTTAGCGGTGGCTAAAAATCAGGCTGTTCAAGTCGCTCCAACGAATTCAGGTCAATCGTCCAAGCAAGAATCGGTGGTACCGCAAGTTCTTGTTGCAACGGTTTCAAATGCTGGATCTAAAGGCACTGTAGAATCGGATGTAACAGCTTCTTCAAAGGAAGTCGGAGAAGTGGACCATTCAAGCATCATCACAGCAGGTGAGTTATCCTTGCGTTCATCAGGTACAGCGGCAGGTAAACCGGCTGAGCCTGTAATGCAGACATCTCAGTTTGCAAAAGAGATGACACAGTTTGTTGTGAACAAATTGGACATCGTGCAGCAAAAAGGATTTTCGGAGGCAACCATCTCGCTTCGTCCGGAACATCTGGGTAAGCTCGATGTGCAGATTACATTGCAAAATGGACAATTGGTTGCCCGTTTTATGACGGAACATTCAATGGCGAAAGACATGCTCGAACAGCAGATGATGCAGCTGCGTAGCTCGCTTCAAGCTCAGGGCATTCAAGTGGAACGGCTTGAGGTTACTCAAAACAGTTCACTAGGTTCACAGATGTATCAAGATGGGGGACGCCAGCCGGGAAGCAACTCTCAGCAGCAACGTCGTTCACGTGAACGTGAAGAACAATCGGATGATGCTGTAACTACAGCAAGTCTTCAGGAAGAATTACGCAACTGGCGCAGCGAGCATGAAGACGGAACCGACCTTCGAAGAGACACGTTTACAGCAGAAGCTTAAATCAGAAATGAGGTGAAAATATGGCTAATGAAGCTATTTCAACGAATAATACTTGGCCTAACTATTCGGCGGCGAATAAAGCCACAACAAGTGCTGCAACGAAGGAGCTGGGCAAGGATCAGTTTCTTAAAATACTGATTACTCAACTTCAGAACCAGGATCCTATGCAACCTATGGAAGATAAGGAATTTATCGCTCAGATGGCTCAGTTCAGTTCGGTAGAACAACTGGTGAATATCTCCACTCAGCTTAAGACGTTGAATCAATCTCTTGGGGCTGTATCTGGCATGATTGGCCGAGAGATCAGCTGGCTTTCTTCTAATAAAGAGGATAACGGAACCCTCCGTCAGGGTATTGTGGATTCCATCGTTGTAAGAGATGGTGTGCAGTATGCCAAAGTGGGCAAGGACGAAATCAAGTTGGATGAAATTATCCAGGTAACCAATCCGGCGCAGGCTGAAGGAAATGAGCCTCCGGTTCAGAATGTCGATGATGGAATTGAAGCTGAAGCGAACCAGGACCAGAGCAATCAGCCAGAATCCTCAGCGCAGCCTGAAGACAATGGAAACACACTATGAGTGATCGGATAACCGTAGGCCAATTGTATACAGGTCCAATTACGCCGAATTTGCTTAATCGCTCCAAAACAGGAGACACATCCAATGGACCGGAACGACCTTTTGCTCAGGTACTGGAAGACAATCTTCTGAAATTGAGTAATCATGCTGCCAAACGGTTGGAACAGCGTGGGATTGAACTCAAGACGGAGCAGATGCAGCAAATCGGAACTGCTCTGGATAAGGCTGCTGCCAAAGGTGCCAAGGAATCTTTGATTCTGTTGCAGGATATGGCCTTTATCGTAAATGTCAAAAACCGTACTGTCGTTACAGCTATGGATAGTGAAAGCATGAAGAACAATGTATTCACCCAGATTGATAGTGCTGTAATCATTTCTTGACCGGCTGGCCCTTCTCGGGAGCCGGAACGCCGCTGACCGACTGATGCGGCAACCAAATTAAGGCTGGGAGGCTTTTTAAACATGTTGAAATCAATGTACTCAGGCGTTTCCGGGATGCGGGGTTTTCAAACCAAACTCGATGTAATCGGTAATAATATTGCGAACGTAAATACGGTTGGATTCAAAGGTAGTCGTGTTATGTTCAAAGATATTATGAGTCAAACGACAGCAGGTGTAACTGCTCCGACGGAGGATCCGAGCGGTGGTGTGAATGCGAGGCAAATCGGATTGGGTGTATCTGTGGGATCTATAGATACGTTGCATCTTGCGGGAAGTCCTATGACAACAAACAATCCAACAGATTTACGTATTAATGGAGATGGGTTCTTTCTGGTTTCCATGGGAGGAGATCAGGAGGTTCCATTTCTAACGCGTGCTGGGGATTTTCACGTAGATGCGGCTCGTAATCTCGTTACATCTGACGGCCTCTTCGTATTAGACAGTGAAGGGGCACAAATCACAATTGGTGATGATGTTGTTTCCTTTACAATCGGCCAGAACGGTATGATTAACCAAACCATGGCAGATGGAACAGTTGAAGGTGAGACTCAACTGGGGATTGGGAAAGTGGTCAACCCTGAAGGTCTAGAAAAAATAGGGGGTAACCTTTACCGGATGACTGCCAATGCCAATCCTGACGGCGCACTTGTTTCTTTAACAGCAAATGATGCTGAGAATGGAACAGGCTCCATTATTGCAGGGCAACTTGAGATGTCCAATGTGGATCTGACAGGTGAATTTACAGAGATGATTGTAGCTCAACGTGGATTCCAGGCAAACTCGCGGATCATTACAACATCCGATGAAGTTCTTCAGGAAGTTGTTAACCTGAAACGTTAATAACTGAATTGTAATATTTAATGCGTGGGGGAGCCTGCTCCTCCACTCTGATCGAGGGGGCTTAGCATGATTTCGGTTACGCGGTTAAATGGTTCTCCCATGTGGTTAAATGCGCTGATGGTTGAGATTGTAGAAGAAACACCGGATACGTATATTACTCTGGTAACCGGAAAGAGACTCATTGTGCTTGAAAAAGCGGATGAAGTTATTTCCAAAATTAAAGAATACAACCGTGAAATCGGGGTTCAGGCAGCCACTATCAAAGTGCAGCAAACGGAGGAGTCCTGATGAAAAAGATGTTGCCCTGGCTTGCAACAAGCTTGCTAGCTATAACACTCATTGTGGTGGTTGTGTTTGTATTTATGCAAGGACAGAACGGGAATAAGTTGGATACAAATACGGCAGCTGCTGCGGAAGAGAAGAAAATGACAGCGGATGAGATTGTTGAAGTTTCTTCAGAGCTTGGTGAAATCAAAACTAACTTGGCTGATATAGACCATGTTGTCGTTGTAAGTTTTTCTTTTAAATTGTCTGACAAAAAGGCCAAAGAAGATTTTGAGAAAATCAAGGAAATCACGGTGAAACCTATTATCATCCAGACTTTTGCGGATACCAAGTCTGATGAGCTGGCTACAGCGAAAGGTCGTATTCAATTTAATAAGAAATTGACCGAGCTTATTAATGAAGCTTTGCCAGAAGGTAAGCTTGCCAGCACTAGCTTTTCTGCTTTTGTGATGGCGCCGATGTAATGAACAGAACACGCTGTAAATCTGTAAGGGGGTGAGAACATGGTGGATGTATTATCACAAAATGAGATTGACGCCCTATTAGCAGCCCTTTCCTCTGGTGAGATGGATGCTGAGGAATTGAAGAAGGAAGAAACTCAGAAGAAAATTAGATCGTACGATTTTAAGCGGGCCGTTCGATTTTCCAAAGATCATATTCGAAGCTTGACCCGTATTCACGAAAACTTTGCACGCTTTCTCACCACTTATTTTTCAGCCCAACTGCGGACGTTCGTTCAGATCAATGTCGTTCAGGTTGAACAGTTGCCTTATGACGAGTTTATCCGCTCTATTCCGAAGATGACGATATTGAACATATTTGAGGCGGAGCCATTACAGGGACGGATGGTGATGGAGGTTCATCCCAACGTGGGGTATGCAATGCTGGACCGCCTGTTAGGTGGAACAGGAAATGCACCAACAAAGATCGCATCGATGACGGAAATAGAGACGACGATTATGGAGCGGATTTTCAGCCGAGCGTTTGAGAGTTTGCAGGAAGCATGGAAGACCGTGTTGGATATTACTCCAAGGATGGAAGCGCTGGAGACCAATCCGCAATTTATGCAGATTGTATCACCCAATGAGACCATTGCTCTGATCTCGCTGAGTACCAAAATCGGTGACACCACAGGCATGATCAATTTGTGTATCCCGCATGTCGTTCTTGAACCTATTATGTCCCGCTTGTCGACTCATCAGTGGTTTGTTTCGGAGAAGAAGACAAGAGCTCCAGAAGAGTACGATGCTCTTAGAGAACGAGTGAACAAAGCCAAACTGCCTGTTGTTGCGGAATTGGGAGAATCCAGAATATCGATTGCTGAATTTTTGGGTCTGTCTGTTGGCGATGTCATTACGTTGAACAAACCGGTGGATGAGGGATTGTCCATTAAAGTGGGCGATAGGCTGAAGTATATGGGGAGCCCGGGAACGATTAAAGATCGTGTGGCTGTGCAAATAGACGAGATTGTCACCGAAGGAGTTGAAGAATTTGACGAGTAAGGATTATTTATCCCAGGAAGAAATCGATGCTTTGCTCCGGCAATCGGAATCGATGAATAGTACAGAACCAGCAGAGAAGACAGTTGATGATTTTTTGACTGAGCTGGAACAGGATGCTTTGGGGGAGATTGGTAACATTACATTTGGTAGCGCAGCGACAGCTTTGTCCACGCTATTGGGCCTAAAAGTAGATATTACAACCCCTAAAGTTTCCATTATCAGCCGGACACAGTTTGAAGAAGCTTTTCCCAAGCCTCATGTTGCAGTCCATGTGAATTATGTGGATGGATTCGAAGGGATTAACTCACTAGTAATCAAGAAGCGCGATGCTCAAGTTATAGCCGATCTGATGCTTGGTGGCGAAGGTAACCCGGTCGATGAAGAATTGAACGAAATCCATATTAGTGCAGTTCAGGAAGCAATGAATCAGATGATGGGTTCTTCTGCAACATCCATGTCTACGATCTTTAACCGTTTTGTGAACATCTCTCCTCCGGGAATTGATATTCTCAACATGGAAAGTGGTGAGGGAGTCAGTAACCTTCCAGAAGATGAGACGCTCATTCAAGTGTCGTTCCGTCTATTGATTGGTGATCTGATAGATTCTAATCTGATGCAGCTCCTTCCAGTGCATTTTGCCAAAGAAATGGTAGAGATGTTGATCGGGGGCGCCCAGGAGTCCACTGCGAATGCACCCGTTGCGTCAACACCTGAGCCAGCACCTGTAGCGCCACCAGCAGCACCACCGGTTGCACATGAGCAACCTCCGGTTCAGCAGCAGATGCCTCCACAACCGTCACAACCGCCAGCTCAGGACTATAACGGATATGGTCAGGCTCCGATGGGAATGCCTCAAGGGATGCCGCCACAACAGCCTTATGGCATGCCTCCGCAGCAACCCTATGGTGTACCACAGCATTACGGCGGTGTACCGAATAGGAATGTAAACGTACAACCGGTTCAGTTCGCCAATTTGCAAAATGGGGCGTTCGGTCAGGTGGACGAAAACAATTTGAATTTATTGATGGACATTCCCCTTAAAGTCACCGTAGAATTAGGGAGGACCCAGAAGCAAATTAAGGATATTTTAGAACTGTCACAAGGTTCAATTGTCGAACTCGACAAACTCGCTGGTGAACCTGTCGATATTTTGGTCAATAACAAGTTGATTGCCAAAGGTGAGGTTGTCGTAATCGACGAAAACTTTGGTGTTCGAGTTATAGATATCGTAAGCCAATGGGACCGAATTCAGAAATTACAATAAGCACAATTTAGGGAGGACTTGAATCAAGATGGCAAACCGAATTTTAGTCGTGGACGACGCTGCATTTATGAGAATGATGATCCGGGACATTTTGTCCAAAAACGGATACGAGGTCGTTGGCGAAGCACAGGATGGATCACAAGCAATTGAGAAGTTTAAGGAGCTTCGTCCTGATCTGATCACAATGGATATTACCATGCCTGAGATGGATGGTATTGCAGCACTGAAAGAAATTAAAAAAATTGATGCTAACGCTAAAGTAATTATGTGCTCTGCGATGGGCCAACAAGCGATGGTTATTGATGCAATCCAGGCTGGCGCTAAAGATTTCATCGTGAAGCCGTTCCAATCTGACCGGGTTATCGAAGCAATCAGCAAAACGCTGGGCGTTTAAGAGACATGATGATGGCTCAGGATAAGATTCCAGAAGGAGTAGGCACGGGAGTCAATTATTATTTTCAGCTTGTATGGGTGATTGTTGTCCTGGCCGTCATTCTGGTTCTTATAGTCTATCTGATTCGTTTTCTAAACAAACGGAATCAGCGATGGTTCCGGAACGGCACAATTCGTATTCTGGGTGGGGTCGGACTGGGACCAAACAAGTCGCTGCAAATTATAGAAATTGGCGGTAGCGTTTATCTACTCGGTGTGGGTGATGACATACAGCTGGTGGATAAGGTTTCGGATCTTGAAGAGGCACAGCGAATCATTGATTCATTTGAACGGGACGCGTCAGCGCAACAGGGGAGCCTTTCGCCTCTTATTGCAAAGCTGGCAGCCCGCTTGCGCAAAGATGAACCGCCTCGGGAAATGGAACTTGAGGATACAACCTCTTTTCATGAACTGTTTGAATCCAAGCTTCGGCAGATGCCTAACCGTAAAGAGAAGATGGAGAAGGTCTTGGAAGAAGACAATACTACAGATCGGTCGAGGGATTCATGAAGAAAAAGATTTGGTTAGCGTGTTTTTTCATAGGACTCATCAGTCTGGCATCCGTTACTGTTGCCTTTGCCGAACCGATTCCGAATATTGATATTCAAATTGGAAGCGGTGATGGGAGCACGCCAAGTACGAGTTCACTGTCCATCATCCTATTGATCACAGTACTTAGTATAGCGCCAGCTTTGCTGGTATTGATGACCAGTTTTACCCGGATTGTTATCGTTCTCGGCTTTGTGCGGACATCCTTGGGTACGCAGCAAATGCCACCCAATCAGGTACTGGTCGGATTGGCACTTTTTCTGACACTTTTTATTATGTCGCCAACATTGTCCTCCATTAATCAAGTAGCGCTTCAGCCCTACCTTAAAGGAGACATCACACAAACCGAAGCGTTGGAAAAAGCAGCAGATCCCATGAAGAAGTTTATGTTCTCTCACACCAGAGAAAAAGATCTAATGTTGTTTATGAAGTACAATCAGACTGAACAGCCCAAATCGTATCAGGATATTCCAATTACGGTTATGGTACCGGCATATGCAATCAGTGAGTTGAAGACAGCATTTCAGATGGGATTCATGATTTTTATTCCATTTCTGGTTATAGACATTGTGGTCGCGAGTACACTCATGGCTATGGGGATGATGATGCTTCCGCCAGTCATGATCTCATTACCTTTCAAAATACTACTATTTGTGCTTGTTGATGGCTGGTATCTGGTAGTGAAGTCACTGTTGCTGAGTTTTAACACTTGAGCCGGAATATTAAAGGAGGACGGTCATGACTTCGGAGTTTATTATCGGTCTGGCCGGGAAAGCAGTGTATACTTCACTGTTGGCCAGCGCACCCATGCTTATTCTAGCTCTGGTTGTAGGACTCATAATCAGTGTGTTTCAGGCAACAACTCAAATTCAGGAGCAAACACTGGCCTTTGTACCTAAAATCATTGCCGTACTTCTGGCAGTACTGTTGTTTGGGCCATGGATATTGAATATACTGGTCGATTTCACGTATAACATTCTCGATAATTTATACAGATACATAGGGTAGGCTTTTGCAGATGGAGACATTATTGCAAAGTTTTCCTGTCGCTCTGCTTATGTTTTGTCGAATTGCATCATTTTTTGTAACTGCACCTGTCTTCTCGGCTCGGAATGTGCCGAATTCTCTTAAAGTCGGTTTATCAGCATTTGTAACATTGACTGTATATATGGTATATGGCATAAACCAGGTCGTACCTACAGATCTGAGCTATGTCCTGCTCGTTATCCGGGAAATATTAATTGGTTTGCTGCTCGGCTTTGTTGCCTATCTGATTATGACCGCTGTTCAGACAGCTGGAACATTTATTGATCTTCAGATTGGGTTTGGTATGGCCAATGTATATGATCCGATGACTGGTGCCTCTGCACCGCTTACAGGTAACTTCAAATATGCCTTTGCTGTGCTGCTCTTCCTGACAATGAACGGACATCATTATCTGCTCGATGCCATTGTATACAGTTATCGCTGGATTCCGTTGTCGAATGCATTTTATCTGAGATTGGCGGATGGGAGTATTGCTGAATTTTTGGTGCGTACATTGGGGCAATCATTTATGTTGGCTTTTCAGATGTCTGCGCCGATTGTAGTGGCTTTATTTTTGACGGATGTGGGATTGGGATTTTTGGCGAAGACAGCTCCTCAATTTAATGTATTTGCTGTTGGAATGCCGCTGAAGGTACTTGTTGGGCTTGCTATATTGCTTTTGCTGGTTCCCAGTTTCGCCTTTGTGTTTAGTCAATTGTTCGAAGTGATGTTCAGATCCATGGAAAAATTGCTTGGGACCATTGGACAAAGGCCGGGCTGAGTGAAACGGAGGACAAGATTCACATGAAATATCAACTCGACCTCCAGATGTTCGCAGGGGAAAAGACAGAGAAGGCTACCCCGAAAAAGAGACAGGATACGCGAAAAAAAGGACAAGTTGTCAAAAGTATGGAACTGTCCGGTGCATCCATTCTCCTATTCACATTTGTGATTATGATGATGTTCAGTAACTTTTATAAAGAACGAATGGTTCGACTGTTTACAGATATCTTCATTAATCGGCTGAGTATGGAGGTCACCGGCGAGAATGTTGTGGCATTAATGATGCGTTATGGCATCGAAGTGATGCTGTTGCTGGCTCCTGTTTTGCTCGGTGCGGCACTTGTTGCATTAATCGTCAATTACATGCAGGTTGGCTTTCTGCTTGTGGGAGAGGGTTTGAAGCCAAAACTGGAAAAGTTGGATCCGATCAAAGGATTCAAAAACATTTTTTCTCTTCGTTCATTGGTGGAGTTTGCTAAATCCATTATGAAAATGTCGATCATCGGATACCTCGTTTACAGCACTATCCGAGGAGCCCAGTCTGATATTGCAGCTCTGTCTCATTTTTCGCTCGATGCCATTCTGCACTTTGCTGCTTCGCTGACATTGAATTTGGGCATCAAGATCGCGGTAGCTCTGTTGGTGCTTGCTGTACTTGATTATATGTATCAGAAGTACGATTACGAGAAAAACATCCGTATGTCGAAGCAAGATATCAAGGACGAATACAAGAAAATGGAAGGCGACCCGCTAATTAAGGGCAAAATTCGGGAACGCCAGCGTCGCATGGCTATGCAGCGGATGATGCAGGAAGTACCGAATGCGGATGTAATCATTACGAACCCGACACACTTTGCCGTTGCGCTTAAGTATGAAGGGTCTGAGATGGAAGCTCCGCAGATTGTTGCCAAAGGGCAGGATTATGTCGCCTTGCGTATTAAGGAAATTGCCAAAGAGCATGGTGTCATTACGATGGAAAACAAGCCGCTGGCACGGGCATTGTTCCAGAGAGCCGAGATTGGCGACGCCATACCGGCTGATTTGTTTCAAGCGGTAGCTGAAGTGCTGGCTTATGTATATAAATTAAAGGGCAGAACGAAATAACAAGGGATCGGAGGCCGTACATTCATTGAAAACAAAAGATATTGCTGTCCTTGCGGGTATCATCGGCATCGTGTTGATGATGATTCTCCCGATCCCAACCTGGTTGTTGGACATGCTGCTCGTCATCAATATTTCAATTGCACTGATGATACTGCTTGTTGCAATGAACAGCAAAGAAGCATTGCAATTTTCCATCTTTCCTGCTTTATTGCTTATCACGACGTTGTTCCGACTAGCGCTCAATATATCGACAACGAAACTGATTCTTGGAGAAGGAAACGCTGGATCGGTAGTAGCCACCTTTGGTAGCTGGATAGCCGGCGGACAGATTGCAATCGGTTTTATCGTGTTCCTGATTCTGGTCGTTGTTCAATTTATCGTAATTACAAAGGGTTCGGAGCGTGTAGCTGAAGTAGCCGCACGATTTACCCTTGATGCGATGCCTGGTAAACAGATGAGTATCGACGCCGATTTGAATGCTGGTCTAATTAATGAACAGCAGGCGCGTGAACGTCGTTCCAAAATTGAACGTGAAGCAGACTTCTACGGAGCCATGGATGGTGCGAGTAAGTTTGTAAAAGGAGACGCCATCGCAAGTATTATTATCCTCCTGATCAATCTGATTGGTGGGTTTATCATCGGGATGACGGTTCATGGTCTCTCCTTTGCGGATGCGTTGTCTACCTATTCCGTATTGACGATCGGGGATGGACTTGTAAGCCAGATTCCTGCTCTTCTTATTTCAACTGCTGCAGGTCTTATTGTAACAAGAGCATCATCGGAAGGGAATTTGGCTGATGATATTACGGGGCAGTTGTTTACATATCCGACGCTCCTTTATATTGTAGCTTTTGTAATAGCAATGCTCGGATTTTTCACTCCAATTCATGTCATTACAACGTTGCCCCTTGCAGGTGTGCTCGCCTTTTCTGGGTGGAGGATGCAAAACAATCTGAATCAGAAGCAAGTGGCAGAGGAACAGATGGAAGAGGAGCAGCAGATTGAAGAAGTGAGAAGTCCGGAGAGTGTAATCAATCTGCTTCAGGTTGACCCTATCGAGTTTGAATTTGGTTATGGTTTAATCCCTCTGGCTGACAATCAGCAGGGCGGTGACTTATTGGATCGGATCATTATGATACGCAGACAGTGCGCTCTGGAACTGGGGTTAGTTGTTCCAGTTATCCGAATTCGAGATAACATCCAATTAAGACCGAATGAATATGTCATCAAAATTAAGGGTAATGTTGTTGGCGGCGGGGAACTGTTGTTAAATCATTATTTGGCCATGAGCCCAGGATACGAAGAGGAGTCGGTTACAGGAATCGAAACGACAGAGCCAGCTTTTGGACTTCCTGCCTTATGGATTGATGAGGTAACCAAAGATCGAGCTGAACTCGCAGGATATACTGTTGTAGATCCGCCCTCCGTTGTAGCAACACATCTGACTGAATTGATTAAGAAGCATGCGCATGAGTTACTTGGCAGACAAGAAACCAAAGCACTTGTGGATAATCTCAGAGAGAATTATGCGGCGCTTGTGGATGAACTGATCCCTTCCGTTTTGTCCATCGGTGATATACAAAAAGTGCTGGCCAAGCTGTTGCGTGAGAAAGTTTCCATTCGTGATATGGTTACGATCTTCGAGACACTGGCTGACTACGGAACCTATACCAAGGATCCGGATGTACTGACGGAATATGTGAGACAATCCCTGTCTCGTCAGATTACCCAGCAGTTCTCCCAAAAAGGTGAGACACTAAGAGTGATTACTGTTGGACCAGGGCTGGAGAAGAAGATTGCTGAAAGTGTGCAGCAATCAGATCAAGGAAGTTATCTTGCACTGGACCCAGCTTCGACGCAAAGTTTATATCAAAAATTGACCGAACAGGTCAACCGACTGATTCAGTCGGGCCAACAGCCTGTTGTATTAACTTCTCCAACCATTCGTATGTATCTGCGTCAGGTGATTGAACGCACCATGCAGGATATACCAGTACTTTCCTATAGTGAGTTGGAGCCGAATGTTGAAATCCAAAGTGTCGGGGTGGTGAACTTATGAGAGTAAAACAATACGTTGTTGAGACCATGCCCGAAGCTATGCTTCAAATTCGTAAAGACCTGGGAAGTGATGCCGTCATTCTGTCCACTAAGGAAATTAAGGTGGGCGGCGTGTTGGGAATGTTCCGCAAAAAAAGGATTGAAGTTGTCGCTGCAGTGGACAAGGAAGAAAAGAAACAACCAACGAAGCAAGTTCAAAACCAATTTACATCGGTCCCTCGCGCTTTTGTTCCTGAAGCCTACCGACAAACGGCTCGTTCGTTTGTCGCTGCTTCTGACGATTCGACTGTGAATATCGCTGACCCAAAAGTGCAAGAGGAACCTAAGGATGCCTCAGCTGTGTCTGAATTAAGTAGAATTAGTTCAGACACGAGCAACGGCACATCTTCTTCGAGCTTCGAGCATAAACCGCGACCGCAAGGGGCGGATTTTTCGGGTTCATCTGCTCTGGGGCAGCAAGTGAACAATTCACAACAAGAGCAGTTGATGGCTGAACTTCAGGACCTCAAATCGATGATGACCAAGCTATCCAAACAAGGCGCTTCCACGGACCAATTACCCGAAGAGTTTCATGGGCTGAGACAACGGTTGACAGAACAGGACGTATGGCCAGTAGTGTGGGAATCCTGGTTTGATGCTGTCCAGTTGCAATTCTCTGAACAAGGGTTAAACGAAGTAGAGGCATATCAAGTAATGAAGCGCGAAATTTCACATTTTTTGGATCAGCGGATAGAGGCAGGCATTATGCCCACCACACGTATTGTATATGTTGCAGGTCCAACGGGGGTTGGTAAAACAACAACCATTGCCAAGCTGGCTGCTGAACAAATGTTCAGCAAGCAGCGGAAGGTAGGATTCATAACCTCAGATACGTATCGTATATCCGCGGTAGAACAACTCAGAACCTACGCATCCATTTTAAATGTGCCGCTTGAGGTTGTACAATCCCCCGGGGACACACAACGTGCAATTTCCCGGCTTCAGGAATGTGATCTGATCTTCATGGATACTGCGGGAAGAAATTACAGGAATGAATTGCTTGTTTCAGAGTTGCAGAGCTTGCTTGCCCCTGTGGAAAACAGTGAAACCTTTTTGGTCTTGAGCATGACCTCCAAGAGTGCCGATATGATTCAAATTACGGAGCATTTCAGCAAGTATGGACTGGATAAGGTAATTTTCACGAAGATGGATGAGACAGGAAGTTGTGGTCCGATGTTTAACTTATTACATCGCTTTCCACTCAAGCTTGCTTATGTGGCTAATGGACAAAATGTGCCGGATGATCTTCTTAAGCCTGATGCAGAATCGTTGACCAGACAGTTACTGGGAGAATGTGAACAATGAAGGACCAGGCAGCCTCACTCAGAAATATGGTCTCTATGCCTAACGCAGCGAATGAGATACAGCGTGATTCACGCTCTTCCAAGATCATAACCGTTGCCAGCGGAAAGGGCGGGGTTGGAAAATCCAATTTCACTCTGAATTTTGCACTGACTTTGCAGGCGCTGGGGCAAAAGGTACTTGTATTTGATGCGGATATAGGGATGGCTAATATCGATGTTCTTATGGGAACTTCTTCTTCCTATAATCTGTATCATTTGTTATACCGACAGAAATCCATACAGGAAATCATACAACTTGGTGCAAGTGGGTTGCCCTATATCGCCGGCGGTTCGGGGATGAAAGAATTGTTCTCATTGTCAGATCGTGATCTGGAATTCTTCGCGGAACAAGTGGAAGAGATTGCTCAGGAGATGGATTATGTCATTTTTGATACAGGAGCCGGACTTTCCAAAGAAAACATGAAATTTATCGGTGCAGCCGATGAGTGCCTGATCATAACCACACCTGAACCGACTTCAATAACCGATGCTTATGCTTTAGTCAAAGTTATGCATGGCCAGGAAAATGCTACACCCTTTCGAATGATCGTTAACCGGGTTGAAGACCAGCAGGAGGCGGAACGGGTGGCGGATAAAATAGCTGGAGTGGCAAAAAGGTTCTTGCAGACTGATATCCCGCTGCTTGGATATATTTCTGAAGATGCTCAGGTTGTAAAGGCAGTCAAAAGGCAAGTGCCATACAGTCTGGCCTATCCGAATGCCAAAGCGTCCAAGGATATAGAGAAACTCGCACTTCGCTATCTGGCTGCACCTTCTCCTACGGGATCCGAAACCTTAACAGGAATCAGAGGATTTATGAAAAAATGGCTAAAACGAACAACATGATTTCTGAATAAAGGAAACAGGGGTGGAAACAACATGGCGGTGTATCAAGTATTGGTTGTCGATGATTCCGCTTTTATGCGTAAAATCGTGTCAGATTTAATTGAAGCGGATTCGGAGTTTAAAGTTACGGCAACAGCATCAAACGGCAAGGAAGCGATTCAAAAAGTAATCGATTTGAAGCCTGATATTATAACAATGGATGTAGAAATGCCTGAAATGAACGGGTTGGACGCCTTGGAATCGATCATGAAACATTCTTTCGTTCCTGTAATTATGCTTTCGGGTATCAATGAACAGGGCATGAAAGAGACGATCATGGCACTTGAGGCCGGTGCTTTTGACTTCATTCGTAAGCCATCGATTGTGCATGATCAGGATATTGCACAAGTAGGTAAAGCGCTGGTAGAACGGATGCGGGCGGCTATGGATGAAATCAGGCGTAAAGCTGAGCGTGAAGCATCCATGAAGAAGCGGGATGAAACGCAAAGTAATTTGATGCATCCGTCCAAAGGAATACAGGCAGAGATACCAACACCAGACCGACAAATGAATAGGAAAAAAACGATGGAGCCGGGTCAGCTGAGCACACGACTTGGCAATGGCAAAACAGAACCTCTGCCAGCTAGAACGAAGCAAGTGAGTCCACCTCCGACGAGCCAGAGTGCGGGAAGTCTGGATAAGAAGCTGGAACCTTTGCGAAATGCAAAAAGAGCAGCGGATACTAATGCAGAGAAACTAGAAAAGTCAAGTAAACCTGTGCAACCTCCCAAAGAAAAAAGTTTTCCCAATATACCAAGATTGGCAGAACATGAGACAGCTGCAACTTCTGCATTACCATCCAAAGAGAATGCCAAAGCAAGTCCGTCTCATAAGGGAGCAGGAGGACCGGATGGATCATTTAACAAGCTTGTGGCCATTGGTTGTTCAACCGGAGGGCCTAGAGCGCTTAAGACTTTGCTTGAACAACTACCAGGTGATTTACCGGCGCCAGTCATTATAGTTCAGCATATGCCGCCCAATTTTACCCGATCGCTTGCGCAACGACTAAATACGTTCAGTGAATTGCATGTCGTAGAGGCTGAGGAAGGCATGGTTCTCCGAAAAGGAACGGCGTACATTGCACCTGGTGGTTTTCATATCAAAGTCAATAAAACAGCAGATGGTAGGTTTACCGTAAAGCTGACGGAAGAAGAACCGGTAAATGGGCACAGGCCTTCGGTGGATACGATGTTTGAGTCACTGTTGCCGTATACATCTTTGCAGAGACATCTGGTTTTGCTGACAGGTATGGGCAGTGATGGTGCTCGTATGATGAAAAAATTGTATGAAGCAGGTGTCACATCTACCTTTGCCGAGAATGAAGAAACTTGTGTCGTGTATGGTATGCCGCGCTCTGCTGTGGAATTGCAATGCGTGCGTCATCTTCTGCCACTGCAGGAGATTGCGCCTAAACTTGTTCAAGCTGTCAAATAAACAGAGTGTAACTCATGGAGGAGGTGCCTCACAATGGACATGAATCAGTATCTATCTATGTTTATTGATGAGTCTAATGATCATCTGCAGTCCCTTAACGAAAATATGCTTCAACTTGAAGGCAATCCGGAGGATCTGGGAATCGTTCAGGTCATTTTCCGCTCAGCTCATACGCTGAAAGGTATGGCTGCTACAATGGGCTTTGAGGATCTGGCCTCACTGACACACAAAATGGAAAATGTACTGGATCTAGTACGTAATGAAAAGTTGAAAATGCAGGATTTCATATTTGATACCCTGTTCAAGAGTTTGGATGCTTTGGAAACAATGGTTCAGGATATTACTCAAGGTGGAGAGGGTAAGGCGGATGTTTCCTCTATCGTTGCTTCGCTCCAAGCCATCGAGAGTGGTGAATGGACAGGAGGGAACGCTCCAGCAGCAGCTGCAAACCAATCATCAAACACATCAACCCCAAGCGCGGTTGAATTGGACGAGTTCCAATACTCCGTATTGGATCAATCCATAGCTGAAGGCCATCGTGTACTCTATATTGAGGTTCTTGTCAGTGAGCAGAGTCAATTGAAGGGTGTACGTGCATATATGGTCTTTGATCTGTTAGAACGATCAGGAGAAGTGGTCAAATCGTTCCCCACAGTTCAGGATATTGAGCAAGAGAAGTTCGAGCGCAGTTTTTCGTTGTATTACATAACGACCAAAGAGGCGCAGGAACTTGAAAAAGGCATTATGAGCATCTCTGAAATTGAAAGTGCCAAAGTTATTCAACTGGATCAAGAAACTTTACAGCAGATGACTAATCAGGCTGCTGCAGCAGTTGAAGTAGCAGATGCACCTGTCCCTGTTCCTGCACCAGAAGCTGTATCACTGGATACGAAAGATTCATCAAAAGATGAAGCAAAGCCGGCAGCTTCCAAACCAGCAGCAGCTAAACAAGCAGCAGCACCTTCACGAACTATTCGTGTGGATATTGAACGTTTGGATGTATTGATGAACTTGTTCAGCGAGCTGTTGATTGATCGTTCCCGTCTGGAGCAATTAGCGAGTGAGACAGGCAACAATGATTTATCGGATACGGTAGCTCATCTGAGCAGAGTCAGTACGGATTTGCAAAATATTGTATTGAAATTGCGGATGGTTCCAGTGGATACAGTATTCAACCGTTTCCCCCGCATGATTCGTGATCTGGCCAAAACCCTCGATAAAAAGATTGATCTGGTGATTACAGGTGCCGAAACGGAACTTGATCGTACTGTCATTGATGAGATTGGTGATCCACTGGTGCATTTACTGCGTAATGCCGTTGACCATGGTGTGGAATCGATCGCTGAGCGCGTGGAGGCAGGCAAACCAGAGATGGGAACAGTTAACCTTCGTGCTTTCCATAGCGGAAACCATGTATTTATCGAGATCGAAGATGACGGTAAAGGAATTTATCGGGAAAAACTTTTGAAGACAGCCGTCAAGCGTGGGGTTGTAACTGAGGAACAAGGTGCCAAGATGAGCGACGATGAAGTGAACCAACTGTTGTTCGCACCAGGCTTCAGTACTGCAGACAAAATCTCGGATATCTCTGGCCGTGGAGTAGGTCTGGATGTTGTAAAATCCAAAATTACATCCCTTGGTGGCAACGTAACCATTCATTCGACACCAGGTAAGGGCACCAACTTCTCGGTTCAGCTTCCATTGACGCTGTCTATTATTGCTGCGATGCTTGTTCGTCTTGGATCTGAAAAATACGCTGTTCCGTTGTCCTCCATCGTGGAGACAGCCATCGTTCAGCGTCAACAAGTGCGCAACATTCATGGAAACAAAATGATCACATTCCGTGAATCCCTAATTCCATACTTGTCCTTGAGTGAAGTTTTCGGAGTGCCTGATTTCAATGATGCAGATGAGCAAGAAACCGAAATTGTGGTCATTCGCAAAGGTGAACGCCTTGCAGCTGTTGCCGTTGAAGAATTTATTGGGCAGAGTGAGATCGTTCTTAAATCAATGGGTACTTATCTTCCTGCCATTGAGGGGATTTCTGGAGCAACCATTCTAGGAGATGGACAAGTCGCTCTGATTCTTGATCCTAATGCATTTATTAAATAAGCATGCAAGCGAAGACTTACATTTAATAGGGAGGTTTTTTACATGGAAGAAGAGTTGAAAGTCATTGTCTTTAAATTAGGTTCCGAAGAGTATGGTATTGAGGTAGACAAGGTTCAAACCATTGAACGCATGATGCCCATTACCCGTGTTCCGAAAACCCTCTCCTTTGTAAAAGGAGTTATTAATTTACGTGGTGTGGTTATCCCTGTAATTGATTTACGTGGTCGCTTCTCTTTGCCAGAATCAGAATACACGGATCAAACACGTATCGTCATTGTAGGTGTAGATGATATGCAGGTTGGCTTTATCGTTGACTCTGCCAATGATGTAATTGACATCAAGCGTAATGCGATTGATACACCTCCTGAAGTAGTTGGTGGAGTTAAAGCAAGATACCTGCGTGGGGTTGCCAAGCTGGAGGATTCACGCTTGCTGATTATGCTGAACCTGAACGAAGTATTAAATAAAAGCGAGATTGTACAGCTGGAAAGCATTGAGGGCTAACACCGTGGAACTGTTCAACCGATTTGAGGGATTCCAAATGGATGTGCTCAAAGAGGTCGGTAACATTGGGGCAGGCAACGCCGCAACGGCGTTGTCTCAGCTTCTCAATAGGCCGATTGATATGGGTGTACCAACAGTACAAATGCTCCCTTTTGAAGAAGTGGCTGAAACAGTCGGTGGAGATGAACGCATCGTTGTTACTGTATTTCTTCGTGTAGAAGGCGAAGCACCGGGTAATCTGTTCTTTATGATGACACCTGAGGCTGCCAGAATGCTGCTGAACCGCCTTGCTGGTTTTGATTTGAAGGAAGGCCTCACCTTCACTGATATGGAACAATCGGCTTTATCTGAAATCGGGAATATTTTGGCGGGATCGTACCTTTCTTCATTGGCTGATTTCACGAAGTTATCCATGTATCCGACCGTTCCTGGACTTGCCATCGATATGGCAGGTGCTATTCTCAGTTATGGCTTGCTGCAGTTTGGGGAAATGGGCGACGATGCATTATTGATTGACACTTCTTTCTTTGAAGGCGAAGATCAGGTAGAAGGTCAATTTTTCCTGATTCCAGATCCGCCGTCATTTGCAAAGATATTTGAATCTTTAGGGGTGCCACTAAATCATGATTGAGGACAAAAGCGTCGTTAAAGTCGGTATGGCGGATTTAAACATTGCTCATCTTCCCGGTGTAATCCGTACGACTGGCTTAGGCTCTTGTGTAGGATTAACAATGTATGATCCGCACTTAAAGCTTGCCGGAATGGCGCATGTGATGCTCCCCACTTCAGAGATTGCCCGGGAAGGGAATTTGAACAAAGCCAAATATGCAGATACGGCATTGCCGGAATTGTTACAAAGAATGATACATCTGGGTGCGTCTCGTTCACGTATTGTGTCCAAAATGGCTGGAGGTTCTCAGATGTTTGCCTTCTCGGGGGCAGGGGACACGATGCGTATCGGACCAAGGAATGCGGATTCTTGTCGTGAGTGGCTGGAAAAGCTGGGGATTCCTCTTCTTGCCGAAGATACGGGTGGGAATTATGGAAGAACTATTGAAATGGACTGTGAAACTGGACTTTTGACTATTCGAAGTGTCCAAATGGGTGTAAAGGAACTATAAGACAATGATAGGAAACTACCGCATTAATCTTGGAGCAGGCATAGTCGGATTTATTCTGACTTTTTTTGTAGCATACAGCAGCAATGTGTTGACGACCAGTTTAATTCGCGGGTTAATCGGATTCGCAGCCTGGTTTGTCCTTGCTTATGGTTTACGCTGGGGGCTGGGATTGCTGCTGAACCCTTCATCAGAGGGGAATGGATATGGTTATGATTCACCGGGCGCTCAAGAACTAAGAGGTTCACAGGTGGACATCAAACTCGAAGACGATGGACAAGAGCTGAACGACTTGCTCAAGAATGGACAGAACGCCTCCTCTGGGGATACGCTTCCACCATCTGAGACGAAAGCTCCAACGGGATTCGCCCCTTTGGATCCGCCTAAACTTGTCCGGACCAAAGATCCGGAGGAGTTGGCGCAGGCCGTTCGTCACCTGACAGACAAATAAGGAGGGTGAAAGCAATTGAACGAGCGTAAAGCTTCACATTTGAACCACGCCGATTTGTGGGAAAAGTGGAAAGAACATGGAGATCTTGAAGCCAAGAAAAGTTTGATTGAAAAGTATCTGCATATTGTAAATTATGTATCCGGACGTTTGGCTGTCGGTCTGCCCAAAAATGTTCCAAAAGATGATCTGGAGAGCAACGGAGTTATGGGCTTGATTGATGCTCTGGAGAAATTTGATTATGAGCGCGGTTTGCAATTTGAAACATATGCATCCTGGCGGGTTCGTGGTGCAATTCTTGATGGTTTGCGTCAGGGAGACTGGGTGCCTCGTTCCGTGCGGGAGAAAGCAAAACGAATTGAAGATGCGTATCAGCAGTTGGAGCAGACCTATTTACGCTCGGTTAGTGACGAAGAAATGAGTCAGTATCTGGATGTATCCACAAAAGATTTTCAACATATGCTTCAGGAAGTTGCTGTCATGTCACTGTGTTCTCTGGAAGACCCGATCCGGGAAGAAGAGTCCGAAACTCGACTCTCATTAATGATCGATGAGAAAGCCAAAAATCCGGATTATAAAGTGAATGAATTTTATTTGAAGGAAGCGTTGGTGCAGGGACTTGATAAATTGACGGTCAAAGAGAGAACAGTGGTTTCTCTTTTATATTATGAAGATCTGTCTCTTAGTGAAATCGCCGAGGTTATGTCCCTGTCTCCGTCACGTATTTCTCAATTGCACTCAAAGGCGATCTTGCGGTTACGTGGAACGCTGGATAAACAGAAAGACTTACTTATGCGTAAAGATTAATCAATGAATAGAGAGCTTTAATATACGGATTTTGGGGAGTGGAAAGTCTAAAGGAGGAAGAAATGCATTGACACAACAAACTGTTCTGGAACAGTGTTTGAGCATTGTTTTATCAGATGATAAAAGTACGGCCTACCTTGAATTTTCCAAACAGGAAGAAGATTTTGCCTGCACGCTGGATGAGCTCGAACAATATATGGCGAGTCAGGGGATTAAGTACGGTGTGCTGCGCGAAGCAATGCTCGCTTTTGTTAGTCACCCAGAAGCATATGTGAAGGATCAGTACAAAATTGCCGAAGGGATTAAACCAGTACAGGGAACGGATGGATTTATCAGGGTACTGGTAGGCATGGATAATGAAAGGCGTCCTTTGGAAGCGGAAGATGGAAAAGTCGACTACAAAGAAGTAACCCGCTTAAATAATGTTCGATCAGGTCAGATTATTGCAGAACGGATCCCTCCAATAGATGGTACGGTGGGCAGGGCTGTCACTGGAGAAGAGATTCCATTTCGTCCTGGGAAAGAAGCCCGGTTCAAGGTTGGGAAAAATGTTGTAGTTAATCCTGATGGATCTGCAATGTATGCCGCTCTGGATGGATTGGTTACCAAGACAGATGGAAACAAGTTGAATGTCTTTCCCGTATATGAAATCAATGGCGATGTCGATTATAACATTGGCAACATTGATTTTGTGGGTACGGTTGTCATACGTGGTAATGTACTTACCGGATTCAAGGTAAAAGCAGCAGGCGATATCCGCGTGGTCGGCGGTGTCGAGGGAGCGGAGCTGGAAGCAGGTGGCTCTGTCGAAATTTCCGGCGGCATTATTGGCTATAACAAAGGATTGGTACAAGCTGGACATAACGTGAAATGTACCTTTATTCAGGAAGGCAATGTCGATGCCTCTGAAAATGTTATGGTCTCCCAAAGCATCATGCATTCCACTATTCGTGCAGGAAATGCGGTGATCTGTGAAGGGACAAAAGGACTTATCGTCGGCGGGTCAATTCAGGCTGGGAAAAACGTCTCAGCACGTGTTATCGGCAACAGCATGTCTACAGTGACTTCCATTGAAGTAGGGGTGTTGCCAAGGCTCCGTAATGAGCTGACCGATTTGCGGAAGGAAGTCAGAGAGCAAATGGATGCCTTGGATAAAACGAAGAAAGCATTGACATTGCTGGATCAGTTAGCTGCAGCAGGGCAATTGAGTCCGGACAAAATGTCCATGCGCATCAAGCTGAGTGCTACACAAAAATCTGCGCTTCGTCTTAGTGAGGAGACGAAAACACGTATCTTTGAAATCGAGAAGATGCTTGAAGATACAAGCAGAGCTCGCGTTGATATTCATAAGATGATTTATGGTGGCTCTAAAATAGTTATCGGCAGATACACCAAATTTATTAAAGATCCGGTAAGTCGAATATCTTTTTATTATCATGATGGGGATATAACGATGGTTCCTTTCATTTAAGTACAGCATTCAAGCACATGAAGAAATCCATCCGATACCGTGAGGTGAGCGTATGAGTTTCAAAGCGGTTGAGTTGCAGATTGCAGTACCTAGAACAAGTGAGGCAGGGCGTTATCAGAGTGAATCCCAGCAGAGACCGGTTACGGACCAGAACTTGCTTGCGGAACAGACGGCCAAAGAAGCAAATGAGGCAAGGCAGCGAAGCGAGGCGCTGGATGAAACAGCGCACACCGATGTACGCGATGGTCAATCCAAAAACAAAGAGCAGCAGAATGGCTTCAACGAGCCTGAATCTGCTTTAGGGCAGGAGACCATCAAACCTGCCGAACATCCATACAAAGGAAAACATATTGATCTGTCGTTGTAATGGATGAATTGTGACTGACATGAAATCTGGAGCAATGATGGCTGCATTAAAGGAGAGAACCCAATTTGTCACCATGGATCATTATTGTCATATTAGGAGCCTGCGCAATCGCATATGCACTTATCATGCCCAAGAAAGACAAGGTGCAGGAGCCTGGGCATCAGCTGGTGCAAGAGATGGAGTCTACGCTTGAGCATTATATGGCTGAGATAGAAAACGACAATGATGCGCTTATCCAGCGCGTTGCTGAAATGAAGGGCGAGGCCGCAGCAGCAGATCAGCGAATGCAAAGCCAGCTTCAGGAATTACAGGAGAGGCTGGCTGAACTGGAAAATAGAAAAAGCATAGAAGCAGAAAAATATGTCAATGGCGCTTCTCTTCACAATGCAAGCGGGTTGCAAGCCCGAGCGCTTGTAGATAGTGTGAGATTTGAATCGGAAGCAGAGGTTTCAGAAGTAGATCTGCAGGTTGTTGAGCAAGAGTTTCCCCCTCTACGTGACTCTATTAAGGAACGTTATGCAGAGCTATTTAATTTATACGCCGAAGGCAAGTCTGTGGATGCCATTGCCAAGCAGACAGGTATACAACGTGGGGAAGTACAGCTGATCTTACAGCTGGCAGAACGGGAGGAGAGCTAACAGATGGACAAGCGCTCTCTATGGGTTGGACTTGGAAGTGGTATGATTGTTGGGGCAGTGCTGCTGCAGCTTGCTACGGTAGGGCAGAATGCATTGTCTGACAGTAATCTCGATCCGGAGCAAGTCCCAGCCAATCTGACGAAGGAACAACTTGAAATGGCTGCGAAGAGCATGGATATGAAGTTGGTAGGTACAGAAGATGAGCTGTATACCGAAACAGAGTGGGTAGAGAAGAAGAAGAAGGAAAGCAGCGAACTGCAGGGAAAAGCGGCTACAGTACCCGAGGCGGCAAAATCAGCTGAGAATCCAGAGCAACCGGAGAAGCCGCAGCAACCTGCCGCCAACGAAGGCGACAAACAGAGCCAAATCAGTCAACCCAAGACGACGGAGCCGGTGACACCAAGCAGTCCTCAAACAGAAACCGTGTCCTTTAAAGTCCGTTCAGGGAATAGTCTAGCCATAGTGGCAGGGAACTTGGAGAAAGCCGGTATTGTGGATAACGCTGAGGCTTTTATAAAGGCAGGCAGGGCAGAGCGAATTAACACTAAAATACAAGTAGGTACTTATGTGTTGGAAAAAGGTGAAAGCTTCCAATCCATTATCGCCAAGATTACAAAAGAACCGTCAAGCTGAGTGCGCTCAGGCAGGACGGTTTTTTATATCGTTCGGGACAAGTTTTGCGGGACTGCCAGGAACATGGATGTAGTCCTTATAGTTAACATTCAGGTGCATCTTATTTTAGTTTGAAAGACTGTTGCATCAGGCATTCACTTATGCTATATTAGATAACGGTGTTAAAACACACGCATGTGCTAATTTTGTTGAGGGTGCTTTCCTGATGGAGAGTCTTGGCGAAAAATGATGCCGGCGGAGGACACAATAAAAACCATATTAGGAGGTGTGTGAAGATGGCAGTAATCTCCATGAAGCAGCTTCTTGAAGCTGGGGTACACTTCGGTCACCAAACTCGTCGTTGGAACCCAAAAATGGATCGTTATATCTTCACTGAAAGAAACGGAATTTATATCATTGACTTGCAAAAGACAGTGAAAAAAGTCGAAGAGGCTTACAACTTCGTTAAAGGAATCGCAGGAGAGAATGGTACAATTCTTTTCGTGGGTACGAAAAAACAAGCTCAAGATTCCGTTAAAGAAGAAGCTGAACGCGCTGGTCAATTCTACATTAACCAACGTTGGCTCGGCGGTACCCTGACTAACTTCTCAACTATTCAAAAACGTATTGATCGTTTGAAACAGTTGGAAGCTTGGGAAGAAGACGGTACATTCGCTGTATTGCCTAAAAAAGAAGTAATCTTGCTTCGCAAAGAAAAAGATCGTCTGGAGAAATTCCTCGGCGGTATTAAAAATATGAAAGGCCTGCCAAGCGCCCTGTTCATCATCGATCCACGCAAAGAGCGTATCGCTGTTGCCGAAGCTCGCAAATTGGGTATCCCAATTGTAGGTATCGTTGATACTAACTGCGATCCGGACGAGATCGATTATGTTATCCCGGGTAATGACGACGCGATTCGCGCTGTTAAATTGCTGACAGGTAAAATGGCTGACGCTGTAATCGAAGCTAACCAAGGCGAAGAAACTTCCGCTTAATAGATTCGAACATAACGAATGAATTAAATGAAAAGGGTGGTTGGTAGGTGGATAACCTCTCACTGCCCTTTTTTTAGAGTGTACGTACAATTACTTATTTTTGGAGGGAATTAATAATGGCAGTTAATGCGAGTGCAGTAAAAGAACTCCGTGAAAAAACGGGCGCAGGTATGCTCGATTGCAAAAAAGCACTGGAAGAAGCAAACGGTGACATCACGAAAGCAGCTGAGTTGCTTCGTGAAAAAGGTCTGTCAGCAGCAGCAAGCAAAGCTGGCCGTGCAGCAACTGAAGGCGTTGTAGAATCTTACATCCACGCTGGTGGACGTATTGGTGTGTTGGTAGAAGTGAACTGCGAAACTGACTTCGTAGGTAAAACAGACCAATTCAAAGATTTCGTTAAGGATATTGCTATGCAAATCGCAGCAGCGAGCCCGAAATTTGTCACTCGTGAAGAAGTTCCTACAGAAGAGCTGGAAAAAGAGAAAGAAATCTTGAAAGCTCAAGCTCTGAACGAAGGCAAACCAGAAAAAATCGTTGAGAAAATGGTTGAAGGCCGTATCGGTAAATATTACGAAGAGTTCTGCCTGTTGGAGCAAACTTTTGTTAAAGACCCTGACAAAACAATCTCCCAACTGTTGAATGAAAAAATCAGCCAAATCGGTGAAAACATCTCCATCCGTCGTTTCGTTCGTTATGAACTGGGTGAAGGTCTTGAGAAAAAAGTAGACAACTTCGTAGAAGAAGTTATGTCCCAAGTAAACAAATAAGACGGTTTTTATACCGGCTAGCAGGAATGATTTTCGAAGATATAAGAATGATGAAACTTCGAAGCGCTACTCCCTTATATCCCAGGAAAACATTGCCTTACCGGTTGAACGTTTTTCCTAAAAGAGCGGAACACAACTGTGTTCCTTTCTTTTTAAGCAGGAGACCATGCGCGAGAAGTTTTGTTGGTTGGACGCCTAAGGTGTTCAATTCAAAGTGGAGGGTGAACAATTGGAACAGCCAGTATTTAAACGTGTTGTCTTGAAGGTCAGCGGAGAATCTCTATCCGGTCAAAACGGCTACGGTATTGATGCAGAGACGATCTCGTCGATTGCCCAGCAGGTAAAAGAAGTGGTTGAACTTGGTGTACAGGTTGCTATCGTATGTGGCGGCGGAAACATTTGGCGCGGTATTGCCGGTAGCGAAAACGGCATCGATAGAGCAACTGCGGATTATATGGGCATGCTGGCGACGGTAATGAACTCGCTCGCACTGCAAGATGCACTGGAACAGATCGAAGTGCCTACACGCGTACAGACATCGATTGCCATGCAACAAATTGCAGAGCCTTATATTCGTCGTAGAGCGATTCGTCATCTGGAGAAAGGCCGGGTCGTTATTTTTGCAGCAGGTACAGGTAATCCGTTCTTCTCCACGGATACAACAGCAGCACTGCGCGCAGCGGAGATCGAAGCAGAAGTCATTTTGATGGCTAAAAATAAAGTCGATGGTGTATACTCAGCGGATCCGTTTAAAGACAGTACAGCTGTCAAGTTTGATCAGTTGACGTACATGGATATACTTAACAAAGATCTTGGTGTAATGGACTCGACGGCGTCCTCTCTTTGTAAGGACAACAACATTCCGTTGATCGTATTTGCCATTACGGAACAAGGTAACATCAAGCGGGTTGTTCTTGGTGAGCGTATCGGGACAATCGTTAAAGGGAGTGTAGATTAATGCCACAAGCGGTTAAAAAACATGCCGAAGAACGTATGGAAAAAGCGATTCAAGCGTTGCGTCGTGACCTTGCCACTTTGCGTGCAGGTCGTGCAACCCCGGCTCTTCTCGACCGGATTCAAGTGGAGTATTATGGTGCAATGACACCGCTCAACCAGTTGGCTAA
Source organism: Paenibacillus pabuli NBRC 13638 (assembly GCF_001514495.1). Lineage (GTDB taxonomy): Bacteria > Bacillota > Bacilli > Paenibacillales > Paenibacillaceae > Paenibacillus > Paenibacillus pabuli. The sequence continues at coordinate 50,308 of NZ_BCNM01000017.1, forward strand.
TATCAGTACACCGGATTCCCGTACATTGATGATTCAGCCATGGGATAAATCCTCTATGGGAGACATAGAGCGTGCAATCATGAAATCGGATCTGGGTCTTACTCCAGCGAACGATGGCAGCATGATTCGTCTGTCCATTCCACCACTTACAGAGGAACGCAGAGCTGAACTCGTGAAGTTGACGAAAAAGTTCGGTGAAGAAGGTAAAGTAGCGATTCGTAATATTCGCCGTGATGCGAATGATGATATCAAAAAAATGGAGAAGTCTGACATTTCCGAGGATGAGTCCCGGAGACATCAGGATGATATCCAAAAATCGACCGATAAGTATATTGCTGAAGTCGACAAGGTACTCGCTGCCAAAGAAAAAGAAATTATGGAAGTGTAAGACAAGCGCAGCCCCTCCAATACGGTGGGGTTTTGTCTCTTTTTCAAGCTTCAGGTGAAGAAACTTCAGGGATTTTGGAGGAACAGGAATGATCAAACGGGTTCGGTCGTGGTGGAATGGGGCTGACAAGCAGGAAACGCTGACTATATCCGAAGATAATATCCCGCAGCACGTCGCCATCATCATGGACGGCAATGGACGATGGGCCAAACGTTTGGGTCTCCCACGAATAGCTGGTCACCAGAATGGGATGAAGGCGGTCAAACGTGCGACCATCGCGGCGGATGAACTGGGCATCAAATATCTGACGATGTACGCTTTTTCAACAGAAAACTGGACACGTCCAAAAGAAGAAGTGGATTTTCTGATGCGACTTCCGCAAGAATTTCTGGCGATAGAGCTGGATGAACTTATAGAAAAAAATGTACGTATCCGCATGATGGGACAAGAAGAGCATTTGCCTTCTCATACCGTTAATGCTTTGCGTGAAGCAATCCGTCTAACGGAACATAACACAGGACTTGTTTTGAATTTTGCAATGAATTATGGAAGTCGCCACGAAATGACAGACTGTGTCAAACAGATCGCTCTGCAGGTAAAGTCGGGGGAATTATCGGCAGAGGACATTACGCCTGAACTCATTGACAGACATATGTTGACTGCCAATATGCCTGATCCGGATTTGCTGATTCGGACGAGTGGAGAGTTAAGGTTGAGTAATTTCATGCTCTGGCAGCTTGCATACAGCGAATTATGGTTTACGGATATATACTGGCCCGAATTTGGCAAAAAGCATCTGCTTGAAGCAGTAGCCGAATATCAGCGCAGAACAAGGCGTTACGGCGGTTTGAAATAGATGGAGGATGAAGCCGTTGAAACAGCGATTAACGACAGGAATCATAGCAGGTGTGTTGTTTTTGGGTTTTTGCATGCTGGGCGGACCCTGGTACCACGGTCTGGTATTGCTTATGGCTCTCATCGGTTATTATGAATTTGTAAAAATGACCGGAGTACAGCCTTTTTCAGGTGTAGCTCTGATCGGATATGCAGGCATTTTTGCGATTGTGTTTCCCTGGGAAATGGTATGGGAAGCAAGGCCGTTAACGTTATTCCAGATCGGCTGGCTTGTGATGCTGGTATTGATGACGGCCTCTGTAATCACTAAAAATAAAATTCCTGTAAATACAGTTGCGATGCTGTTTCTAGGAGTATTGTATATAGGCATCGGTTTTTATTACATTGCAGAATCCAGACATTTGCATCACGGATTGTTCTGGACGTTTCTGTTACTGGGCTCCATATGGGCAAGCGATGCGGGTGCCTATTTTGTAGGGAAACTCATCGGGAAAAACAAGCTGTGGCCCTCAATCAGTCCGAACAAAACAGTGGAGGGTGCAATAGGTGGCATTGTCATCGCGATTGTGACCTCTGTTGTTTTTGCATGGGTGTCAGACGGCTTGTTAACTTGGCAAAGGGCCATATGGATTGGGCTTGCATGCGCCGTGATAGGACAGATGGGAGATCTGATTCAATCCGCTTACAAGCGTGTGTACAACATCAAGGATTCCGGTAACCTCCTCCCGGGGCATGGTGGCATTCTGGATCGGTGCGACAGCTGGATCGTTGTTTTTCCATTCGTACATATACTAATGCTTCTGCCCTATTGAAGATAAATGCAAGCCAATGACGAGTGATTTGTCACAGGCATTCGGATAAATAAAGATGAGGTGCAGCATGAAAAAAATTTCGATTCTCGGGTCAACCGGTTCCATTGGAACCCAGACACTGGATGTAGTCGATATGCATCCTGAACGCTTCCAAGTAGAAGGATTGGCTGCTGGTGGCAATATAGAGCTGCTGATTGAGCAAGCGAAGCGTTACAGACCCAAAAAGGTGTCCGTCGGCTCGAAAGAGCTGGCAGACACGGTGGCTCCGCACTTGCCTGCTGGAACACAACTTTTTTATGGCAAAGAAGGACTGGTGGAAGTTGCTGCCGGAACAGATGCCGATACAGTTGTTACTGCTGTAATGGGGAGTGTTGGACTCGAGTCGACCTTGGCTGCGATTGATGCGGGCAAACAGATCGGGTTGGCTAACAAGGAGACGCTGATTACAGCGGGCCATATTGTAACGGCGAGAGCCAGTGCAAAAGGAGTTCCCATTTTACCGGTAGATAGTGAGCACTCGGCTATTTTTCAATGTTTAAATGGAGAACCGCGTGAACGCTTGATGGGCATTACGCTTACAGCCTCTGGTGGATCATTTCGTGATCTGACTCGCGAACAGTTAAAGGAAGTTACGGTGGAAGACGCACTCAAACATCCCAACTGGTCGATGGGCTCCAAAATCACGATTGATTCAGCAACGATGGTGAACAAAGGTCTCGAAGTCATTGAAGCGCACTGGCTGTTCGGTCTCCAATATGATCAGATTAATGTGCTGCTTCATCCAGAAAGCATCATTCATTCCTACGTGGAATTCAACGATACAAGCATTATTGCGCAGCTGGGGAATCCGGACATGCGTGTTCCCATCCAGTATGCATTGACCTATCCGGACCGCTTGCCCTCCCCTGCACAACGTTTATCCTTGGCACAAGCAGGCAAATTACATTTCGGTGAAATGGATATGGAGCGGTTCCCTTGTTTAAGAATAGCATACGAGTGTGGTAAAATGGGGGGGACCGCAACAACGGCGTTTAATGCAGCCAACGAGGTTGCCGTAGCCCGTTTCTTGCGTAAAGAGATTTCGTTCCTTAAAATAGAGGATATTATTGCTTCTGTGCTGGAAGCACACCGCAATGTAGACGAGCCTGATTTGGCTGAAATAGCCAGATGTGATCAGGAGAGTCGTCAATTTGCGTCTCGTCTGTAATCTCTTTTTTCGAAACAAAATGGAAGAAGTGATTCTCTTGTGCGGCATCAGAGAATAATGATAATCTAAAGGGACAGACTGCGGTTCGTGCCGTGAAGGAGGATGGATAGGGATTGGAAACCATACAAGTGGTATTTCTAACGGTGCTCATGTTCTTTGTCATCGTGACGGTTCATGAATGGGGACATTATTATTTTGCCAAGCGCGCCGGTATTCTTGTACGGGAATTTGCGATCGGTTTTGGTCCCAAATTATTCTCATATAAAAGAAACGAGACCCAGTTCACACTGCGCTTGCTGCCGTTTGGCGGATATGCACGTATGGCAGGTGAAGATCCGGAACTCGTAGAGATTCAGGAAGGTCAGACCATTGCCGTAAGATCGGCTGATGACCAAGTGAAAATGATTTACCTTGATCAATTGGATAACCGTAAAAATGTAATTCGTGGTGAAGTGATCTCCATCGATATGGAGAATGCGTTAAAACTGCAACTGGATGTGGATGGCGAAGTTCAGCAGTATCGGATACATCCGCAGGCCATGCTGGTAAGTCGTGGCAAGCAAACCCAGATCGCACCGAAAGATCGCCAATTTGGCAGTAAAACGGTGGGGCAGCGGGCAATGGCCATTTTTGCTGGACCACTCATGAATTTTATCTTGGCATTTGTATTGTTTGCGGTGTATGCCCAAATGGCAGGAGTTCCGGTTGAAAATCCGAAAAACCTGGAAATTGGTGAAGTGCTCGAAGGTGGAGCTGCCTACCAGGCGAACCTGCAAAAGGGAGATATCATTGAAACCATTAATGGTACTGCTATTGGTACAGATTCGAAAAAAATGGTGACGATGATTGCTGATTCCAAAGACAAGCCGATGGAGTGGACATTGCGTCGGGGGGATGAAACGTTTAATATAACGATCACCCCTCGTGCCGTAGAAGGTCAAGAGGGCGGTAAGGTCGGAATTGTACCTACACTGCCAACCCGATCTGTTGGATTTGCGGAGACCTTTAAGGTTTCAGGAATAGCGATGGTCGATACCACCAAAGTCATTTTTGAAGGTTTCAAACATCTGATTAATCAGTTCAACATGGATGACATCGGTGGCCCGGTTCGTACATTTGAGGTCACAGGGCAAATCGCGAAGCAGGGGATTGAACAGTTGACAAGATGGGCAGCGATCTTGAGCCTTTATCTTGGTATTTTCAACCTGCTGCCGATTCCTGCACTGGATGGAAGCCGTCTCGTTTTCCTTGGAATCGAAGGGCTGCGGGGCAGACCGGTCGATCCGAATCGTGAAGGGATGGTTCATTTTGTCGGTTTTGCTATGTTGTTTGTGCTGATGCTGGCAGTAACGTATAATGATATATTACGTTTAATTAACGGATAATTATGGTTTGACTATGCTCTGGAAATTCAGAGATGGTCGTTATGGGAGGACGCTGGAGTCTTATGTCAAAGGAAAACGATAAACAGTTTGTGACCGAAATTACACCACAGGGTGAGGATTTCTCACGCTGGTATATTGATGTTATCAAAAAAGCTGATCTCATGGACTATGCACCTGTACGCGGTTGCATTGTGTTTAAACCAGACGGGTTTGAAATCTGGGAACACATTAAGGATGAGTTGGATCGTCGTTTCCGGGAAACGGGTCATCGCAATGCGTATTTCCCGATGTTCATTCCTGAGAGTTTCTTTCAAAAGGAAAAAGAACACGTGGAAGGCTTTAACCCTGAATTACCATGGGTTACAGAAGCTGGGGGAGAGAAGCTGGAAGAACGTCTGGCAATCCGTCCTACATCAGAAACGATTATTGGTCACATGTATTCCAAGTGGATTCAGTCTTATCGGGATCTACCGGTATTAATCAACCAGTGGGCTAACGTAGTCCGGTGGGAAAAAAGAACATTGCCTTTCCTTCGCACAAGTGAGTTCCTGTGGCAGGAAGGTCACACGGCGCACGAGACCGAAGAAGAAGCACGTGAAGAAACGATGAAAATGCTTGAGATTTATCGTAAAGTGGTTGAGGAGTATTTGGCAATTCCTGTCATTGTGGGTCAGAAAACCAAATCGGAGAAATTTGCCGGTGCAGTGGATACGTACTCAATCGAAGCCATGATGAAGGATGGACGTGCTGTACAAGCAGGTACATCACACTACATGGGAACGAACTTTGCAAAAGCATTTGAAATTCAGTATCTTAGCCGGAATAATGTGCTGGAGTTGGCTTACACCACTTCATGGGGGGTAAGCACACGTTTGATCGGCGCGTTAATTATGGTTCACGGAGATGACCGTGGTCTTGTGCTTCCTCCTAAAGTTGCACCAACACAAGTGGTCATGATTCCGATTGGCCCCCCGAAAACGCGTGATGCTGTTGTGGGGCGTGCGGACGAGTTGTTCGCTGAACTGAAACAAGCTGGAATCCGTGTGAAAATGGATGATCGCAGTGATGTTCGTCCAGGCTGGAAATTCAACGAATACGAGATGCGTGGTGTTCCGATTCGTCTCGAAATTGGTCCGCGTGATATGGAGAACGGTGTGTGTGTCCTCGTTTCCCGGATTACTGGAGAGAAAAAAGTTGTTGAACAAGCAAATTTGGTGGAAGAAATCCAGACTATGCTGACTCAAGTGCAGGCAGATATGCTGCAACGTGCTCGGACGTTTATGTCGGACAACTTCTATTCAGTGGATACCCTGGATGAGATGAAAGAACTGATGGAAAATAAACGCGGGTTCACACTGGCTGGATGGTGCGGTTCAGAAGCTTGCGAAGATAAAGTAAGAGAAGTAACAGGTGCAACAAGCCGGAACATTCCGTTCCAGCCTGCGGAAGAAAAGCATACGTGCCTGGCTTGTGGTGAAGATGCGAAACACACGGTAGTGTTTGCAAGAGCGTACTAAGTCAGGAAGACTTGACTAACAGCACTTATTCACCGTAAGAGTAAGGAATGGAGAGCTTCTGTCGGATAAAATGAGTCGGTGCGGGTTCGGATCGGGGACATTTTTGAATGCAGAGGCTTTTTCTGTTTGAAGGGGGTACAAGGAGGAACACGATGAGTGGATTCGAGGAGAAGAGAAAACGGTTTGAATTGTTGATGAAACAGACGGAGCTTCCGGCTGGCCTAGTAGAGCCCTACTTTTTGGATGGATGGATTGAACGGGTGGAGACAAGTCGCAGCAACCGTGACTGGACGATTGTGATTGCGAAGGATACTTTGGTTCCTGCTCCAATCTATCGTACATTTTGCCTGCACATCCAGGAGAAAATGAATCATATCTCCAAAATCACGTTTGGTTTTAAATATAGTGAGCAGGTTGAGATTGGTGACATTGTCAGTGAGTATTGGAACTTGTTCCTTGAATGGGTTACCCGGGAGATCCCATCCGTTAACGGTTGGATGAATCGAACGAAGTTTGAATGTGAAGCGGATCTGCTTCAATTGACCATGAGTGATGCCATGTCGATGGAGCTTGCAAAGAAGAAGCAGATCGATCAGGCTATAACCACTTTTTATGATAAGTATTTTCAATTGCCCTTGCGCGTCAAATTACTGGTTGGTGAGGTTGAAAGCAACAAAGAGGCGATGGAACAATTCCAGCTCAAGAAGCGGGAAGAAGAGCTCCAGGTTATCGAACAGATGATGAGTGAGGTCGACTCGGAAATGCCTGAAGAGGAAGAACAGGGCGATGTTCGTTTACAGATGGGCTATGATATCAAGGAACCACCTGTACCTATGCAGGAAATTCAGGATGAAGAGAAAAAGGTTACGTTACAGGGGACGGTCTTCGGGCTGGATCGCAAAGAATTGCGGAACGGGAATACCTTGTTTACTTTTTATCTGACGGATTTCACGGATTCCATGCAAATGAAGATGTTTGCCAAAACGAAAGAGGATGTCAAAATTCTGAGCTTGCTGGCCAATGGTAAATGGGTGAAAGTGCGTGGTCGTGTAGAGTACGATCGCTTCATGCAAATCCCGGAACTGGCCATGATTCCATCGGATTTGGTGGAAGTAAAAGCACCTCCATCCCGCAAGGATAATGCAGCTGAGAAACGGGTCGAATTCCATCTGCACTCCACCATGAGTACAATGGATGCTGTAACTTCGATCGACAAATATGTAAAGACTGCAGCAGAATGGGGACACAAAGCCATCGCGGTAAGTGATCATGGCGGTGTACAAGTATATCCGGAAGCATCCAAAGCGGCCAAGAAAAACGGAATTAAGATGATCTACGGCCTTGAGGCCAATGTAGTGAACGATTCAGTTGCTGTTGTTATGTCACCGCAGCCGTTGGAACTGAAATCTGCCACATATATCGTCTTTGATATCGAGACCACAGGTCTGTCTGTGACCCAGAACAAGATCATCGAGATTGCGGCAGTGAAGATGGAAGACGGTAAAGAGGTTGACCGTTTTGCTACGTTTGTAAATCCGCATGAGCGCATTCCATATAACATTCAGCAATTGACTAACATTAACGATGAAATGGTGAAGGATGCACCTGAGCTGGAGCCGGTTATCCATGATTTTGTGAAATTTGCCGGAGACGGCGTATTAGTTGCGCATAATGCGCGATTCGATATGGGATTTATTCAGGCGTCGCTCAAACAGCTGGGTCTGCCGGAGCTTCCGAACCCTGTCCTCGATACATTGGAACTGGCACGGTTGTTATATCCAAAAATGAAGAACCACCGTCTGAATACGCTGGCGGATAAATATAAAGTAGCACTGGAAAGTCATCACCGGGCGATCGACGATACGATCGCTCTCGCAGGCATACTGAATGGATTGATTAATGATGCTGCCCAGATGAAAGGCCTGACCATGCTGGATCGGCTGAATGATTATGTTGGGGTTGATCTCTCGAATACGCGTCCATTTCATTGCGGAATCTATGCTTTGAACGATGTCGGCAAAAAGAATCTATATAAACTGGTGTCGCTTTCCCATACGGAGCACTTCAAACGAGTGCCTTGTATTCCAAAATCGAAGCTCATCAATTTGCGTGAAGGCCTCATTATTTTATCCGGATGTGAAAAAGGTGAGTTTTTCGAGGCTGTCCTCAATAAATCGCTTGAAGAGGCGGAAGAGATAGCGCATTTCTATGACATTCTGGAGATCCAGCCTCTGACGATGTATATGCATTTGGTGGACAAAGGGCTGGTGGCTACACCTGAAGAGTTGAAGCTTGCTGTCCGTAAAGTAGTCGACATTGGTGAAAAATTGGGGAAACCGGTAATTGCCACAGGCAACGTGCATTATCTGGAACCGCGCGACAAGCTATATCGGGATATCACCATTCACGGAATTACAGGTTTCAGCCCGCTTAAAGATCAACGTAAACCGGATGCTCACCTAAGAACGACCGATGAAATGCTGGAAGAGTTCCAGTACCTGGGTCAAGATAAAGCCTACGAGGTTGTCGTTACGAATACGGTTGAATTGGCGGATCGATTCGAGGAAATCAAACTGTTCCCGGACAAGCTGTTCACCCCGATTCTGGAAGGTGCGGACGATGAGATCCGTAATACCTGCTATAATACGGCCAAGTCGATTTATGGTGAGGAACTGCCGGAAGTCATTGTGGCACGACTTGAGAAAGAATTGAAGCCAATTATCAAATACGGTTTCTCTGCCAACTACCTGATCTCGGAACGCCTGGTTAAAAAATCGAACCAGGACGGTTATCTTGTCGGCTCCCGGGGATCGGTTGGCTCGTCTGTTGTTGCTACTTTCCTGGGCATTTCCGAGGTTAACCCGCTGCCTGCTCACTATATTTGTGTGAATCCGGAGTGTAAGCACAGTGAGTGGTTCCTGGACGGCAGCGTGCCGAGTGGATTTGACCTTCCTGAGAAAGAATGTCCTGATTGTGGAGGGCGATTAAAAGGTGAAGGGCAAGATATTCCGTTTGAGACCTTCCTTGGTTTCAAAGGGGACAAAGTTCCCGATATCGACTTGAACTTCTCGGGTGATTATCAACCGCATGCCCATAACTATACGAAGGTGCTTTTCAGTGAAAAGAGTGTATTCCGTGCGGGGACGATTGGTACGGTCGCTGAGAAGACGGCGTTTGGTTTTGCCAAGAAATATGAGGAAGAACATCATAAGAAATGGCGCGGGGCTGAGCTGAACCGTCTGGCTTCCGGTTGTACCGGGGTTAAACGTAGTACAGGGCAGCATCCCGGTGGTATTGTCGTTGTTCCGGACTATATTGAAGTGGAAGATGTAACGCCCGTACAGTTCCCTGCGGATGACGTTAACGCAGAGTGGAAAACAACACACTTTGACTATCACGCCTTCGAAGAGAATTTGCTGAAACTGGATATTTTGGGTCATGATGATCCAACCATGATGCGGATGCTGCAAGATTTGACGGGTGTTGATCCAACGACCATTCCGATGAATGATCCTAAAGTTATGAGTATGTTCAACTCGACGGAGGCGCTGGGTGTTACGCCAGAGCAGATTCGTTCGCCAGTAGCAACTTTTGGTGTACCGGAGATGGGGACAAAGTTCGTACGTCAGATGCTTGTCGAATCTCAGCCTTCCTCTTTTGCCGATCTGCTTCAGATCTCTGGATTGTCTCATGGTACGGGGGTATGGCTCGGCAACGCACAAGATCTAATCAAAAATGGAACGTGTAACATCAAAACGGTGATTGGTTGCCGGGATGATATCATGCTGTTCCTGATCTATAAGGCAGGCATGGACGCCAGTCTTGCCTTTAAAATTACAGAAAGCGTACGTAAGGGGCGCGGTTTGCCGCAAGAATGGATTGATGAGATGAAAAATTGCAAGGTGCCGCAATGGTACATTGATTCCTGTCTGAAAATCCAGTACATGTTCCCGAAGGCCCACGCGGCCGCTTATGTTATCTCGGCAGTACGTACAGCGTACTTTAAGCTGTATCACCCGATTGAATATTATGCGACATATTTCACAGTCCGCGCAGATGAGTTTGACATTGAACTGGTATGTCAGGGATACGAGCCCATCTATCGGAAGATCGTTGAGATTGAGCAATTAGGTTTCCAGGCACCACCAAAAGAAAAAAATATGCTTCCTGTTCTTGAGATGGCTCTGGAAATGGCAGCGCGCGGATTCTCGCTCAAACCGATTGATCTGTATCGTTCGGAAGCGACGAAGTTTATCGTTGACGGAAACTCACTTATTCCTCCGTTCTCTGCATTGGGGGGAATCGGGGATAATGCTGCACGCAATATCGCTGCGGCAAGAGAGCATGGAGAGTTTCTGTCGATTGAAGATTTCCAGCAGAAGTCCAAAGCAAGTAAAACAATTGTAGAATTGCTGACGGGCATGGGATGCTTCCGTGGTTTGCCGGAAAGCAATCAATTATCACTGTTCTAAAATGGTAAATGGAGTAACCAGTCAGGGTTTGTCATTTGAATACGTAAATTTTTCTTCATTAGTGGTTAAAATAGCAGAGTGATCGCTTACTTGTCACTATTACCAGACTATGTTATAATTTTTGAAGTGAACGAGATAGTACGAATTTCTAAAGAGTGGGGAAACCCACTCTTTAGTCTTTGGTATACAAGAATCTTGGGTAATGAAGAATTTGCCAGTCATTTTTGCTGGTGTAACCTAAGTTGGAGGTTATCGGTTTTGAGCACAACGAACATTAAATCTACCGTGGAAGAAATGATCCAACCCTACTTGAATGAACAAGGCTTCGAGCTGGTTGACATCGAATACGTCAAAGAAGGCAGCAACTGGTTTTTACGGGTGTATGTCGACAAAGAGGGTGGCATCGACATCGATGATTGCGTCTTGATCAGCGAAAAGCTGAGTGCCAAGCTGGATGAGAACGATCCGATCCCGACCATCTATTTCCTTGAAGTGTCTTCTCCCGGTGCGGAGCGTCCACTGAAAAAACCGGAGGATGTTGCCAAATCCGTAGGCAAAAACGTGTTTGTTACGACCTACGAGCCGGTAAATGGAATAAAGGAATTTGAAGGCAAGCTGCTTTCTTTTGATGACGGGGAACTTGTGATCGAAGCAGGCAAGAAACAGCATGCCATTCTTTATGATAAGGTAGCGAGTGCGCGCCTAGCCATACTGTTTTAAGTGCCTTGTTCACTTTATTAATGAAAAAGACACATCTCACGATAACGGCAAGGTGCTCATGAGTTCAGAGCCTTTCGCCGTTTTACGTATGAGATGCCATGTTTGAAAGGGGGATCAACATTCATGAGTATGGATTTTATTGAAGCAATGAATGAATTGGAGCGGGAAAAAGGGATCAGCAAGGATGTGCTGTTTGAAGCGATCGAGGCGGCATTAATCTCCAGCTACAAGCGTAATTTCAACACCGCCCAGAATGTGCGTGTTGATATGAATCGCAATACGGGAGTTATCCGGGTATATGCCCGTAAATTGATCGTGGAAGAAGTCCTGGATTCACGTACCGAAATTTCATTGCCTGCTGCACGGGAGATCAACCCACACTTCCAGCTGGAAGATATTGCGGAGATTGAAGTTACGCCGCGTGATTTCGGACGTATCGCCGCACAAACTGCCAAACAGGTAGTTACCCAGCGGATTCGTGAAGCCGAACGCGGCCTGATCTACAACGCTTTCGTAGATAAGGAAGAAGACATCGTTACGGGAGTGGTGCAGCGTCAGGATTTGCGCAATATCTACATCGATCTGGGCAAAATCGAAGCGGCTTTGCCGCTGACCGAATTGATGCCGAACGAGAAGTTTGTTCATGGTGACCGCATTAAGGCGTACATCACCAAGGTCGAGAATACGACCAAAGGGCCGCAAATCATTCTGTCCCGTACTCATCCGGGCTTGTTGAAACGTCTCTTTGAACTGGAAGTACCTGAGATTTTTGACGGTGTAGTTGAGATTCGCTCCGTCGCACGTGAAGCGGGTTTCCGCTCCAAGATTGCCGTTCATTCCCGCAATGAGGAAGTCGATCCGGTTGGATCATGTGTAGGTCCGAAGGGAATGCGCGTGCAGACCATTGTGGGTGAGCTGCGCGGTGAAAAAATTGACATCGTTCGTTTTTCCGACCAGGTAGACGAATATGTGGCTAATGCACTTAGTCCTTCCAAAGTGTTGGAAGTTCAAGTATTCGAGGAAGAAAAGATGGCTCGGGTTATTGTTCCCGACTATCAGCTGTCCCTCGCCATTGGGATCAAAGGCCAGAATGCCCGGTTGGCAGCCAAATTGACCGGCTGGAAAATCGACATTAAGAGCGAGAGCCAGGCGGAACAGGAATTCGGCAGAGAGAAAGATTCTTCTTCGGAAATGCATCAAGATTCCGTCTCCGTCGACTAAAGTAAAGCACGGGGGGCGCTAACGTATGAAAACCAAAAAAGTGCCGTTACGCAAATGTGTGGCGTGTCAGGAAATGATGCCCAAAAAGCAGCTGATCCGTATCGTCAAAACGCCAGAGGATGAAGTGCTGATTGATTTAACTGGCAAAAAGTCCGGACGTGGTGCTTATTTATGCGGCAAAGAGTCCTGTTTTAAACTTGCACTCAAAAACCGGTCTCTGGATCGGGCGCTGAAGGGCAAGGTCTCACCGGAAATTTATGAGCAATTGGCTGCTGATTTCATTAAGGTAGAGGATGAATTCAAAGCTGCGCAGGAGCGTGAAGATGATGAATAATAAAACTCTGTCTTATCTGGGACTTTCTATGCGTGCAGGCAAACTTGTAACAGGTGAAGAAATTGTGCTTAAAGCGATCCGTTCTTCCGAAGCTAAAATGGTTATTGTTGCGGGCGACGCCTCGGCCAATACACAAAAGAAATTTCGCGACAAATGCGGAACATATAAAGTTCCACTGGTAATCGGATTTGACCGGGATAGTCTGGGTTCAAGTATCGGTAAAGAAACGCGGGTTGTTCTTGCAGTAACGGATCGAGGGTTTGCAAAAATGATCTCCAAGCAAGTCGGGATAATGTCGGAGGTGGAGTATATTGAGTAAACAGGAAAACAAGGATAAATTGCGGGTTTATGAATATGCGAAGTCCCTTAATATGAGTAGTAAAGAAATTATAACCATTCTTAAAAAGCTGGAAATTCCCGTAAACAATCATATGAGTGTCATGGAGAATGGTTCAGTCGGTAAGGTGGAACAATTTTTTAAAGATATAAAATCCACTGCAGCATCCAAACAAAGCAGCGAAGCAAAATCCGTTGCTACATCGTCAGTGCGCAGTGACAAAACAGTGGACAGCAACAAACCGGCCGGCGGAGCGAACACGCCGAAGAGCAGCAACACATCCGGTAGTCCCGTACAAACAAAAATACAACAGGAAAAGCAGGTAGGTATGAACAATAGACCAAATTCCAACAATAACAACGGCTCCCAAAGACCTAGCGGCCAAGACAGTCGCAACAGAACAAACTCTTCCCAAGGCTCAAGCCAAGGAGGACAATCCAGTAATCGTCCAAGACCAGCTCAAGGTGGACAAAGCAGTACAGCATCCCGTCCGCAAAGTACGGGACAACGTCCAACGAACAGTGGTGGTGGTCAAACAAGAAGTGCAGGCCCGAACAGCGGTGGAAACACAGGCACTGGCGGCAACCGTACTGGTGGCCAAGGACAGAGCTCAGGACAAGGCCAACGCAGAGGCGGCCCAGGCAATTCCGGCAATAACAACAACAGTGGCAACCGTTCGAACAGCGGTGGCGGTGGACGTCGTTATGACGACAACCGTGGCGGCAACTTCCGCGGTAATCGTGGCGGCAAGAACAATCGCAACAGAAATCAACAACAGTACCAACAACGTGAGAAAATTGATAACACACCTAAGAAAATTATCGTACGTGGTGACATGACGGTTGGTGAAACAGCGAAGCTGCTTCATAAAGATGCCTCCGAAGTAATCAAAAAACTCATCGCAATGGGTGTTATGGCAACGATTAACCAAGAGCTTGATATCGAAACTATTCTGCTGCTTGCTGGAGAATTCGGTGTTGAGGTCGAAGTGAAAATTGTTCTTGAAGATGACCGCTTCGAAACACTGGAAGAGAATGATGATCCTGCAGATTTGCAATCTCGTCCACCGGTAGTTACGATCATGGGTCACGTTGACCACGGTAAAACAACATTGCTTGATGCGATTCGCTCAACGAATGTAACGGGCGGAGAAGCAGGCGGTATTACTCAGCATATCGGTGCTTATCAAGTTGAAATTAACAATAAAAAGATCACGTTCCTGGATACACCGGGGCACGAAGCGTTTACCGCTATGCGTGCACGTGGAGCACAGGTTACGGATATTACAATTATTGTTGTAGCGGCAGATGACGGTGTTATGCCACAAACCGTTGAGGCGATTAACCATGCCAAAGCTGCTGGGCTGCCAATTATCGTAGCTGTCAACAAAATTGATAAGCCGGGTGCAGATCCGGATAAAGTAAAACAGGAATTGACAAACTATGAACTCGTTCCCGAAGAGTGGGGCGGAGATACCATCTTTGTTAACGTTTCAGCGAAGCAAAGAATGGGTCTGGAAGGTCTGCTTGAAATGATTCTGCTCGTTGCAGAAGTGAACGAGTACAAAGCGAACCCGGACAAACGTGCCCGTGGTACAGTTATCGAAGCCGAGCTGGATAAAGGACGTGGCCCAGTTGCCCGTATTCTCGTACAGCACGGTACACTGAAAGTCGGAGATGCTTTTGTTGCAGGTAACTGCTTCGGTCGCGTACGTGCGATGGTGAACGACAAAGGTCGCCGTTTAAAAGAAGCTGGACCTTCAACACCTGTAGAAATTACGGGTCTGACTGAGGTTCCAGGGGCGGGAGATCCGTTCATGGTGTTTGAAGATGAGCGCAAAGCGCGTTCCATCGCAGACAAACGTGCCATCACTCAACGTGAATCCGATCTGGGTACAAACACACGTGTGACACTGGACGATCTGTTCCAACACATCAAAGACGGTGAAATCAAAGACCTGAACGTAATCATCAAAGGTGACGTACAAGGTTCGGTTGAAGCATTGAAAGGTTCCCTTGCAAAGATCGAAGTTGAAGGTGTACGCGTGAAAATTATTCATAGCGGCGCTGGTGCAATCACAGAGTCCGACATCATTTTGGCTGCAGCATCCAATGCCATCGTGATTGGCTTCAACGTGCGTCCTGATAATCAGGCGAAAGCGACTGCAGATCAAGAGCAAGTAGACATTCGTCTGCATCGGGTTATCTACAGTGTTATCGAAGAAATTGAACAAGCAATGAAAGGTATGCTTGATCCGATTTACAAAGAAAAAGTAATCGGTCATGCTGAAGTTCGGAGCACGTTCTCCATTAGTAAAGTGGGTACCATTGCTGGATGTATGGTTACTTCGGGTAAAATTACGCGTTCCGCGGAAGCACGCCTGATTCGTGATGGCATTGTCCTTTACGAAGGCAAGCTGGATTCCCTGAAACGGTACAAAGATGATGCCAAAGAAGTAGCTCAAGGCTACGAGTGCGGTATCACGCTGGATAAATACAACGATCTCAAAGAGGGCGACGTGATTGAAGCTTTCATTATGGAGACCGTACAACGATAAGCAAGGAAGCATGAGGTGAACAACAATGGCCAAGATTCGTACAGGTAGAGTGGGCGAGCAGATTAAGAAAGAATTAAGTCTGCTCATCCAGTCTGAACTGAAAGATCCTCGTATCGGCTTTATTACCGTAACGGGAGTCGAAGTGACAGGCGACTTGTCGCAAGCCAAGGTTTATCTGAGTGTCTTCGGTGAACAGGAACAAAAGGATAATTCGCTTAAAGCGCTGGCAAAAGCAAATGGATTTTTGCGTTCTGAACTGGGCAAGCGTATTAGATTTCGTCATGTACCCGAGTTGATATTCAAGATTGATGAATCGATCGCATATGGCAGCCGAATTGAGAAGCTGCTTGGCGATATCGGTACCGACAAGAACGAATCCGAGTAACAGAATAAAGGAGACGGCAATGCACACTTATGAACAGGCGCTTCAGGACGGAAAGCAATTTCTGTTGGAGCATGATGATTACCTGGTCGTGTCGCATGTACAGCCGGACGGTGACGCAGTCAGCTCGACGGTAACGGTGGGCTGGCTGCTGTCATGTCTGGGCAAGACATTCACGATGATTAATGAAGGAGAAATTCCACAGCGCATGCATTTTTTGTGGGAATCTGGCAAGATCGTGAACATGACCGAACAACCACCGGAACGGAAATATAAAGCGATAATCTGTGTGGATTGTGCAGACTTTTCCAGAGTAGGCCTGACTCGTCATTATTTCGAAGAAGATGCTTTCATTTTAAATATTGATCATCATCCGACAAATGACGCGTACGGTACAGTAAACATCATTAAGCCGGACGCTGCGGCAACAGCTGAAATTCTGTTTGATTTCCTTAATCTTTTCCCGTTGACATGGAACAAAGATGTAGCTACAGCAGTCTATACGGGATTGCTAACAGATACAGGCGGATTCCGCTATGCCAATACGAGTCCTAATGTGATGACCACCGCTTCCAAATTGCTTGAACATGGTGTGGATGGACCTTATCTCGCACAGATTTTGCTTGAACAGGTGACGCTTCCCCAAGTCCGTATATTGAATAAGGCACTCTCAAGTCTGCAAATGACTGATGATGGCAAGATTGCTTGGGTAGTCATTACACCAGAAGATATGATTGCTTGTGGTGCGGCCAACGAAGATCTTGAAGGGGTAGTCAATTACCCGCGTAACATTCAAGGTGTGGAAGTGGGCATCTTTTTTAAAGTGATCAACGACAATGCGGTGAAAGTATCTCTTCGGTCAGCTGGCAAGGTTGATGTTGCCGCGCTTGCACAGAACTTTGGTGGAGGCGGACATGTACTTGCAGCCGGATGTCGCTTGGAGGGCAAGTTGGAAGATATCGTCGAACTAGTGCTGAAGCAGGTGAATGCTCAATGGTAAAACCATTTGAAGGGGTACTTCCGGTGTACAAGCCAGCGGGATTTACTTCTCATGATGTTGTGGCCAAGATGCGTCGTATTCTCAAAATGAAACGTATTGGTCATACAGGTACATTGGACCCGCAAGTTACTGGTGTACTTCCGCTCTGCCTTGGACGTGCAACACGTGTGGTGGAGTACATGCAGGAGCTTCCCAAGGAATATCTGGCAACGCTACGACTGGGTCTGTCTACAGACACGGAGGATATGACAGGTGAGGTTATTGAGCGGTCGGAGACGGCTGTTGAGGTGACACAGGAGCAGGTTCAGCAGGTGCTGGAACAATTCCTGGGTACTATCTCACAGGTTCCGCCTATGTATTCTGCAGTCAAAGTGGACGGAAAACGTCTCTACGAGCTTGCTCGTGAAGGCAAAACGGTAGAGCGTAAGAGTCGTGAAGTTACGATCTATGAGCTGGAATTAACAGGCATCGAGAAGCAGGGTGACACTACGGATATATCGTTCCGTGCTTTGTGTTCCAAAGGGACTTATATTCGAACATTATGTGTAGATATCGGTAGAAAATTGGGATATCCATCCACGATGCTACAACTGGAGAGAACGATATCGGCGGGGATCTCCGCTGATCGCTGTCTTCGCTTTGAAGAAGTGGAACAACGTATGATCGATGGAACGCTAGCTGAGGTTTTGATTCCAGTGGATGAAGCCATCGCTTCGATTCCGGCACATACGGTTGGGGCTGAACAGGCTAAGGGAGCGCTTCAGGGCCAGAAATTATCGGCTCGGTTGCTCGAACCGCCTGCGGAGCAACCTGGTCTACTGCGCTTATATGCTCAGGACGGAACATTCCTGGGAATATTTGAGCGGGATGACTTGAAAGCAACGGTAAGAGCTGTTAAAGTCTTTTTGCCGGAATAAAGAGGTCCCGGGTTTGAGTGGCGTTGGTGCTCAGCTTGGCCCTATCAAGTGAAATGCAGGTGAATGATTGTGAAAACCGTAATGCTAACCTATCCGCAGACGTTGCATTCGGCCGATCTGAGCACACTTCCCCAAGTGCTCGCGATTGGTCAATTTGACGGGCTGCATCTCGGACATGCAAGCGTCATTTTGTCAGCTGTCCGCATTGCACGCGAAACGGGCATGCAGTCAGCGGTGATGACCTTTCATCCTCATCCGAAGGAAGTTATGCGCAAAGGGGATTACGAGGGTTATTTGACTCCCTTGAGAGATAAAGAAGACATCCTTGCAGAAATGGGTGTAGACGTACTTTACGTAGTGGAATTCAATAAGGAATTCTCTAAGTTGACGCCGCAGCAATTTGTACATGATCTGTTACTACCGCTTCAGACTCGAACGGCAGTAGTCGGTTTTGACTTCCGTTTCGGTCACAAGGGAGCAGGAGATGAACAGCTTCTTCGTACATTGGGAGAAGGCGAAATGACAGTTGAGACCGTTCCTGCATTCCTGTTAAATGGCGAGAAAGTGAGCAGTTCTCTCATTCGTGGTCTGTTGAAGCGCGGGGAGATGGGTGAAGCCAGTCAATGGCTGGGTCGTCCGTACAGCATCAGAGGAACTGTTATACACGGTGAGAAACGTGGACGGACCATTGGTTTTCCAACTGCGAACCTTGAACTCACGGATCATTACGTTACACCAGCGAAAGGCGTTTACGCTGTTCGGGTCCAGTATGGAGAGCAGGAACTGCGTGGGGTCATGAATCTTGGTGTGAAACCTACCTTTCATGAAAACGGGATGAAACCTACGTTTGAGGTGCACTTGCTTGATTTTGATGGACAAATATATGATGAGGAATTAAAGGTTGAGCTTGTTCACTATATTCGTGCAGAACGAAAATTTGACTCGATTGATGCATTGATCAGCCAGATTCGTGAAGATGCTTTAACTGCAGCACGCCTGTTATCTTGAAGCTCAGACAAAATACAGGTTTACATTTACTTTATCCGGGCAATTATGATATAATGTACTACGTTGTCGATTGAGACAACAGACAACCTTGGCTTGGTTGCTTGCTCTCACCGGCGGCGACGAGGCTAATGGCGATTATAATGAAGGAGGTGAATAGGATGGCATTGACTCAAGAACGTAAACAACAACTGATCGACGAGCACAAAACTCATGAGTCCGATACTGGATCACCTGAGGTGCAAGTTGCTATCCTTACGGAAAACATCAGAAGTTTGACAGACCACTTGCGTACGCATAAGAAAGACCACCACTCACGTCGTGGACTTTTGAAAATGGTAGGTCAACGTCGTAAGCTTTTGGCTTACGTGAAAAACAAAGATGTTAAACGTTACAGCGCACTGATCGAAAAACTCGGATTGCGTCGTTAATTATCGTACATGTTTTCTAAATCAACCTGGCTGTTATCCGTCGTTCTTTTGTCTAAAAGGACAAGCGGAGCTTACAGCCGGGTTGTTTTGTAGATGAACATGTTGCCATATATTTGTAGATGATAGCTCCGCAAGGAGCTTTTGTTTTGCGAGTTAGCATGTTGCAAGATACATAGCTAATGAATGCAGGAGAAGCAGGAAATACTGTGAGAATGCAGAATCCATTGTGTTAGGAACGAATAAAAGGAGGGATTTCATGGAACAGCGTGTTGAAATGCAGCTTGGTGGAAGAACGCTTACGCTTGAAACAGGGCGTTTAGCCAAGCAGGCTAATGCTGCCGTTAAGGTAACGTACGGGGATACCGTTGTATTGTGTACGGTGACTGCATCGAGTGAGCCAAAAGATCTGGACTTTTTCCCATTAACGGTAAACTATGAAGAAAGATTGTACGCCGTAGGTAAAATTCCAGGTGGATTTATTAAACGTGAAGGCAGACCGAGTGAGAAAGCAATTCTTTCGAGTCGTTTGACAGACCGTCCGATTCGTCCTTTGTTCCCGGAAGGTTTCCGGAATGATGTACAAGTTCTGAATATCGTTATGAGTGTGGATCAGGACTGTGAACCGCAGATTGCTGCCATGATCGGTACATCGGCTGCACTGAGCATTTCGGATGTTCCATTTAGCGGACCGATTGGTGGCGTAAAAGTTGGACGTATTGATGGCGAGTTCATCATCAATCCAACAATTGCACAACTTGAGGTAAGCGAGATTGAGCTGGTTGTTGCAGGAACCAAAGATGCCATCATGATGGTTGAAGCGGAAGCGAACGAAGTACCGGAAGAAGTAATGCTTGAAGCCATCATGTTCGGACATGACGAGATCAAGAACATTGTTGCAGTAATTGAACAACTCGTACAAGTGGCTGGCAAAGAAAAAATGGCTGTGAAACTGCATGCCGTTAATGCTGAAGTCAACAGCAGTGTGCGCGAATTCGCGAGCGCTCGTCTGGTTGAGGCAGTTAAAATTGCTGAGAAGCATGCCCGTCAGGATGCCATTGATGCTGTGAATGACGAAACGGTTGCTCACTTCGAAGAGAAGTATATTGAGACTCCTGAACTGCTCAAAGATGTGAAGGAAGTCCTGCACGATATCGTCAAAGAAGAAGTGCGTCGTCTTATCACGCACGACAAAGTTCGTCCGGATGGACGTGGACTCGCTGAGATCCGTCCAATTGAATGTGATACATCGCTGCTGCCACGTACTCACGGTTCTGGTCTGTTCACTCGTGGTCAAACTCAGGCCCTTAGCGTTTGTACACTTGGTGCACTGGGTGATGTTCAAATTTTGGACGGAATCAGCCTGGAAGAAACAAAACGTTTCATGCATCACTATAACTTCCCGCCATTCAGCGTAGGTGAAGCTCGTCCACTTCGTGCGCCAGGTCGTCGCGAAATCGGTCACGGTGCTTTGGGTGAGCGTGCGCTTTCCAAAGTTATTCCTTCCGAAACGGACTTCCCATACACGATTCGTCTGGTATCTGAAGTACTGGAATCCAACGGTTCCACGTCCCAGGCAAGTATTTGTGCAAGCACGCTGGCAATGATGGATGCAGGTGTACCGATCAAAGCACCAGTAGCAGGTGTAGCTATGGGTCTGATCAAAGATGGAGATCATGTTTCCATTCTGAGTGACATTCAAGGTATGGAAGATCACCTGGGTGACATGGACTTCAAAGTAGCAGGAACACCTGATGGTGTAACCGCTATTCAGATGGACATCAAAATTGACGGTATCGATCGTCAAATCTTGTCCGAAGCTCTGGCTCAAGCCAAAGAAGGTCGTATGCACATCTTGGGCAAAATGACCGAAGTAATGAAAACTCCACGTGAGCAGTTGTCACAATACGCGCCTAAAATTACAACGATGCATATCAATCCGGACAAAATCCGTGATGTTATTGGTGCAGGTGGTAAGATTATCAATAAAATCATCGAGGAAACCGGTGTTAAAATTGATATTGAACAGGATGGACGTGTCTTTATCGCTTCTTCCAACCAGGAAATGAATGATAAAGCTAAATCGATCATCGAAGGCATCGTGCGTGAAGTACTGGTCGGCGAGATCTATGTAGGTAAAGTAAAACGTGTTGAGAAGTTTGGTGCTTTCGTTGAAGTGCTCCCGAACAAAGAAGGTCTGGTTCACATCTCACAATTGTCCACTGAACGTGTTGCCAAAGTGGAAGATGTTGTTGCCATTGGTGATTCCATTACGGTTAAAGTAACGGAAATTGACCCACAAGGCCGAATCAACCTGTCCCGCAAAGCTGTATTGACTGCCGAAGCTCCGGCTCAATCCTAGGCTGCGTGCCACCATTTTTTTGAAAAGAAATATTGAATGAAGAGACAGAATGTGAATTTCTGGCTCTTTTTTTAACGTTTAAATATCTTGTTTAATTTGCTGTTCTATCCCTTAAAACCTTTATTCCAGCTTTGGAGATACTTCACATGAACAGCTTGTTTTTATTCATATTCTTGCCCTTGTCCTCATATGATGGGGACAAAGACGGCGGGAGGATGGAGCTGTGGGAAACCAATCCAAAAAGCTGGCGGCTGTTCTTGTCGGTGTGGCAGCAGTCATACTGGTGGGACAAGTGGGCAGTGTACGTACATACATTACGGAAATCCGTGATGGGCCAGGCACGCAAAATGCATTTGATATGTTCAAGGAGGCAACCGGGGAAGAGCAGCTGTTGTCGGCGATCCGGGATAAAGCGGCTGAAACGAAAATCGCTCCAGTAAATGCCAGAGTGGATCGGGTCTGGAAAGCAATACCCGGGTATAACGGACTAGAGATTGATGTGGAAGCCACGTATCGCAAAGCACTTGGTGGGACGTTGAGTACCAAGATAGCGTATGTATATCGACAAACTGAACCTGAGATTCAACTTAAGGATTTGGGTGCACACCCGATTTACCGGGGAAATGCCGAAAAACCAATGGTTTCTTTCATGATTAATGTTGCCTGGGGTAATGAATACATTATCCCGATGCTAGATACGCTGGATGCGGAAAAGGTCAAAGCAACTTTTTTTCTGGATGGAAGCTGGTTAAGTAAAAACGAGGAACTGGCTAAAGAAATTCAAAAGCGCGGACATGAGTTATCGAATCATGCCTATTCCCATCCTAATATGAGTCGATTGAGTACGGAACGGGCCAAGCTGGAGATCAGTAAAACCCAGGACTTGCTCAAAGAAAAGTTGGGCGTTGAAAATCACTGGTTTGCTCCACCTTCCGGCGATTTTAATCAGCAGACAGTTGATATTGCTTCCCGCATGGGACTGCAAACCGTGCTGTGGACACTGGATACGGTGGATTGGCGCAAACCGAGTTCTGAATCGGTTGTAGTGAAAATCGCCAAAAATGTGGAGGCCGGCACATTAATTCTAATGCATCCAACGGCGGCTTCTTCTGGAGCCCTAAAAGGAATGATTGATTCTATACGCGCCAAGGGTTTGATGCTGGGAACGGTAAGCGAAACCCTGTCATCTGAGCGTGTAAAGGCTTCAGCGGTTGAGTGAACGATGTTTTTTTGTTAATATCAAACAGTTGGAACCAAATGTCGATTTCAATGTCGTTTTGAGATCAGGGCAATTATAGAGATGTAGGAGGGCCAACCGTGAAAAAAATTCAGCTGGGCAATGGCCTCAGAGTTGTCATGGAACAGATTCCGACCTGTCGTTCCGTGTCATTCGGTATATGGGTCAAGACAGGTTCTCGTAATGAGCAGCCTGCAAGCAACGGAGTGTCACATTTTATTGAACACATGCTGTTCAAGGGAACGGATCGTTACGATGCAAAGGCGATTGCGGAGCAATTCGATGCGATCGGTGGTAACGTAAACGCGTTCACTTCGAAAGAATACACATGCTATTACGCCAAAGTATTGGATGAACATCTGCCAATAGCTGTTGATGTATTGTCCGATATGTTTTTCCGTTCCAAAATGGATGATGGTGAGCTGATCAAGGAGAAAAACGTCATTTTGGAAGAAATATCAATGTATGAAGATACGCCGGATGACATGGTCCATGATCTTATGGCTTTGGCCGCTTATGGAGAACACCCGCTCGCTTATCCAATCCTGGGTACCGAAGAGCGGCTCAAGGCGATGGATTCAAGCCATCTGCGTGCATATATGAAGGAGCACTATACGATTGAAAACACGGTTATTAGTATTGCAGGTAACATTGATGACAGTGTGATCGATTTGATGGAAAAGCATTTTGGTGCATTTGATGTTAACGGTGTGGCTGAGCAGGTTACCATGCCTGCATTCCAGAGCGGACAGCTCTTCCATAAGAAGAAAACGGAACAGAATCATATCTGTATCTCATTTCCAGGATGTAAAATCGGAGATCCGCTCCAATTCGCCATGGTTGTGTTGAATAATGCAATAGGCGGAGGAATGAGCTCTAGATTGTTCCAGGAGATTCGGGAAAAACGCGGTCTGGCTTATTCCGTTTATTCGTACCATAGTTCCCATGCGGATAGTGGACTCTTCACGATATACGCAGGCACAGCGCCAAAACAGACAAAGGAAGTACTGGATCTGACCAAAGAGGTTCTGCACGACCTGGCGGTAAACGGACTGTCTGAGGATGAGCTACGCAAAGGTAAAGAACAACTGAAGGGCAGCCTAATCCTTAGTTTGGAAAGTACGGGCAGCCGGATGAACCGCCTGGGTAAAAACGAACTGATGCTGGGCAGACATCATACGCTGGACGAAATGATTGCCAAAATTGAACAAGTAACGATGGATGATGTCAATGCTGTACTGGACCTGATGTTTGCAGAGCCGTTTGCGCTCGCTATGGTCGGTGCTTCGGATCGTACCATCGCTGGATTAAGAAGGGATGATTTTGTTGCATTACGTTCAAATTCAAAAGTTACCGGGCAATGAAGATATTAAGTTGCCCCAAAAAATGTCAGAGCTGGCGTCCGGTTTTGACGTAGTTGCAGCACTGCAGGAAGAGGTTGTATTGCAGCCTGGTCAGCGTTCTTTGATACCTACCGGACTTGCCATGGCTATGCCAGCAGGATTGGAGGCGCAAGTTCGCCCGCGCAGCGGCTTGGCTTTCAAACACGGAATCACCTGTCTGAACACACCGGGTACCATTGATGCCGATTATCGCGGTGAGGTTAAGGTTCTGTTGATCAATCTGGGTCAGGAGCCGTTTACGATTGTGCGTGGGGAGCGTATCGCCCAAATCGTGTTTCAAACGGTTCCAGCAGTAGAATTAACAGAGGTAACTGAACTATCGGAAACCGTGCGCGGAGAAGGCGGGTTTGGTCATACCGGTAAATAACGGGTCCCATTTCCGCAGCAAGCTGTCTAAGCATCCTTTGTAACCGAAGATATAACAATTTAATAACAGATTATGTTTTCATGAGTCGTTCCGAAGGGACGGCTCTTTTTGCTGTTTCATGGTAAGAGAAATCTGAATTCAAGCAATGTAGCAAGTTCAATTGTTTCACCCCCCTGTGGGCCACTGCATACGATAAGGCATACATGTGGTGAAAGGAGTGACGTCCCGATGCTGACCGGTGTCCGGATTATAGTCCTGGGCGGAGATGCGCGGCAGCTTGAAGTCATTCAAAAATGCGCAGAGCTGGATGCTACGGTAAGTGTGGTGGGTTTCGACAAGTTGCAGCGCTCCATTCCGGGTATCGAACATCAGGAAATGGTGGATGAAGTGTTCGCTTCGGCAGATGTATTGGTGCTCCCCGTGGTCGGGTGTGATGATCAGGGGAAAGTGAGTACATCGTTCAGTGATACACCGATCTTTTTAAAAAAAGAACATGTTGCAGCATTGCCTGAACATTGTACTGTGTTCACCGGCATGGCAAAGCCGTTTTTACGCGATCTTTGCAGGGAAAATGGTCTACGGCTTGTTGAAGTACTTGATCGTGATGATATCGCACTTTATAACTCCATTCCGACAGCCGAGGGGGCTATCGCCATGGCTATTCGGGAGACGGACTTCACGATCCACGGTTCGGAATGCATGGTGCTTGGCTTGGGTCGAACAGGGTTTACAATGGCCAAAACGCTCCAGGGACTTGGGGCAAATGTACGGGTAGGAATCAGGCGCGGAGAGGATGCTGCGCGCGCTGCCATCATGGGCTGGAAGCCTTTCATGACAACGGATTTGGCCGCTCAAACCGGGGAAGTTGACTTGCTTTTTAATACAATACCGACTATGATAATCACAGCACAAATCCTGTCCAGAATGCCGCAAAAAGCAGTGATTATCGACCTTGCATCCGCTCCTGGCGGCTGTGATTTCAGGTATGCCGAAAAACGCGGTATCAAAGCGCTGCTTGCACCTGGCCTTCCCGGCATTGTTGCTCCAAAAACGGCTGGCGGCATTATTGCCGACGCGTTAATCCGTTTGCTTTTGGAAGAACAAAACGCACGGGAGGTTGAACAATGAACTGGCAGGGAAAAACGGTAGGTTATGCAATTACAGGTTCTCATTGTACGTTTGAAGAGGTTATGCCGGTGATTAGTCGATTTGTGGCTGAAGGTGCCAATGTCGTTCCGATTATATCCAATTCGGTTCTGACTACGGATACACGCTTCGGGACTGCGCAAAATTGGCAAAAACAGTTGAAAGACATAACGGGGAATGATATCATTTCTACAATTGTTGAGGCAGAGCCGTTAGGACCTTCCAAGCTGCTGGATGTGCTCGTAATCGCTCCATGCACAGGCAACACGACGAGCAAGCTGGCTAACGCGATGACCGACAGTCCTGTTTTGATGGCAGCCAAAGCACAGATGCGCAATCAGCGTCCGTTGGTGCTCGCCATTTCTACGAATGACGGTTTGGGGTTGAATGCAGCGAATATTGCCAAACTGCTTGTGGCCAAATATTTGTATTTTGTGCCGTTTGGGCAGGATGATCCGGTAAAAAAACCGAACTCGTTAGTCGCCAAAATGGAGCTGATTCCGGAGGCATGCTGGAGTGCGCTTGAAGGGAAGCAGTTGCAGCCCATGATTGTGCAGCGTTTTGCACAAGCTTGATATTTGAGCTTTGTCTTTCAGCAGGTTGTGTCAGATAAGGTGCTGCAATGGCTTAGTATGGGATAACGGTTACACGCTTGAAGAATGAATAGGGTTGGAGAGACAAAGAAAATCATGGGGACGATATGCTGGGATAAACAGTTTACCTGTGTCCGTGTTCCTTTCATTAAAGGACACTCCTGCTTGCAGCGAAAGCCTGGCAAGCGGGATGTGTGAATGGGGAATGTGCACGTCGTGATCTCGATAACAACCGCGGCCTTTATTGGGATTGTCTGGCACAGTCTTCAAGAGGAGCGGCATAAAATGCCGTATACATTGCTGAAATTATCGCATCGGAACGCTCCCTAGGTAATCCATTTGTTGATTTAAACCATGTCCAGTCTTCTTGCGTACACAAATGGAGGAATAAAGATGCGCATCATGGTACAGAAATTTGGAGGCACGTCTCTCTCCACCGTTCAGGCGAGAGAGCATGTGCTCCGTCATGTTAAACGTGAACTTGAAGCAGGATTAAGTCTGGTCGTCGTTGTGTCAGCGATGGGTCGCCGCGGTGAGCCCTATGCGACAGATACGTTGCTGGACTGGACTGCACAGAACGGAAATGCACTATCTGCACGGGAAAAGGATTTACTGCTGTGCTGTGGTGAAATTATATCTGCGACGACTCTGAGCAGTTTGCTCGAACATGAAGGCATTCCAACTACAGTGCTGACCGGTGCACAAGCGGGTTTTGTGACGGACGACAATTTCGGGAATGCCCGAATTTTGGATGTCCGTCCTATTCGTGTGCTGGAACAGCTACAGAGCGGGCGTGTTGTCATTGTTACAGGCTTCCAGGGTCAGACCGAGAATGGTGACTTTACGACGCTTGGTCGTGGGGGAAGCGATACGTCAGCAACAGCGCTTGGTGCAGCTTTACAGGCTGAGATGGTGGACATTTATACGGATGTGAATGGGATATTGACGGCAGATCCACGCATCGTTGAGGATGCTCGTCCGCTGACTGTGGTGAGTTATGCCGAGATATGCAACATGGCCCATCAAGGGGCCAAGGTCATTCATCCCCGTGCTGTCGAGATTGCGATGCAATCCCAGATTCCAGTTCGTGTAAGGTCTACTTTCGACGATAGTGAAGGGACGTTGGTCACGCATCCAGAAGGATTCCAGGATGTGCAGACAGGCATAGTTGATCGATATGTTACCGGAATCGCCTATGTAAGTAATGTTACGCAAATAACGGTGGAAGTGCCGGGTGGCGCAGATCGGCTGCAGCTGAAAGTGTTCAAAACGATGGCTGAAAATTCGATTAGTGTAGATTTTATAAATGTTACCCCCTCGGGAGTGGTTTATACTGTTTTCGACAGTGATTCCGAGAAAGCCATACATGTATTGCAGGAAATTGGTCTCAAACCGCAAAGTCTTTCTGGCTGTGCCAAAGTTTCCGTCATCGGTGGAGGCATTAACGGAGTGCCAGGCATTATGGCACGGATCGTTGAATCCTTGACACTGGCGGACATCCAGATCCTGCAATCTGCAGATTCCAATACAACGATTTGGGTACTTGTAAAAAAAGAAGATATGGTTCAAGCTCTGAGGGCGCTTCACGCCTCTTTCGAACTTCATTTGTAGCAAGGTGAAGTCAGCGGAGCCTGACCTGTTTTGAAGGAGGAATCGAATTGGACTTTGGAAGATTGATTACAGCAATGGTCACTCCGTTCAACGAGCAAGGGGAGATTCATTGGGAGGCAACTGCACGTCTGATCGACTATCTGATTGTAGATCAAAAGTCTGAAACACTCGTTGTTTCTGGAACAACAGGAGAATCTCCCACGCTTAGTGACAAAGAAAAAGTAGAACTATTCGAATTCGCAGTGAAACATGCGGCAGGACGGTGCAAAATTATTGCCGGAACAGGCAGCAATAATACCGCCCACTCCATCCATCTGACTCAGGACGCTGAACGTGCTGGTGTAGATGGTGTTTTGCTGGTTGTTCCTTATTACAACAAACCAAGCCAAGAGGGAATGTTTAGACATTTTGAAGCCATTGCGAGCGCGACGAACTTGCCGGTTATGTTGTATAACGTTCCTGGGCGTACGGCGGCAAGTCTTTCGCCAGCAACTACGCTTCGTTTGGCACAGATTCCTAATATTGTAGCTACAAAGGAATGTGTATCGTTGGAGCAAGTCACGCAGATTGCGGCAGGTGCACCGGAACATTTCAGGGTGTATTCGGGTGACGACGCTTCGGGCTTGCCTGCTATTGCAGTAGGTGCTTATGGTATCGTTAGCGTCGCAAGCCATGTCGTAGGCGCTGAGATGAAACAAATGATTGATGCCTTCTTCAGTGGTGTGCCTGTACAGGCGTCTCAGATCCATCAGCAGCTGTTTCCGGTATTCAAAGGTCTGTTTGAGTGCCCGCAGCCTCTGCCGAACCCTGTAGCGGTGAAATATGCTCTGACATTACGTGGACTGAACGTAGGATCTGTACGCTTGCCACTGATTCCTCCAACAGAGGATGAGCAAACATTTATTCGTGGCTTGTTTAGCTAATAACATACGATTATGGCATTATATTGTTAACTTTTATAAACCCATAGAAATTACTGAAGAATCGCTCCTCCACCAAGAGGATGCGGTTCTTTTTTTTACGGTGATTGTGAGATTTCTTTCCACAACTGGAGGCAAACGTACAGGTTAACAAGAGAGTGACTTGTTTTTTTTGTTTTTAATCATGTATAATGATGTCAAGTGACTGGGTGCGGTATTTTTTTGAAATTGAAAGCGACATCGTTTCTTGGTGTGGCTTTATGGTGAAAAAGGAAGGAACGGCTAAGAAGGATCATTTCAAATCCAACTAGTTGGTAAAGGGGAATAACTTCGAAGAACTTCTTCCAAATATCGTGAATAAAGGTGCTCTTTTGCATTCATCCCTATTTACGGGCATGAGTGTAATGGACTGCTTTTCTTAACTTACAATAAAATAATAAGGTACGACGTCCAACTACCATAGGAGGTTTAGATTCATTTGTCTAAGAAAAATAACAACGATAAACTGATGATTTTTGCTTTGGGCGGCGTAGGCGAGATTGGTAAAAATATGTACGTCATCCAATACGCTAACGACATTGTAGTCGTAGATGCTGGTCTTAAATTCCCGGAAGAAGATATGCTTGGAATCGACATTGTCATTCCTGACATTTCTTACTTGACTGAAAACCGTGACAAAGTAAGAGGAATTATTTTGACTCACGGACATGAGGATCATATTGGTGGTCTGCCATATGTTCTGAAACACCTGAACGTTCCCGTTTACGGAACAAGACTTACGCTCGGACTTGTGGAGAACAAGCTCAAAGAGGCCAATTTGCTCGGTGAAACCAAACGCATCCTGATTGATGCCGATTCCGAGATCCAACTCGGCTCTGTATTGAAAGCAACGTTCTTCGCTACTAACCATAGTATTCCGGATTCCGTCGGCGTATGTGTCGAAACACCTGAAGGCGCAGTTGTTCATACTGGTGACTTCAAATTTGACCACACTCCAGTCAATGGTCAATATGCAGATCTCCAGCGTATGGCCCAGATCGGTACGAATGGCGTACTTGCTCTCTTGTCCGATAGTACCAACGCAGAGAAACCTGGATTTACACCTTCGGAGAAAAATGTGGGTATCGTTCTGGAAGATATTTTCCGCAAAGCAAGCCAACGTGTCGTTGTCGCAACATTTGCTTCCAACGTACACCGGATTCAGCAGGTTATCAATGCAGCT
Organism: Paenibacillus pabuli NBRC 13638; assembly: GCF_001514495.1. Lineage (GTDB taxonomy): Bacteria > Bacillota > Bacilli > Paenibacillales > Paenibacillaceae > Paenibacillus > Paenibacillus pabuli. The sequence continues at coordinate 80,706 of NZ_BCNM01000017.1, forward strand.
GAAGTAACTGGACGTAAAGTCGCAGTTATTGGTCGCAGTATGGTAAATGTGGTCGGTATTGCTTCTGAACTGGGTTACCTTGAGATTCCAGACGGTATGATCATTGAGCCGGAAGAAGTAGGCAAAATGGCTGCTGACCGTGTAGTAATTCTCTGCACAGGTAGCCAAGGCGAGCCGATGTCAGCATTGACACGTATGGCTCGTTCAACTCACCGTAAGGTGGATATTTTGCCAGGTGATACAGTCATTATCGCAGCAACACCAGTTCCAGGTAATGAGAAATATGTCGGCCGTACGATTGATGAACTGTTCCGTTTGGGTGCCAATGTGCATTACAGCGGTGCAAATAGTGGTGTTCACGTATCTGGTCACGGTAGCCAGGAAGAGCTGAAATTGATGCTTAACCTGATGAAACCGAAATACTTCTTGCCGATTCACGGTGAATTCCGTATGCAGCGCCGCCACGCGGTACTGGCTGAATCTGTAGGTATTGATCCGGACAACATCTTCATTACGGATATCGGTGAAGTGGTAGAGATTCAAGGCGGAGCAGCACGCAAGGCAGGTAAAGTTACTGCAGGTAACGTGTTGATTGACGGTTTGGGTGTAGGCGATGTAGGTAACATCGTATTGCGTGATCGTAAGTTGTTGTCACAGGATGGTATTCTGGTTGTCGTGGTAACACTGAGCAAACAGGATGGCAAAATTGTTTCCGGTCCGGACATCATCTCCCGTGGATTTGTCTATGTACGTGAATCGGAAGGACTGCTTGATGAAGCCAATCGCATCGTCAGCAGCACATTGCAGAAGTTGATGAGTGAGAACGTTAACGAATGGGCTTCACTCAAAACCAATGTTAAAGATGCACTCGGACGCTTCTTGTATGAGCAAACTCGTCGCAGACCGATGATTTTGCCAATCATTATGGAAGTTTAAAATATAACTAACAAAAACATATATTCAGGCACACAGTCGCCTCTTCTCTACGAGTAATATTGGACGGTTCCTCGTAGAGAAGGGGCTTTTTTTGCTTTTTTCCGGCCAGACATCAGTTGATGGAGAATTTGATGATTATTCGGGTATAAGGCTGATGGAACATTCCCCATACTAAGGAAATACATTAAATGTTTCTGGAGAAGGGGATAAATGGAATGAATGAACACATGAATAACAAGCAGACATCGAAATCGAATCAGCCGGAAGTAGAAGTACCGGATATGCCTGGACAGGAAGAAAAGGCCATGTCTCCGGTGACAGAGGCAATCCAGCAATTTGGACAAACACAATCACCGGCAGGGGAATCCAACATCTTCTGTATGACCATTATCGGTCAGGTGGAAGGACATTTAATTTTACCTCCGCAAAATAAAACGACAAAGTACGAACACATCATTCCACAACTGGTTGCAGCTGAGCAGAACCAGCGTATTGAAGGCATTTTGATTATTTTGAACACGGTGGGAGGAGATGTGGAGGCTGGTTTGGCTATTGCCGAAATGATTGCTTCGCTTAGTAAACCAACGGTTACAGTCGTTATTGGAGGTGGACACAGCATTGGGGTTCCAATTGCGGTTGCCTCTACCTATTCTCTGATCGCGGGAAGTGCAACCATGACCATTCATCCAATTCGTATGAACGGGCTAGTCATCGGTGTTCCACAGACTTTTGAATATATGGAGAAGATGCAGGAACGGGTTGTAAGATTTGTGACATCACATTCGAATATTTCCGAGGATATGTTCAAGGAACTCATGTTTAAGACAGGTGAACTCAACCGGGATATCGGTACAGCTGTGGGAAGTGCAGATGCGGTTAAATACGGATTAATGGATGCCGTAGGCGGGATAGGCCAGGCCATCGCTCAGTTAAATCAGCTCATAGGGGACAAAAGACAGACGCTGCAGGCAGGAGGTTATACCCAATGACACTCTATACAGTGATGCCGCCTGAACAATTGTGGTCAGGGATGTGGAAAGAGGCAGAAGACACCCGGGAGATCAAAATGAACGGATTATTGATGCAGGTCAGACCTGTAAATGAAAATGAAGCTGTCATTGTACGTTTGCTCGATTGCCCACTGGAAGCTTATCTGAATCCTGCAAATATGCCTGGTTCTACTGTTCCTCTTTCAGGTAACCCGGGGCCAACATAACGTGACGAAATAAGACAAATTGAGCAGGAAAAGAACATATGTACGGATTATATTTGTATGGTATAATATTCTTCTGGGGGTGACCTGATTTTGGCCAGAAGAAAAAAGAGGAAAAAAAAGGCCGCAGCCTTTAGCGGCGTTTTAAAATATGAAATTTACGGGATTGTGCTTATTACCCTTGCTGTCATTGCTTTGTCGGGTGAAGCGACCGTAGGACGTTCGCTGTCCAAGATGTTTGGATTGATGCTTGGCAAGTTCTATTTTGCGATTCCGCTTATAGGAATTTACTATGGTCTAATGGTGATGATTCATCGGAAATGGCCAAGCGGTTGGACAACGCGGAAGACAGGGCTTGTATTGCTGGTGTTTGCCCTGACCATGATGAGTACGGTCTCTGCCATGCACCAGAAGCTTATTCCGGTCGGTGCGCTTGAGCCTGGTGCCGTAATTACGCAGATACATAATGATATGCAAACCGAGTTGCTCACGCCTGCTGCACCAGGAGAACGGGATTCCATGCTCAATAAGGATATCAGCGGCGGTTATATTGGAGCAGCGCAGTTTGCTTTGTTCCTGTGGCTGTTTGGCAGTTTGGGGGCACGATTGATTATGATCGTCATGTTCATTATCAGTTTCATGCTGGTTACCAATCTTTCCTATGTCGATCTGATTCGAATATTCCGAACCAAGGTATGGGATGCTGGAAGTGCAATGTACAAGAAGCTGGAGTCTAGACCGGCAGCACGCACTGTACCTAGTTCTGCGGGCAAGAAGAACGGAAACACCCGTAAAGTGGTCCCTGTTCCGGTGGATGATTATGAAGAGGATGAAGAAGACATGCCAGATCAGCATCTGCCCAAACGGAAAGCGCCAATATTTTTCCAGCTTTTCGGCAAATGGGGTTCTGATCGGGAACAGGCTAAAGCGGAACGGGAATTGGATCAGGAAAATGATGCTTTGCACTCTGAGCAGGTCGTATATCGTGCTGATCAAGATAAGCTTGCTGATTCGTGGCATGATGAGCCGATTGTCGCATCCGACGCAACGGCTCCCGCAGCCATTCCTGTACAATCGAGGCCCAATTCAGCTCCAATTATCCGTGATTTCTTTGAACATGTCAGAGCCGAGGATGCAAGTAAAGAGGATGACTTGGACGATGCCTATCCTTTCCCGGATGATCTGACGGATAATATGCATGGAGACGAGCCTCCAATCAAGGTTTCAGATGAACTGGTGGATACCAATGAGTGGTCTGGAGCGGGACATACCGGGACAGATGTGATGGACGCTATCGAGGGTGCTATGGATGAAGAATCCACCCTGAGCAATGCCGCTAAAGAAGCTGGCGTTCCGGATGCAGAGGGGCAGGAAATACAGCCTGTGAAGCCACCGCCACCACCTCCTAAACCGTATAAGCTTCCCTCGTTCCGCCTGCTTTCCAAGCCGAACAATGGAGGCAAGGGAGGGGACCAAAAGGATTATATGCAGACCGCACGCAAGCTGGAAGCGACGCTCGAGAGCTTCGGTGTTCGCGCCAAAGTGCTAGAAGTAGTTAGAGGTCCTGCGGTTACACGTTATGAAATTCAACCTGATATTGGTGTGAAGGTTAGCAGAATAGTAAGTTTGACAGACGATATTGCATTAGCCTTGGCGGCTAAAGATATTCGGATGGAAGCGCCGATTCCTGGTAAATCTGCGATCGGTATCGAGGTGCCCAATGGAGAGGTATCTGTCGTAACGATGCGGGAAGTCATGGAGACAGCCACATTCCAGGATGCGGAGTCCAAAGTAACCATTGCATTTGGACGAGATATCTCCGGGCAGACGATTATCGGTAATTTGGCTCGTATGCCCCATTTGCTGGTAGCTGGTGCTACGGGTTCAGGTAAATCAGTTTGTATCAACGGTATTATTACCAGCATCCTTTACAAAGCGAAACCGGATGAAGTGAAATTTCTGATGGTCGATCCCAAAATGGTCGAACTTAACGTATATAATGGGATTCCGCATCTGATGGCACCGGTCGTTACGGATCCCAAAAGAGCTTCGTTGGCTCTCAAAAAGATTGTTGTTGAGATGGAGAAAAGGTATGAGTTGTTCTCCAAATCGGGTACACGTAATGTGGAAGGTTACAACAACCTGATGAAAGATAATCCTGCAGCAGTTTTGCCTTACATCGTTGTTATCGTGGACGAGTTGGCCGACCTGATGATGGTCGCGGCAGGTGATGTGGAAGATGCGATCGCTCGTTTGGCTCAGATGGCGCGTGCAGCTGGCATTCATCTGATCATTGCTACACAGCGCCCATCTGTGGACGTTATTACCGGCGTTATTAAAGCTAATATTCCGTCCCGAATTGCCTTCGGTGTATCATCACAAGTCGATTCTCGAACCATTCTGGATATGGGTGGGGCCGAGAAACTGTTGGGTCGTGGGGATATGTTGTTCATGCCAATGGGAGCTTCGAAGCCTGTTCGTGTTCAGGGAGCTTTCATGAGTGATGAGGAAGTTGAAAATATTGTGAATTATGTGCGTGGACAAGGGGAAGCGCAGTATGACGAATCCATCGTGCCTGAGGTGGATGATTCCATTCAAGCGGCAGATGAAGTACAGGATGAGTTGTATGAACAGGCGGTACAGATTATTTTGGAGGCTAAACAAGCATCTGTCTCTCTGCTGCAACGTCGAATGCGGGTCGGTTATACACGTGCAGCGCGTCTGATTGACTCTATGGAAGCCAGGGGCGTAATTGGTCCTTACGAGGGCAGCAAACCAAGGGAAGTGCTGGTCTCCTTGGAGCAGTACCAGCAGAACAAAATAAGTTCTTAATACACATGTATATGCACAAGATTGAGTCCTCAACCATATTGGTTGGGGGCTTTTTGCATGCCAGAGGACTGAAGTTTTACCATGATGTCCAATGATCGGATGATTTGGTGCATAGGAACGAAGTGTGCTTGTCATAATAACGTTAGCGATTCTGTTAATCCCACAAGAGAAAGGTAGAGCACAGTCGATGCGAAAAATGAACATATGGCTTTTCACTGCTATTTTGCTGATGTCCGCATTGGGAATTCGTTATTTGCTTCCTGGGAATACAGCAACTGAAAGTCCGAACCAGAATACCCCGCAGGTTGAGGAAAACTCCCTGCCCACCTTTAGTACCAACGCCGTGAAATACGGAAGTTATGGTCAGGATGTATATGAGTTGCAAGGGCGGCTGAAGTATTTGGGATTTTACAATGGTAAAATCGATAGCAATTTTGGCAGCAGTACACTGAAATCGGTAAAATGGTTTCAATCTGAATTTGGCATGAAGGCAGATGGAGTGGTTGGAGCCAAAACCAAGCTGAAACTGTACAATGCTTCCAAACAGTGGTCGCCAACAGAAACGCCGCTGCACAAAGATCAAGCTTCAGGAGATGGCGGCAATAACAATAATGCAGACAAAGAGCAAGACAACATGGGTTCAGCGAATTCCATGGGTTTGTCTGAGAACGAAATCAAAATTATGGCTAATGCCGTATATGGTGAATCTCGCGGAGAACCCTTTGAAGGCCAAGTGGCAGTTGCAGCAGTTATTCTGAATCGCGTTAAATCACCAAGTTTTCCGAATACACCTTCAGGCGTTATCTTCCAGCCGGGTGCATTTACAGCTGTAGCAGACGGCCAGATCTATCTGGAGCCGAATGCACAGGCCAAAAAAGCTGTTGAACAGGCAATGAATGGTTGGGACCCATCTGGTGGTTGCCTCTATTATTTTAATCCGAAGACCGCAACTTCCAAATGGATCTGGACACGTCCTCAGGTGAAAACAATCGGGCAGCATATATTCTGTATGTGATGATCTTGGAAGCAACCAGAAGGCGTGACTTCGGTTGCTTCTTGCCTTTTGATTGGGTTAAAATGGTTGTTACGTTTACGCTTCACCATTATCGCATGACAAATGACGCCGTAAAGGGGTTTTGACTTTTGAATACATCAGGATTCGAACGAGGCAGCCGAAAAGAGTTCCGCATACATGTTCTTCCTACGAAACGCTTCAAGACATTTGCAATATCACTTTACGCAGGGGTACCTCTGCGGGAAGATACGGTTACCAAAGTAGCCTTAACGCCTTTTGTGCTTCGACGTGGGACCGAATCGTATCCGGAAACGACACAATTTCGAGAACAGTTGGAGCATTTGTATGGAGCGGGGTTTGGTTTTGATGTCTACAAGCGTGGGGATTACCAAATCGTACAGTTCCGCATGGATACGATCAATGATTCGTTTGTTGGTGGGGATGAGCAATTATTGGATCGCTCTTTTGCCTTTTTGGGAGAAGTGCTTACACGTCCTGCACAGGAGGATGGGCATTTCCGCACATCTTATGTACAAGCTGAACGGGAAACTGTCCGCAAAAAGCTAGAATCCATCGTAAATGATAAAATGCGCTATGCAGCCGAACGCAGCATTGAGGAAATGTGCAAAAACGAACCTTACCGCTTGCACCCATTGGGTGAGCGCAAGGATTTGCCCGGCATAGAACCAGATACACTGACCGCTTCATATCAGGAATGGTTGCAGCAGGCGAGTATGGACCTTTATGTGGTAGGTGACACCACGCTGGAAGAGGTAGAAGACCTGGTCCAACGCTATTTTGATGTGGATCGTGCTTCTACTGTCAATTATAAGACCCAGAAAGCCGTTCGCGGGGACAAAGAAGTGGAAACAGTCGTGGAACGTTTGAATGTTAGCCAGGGCAAGCTTAACATGGGATTGCGTACGTCAATCACTTATGGGGACCAACAGTATGCAGCTGCATTAATGTATAACGGTATTCTTGGGGGATATCCTCATTCGAAGCTGTTCGTTAATGTCCGTGAGAAAGAAAGTCTGGCGTATTACGCATCCTCCCGTTATGACGGTCATAAGGGAATTGCGACCATCCAATCCGGTATTGAAATCCCTAATTACGAAAAAGCTGTCAAGATCATCAAGCAGCAGCTGGATGAAATGAAAAATGGCATGATTAGTGACCTTGAGATGTCCCAGACCAAAGCGATGATTCGTAATTTGCTTAAGGAAATGCAGGATTCTGCATTTGAGATGATTGCGTATGATTTTAACCGCCAGTTATCTGGAAAAGAGCGGACGGCCGAAGAACTGCTGGCTCAGGTAGAACAAATCAGCAAAGAAAATGTTCGTGAGGCGGCAGAACAATTCCGTCTGGATACGATTTATTTCTTGCGTGACGAGAAGGAGGAATAATCGGTGGAGAGCATAAAATACGATCGTTTGCAGGAAACGCTGTATTATGAAGTGATGGATAACGGGCTGCATGTTTATATTTTGCCAAAACCGGGATTTCAGAAAACATATGCCACATTTGCAACCAAATACGGCTCAGTCGACAATCATTTTCAGGTGGAAGGACAGGAAGAAGTAAAGGTTCCGGACGGAATTGCGCATTTTCTGGAACACAAAATGTTTGAAGAACCGACAGGTGATATCTTCGCCACGTTTGCTTCTCATGGTGCATCTGCCAATGCATTTACCAGTTTTGATCAGACCGTTTATTTGTTTTCAGCAACGGAATTTGTGAATGAAAATATACAAACATTAGTTGATTTTGTGCAAAATCCGTACTTCACCGATCAGAATGTGGAAAAGGAAAAAGGGATTATTGCTCAGGAAATTAATATGTATGCGGACAATCCGGATTGGCGTGTTTACTTTGGCCTGATCGAAGCGATGTATCAGAAACATCCGGTGCATATTGATATCGCTGGAACCGTTGAATCCATTGGCACCATTACCAAAGAAACGTTGTATTCGTGCTATAACTCTTTTTATCACCCGAGCAACATGCTTCTGTTCGTCGTGGGTGGAGTAGATCCGCAGGAAGTAGTGGATATGGTTCGTTCGAACCAGGCGAAGAAAAACTACGAGCCTCAAGGGCAAATCAAGCGGATATTTGAACCGGAACCCGATCAAGTGGGAGAAGCCAGACGTGAAGCAAAGTTGGCAGTTTCCCTTCCCAAATGTCTGTTTGGTTTCAAAGAAACGGATGTGGGACTTACCGGAGAAGGCCTGTTACGCCGGGATATAACAACCAAGCTAATGATGGATTTGCTGTTTGGTTCCAGTACTCCGTTGTTTCAGAAACTGTATGATGAAGATCTGATTTCGGACAGTTTTGGATATGAGTATAACAGTTCGCCTCAATATGCTTTTTCTGCAATTGGCGGGGACACCAAAGACCCGGATCAATTACTTGCCCGCATCCGAGAAGAAGTTGATGTTATGGTCCAAAAAGGATTTGATGTCACTGACTTTGAGCGCGCACGCAAAAAGAAAATAGGTGGATATTTGCGTATGCTCAATTCTCCGGAAAACATTGCGCATGAATTCACACGTCAACAATTCCGTGGTGGTGATTTTTTCAACATGCTCCCGTTGTACGAGTCGCTTACCCTGGAAGAAGTAAATCGCAGATTGAAAGAGCATATTCGCTGGGATCAGCTGGCAATATCGCTTGTCGTGAGTCCTTGATATGGAGAGGGGAACAGGACAATTGAAGCCAATTAAGGAAATGACAGTACTTGTAACGGGCGCGAGTGGAGGCATTGGAGCAGCCATTGCTGAGCGCTTTGCGAAGGTGGGCATGAATGTAGTCATCCACTACATGAAATCACATGAAGCAGCCAATGAGGCAGCGAGAAGATGCATGGAACAAGGTAGTGGTAAAGTGATGACGGTATCGGCGGATCTTCGGAGCCGGGAACAAATTGAACGTATGCGTGAGAAGTTGGAATCCCATGGGCTTATGCCGGATATTCTGGTCAATAACGCGGGAATTTCACATTATGGAATGCTGTCTGATGTTACGGAAGAAATCTGGGATGAAGTCATGGCAATTAACCTGAAAGGCATGTTTATGTGTACGCAGGAAATGATGCAGCATATGATCTCACAAAGATACGGTCGAATTATAAACGTGTCATCTATTTGGGGACTGTCGGGTGCCTCTTGTGAGGTGTTGTATTCCACAACCAAGGGCGGGGTAAATGCATTCACCAAAGCTTTAGCCAAGGAGCTGGCTCCATCTGGTGTAACGGTTAATGCCGTTGCTCCAGGTGCTGTTCAGACATCCATGTTGAATCATTTGGATCAAAGCGAACTGAAAATGCTGGAAGAGGAAATTCCGGCGGGCAGACTAGCCCAGCCTGATGAAATATCTTCACTGGTGTACTTTCTTGCATTGCCCGAGTCCGGGTACATTAATGGGCAGATTATAAGTCCGAATGGTGGCTGGCTCACCTAATAAATATTGGTTCGGAGTCCTTTATGAGTGTATGTTCGGGAAACTGCTCCTGCTGAATCTGCTGGTTAAAGTCAATCTTCAATTACTTTAAAATTGCTTGTATATAAAATGTTCAGAAAGCACATATTACAACTGTTGATTTTAAATCTCATGCTTCAGCTAAGGAGGATTTATCATGTCAACAGAAAAAACAGTGCTCTCAAGTTTTGACACATGGAAGAAGTTTTTGGGTGACCGCGTGAAGCAAGCAGAAAAGATGGGGATGAATGAAGAAACCATCAACAAACTTGCATACGAAATCGGTGACTTTCTGGATGAGAAAGTGGATCCAGCGAACCATTCCAACCGGGCATTGAAAGAAATATGGGATGTCGGCGATGCAGAAGAGCGTCGTACGATTGCGCGCCTGATGGTCAAACTGGCCAAACAAAACGCATAAGCTGCACCGATGGAAAGCTCCCGCAAGGGGGCTTTTCTCTAATGATTACAAACGGATTACAGAGCTGTTCTTGTAATTCATTTTCATTTTATATATCATTAACGTGACCCATTTTTAGAAGATGTCTCAGATTGCCGTCCAGTGGATGCGTTCTGTTGCTGTCGAATAATGTGGAATAATGCTTTACGGGGTGTTGAAATGGAATCTAAACAATGGTACATGGAATATAAAATACATAAGAACAGACCCGGTCTGCTAGGGGATATTGCCTCTATGCTGGGGATGCTTGAAGTGAATATATTGACCATCAACGGTGTCGAGGGCAAAACCCGGGGCATGCTGCTGGAATCGGATGATGATGAGAAGATTCGTCTGCTGGGTGAAATGCTTGGCAAAGTGAACAGTATAACGGTTTCTGCTTTGCGTCAACCAAAGCTGGTAGATATTTTGGCTGTTCGGCATGGTCGCTATATTGACCGTGATTCGGACGACCGCAAGACGTTTCGTTTCACACGGGACGAACTTGGGTTACTTGTGGACTTTTTGGGTGAAGTATTTAAAAGGGAAGGCAATCAGGTTATCGGACTGCGGGGGATGCCGCGTGTCGGCAAAACGGAATCCATAATTGCGGGCAGCGTATGTGCGATGAAACGCTGGACGTTTGTTTCTTCCACTTTACTTCGTCAAACCATAAGGAGCCAACTATCGGAGGACGAATTGAACCCAAACAATGTATTTATCATTGATGGGATTGTCAGTACCATTCGTTCAAGTGAACGGCATTATAATTTGTTACAGGATATTATGACGATGCCTAGCACCAAAGTCATTGAACATCCGGACATTTTTGTCCAGGAGTCCGAATATGATTTTAACGATTTTGACATTATTATCGAACTTCGCAACAATCCAAATGAAGAAATTATTTATGATACGTTTACGGGCAGCTACACCGACGAACTGTAACGCTCCGTACGGAATCATGGAATACACAAGCAACAAGCAACAACTTAAGAGATAAACATAAGGAGGAGATGGCATGTCTGAACTGGGTCAGCAGTTAAGAGAGGCCCGGCTGCAAAAAGGGATGAGTCTTGACGATGTACAGGAAATGACTAAAATTCGCAAGAGGTATTTGGAGGCCATAGAAGCAGGAGACTATAAAGTGCTGCCTGGCAGCTTCTATGTGCGTGCTTTTATCAAAACCTATGCGGAAACGGTGGGACTGAATCCTGATGAGCTGCTGGAGGGACATAAAAAAGATGTACCTGCAGAGGAAACGGAAGCAACAATGGAACCGGTTATTCAGAAGCGTTCAAGTCGTCCGGTTGAACGCAGTAACCGTTGGATGTCCGTTGCATTAATGTGGACATTTCCGATTTTAATTCTTGTGCTGTTGTATGTGTATGTCGTGATGAACAAGGATGATTCGGATACACAAGGGCTGGATGAGACCAAGATTACAGACAGCCAGCAGCAACCTCAGGATAAACCGGATAAGCCTGTAGATAATGGCCAGGCTTCTAATCCTCCAGCTGATGAATCAGGAAGCGGGCAAACCAATGAAGGTAAGGCCGGCGGTAACGGTGGCGGAACTACAGATGGACAGACAGAAGGACAGACAGATGGGCAGACGGACGGACAAACGGACGGGGGAACGCCGGATGAGAATGAAGATAACCCGACGGATAACCAAACAGAAAACCCGTCATCTGCTGTAACCGTCGCTGAAGACGGGAAATCAGGCAACATTACGAACTTTAAAGTGAACGGCAGTGCGGGTAAGCCTGTAACGGTTACGATTAAAGCAACAGGAAATAGCTGGCTGGAAGTATATAAAGGCGAAAACTCTAGCGGAGAGAAGTTGGAGTATGGCAATACCGCTGACGGTGACAGCTATACGTTTGAATTGGACAGTACAGGAATGTACATTAAGTCCGGTTACGCTGCAGCGACCACCATTGAGGTTGGTGGTCAGGTCGTAACAGATGGGAAGGCGACGAACCGAATCCGTTTAAAACTTGGGGATGACACGGGAAGTACGGCTACTTCCACTGGACTTGAAGGCAATACTAGTAATAGCACAGAAGGATCAACCGACGGCTCCACCACTGGAGGCGAATAACCAAGTCGACTGCGGGAGACAATAATTTTGTCTTAACTTGCAGTCAACTTTTGGTGAAGTGAGGTGGATGGCTGTGACAGTCAGCTGGATCGTAACAGGTTTAGGGATCATTGTCAGCCTCCTGGGTTATTACTTGACCCCATCTGCCTGGGGCTACGGAATTTTGGGCTTTGGGCTTGCGCATATCCTTCTGGGTGTGCTCGATATGTTTAGACAACCCAATCGCAGCCGTTATTAGAAAGGCAGTTGTATGACGAGCATTTTTGGCAACCACTTGAAGTGGCGCCAAAAATGCTTTTTATTTTGAAATACCTCGTAAAATTAGACTTTTACTTGACCTATCCTCTATAATGTTACAGTACATACGATTAACTGAAAGGGTGACTGGTTTTGAGTTCAGAAAATTCATTTGATATCGTGTCCAAAATGGACTTGCAGGAACTGACAAATGCCGTTACACAAACGGAAAAGGAAATTGGCACGCGTTATGACTTCAAGGGCAGCAAGAGCAGTCTGAAACTGGATAAGGATGCGTTAACGATCGTATCTGATGATGAGACCAAACTCAAGGCTGTCATTGACGTACTGCAATCCAAAATGGCTAAACGGGGTTTACCTTTAAAAAATATTGATTACGCTAAAGTAGAACCGGCTTCTTCGGGTACAGTCCGCCAGCGTTTGAATTTCAAACAGGGGATTGATCAGGATGTCGCCAAAAAAATCAATATTCTGATTCGCGACTCCAAGTTGAAAGTGAAAAGTCAGATTCAGGGTGACCAGCTCCGGGTAACAGGTAAAAGTAAAAATGATTTGCAAGCAGTCATGCAGCTGTTAAACGGTGCGAATCTGCCACTGGATTTGCAATATACAAATTTCAAATAATATAGCTTTTTGCAGCTCGTTTGTTTTTTTGACACTGCAATTGGCGTATATTATACTAAGTGTGCATTGCTGGCAGATAAGCATCAAAGCCCAGTCATCATCGTTTGCTGACTTTGTGAAAAGCAGTACATTTTCTGGAAGTCACCGGAACGTTTTAAACGGGTTTTGCGTTTGAGCGGTTGACTTTATTTTTTGCGTTTTTACATAGTGAGGGCACTGTAGTGCTGATTGACAGCGAAAATTGTAAATTCCTGTTCCGGATGATGAATACGGGATTAAGATGAATGTTTGGAGTATTGGAGGATAAGAGGGAGGGCGTCTTGTGAATTTACCCAACCGGATTACGCTTGCACGAATTTGCTTAATCCCTTTTTTAATGGTGTTCCTGCTCGTTGATTTTCCGTTTTATCCAGAACCGTTGCAATTGGGAAGTTTCTCGCTTCCATATAATCAAATGATTGCGGCTGTTATTTTTATCATTGCAGCCAGTACGGATGGAATTGATGGGTATCTGGCACGGAAAAATAATATGGTCACCAACCTGGGGAAATTGCTTGATCCGCTGGCTGACAAGCTGTTGGTTACGGCGGTGCTGATTTCACTTGTAGAAATGGGCAAGTTGGATTCCTGGATTGCTGTCGTAATTATAAGTCGTGAGTTTGCGGTTACCGGATTGCGTCAGATTGCACTTTTAGATGGGTCGGTTGTCGCGGCAAGTGCCTGGGGCAAGTTGAAGACTGTCGTGCAAATTGTAGCTATTGTGCTGCTATTACTGAATAATTTCCCGTTCTCATTCACGGGTGTTCACGTAGACGTTATTGCCGTTTGGGCTGCAGCGATTATTACCATCTGGTCAGGCATTGATTACTTTATCAAAAACAAAAATTTGCTCCATATATCAAAAGCGTAACTGTTTGAGGTAAAAATGGGTAATCATGAAGGAATCATTTGCACAAAGGGCAATAGGAAAACATCCTATTGCCCTTTGATCACTCACCATGAACAGGAGGATGTTGAATGAAGGCAGAAATCATTGCAGTTGGCACAGAGCTGCTGCTTGGACAAATTGTGAATACCAATGCCAGATATCTATCCCGTGAGTTGGCTGCGATCGGGATTGATGTATATTTCCAAACGGTGGTTGGTGATAATCTGAATCGACTTAGTGAAGCCATTCGCATCGCTCAGGGACGTGCAGACGTCATTTTATTTTCCGGGGGCATCGGTCCTACACAGGATGATCTGACCAAGGATGCAATCGCGGAGGTTTTGAACCGGAAGCTGCATATAGATCGAATGGCCATGGACAAAATTGAGAGCTTCTTCCGAGACCGCAACGTGGACATGACAGAAAATAATCGTCGTCAGGCGATCGTTATAGAGGGCGGAACACCGCTGGCGAACGAAACAGGTCTTGCCGCAGGTAATGCGATATCTGACAATGGCAAACATTATGTGGTAATGCCTGGCCCACCGAAAGAGCTCATTCCCATGTTTGAGCAGGAAGTCAAACCATGGTTGTTCCAGCATGTACTTACAGAAGAAATGCCGATCTATTCAAAAATGCTGAAGTTTGCAGGGATTGGCGAGTCAGCATTGGAAGACCGTCTCCTTGATCTCATTGATACACAGACAGACCCTACGATTGCCCCCTATGCAAGTGAGGGAGAAGTTACGGTACGGGTATCCACCAAGGCTCCGAGTGAGAGTGAGGCCAAGCTGAAGCTGGATGCCATGGAAGTTCAGATTCGGGAACGATTGCCAGAACATCTCTACGCGAACGAGGATGTGCCTATAGAGTACACTATTGTAACCATGATGTCTGATATGGGTCTGACTCTTAGCGCGGCGGAGAGCTGCACAGGAGGGCTTGTCATGCAGAGCCTGACTTCAGTTCCTGGCAGTGCCTCCATGCTTAAGGGCGGAATTGTATGTTATTCCAATGAGATCAAGGAAAAGTTGCTCCATGTGCCGCATGACTATCTGGAAGGTGAAGATGCACCTGGCGCAGTAAGCCCGGAAGTTGCCAAAGTGCTTGCAGAGCAAATCCGCATGATCGGGGATGCAGATTTTGGTCTGTCTGTTACAGGTGTCGCTGGGCCGGGGTATTCGGAACGGAAACCGCCAGGACTTGTTTTTATTGCGCTCGCTGAACGTGGAAAAGAAACAGAAATTCATGAACTGCGCATTAATGGAAATCGGGAGACGGTTCGCATCCGTTCAGCAAAAGCGATTCTCTACCGTTTGTGGCGTAAACTTGTGGAAAGGGACTAAAGCACCCCGGATTGCATTTGCGGGTGGAAGCAAGTATACTTAAAAAAGACGGAAGAACCGTAGAATCAGGCTTTAGAGCCTTGTTTACGGTTCTTTTTTCTGTTTATTGGAAAGTTTCCCTGAGGAAGAGGCGCCTCGGCCTTCACAAAAAAAAACGAATGTATGTTCGAAAAAAAGCTTGGCAAACGTGTAAAAACAAGGTATCATTATCTTATAAACAGTAAAGGGTGTGAGCTTATTGTCAGACCGTCGTGCCGCGCTTGATATGGCGCTCCGTCAAATAGAGAAGCAATTTGGTAAAGGATCCATCATGAAACTGGGTGAGTCGACTCACATGAATGTGGAAATTATACCCAGCGGTTCCTTGGCTTTGGATATTGCATTAGGAACAGGCGGCTTGCCTAAAGGCCGTATTGTTGAAATATATGGACCTGAATCCTCTGGTAAAACAACTGTAGCATTGCATGCGATTGCTGAAGTACAACGAGTGGGTGGACAAGCTGCATTTATTGATGCCGAGCACGCTCTTGACCCACAATATGCAAGTAAACTTGGGGTTAACATTGACGAATTGCTTCTGTCTCAGCCAGATACGGGTGAGCAAGGGCTTGAAATTGCAGAAGCTCTTGTACGTAGTGGCGCTGTGGATATTGTCGTTATTGACTCTGTGGCTGCACTGGTACCAAAAGCAGAAATTGAAGGTGAGATGGGTGATTCCCATGTCGGTTTGCAAGCGCGTTTGATGTCTCAAGCGTTACGTAAGTTGTCTGGGGCAATCAGCAAATCCAAAACAATTGCGATCTTTATCAACCAACTTCGTGAAAAAGTCGGTGTAATGTTTGGTAACCCAGAGACGACACCTGGGGGTCGTGCCCTGAAATTTTACTCCACGGTACGTCTGGATGTACGCCGTATTGAGAGTATCAAATCAGGAAATGACATGATTGGTAACCGTACACGTATTAAAGTCGTGAAAAACAAAGTTGCACCTCCGTTTAAACAAGCGGAAGTGGATATCATGTACGGTGAAGGCATTTCGAGAGAAGGCAGTATCATTGACATTGGTACAGAGCTGGATATCGTTAATAAAAGTGGTGCTTGGTACTCCTACGAAGGCGAGCGTTTAGGCCAAGGCCGTGAGAATGCGAAGCAGTTCATGAAAGAGCATAAAGAGATTGCTGAAATCATTGAACAAAAAATTCGTGAAGCCAGCAACCTGACAACTGCTGTTCCTGCGCCAACGACTGAAGATCAACAAAAAGAAGCGGCAGAAGAACAAGAATTATTTGAAATTAACGAGTAACCCTCTGGACTCCGAAGCTTGTTTAATTGAGCCTGGCTTGATCTAGCTGCTAAGGTAACCGGTATGTACTCGCGCTGTCCAACAGCCTCTGTCCGAATGGGCAGGGGCTGTTGGCACGCTTATTATTAGTGAAAGGCCGGACACTGTTTCCGGCCTTTTGTATTAGCCGGATGTCTTCTGTCAGATACATTAAGCGTACTTTAGTGAAGCCGCTTGGTCTCAAGCAAGATGTGCTATGTTTATTATTTTAAGAAGTCTTTTGTTTGGCTGTGTGCTTTGAGAAGGACATGCAGTCCAGCACCAAGCGATGTGGAAGGGGAGAACTGAATGGATCAACATGATGAGGATTTATATGAAGAAGCAGAGTTTGAGGGAATCTCTCAATTCCCGGATAACGAAGAACTTACCATCACACGGGTTGAACGTACAAAGAGCAGAGAAGCTCGTTACCGAATTACTTTTGGTTTATATTCAATCACGGTTCTTGAAGATGTGATGATTAAATACAGGATGACCCGAGGCAATACGTTTATGAAGAAGGACTTGGAAGATATCATTGTAGCTGACGAGCGTCAACGGACGTATGTGCAGTCTTTGCGATATCTTGAACATAAACCACGCACACGCCACGAATTAAGTCAGAAGCTTCGTCAGAAGGAGTTTGCTGCACCTTTGATTGAAGAGGCGCTGGATCGGCTTGAGAGGGAGGATTTGGTCGATGATGAACAGTTCGCGAAGGAATGGACCAGACAGCGTATGGAGGGCCAGCGGAAGGGAAAACTGTGGATAAGGCAAGAGCTGCGTCAAAAGGGCATTGCCAGTGAGCTCATTGCGGAAGCGTTGGAAGGTGTAAGTGCGGATGCGGAATTTGAGACTGCTTTGACCGCAGGACGCAAAAAATGGAATCAGGTCAAAGGAGATATCAAGGAAAAGAAACGTAAAACGCTTCCCTTCTTGATGCGGCGGGGTTTTTCCATGGATATGGTGCGCCGGGTCGTGAATTGTTTAATTGAAGAAGACGAGGCGGGGGACCCCGAAGATGACGAAGCTTTGTTATGGGATTAGCAGAGAGGACTCTCTATACTGCATTCTCTTGACAATTTCTTTCGTCAAATACTAAAATGGACATGAGTCTGTAAGAAATGGACAACCCTTTTTCCTTCCAAAAAAGCGGTTTCTGTTTTTAAAGATTTATACCATTCATGATTATGGGTTCGCTGGAAACGGTGAATAGTACATGGAAGCATGTACATGTGAAATGAGAATCGGCGGGGGATCGCCGTGAGTATTCGTTATTCCCACACATATGTAAGGTTTGAAAACCGCAAATTGACCCAAGGAGTGCCTTGGAGGAACCAACGAGGAGGTGAACAGTATGGACATCGTAATCACGATCGTTCTCGTTGTGGCCGCGCTCGTTATTGGGTTCGGAGTAGGGTATTTTATTCGCAAATCTCTTGCAGAGGCTAAAATCTCCAGTGCGGAACAAGCTGCCGTGCAAATCGTGGAGAACGCGAAGAAAGAGGCAGAAGCACTGAAGAAAGAAACGGTGCTGGAAGCGAAGGATGAAATTCATCGCATTCGCGCCGAAGCTGAAAAAGACACTCGTGAACGTCGGAACGAAATTCAACGACAAGAAAGACGATTGTTGCAAAAAGAAGAGTCGCTGGATAAAAAATTGGAATCACTCGAACGTAAAGAAGAGCAAGTGGCTAACAAAGAGAAACGAATTGATGAGACACAGCAGCAGATCGAGATGATCTACAAAAACCAGGTGACGGAACTGGAGCGCATATCCAACCTCACCATGGAAGATGCACGCAGTATCATACTGTCCAACGTAGAACAGGAAGTTCGTCATGAGACGGCTCAAATGATCAAGGACATTGAACAGCAAGCGAAGGAAGAGGCGGACAAAAAGTCCCGCGAGATTATTACACTCGCCATCCAACGCTGTGCGGCTGATCACGTGGCGGAGACAACGGTATCCGTTGTTACTTTGCCAAATGAAGAAATGAAAGGCCGGATTATCGGTCGTGAAGGACGTAACATCCGTGCGCTTGAAACCCTTACCGGGATTGACCTCATTATCGATGATACGCCAGAAGCTGTTATTCTGTCGGGCTTTGACCCGATTCGCCGTGAAATCGCCCGTACTGCCCTCGAAAAACTGGTGGCTGATGGACGTATTCACCCGGCACGGATTGAAGAGATGGTCGAGAAATCCCGCAAAGAAGTGGATGAGCGTATCCGTGAATACGGTGAGCAAGCTACCTTTGAAGTGGGCGTGCATGGTCTGCATCCGGACTTGATTAAAATTCTGGGCCGGTTGAAGTTCCGTACAAGCTATGGTCAAAACGTCTTGAAACATTCGATGGAAGTCGCTTATCTGGCTGGATTGATGGCTGGCGAACTCGGCGAAGACGTAACCCTGGCAAGACGTGCAGGTCTATTGCATGACATCGGTAAAGCGCTGGATCACGAAGTGGAAGGATCACACGTCGAAATCGGCGTGGAACTGGCGAAGAAATACAAAGAACATCCGGTTGTAATCAACAGTATCGCGTCCCATCACGGGGATTGCGAAGCGACTTCGGTTATTGCCATGTTGGTCGGCGCAGCAGATGCGCTTTCCGCAGCAAGACCAGGCGCACGCCGCGAAACACTGGAAACGTATATCAAACGACTGGAGAAGCTGGAAGAAATTTCAGAATCGTTCGAAGGTGTAGAGAAATCGTACGCCATTCAGGCCGGACGCGAAGTGCGCGTTATGGTACAACCTGAGAAAATCGACGATGCTGAAGCATTCCGCCTCGCCCGTGACATCACGAAGATGATCGAGAATGAACTTGATTATCCGGGTCACATTAAGGTCACCGTCATCCGGGAAACCCGTGCGGTTGAATACGCAAAATAGAGCATTACGGAAAAGTGGCCGCAGTAGCGGGCCACTTTTCCTGTTGATAGCCTGTATAAGGTATGTCCATAACAAAAACATCTTGAACATGTGATAGAGGTCCTGCGAAGCTGTGGATGCTTTGAAGAAGGCTGCTTGGTAGGGATTAAGGAGGCAGTAACAATGAAAGTTTTGTTTATTGGTGATATTGTGGGTAACGTGGGGCGCAAGGCATTAAAGGAAAACCTTCCCTATCTCAAAACGAAGTATAAGCCGCATGTGGTCATTGTAAATGGTGAAAATGCAGCAGCAGGCCGAGGAATTACTGGCGCAATAGCGAATGAGTTTTTCAACTGGGGTGTGCATGGGATCACCCTTGGTAACCATACCTGGGACAATAAGGACATATTTGATTTCATAGATGATGAACCACGCATGATTCGTCCTGCGAACTTTCCGCCAGGAACACCAGGCCGAGGATACACAGTAGTCAAAGGTGAAGGCAAGGAGCTGGCGATTGTTAATTTGCAAGGACGGACGTTCCTGCCTGCTTTGGATTGTCCATTCCGCGTTGCCGATGAAATTGTGGACGAGCTCCGTCAAGACCATAAATGCATTCTGGTCGACATGCATGCTGAAGCAACGTCAGAGAAGATCGCCATGGGCTGGCATCTGGATGGACGTGCTTCGCTGGTCGTAGGTACACATACACATGTGCAGAGCAACGATGATCGTATTTTGCCAGGAGGAACGGCTTATTTAACCGATGCGGGCATGGTAGGGCCGCGTGACGGCATATTGGGCATGGAGCGTGAAGCTGTGCTGCGGAAATTCTACACTCAGCTTCCAGTACGGTTTGTTGTTGACGATGGCAAGTGGCATTTCCACGGTGTTTTTGTGGAGATTGATGAAGCCACAGGCGCTGCAACACGCATAGAGAAAATTCGTCTCATGGAGGATGAGTGGCGCATGGAATAGGGGTATTGTCCCATTTTGCTGGGAAACCCGACTAAAAAGAAGGAATTTTTTTGCCTCCCGCGAATAACATCTAGTAAGTGGAAACAAACATTCAACATTCCCAGGGAGGTACTTACCATGGAAGTATTAAAAGTTTCAGCAAAGTCCAATCCCAATTCCGTAGCCGGCGCTCTTGCAGGTGTTCTTCGTGAACGTGGAAATGCTGAACTGCAGGCAATTGGAGCGGGAGCACTGAACCAAGCCATTAAAGCGGTAGCGATAGCCCGGGGATTTGTAGCACCAAGCGGAGTTGACTTGATTTGTATTCCAGCTTTTACAGACATTGTGATCGACGGCGAGGACCGAACGGCCATTAAGCTGATTGTGGAGCCCAGATAATACATGCACTTATGCATTGAACCTGTTTACGAAGTAGACAGGTTTTTTTGCGTTTTATTGCATAACATAACGTGTAGAAGGAGAGATTGTGATGCACAACTGGCGTGTAGCCGATTTTCATTGTGATGCTTTAAGTAAAATGCTGATGGACCCTGCGCTTCCTTTTGAACATGCACCAAAGCTGGATGTGAACCTGGAACGCATGAGAGAAGGCGGCCTTGGTTTACAGGCCTTTGCGATCTATTTGCCTGAGGTGCTGGGCAGAGGCAAGTTTGAACATGTGATGGGGCAGTTGGATATCTACCGCAAGCGAGTTCAGGTAAGCAAAGATCGCTCTGAAGGCATACATACCCTATTATGGCGGGAACAGCTCACACAGGTGGGGCAGTTGGACCAAACATGGGGACTGCTTACACTGGAAGGGGTCGATGGACTGGAAGGTAATCTATTTTATCTTGAGTTGTGTTATCAAATGGGGGTACGGATCGTTGGGCTTACCTGGAACTATGCCAATTGGGCAGCCGATGGAGTGCTCGAAAAACGCGGGGCTGGACTGACGGAAAAAGGCAGGGAACTGGTTCACCTGTGTAACCAAATCGGCATGCTGCTGGATGTTTCGCATCTCACCGAAAAGGGATTTTGGGAACTGGCCGATCTGAGCGAGCGTCCTTTTATCGCTTCGCATTCCAACAGTTATACGGTTTGTCCCCATGTGCGCAATCTGAAGGATGATCAGATTCGAGCCATTATTGCCCGGGATGGGCGTATCGGATTAACTTTTGTACCCTGGTTTGTAAAACAGGAAGGTGAAGTCCATATTGAAGATCTGTTGCCACATATTGAGCAGGTTTGCTCCCTGGGTGGGGAGCGGCATCTGATGATGGGTTCTGATTTTGACGGAATATCTACGTATATTCAAGGTCTCGAACATACAGGACATTACCCGCGACTTATGGACTCGTTGCTTAAATATTATGACGAGCATCTGGTAAGAGGATGGATGTGGGATAATGCGATGAGTTATCTGGGGCAGCACTTGCCGGAGAGCCATCCGAGTATGACATTCAAATAGCAGCAGGCTCAAGTCTACCCATTCCAGGCGAATGAACCAATTGAAGGAAAATGTTGTATGGAAAATAAGTGTATTTCATGAATTTTCAACAGTTCGTTTTCATTTCACTCCAAAAAGGGGTATAATACCATAGGATTGTTAAGAGCCTGGCTGCAGGCCATAGATAAACAAGGAGTGAAATTCGCGATGAGTAAAACAGTATCTGTGGGCGTATCTGCCCGTCACATTCATGTATCCCAAGAACACGTTGAAATTTTGTTTGGTAAAGGCTATGAATTAACCGAGTTTAAACCTCTGTCCCAACCAGGACAATATGCCGCTAACGAAACAGTAGCGGTCATTGGTTCGAAAGGGCAGTTTGATAAAGTGCGTATTCTTGGACCGGTTCGTCCGGAAACACAACTGGAAATCTCGATGACAGACTCTTTCGCCATTGGTGTTAAGGCACCTGTACGTGAGTCTGGGAGCATCGAAGGTACTCCAGGTATTACGATTAAAGGACCAGCTGGTGAAGTCACCATTGATAAAGGTGTAATCGTTGCTGCCCGTCACATCCACTTCCATACTTCCGATGCTGCTAAATGGGGTATTGAGGATAAACAAATGCTGAAAGTACGCCTGGGCGGAGATCGTGGTCTCGTACTGGAAAATGTATTGGCTCGTGTATCGGATTCCTTTGCACTGGACATGCATATTGATACAGATGAAGCTAATGCAGCTGGCGCTCGTAACGGCGATACTGCTGAAATCATCGACTAATGACGTGAAACAGTCATCAGCCGTGATCCTGGCGGGTTGATTGAATGAACTTATAAACCTGAGTAGATCCTCAATGTCGATTGACTCGACCTGGGGGGATGCTCAGGTTTTGTGTATTTCGGGATATTGAGCAGACCTGCTTCAGATTTTGGAATCGACGAAGGACAGCGGCTTTGGATGTGGAACTACAGCCCAATTCATGTTATAATTTGCTGTAATGCTCTTTTGATGTATAAAGCGTGCAAATCATGCGAAACAAGATGAAATAACGATTTTTTATTAATAGAGGCTGTAAGGAGTGACCGAAGGAAATGGCTAAAGACTCAAAAAAGGATTACTCCCAATATTTTGATTTCTCCGATGCCAAAGTAATTTCGCAAGATGAATTCAGCAAAAAGATAAGAATCCGGGGCCGGGAGATTAATATCAAGTCGGAACCCAATCATCGTCAGGAGAAACAACGGGGCAAGGAAGACGTCCAGGTACTTTACGAAACAGCCGTTCCCGATGAACTGAAAAACGTGGGGAAAGGTAAACACTATATCGTATATACGTATGGATGCCAGATGAACGAGCATGATTCGGAGACGATCAAAGGGTTGCTTGAATCGATGGGGTATCAGGCTACCGAGGATCGCAAAGAAGCAGATATCATTCTGTTAAACACATGTGCGATTCGTGAAAATGCGGAAGATAAAGTGTTTGGTGAGCTGGGTCATCTGAAAACCCTGAAAACCGAACGTCCAGGCTTATTGCTGGGTGTGTGTGGTTGTATGTCGCAGGAAGAAGGTGTCGTGAACCGGATCATGCAGAAGCATGGCTTTGTGGATATGATTTTTGGTACACACAACGTACATCGATTGCCACATCTGATTCAGGAAGCGCTGTTCAGTAAGGAAATGGTTGTTGAGGTATGGTCCAAGGAAGGCGACATCATTGAGAACCTGCCGAAAAAACGTGAGGGCATGCGCGGCTGGGTGAACATTATGTATGGTTGCGACAAGTTCTGTACATATTGCATCGTTCCGTTCACAAGGGGAAAAGAGCGCAGTCGTCGTCCGGAGGATGTCATTGCTGAAGTTCGTGAGCTGGCCAGACAAGGATTTAAGGAAATTACATTGCTCGGTCAGAATGTGAATGCCTATGGCAAAGACTTCACGGATCTGAAGTACAGCTTCGGTGACCTGATGGATGATATTCGCAAAATCGATATTCCACGGGTTCGGTTTACAACCAGTCATCCACGTGACTTCGATGATCATCTGATTGAAGTACTTGCCAAGGGTGGAAACCTGGTGGAACACATTCATCTCCCCGTGCAGTCGGGCAGCACAGAAGTACTAAAACGTATGAGCCGCAAGTACAGTCGGGAACACTATTTGAAGCTTGCTGACAAAATTAAAAAGGCAATTCCAGATGTCGTGTTAACCACTGATATAATCGTTGGTTTCCCGGGTGAGACGGAAGAACAGTTTGAAGATACGCTGTCACTGGTCAGGGAAGTCGGCTACGACTTTGCTTATACATTCATCTATTCTCCGCGTGAAGGCACCCCTGCTGCGGTGATGGAGGACAATGTGCCGATGGACGTGAAGAAAGAACGTTTGAAACGCCTGAACGAGACAATTAACGCATACAGCCATAGCAGCAATGAAAAGCAGCGCGGCAAGGTTGTTGAAGTGCTTGTCGAAGGCGAAAGCAAACGGAATTCCAATGTTCTGGCGGGGCGTACACGCAGCAACAAGCTGGTGCATTTTGAAGGACCTAAAGAATTGATCGGTACTTTTGTACATGTAGAAATCACCGATCCAATGACTTTCTATATTCGTGGTAATCTGCTCTCAGAGCCAGTAGCCGCCAATCAGTAATACACAAACCTAATAAGATGGATTTGGATTTTAGATATCAGGGTTTGGATGGCGTAAGCGAACGTAGCGAAGGAGACGGAATCGATTCTGTAGAAGCGATAGCGTTCGCCTTTGTCTCCGAATTTTAACCTTGAATCATTTCAATCAGGAAAATTTGGAGACAACAGCGATCGAAAGAACGATCCGTAACCGCAGCGGTCATGGAGCCGTCGTCCGTCTGGAATATCATTCGTCCAGTCCATCTTATATCATCTCATAGAATGGAGCGATTTCGAGTGGCGCAGGAAGAAGTGCAGTACAACCATTATGGAATGCCTACCTACGATACGCGCAATCTGGTCATACGCGACGACATTATGGGAAAAGCCAAAGAATTGGCTGAAATGCTTGGAACGAGTGAGGAAGTGAAACAGTTCCAACAGGCGGAATCCAAAATTCGTGATCATGAACGCATCCAGCAATTAATTGCAACGATCAAGAAAAAGCAAAAAGAAATCGTTGCTTTTGAAAGCTTCAAAAATGCCGAGATGGTCAGCAAAATTGAACAAGAAATTGAAGATCTGCAGGACGAGTTGGACAGCATTCCACTGGTTACGGAATTCCAGCAAAGTCAAAGTGATATCAATTATTTGCTCCAGCTTGTGATCTCTGTAATTCGGGATACTGTCTCCGAGAAAGTAAATGTGGAGGCAGGTACGGATTCACCTCCGACCAGTTGCGGGTAAAATGAACGGAAGGGTGCGGACGCAGTCCGCGCCCTTTTTGCTCATATCCGAAAAGGTGAAGCTTCGGAATATTACCTTCGGATACGATAAAGAAACCGTACGTAGCTTCAATCAGGAAATGGCCCGAAAACCTTGAGGATTCGCTCGTATGGCAGGCTCCACATTGTGGGGTTATTTGGTGTGGTAGTCCTTTCATCACAACTTTGCTGGATAAGACCTCGTCCGTAAGAGCAGGCTTAATATAATAATAAGGCACTTTAGATCACCTACAAAAGGACCAATGCTGGGAAAATTATCATCAACAACATACATCAAGGCTTTATACTTAAAGTGCACTAAAGGGGAAATCAATAATGAGTATCTTGGACAAAATGGTTGCAGATGGAAACGGGAGATTTTGGGGTTTTCTCGGTTGTCGTTTTATAAAAGGCGACGGAAAAGAAGTACAGATCGCACTGACAGCGGAGGAACACCACACCAACTCCATGGGAATTATTCATGGCGGTGTGCTAACATCTCTGATGGATCAGGCGATGGGTATGGTGGCTACAGCAGCAATGGAAGTAGACAGTTGTGTGACGACCAATCTGAATGTACATTTTCTCGCACCCATGAAGCAAGGTGAGTTAACCGTGAAGTCAACGATCCTGCATCAGGCGGGACGTAGTGTAACTGCACAATCCGAGGTACGCGATGCATCTGGCACGCTAGGGTGCATGGCAACAGCTACCTTCCGTATAGCACGAGTAAAAAAGGAAAGTACAGAATCCAAAGGTTGACAAAAGATATTATTCTGTCATAATGAAAATATCAAAATGAGAATAGTCGGTGGTGCCCATGAGCGAAAACTACGAACAATTCAATGCTGAAAGCGATGAGCAGGCAGCACGTGCCTATAGTTCCAAGAAATATCGTACGCCCGATGGTGTTCCCGCGGATATCGTCATGTTCACCTTGACCAAGCGGGAGCGCAAGACGGTGACCAAGACCCTCCCCATACGGGAGCTGAAGGTAATGCTGATCAAACGCAAAGGTTGGCCTTTTGCGGGAAGATGGGCTCTGCCAGGTGGTTTTTGTCAGGAAAATGAATCCATCTATGGTGCTGCAAAGCGCGAATTGATGGAGGAGACAGGTGTGGACGGTGGGCATCTGGAGTATTTGAATGTATATAGTCAGCCTGGGCGTGACCCCAGAGGATGGATTATCTCACATGCGTTTTTTGCACTGGTAGAGGAATGGATGCTGGAACACCGTCAGGCGGCGGATGATGCCGAGGATGTTGGATTGTTTACGATTCAGGAAGCCTTGCAGGAGCTCGAGCTTGCCTTTGATCACCGCACGATTATAGAAGATGCGTATCGGCGCATTCAGCAGCAAATGCTGGAAACGACGATTGCAAGACAGTTCCTGCCTCGTGATTTTACTCTAAGCGAGTTATACCAAGTGATTCAGAGTGTTGTCCCTGACTTTGAAGAACCGAATTTCATTCGGAAGATTACTTCAACACGCAGCCGCAAAGGCATTGTGGAAGAGGTTCGGGATGAGGAGGGCAATCTGCTAAGCTCCAATCAGTACTCACAGCGTCCGGCTCAGCTTTACCGTTTCACGGAGCTGGTCCCTCGTCTATCCATCTACACGTAATGCGCAAGCGAATCATGATGGAGTGAATCAGTATCAACCTTATTCTCAAAAGGGAGTGTGGACGATGAAAGCACTGATTGTCATTGATTTTACACGTGATTTTGTGACAGGTTCGTTGCCAGTAGGTCAGCCTGCTGTAGAGATTGAAGAGACGATTGCAGCGATAACGGAAGCTTATTGCAATAACAAGCATGAAGTGATTATGGCAGTGGATTTGCATGAAGAGAGTGATCCTTATCACCCGGAAACAGCTCTTTTTCCGCCCCATAACATCAGGGATACTGAAGGAAGGCAGCTTTATGGGCGCCTGGCTCGGGTTATGGAAGAACGGGAAGCGCAAATTCGCTGGATGGATAAAACAAGATACAGCGCATTCTGCGGCACAGATCTGGAGCTGCGACTGCGTGAACGTGGAATAACAGACATTGCACTGATCGGTGTATGTACGGATATTTGCGTACTGCATACAGCAGTGGATGCTTATAATAAAGGTTTTCACATTACGGTATATGAAGATGCGGTAGCAAGCTTTAATCAAGCGGGGCATGAGTGGGCGTTAGGGCACTTTCGTTCCAGTCTTGGGGCTCAGGTGATTAAAGCGAGCGATACCGTTCTCACAGGCTTGAACCTGTAAACGAACCTGTGATCATATCCTGCTCAATGAGTGTTATGTTGCTGGGTAATATGGTGAATAGGATAAATCGGAGACTTATGCAATGGTATGTTTACCAGAAATAGATCATGAGCGATGAGTCTCCACATGTTGACCCGTGTCTGCAGGCTGGACCTGCGGGCACAAGCGGAAGTCAGAGAGGATGAGACAAATGCAGACGACTAGCCTGGCTTTACATACGGATAAATATCAAATCAATATGATGTACGCCCACTGGGTGAATGGAACTCACAAGCGGAAAGCGGTGTTTGAAGCCTATTTCCGTAAGCTTCCTTTTGGCAACGGATATGCTGTATTTGCCGGTTTGGAGCGGATTGTGAATTACATCAGCCAGCTTCGTTTCACGATGGAGGACATCAAATATTTATCCAAACAAGAGGAAAATTACGATCCGGTCTTTCTTGAAGAGTTGCTCCAGTTTTCATTTCAGGGGACAATTCACTCCATGAAGGAAGGGGCAGTTGTTTTTCC
Organism: Paenibacillus pabuli NBRC 13638; assembly: GCF_001514495.1. Classification (GTDB taxonomy): domain Bacteria; phylum Bacillota; class Bacilli; order Paenibacillales; family Paenibacillaceae; genus Paenibacillus; species Paenibacillus pabuli. The sequence goes on from NZ_BCNM01000017.1 coordinate 108,651, forward strand.
TGACGAACCGCTCATTCGGGTAGAAGGCTCCATTATGGAGACACAACTGGTGGAGACGGCGATACTTAACTTCATGAATTATCAGACGTTAATTGCAACGAAAGCATCGCGAATCAAACAGGTGGCGAGTCAGGACACGTTACTTGAATTTGGAACAAGACGGGCACAGGAAGCGGATGCGGCCATTTGGGGCGCACGTGCTTCGTATGTGGCAGGATTCCATGCAACGTCCAATATGCTGGCTGGAGAGCGGTTTGGAATTCCGACAGCAGGGACACATGCCCATTCATGGGTGCAGAGCTTTATGAGTGAGCAAGAGGCATTTGACGTCTATGCCAAAGTGCTGCCAGATCAAGTGACACTATTGGTGGATACCTTTGATACATTGAACAGTGGTGTTCCCCATGCAATCAAAACGGCCAAGAAGCTTGAAAGCCAAGGCAAAAAGATGAATGCTATTCGGTTGGATAGCGGAGACCTTGCATATCTGTCCATTCAAGCCCGGCAGATGCTGGACGATGCGGGACTGGACTACGTCAAGATTGTAGCTTCCAACGACCTGGATGAAAATACGATTTTCAACCTCAAGGCGCAAGGGGCTCGCATTGATATATGGGGCGTAGGCACGCAGCTAATTACCGCTTCCGACCAACCCTCTTTGGGTGGCGTGTACAAATTGGTGGAGCGCGAAGTGGACGGGGTTATGCTGCCTACGATCAAAATTTCGGCCAATCCCGAAAAAGTATCCACACCTGGCAAAAAAGAAGTCTTCCGGATTATTGATCCGAAACATGGCAAGGCGATTGCAGATTACATCTGTTATCCAGGAGAAGAGCAGCCGCTACAAGGCGGGCCGCTCAAGCTGTTCAACCCGCTACACCCTTATCTGAAGAAGACGGTGACCCGCTATGAAGCAGTGAACATGCTGGAACCGATCTTTGTGAACGGGCGCAAAGTGTATGAACTGCCTACCCTGGATGAAATTCGCAGTTATCATCTTGAGCAGATGGATCTGTTTTGGCCGGAATACCAGCGTAAACTCAATCCGGAGATTTACCGTGTAAATATCAGCCCTGCAGCGTGGAATATGAAGCAGAAGCTCATTGCTGAACATGTGCAATCTACCGAAGATTAATGAAATAAAAGGGGCATAACCGGGAAGCAAACATACCGTGTTATGCCTTTTTGCTTCTCTTCTCTTTGCTGCCTATGTTGTCCAGGACGACCGACTGTGTGTGAAACATCATGGACAGATCGCCTGTGCAGCGCGGTATACTGAACCTTCAACAGCAGTGAATCACAGAGGGATGAAACCATTATTTCTCGGGAAAGCGCAGGAGTCGCCAAATCCCGCATCTTTCAGCGTTTCTTTTTCGACATGATCCATTTCGGATACTGTTTCAAGTGCACCTTGCCCGGGGATGAAAGGAAGAAGAGGGTGCAAGCATGAGATGGATTATAACCCTAATCTGGGTCGTCTTTATTGCGTATGCCTGGTTCTGGGTACCGGGAAAACCTCTTGGAAGTGATCCTGTGTTTAAAGAGCTGCTTACACTGCGAACAATTCATCAGATGAATGGAAATATGTAAAATATTAATAAGGAGAGGATATCAAATGGAAAATACGTTTCCTGCCTATGTCGTGCGTAAAGAAGAACAGGGTGGCGTGAAGGCCGCTATGGAGCAGTTAAAGAAAGAGGATCTGCCTAACGGTGACGTAACCGTACAGGTTCAATATTCAAGTGTGAATTATAAAGACGGTCTCGCTTCCATAGAAAAGGGCGGTGTCGTTCGAGAGTATCCGATCGTTCCGGGGATCGATCTTGCAGGAATTGTAGAGGAATCCGTGAGTGGGCGATTTGCACCGGGGGATCGAGTCATCAGCACAGGCTTCGAGCCAGGCGTATCTCATTTTGGTGGATATAGTCAATATGCGCGTCTGCGCAGCGAATGGCTCGTCCCTCTGCCGCATGGACTCAGTGAGAAGGAAGCGATGGCGATCGGAACGGCAGGTTTCACAGCAGCCCTTTCGGTAGATGCTTTGCTTCGGGCTGGAGTGACTCCGGAGATGGGCAACATTCTGGTTACAGGAGCAACCGGAGGCGTAGGCAGTATGGCGGTAGCTATTCTGGCGAAGCTGGGTTTTGAAGTAACGGCTAGTACGGGGAAAAAGGATCGACAGGAGCAGCTGCTTCGAGATCTGGGCGCCTCACATGTCATTTCACGCGAAGAAGCGGATGCACCAGCCAATGGTGCAATGGGGAAACAGCTCTGGGCTGGCGTTATTGATCCGGCAGCAGGCCCGGCACTGGCCGAACGTCTGAAACAGATCCAATACGGAGGTGCTGTCGCTGTATCAGGCTTAACCGGGGGACCTTCGTTTGAGTCCACAGTATTTCCGTTTATTTTGCGGGGCATTCAATTGATCGGGATTGATTCAGTCTATTGCCCGATGGAACAGCGGGAACGGATATGGAAGCTGCTTGGCGGCGAATGGAAGCCGGATCGGGCATTGCAACTCGGGATTCAGGAAATTTCATGGGCACAACTGCCCCAGACACTGGAAACGATCCTCAAGGGCGGTGCTGTAGGTCGTACTGTAGTCAATACGATGTCGGGAACGTCTGCCGAATAAGATTCTTTTCTCCAAGACATGCTAACTCTACCTGAGAGTGTCACGGTGTATGTGGCAGGAAAGGAAGGATGAGTATGCGTGTTAACGAAAAAGGATTGCACTATAGATTTGGACGTGTGAAGCCTGTACGGGTCAGTTTAATTATGACGCTGTGTGTATTATCCCTCGTAGCTTGTTCAGCATCATCTATTGAGCAGGAGCGGAAAATATATACAAGAGAAGCGACAGATGAAGGCATGGATCGGGCAAAGAGCCAAGGCCACGGGTTAAACGGTCCACTGATTCAGGAGCTGGATGACGGTTTTGCTGCAAAAGGCATCAAGTTGATGAACAATATGTCTGCAGATGATGGTGAAGGCGGAATCTCGTATATGTATCTGTTGAATGGAAGTGGCAGACATATTGTCAGAGTCCATATTTTTAGTGATGTCCCTACACGAGTAACCCGTATGAACGAAATGTATGGTAATGGTGGCGATGAGGCTGTGATGGAAAATGGACTTGGCAAAACAACGATTCGCAGTAAAGCTTATGTATCTCTGGTGTATACGGCTTCAGGGGGAGAGAAGGACGACTACGAAGAGGACGTCATGCAGGTATTCCAGCATGTGCTTGAGCAATTGAAGTAATGGACTCGCCTCACATAAATCCGAAAAACCCGTCTGTCATTCAGACGGGTTTATATATTTCTCGCATCACATGCCTCAGTTCTGGCAAAATGAGTTTTTCCATGGCCAGCTTGACAGCTCCCTTGGAGCCTGGCATGGAGAATACGGCTGTACGTCCGATCGTTCCGGCTACCGCCCGGCTAAGAATCGCAGCAGAGCCAATGTCCTCGGTATAACTGAGGAAGCGGAAGATTTCACCAAAGCCTGGCAGCTCCTTATCGAGTAGTGAAGACACTGCTTCGTATGTCGTATCACGGGGGGCAATTCCCGTCCCGCCGCTGAGCAGCACGGCTTCGATATCGTCACGAACCGCTGCGTCTTGCAGGATACTTTGAATGGTTTCGGTCTCATCCGGTGTAATGATATATTCGATGATCTGGTAGCCTGATTCAGTGAGCAGCTTATGCATAAGCTGTCCGCTTGTATCGGTGTCTTTGGTGCGGGTATCCGATACGGTTACAATCATGCAGGATACCGTGTCAGGGGCTTCCTGACGATGTTGCTCCACTGAATTGGTCATATGACATCCTCCTACAATCAACATGTCCTCATAGCATAGACCATTCAGTGGAATGAGGCAATGGACGTACCAATAGAAGGTCAGGATTGCGCAACGAATGCAGGATAGTGTACACTCGCTAGGATAGAGATAGACCCGTTCTATGGATAAACAGAGAGGTGAACTATGATGAGTGAATTAAAAGTAAATGAATCATCCATACCTGTATATATATTGTCAGGCTTTCTCGGCAGTGGCAAAACGACACTGCTTGTTCAACTGATTGAACACTGGCAGCAGCAAGGTCTCCGGCCCGCAGTGGTCATGAATGAATTGGGCGAAGTGAATCTGGATGGTCAGATTGTGGATGCTTCCGTGCCAATGACGGAAATGTTAGGGGGGTGCATCTGCTGTACCGTGCGCGGTGACTTGGGGTTGCAGCTTGCGGATCTTGTGCAAGAGGAATCGCCTGATGTCATCGTCATCGAAGCAACGGGAGCGGCGAACCCGATGGAGATTCTGGATGCAGTAACGGAAACTTCCCTCTACATGCGATTGGAGCTGAAAAGCCTGATTACCGTGGTGGATGCCGCACATCTGTCAGGGCTGTACCAGGAGCAGAAGGGACAAACCTTCAAGCTGATGCAGGAACAGATTCGCTGTGCGTCTGTACTTCTCCTAAACAAAACGGATCGTGTGAATGAGCAGCAATTGGCGGATCTGAGGGACTTGTTGGCACGATGGAATGGTTTTGCTACCGTAATGCCTACGGTGAAGTGTGAAGTCGACATGGATGTGCTGCTTCGTAGCGGAGACAATGTCCATGCTTATCAATCTGTTGAGGGTACGATTAAACACGAGGATAAGGAACATCACGTGCACTCCGAAGCTTGTGCAGAGCATGGATGCAGCCATAATCATGTCGATCCCCATCCCCATGCTTCTCATGAGCATGTCATGGTGTATACGCACTATTTCACCCAGCCGGTGAACAGTGAGGCCTTTGAGCGTTTAATAGCTGAGTTACCACGCGACGTGTACCGGGCAAAAGGAATTTTATCCTTTAGCGATACGTCCAGTCGGTTCTGGTTCCAATATGCCTATCGGGAATCGGATTATATGAAGATCACGCCTCAGGGGGATGTGCCTAACGTAGCTGTGTTTATCGGTGAGCATTTCGATCAGTCGGTCATTCGCAACCAATTGCTGGAATTAGAGGCGATAAATCAGGCTTAATGATTCAAGGTTCCTCCAGACGGGGTATTAAGAAGCATAGCAAACTTAGTCTGGGAGGTAACTTTAGATGACACAACAACAATATCAACAATGTATCGATGCTTGCCTGGAGTGTATGAATGCTTGCAACGTATGTTACATATCGAGTCTGAAGGAATATGATCTGGCTATGCTGCGTGATTGCATTCGTTTGGATCGGGAATGTGCAGAAATCTGCAGTTTTGCTGCTCAAGCCATGACACGAGGAAGTGATTTCATCGCCGAAATTTGCGAACTGTGTGTAAAAGCATGTGAAGCTTGTGGCGCCGAGTGTGGCAAACATGAACATGATCACTGCCAGGCTTGTGCAGAAGCTTGCCGCAAATGTGCAGAGGCTTGCCGCTTGATGGCCGCAGTAGCGTAAATATAACTCCATTGAAATGAAAAATAAAAAGCCTAGGTAATCTACAAAGATGCCAGGCTAATCCCTTCACAGAAGACAACGTAATAAGACATCTGATAAGATGTACTTCAGCGTTGACTGCTGGAGGGGATTTTTTGGATTCAGCATAGTAACGTTCTTCACCATCAGCAGTCGAGAACTTCCATTACCAGCAGGTCCTCCATTGGGAAATGCATGTAACAGGTTGCCAAAGCAGAGCTGGATCTGTATAATGATGGCAATGAATTGAAACGATGAATATCCGTGATCGGGAGAGTAGCCAGAATCCATGCATGACAGCGAGCCGGGGCAGGTGGAAGCCGGTATGACATGACCTGAGTGAAGCGCACCCGTGAGATGGTTGTCCGAAGACATGCGTACATCTGTGAAAAGGTGCAGAGCATGGACTGTAGGGCGATCCGGCAGGCGGCCGTTAATCGCACCGAGCGGAGCAGGCTGTGAATGTGCTTTGATGTGCATTTATAATCTGCTCACCAAGAGTGGTACCGCGGGAACTGTTAAATCAGCTCTCGTCTCTGAATATAGAGACGAGAGCTTTTTTGTTTTTGTATTATGACTAATACGATAATGACTAGGAGTGTTCAACATGTGGATGAATCAGGCAGCAGCGCATATTGCTCCCTTAACGGGATCGGAACAAGACGAGGTGTTGAGATTATTGGAGATTCCGCCACAGGCGGAGATGGGAGATGCGGCGTTCCCCTGCTTTGTACTGGCCAAGTCGTTGAAAAAAGCACCCGCGATCATCGCCGCGGATATCGCAGCCGAATTACAGACTGTTGGGCTGGATGCATCACCAGCAGGACCCTATGTGAATATACGTTTCAATCGGGCAGATCTGGCGCCGAAGCTGCTGCAAGAACTGGAACATAAAGAATTTGGGAAGCTGCAACTGGGTGCGGGTTCACGTGTAGTGATCGACATGTCGTCACCCAACATTGCCAAGCCATTCGGAATCGGCCATCTGCGCTCCACCGTGATTGGGGCAGCACTGTATCGATTATATAACGAGGCAGGCTATACTTCGGTCAGTGTGAATCATCTGGGGGATTGGGGAACACAGTTCGGCAAGCAGATAGCAGCCTACAAACGTTGGGGGAATGATGAAGCACTAAAGGCTGAGCCGATTCGTACATCATTGGAGCTGTATGTGCGTTTTCACGATGAGGCGGAGAATGATCCATCTTTGGAGATCGAGGCACGGGATTGGTTCCGCAAACTGGAGCAAGGGGATGAAGAGGCACAGCGATTATGGGCGTTTTTTGTAGAAGTGAGCATGAAAGAATTCGACCGGATGTATGAGCGTCTGAATGTACAGTTTGACCATACGCTGGGTGAGAGCTTTTATAATGACAAGATGGGTGCTGTGGTTGAAGAACTAAAGGGAAAAGGATTGCTGGAAGAGAGTGAAGGCGCATTGGTGGTACGATTGGAGGATGAAAATATGCCACCTTGCCTGATTATCAAAAAGGATGGAACAACCATCTATCCAACACGGGATTTGGCAACAGCCGTTTATCGTCATGATGTAATGAAGGCGGATAAAATGCTGTACGTGGTCGGAGGGGAGCAGAAGCTTCATTTCCGTCAGGTATTTGCGGTATTATCCCGGATGGGGTATGCGTGGTCTGAGAATTGTGAACATATTCCGTTTGGTTTAATGCGTTTCGAAGGACGGAAGATGTCTACCCGCCGGGGGAAAGTCGTCTTTTTACAGGAGGTACTGGACGAGGCGGTTGCTCGGGCATTCCAGATTATTCAGGAGAAGAATCCAAATCTGCCGAATTCGCAGGAGGTTGCGGAAGCGGTTGGTGTAGGTGCGATTGTATTCGGTGATCTGCGCAATAACCGGTTGAACGACGTCGATTTCTCGCTTGAAGATGCGGTGAGCTTTGAAGGGGAGACAGGACCTTATGTGCAATACACCCATGCCCGGATTAACAGTGTGCTTGCGAAGGCAGCAGAGGCAGGGTATTTGAAAAATGAAAATCAATTGGACCAAGACCATATTAGTAGTATCAATGCTGCGGCCAACACAGAGAACAAACCGATCATGGTCGGTGACACTTCATGGGCATTGCTGAAACTGCTCGCGGATTATCCGCAGCATCTGGAAAAAGCAATTCATCGCAATGAGCCTTCAGTCATTGCCAAATATGCGATAGATGTTGCCCAAGCGTTCAACCGCTTCTATCATGCGGAACGGATTGCAGATGCGCCGGCTGACGTAAAACCCTTCCGGGTGGCGTTAACAGAACGTACCGCAGAGCGTCTTGCCTACAGCCTTTATTTACTTGGCGTTCAGGCTCCTGAACGGATGTGATTCCATGGGATGGAGGTCAAGTGGATTCTTCGGTATAGCAGGAAAAACAGCAGCAGACTCAAACGGACGTATCATATCGCTTCAACGGGTGAGCAAACGACTTGGGGCTGTGCATGTATTGAGTGATATCAATCTGGAAGTAGATCAGAGGGAGTGTATCGTCTTGGTGGGCAGGAATGGCTCAGGCAAAAGCACGCTGCTGCGTGTGCTGGCGGGCATGTTACTGCCTGAATCCGGATTGCTGCGCAAGCCCAGGCATGGGCGGATAATGTATGCACTGGATGGATTGCCACGCCTGCCCTTCACCTCAAGAGAGTACCTGTGGGAAATGGGACGCATTCGCGGCATGCGCCCTGAAATATTGCGTCAACGGATAGGCGAATTATGTGAGCTGTTATTCTTGGGCACGGCGCTGGATCAGAACCTGTCACAACTGTCCAAAGGTACTTTGCAGAAGGTGAATTTGATTCAGGCTTTGCTGCCTGGCCCTGATGGATTATTACTGCTTGATGAACCATTGTCCGGTCTGGACGTTCCGGCCCAGGAAGCAATTGTAGCTTTGCTCAGACAGTGGAAACAGGAAGGAAGTCAAATCGTTACAGCTTGCCATGAGCCCCTGCTGATTGAACACCTCGCGGATCAGGTCATCGTGTTACAGAAGGGAAAGGTGCTGCGTCGCTGGAGTCAGAAAGATTTGCAGGAAGCAGGTGAGCCCGCTGTGAGTATTCAAAGTGTGATGGAAGGGCAGGGAAAATCCGTTGTCGATGCGTTTGTTGAACAACCTGGAATCATTGCATGCCATCGCAGCTTGGTTCGTCAGGATTATGGACGGGAAGTATGGGATTGGAAGGTGTCACGCAGTTCAGCAGATCGGATTATTGGAATGATTTTGGCTGCCGGCGGTTCCATCGTGTCTGTGCAGCCGGACAAGAGCCGATTAAATATGGAAGAATTGATGGAGGGGAGACACCCCGGTGAATCCATAATCAAGGAAGCGGCAGAGCTCCTTTCATCCACGTCTCCTGAAGGAGGCGACCTCCCATAGTTTACTTGACGCGTTACTTGTTAAAACATTACATACGTTCACAGAAATATGTTGCGCCGGTGATCTTTTATATCATTACGATGCTGCTCATCTATTCCTACAAACCTAATCCGGTTGCGGACAGTTACAGTGTTACGGCCATGCTGCTCTTTTTTGGTGCGGCCTGGCTGGGCTTAACGGTAATGAATACGGAACCTGCGGGGCAGTATCAATTGCTTGTTCTGCATGCCGGAAGCAAACGAAAGGTTGTCTTCTCACAATTGATCTGTGCATTAATCATGCTGTTCGGCCTGACTGCAATTACCGTGTTATATCCGGTTGTCACCGGCATGTTTGGAAGGCTGCCAAGTGCTGGGGAGTGGATCATGGCTTGGGCCGGGCATCTGGCGTTGTCGCTCCTGGGTCTGGGTCTCAGTGTTTATTTTCAAAAATCATACATTCCTATGCTGAGTCGCAGTATGCCGCCTTTCATTGTTGTATTGTTATTATCGTTTGTCCAAGGTTCATTAAGCGGACGTTTGCCTGAATCCATACAGTGGGTTGTCAAAGTTCTGCCTCCGGCATTTTATCTGGTTCGTGAGATGATGCTGTTTGAAGCATCCGAGTTGGGGCCAGTTGTTTTGACGACAGTGTGGGCTGTACTTTATGCCATCGTTCTACTCATCACTCATATATGGTTATCGGGAAGAAGGGACTTGCGAAGTTAGAAGTTATTATTTTGCAAAACTTGAATGTTCGTGTACGTTTCGTTACCATAGAAGGACGTTAGAATGGAACGCATTGTACGGAAATAAAGGGGGCGCTCGTTTATGCATAATTCAGACATGCAGCGTGGTGACATGCTGGACAGCGAACACTCCAGAGAATTGTTTGCCTATTACGGATTGGCTGTATATTATGGACAAGCGCTGGAACAGCAACTGGTCAATCTGATTCTATTGATGAAAATGTCTCAAGGGAAGGCCGTTTCCGAAGAAGATCTGGAAGATCTGTATGAACGGAAGATGGGCAGTTCACTGGGGCAGCTCATTCATGAAGTGCGCCATCATTTCACCTTTTCAGAGGAAGAGACTCGTCAGTTAAATGAATTATGGAAGCAGCGCAATAGCATTGTACATCACTATTTCAAGGAACGAATTCATGAGACATTCAGTCCTGAAGGGCGATCGCGCATGATCAAGGAACTGGAAGATTTCAAAGACCGTGCACAGGAACTGGAGATTAGTCTTCAGCAGTACGTCGTTGCCTGGATTGCAGAGCTGGGACTGGATGATGAATCCGCAGCAGCGCTGCAGACCCTCGAACGTATGCATGCAGAGTGTGTACACGCCCGGGCACTGGAAGAGGATGAATCATTGTGATGGAAGGCAAGTCACGGATACGTAAAATAAAAAGCAGACACTGGCTTGGAATCTCTATTGCATCGCTCGTGTTGATTGGGATCATATGGACGATAACTACCGCCTGGCTCATCTGGGCGTATATCGATGAATATTCCCCGAGACAGAGTGATGCAGCCATTATCCTCGGTGCAGCCGTAGAAGGAGATAACCCCTCACCCGTATTTCGCGAACGTATTGAGCATGCCATTTTATTATATCGTCAGGGGACGATTAGCCATCTGATCTTTACTGGTGGTTCTGGCAGTATAGGAGAGCGTCCCGAAGCTGAAGTTGGACGAGATTATGCCGTTGCACATGGCGTAGATCCGGCAGATATTCATATGGAGACGGAATCGAGAATTACGGAGGAGAATCTGGTGAATTCGCTTAGCGTCGGAGAACAGGCGGGGTTTAACACCTATACGATTGTAAGTGACCCGTTACACATGAAACGGGCGATGAAGCTCGCTAGCGGGCTCGGCATGGATGCTGTTCCGTCCCCGACACAAACGACGGCTTACCAGACTTGGCGCAGCCAATTTCCTTTTCTGGCACGAGAGACGATATTATATATGGGATACACGATTAAAGGATGGATAGACAATCCGCAGCAGCACGAAGAGTGACTGACTGCGAGATTGTCTTTTTATATGGAGGAATTATTACGTTGTATGCAACCTAACGGATCATCGATGACTGTATAAATGAAATAACCGATCTGCCTCGCAGACCAGGGGGTCCGGGGGCAGATCGGTAGGTTGCTGATTATAATTTTATTCATAGCGCCTATCCATTCTATTTACACGCTGCCTCCCGCAAAGGAGGATGAGGTACGAATAGGCTCGCCCAATGGATTGTTTCCATTCATGTCCGGTGCTGCTTGGGCTCCTTGCTGCAGCTGATACATTTGATAATAGCGTCCTTTAAGTTGCATTAGTTCATCATGTGCACCTTGTTCAACAATACGTCCGCGATGCAGGACCAGGATCTGGTCTGCTGAACGAATGGTAGAGAGACGGTGAGCGATGATGAAAGTCGTGCGTCCTTTTTTGAGGACTTCGAGCGCATTTTGAATTAATGCTTCCGTTTCAGTATCGATATTCGCCGTAGCTTCATCGAGAATCAGGATAGCCGGATCGAATGCCAGCGCACGAGCGAAGGAGATCAACTGCCGTTGTCCGGCAGATAACGTGCTTCCTTTTTCGATAACCGGCTCGTCGAATCCTTGCGGGAGATGGGCAAGAATTCGCTCAGCACCTACGTCGCGCAGCGCCTGTTCAATCTGGGCACGAGTAATCTTCGCGTCTCCGAGACTGACATTGGACGCCACGGTACCCGTGAACAGGTACGGATCTTGCAATACGATGCCCATATGTTCGCGAATCCACTGTTTGGGCAGATCCTTGACGTTCTGACCGTCGATCGTAATCTTGCCTTTCTGTGGATCGTAGAAACGGAAGAGCAGGTTGATGATCGAACTTTTGCCGGAACCGGTATGGCCTACGAGGGCGACTGTTTGACCTTGTGATGCTTTGAACGAGATGTTGTTCAGCACATAATCTTTTTTATAAGCAAAGGATACATCGTCAAACACGACATTCCCCTTGTATCTTGGCATCGAGCCATCGGTTACCGGTTCACCTGGTTCATCCATCAGTTCAAATACACGTCCAGCGGATACCAGTGAGGAATCCAGGTTCGCGAGTTGGTTCACCATACCCGTAATCGGCTGGAACAAACGTCCGAGAACGTCAACGAATGCATATAACACACCCAACGAGATAATACTCGTGCCGTCCAGCACACTGGAGCCAAAGTACCACAGAACAACTGCAAAAGCCATATTCCGTAATACGTTAACCAGGTTGTGAGAGGTGAAAGCGTTCAGGTTGAGCATTTTGTTTTGGTGTTTCATATAATCATCATTCAGATCCTCGAATTCCTGTTTGGTCTGTTTCTGATGACGGAATACCCGGATAATCGACATCCCCTGAATGGATTCGTTAATAATTGCATTAATCTCGCTCAGGCGTGAACGAATAATGGTATTGTACCGCGTAGCGATTTTACGATAGAGCACAATCCACAGAACCAGCATCGGTACAACGAACAGCGAGATCAATCCGAGGCGGAAATCCAGCAGGAAGAGCGCAACATACACACCCGTAATCGTAATGATCCCTGAGAAAAAGTTGGACAGAACTGCAACGAACAGATCCTTGACGGCTTCCGTATCGTTGGTGACCCGGGAGACCACTTTACCTGCGGGCAGGTTGTCAAAAAAGTGTACCGGCAATCGCTGGATGTGCGCATACACATCATTACGCAGTCTTTGAATGACTTTGTTGGCAGAAGATTGCAGCCAGTATGTTTTACCAAATTCCATAATGACCGAGATGACTAGGAAGATCATGTAATACACAATCAGTTGATAGATGCTTGGCATTTCCGGTTTGTAAAAGGCAAAGAGTTCACCAGCGGATAAAGGCACCGCCGCATATTGACCCATCACTTCGCCTGCGCGTGTTACTGTCAGTGTTCCATTCGCATAGGTTCGATCCCCATCGGGGGCACTAACGGGTTCATTCACAAAATAAAAACTTCTTCCGGCTTGCAGTACGCGTACCTCGGTACCCTTCGTTTCATCCGCTTCAAACCGGCCTTCACGTTTATAATTCTTTCCATTATAGACGGCCGCTTCGCTTGAAGCTGTGGTCTCATAGAAAGGCTGCTCAATGGCGAGCAAATGATTGTCGATCATGGACTTGGCGATGAAAGGGCCGGCCAGCTCAGCCGCAACACCAATCGTAAGCATAATTAAAGCGGCAATAAACGTACCTTTGGCTTTCAGGGCGTATTGAAGCAGCCGTTTGCCTGTATTAGACTTCAAAGCATTGACCTCCTACGTGGACAAATTAGACTCCACCTGTTGCCGTTCATACTGTTCACGGTACCAGCCGTTCATAGCAAGCAGTTCCTGATGGGTTCCTTCTTCCGTAATTTTTCCGTGCTCAAGTACGATGATTCGGTCAGCATGTTCAATAGCAGACAGGCGATGAGTCGAGATCAGCGTCGTTTTGCCAGAGCGTTTGTTGCGTATATTTTCAATAATTTTGGCTTCGGTTCGTGCATCGACGGCAGATAGAGCATCATCCAGAATGAGAATATCCGGGTCGGCGATAAAGGCACGGGCCAGTGATACCCGCTGTTTCTGTCCACCAGACAGCGCGATCCCTTTTTCACCAACGAGGGTGTCCAGACCATCGGATAATGTGCCCAGATCCCCATCAAAGGCTGCGGTACGAATCGCTTCCATAATCACGCTGTCGTCCGCACCCGGTTTACCGAATTGAATGTTCTGACGAACCGATTTGGAGAACAGCACCTGTTCCTGCGGAACGTATCCAATCCAGCTGTGCAGGTCGTCTTTGGCGATATCCTGAATCGGATGTCCGGAGATGCTTAACTTGCCTGATCCGGCAGGGTATTCATGCAGCAATTGTTTCAGCAGGGTTGACTTGCCACTACCTGTACGTCCCACGATACCCAGAGTCTGCCCGCGACGAAGCGAAAAGCTGACATGGCTGAGATTGTCGACGGTAGAACTAGGATAACGGAAGGTGACGTCCTGCATCGCGATCTCTTCCGGGTTGGTAATGTGAGCAGGTTGCTCAATATCTTTTACAGCAGGTTCTACAGATAAAGTCTCATTAACACGATCCAGTGATGCACTACCACGCTGCATCAGGTTTATCAGTTCACCGATGGCAAACATCGGCCAGATCATCATCCCCAGGTACATATTGAACGATACGAGATCCCCCAGGGTAATTTCATTATGGAAAACAAGATAAATACCATAGGCAAGTGCAATCACATAACTGAGTCCGACACATAACCGGATCGTGGGTTCGAACAATGCATCCATCTTGGCCACGGCCAGGTTTTTGCGGTATACATCTTCCGTGACATCAGCGAACCGTTTTTGGTCCATACGTTCCTGAACATAGGCACGCACGACTCGAATACCGGCAATAGATTCAAGCACCTGATCATTCATGTCTCCGAATGCATCCTGTGCCAGTGTATATCGCTGATGCACAGCTTTACCATAGATCATCATGGCGATGGCGATAAAGGGCAGTGGAAGGATTGCGGCCAAGGTTAATTTCCAGCTGACCAGAAATCCCATGGCGAATAATACGGTTGCCAGAAAGGCAGTGGAGTCGGTTAACGTCAGCATGCCGAAGCCTGCTGTGGTAGCAATGGAACGAAGATCATTCGTGGCACGTGCCATCAGATCGCCGGTTCTGTTTTTCTCAAAAAAAGGCGGGGTCATTCGCAGCAAATGGTCCATAAAACGTGACCGAAGCAAGCGTTCAACCAGATTGGCACCGCCAAACAGTTTGTGCATCCATATGTACGTTGTAAGATAGATGATAATAACCGTTCCTAAAATAAGTAGGATATAGCGTGTGAGGGAGGCGCCAGTGATGGAACCGCGTACAATCTCGTCAATGGCATTACCCAGAAGACGAGGAGGCAGCAGTTCGGCTATGCCTACCAGAATAAGCAGGATGACACCGATGAGGTATCGTTTGCGTTCCAGCCGGAAAAACCAGGCCAGATTTTTAAGTACAGAGAACAAGTGGTATCCCTTCCTTTCAAGTTCGTGAAATGCATGTTCCGTTCATGTGCAGCCGTTTGAACCCACAAAAAAAGACATACCGCACGCAGGCGGTATGTCTTGGGTATCATTCATACGGCAGCATGGCTCCGAGAGCAGAGCCACCACCGTTAGATAAAGTTCGATTGTGAGAAGCAAAACAGCAAACCTATTCAGAGGCTTCTGTGATGCGGACTTATGAACGAAATAACGATTTCATGGGTGCTCCGGTATTTAGTTGTGTGCTAAATTGATGTAGATCGTCATTGTTAAACACCGTAACCACCCTTTCTTTTTTGGTAATAAATTGCATGTGGATCTCGTATGTTTGCATCTTAACATCGAATTTTACAATCTGTCAAACGTTTTTCAAAAACGAAATATCTAATGATTAGTAACGGGCTAACTCCGTAATGATGAACTTTTATTGCATATTTGCGGTGTGGAAGGTTTGTAATCGAGCCACTGTAGCGATATGATGTAACATATATATAGAGAAGGAGTTGTCACCAAATGAGTACCCTACATGTATCTGAGCGAGCTGCTCGCTGGTATAAGGAAGAACTGAATTTGAATGAAGGAGACAGCATTCGATTCTTCGCCCGTTATAGCTCTGGCGGAGGACTTCATCCCGGTTTCTCACTGGGGATCGCTGTAGAGGAACCGAGACATCCTGCGGACCAAACCAACGTATCGGGGATTCAATTTTTTATGGAGGATCATGATTACTGGTATCTGAAGGGGCATCAACTTCACGTAGATGTAGTTGAGGAAGGACAGGATATCGAATATCGCTACACAGAGATTTAACGTGATACATCTGCGTATATAGAATGGCACATCACCGGTCGCACCGATTTTCGAACAGGAGGAGATACGAAGTGAATCCGCCAGCCCGAGATTTGGCCCAGTATATCGCGAACCGCTCTTATATTGTTGTAAAGGCTGCGGTTCGGGCCGAGAATGAACAAGGTGAATTGTTATTGATTCAGCATGCTGAACACGGTCATTGGCGTATTCCTGTGGGACAGATGCGCCCGGGAGAAGCCATTGAGGACACCGCGCACAGAGAACTCTGGGAGGAGACGGGGTGGACTACCCATCATATGACACTTGAGGGTTTGCATTCCGGTCCGAATATGAGACATTTACATGCCAGTGGAGATGAAGAATATTACGTCATCGCGATGTTTAGAGCCCAGATTGTTCAGGATTCGCTTGTAGAGTCGCGAGTGAATAGTGAAGCAGGTCTGAAGTTCTTTGATCCAAAATCATTGCCCAAGCTGAATGATCTTAGCCGGATATTGCTAAAGTATCCCCGAATGGAATAAATAAACGAAGAAAGAAGCCTTTCCGGCCGGGAAGGCTTCTTCTTGTCGTGTTCTATATGAGATGGAGCCAGGTTAAGAAGCAGGGGCGTTGTTCCTCATAAATGACGGGTTTCAACAACTAGACTAGACTTGATCAAGTGGTTCTTCATCGTCCATTGCAAAATCAAAGTCGTCAATATCGAATACCCGTACAGGAGATGCCGATTCGATAATACGTGCAATTAATTCAACCTGATCGGTCAGTATAGGGATATCCAGACGCTGTGAAGTGAGCAGCAGTTCAGTCTCAATGGGATCGAAATATTCACCGAATTGAGCGGTATCAACCGCATTAATGATAGCGATGGATACCTGGTCACCAAAAAGAATAGACGGACTTTTGGCCCAGGGAATAGCCAGGGCGCGCTCTATTTTTTTCTTATTCAGCGGTTCTTCAAAATAAGAAATGATTTCGTTGATTTTGGATTTCACATGTTGGTCATCTGCCGGATTATCCATCAAAGGGTCAGGGCTGGTCTGAAATTCATATAACTCAAGGATGGTGGTATAAGGAACAATATATTCAACCGGCGCCGGGGGCGCGAGTAATTGACCGTAAATTGCCACCATCACGGCTTCGGTAACAAATTGACGTGACATGGGTTCCTGAATCCTCCTGCGGCCATTTAATAGTTGCGAGTTGAATCAATGATATGGACTGGAAGATCATCCAATTGATTCCTCTGCTATGGACTTGACTTGGTGCTTAATTGCATGAATAGAAGTATATCATACAACGGTGGGAAAAACAGCCAGTCAGCAGAAGGATGTCAAGTCCCAACTTTTCTCATGATTTTCCTAAGAGTAAAGACAGAATTCCTGCGGCAATCAGGGGGCCGACGGGTACACCCTTGAACAAGGCAACCCCAAGAACAGTACCAATAAGCAGTCCGGCAACGACGGTAGGCTGTGTACTCATCAGCGTAGCTCCACGTCCACCCAGATGGGCGACTAGTAAACCGACCCCAATGGCAAGCAGTGATTTCCAGTGCAGAAAAGACTCTCCAATCGTCTGCAAACTGATTTTGCCGCTGGCAAGAGGTGCCATAACACCAATGGTCAGGATGATGATACCGACCGTAAGACCATACTTTTCCAGCCAGGGAAAAGCCTGATTTAGGTTCAGCACCCGCAGCAGCAACAGAAATACCATGGCTACGGTTACGGGTGTGTTACTGCTGATAATACCTAGCGCGGCAAACACGAGCAACAGCAGTGAGGTCATATCCATCGCTTTCATTCCCCTTCGATCTGCCCGCGATGACGACTTACGATATGTTCTGCAATATATCTTCCATGCCAGCGGCCTGATTCAATAAATACTTCATTGGCATTACGCCCTGAAGCGATAACTCCACCAACGTATATGCCGGGCACACTACTCTCCATCGTTTGCGGGTCATATACCGGTTTATCCATATCCTCAGACATCTCGACACCTATGGAAGAAAGCAGCTTGCGGTCGGGACGGAAACCGGTTAAGGCCAGCACAAAGTCATTATCGAGTTCACTTGTTGAGCCATCTGAATGGACCAAACGAACAGAATCATCCAATATTTCAGTCACACGTGAGCCCAGATGAAGTGAGATTCTGCCTTTCTGCACCATGCTTTCGAATAATGGACGAACCCATGGTTTAATGTGTTCCGAAACACCACTCCCGCGATAGACCATATCAATATGCACACCAACACGAACCAGTTCCATGGCGGCATCGACCGCAGAATTGCTTCCTCCAATGATGGCGACACGTGTACGGGTGTACGGATGAGCTTCCCGGAAATAATGAGTGACTTTATCCTTGTCTTCGCCAGGGATGCCAAGATAGTTGGGGTGGTCAAAATAACCTGTTGCAACAACGACATTTCGTCCTTCATGAACGATTGCCTGACCGCGACGATTTACCGTATGTACTTCGAACGTGCCATCGTCCTTGCGCTTAATTTCACGGGCTTCCTCATAGTTATGAACGCGCAGACCGAAGTGTTCGGCTACCTTGCGATAATAGGCGAGTGCCTCGTAACGAAAAGGTTTGTCGTTCGGTGTGCTGAACGGAACGTTCCCAATCTCAAGCAATTCCGCTGTACTGAAAAACTGCATATGGGTTGGATACAGATAAATAGATTGGACGATATTGTACTTCTCAACAATTACAGCTGATAGTCCCAGCCGCTCGCATTCAATGGCAGCTGATAGACCGCATGGGCCGCCGCCGATAATAATGACATCTTCCATGTTCTTAATCCT
Organism: Paenibacillus pabuli NBRC 13638; assembly: GCF_001514495.1. Taxonomy (GTDB): domain Bacteria; phylum Bacillota; class Bacilli; order Paenibacillales; family Paenibacillaceae; genus Paenibacillus; species Paenibacillus pabuli. Next base: position 127,164 of record NZ_BCNM01000017.1, read on the forward strand.
CCTTATTTCAAGCACTATAATCCTACCGTAAATACGGCCCTAATGCCAGTTTAAGAAGGGGTCCAACACAAAGAATTGATCCAGAAGCAGGAATTTGACTTGGAATAGAGAAAAGATTAGTATCAAATTAGATATTCATCTAAACGAAAGCGAGCTGAGCGATAATGCAACTGGAGAAGATTGTGGCCTACCACAAGGCCCTGGCTGATCCGACCCGGCTTCGGATGCTGCTGTTGTTGTCCCAGGGAGAACTTCATGGTCAAGCGCTTGCTGACAAACTCAACCTGTCACAGCCAACGGTTACACATCATGCATCCAAGCTAAGAGAAGCTGCGTTAATCAAGGAACGCAGAGAGAAAAACACGGTGTTTTTCTCTCTTAATCCTTCTTTTATTCGAGAGCATGCGCAGGCCTCAGTTGATTTTATTTTTAAAAGAGAGGAGGTTGCTGATATGAGTGATGTGAATGAAACGTTGAAAGCATCCGTCATGCGAAATTTTTTCTCCAAAGATGGACGGTTGCGCCAAATCCCTGCTCAGTACAAAAAAAAGCTGATTGTACTTGGTCATCTGGTCGAGCAGCTTGAATTTGGACGGAAATATACGGAGAAGGAAATCAATACATTTATTCAAACCTATCATGAGGATTTTGCCACCATTCGTCGGGAGTTCATCATGCACCAGTTCATGTACCGGGAAGATGGGATTTATGAACTGAATCCGAAGGAAATGTGGACACGGTGGGATCAAGTGAGATAAGTTTTGGGAAATAAACTTGACAAAAGCAGACGAAGCTGTGTAACATGATGGATAATTCTACAAGGGAGGCGATGTTAAATGACAAATCTAATGGCAGTATACGTTAATTTGAATATGAACAGCGTCTCCGGAACGGATCAATGCATGTAATTTTACGGCAGTTGGGCAGTATTGTTCGCAATACGGTCCATATGTACGTAAAAAGTAACATGCACAAATGAAGCCGCGGGTGACGTACCCGTGGCTTTTTTGTATGCCGAAATGGGGTTGTTTCTGGATAACGAGTACCGGATTGTCGTCTTGATGCGTCCGATATGAATGCCATATTAACAACCATTCGTTCGGCTAACTTCTTATTGCCGCGGGTGCAGTACTGCTCGTGGCTTATTTGGTTTGATGCCGGACCGGAGTGTTCATTGTTGATCGTTGTTAATGGCCTTGAAGGAAACACACTATTGATCGGGAGGAATTTTTATTTTGAATAACCTATTGGAGAAGTACGGCTGGTCTGCAAAATGGCAGGAGCTATGGAATCTGTCTGGAATGGAAGAACTGTTAAGAAAACCGGCAAGAATTATTGCAGATCATGGACAATTGCTTCGCCTGATGACGGCAGATGGAGAATGCTGGGGGCGGGTATCTGGACGGATGCGTCACGATCATGTGGAAACGGGTATTGTGCCTGCCGTTGGGGATTGGGTCGCTGTCTCGGGACAGACTGGAGAAGAAGCGATCATTCACAGTATTTTGCCACGTCAGAGCAGGGTATCCAGACAAGCTGCGGGTCCTGTGACGAAAGAGCAACTGATCGCATCGAATGTGGATACATTGCTGATTGTGGCCGCTCTCAATCATGATTTTAATCTGCGACGGCTGGAAAGGTACATTATGATGGCCTGGAATGGCGGGGTCAGACCCGTCATCATTCTAAGCAAAAGCGATCTGTGCGAGAATGTGGAGAAACAAATTTCACTGGTGGAAGGGATTGCTCCAGGTATTGAAGTGCTGGCACTGTCAGCTGTTCAGGACCAGGGCAAATCGTTGCTTGAGAAATTTCTGACTTCGGGCACAACGGTGGCCTTGACGGGTTCTTCCGGTAGTGGCAAATCTACTCTGGTGAACTGGATGATGGGTGAGAGTGTACAGCTCACACAGTCCGTTCGTGAGGACGACAGCCGTGGACGACATACAACTACCCATCGGGAGATGTTTGTATTGCCGCAGGGAGCTGTATTGATTGATACACCGGGCATGCGAGAGCTAAATTTGTGGGATGAAGGACAGGATGGGTTATCCCACGCATTTGGCGAAATTGAGCAGCTTGCTGCGGAATGCAGGTTCCAGGATTGCACGCATACCCGGGAAGCTGGTTGCGCTGTGAAAGAAGCCATTCAGGCTGGTTCATTGGATGAAAAAAGGCTGGGCAACTACTTGAAAATGCAGAAGGAACTGAAATTTCAGCAGCGCAAGGAAGAGGCAGCATCCAAACGACGGACCGCTTCAAGCAAACCGGTAAATTCCCGCAAACCCAAACATGTCCGCAGTACAAAAGACTGGGAAGAAGCCTGAAATCGGGTGGGCATCCCACTGTATCCTGCATAAGATAGGTCAGGAGGGATGTCATTATGCCGGATTATAGCATTATCGTGGACTTGTCAGACCACATGTTATATCTTTTGGATGGCTCACAAGTGGTTAAGGGCTATCCTGTCGCTACAGGCAAGATGCTTACGCAAACGCCTAACGGCGTGTTTACGATTATTAACAAACAAGAGAATCCTGGAGGGCCATTTGGTGCTCTGTGGATGGGGTTGTCAGCGCCGCATTACGGGATTCATGGAACCAATGATCCTTCATCCATTGGTAAATCTGTTTCTCATGGCTGCATACGCATGTACAACTCGGATGTGCTGGATCTGTCTTCCAAAGTGTCCGTAGGCACACAGGTAACGATCCGGCCCTAGGGCCGGATTTTTTACTCCAAACCATAGAGCGCATAGATAGCCAAAGCGAAAATCAAGCTTCCCATTGACCAATAAATCGGAATGGCGAAGGAAAGGGAGTGTTGACATGCGGATTAGACCAGCTCGTGAAGGGGACGCGGAAGCAGTAGCTCATGTACATACAGAGAGTTGGAAGACGACATATCGAGGGATTGTGCCTGATAATTTTTTGGATAATCTGACGAAGGAATCAAGGTTGCCGCAATGGGAGCGAAATATCCGCGCTGGCGAAAAGGATCAAATTCTGGTGGTGGCTGAACAGGCTAACGGGGAAATTGTCGGATTTGCTTGCGGCGGCAAGGAACGTGAAGGCAAGTTGCCATACGATGCTGAGCTGTATGCTATATATTTACTGAAAGAAGTGCAGCAAACGGGTATCGGCCAGCAATTGGCAAGACACGTCGTTCATTATCTCGATTCCCTGGACATGAGGAGCCTGTTGATCTGGGCATTGGAGCGAAATTCGGCTTGTCGGTTCTATGAAAAGATGGGTGGGGTCCCTGTTCAAACACAGCAAATCCGGATTGGCGGCCAAGATCTGCTAGAGGTTGCTTATGGTTGGGAGGACTTGACTCTTTTTGGAGAGAAGACGGTGCCTGGTAGTTGAATAAATAAAGGCTGAATTTGCTGAGCAATGAGGAACATCTTCCCATCAGAGGATGAAAGGATAACAAGGTTAATGAACTACTATACCGCTTTTTTGCGGATGTAAAACCAGAACAGCATATCGTGCAGCAGGAACTGTTCGGACCTGTTGCGGTAGTAATGAAAGCACAGGATGAGCAGGAGGCTGTACGTTTGGCAAATGATACGCCTTATGGATTAAGCGGTTCGGTCTTCACCGGAAATCTGGAAAGAGGGTATCAAGTTGCCCGGCAGATTGAAGCGGGTATGATTCATGTGAATGATCAATCCGTGAACGATGAAGCTCATGTCATGTTTGGTGGTGAAAAATCTTCTGGTATTGGCCTTTTCGGAGGCGATTGGGCTATTGAGAAATTCACGCGGACACGCTGGATCAGCATTCAGCATCAATATCGGGATTATCCTGGAGTGCAATAGTTCGACAGAGAACGCGGATTAGGAATAATTCTGTTTTATAATCAGATAGACTTCGGGAAAGAATGACAAAGATTGCGATGAGTCCGCCTTAAGCTGGATGGGGCGGGCTTTTGCATGTTTTTACATCCTGTAAAAATAGGCGAGGGAATGATGTGAAAAAGCTGTTTGGTGCACCAGTAATCTGGTTATTTATGGATACACGGTAAGAACAGATCCGTAAATCCACTAGGTAAAGGGGCCTGAACTTCATGTCCATTGACCGTTTTATTCTGAGGAAGTTGAATACTTGTCAGGAAGAAAATACACGTGATAATCTGGTTCGGTTGTTTGTCATTCGAATCCAAAAGGCTGAGATGGATGAAGAGCATGAGACTGCCTATGTCGTCAGCAGATTGCATTAGAATAGATAAAAGGATTCGGTACACAAAAAAGGAAGCTTGTCCTTAACGGCAAGCTTCCTTTTCCTTATGTTCGCGAATAAATGAATTCGCCGTTTCCATGTTGATGTAAACAACTGACCCATCTTAATAAAGGGATAAGGCGAGGGAGTCATTCTCGCTGCGGCTGTGAAGAATGGCTTCACCACCGACAATCTCAATACTAATCAATGATTGCAGACATTTCTGTAAAGCGCGTTTACCATTGCTAATCTTATGCTCAAGGGCACTGCTAAGCAATCGTAGTGTCTTTTGCACAGGTTGTTTGTTTTCTTGATTGAAATATACAGGGATTGATTTGTTTTGAAAAGTTATTAGTGTTCTCACTAGAAATCACCTCACGAGAGTTATTTCTTACTCGCTATATTAAGTTCCAATGCTTAAAATTACCTTAAAATCAGCTTATGAAATCATAAAGGTGGGCAATGTTTGAAAAGTGTTCACAATTCAATTGTGGGCGAAGCAATAAAAAGTCCCGAAAAGGCAGCTTGTAACTTCCATTTATATGGAATAAATCGACGTGGTTTCGCATCCTCGCAACAATTAACGTGAACAATGCCTCAAAAGTTCTGAGTCCATTGGACGATATTTTAATATTCATGTGGGTCATATGTAACAAAAATACAGGTTGTACATTGCAAACAGGGTGTTAATGTAAGAAAATAGGGTTGGAATAGCAATTCACCCGCATATTTTTGATTTAATTTGACATTAGGACAATTTACATATGAGACCATGGGAGGGATTATGATGATTCTTACCGTGTATTCCGGCCGGGAGGAAGGCGAGTGGTTCGATATTGAAGTCCCGGATGAGTGTACGATCGAACATTTGAAGACATTGCTGGGGGTGCGGATATTCGGGCAGGCACCTGGTGATGGCATTCAATACATCCTTGAAGCGAAATTCCCCGAAGGTTTGTGGTTCTCTCCGCAGAACTCCCAACAACTGATGGAAACGGGCCTGCGGCAAGGCAGCTGTGTACGGGTTCAGCGGGCATTCTCCACCACTACAGAAGAAGCGCCAGTGTACGGAAGACGTTCATTATTTCAGCAGGACAGCAACGAATGAGGCTTCTTGACGTATACACTCATTATCGAACCCATTATAAGGAGGTCTTCTCTTCGTGAATGTGTTATATCAACGTTCTCCAAGAATGACACCGGTTCTTAAGGAAGAAAGGCTGGAAATTCTCAGACCTCCAACAGAACCGAGCAAACCTACGTTTTCAATGATTTCTATTATTATACCGATCATGATGACGATGGTCAGCATCGGATTCTATGTATATATCAACATGACGGGCAAAATGGGCAACCCCAACTATATGATGTTTCAGATGATGACCGTCATGATGATGCTTACGTCATATACGATTCCGTTTTTTGTGTATTTGAGTAACAAAAAGACGTATCGCAAAAAAATTGAAGAGCGGAAGGCCATGTACCGCGCCCAACTGGATAAGCACCGTGAAGAGCTTAAGGAAGCTCAGGCCGAGCAGGTCAAGAGCCTGTACGAGATCCATGGTGATCCCAATGTTTGTCTGCAAGTCGTAAAGAATCGTAACAGTTCCCTGTGGGAACGTTCACCGGAAGATGACGATTTTCTGCAGGTGCGAATCGGTACGGGAGAAATTCCGTTTCGGATCAAACTGCAGGTTCCGCGAGTGGATGGTTATGAAAAAGATGAACTGATCGAGGCGGCTCATGAACTTGCCGCAGAATTTGAGACGGTACCCGATGCTTCCATTACACTGCCACTGTTTCAGTCGAAAGTTATGGGATTGGTAGGGAATCGTGAGGAAGTGCTTGCTTCCCTGCGCGTCATCATTTCGCAACTCTCGGTTCGGCATTCACCCGATGAATTGAAAATTGCGGCTTTTTATGAAGAAAAAGAAGCGAAGGAATGGGACTGGCTCCGCTGGTTACCCCATATCTGGGATGAAGATCAGGGACAACGCTATATGGCCGACAGGCACAGCGGTGCGCATCAATTGGCGGACAGCTTGTTTTCCGTGTTGAACCGTCGTCGGAACAACAAGGAGGACCGGTACAAAAAAAGTGTGCAAACGCCGTGTTACGTCGTTGTTCTCTCAGATACCCAACTCATTGAAGAAGAGCCTCTTCTTCCATTATTGTTGGAATCTGCACAGGAGATTGATGTATGCACCATTATTCTGGCAAACCGCAAGGAGTCACTTCCTATGCATTGTCAACTGATCATGGAGGCCTCCAAAGGCAAGGGAGTGTACATCAAAAAAACGGAAGATGCTGACGTGGTACAGCAGACGTACACACCAGATGTGATATCGAAAGAGACGGCTGAGGCGCTTTCGCGTTACATGTCACCAATTCGTCTGAAACGTTCATCCGCTTCAGACATCCCCCAAATCCTCCCGTTGTTCGATATGCTGAGCACTTCACGAGTGGAAGAATTGGACGTGATTAACCGTTGGGCCCAGACGCGATACCCTGATACGCTTCCCGTTCCTATGGGTGTACGGGCGGGCGGCAAGAAAATATCCATTAACCTGCACGATAAAATCGAACGCCAGGGCCATGGCCCGCACGGTCTGATCGCAGGCACAACCGGTTCAGGTAAAAGTGAAGTTATTCAGTCCATTGTGGCCTCGCTGGCTGCTGAATTCCATCCCCATGATCTGGCCTTTATGCTGATTGACTACAAGGGTGGCGGGATGTCGAATACGTTCGTGGGCTTGCCTCACGTGGTAGGTACGATTACCAACCTCGACGGCAACCTGATTGAGCGAGCCAATATATCACTTCGAGCCGAGCTGGTCAGAAGGCAGAAGATATTGAATGATGCCGGTAACCTCCAGCACATTGATGAATATTACAAAATTTTACGTTCCAGACATGAACAGCCGCTGCCGCATTTAGTGATCATCATCGACGAGTTTGCTCAATTGAAGAGGGATCAGCCGGAGTTCATGGATGAATTAATCAGCATAGCGGCCATCGGTCGGACACTGGGTGTACATCTTATATTGGCAACCCAAAAGCCCGCGGGCGTTGTCGATGATAAAATCTGGAGTAATTCCCGTTTCCGCATCTGTCTTCGCGTTCAAAGCGAAGGGGACAGTCGCGATATGATCAAAATTCCAAATGCAGCCTGGATCACGAAGCCGGGTCGCGGATATTTCCAGGTGGGCAGTGATGAAGTGTTTGAGGAAATGCAATTTGCCTGGAGTGGAGCACCGTACAATCAGCAGGAAGATACGACCACAGTACTCCCTGTCATGGAGGTGCGCTTAAACGGGAAGCGGGAGCCGCTCTTGACTGGTGAGCGCAGAGCTGTGCTCAAGGGCGAGGATGTGCCCAAGCAGCTCCAGGTGTTCATAGATTATGTGGCGAAAGAAGCAGCCGAGGCAGGGATTACGCGATTACCGGGTCCTTGGTTGCCGCCTCTGCCTGAGACACTGGAATGGGAAAGCCTACACTACTGGCAGGAAGAAGACAACCGCGAGGCATTGCTTGACGGTGGAGCGAGCGGACTGAAACCGCTGGTGGGTCTGCTGGATGATTTGCCTAATCAGCGACAGCAACCACTCGCGCTTCCGGTAGATCAGGGACATTTGGTTGTTTATGGTATGCCTGGTCTGGGGAAAACGACCTTTGTGCAAACCTTGCTGATGTCATTGGCCCGCTCCAGTCGAACTGAGCCTTGGCATGGCTATATTATTGATATGGGCCGCATGATGAAAGATTTCGCAGGCTTGCCTCAGATCGGTGCAGTAATGATGTCCGAAGAAGAGGATCGGATCAAGCGGTTATTCCGATACATCCTGAAACTGTCTGCACAACGTAAAGACATGATCTCGGAAGCAGGGGTTAAAACAATTTCGGCTTACCGGCGAACGGCTCATGCAGCTGTGCCACAGATTGTGGTTGTCATAGACGGTTATCTTTCTTTCCGTAATGCATATCCAGAGGAGAATGAACTTCTGGAAACAATCCTTCGCGAAGGTGGAAGTTTGGGTATCACATTTATTCTCACAGCTAACCGGGTAACCGATGTGTTTGAGAAGTTCAGAAGCAACATTCCCAATGCCGTTTCATTTGAACTGTCCGACCCAAGCGATTATTATTACGCAGTGGGACGGCCGTCCAAGGCACCAAGTCAGCTTCCGCCAGGCAGAGGGCTGGTCAAGGGACAGGTCCCGCCATTGATGTTCCAGGCGGCGCTGCCGTCATCCGGAGAAGATGAGGGCAAGCGTTCGTCCGCTCTGCGCCATACGATTGCAGAGATTAGGGACAGTTGGAGCGGAGAAGAAGCTCCACAGATTGCGCCACTACCGGAAGAAGTCAAGCTTAGAGATGTACTTATTCGGACAGGCACGTTCGGAAAAGTCGGAGACGTATCTTCCTTAACGGTACCCGTAGGTTTACTGACTGATGATCTGGAGCCGTTCCAGCTTAACCTGCGCGAGGGCCCGCATTTCATGGTTACGAGTCCGATGGAAGGTGGGAAAACGACATTTTTGCTTACATGGATGTTGTCACTTGCTTATCATGCGTCTCCTGAAGACATGCAAATATACACGGTAGATATGCGCTATGGTTCGGGAGGACTGGGCGAAATCAGCAGTTTACCCCATGTCCGTGGACATGTATCCCGTGAAGAACAGCTTGCACCTGTGATCCAACAGTTGTACGATGAAGTTCTAAAAAGAGGCGACTTAACCGGTGGACCGGAGATCGTTCTCATCATCGACGATGCGGATACACTGGCCAAACAGTTGAATGATTTTAATGTGAAGGATCAATTGGGAGCGATTGTTCGTCAAGGCAGGGATCGAGGTATACATGTGATTCTGTCAGGTGTTCCTGCAGATTTCCCAACCTTTGGATCGGACTGGGTGAACGATGTGAAGGCTTCCCAGAGCGGATTGTTGTTCGGGACTTTAGACCCTAATGATCTCTCGTTCTTCCGTATACCTTATTCCGAATCCGGGGGGGGCACGAATGGGCTTAAGGTACTGCCTCCGGGTCAAGGTTATTATGTGAAACGTAAATATTCCAGGGTTAAAGGTGCAGTTCCATGTGATGGAAGCTGGAAAATGACCGATTGGATTTCTGAAATTCGTGACCGATGGCATGTTGTAGTTTGAGGGGAGGTGGCTCATAATGTTGACGGTTCATGATTCCAAGCAAAAGGTAGTCACTCTGCAAAAAAAAGAACTTTTTTTCCTGGCCGGTATTCTCGGTTCAGACCGATTGCTTGGCGTGGAGGATCCGTTCCGCGGGTATATGGCGGAAGACATTGCTTTGGAGTGGGAGAGCGTAAAAACGTCTCTGCTCGACAAGGGATATCTGATTCAGGATCAGGACAGTAATGAGCTGATCATGACACCGACCGTTTTCTCCAGGGTAGCCATTGCGGGACTGTCCGACAGGGCTTGCTGGATTCGCTACACGCACAGCGGCAAGTCGTATGAAAGTTATGTGCATTGCACGGATGAACGTGTCGTGGAAGTATCCCGTGTTGCTGACGAGCCGGACTCCTTCCGGCTCAGTGATCTGGGGAATGTTCGTGAAGCTATTGATGATCTGATTCAAAGGATGAAATGGAGTGGGCATTCTCCGGCGGAAAAGCCGGCGCTAATGTGCTCGAAGAAAAAATTCTATGATGTCATGAACGATCTGAAGAACAAAGAGTTACAGGAAGTGACGGATGAGTTGATGCAGGAAACGAGTGATCCCGAGGGGTCGCTTGCGCTCGCACGCTGTCTGATGAGCAAGGAGTCGGAGGGTGAACTGCGGTTGCTCGTATGGAACGGAGAAGGTTGGAAATCACAGTCTGCAGCTTTCGCAGCAAGCACGGTTTCCAACTGGTTGTTTCGCATGAGCACTGCTGCTTCAGATGATTGGCTTGTCGCAGCACTGACGACTAGAGAACAGTTTCACGAGATGCTGCTGGACTGGCTTAAACAGCCTGCAGGGGAAGAGGAAAGGTGATGGTAAATGCGCATTCGTGTGGAACCGGATGTGCTTCGGGCACTGAGCAGGCAGATTCAGTATGCGGCGGAGCAAATACAGCAAAAGATGACAGTATTGGATCAGGCTATTCATTCGCTGGAGTGGGATCTTGAAGCCCGTGCAGCGGTTATGAATGAATGGGATCACAGCAAGCGACTCTGCGAGTCTGCGGTACGTCGTTTTATGGACTTGAGCGTACAGCTGGGACGCAAGGCCTTGTTATTCCAGCAGGTGGACATGGAGTATCGTACCGTGTTGAGTCATGTGAACACGGCCTATGGCAATGCGGTCAATATGTTGAATGTTCTTCAGGCGGAGCGTACAGGAGAGATTATGCCTGTGCACTCAGCAACCACTGCTGTTGTATCCGATCCATTTTCCGCGGTAGCAGCCGTGTACCGTGTACAGGATGCCGTACCGCCTGATGGCTCACCAGCGACTCTGATCCAGGCCATGCAGCCTGAGCCTGTGGCGTGGAGATTCACAGATCCATCCTATCGGGGAAGAAGAGGAACAGAACCTGTGGTCTCCTGAGCGCATGAGTTACAGGGCTGAATAAGCAAGACAGCAGAAAGTGAATTTTTATGTATATAGTCTGTTAGGGGAAGTTTCATTGGCTGAAAATGGGGTAAATAGGATTAGGTCCTTCGGCTTTTGTCCGATCGATCCTGGTATAGTACAATTTGAACAAGACAAAATTTAATTGCACAAACCAAGGAGGAATTTACAATGGCAGGACGTATTTTAGTTACCCCAGAGCAGCTTGATCAGGTTTCCAACCAATTCAAACAAAGCGGTGAGCAAAGTCAGCAAATCGTATCTACATTGACTCAATCCATCACTAGCATGGAAGGACAATGGGAAGGTATGACCAAACAGCGCTTCTTCCAGGAATTCCAGGAAGCCAGCAAACAAATGCAATCTTTCGTTCAAACGCTGAATAGCATCAGCGCGGAACTGACGGCTATCGCCAACAAATTCCGTACTGCTGACCAAGCTCGCTAATCTGCGATACATAATTCGGGCAGGTTTGATATTTGAATTCGCCCAGAATCAAAGGCAGGCAGCAAGCTGAAGCTTTACAACTACAGCAAAAACCGGGCGTTGTCACAGCACCCGGTTTTTGCTGCACTATGACAGAATGACAGAGAGAGGGATAAGCATGTCTTTTCAACCAAATCCCGGGGATGAAGTGGTGATTAACGACATTGCCTATACGATTGGGCAGCATCCGGCTGCACCTGGACTGGCTTATGCCCAAGCCGGAAGGCAGGGTATTGTCTACCAATTGTTACCCCGTAATGGTTCCATAAGTGGGGCCAAAGCACTAAAAGTGTTTTTTCCTAAATTTCGTATCCCGGCTATGGTGTATCAGTCTGAGCATATGGAGTCTTATAGTGAACTGCCAGGTTTGCAGGTATGCAAGCGTGATGTGCTCACTCCGGAAAGAAACGGAGCACTCATTGGAGAACATCCTGATCTGTTGTATGCGGTGTTGATGCCATGGGTACAGGGTCTGACCTGGTTCGATGTAATCAGTGATCAGAAACAGCTGACAGCGGAGGAAAGTCTAAAGCTGGCTCGAGCCCTTGCCGGGACCGGTTCGGCCATGGAACAGCGCGGATTGGCCCATTGTGATTTGTCCGCACCCAATGTGATGATTCCGTTTTTTTCCGAAGTGGAGAACCTGAGAGGGGGTTCAGCCGTTGAATTGGTAGATGTAGAGCAGATGTACGGTTCCAAAATGGACCGTCCGGATGCTCTGCTTGCTGGTTCACCTGGTTATGCAGCTCATCGTACAGTGCACAGCGGTTTGTGGAGTGCATATGCCGACCGTTTTGCCGGAGCAGTCATTATTGCTGAGATGTTAAGCTGGTCCGATGCCGCGATTGTGGAAAAGGCCTGGGGAGAAAGTTATTTCGACCAACACGAAATGCAGACCGTAAGTGAACGTTACTATGCGATGCGGGAGTCGCTTCAAAAGCGCTGGGGCTCCAAAGTATCCGATCTGTTCATTCGTGCCTGGGAAAGTCATGATCTCAGCAGCTGCCCGACATTTGGCGAGTGGTTTGTAGCGCTGGCATCAGCTGATACTCAACTGGCAGGTACTGCAGTTGTTCCAGAATCCGAATCAAAAGATGAAGATCTGCTGGATGCAATCGATACGAGCCGGATTAAAGGGGCGGAAGCAGCAGAAGGAATGGCGGATAAGCAGGCGCTCCCGGATCCAAGCTTGTCCTTGGCGCCACCTTCACCGGGTCAGGAAGCGGTTGTAAACCGCTTGTTTCTTCAGGCTAGAGCGCTGGAGGATGAAGGCAAACCCGCGGCAGCTCTGGAAGTGTATCGTTCGCTGCATCATTTTATTCCACATAACAGCGCGATGCAGATGGAAGTAGAGGCGGCGATCCAGGAGCTGGACACCAAGCTTAACCCCAAGGATGATTCTGCGGGTCAACTGGTGAAGCTTCCGTTTTACCGTTCCAAAAAATTTATGATTTCGTCAGCGGTGTTAATCGTTCTGTTGGCTGGAAGTGTGCCGACAGTTAAAATACTGGCCGATCAGGCTGAGGTCAAACAGAAGGAGCAGGAGGCGGCTGCCAAACAGGCAGAGCTTAAGGCTGCTCAGGATGCCGAGGCATCAAAAGCGGCTGCCTTGAAACAGCAGGAGGAAGAGAAGAAACAAAAAGAGGCAGAAGCAGCAAAGCTTGATGCTGAGCAAAAGAAAAAGCTTGCCGAAGCCAAGAAGAAGGAAGCAGAGCGTAAGGCGTTACAGGCCAAGTACGACAAACAGGCCCAATATGAGGCATACCTTGCCAAGCAGAAACAACAGAAGCTTGAAGCAGCCAGAAAGGCACAACAGGAAAAGTATGACAAGCAGGCGAAATATGAAGCCTACTTGGTATGGAAGAAAGAAAATGATGCCAGGATTGCAAAGCAGGAAGCCGAACGTAAGGCAGCAGCCGAGGCACAGCGCAGGCAGGAGGCGGCCCAGAAGGCTGCGCTTAAGAAAAAGCGTGCTCAGAACGTAGTCACACTGATCGCTCACTATAACAAAACGTATAATGCGCAAAAAGGCAATAATATGGAGAATGCCGAAGCATACGCGCGTGATTTCAAAAATCTGTACAACAGCGATGCGGCTTATTTCAAAGGTGTAGGTAAAGTGGCAGCACGAATGAATGCGATCAACAAATTCCTGAGCAATACCGATTATGCATTGCCTAACTTGTAAAATAACGTGAACAACGGAGGTGGCTCATCCCAGATGAACTACACGATTCAAGCATCCCAGCGCACACCCGCACTTATTATTTATTTGATTGATATTAGCGCCTCCATGAATATGGTTCTGGAAAATCGTCGTCGGATCGATGTAGTCTATGATGCCTTGTCGCTGGCGATTCGCCAAATGGTATTTCGCTCGACGAAGGGAAACCGATTGACCCCCCGGTACAGAATTGCCATTCTGGCATACAGCGATGATGTGTATGATCTGTTGAACGGAATTAAGGGTATCGACGAGATTGCTGCGGTAGGTTCACTGCCTGATTTGACACCAAAAAGATTCTCGGATTCAGCGAAGGCTTTTTTGCAGGCAGAGAAGATTTTGCAGGCTGAAATTCCAAACATGCAGGATTGTCCTGCGCCGTTGGTCTGTCATATGACCGACGGGGTAGCAACAGGGGAAGATCCGGAGCCTATTGCCAAAAGAATTATGGGCATGAGTGTGCCAGATGGCAATGTACTGGTCGAGAATATTTTTATATCGGACCATCTACTCGAAGGACCTATTGCAGAACCGAGAAGATGGAAAGGCATATCCCAGGAGACGGTGCTTCAGGATGAACATGGGGAGAAGCTGCGCAATATGTCTTCGGTTCTGCCGGAAAGTTACCGTGAGATGCTTGTAGAGGCCGATTATTTGCTTTCACCTGGGGCACTCATGATGCTTCCGGGTACATGTGCAGAACTGGTATCCATCGGATTTCAGATGTCTGCTGCTACGCCGGTGAGATAGGAGGGGAACCATGAGAGCCATGCGTTTGGCAACATTGTCTGCTGGAGATAAGGGAAGCCATGCCAAGCAACATCCCGGCAGCTTTCGTTATGCCAGTGTCCAGACTGGAGAACAGCCGTTGACTCGTTACCAGGGCACTTTCAAGTGTCGTTATGGGTATGGGAGAGCGGCGGAGACGGTGAATCAGGGAGACACGGGACAGGACTTTGCTGCTGTTCGCATCAATGGGAATGTCTGTACCTTCGTGTTATGTGATGGGGTTGGCATGAGTTACCTGGGCGACTTTGCAGCACGTTTTCTGGGGAATGCTTTGTTGGAATGGCTGGATAGGGATCAGCATCCTTCTTCAGAGTCAATGGAACGTCTGCTTCACGACCTGACTGTTCCAGCATCTGAACAGCTAGAGAAATTGCAGCCTTTGGACAACTCGCCTGTACTTCTGCGGGAAGTGCTGATGGAGAAGCGAAGCAGAGGAAGTCAGGCTATGTACGTGTGTGGACGCATCGAGCTCTCGGGAGGTGCCCGCAAAAGCCGACTGTGGCTCGCCTGGCAGGGAGACTCTCGCATCCGTCTGTGGCGTGGTGGACAGGAGCAGTCGGGAGCTTTTCAGCTGCACTGTCGCACGAATGAGCGTTGGTCTACACTCGATGGTCCGGTTGGTGGCAAACCCCATACTTATGAGGCCAAATTGTCCTCAAGTGAATCCATCCGTCTTCAACTGTATACAGATGGCCTGAATGATCTGGATGCGATCCAGGCGTATATTCCGGATGAACAGATTCAGGTGCTGCTGGATGCCAGACATACCGGAGGGCTTGAAGATGATGCCGCTTTCATTGAACTGGAATGGTGAATGTTGTTTGAAGCATTTCAAGGCGTTCTGATCTCCGTGCTGCGAAGGTGAGGGTTATCTGTGAAAAAACTTGCCCGTGTTGATTTAAAAGCCACTCTTTTTGGGTAATCTTGTGAAGAATCTACTTACAGATAGTACATGAACGTACATTCTTACATAATTGCTGAGGAGAAGGAGTGGAATGGATAATGACACAGCATAATGGCAAGTCACGGTTCGAAGGCAAAGTAGCCATAATTACGGGAGCAGGCTCCGGGATTGGGAAGGCAGCCGCCCTTAAATTAGCTAGTGAGGGTGCGCGTGTTGCATTGCTCGATCTGGTCAATGATCGGATCTCGGAGACGGAAGCAGAAATTAATAAGCTGCATGCAGGTGCGGCAAGAGCCTTTGATGTAGACATCTCCAATCCTGCCCGGGTGGAGAAGGCTGTTCTGGAGACCATCGAATTGTTCGGTGGCCTGGATATCGTTTTTGCCAATGCAGGCATTAATGGCGTATCGGCGCCGATTGAAGAGATTCAGGTTGAGGATTGGCAGCAGATTATTACGACGAACCTGAACGGGACTTTTTTCACGATCAAGTATGCACTTCCTCATCTGAAAAAACGTGGTGGAGGCAGCATCATTATTACCAGCTCCATTAATGGTAATCAGCGCTTCTCCAGCTTTGGCATGTCGGCGTATAGTACGTCGAAGGCGGGACAGGTTGCTTTTGCGAAGATGGCTGCGCTGGAACTGGCCAAGTTCAAAATTCGTGTCAATGTCATCTGTCCGGGAGCGATTGCGACGAATATTGACCAAAGTACGGTCAAAACGGATGAATTGCAGCAAATCGTTATTCCGATGGAATTTCCTGAAGGCCAGCAGCCGCTTGCGGATGGGCCTGGTCAGCCTGAACACGTGGCTGATCTGGTAGCGTTCCTGGCTTCTGCAGAATCCAGACACATTACGGGTGCAGAAATCGTCATTGACGGTGCGGAATCGTTGTTAAGCTAATGAGCTTTTTGGATCAATCCATAGAGCGCTTGTTGTACCCGAGAGTACGTTAAACTGTATGATGGAAAATGCTGAAATCGAATATATCTTTGATGGTCGTTCCTCTGGAACGGCTTTTTTTGTTATAATGCTAACATTCGAATAGACGTGTGCTACATCAATTAGGAGAGATGAGATGAAGACGGATTTACCAATACAACAGATTATCCCCGAGCTGAGACGGCTATTTCAGGCTGAGGATACAGGTGTGTTAATTGCTGAACCGGGTGCGGGTAAAACAACCGTTGTCCCACTGGCTCTGCTGGATGAGCCATGGGTAGGCGGACGAAAAATCATTATGCTGGAACCCCGCAGACTCGCCGCTCGCTCGGCAGCTGCGCGGATGGCGGCTTCCCTTGGTGAAAAGGCGGGACAGACCGTAGGATATCGGGTGCGGATGGATACTCGTGTAAGCAAGGCTACTCGCATTGAAGTGGTGACAGAAGGTGTTTTAACCCGAATGCTTCAGCAGGATCAGGGACTGGATGATGCGGCGATGATTATCTTTGATGAGTTTCATGAGCGGCATTTACAGGGTGATCTTGGTTTGGCGCTTGCGCTTGAATCCCGGGCTATGCTGCGTCCTGATCTGAAGCTGCTGGTGATGTCGGCAACGCTGGACCCGGCTCCTGTCTGTGCCTTGCTGGGGCAGGGAACCCGATGGATCGATTGCCCTGGGCGAACGTTTCCGGTGGAAACCCGATATCTATCCAAACCGGTATCCGAACAGCTGGAGACTTTTACAGCTCAGGCGGTTGTCAAGGTACTGTCGGAACAGGAGGGAGATGTGCTGGTTTTCCTTCCGGGTGCAAAAGAAATCCATCGCACAGAGCGAGAGTTATCCAATCTCATGCTTCCTGCTCATGTTCAGATTCATTCCTTGTATGGCAGCATGCCGATAGAAAGGCAGGATGAGGCTGTACGCCCTGCAGAAGCAGGCAAACGCAAGGTGGTGCTGTCTACATCCATTGCCGAATCCAGTCTTACCTTGGCTGGAGTCAAGGTTGTGGTGGATGCGGGGTTGAGTCGGGCGTCGGTATTCTCGCCCCGGACCGGCATGAGCCGGTTGGTCACCCTGCCGGTGTCCAAGGCGTCAGCCGATCAGCGGCGGGGACGCGCGGGGCGGATTGCACCGGGCGTGTGTTACCGGCTGTGGAGCGAAGAGGCCCATGGCGCGCTGCCGGATGCAGCAAAGCCGGAGATTGCCTCCGCGGATCTTGCGCCGCTGGCGCTGGAGCTTGCCGCCTGGGGTGTCCAGACTCCTGCGGAGCTGCAGTGGCTGGACACCCCGCCTGCCGCAGCCTACGGCCAGGCACAGGCGCTGCTGCGCCAGCTGGGCGGCCTGGACGACGCAGGCCGCATCACGCCCTTCGGGCGGCGGATGAACACGCTTGGCGTGCATCCGCGACTGGCCAGCATGCTGCTCCGCGCGGCGGAGCTTGGGCTGGCCAGCTACGCCAGCATGCTGGCGGCACTGCTGCAGGAGCCTGCCGGCCTCCGCAGCAGTGGCAGTGCCGGCGCGGGCACCGACTTGCGCCCGCGCGTGGAAGCGCTGCTGACCGCGGACAGCAGCGGCATGCTGCAAGCGGCAGCGTCTGTCGCAGACGGCGCTGCCGTGCGGCGCATGCTCCAGGAGAGCCGCCAGCTGCGCGCGGCGCTCGGCCCGGCGGCCGATCCGGTACAGCCGGATGAGGACAGCTGCGGATGGCTGCTGTCCTTTGCCTATCCGGACCGGATCGGGCAACGCCGGGAGGACGGCCGCTATCTGCTGAGCAGCGGCCGCGGGGTACGGCTCGCAGCGACAGAATCGCTGAGCCGTTCAGCCTATCTGGTCGCAGCCGAGGCCGACGACCAGGGCGCGGATGCGCGCATCCTGCTGGCTGCGCCGGTGCAGGAGAAGAGATTGCTGGACCTTGGTCCAGATATGCTGCACGAAGAGGTGCAGGTGGCCTGGGACCGCGGCACCCGAAGTGTGCGTGCGCATAGAAGGCTGCGAATCGGAGCCATTACGTTGAAAGAGAGGAGTATTGCACAGCCGCCCGAAGACCAGGTGATCGAAGCATTACTCTCAGGAATACGGATCGAAGGGCTGGATGGTCTGCCCTGGACAAAATCATCGCGACAGCTGGCGGACAGAATGCGATTTTTGCATTATCATCTGCCGGAATGGCCGGATCTTAGCGAAGATCATCTGACCGAAGAACTGGCAGATCACCTCCGTCCGTTTCTGACAGGCATGCGATCTGCTGCAGATCTCAAGAGATTGTCGATGCAGGATGTGTTGTTGGGCGGACTGAGCTGGGAACAGCGACAGCAATTGGATCGGGAAGCTCCTACACATATTCAGGTACCCAGTGGCTCGCGCATTCCGGTAGATTACAGCCGACCTGAAGATCCTACGCTAGCGGTTAGACTGCAAGAGATGTTTGGACAGCAGGAGACCCCCCGTATTGGCGGCGGCCGAGTACCTCTGACCATTCATTTGCTGTCCCCGGCGCAGCGGCCTGTACAGGTCACACGAGATCTGGCCAATTTTTGGCGGGAGACTTATTTTGAGGTCAAGAAAGACTTGAAAGGCCGTTATCCCAAGCATTATTGGCCGGATAATCCCCTCGAAGCAGTAGCGACTAACCGGACCAAACCGCGAGTTTAGCTAGGAGTTGTCTTCAAACCTCGGTCTGACAGATGGACCTGAACGCGATCTGAACGGGCGAGTGTGTGATTGCGGATTAGAACGTCAGAGTGCTTACGAACCTGAGACGTGTTATATGGCTGGGGGAGCGTTAGGAGAAGGATAAGCGAACCTGAGACATGTTATATACAAAATTAAGGGCATTTGCTTCATTTTTTAGGGCGTTCTAGGGGAATAACGTGTCGGGTGCTCCTTACGATTGGAAAATGAGAGATTAAGGGCCAAATAAGACTCCTGTGTTCCTTAGAAAAAAGCTGCTAAGTCCACGTGACCCCTCCGGCCCGAATGCTCCGGCATGGGAGTCCACACCAGGTCAGGTTTGGCATATCCACGGTTTCTGCATGTGTTCAACTTCGTTTCGCACCGCGTGCAGCACCCAGTGCAGCACCCAGTGCGGTGCCCTGCCATATATCCGTGGTCGTCAGCCACCTAGGTCTTTCAAGATGCGATATATCGATTGAAGCGTTTGAAAGAAAACAGGGCGGGTAATAACATAGCGAACCACTCAATTCGATGAGGAGGGATTACTATGCAGAAGAAAATCGTAGGTGTGTTTAATACAGAACGTGAGGCATCATCAGCAATCGAGGGACTGAAAGCGCAAGGGTTCACCTCAGACGAAATTTCGGTAGTCACACAGGATCGGGATGAACTGAAGGCCATCCGCGAAGAAACGGGTACAAAAGCTCCCGAAGGTGTAGCTGCAGGTGCAGCAACAGGCGGAGTGCTGGGCGGAGTAACAGGTTTGCTCGCAGGGATCGGGGCGCTCGCGATTCCGGGCATAGGTCCTATACTGGCAGCTGGCCCCATTGCGGCAGCATTTACGGGTGCTGCTGTGGGCGCAGGAGCAGGCGGGCTGGTAGGTGGACTCGTCGGTCTCGGTATCCCGGAAGAAGATGCCAGACAGTATGAGGAATATGTGCAAAATGGCAAAATCCTGTTACTCGTGGATTCGACGGATCGGGACACGGATGTTTACCACGTGTTCAGTACGAACAGATATGTGAACCGGGACAGCAGTGATGTGCCTCGCGAAGATGTGCCTGCCGAGCGCCCGGATCTGGATATGGAAGAGCGCAGACTGGAAGCCCAGAATAAGGCGGCTCGATTTGGCAACAATACTTTTCTATAATTAGGTCACCAAGGAATGCTTCTTCAACTGGAATGATATATTTGATCCATCAGGTGGTCATCAGCCGGTTTCCTTACAGGAAGCCGGCTTTTGTACCTCTGAATCATTCCTGAATGGACATCAGCAGGTCCAGGTGTTAATCCTGCCAGTCAGGGAATAACAATACATACAGTAGTACGGCAAGAGCGAGTCCGATCACCAGCAGCATCCATGTCAGGAATCGGATTAAACCGGTGGAGGCCTGAAACGTCTGCGAATTGATCTGATTGCGTTTTCGATGGTAAGCGGAAGCAGAGCACAGGATGATCGATATACCGCTGACCAGGGAGGTAACACCGATGATGATTGCCGCAATATGAGCCATCCGGTCATAGGCTGTGGAACTAAAGCCGAATCCGGATGCAAGAAAGCCGATTCCGACCATGGCAATGCCGGTACGCACCCAGGCCAGAAAGGTCCGTTCGTTAGCCAGATGCTGTTGTACATATTTGGAGTCCATGGTGGTTAGATCTTGGTCTGTATCTGAGATGTGAATCACCCCGTTTATCAATGTATGGTTTATTGTACGTCGTTTTCATGGCAAAACCAAGAAAGGAGGCTGGTTGATATGCCTCGTAAAGAACGAATTGCAGAAATTGAAAGTCTGAGGGGAGTTGCTTTTGCGGCAGTTGTCCTTCAGCATTCCATCGCTCATTATTCCCTGGTTCCTGAAGCCGGACTGCAAGACGGTGTAGTGCTCGCAATTCTGCTGATGTTGTCCAAATTTGCTGTCCCCCTGTTTATTTTTATCACAGGCATGGTACTTTTCTATAATACAGGAGACAAGCTCCACTATGGACGCTTCATGCAAAAGCGATTAACGGATGTCATCGTCCCTTATATCATCTGGTCACTGATCTATTTCACACTGGCGCCCCGCGGCTGGAGCGGATTTGGTTGGGGAAATATCCCTGATCTTGGATTGAAATTATTGACAGGCAAAACGTCCTCACATTTTTGGTACATCATCATGCTAATTCAGTTTTATCTGCTGTTTCCCGTGTTCTTGCGGGCAATTCGATATGTATACAATCGGTACGAGCCTAAGGGGCGCGTGATTGCTCTTCTAATCTCTGGTGTGGTCTATCTTGTACTTGCGGATCAATTAAGAAATATCGCTAAGTTCATGCAGGGGTTGAATATCCCGGTCCTGACGGATGCCTTTACGACGTATGCGGATCGAAATTTTGTGTATTTCTTTTTTTATTTTGTGCTTGGTGCGGCAGCCGGGCTATCGGTCCAACACTGGAATGAATGGATTCATCGTTTACGCTGGGTGTATTGGTCTGTGTTTATGGTTCTTGGTCTACGGTTTATATATATGTTAATGCTTGAATTCCAGAAGCCGGAGGGCATCCAGATTACGTTCTATACCGTTAGTCTCATCCGTCCGGATATGATATTATTCCTGATCGCTTCGATCATGGTGATGTACCAGCTGGCCGGCAAGCTCCATAATGTCAGGGGATTGCGTTTGCTCGCGTGGATGGGCGGGGTTTCGTACGGGGGCTACCTGATGCATATGCTGGTGTTGCGCTACAGTTATATTCCAGATGAACAGTTTTATGTGGCAATGGGGTTAAACCCGGTCGTCCGCATGATCATCACCTGGTTGCTGGCTCTTGCATTATCCTGTGTACTTACATGGCTCATCTCTCGCGCTAGCTGGAGCAAGTGGATTGTGGGAACTGTACCGAAATCAAAGTCGAAGTCTATTAAGTAAGTGAATACATCATTATATGAAAAATTCACAATAATCGACTCAAATAATTGATGCAAATGAATGCAAAAATATCACGACCTGCACCGTATGAATTCGTACAAATCGATTGAAGTGTACACATGTGAAATGAATTTCGAAATTTCATTATATGAAAAATTCACAACAGAAATCCTCCGATCCTGCTCTAGCTTACGTCTCTGTTATCCATTCATGTTCTCTCCAGCTCTCTTCCGCCCAAGGATTAAAGGAAGAACGACGGATAAAGATGGCAGAAGGGGAACATAAGTTTTATAATACTAGATATACAGGGCTGACAGGAGGGGATCGAACGTGGCTTTTATGATTGCGCAGCGTGCATTTATCAAGTTGTATCTAATTACGATGGTCGAACAGCATAGGGGATATGGCTATGAAATGCTGGAGGCAATGAAGCAGGAATTCAAAGCCTACGGCTATGTACCCCCCCAGAGCGAAATATACCGGGCGCTGCACGAATTGGTTCAACAGGGAGTCTTTTATCGGACAAAGAAACTGAAAGGCAGTGATCCCAAAGTCGATTTTCAGGAAATCGTTTTATATCACTTCACGGATGATGGAGCGGAGAAAGCCGAATTATATAAAAAACAGGTCAAAGCCGATCTTGATCGTTGTCTCGGCATGTTACACAAGGCAGAAGAGGACAATTACGGAGCGAAAGGAAGATAAGCATGAACAGACACTTACAGTGGGGTGTGCTTGGTACATCCACCATCGCGAAAAATGCAGTCATTCCGGCGATCCAGCAATCCGAACGTGGTGAGGTCCTGGCGATAGCCAGCCGCAGCAAAGGGAAAGCTGAAGCTCTTGCGAGTGAACTCGACATTGCCAGAGCCTATGGCAGCTATGATGAACTCATTGCCGATCCGGATATTGAAGCAGTCTATATTCCTCTGCCGAACCACCTGCACAAGGAGTGGACGATCAAGGCTGCGCAAGCTGGAAAGCATGTACTATGTGAGAAACCAGCGGCTTTGAATGCAGATGAAGCGGCGGAAATGGTTGATGCATGTCAGCAGTACGGTGTTCTTTTTGCAGAAGCGATCATGTATCGGTATCATCCGAAGCATAGACGTGTGCAAGAGATTATAGCCAGTGGGGAGATTGGTGCTGTCAGAGCGATTCATGGCAACTTCACCTGTAATACAGCGGACGATAAAGAGAATGTCAGGTTCAAAAGAGAGATGGGCGGAGGATCCTTGTTTGATCTTGGCGTATATCCGATTTCGGCAGCCCGTATGTATCTGGGACAGGAGCCGGAAGCTGTAACGGTACACGCTTTATTCTCGGAAGAGCATGACGGGGTCGATATGATGGCTTCAGGACTTGTGGAATTTCCGAATTCGGTAGCGTTAACCTTTGACTGTGGCATGTGGGCCTCTGGACGAGCTGAGATGGAGATTCTGGGTACGGATGGACGGATTGAACTGCCCAAAGTGTTCGGCTGGGAGAACAGTGATATTCCACCGCAAATTATTGTACATACCGATTCCGTCAGCCGTGAGGAACGTGTATCGGTGTCCAACTCCTATGTTTTGCAGGCGGAGACATTTGCAGCCGCGGTGCTTGAAGGAGAAGCGCTGCCCTTCAGTCCGCAAAATACGATTCAGAATATGCGAGTCATTGATGCTTGCCTGGAATCGGCCCGAACCCGTCAACGGGTGCAACTAGTAAAGTAAAGCAGCGACGATCATAACAGGAAATGATTGAAATGGTAGACTCCTTCCTTCGGGATGTGAGTCTTTTTTTGTATTTAAATGTTATATTTATATATTTTTACAAAAATAATGATTGAATTTTATATTTCTTCCAAAATGATGTGATATAAATAGTCAATAGATGGCTTGTTCACTATAATCTAGCAGAACGTACATCCTCACAGCTTGCTGACCTCATATCACTTATATAGTGGCAACGTTCATCGATTTTGTGCTATCGGGAGGCTGGATTTATGAAAAAGTTTTTGTCCACAGCTTTGCTCGCGGTTATGTTAACGTTGGTCTTCTTCACGGGTTCACAGATGACAGCGGTGGGACAGCAGAAGGCTTCAGCTGCATCATGTACCATCATTAACACATTCACTGGTGTGGCCAACTATCTCAGTGCCAACGGAAAACTGCCATGCAACTACATTACCAAAGCACAGGCAACGGCACTGGGTTGGGTATCGTCCCAAGGGAACCTCGCTACGGTTGCTCCAGGCAAAAGTATCGGCGGAGATGTGTTCAGCAACCGGGAAGGCTTGATTCCAGCAGCCAGTGGCCGTACATGGCGCGAAGCGGATATCAACTACACTTCCGGCTTCCGTAATTCTGACCGCATTCTGTATTCCAATGATGGCTTGATTTACAAAACGACAGACCATTATGCATCATTTACCCGGTTGAAATAAGGAAGGACATAACAACATGAAAAAGGTAATCATAAACGGTGAAGACTTCTCCAGCACGGCAGAACTGCATGAGCTATTGAAGCAAAAGCTTGAACTGCCAGACTTTTATGGTGGAAATCTGGATGCTTTGTGGGACTGCCTTACAGGCATGATTGAGCTGCCGTTTGAATTAACCTGGACGAACTACCAGATCAGCAAGGAACGGCTGGGAAATGGAGCTGAGAAGGTACTCCAGTTAATGCTGGAGGCGGAAGCAGAGGGAACAGGGCTCCAGCTGAGAGTGGAGAACTAGTAGAGCAAGTAGACAGGTTTATAGGAAGACTAATCAGAACAGGCCCCTAAGGTGGTCTGTTTTTTTCTTTTTATTCATAAACAAACACAACGTTAAAAATATTTTCACGAAAGGGTTGATTTTCGCAGTTCATGCGTTAAAATAAAATTAACATTAAAAATATTTTCACGTTGAGAGGCGGAGTAATCATGAGCGAAGGTAAAGTCGAACGCAAACAAGGAATCGGGGAATTAATTCGGATCAGACCTTATGTGCAGTTTATGCTGAGCAAGGTCGTATCGAGATTTGGCGATTCGATTGATTCCATTGCCTATAGCTGGATGGTGTACATTTTGACAGGTTCAAAGCTGCTGATGGGAACATTGCTGGCTGTTAACTTTTTGCCGAGTATCTTTCTGGGGCTGTTTGTCGGCGCACTGGTGGATCGCATGTCGCCCAAAAAGGTGATTGTGCTCACGAATATCGGTCGAGGACTATTTGTTGGCATTACAGCACTGTTGTTTGGCCTGGGTGAGCTGCAAGTCTGGCATCTGTTCGTCATCACCATTCTGAATTCCCTTCTGGAATGTTTCGCGTCACCCGCAGAGGTATCCACTGTACCGCGATTACTTCCCAAATCAATGCTGCTGTCCGGTAATGCCATGTCCTCTTCTGTAACCCGGGTCGCAGAACTCGCAGGACTTGCAGTGGCGGGAACGTTAATTGCAACGGCAGGGATCACGTGGACGATATGGATCGATGCCGGCTTGTTTGCCTTAAGTGCACTTCTGATGAGTCGTGTGGGTTACCCGAAAACTTCAACATCATCTAACAATGAAAATACACCATTAAAATCATCTGGTTCTCCTCCAGCAAGAAAAAGTATATTCTCTGAAATG
Organism: Paenibacillus pabuli NBRC 13638; assembly: GCF_001514495.1. Taxonomy (GTDB): domain Bacteria; phylum Bacillota; class Bacilli; order Paenibacillales; family Paenibacillaceae; genus Paenibacillus; species Paenibacillus pabuli. Next base: position 152,512 of record NZ_BCNM01000017.1, read on the forward strand.
ACAGAAGCCTTTCAATTTATGCGTAAACATGTGTTGTTACTGATCGTCTCCATTCTGTTTGCCTTCGTTAACTTCTGTCTGATGCCGTTCAATGTCCTTCGCACGCCATATGTCATTGAAACGTTGCACGCCGGAGCGGGAGGATTAAGTCTGCTCAGTGGGCTGATTGTGGCAGGCATGGTACTGAGCGGCTTGTGGCTGTCACACCGAGGATCGAATTACCGTAAAAGTGTGCTGGTCATTGTAGGCATTGTCATGTTGGGGCTCAGTTATGCCATGACTGCACTCCCGGCTTACATGACGTCCTACCAGCTGCCTGTAGCTGCTGTCTTTTGTTTGATGATGGGCATGGGGATTCCACTCGCTACAACACCCCTTGCATCCTATCTCATGGAAGTTACACCTTCCGAGATGCTTGGCAGAGTGTATGCCCTTCAAGGTATGCTGGTTGTGAGTGTTGCTCCATTAGGTAGCTTGGTTTCAGGAGCGCTTGCGGATTGGGTGGCATTACCGATTCTGTTTATTGTGTTTGGTGTTTTACTTGCCATGTCAGCCGCTCTGGTGCTTCTGAGCAAGACTTTCCGCACCGTTCTATAATAAGGCTTCCTGGAGCCTGTTATCTTCAGCCTGTTTTGACCGAAACCCTGTTCGAACGGTATAATATACACATGATGGGCAACAGGTACCCCGGAAATGAGGATACAGGTATGCAGCGCAAAGTACTTTCAACGATTGAAGAAATCAAGGTCTACTCCGATCCGTATCGGATACAGATCCTGAATATGTTTAATAAACAGGGAAGACCCTCTACGGTCAAAGAGATCGCAGACCAGATGGGCGAGGTGCCAGCCAAGGTACATTATCATGTGAAAAAACTGGAGAAAATCGGTCTGCTCACCATCGTATCCACTCGTGAAATTAATGGAATCATCGCCAAATATTATGAGCCCTTCAAAGGAGAAATTCAGCTCCGTAACGAAGATGAAGAGAATTCACCTCTGAAGGAGGTATTTCGTTCCGAAACCTTCAAATTGTTAAATGAAATGTTTGAGCAGAGCCGTCGGCGATTTATGAATCAGGCGGAGAACGGGGACCGTATGTTCATCTCGGATATGACGTTGTATGGTAGCCGGGAAGAAGTTGAGCAGCTGTACAACAATATTACGAAGATGTGTGAACCTTATTTAACGAAAGATAAGCATAATGAGGACAAGGAGGTCTTTCATTTATTCAGTTCCCTGTCTAAAGATACGGTGAATAAGCCCGCTTCGGAAACCGCTGAGAAATTGAAAAAGAAGGATTCACCCGATAAGGGCAAGTCCATTGCAAAGGCGTCAAGACCTGCTAAAAAGCAGAAGAAATCCTCGTCTGGTGGTCAGGCGGAAGAGTAATTGAAGCATATTCATCGGCATTATTGAAGTTTCGTCTGTGTAAAGATGATATGCTCTGCCAAGAAAAAAGCCGCCAATGGCGGCTTTTTCATGCGTAATTTGGGATGATGGAAGACATGTACCTATTTTAGCGTAAACGATCTTAATTCGTTCATAAACTACATGTTTTCATCATAATCTTTCACGTCACGTTTGGCTGCGGTTGCGGGAGAGTTCGATGTGCCATACTCCTCGACGGCTTCCCAGGCGTCAGCGTTATCGAACTTGCCAGCATTGCGCTGTCTTACTTCTCCGGCACCGGTTGGCGGCATGGTCATGACCTCCTCTTCAACGGGCCGTTCGTTGCTTAACTCGCGGTTAGGCGTATCATCGATACAGTAGGCTGTGTAAGGGATTGCCTCAAGTCGTTCGAAGGGAATATCTTTACCACAGGTCACACAGGTGCCATACGTTCCCTGATCGATTCGCTCCAACGCTTCGTTTACCTGATTGAACTCGTCGGTTAACGTATCATCGATCGCCAAGTCACGGCTTCGCTCAAACGTTTCCGTACCGGCGTCTGCCGGGTGATTATCGTATGATGACAGTTCGCCTGTTGAATCTTTCAGGGATTCGGCGGGAGCACCGTCTTCCATGCTGGATTCAAAATGGCGCTGTAGGTTTTCGCGTTGTTCCAAAAGAGCGTTTTTTAGTTGTTGAAGTTGATCTTTGTTTAATGTACTCATAAGAACATGCTCCTTTCCCGCAATGGGGTTGTAGTCAGTCCTTACCCGAATTTCACAAAAAGCAATCAGTTTCGCGTATAAAGAGGGGCTTACGATTTTATATCTGACGGATAATGTGTTATAAAAAATAGAGAGAGAAAATGCGGCGGTATCTGCGATCCTACCGATGCATACCGCGGCGCGTTTGATAATGGAGGGTTGCCAATATGGATGAGCATATGAAACGAAGATTGGACAAACAAAGACAATTATTCAAGCAATTGGGCGTGCAGCTCGACGCCTTATCCATTCATGAAAAACAATTCAACTATAAACTTCGTGGTTATGATCCGGATGAGGTGGATGCCTATCTGGATTTGGTTATTAAGGATTACGAACGTTTCTATGCCAATATAGCGGATCTGATGGACAAGTGGCAAGAACAGCAGTTAACGATTCGGGATCTGAAATCAACGGCGAAGCCTGTAGAAGATCCAACGAAGATTGATCGCAAACAACTGGATGATATTGTGAAACAACTGGAATACAGTGTTCGGCAATTAAAAATTAGGGCTCGCCCTGAGCAGGACCTGTTCTCGGAGTAAAATACACATCTGGGATGATATAAAATTAGCATTTTGCATCATTCGATTATTATCGCTACGGGTACAAGATATAAACGAATAGAATCCTTTCGATCTATATTTTGCTGATTGGAAGGCGCTCTTTGGGATTGATGCAAAATGCAATAAAAGGTGGTTAATCATGAGTACTCATTTTTCGGTCAGTGTGCATTGTTTGTTGTTGTTGTCTTTCAGCGCGCCTGAGCGAGTCACTTCGGCACTGATTGCTGGCAGTGTGAATACCAACCCTGTCGTGGTCAGACGTATTCTGGGCGGGTTGAAAAAGGCAGGACTTGTTGACTCCTCACCAGGAACAAGAGGATTCTATCTTGCCAAGCCTTCAAGCGAAATCACATTAGCGATGATCTATCAGGCTGCCAAGGATGAAGGCCCATTGTTTCCGATTCACGGTAACTGCAATCCAAATTGTGATGTGGGCCTTCGGATCGATAGTCTTCTGACCAATCTGTACCAGGTTGCCGAATCCAAGGTGGAACAGTTCTTCGCATCCATCACCCTTGAAGATATGGAGCGTTCCTGTTCCCAGATGGAAGTTGCTGCATCGCCTGCCGAGTAAAGCATAATGTAAGGGAAAGGGAAGGTGTGCTGTACTATGAAAATTATTGTCATCTCGGACACTCATTTACCTCGAAGAGCACGTAAATTACCCGATCCCCTGCTTGAGGCGCTATCTGATGCCGATCTGATTCTCCACGCAGGTGACTGGTCGGACTGGAGTGTATATAAGCTGCTCAGCGCTTATGGGCCCGTTGAAGGTGTAGCAGGCAATACGGACCCACCTGAAATAGGTCAAAAACTAGGGTTCTCCCGCATCGTTGAGGCGGACGGTTTGCGTCTTGGTCTGGTACATGGCCATCTCGGAACAAAGTCTACCGAGCAGAATGCGATCCATACCTTTGCAGGGCAGCAGGTGGATGCCGTGATTTTTGGACACTCGCACATTCCGGTGATGCATACGGTCAATGATGTGCTGATATTTAATCCGGGTTCTCCTACGGATCGGCGGCGTCAGCCGCAGTATTCCTTTGGTATCATGACGACACATATGGGGAAATTGCAGGCGGAACATGTTTATTTTGATGCAAAATAGTAGTTGAAAACCAGGCATCTCGAATCAGAAGGATCTTCTGTTATTCGGGATGCTTTTTGCTGTGTGTGTTCAAAAGGGTACTTCAAGTTATCTCTGAATGGGGAATATGGCCTGCCGTTTATCTGTCGTTCATCTCTTCGCGTTCACCCCTATGGAGGCATTCGTATGAATGATACAATGCGTTTACAATCATAAATTGAATACGTTTACATAAGGAGATGAGTGTTGATGAAATTATCTGTGTTCACTGTAGCCACACCGGACTTGACGGCAGAAGAATTGGCTTCTGCCGCAGCCGCAGCAGGCATCGAGGGAATCGAATGGAGATATCGCGGAATACCGGCGGATGCTTCATCCGAGGAACCTTCTTATTGGAGACATAATCGTTGCTCGATCGATCCAGACCAGTGGGAGGAACAGGTGCCCGTATTTCGTGACGCGGCAAAAAAACATGACAGACAATCGATTGCATTGGTACCGTATCTGAGTAGCGGAGATCTGCTTGCTACAGAGCAGGCGTTTCAAGCGGCTCAAGCCTTGGGGGCATCCATGATGCGTGTTGGAGTTCCCGGCTATGATCGCACCACCCGCTATCCTGAATTGTACAAACAAGCGGTGCATTATCTGAGCGAGGTTCAAGAGATGGCCCAACAATATAAGGTAAAAGCTGTAGTGGAAACCCATCATCAGACGATCGCACCTACTGCATCACTGGCTTATCGGCTCGTGCAATCGCTCGATTCACAACATGTAGGCGTATTGTATGACCCAGGCAATATGGTCCATGAAGGGTATGAGAATTATCGCATGGGGCTGGAGTTACTGGGGCCTTATCTGGCGCATGTGCATGTGAAGAATGCGGCTTGGTTTAAGGATACATCAAACCTGAATTCGAATTCCAGTGCGAATGAACAAAATGCTGAAATCTCGCTAAAATCAAACTGGCATTGTCAGTGGGCCCCCCTGACCGAGGGCGTGGTGAACTGGTTGCAAGTATTCCGTGACCTCAAATCCGTTGGATATGATGGATATTACGGGATTGAAGATTTTAGCGGAGTCTTGGAATCGAAGGCGATGTTACAGCATTTTGCAGATGTTTTTGCCGAAATTGAACGTCGTGTGGACGAGGAGGTACAGGTATGAGTTTGGTTCGAGTAGCTGTCATTGGAATTGGGAATATGGGTGCTGCCCATGCCAGAACGCTGGTAGCAGGAGAAGTACCTGGTGCAGAACTGGTGGCTGTGTGTGATGTGAGACAAGAAATGGAGAGCTGGGTATCCGGCAACCTGCCGGCTTCAGTCACCTATTGGCAGGATGCGGAGCAGATGATGTCATCCGGGACGATTGATGCGGTTATTATAGCCACCCCGCATTATGACCATCCCGAAAAGGCCATTCAGGCGTTTCAGTATGGCTTGCATGTCATGATCGAGAAACCTGCCGGAGTATATACCAAACAGGTACGCAAGATGAATGAAGCGGCTGCTGCCAGTGGCAAAGTGTTTTCCATGATGTATAATCAGCGAACCAACCCTTTATATATCAAGCTGAGGGATCTGATTGCCTCGGGAGAACTGGGTGAGGTACGGCGCACCAACTGGATTATTACGAACTGGTATCGCTCTCAGAGTTATTATGATTCAGGCGGCTGGCGGGCAACGTGGGCTGGTGAAGGGGGCGGGGTGCTGATCAATCAGGACCCTCATCAACTGGATCTGTGGCAATGGACGATTGGCATGATGCCCATTCGTATGCGGGCTTTCTGTTCATTCGGCAAATACCGGAACATTGAAGTGGAAGATGACGTAACGGCATATGTTGAATATGAAAATGGAGCAACGGGTGTATTCGTGACCACGACGGGTGAAGCACCAGGCACCAATCGATTCGAAGTCAATGGGGATCGCGGCAAAATTGTCATTGAAGATGGTCAGTTGACCTTCTGGCGTCTTCGTGAACCTGAGCCTGAGTTCAATCAGAGATTTACCGGAGGATTCGGACAGCCGGAATGCTGGAAGTGCGAGGTGCCGATTACCGGTGTGGAAACCGGACACCCTGGTCTGATTCGGAACTGGATCGATGCCATCCTGAACGGAACCCCGCTCATTGCTCCCGGAGAAGAGGGTATCCATGGTTTAACATTATCCAATGCGATGCTGCTGTCGACCTGGACGGATAACTGGGTGGATCTTCCTATCAATGAGGATTTGTTCTATGAGCATTTGCAGCAGCGAATTGCGAGTTCCAATACAAAGAAAGACAAGGCGGCGAGCAGTCAGCCTGCAGATCTGTCACAGACATTTAAATAGTGTTAATTTGCACAAATGCAGAATCCGGAGACTCATTTTCCATACGTAATCATATAAGGCACAAATTCAAATGCTCATAAGGGAAGGTTGGATAAGACATGGCAAAAGACGGAATGTTCTATGCTCCAAAGAGTCTGAAAAAAGAGGTAGTATGTGGTCCAGGTGAATTCACCATTGCTGCTGTGGCGTTGGACCATGGGCATATCTACGGCATGGTTGGCGGGCTGGTGGAGGCCGGAGCAACGCTCAAATGGGTGTATGATCCGGATCAGGCAAAGGTGGAGGCTTTTCTGAAAAAGTTCCCGCAAGCCCAGGCAGCGGCATCTGAAGCAGACGTACTTGCCGACGATGAAGTGCAGCTCGTAGCCGGAGCCGCGATTACTTCCGAGCGCGCGCCGCTCGGCATGAGAGTTCTGGCCGCAGGCAAGGATTATTTTACGGACAAAGCGCCCTTTACCACACTGGATCAATTGTCGCTTGCACGTGAAGAAGTTAAACGTACGGGGAAGAAGTATATGGTCTATTACAGTGAGCGTCTGCATGTGGAAAGTGCGATCTATGCCGGACAACTGATCGAACAGGGAGCCATCGGCAAAGTTGTTCAGGTTATGGGGACGGGGCCGCATCGATTGAATGCGGGTGGTCGGCCTGAATGGTTCTTCCAGCATGAAAAGTATGGCGGCATCCTCTGTGATATTGGAAGTCATCAGATCGAGCAGTTTCTGACCTTTGCCTCGTGTACGGATGCAGAGGTGGCGTTCAGTCGGGTGAACAACTTCAATCATCCACAATTCCCGGAACTGGAGGACTTTGGCGAAGCATCACTAATCGGCAACAACGGGGCTTCCGGTTACTTCCGGGTAGACTGGTTTACACCGGATGGTCTGGGTACATGGGGCGATGGGCGAACGGTTATTTTGGGAACGGACGGATACATTGAACTGCGTAAGTATATCGACGTGGCGAGAGAGCCTGAAGGCGATCAGGTGTACCTGGTTAACCATGAAGGAGAATACCGTTATAGCGTCAAAGGACAGGTAGGTTATCCGTTCTTCGGTGAACTAATCCGAGATTGTCTTGCCCGAACAGAAATCGCTATGACACAGGAGCATGCGTTTAAGGCGGCAGAACTCTGCTTGATTGCACAGCATAAGGCGATGAGTGAGAGAGTGGTATGGAGTAGTGGTGCGAAGTAAACGGTTTTATTTGGAATTGTAATAGAATATGTAGGGGGAGAGCAGCCTGGTGTAATGGCTGCTCTTTGGTTTGCTGTAGTCACTTCGCAAATGGAACAATATGGTTTATTATGTATGTAGTACGTAAATGGAGTGGAATGTGTAGTGTTTACGAAGTACATAAATTGGATGTTAGATGAAATTACGATGCAAGTTCTTATCAAAATCAAAAACTATGAGGTGCATAATGCCAAGACTAATTACATTGGCTGATGGAAGATCAGTAGAAGTTGAATGTGTAAGCTGCGCATTGACAAGTGGTTTGATTTCTTCAACAGGTGGAGTAATTTTTGAATCAAGCAACTTTCATGTCCATCAAGATATTGCTTACCCAATTAAAGGGTTAGTTATATTAGCTTCAAAGAGGCATTTCTACTGCATGGATGAATTAACAGATGAAGAGCGATTAGAATTTATTTCGTTAATCCATAAGCTCAGAAGTGAACAAAGAAAACGATTGGGAATTGATAAGGTCTATTATTTTTATAATGAAGATACAACACATCACTTTCATTTATGGATGGTTCCTAGATATGAATGGATGTACCAATTTGGAAATTCAGTAGAATCATTAAGACCGGCATTATTACATGCAAGGAATAATATGAATGACGATGAGAATATGAAGAGTGTAGAAGAAGGGGTTAGCATGCTAAGAGAGGGCATGAGGGATTTTGTGAGTAGCTCAAAGTAACCTCATCTAACACTGTTTTCACGCATCGGGCTGACGCCCTCGGTCTGGCAGAGGAGTAATCGGGGAAGTGGATGCAACCAGACAACCCTGCGAGGCTAAGTCTTCGACCCGGCTCCTGTTGGTCGCCTTAAGCCTCTCGGGTTCGTGAACACAAGAACGTTATATGAAAGATATTCAAATCAGAAGGGAAGTCAAACATAATGATCAGAGTCGATGTAGCTTATTCCTTAATTACTGATCCAACCAATTCCAAAATATTAATGGTAAGGAATGTAGATGAATCTAGTGACCGATGGTCACTTCCAGGCGGGGCTGTTGAAAGAGAAGAATCATTAGACCAAGCAGCAATAAGGGAAGCTAAAGAAGAAACAGGACTAGATATTAAAGTTCATGGAATAGTGGCAGTAAATGAATGTAAGTTTCCGAAAAAAGAAGAACATGTAATATTTATAACATTTAAAGGTGAGGTAATCGGTGGGAATGAAGAAATAGTTAGACCTAATGAAATTTCTGAAATAGCTTGGATTGATATAGAGGAGGCTGAACAATTAATGCCTTACTATAAAGATGGATTAAGAAGATTAATAGATGGATATGAAATAACATATTTTAACGAAGGCAATAAGTAATTTTTGTGAGTTGTTCGAAATGGCATATCCTTCATATAACAAAATATTCGCACTGCGGGCCATTCGTTCCTTGATCTGCCAGGAGTGTTTCGAGGAAGAAAAATCCGGCAGATACATCCATTCCCCTAAGATAAGAGCTATCTAAGGGGAATGGACGTCGCGAATACACCAACGTTATCAGAAATAAGTAAAAAATATAAAAAGGGGAAAATAACTTGACTCAGAGTAGAGAAGAGATATTAATGGTATTAGCCCAGAATTATTATGAATTCTTATGTTCTTTACCCTTCGAGAATAAATTATATATGATTGGTATAAATGAAGGGAAAAATAAATTTTTGACAATATTACATATCCACTTATTGAAAAAAAATATATCGATGAAGCCAGCAGATAAACACTTTACTACTGATTACATTTCACCATTAGCTTTAAAAGTTCTCAAATCTGGAAAAAGGTCAGGATTGCGCTATGAACACTTGGTTCCGAAACAAAAATATATTCAAAAACCATGTGAAGATCTAGCAAAGGAAAATAGATTAACAATTGAATTCATATACGACCAGTTAGAGAAATACCTTTGGACAGCAACCATTACTGAACAAGAAGAGAAGTTACTGACAAGAACTAATATGCCAAAAGAATGGGATAATATTGATATAAAAGCGAGATATTATGCAGTAGGAATTGAATTAATAGAACATCAAAGAGATTTTTATTTGTAACTCAATGATGGAACTTACTTCTGATAACATAATATTCACGCTGCGGCCGTTCGGCACTGGGTCTACCGTAGATAACTCGGGGGAAGCGGATGCATGCAGACAACCCCTACGGGGTTCTTGAATACAGGAAAGTTATAGGAAATCAGACAAAACATATTAAAACCACAAAAGATATCAAAAATCCATATTTACTGGGGGTATTTCTATGCAAGGGTACAATGTGCTAATGATTTATAACAAAGGTATGGATCAATTGCTTATGTGTAAACGATTAAAGAATCCCTATAAGGGATTGAATAATCTAGTTGGTGGAAAAATCGAAGACGGTGAATCAGGTATTCATGCTGCTTATCGGGAGTTATTAGAGGAAACCGGAATCTCAGATCAGGATATCATACTGCATCATTTGATGGACTTTAAGTATTACATTCAGAATTGCTATGTTGAAGTTTATGCTGGAAGACTAAAGCAAGATGTAATAATATCGGGGGATGAAAACGAACTATATTGGTCTGATCTAAATAAGGATTTTTTTGATACGTCTTTATTTGCTGGCGAAGGGAATATAGGACATATGATTGAGCAAGTGAAAATGAGTAAGGAACTATTATTAAGTGATTAGTAGGTATTCATAATACAAGAGTATTTTGTAAGCTATTCGAAGAAGGCTGACATCCTATAACAATGCTTTCAACGCTGCGCGGCTTTCGCCGCTTGGTCCGGGCCGAAGATGAGAAGCCAGGAAGCGAAATCAGCCGGACACATCCGACTTTGTCGGACGACGTGAATCCTGAACGTTATCGGAAATCGGAAAAACAAAAAAATTGATATAGGAGGACTGATGAAGAAATATTACATTTCAATATCTATTCTACTTGTAGTGATTATTGTTGCAATTAGTATTCTGTATTATCAAGATGAAAAAATGAATGAAGTTAAATCCGATATGGGATCTAGAATGATAGCTAGTAATATCATTCAACTCGAAGGTGCAATTATGTTTCAAATTCAAAATAATTGGAATGAGCCTAATAATGTAAATGAGAAAGTAGAGGATGTAATTGAAGGATTATACATGACTAGAAGTGTAGCAGATCGGTTCAATAAATTATCAAGTGAAGATGATGAGATACTAATGAGACTAATTCGATATTTCGAGAAATTCCGATCTTACTCAGGCTTTCCCAATTATTCAATCGATGAAAAAGAAATAAAAGCTTATGTAAAATTACGTGAGGATCTCAGAGACGTTGGTTGGGGAATGAATATAAGCTATTCGAGTAGTTGGCATGAATTAATAGAAAAAGCAAATAAATTAATGAGTATGTAATTCAAAGTAGTGCCGACATCCGATAACACCATTTCACGCATCGGGCATTCGCCCTCGGTCCGGCAGGAGATATTGGCAGGGGTGTTGAGTCAGCCGGACACATCCGACTTTGTCGGACGTCGCGAATATAAGAAACGTTATTGGAAATTTTCGTAAATATAAATCAAATAAACTCAAGGGGGATTGCGATGAAGAATCAAAAACCAGTAATTATTGAAGAATACAATGAAGAATGGCCAAAAGCATTCAATATAATAGAATCAATTTTATCAAATAAACTTAGTGGTCTAGCATTACGAATTGAGCACGTTGGAAGTACATCGGTACCGAATCTTGCAGCCAAGCCAATCATTGATATTGATGTAGTATTTGAATCTATGGAGTACCTACCAGGGGTAATCAAGAAGCTAGACGAACTGGGATATGTACACGAAGGTGATTTAGGAATTAAGAACAGAGAGGCATTTGCAAGAAAGGACGTTTATGTACCTTACAGTAGTGAAGGCTATGTGAAGCACGAACATCATCTATACGTATGCAATAGAGAAAGTGACGAACTAAAAAGACATATAATGTTTCGAGACATATTAAGAAAGTATCCCTTATTGGTATCTGAGTACACAAATTTGAAGATCAAACTGTCAAGTAAATTCAGAAACAATCGCAAAGCCTATACTGAAGGAAAGACAGAATTTGTTACGAGGATAATGAATGAGTACAAAGATGTTTTGTAGAGTATTTCAGGAAGACGAAGACATCCGATAACAAAGTGTTCCAACTTCTCGACTGTCGTCGCTCGGTCTGCCTGAGGAATTTTCATTGAAGCAGATTCAGGCAGACACATCGATTCCCCTAAGATAAGAGCTATCTAAGGGAAATCGACGTCAGGAACACAAAAACGTTAGCCGAAAGAAGTTCTTAGTTTAGGAGGAGTCTATATGATATTAGAAAAAGTTATAAATAGAATTGTAATACAAAGTGAATATAAGGATTTTGTTGATAAGTATATAGATAACATACTTACCGAATTTAAAGGTAAGATTCATAGCATTTATATGTGTGGCTCGATTCCAAAAGGAACTGCTAAACCTTTTAAGTCAGATGCAGACTTTACTATTGTATGTGTAAATCCCAAAGATATTGATTACGAAAGATTGTCAAATATTAAAGACAGGCTTTTGGAAGAATATCCAGTAGTAACTAAGATTGATACGATAATTTGCTCGATTGACGATGTATTAAGTAAACCGAATGAGTGGGGTTTTTGGGTTAAGATAATTTGTGTTTGCATATATGGTCATGACGTTGGTGAAAAAGTACCACCGATAATTATTTCTCCAGAGTTCATTGTAGACTTAAATACAGAGACCAAGGAGGAAGTAGATCGTATACATCGTTTACTTTCTAATGCTAGTGATAACACAATGAAAACTAGATATATTAAAGGTTATTCGAAGAGATTAATTCGTGCATTATACTCTTTGGTTTTAGAAGATACAGGTGTATGGCAAGATGACATTATTAAGATGAAGAATGCCATATTAAACTATTGCGAGATTGACTCCGCTTTAGTTGATTATCTGTATACTTGTTACTTGGATAGTAATGTACTTGTTGAAGAGTTTCTGGGAATTGCAGATGAAGTATATAGCTATTTTGAGAACGCCTTAAATACAATGGCTGCTTCCAGAAATTCCTTTGGCTAACAACATATTGACGCTCGTAGTCACTCTGAGAAGCGAGTGACCACATCCAGCCCCCTAAGCCCGTCGGGACGTCACTGCATTAGGTGTTCGGCAAGCCTCACAACTATAAGCAGCGACTCTAAGGGGCCAGGACGTCGTCAATACAAAACGTTATGTGAAATATTACAAAGATAAATATATAGGAGAATCTCATGGCTGAATTGTGGAAAAGGATAACGAAAGAGAATCATTTTTTTGAAATTTTATTGATTATTCTAATACCGTTATATTCTTACAAGTTCTTTTATGAAGATAGATTTAATGATTTAATACAACTAATAAAATCGAAATTTAAAGAAATTGAAGTAATTATCGAGTTTGTTTTTTACATGTTTTTCTTCTATTCATTTGTCATTTTAGCAGTGTGTCTGTTTTTAGCATTAATATATAAACCAGTAGGTTTGATTTACTCATACAAATTTAAGAACAACGAAAAAAGTGGAGAATATTTTATAGAAAATTATTTTAGTTTGTTTTATGGATCACAAAACAGAGCAAGCTTTGTATTTAGATGGTTATTGCTTATTATGGGGTATTTGTACATTATTAATCCCAAATCTATTATTGAACTATGGGACTCAATTTTAATTAAGTATGAGTCACTAAACTGGATCATGGAAATTATTATATTTATACCAATAATGTTTTATGGATTACTTATTTTCATTGCATTATTAGGTTCTTATCAAATGTTAGCGAATAAATTTTTGAAAACTCAAAAAGAACAAAGTCATACTCAAGCTAATCAATAAGCGTGGTAATTCACCTAACATTATATCCACGCTTCGGAATCTTACGATTCCTCGGTCCGCCCGAAGAGAATAGCAAGGAAGCGGAATCAGGCGGACACATCCGCACCGACTAACCGCATCGCGGCCGTTCCTGTTGGTCGCTTAAGTCGGTGGGACGCCGTGAATACGAGAACGTTATGAGAAATCACTCTAAATAATATAAATCAGTAATTGTATGTTGCAATTTGTTTCCATTTTTTATAACAAATTAGTTTAACTAAAAAAATTTAGGGGATGATTATGTTGCAGATCAGACGAGCTACGATTAATGACGCTGAAGGAATTGCAAAAGTTCATGTGGATAGTTGGAGAACTACATACAAGGATATTATTCCAGAGGAATTCTTAACCAATCTATCATATAAACAAAGAACTGAATTATGGATTAAAAATATCGGAAAAACAGACAATTTTGTGATATTAGCAGAGAACAAGGAAGGGGAAATCATTGGATTTGCAGATTGTTGGAAGAGAGAGACAAATACGGAGCCCGACTCAGGTGATTTGACTTCAATTTACATACTTAAGGAATATCAAGGTATAGGATTAGGAAAGGAATTACTTAAAGTTATATTTTCTCGATTCAATTCATTGGGTTATCAGAAGATATTTGTTAATGTTCTAGAGGATAACAAGGCGCGCTATTTTTATGAGTATTATGGTGCACACTTATGTAAATCAGTTCAAATAAAAATTGGAGGAAAAGCCCTAAATGAATTAATTTATGAATGGGATAACATTGAAGGAGTATTAGCAAGATTAACTAAAACTAATTAATAAATTAATTGTATTTCCATGGGGTCGGTTATCTCACAACAATATGTTCATGCTTCAGGGCATTCGCCCCTCGGCCCGGCTGAAGTTAGAAGTGGACTCGAAAATGAGCATTTCAGCAGCAAAGAAGGAATTCAGCCGGACACATCCGCACCACCTAACCGCGTCTCGGCCAGTCCCATACGCTCCTTTAAGGTGGTGCAACCTCATGAACACAAGAACGTTATGTGAAATCAGCTTAAATAAGAGAGAGAAAGAGTGGGATAGATGATTCAAAGTAGATATTTATTTGTATCCCGTGAAGGCAAAGTTGTAAAGATCGCTCGGCCTAAAGATCATAAGTATAAATCTGTTCCTCAATTAGCAGGTGAGGACGTACTTGAGGTGATCTTATATTACAGGAATAAAGATAGGAAGCCGCATAAACTGCTTATGGTGGAATTTGATAGATTCCATTTGGATTCTCACGGAAATTATAAACAGACAGAAGAAGATAGAAAACGAGCTATTCATAATTTTCTTTCTTTTGGGATGGCTGATGCTGAGAAAAGATCATTATACGATTACATAAATGAGAAGCTACCCAGTTTTTCAGATGATGCTCCCAATGTAGTAGAAAGTAAAATTAAAGCTCCTAAAGAGAAGCATGAAGATTTCAAAAGCATGGCAAAGAAATCAAAAAAAGCTGTATAAGTAGTTCGAAGAAGAAGCTGACATCACATAACATAATATTCACGCATCGGCCATCCGTCCTCGGTCCGGCATTCGCCGGACTCTCAGCATACGCTGAGTCGTGAATACAGGAACGTTATCAGAAATTATTGCAATTTATAAAAAAGGAGTCTCTTAAATGATTAATATTCAAGGTATTCTGCCTCATAGGTATCCATTTTTGTTAATTGATAAAGTACTGGAAGTCGAAAAAAACAAATGGGCTAAGGGATATAAAAATGTTTCAAGTAATGAGTGGTATATGAATGAACGGAATGCTGTTATTCCTAGTACATTGATAA
>NZ_BCNM01000018.1 GCF_001514495.1 Paenibacillus pabuli NBRC 13638
CATGCGCAGGGCCCCGGCGGCGCACAGCAGCGCCGCCGCTGCAAGAGCTGCCACGAGCCATGGCTGCGCGGCAATGGCCCTTACGCGGGCGAGCAGCCATGCGCCCGCGCGAGCCACCCCGCCATCCGTCAGCGACGGGGTTACGGCGGACTGCTGCCCGCCAAGCGCAGCAGCACCTTGACCTTCACCCTGCGTCATGGTGAAGCCAGGGGTAGCCTCGAATGGCATCCAGCCCACGCCAGGGAAATACACTTCAACCCAGGAGTGTGCATCGCCCTGGGTTATGACGTATTGCCCGGAAACCGTTG
Source organism: Paenibacillus pabuli NBRC 13638 (assembly GCF_001514495.1). Lineage (GTDB taxonomy): Bacteria > Bacillota > Bacilli > Paenibacillales > Paenibacillaceae > Paenibacillus > Paenibacillus pabuli. Next base: position 309 of record NZ_BCNM01000018.1, read on the forward strand.
GATCTGCTTCTCCAGGCCCGAACCCCTTAACCCAGCGTGCCGGGATACCCTCTGCACGCAGCAGCACAATCATGGCTGTTGAGAAATGATTGCAATACCCCTGCCGCGTGACAAATAGAAAATCGTCCACAAAATCCGTTCCGCGCGGCGGCATACGAGTATCCAGCGTATATGAGGCATGGTTGGCAAGGTACGACTTTACAGCTTGCACGGCATCATAACGGGTCTCACTTCCCTGAATGATTTCCTTGGCAAGAGCCTGTACGCGTCCGGGAAGCGTAGTTGGTAGCTGCAAATACGTTCTGCGAATTACAGCCGGATCTTTCATTTTGGACGTCTTCCCCAGCAGGCGTAGTTGTTCAGGAGTTGCCACAGGAATCATGACGTCAGCCGTATAACTTTTGACCGGTTGATCGTCATAAGTACCCGCCAGCCATAACGTTGCAGAATCTTCATTCGACAGCAGTAAACGTTTGTTCTTCTGGTGATCACTGTTCTTATCCTGTAATGCAAGCTGGAGTGGCATCCCACCTGTAAAGAGGGGATTTGGTCCTCTCCATTCTCGCTTCATCGTCACGGTTTGACGAATACGCTGCCAGTAGGTCGGATTTTCCCAACCATCGGCACGCACCAATCCGGATGGACTCGCCGTCTCAAAGCGCTGCGCCGGATCACTCCAGGTACTTCCGTTATAATATGAACGTGTCTCGCCCCGCCAATACGTGGCTTCCGGGCTTTTCGCCTCAAAAAAGAGGGTGTCTCCCTGGGTCAAAGGTGCCCCCATTGGTGCATCCGCTGTACTATATCCAGTAACGGCAGTTGCGGCAGGAATGCTTGCGTGCTGTGTATAGCCTGCCCAGTGGGCCAGCCGCTCACCCATCTGCTCAAGGGATATACGTTCCGGTGGAGGAATGGAAACCAGTTGACCAGGAATCGCCGAGAAAAGAATCATACATGCCGACACCGCAAGAGTTACCGTAGACCAGAGCACATAGGGACTGCGTCCGTAAATCGGAGTAGTCACTCCACCATTGAGGCGGAGCAGCTGCAGCATGGCCTGAATGAGCAAGATCCATAACACAGAGCGAATCACCGAAGCATATACATCCAGTCCGGCAAAAGATTCAAGCAACAGCAAATACACCAATGTTGCACTGCCAAACAGCATCACACTTCGTCGCAGCAGTACAAGCGATTGCACGGAAGTAATCAACATGCTCCAACCGCACATCATAAGCAAGCCTCTGGTTTCTACACTAATCGAGTGAAAACGCCAGGTATGGAAAAAACTGCCCATATCCGCTGCAAGTGTTGAAGGATATGTCACCGCCCACCCTGCGGGGTCAATTCCTCCGTACATCCAGCATAATGCTACCAAAGCAATACAGAGCCGGACCAGAATCCCCGTGATCCAGCCTGTTCGAAGCAACCCTGCGAGCAGGAGAGTCCCCGTCAATGCAGTCATCACGGACAAGAACCGTTCACTCCCCTGCTGACCTGATGACGTAACAGGATAAATCCACTCCAGGGACAAGACAAGCAAAATGGCAGAAACGAAAAATGTATACAGGACAGGTACTTTACCTTGTCCAATATGCTTCAAACCTGGACCAACTGTCTTGGGCTCTGCTATATAAGGGGAACGAACAGATTCGAATCTCGAACTGGTTAGGGGGCCTCTGTCTGCCACAGTGGCGTTCGCTTGATGAGTCCCATTAGGCTCCCACATCGGTTACCTCCGCCTTTCCCATGGAAGGTAGCGACCTGTCTGTGATCCACTGGATGTGCACCCCTCTGTGACGAAGCTGTTCCAAGTTATCCCGGTTAAATCCATTCTCGGAATTATGATATAACGGGCCTGGTGAGGAGGGCTGCACGGAATTTGAGACCCTGTTGGCAGCCAGATCGTCCACATGATGTAATCGATTCTCCTCCAAATGGCTTCCTAAAGGCGGCTTCAAGCGTGTGCGCGATAATTCTTCTTCAGCTGCAAGCCCGGTTAGCTGAATCTCTACCCGATATCCCCGTCCCGTTACTCTGGTTACCCAGTCTATCAGAGATTCATCCATTATCCCTGTGAGAACTACAATTCGTGACCCTAGTGCCAAGCTATCCAACATATCTGTGCGAATCGATGGAGAGACAGAGTGAACCTTGGATATTTGTGCCTGAGCCAGTCTGTCCAGTGCATGAGTATCCTCCGTCTGATGCAGGATGTTTTCTTGCCACTTCTCTTGTTGGTTAGAGGTACTACGCCCACCTTCCATCCACAGTTGATAAGCAATATGGTCCCGTTCTGCAGTATAAATCCAGCGGGCAGCTGCACGAACCGCATGTTCAAACGCGGGAGTGTCTCTCTTTTCCGACTGTCTCAACTCATATCCCGATGCACCTTCATATACCAATATACCGAGTGAGGCTGTATCCGATGTTTCGGGCAAAAAGGTCTGAAGCCGACCGGTTTTGGCCGTGCTCTTCCAGTGAATACGTCCCAGCGGGTCTCCCTGCTGATATTCACGATAATCCGGGCTGCGGTTCCCCTGACTGCTTCTCCGCTCAGACAGCGAATCTTCGCCCATTGCTGAGTATTCACCACAATTATTCTCGCTCCAGTCTGCAGCTTGGGGGACAACAATCAGGGGAGTATGAACCATTGTCTCTGCAGAGACCGTATTCCAACCGAAAACATCACCCCAGTACAGTTTGCCTGTCTCCCATCTGTACACACCTCTGCGCAGACCCGATAGTTCATATTGATACGTAAACTGACGCCGGGCTCCCGGGAAGATTAATTTGCGGTGTATACCAGCAGGGGTGTTCTCACACAAAATGATCCATAACAATGGCATACGGCAGTCGAATGCCAACTCCACCTGTACCCGCGCCTTTTCCCCTGCTGCAATCCGATTCGCTTGCATCTGCCGCCGAATGACAACATTGCGCGGGCCGAAGAAATGGAGAAGCATCCCGCTTGCAAGCATCAAGGCTGCCAGAATAGACAGAAACAGGGCCGCTCTTCCTCCATGCCATATATACAAAGTAGTAAAAGCAACTACCAAAACAACACACAGCACCCGTTGACCCAAGACAGTCATTGACGCCGTCCCCTTCCCTGGGACGCCATTTGTACAGGTACAGGCACCGATGTGAGAGCTTCCTGAATGACTTGCGCCTGGCCCCAAGCCTCCCCTCTATTCTGGGCCTTCAATTGAATACGATGGGAAAGGACAGGTACAGCCATCTCTTTGACATCATCGGGAATGACGTAACTGCGTCCCTGCAGGTAAGCGAATGATTGGGCAGCCACCATCCAGGCCAACGTTCCACGCGGGCTGATTCCCAGCCTTACTGCCGGATGACTTCGGGAGGCCACGGCAACAGCAACCAGATACTGCTTGACGACAGGATCGACATGGACCTGTTTTACTTCACGCTGCATGGCTGAGATCTCTTCCGCAAGCATGACCGGACGAAGCTCATCCAATAATTCTCTGCTGTACATCCGGGTTAACAGTTCCACTTCCTGCTCCGGTTCAGGATAGCCCAGCCCGATTTTCATGATAAATCGATCCAGCTGTGCTTCAGGCAAGCGGTAGGTACCCTCAAATTGCAGCGGATTCTGCGTCGCCAGCAAAAAGAACGGACGCGGCAAAGCATAGGTTGTGCCATCCACCGTAATGCGTCGTTCCTCCATCGCTTCCAGAAGTGCCGACTGGGTCCGGGGAGAAGCACGGTTGATTTCATCTGCCAGAACGATGTTGGACATAACAGGTCCTGGTCGAAATTTGAATTCGCCAGTATGCGGATGATACATCGATGTACCCGTCACATCTGCCGGCATCACGTCCGACGTAAACTGAATCCGCCCCAGGGAGCAATCCAGCGCGGAAGCGACGGCGCGAACCAGCATCGTTTTGCCTGTACCCGGTACATCTTCCAGAAGCACATGACCTCCACTGAGCATCGAAGTCAGCACATAACGAATCTCTTGTTTTTTGCCAACAATCACACTTTCAACTCGCTTCATAACTCTATTCAGCAATTCAACAGCATGCTCGTGTTCCATTCGGATATAAGTCATTTTCTTGATCTCCATCCTTCCATCCATCGGCATTCCTGAGCCATAGTAATCTATGATTCAGTGTTGCCCGGAAGTAGAGAGAATAGTCCTGCAAGAACGACTTTCTTCAGATCATTTTATAGATATACATGCTGTTTGCTGCTGCCAGAGGCATACTGGCTTTCACAATCCATTCTTTTTCGTTCACCTTCATGGATTGTACGTTAACACCCATGTGCTCCATCAACTCTCGCAGGGGAACCCAAGTCGTCCCTCCCTGGGTTTGTACGGCCCCCACTGTCCTCATGTCATCCACCTGGTCTGCACGCTTCGTTTTTAGCTCTCCGCTGATACTGTTTGCATGGATGATTCGGTCTTTCCATACCGCAGTAGCGGTTCTGGTCTCTGCATCCCAGCGGGCGCTGCTTCCGAACTTCTTCATAAAGGTCCGCAAAGGCACCATAATCCGCTGATCTTCCACGCGAAACTCCCCTGGTTTCAATGTGGCTGCCGCCAGACCCATTTCCACCTTTAGTTCCTTGCCCGCAAGCCAAAGATTGCTGTTCTCCTGCACGTGCTCTGCAATCCACGCCTTTCCCGGAGCCTTGCGGGACTTGTATTTCTCAGCGGGATGTACGCGGAATTGGACAGGCTGATCCGTGGCTTTCATCGTATCAAATCGATAGCCTTGATCGCGGTAATACTTGATGATACCCGGCAGTGCTTTTACCGTCTCGGCATGAGCGCCCCCATCGTGCATCAGTACAATGACAGAACGTGCTCCGGCTGGCACTTGGGTTGCGTTCGTCAGAATTTCTTTGGCCGGAACGCCTTTGCGTTTGGAGTCACCACTGTCTACATTCCAATCCATGACGGTATACCCGCCCTGTTTCAACAGATCAAAATAGCTCTGATCAAAATGCCCATAGGTCCCACCCGGTGCCCGGACCAGATTTGGACGAAATCCGGTAATTCGCTCCACTACGGCCTCTGTCTGTTTGATCTGCTTCCAGAACACTTTAAAATCACTGTACAGCTGTTCGTACTGATGATTAAATGTATGATTGCCCAGAGCATGTCCATCCTCTACAACGGAACGGATCATCTCCGGATAACGTTCTGCCTGCTCACCCAACACAAAAAATGTAGCCTGAACCTTCTCTTTACGCAAAATATCCAATACTTCACGGGTATGTTTGCCCGGTCCATCGTCAAAACTCAAATAGACTACTTTGTCCTGGAGATTCTTTTCTTTGGAGGCAGCCGCTACAAAGCCTGACCCAGAGGAAGCGTACGATGTGCCTGCATATGCAGCAAATACACACAGCAATACCATAATTCGAAGAATGAGAGCAGACCTTTTACCCGATAAAAATATATGTATTGGTGTTACCATGAATAAATCAACCTCCAGCGTCTCTAGTGAATTTGCTGATAGACTTCAGCAGATTTGTTAGAATTATATGGAGGATTCGCCGAAAAAAGACGCGATTTTGTTTTATATTTTTCACAATTTGGGATGGCCTGTGATTGATTCTTCGCTTCGGATTAGGTAGCATAATGGACAGGTAGGATCAGGAACGAAACACCATGGAGAGTAGTTAGGCTCCCACCCAGTCTGCAGGAGAGTGAAATCTATTGGAATTGCTTGAGAAGGTCCAGCATCTGTTTGGGTCCTACGGATACAGCGTTTTGTTTTTTGGCTTGCTGCTGGAATTTATCGCCCTTCCCTTTCCGGGAGAAACAACGATGGCTTACGCAGGATTCCTGTCCTACAAGGGACACCTGGATTTTGGTATACTCGCCATTCTGGCTTTTCTCGGAACAACGATTGGCATGACCATCACCTATTTTATTGGAGCCAAAGCAGGTCTGCCGTTTATTACACGGTATGGAAAATGGTTTCTGATGAAGCAGGACAAGCTCGATAAGACACAAAAGTGGTTTGCCAAGTATGGCAATGCCCTGATTTTTATTGGTTATTTCATTCCTGGTATAAGGCATTTCACCGGATATTTCGCCGGAATAGCTGCTGTTCCCTTTCGCAAATTCGCATTATACGCCTATTCAGGCGCGCTGTTCTGGGTATTGTTATTTCTCGGTATTGGCAAAATATTCGGACCCCAGTGGAACGCCGTGTTCCACCTGGCACATCAATATGCAGCGTACATCGCGGCGGGTATTGGACTGCTGCTGATTGCAGCGATATTGTACCGTTATCGAAAAGCCTGGACAGCGAGATCCCTGCGTAAGCCAGCTCCTGTTCGTCAAAGACAAAAGTAAACCAAAAGTCCGGATTACGGATGTTTGATGTTTCTAATTTGAGAGATGTTTCAACTGTATATAGGATAAGCAAGGAGCTGCGTACAAGTCGCACTCCTTTTTTCATATTCATTTGTCCATGCGTCTGATATTAAAAGCCTCACGGGCCCTTAGCCATCCATATGATGTCAGCAATACAGCAATGGCTGCGAAACCCAAACCTCCTGCAAATCCTAGCGTTCGCGGTTCTACCACCTCCAATAATAAACCCGCACCAAACATGGACAATCCCAGCATACAACTGCTGCATGCCGTCACCAATCCAAAGATGAGTCCACGATACTTCTTAGGCGTTTCACGCATCAATAATGTATCCAGACAGGTATTGCCTACGCCTGACATGAGCGCAAGCAGAACGTAGATCAGGGAAGCAAGCCATGGTTGAGCCGCAATACTCAGCAGCATAAGCAGCCCTCCTTCTACCAGCAGGCATACGATTACACCAGGAAGTAACCAGTGCTGGAAATAACGAGAACACCAGCTGCTCAATACCAGGCCCGTTCCGAGTGCAGCATAGAACATGCCTACTCCCCAATCCCCCAGCGCAAACACTTCAATCGCATACACACTGATCAATACATTATCGATTCCGTTTATGACCGGAACCCATAACTCAAACAGGATGATCATCTGTAATACTACAGAAGACCGAACCAGCCGCCAGATTACAGAAGAAACATGAACTTCACCCTGGTCGCGAGTAATCCCTGAAGTATGATCAGAGGTCACACTGGCTGAGACACTGGTTGAACGCTCTCCATTTTCAATTGAAATCTCACCGGATTCAGCATCCCTTTCTGATGGAAATGAAATTTTACGGATCACCATAGCTGCTGTTAGGAAACACAATGCATTGGTTATAAAAGCGGCCTGAGGTCCCATCATGGATGAAGTAATTCCTCCAATTAAAGCACCAACAATGAGCACCGTTCCATTCATCACCTGTTCAAGCCCATTAATCCGGAGCAGATTACCCGGCTGTACGAGCAGTGGTATTCCTGATTTGCGAACCGGTGCATAGAGGGCCTCCGCACAAGCAAGTAAAGTACTGACGGTGTACAGAATCCACAAATCATCCGCATGATTGACAAACAAATAGCTCAAGGCAAGAGGAACTCTCAACAAATTGGTCATTAGCATAATCGTTCGCCTTGAAAAATGCATGGTCAACAAGCCCCCTGCGGGGGCAAGCACCAGAAACGGAAGCACACGAAGTCCAAGCACAAGTCCTACGGCCAGTCCAGATCCTGTGATACTCAGAATTAATGAAAGCACGGCGATCTGGGAAAACCGATCCCCGATGCCGTTGACCATTCCCGCAATGAAAATCCTGCGGTACCCCGGCTCCTTTTGCAGCAAAGACAGCATGGAAAATCCGAATAACATGAACAATCCTCTTTTCGTTTTATTAGACACTTATCTAATTAGATATTATTCTAATATATAAGAATTGGCAATCTTCTTTTTCGCCCAAGGATATTCAATATCACTTTTCGTGATAATCCGGATTCATCCAGGTCATACTAATTTGCAATTATAGGGTGTAGAGGGGGTGAAGGAATGAGTACAGCAGAGCAGCACAATCCGAGTCAAAGTACAAAAAAAATATCTCCGGATCTTACGGAAAATACCGATTACTGCAAGAAGGTGATGGGGAACAGCAAAGACCTGATGATTCGTCCTCTGCAATGTCTGCACAAATGGTCTTCTGTCATGTTGTACATTGATGGAATGGTAGATGTACAGATTGTTAATCATTCCATCCTTGAATCCTTGTTACAGACCCGTGAGCTGCCTGACTTTTCGGCGGATAATGAACATCTGAGCTATCTCCAGAACGATGTTCTGGTGGCCAGCAATGTGCTCTTGATCGATGAGATGAAAGAGGTCCTCGATGCTCTTCTGGCAGGCTTTGTCGTGGTACTCCTTGAAGGATCGAATCAGGGCTTGAAAATTGCAGCTGCGGGCTGGGAAGACCGCGCCGTCGGTGAACCTATTTCCCAGACGGTTGTTCGCGGTCCGATGGAAGGCTTTAATGAAAATTTGCGAACGAATACCAGCTTGATACGCAAACGAATTCGCGACCCCCATCTTTGGATCGAAGAAAGGGAGATTGGTCGAGTCACCAACACCAGGATAGCGGTAGTCTATCTGGAACATATCGTCGATCAGGAGGTCGTCAAAGAACTTCGGCGCAGGCTTGATGGGATTGATATTGACTCCATTCTGGAAAGCGGATATATCGAGGAGCTCGTGCAGGACAAGACAGGCACAATTTTCCCTACAGTCTATAATAGCGAGCGGCCAGACACCGTCTGTGCTGCCCTGCTTGAAGGCCGGGTGGCCATTATTATAGATGGTACTCCTTTCGTGCTGCTGGTGCCGGCCCTGTTTGTTCATTTCTTTCAGTCTCCTGAAGATTATTACCAGCGGGCCGATATTAGTTCATTGATTCGAATGATTCGTTATCTGGCCTTCTTTATCGCGTTACTTGCCCCATCCTTTTATATTGCCATTACTACCTTTCATCAGGAGATGCTGCCTACCAACCTGCTCATTAGCCTGGCAGCTCAGCGTGAAGGGGTCCCATTCCCGGCATTCATAGAAGCCATCTTGATGGAGCTGACCTATGAAATTTTGCGGGAAGCGGGCATCCGGATTCCAAAGACTGTCGGTCAGGCCGTTTCCATTGTCGGTACCCTTGTTATTGGTCAGGCCGCTGTAGATGCAGGCGTTGTATCGGCTGCCATGGTTATCATCGTATCCATTACAGCGATATCCAGTTATGTCATCCCGGAAAATGGATTGTCCATCTCTGTGCGAATTCTGCGTTTTGTTCTGATGATCTTGGCTGCTGCCTTCGGATTCTACGGCATTCTGATCGTTCTGCTGATCACTGTAACTCATCTATGCAGTTTAAGGTCTTTTGGCGTGTCATATATGTCCCCGTTTGCGCCTTATATCGGGAAAGATCTCAAAGATACCCTGTTCCGCGTGCCTTGGACCCGGATGAAGACCCGTCCTCTTTCTACCGGAACGCCAAACAAAACCAGACAGGCAAACCAAAAAACAAAACGATAATCGGTAAGGAGAACGTGTATGAACAAATGTCTACAATTGATTCTGTCTTTTGCCGTTCTGCTCCCTCTCCTTACCGGATGCTGGGATCGACAGGAACTCAATGAGCTCGGCATCATGCTGGGACTGGGTGTGGACAAGGATGGTGAAATGATTAAGGTGACCGCTCAAGTGGTTGTGCCCAATGAAGTATCTTCCAAATCAGGAGGAGGTAAAGGGACCCCTGTGACGCAGTACCAAGCATCTGCCCCAACATTGTTTGAAGCGATGCAAAAATTAACGCAATCTAGTCCCCGCCGTATCTTTATGGCGCATATTCGCGTAATGGTCATTGGTGAAGAATATGCCCGGAAAGTCGGTATTTATGATGTAACTGAAGCTCTAATGCGGGAACCTACGGTACGCCCTGACTACTATGTCATGGTGGCCCGAAATACAACGGCTGCCAAAGTGCTGGATGTGTTAACGCCACTTGAGAACTTGCCGGCAGAGAAGTTGTTTAATTCACTGGATGTATCCTCCAAAATCTGGTCACCCACGACAACCGTTACCGGAGATCAGTTAATGGAATATATGATTGCTCCCGGCATACAGCCTGTAATAACCGGCGTGGAGATTGTTGGTCCTCAGAAGAAAAGCGGAAGCAAGGATAATATTTCAACCATCGATTCTCCCGCCAGCCTGAATTCAACCGGACTTTCCGTATTCAGAAAGGACAAGCTGGTTGGCTGGCTGACGGAGGATGAGTCCAAGGGATATAACTATATCCGAGACAATGTGAAATCCACCATTGGACATCTTCCTTGCCGAAAAGGTGGGAACGTGACCTTCAAAACCCTGCGCTCAACAACCAAACGCAAAGCAAAAGTCGTTGCCGGTCATCCTGTGATCAGCATCAAAATCAAAAATGTGTCCTCCATCGGTGCTGTGGAATGCGGAATCAAGATTGGTTCCATGGACGTTCTCAAGGAACTGGAGCGGGACAATGAGGAGCGGCTTGTGGATCTGATGCAAGAATCCATCAAATCAGTGCAGCGCAAGTTCCATGTTGATATTTTCGGATTTGGACAAGAGGTCTATCACGCGGACCCTGCCTTCTTTAAAAAAGTGGAGAAAGACTGGGATAGCTATCTTGAACATCTGGATGTGCATTACGATGTTAATGTGCAAATCAAGCGTGTAGGGACACTGGATGATTCGTTCAAAAATGAACTCAGGGAGTGAACGGGATGTTGCTTACACTTGGCGTCATTGTAACTGCTGGGCTTATCGGGTGGTTCGATCTTCCTGCCCTCATACGAAGCAAGGAATGGAAAGAAATAGCTGTATACAGTACCTTGCTTCTGCTGGCTACCTTCTTAAGTGTCATTGCAGCAAACTTGTGGGAATTCCCGAGTCCCCTATATCTCATCATATGGATCTATGAACCTGTAAATCAATTTCTGGCACATCTGACTGGAACTTAGGAAAAGGAGAGGGACACTATGCTGGAGCAGGGCCGGATTGGAACACGACAATTGTCCACTCTCATTTTCATGATGGTCGTCGGGGATATGATGCTGATCTATCCCTCGGTTATCACTTCCTATGCCAATCAAGATGCCTGGATATGCGCTCTTGTCGGTGTCCCTCTCGGAATGGCCCTCATGCTTCTGTTTTTGAAGCTGTGCAGTCTTTATCCGGAGAAAAATCTGATACAGATTTCACGAAGTATTCTGGGATTTTGGCCAGGCACGCTTGTCTCCATTTTTTATCTTTTCTTTTTTGTGGTAGGCACCTCCACACACATCCGGGAAGTCGGAGATTTCATCACCTCACAAATTTTTCAGTACACTCCGCTTCGCGTCATTGCTCTGATGTTTGTTGTTGCGCTTGGCTGGGGAGTATACCATGGGCTGGAAACGATGGGACGAAGCAGTGAATTGCTCATGCCAGTCCTTATTGTGTTTATTCTTGTGCTTACATTCTGTCTGCTGCCCCAGGTTGATCCCAACAATTTGAAGCCTGCTACAGATACGGGTGTGGTCTCGATCCTGCAAGGGATCCTCGTTAGTATCATATACCCCGTAGGCGAACTGATTCCCATCATGATGATTGTCCCCTACACGTTGAATCAGGCACACCGCACTCGGGATGTTCTCGCTGCTGCAGGGCTCGGCAACCTGATCCTGGTAGCACTCGTTACCATCTCTCTGCTGGTTCTGGGTGCTTTCCTTACACAGCATAATATTTATGCTTCTTTTACTTTATCTCAAAAGATTAATATCGGCGGTTTTTTCGAGCGCATTGAAGCGATTATGGCCTCTTCCTGGCTTATCTCTACATATTTCAAAGCCATGGTGTATATGTATGCATTTGTTTTGGGAACCGCAGAACTGTTCAAGCTCAAGCAGTACCGCATGCTGATCCTCCCGACATCCCTGTTGGTCTTTGGCCTTGCCAATCTGGTCTCGCCCAGTTTGACTTTCATCGTCATTACGGTCGTTCCGTACTGGGTAGATTGGGACACCACTTTAAGCATTATTTTGCCTGGGTTGTTATTGTTGGTGCACATGTTCAAAAAGCGCTGGAAAACCAAGTCTTCCGGATAACAGTGCTTCTATAAGGTATCGATCAGAAGGGAGGATAGAGACCATGATCATTAAAGATAAAATCAGCATTCGGCAATTTACCTTGCTTACCTTTCTTGTCATGGTGGGAGATATGATTCTGATTTATCCGTCTTTGGTCACTGCTTTGGGTAAAAATGATGCATGGTTATGCTCTATCCTCGGCCAGCCCATCGGTCTGTTCATTATTTGGATTCTGTACAAACTCCATCAGACATTTCCGGATCTTTCTCTAATTGAAATCATTAGAAAGCTGCTTGGCCTATGGGCAGGCTCGGTCCTATCCGCTGGTTACCTGTTCTATTTCGCCATAGGTGCAGCCGTCTGTATCCGTGAGGTTGGAGACTTTATGACTACCCAGATTTACCTCCAGACTCCCATTCGTGTCATCTTGATTATGCTCATATGCTCTCTGATCTGGGGCCTTAGGAAAGGTTTGCAGCCCATGGCAGCCAGCATTGAAATGCTGACCCCTGTTGTTGTTGTCTTTATGCTTCTCCTGTTCATGGGGCTTTTGCCCAAAATAGACGGTTCACATCTGCAACCTTTCTTGAGCGTCAAGTGGACACATCTGATTGAAGCAGTGGTCCGTGGAGCTTTCACTTCATTCGGTGAGCTGATCGTACTTACCATGGTTCTTCCTTATGTAATGAAAGGGCCAAATGTTAAACGTGATATGCTGCTCGCCACTTTAATGGGAGGTTTGCTTCTCAGTGTGCTGTTACTGTTCTCCCTGCTCGTGGTGGGGCCATTCATGACCCAGCATGATATTTATATTTCATATGCCCTGTCCCAGAAAATTAATATCGGTAATTTTTTTGAACGCATTGAAGCTCTCATGGCTACTGCATGGTTAATTGCAACTTATTTCAAAAGCCTGCTGTATATGTTTGCATTTGTTATTGGACTAGCTCACCTGTTCCAGTTGAAAACCTATAAACCCCTTATATTACCTTCAAACTTGCTCATGTTTTCATTGTCTATTCTGATCTCTCCAAATGTCATTTTCTACACCAATACCATTATGCCCGAGTGGGTGGATTGGGACATGACCGTAGGTTTCATCATCCCCCTGTTCCTTTTGCTGGTTCATCGTATACGCTTTGGCAAGAGCAAAAAAGGTCAAACCAGACCAGAACGGTTACACACATGAACATGTGGCATAAATCCATAAAGCCTTTTGCAATTCGCGAGAAATAGACCCACCATGCCCTATTACAAATTGAAAAAGTATAACATAAAAAGGCTGTGTTCCACGGTAAATTCCGCGAGCACAGCCCTTCGCATGAAGTGAACACATTGTTCCTATATGGAGAGAACAGGCACATTCCCTTTTCTACAATTCCTTTACAGCCTCAAGTGCTGCTTCGATATGTCCTTTAACTCGTACCTTCAGCCACGACTTCAGTAGAACACCCTCCTCATCAATGAGAAACGTGGAGCGTACCACACCCATATACTCCTTGCCATACAACTTCTTGAGCTGCCATACGCCGTATTGCTCGGCTACCTGATGCTCTTCGTCTGACAACAGAATGAATGGCAAGCCGTATTTGGCAATGAATTTATCGTGTCGTGTCATCGGATCGGTGCTGACGCCCAAAATAACGGTATTCAATCCCTTGAACTCCTCGTGGCGATCACGAAAATCACATGCCTCCTGCGTACAGGACGAAGTCATATCCTTCGGGTAAAAATAAAGCAGTACCCGCTGCCCGCGATAATCCGACAGCTTCACCGTATCTCCCGTACTCGACGGGAGCTCAAAATCTGGAGCGAGCTGGCCTTCAGTTAATGTCATCTCAATTCCTCCTCATCCTCATCTTCCTTTCACAAGGAATTCGGTTATGATCCTGCTCCGCGATACTTCTTTACACCGTAATTCCACAGCAGGAGACCAATGGAGCCAAATACGATCCCTACCACAGGTGTCAGCATCGCCATGCGGTGCATCTCCGATCGCTCCAGGAACAGCGCTGCCGGATAGATCCCTACGAAGGCAAACGGAATGACCCATGTTAACAGAACCTGAATCGCACGGTTATAGATCGTTACCGGATAACGTCCATATCCCTGAATGTTGTACATTAATGGCAGGATACCTGTAGGCGCGTCCGAATAAAAAGACAACGACGTCAAGGTGATATAGATGCCTGCGTAGATTAATACGGAGCTAAGAGCAAGAATAATGAGGGCCGGGATATGCCACCACTCCAGCATGAGTCCCATCTCCGCACCGCTGATGCCCATGATAACCAGGCCGATAAACGAACCTACAAGCGCAGGCGGGTCCACATTTTCAAGTAAAATCTGGAACAGGTTATGCGCCGGACGGGTCAATATGCGATCCATCTCACCTTTGACAATATACCGCTCGCTGAACCCCCACAAATTGATAAAACAACTGAAGATGCCGTAAGGCACCATAAAATATCCATAAACAAAAAGGACTTCGCTCTCACTCCAGCCGCCCAGATTATCCGTATGTCTGAATACGACAAAAATAAAGATCAGGTTCGTTGCCTGGAACAACAGATCCGACAGGATTTCCACCCAGAAGTCGGCACGGTACGTGAGCCTGGTTTTCATATAGTTCTTCAAATATTCCCAGATCAAACCTATATAGTACATTACATTACCCTCCTTGCACGAACAGACGCTTGCGCGCCTGACGCCAGATCAGCATCATCGGAACGAGCAGTATGACAAACCAGAACACCTGAATGCCGAGTACGCTCCAAATGCCTGTACCTTCCACTCTTCCGGTGAAAACCGAGCCGGGCAGATACGTAATGGCCTGAAAAGGCAATACCTTCATCACTGCAGACATCCACCCTGGATACAGGCTGATCGGGATAATCAGACCGGAGAACAAATCGACCACAACGCGTTTCATGCGCATCATGCCTTCATTATTTTCCACAAAAAATGCCGCCAGTCCCGTTATAACATTAATCTGCGAGTTAATGAGAAAACTGAAGAACAGCATGACCAGAAAGCCAATCCACGCGGACGGCGCCGTAGGAAGTTCAACCGGGAACAACAGAATGGCAATGAGCATTCCAGGAATCATGAGCAGCAGGAAACGGAAAATACCTTCGCCCAGACCCTGCATCATTTTGACCATGACATAGTTGATCGGCCTGATGAATTGAATGGCAATGGAGCCATCGCGAATGTCCGCGGCGATCTCCCGGTCCAGGTTGTTAAAATAAAACGCACGCGCCATCCACGATACCGCCACATATGTCGTCATCTGAGCTGCCGTAAACCCGCCCAGCTCACCACTACTGCCGTAAATCGCTTGCCACGTAAAGTAATACACGCCGATATTCAGCGTATATATCAAAATGCCGGAATAATAATTCACCCGGTATGCAAGCATCGTCAGAAACCGGATGCGCATAAAATCAAAAAATGCACTATTCATCTTAGGATACACCCACCGCTTCGTTCCCTGCGCCCACAATCTCGGGACGCTCGGCGGAACCGGATTGATAAATACTGCGCACGATCTCATCCGTGTTAATCTCAATAATCTGAATATCGGTAATATCTGCCTGTCCAACCACACGTCCAAGCACATCCGACACATTGAGTTCAAGCGGAATCCAGACCGATGCGGACAGTTCGTTCTCCATTGTCCAGCGAACAGGCAGTGCAGCAGTCCATTCCAGCATTTGTTCCATGGTATGACCCGTTCCAAACTTGAATCGGATTTCCCGTTCCTTCCCCCATTGGGACTTCAGGTGATCCAGACCGCCATCATAGATGATATGGCCTGCATCAAGCATAATGACTCTTGAACACAGCGCTTCGATGTCCTGCAGATCGTGGGTCGTCAGCAAAATGGTTGTTCCGTGTTCTTTATTCATGTCTTTCAGGAATTCACGAATTTCCGATTTCACGACAATATCCAGACCGATGGTTGGCTCATCCAGAAAAACAATATCCGGATTGTGCAGCAGCGCAGCAACCAGCTCACAGCGCATACGCTGTCCAAGACTGAGCTTGCGAACCGGACGGTTCAGCAGTTCCGTAAGCTGCAACCGCTCCACCAGTTCATCCAGCCGTTTACGAAAATCAACCTCTCCTACCCGATATACCTTGCGCAGCAGATGGAAGGACTCAATGACACCGATATCCCACCATAGTTGGCTGCGTTGACCAAAAACGACACCAATATTCTGTACAAACTTCTCCCGTTCCAAATACGGAACATATCCACCAACCGATATTTGCCCTGAAGTAGGCACCAAAATGCCGGTCAACATCTTGATCGTAGTTGATTTACCGGCACCGTTCTCCCCAATATATCCGCATATTTCGCCTTGCGGAATCTGAAATGAAATATCATTTACAGCCAATACCTCCTGGTATTGACGTGCAAACAGGTCCTGGAATGCGCCCTTAAGTCCGCCTCGACTTTTCTGGACACTAAACGACTTGCGTAAATCTTTGACATCAATCGCCAGCATGATTATACCTCACTTGGATTTTGTTGAAATTGCTTGTAGCCCAAAAAGAAATTATAATGGTATCAGTCAAAATTCAGCAAGCTTTAAAATACTCTGAAGCCGCATCCTCTGCCGAAAGGATGGATGATGTGTTCGGACAGCTTCGGAATAGTGGATTGCCCGAACCCGTTTTTAATTTCATTCTGAATACAAAGGAGAGCTAGCATGACCAGAAAGACGAAGAGAACCATCTGGATCTCTCTTGCCACCTTCGTGTTGATCGTTGGAGGCGCAGCGGCATTTTATTTCGGTTCTATTCTTAATCAGTTGAATGGCTTGCAAAAGGAAGGCGACGAATCCCCGTTTGCCGGTATCGATAATGTTGAAAAAGTAAACACCCCGGACCCTCCAAAATGGGAAGGCACCGAAACAGTGAACATCCTGGTTATGGGCGTTGATGCCCGCGGCCTGAAGGAAGGGGAAATTCCCCGCTCTGACAGCATGATGGTCGTATCCCTTGATCCAACTACCAAAAAAATCAATTTGTTCTCGATTCTGCGAGACACATACGTCGATATCGATGGATATGGCAAAGAACGCATTAATACAGCGATTACCCACGGTCCCAATGCAGCGATGAAAGCTGCCGGAGATCTGCTGGGCATCCCTGTTCAGTATTATGTGTATACCGATTTTCAAGGATTCATCAAATTGGTGGACGCTGTTGGCGGTGTGGATTTTGACGTAGAGAAGGACATGCACTAT
Source organism: Paenibacillus pabuli NBRC 13638 (assembly GCF_001514495.1). GTDB lineage: Bacteria > Bacillota > Bacilli > Paenibacillales > Paenibacillaceae > Paenibacillus > Paenibacillus pabuli. The sequence continues at coordinate 17,600 of NZ_BCNM01000018.1, forward strand.
ACAAGTAAAGCGGACAAAAATGAGTACGATATTGATCTGAAAAAGGGTTACCAGCATCTGGACGGTGAAACAGCTCTGATGTACGTACGTTTTCGCCATGATGCCATGTCGGATTTCGCACGTTCCGAACGTCAGCGTGAATTCCTGAAAGCAGTAGCAGCGAAAATGCAATCAACAACTACGATTGCCAAGCTGCCTTCCATTCTGGAACAGGTCAATCCTTATGTGGATACCAACCTGACCCTCTCTGACATGTGGAAACTGGGTGGACTGGGCTACCAGAGCAGCATGAATGGCAGTGAGCAAATTCCGCCAATGAACATGCTCAAGGAAGAACGGACTGCAGGCGGGGCTCAAGTATTGTCCGTTACCAACGAAGAGAAGTTGAAACAGCTTATTCAAGATATCATTCATCCCCCTGCCCAGTCGGAAGACACCCAGACCGAAGCAGACGACAAAACAGCCAGCGCGAACGAAAAAAATTCGGAGCAGCCGGCACAGTAACGAAGTGAAACATGCAGAGGGCAGCCAATACGCTGCCCTTTCGCTGTGTTCTGTATTAGATTATCAAATACGAAAGGAAGTTATCTTATGAATCCATCACGTTCCCGTTCCGAACTTTTATATGAAGAAGCCCTTCAACACATTGTAGGAGGTGTTAACAGCCCCTCCCGCTCGTTCAAAGCCGTCGGTGGCGGTGCACCTGTATTTATGAAAAAGGCTCAAGGTGCGCACTTCTGGGATGTGGATGATAACCGCTATATTGATTATCTTGCGGCGTACGGCCCGATTGTTACAGGACATGCCCATCCCCATATTACCCAGGCGATTACCGAAGCAGCTGCGAATGGGGTACTGTACGGCACGCCAACGGAACTTGAAATCAAACTCGCCAAAATGCTGAAAGAAGCCATTCCTTCGATGGACAAGGTTCGTTTTGTGAACTCCGGTACAGAATCGGTCATGACCACCATCCGGGTTGCCCGTGCATATACCAAACGCAACAAAATTGTGAAATTCGCCGGATGTTACCACGGTCACTCCGACCTTGTCCTTGTGGCTGCAGGCTCTGGCCCTTCTACACTGGGAATTCCGGATAGTGCCGGCATCCCGACCAGTATTGCACACGAAGTCATCACGGTGCCTTTTAACGATCTGGAAAGCTTGAAAGCAGCTCTGGAGCGTTGGGGCGATGATGTTGCTGCTGTCATGGTTGAACCGATTGTCGGCAATTTCGGTATGGTTATGCCGGAACCCGGCTTTCTGGAGGGACTCTGTGCCATGACTCGGTCCAACGGCTCACTCGTCATTTACGATGAGGTCATCACTGCTTTCCGTTTCCATTATGGTTCTACCCAGACATACGCCGGGCTGGAAAACCATGCTGAGATTGAACCGGATCTGACTGCTCTGGGCAAAATCATTGGCGGCGGTCTGCCCATTGGTGCTTATGGCGGTCGTAAACAAATTATGGAGCAAGTCGCTCCGCTCGGCCCTGCATATCAGGCGGGTACGATGGCCGGCAATCCGGCTTCCATCTCTGCTGGCATTGCATGTTTGGAAGTTCTGCAAGGCCAAGGGGTGTATGAAGAGATGGAGCGTCTGGCGATTGACCTGACGACAGGATTGCAGGCTTCTGCTGACCGTCATGGTATTGCCCTGACGATCAACCGGATTCGCGGCGCCTTCTCTACACATTTCTGTGACCACCCGGTTACGAACTATGATCAGGCCCAGGATACTGACGGAGAACTGTTCGCTTCCTTCTTCCGTCACATGCTGAACCGCGGCATTAACCTGGCTCCTTCCAAGTATGAAGCCTGGTTCCTGACGACTGCACATACGGACAGGGATGTTCAGGAAACACTCGAAGCTGCAGAGGCATCGTTCAAAGCCATGGCGCAGGCTTAAACCGTTATCCACTTTTCACGCAGCGAACCATAATACAGCTATTGAACATATGATCGTATGAAAGAAGGCGTCCACACTGGCGATTATTCCGCTTGTGTGGACGCCTTTTGCAGTTTCATGATCTCCTCACGGATGATCTCCAGGCCTTCCTTGATCCGCTGCTTGGGTACATTGGATATGTTCAACCGCAGCATTTTATCCTGATGTATCCCTTGAACAGCATCCGGATAATAACGTTCTGTGGTATCAACAATGACTCCACGTTGATCCAAACGGGCCAACAACACCCTGAGCGGCATATCCTTAGCCAGCGGAAGAACCGTATGCTCCCCTCCTGTTCGCGGCGCACTCGCAAATGGTGTGAAGTCAGGAAAGGCATCAAGCTGTTGATGTAACCTGCTCATGCGGGCAGCATAACGGCTGCGGATGACTTTACCATGGTGAGCAAACATCCCATTACGGATGTAGACCTCAAGTGCAGCCTGAGACAGTACGGCAGTGTCAATATCGAGCATTTTTTTGTACGTGCTGAACGGAGCAGTGAGATTTGCAGGCAGGATGGCCACACCAATCCGCAGGCCGGGAAACAGGATTTTGGAGTAACTTTTCAGATAAATAACTCGCCCTTCCCTATCATAAGACCATAACGGGTCCTGCTTCGTGTTCTCTTCCAGATCGGCCAGATAATCATCCTCTACCAAATACACATCGTAACGATGAGCCAGCCGAATCAATCTCTTCTTCTCTGCTGCCGTCAGGGAAGTGCCAATCGGGTTATGAAAACGGGGCATAACATAGAAAAATTTGATATCTCCTTCTCGAAACTGTCGTTCAAGCGCATCCCAATCCAGGCCGTTCAGAGAGCGTCTGACGCCAGCGATGGGTATATCTAATCCCTTAAGAAGCGAAGGCATATTATGATAACCCGGAAGTTCCAGCAGTACCTGCTTTTTCCCATTCGGAAAAGGCATTAAGGCCAATACAGCCAGTGCTTGCTGCACCCCTGACGTAATAAAAAACTGCTCCTTCCGGGCAAATACCTGATAATCGGTGAATTGCTTCTGGAGCAGCGCTATCAATGAAGGCAACCCCCTTTCCGTTCCGTACAAAAACAAGTCTGCCTGTTTATTCTCCATCGCCTGGTCCACACAATGGCGAAAATCAGAGTAAGGGAATACACGCGGATCAGGAGCTGCGGAGGCAAAATCCAGCGGTCCCTGCCACTCCCCATCCTCTACTTCTACTCCATTCTGTACTGCATAATACCCCGACTGAGGCACAGCGTAGACCAGATGCCGCTCTTCCAGCCACTCATATGCTCGGATGGCGGTACTCACGCTGCATTGATATTGCTCGGCGAGAACACGTACAGCCGGGAGCTTGATCCCTTTGTCCAACCATTGTCCACTGTTCTGTTGTCGCAATTGCTCCTGAATCCATTGTTTCAGGGATTCGGCGATGATCTCATATTTCCTCATTGGTTTCTTTCCCTCCTTCTGTTCAAGCTTCCTTAATTGTACCGGTACAGTATTCGTTTTTGTCTATTGTACCACCATTGTTCTGGCCGTATATTAAATAAGGTCAGATTGTACACATTGGAGGAAACCCTATGAGCCCTACCCGAACTCGAACATCCGCATATGTAGCAGCTGTTTTATATGCAGCCATTATTGGTTTATCCTTTTTATTTGTAAAAATGACGGTTAGCGTTGCACATCCAATCGATGTACTGGCACATCGTTTTGCCTTGTCGTTACTCGTAGTCAGCATCCCTATTATTTTTGGATGGATCAGGATTAGGCTAACACTGCGTGATCTGTGGCGTATCATTCCTTTGGGGCTGCTCTCGCCTGTTTTATTTTTTGCTTTTCAGGCATTCGGACTCGTCTCGTCCAATTCTTCGGAAGCAGGTATTATCCAGGCTACTGCCCCTGTATTCACTCTTGTTCTCGCTTCCATCTTTCTGAAAGAGCGTACGTCCACCCTGCAAAAATTGTTCCTGCTGCTGTCTGTAGCGGGTGTAGTCTTTATTTTTGTCATGAAAGGCAGCGGGATGTCCGCAGGCAACTTTAAAGGGATTGCTTTACTGCTACTTTCCACCGTTTGTTTTGCAGGATATGGGGTGCTTGCACGGCCCTTGGCTCAGAAATATAAACCGATGGAATTAACCTGGGTAACGCTGATGGTTGGATTTATAGTCTTCAATGCAGCATCCCTGATCCGTCATGCATCAAGCGGAACCCTGATCGAATATGTGAAACCACTTGGAGATGCATCGTATCTGGGGGCGCTGGCCTATCTCGCCATCCTTTCCACGATGATCTCCACGCTGCTGGCCAGCTATGCATTAACTCATTTGGAAGCTTCCAAGATGAGTGTGTTCAGTAATCTGTCCACACTGATATCCATTGCAGGCGGGGCCTGGATATTGCATGAGCCGGTACATGGCTACCACTTTGTGGGTGCCCTGCTCATCATCGCTGGTGTACTCGGCACCAATATGAGCAGAAGAAAACGCGGACTGGTCAACCCGGTCAAAGCATGATATAATGTTAAAAATTGTAAACGGATGTTATCAACAATGATGAAGAGAAGTACACAGGACAGGATTCTTCAGAGAGCCGGCGGATGGTGTGAGCAGGTGAATCGGTCATGTGGAAATGGGCTTCGGAGTTCCGAGTTGAACCCGGTCTGCACCGTAATCAGGAGCTTGGATCGTCAGTAGGCAAGGCGGCATGTTCAGCCGTTATCCATGGACAGGATATCGATAAGGTATATGTGGACTTCCTCAACCGGGCTTTCCGCATATATGGTAATCCGTATCTCTCAAGTGGGCCACGTAACCAGCGGCCAATCAAGGTGGCACCGCGAGGCATAAGCTTCGTCCTTCTATTCTGTTCCCGTCCGGGAAACAGGATGAAGGACGAAGCTTTTTTGATTTTAATTTCTATATTTGTTCAACTCAACATTTACACGAGAACGGAGAGGACAGAAATAACCTGAAGAAGCGGAGTGTTCGCCTTTATCCCCGGATTTTCACCTTTTGTGAAAGTGTATCAAAAAATCAGGGGATAACAGCGATCGGAAGGTTGTTCTGTCATCGAAGTGACAGGTGTAAATAATCTTTAGTTCGACTGATAAGATGCAGGCTGAAAGGAAGTGATGGTCGTGGAAGACGGCTGGTGGCGTCAGCAACCTATAATCGGAACATCACAAATTCAAAGGAGACTAAACCATGAACAAAAACAAAGATATTATTTTAACCGGAGACCGGACAACGGGTCAGCTTCATCTCGGCCATTACGTGGGCAGCCTGCGCAGCCGGGTGCAATTACAGGATGAGTACAAAACGTATATTTTATTGGCGGATGTACAGGCACTCACAACCCACTATGATCAACCGGGGCTGATTGCAGACAGCGTGCATCAAGTAACACTGGATTATCTTGCTGTAGGGATTGACCCCAACAAAGCTACCCTGTTCATCCAATCCATGATACCGGAAATTGCCGAGCTGACTGTCATTTTCTCCATGTTTATCACCGTGAATACTCTTCGGCACAACCCGACGATTAAGAGCGAGGCACGTGACCGCGGCTATCAGGATCTATATTACGGATTTCTCGGTTATCCCGTCAGTCAGGCTGCGGACATTGCATTCTGCAAAGCAACTCTCGTGCCGGCAGGCGAAGACCAGATTCCTCATATCGAAACAGCACGGAAACTGGTACGTCGTTTTAATGAGTTATATGCTCCGGTTCTGCCTGAGCCGAACATCCTAATCGGAGAACGCCTGGGTGGACTCGATGGCATCGGAAAAATGAGCAAAAGCATGGGAAATGCCATCTTCCTGAATGCTCACCCGGATGAGGTACATGCCAAGCTGACCAAAGCCAAGACAGATCCGGCGCGTATTTATCGATCCGATCCGGGACACCCGGATATCTGTCCGGTATTCGCCTACCATCAACTCTTCCGTAAGGAGAATGCTGAAGAAATCCATATCAGCTGCAGCCAGGGAACGATTGGATGCAGGGACTGCAAACAAATGGCTGGTGATGCCATTAATGAGCTGCTTGCTCCGTTCCGGGCACGAAGACACAACTATGAGCACCGTGGAGATGAGGTGAAAGAAATTTTGATCGAAGGTACACGTCAAGCACGAAAGGTGGCCAGGGAAACGATGTCCGAGGTACGTGAAGCCATGGGCATCCGTTATTTTGATCTCTAGTATTTAAGAGTTACCTGTATGAACATCCCAAATCACGTTAACAATGCTGAGGATAGTCTATTGGGAAAAGGGGACCCCTCAGCATGAAACCAACACAGCCTTCTTTTTTGCAAGCCATGATGTTAATCATGTTATCTGTCGGTCTGATTAGCCATGTCCTGATCATCCCTGCTCTGTTGTCTTCGGCCAAAAGAGATGCGTGGATATCCGTGTTGTTGTCTGCAGTTCCTTATCTGTTATTCACTCTAATGCTGGCCTATGTCTCTCGTTTTCTCCAGCACCAAAACCTGCATGATTGGCTGACTTCCCATCTGGGCAAGCCTCTTGGCCTGCTGTTTCGGATCGGGAACAGCCTCTTTTTTCTGTCGATCATCTACTTTACTCTGCATGATACCACCACCTGGGCCAAAACCAATTACCTGACAGAGACGCCCATATTGGTTACAAGCATTGCGCTGATGTCTCTCTGTGCCTATGCGGCTTATAAAGGAATGCGTTCTCTGGCATTCACAGCAGGATTGATCCTGCCCCTGGTTGTGCTGCTTGGCTTCTATGTCGCTATCGTTAATACACAATACAAGGATTACAGCCGTCTGCTGCCTGTGCTTGAACATGGCTGGCATCCCGTGCTTCATGGCGTCGTTTACAGTCTTGCCGGCATGTTTGAGTTATTATTTATCTGGTACATACAGCCCCATCTCTCCAAACGCATACGTGTGTGGCAGTATCTGATGCTTGCGTTCATTATTCTGGGACTGACACTTGGCCCACTCATCGGGGCTATCGTGGAATTTGATCCGTTTGAGGCAGCCAAAATGCGATACCCTGCCTTTGAGGAATGGCGAATTGCCTCCTTGGGCAAATATATTGCCCAGACCGACTTCTTCTCCATCTACCAATGGCTGGCTGGTTCTTTTATCCGGATAAGCCTTGCCATGTATATCGTGATCGAAATTTGGAATATTAAGAGAGCCTCCAGAAGGATCATCAGCTGTATCTCGTTAGCCGTCGTATTTATCTTTTCCATGATGTACCCTCTGGATGATATGACATTCGAAAAGCTGCTTGTCCACTACATATTCCCGTTCAATCTCATGTACCTGAGCGGACTAGCGGTGATTGCAACAACCGTTGCATACATTAGTTCACGCCATCAGAGGAGGAAACATCATGGAACACCAAACGATTGACACCACGTCCCATGAAACACTGCTTGCCTCTTTGGAAAAGCAGTTCAATCCCTGCGCCGATGTTGTTATCCAAACCTTTCCTGCCAAAGACGAAACCGATCTGTCGGTGATTATGCTCTATTGTGAAGGCTTGGTCGATGGCAAACAAATCAACCAGTTTATTATCCCTCGGCTGGAACAGCATTCTCTACTTATAGAAGTGGCACATCCCAAAGAATTAGGATTAACATTGAATCCGATAGAGGATCTCACAGATGTAGAGAATATAAACCTTTTGATTTTCAGCGGACAATTAATTCTAATATTCGGAAACGGCGATCAGTCCTGCAGTCTGGATATCGCGAACATTCCAGGCAGAAACCCGGAAGAATCAGCCATTGAATCGTCTATTAAAGGACCTCGGGATGGATTCACCGAAGAGCTTTCCGTGAATATCGCCCTCGTACGCAAACGAATGAAGACCTCTTCGATGTGTTATGAAAAATATGTTAAAGGTGGTCGTACTCAGACATCAATCGGCCTGTTGTATGTAAAAGACATTATTAACCCGGATATTCTGAAAGAAGCCCGAAGCAATCTTGATCAAATTAAAATTGATGGCATTCTCGGCACCTCCATTATGGAACGCGCTGTAATGGGAGGTATCCGAAGTATATTCCCGCTGACTGATAATACAGAGCGTCCCGACTATGTCGTGGACTCGCTTTTAAATGGTCGGTTTGCTGTACTTATCGAAGGTTCTCCCGTAGCCATCATTGCGCCAACTACACTGTTTAATCAGTTAAAATCACCCGAAGACGAGAGCACTCCTTTTTTCATTGTGACTTTTGAACGGATTTTGCGCATTTCCGGGTTGCTGATCGCCTGCTTCTTTCCTGGTTTCTACATCGGGCTGACCAGTTTCAATGTGGAACAGATTCCCTTGCCTCTGCTCGCCACCATTTCGGGTACTCGTATGGGTCTCCCCATGCCAGTGACATTGGAAGCATTTCTGATGATATTTATGTTTGAGTTGTTTAATGAAGCAGGTCGAAGACTGCCTCGTGCTTTGGGACAGACCGTCAGTGTTGTAGGTGGACTCATCATTGGAGATGCAGCTATTCGTGCTGGAATCACTTCTCCTACCATCATTGTCACAGTAGCCATCTCGGTCATCTCCAGCTACATATTGGTGAACACTGTAATTAGTGGTGCTACAGCACAAGTTCGGATCGGCATGCTTATTATCTCTTCCATCCTTGGGCTATTTGGATTTATGATTGGATTATTTGCTCTGCTCGTGCACCTTGTCTCCTTGGAGTCTTATGGCGTATCGTACCTCTCCCCCGTATCACCGTATATTCCCGGAGACTTCAGCCAGGCTGTATCCATGCGCCCTTCCATGAAACGGACCAAACGTCCAGCAGTACTTCATACTCAGGATTCCACACGCCGGAGGAAACGCCCGTGACAAGAAGGTTATCCTTAGGCAGTTTGCTTATAGGCTGCTTGATCCTGCTAACGGGGTGCTGGGATGCCAAAGAGGTCCAGAGTATTAACTTTATCACGGCAATAGGAATAGACTACGAAGATGATCACTACATTGTTTATGCCCAGTTGATCGATTTCTCCAGTATCGCCAAGCAAGAAGGGCCAACTTCAAGAGAAGCAAGTGATATCTGGATAGGTCGGGGTGAAGGTACGACGCTTAGTATGGCTATTAATGATCTCTATAAAACTTCACAGCAGCAAACGTTGTGGACCCATATAAAAGCAATTGTTTTATCAAAAAAAGCCTTGGACGGGCAAATGGAGGATATTTTTAATACGCTGCTTCATTCAGGCCAGTTGAGATATACACCATGGATCTACGGTACAGATCATAACATCCCGGATGTGCTCTCACCCTCTGCATTGCTGAATCAATCTGCCCAGACCATCGAGCTGTTTGAACCAATGAAATTGTACAAGCAGTATTCTGCCTTCGAACCGATCCGGCTCCATCAGCTTCTTGACGGGTTCCGGGAGCCTGCTTCGATCATTCTTTTGCCGTCCATCACCAATAAAAATCAGACCTGGTATAACGGGGATGAAACGCCTCCGCTTATCAAAATGGATGGCTTCTATGTCGTTTCCAATGGTAAGAATCAGGGTAAAGTAGACGGCAAGGAAGCAGACGGTACACGATTCGTCAACTATGATCGGGTCTATCAGTACCCGTTATACGTGTACATGAATGGTGGAAAGTCACCTGACCTGACTCTCAGGCTCAACAATCCGAAGACGACCATCAAGGCGAGGAAAGAGGGAAATGGTATAACATTTGACCTGAGTACTTCGGTTAAAAGTGCCATAATCGAGGATCACGGCTCTCTCCGTTCTCCTCAGTCCATGGAAAAGGATGCCGAAAAACAGATTGAGTCCGAAATCCGTGAGACGTTTGAGAAAACCAAGTCACGCAAGATTGATTCATACGGGTTTACGGAATACCTCTATCGGCATGACCTTCCCTTGTGGAGACAGGAAGTTTATCAACGGGCTAATCCACTCGAACGATTCAAACTCGGGAAGGTGGAGGTTCGTGTGAAAATCCTTAATGCCAGCACATATAAATACAATGAGTAGTGACAAAAGACGACCAGCGGCCTGCAGTTCATGCAAGGCTAATGGTCGTCTTGGCTTTTTACGTACCAATATGTTATCTATCCCAACGGAAAAGCCATCACACTCATCAGTGCCAATTCAGGCTGGGTTGAATCCAGACGACTGTACTGGATGATTACAGGAACATTGCTGGAAACTGTAATTGCATAGGGTACTCCCGGCGGAATCCGTTGATCACCCGATTTCAGCGAGGCCGTCCGAATATGCTTGGTTCGTCTTGCAGGTACCTCAGCCACGATGTCTTCGAGTGGTTCCCTATCTTCGAAGTAGATCGTGATTTGCAATTGGGCATCCGTTATACCTGTATTCAATACGCAGATACTTTCGTGACTCTCCAGTGTACCTGAGCTGTCCGGTGGGATGTAACCATCCGGAATCACCCAGTAGGTGTGACCTGTCGCTACAGAAGATGTTTTATGTGCTGAAGAGCTCGTCTGATTTTGTGTCATCCAATATGTCCTCCTTTGCGAATGCAATAATTAGTTAAAAACGATGGTTGCTCGCGCGGCGGGCGCTTCGGCGGGTGGATCGGGCTGCGGGCCGCTGTTGGCTCGGGATTTCTGTTCATTCCCCCTCAGCAGGGGAAATCCCGCTCCAAAGGCGGACGCTTCGCTCCCTCTGCTCCGATTCCACCCTTCTTCGCTGCAGCGCTCGCCATAGCTTTTTAAAGGCTTATTGCCTTCGCTATGTTCGCGGGGCAACTTTGCGGAATGCTCGTTGCTTCGTTAACTCGCTGAATAAAAGCATTGCTCGCGGGGCGGGCGCTTCGGCGGGTGGATCGGGCTGCGCGCCGCTGTTGGCTCGGGATTTCTTTTCATTCCCCCTCAGCAGGGGAAATCCCGCTCCAAAGGCGGACGCTTCGCTCCCTCTGCCCCGATTCCACCCTTCTTCGCTGCAGCGCTCGCCATAGCTTTTTAAAGGCTTATTGCCTTCGCTATGTTCACGGGGCAACTTTGCGGAATGCTCGTTGCTTCGTTAACTCGCTTTGCTATTATGGTATAGTAAAAATCTGGATCACTTAATTTAGCATAAGGATTAGCTCATTACAGACGCACAGGACTTAAAATCCTGCGGTGATTAGCCTTCTTTAGGGGTGGAATTGGGTTCTCTACTATTGCCCTTATCGCAAATACATTTGCAGCGGCTGCAGTTGCAACTCGCGTATGGCTTCTGCCACCTGGGCAGCGAGGCGGCGGGCACCGCGCTCCTGGAAGTGCGTGTTATCCTCCACGCCTGCTGGAAAGTTCACGAACTCGCCGGGCAGCACCCACATAAAACCATCTTTGCTGCCCTCAACTCCCGCCTGCTCGAACAGAAGACGGCTGCGCTCAGCCAGATCAATCAGCGGCACTCCCTCCTCCTCGGCCAGCTCTCGCACGGCAACGATATAATTACCATGGGTGTCGGTCAATGTTCCATCATCAGCGAAATATCGCCGATGCACAGGGGTCACGAGCACCGGACGAGCCTTGGCTTCGCGGGCGGCATCAATATACTTTTTCAAATATTCCTTATATGTTGTGAAAGGCTCCGTCCCCCGTTCAGGGTCCGGCTTCTCATCGTTATGTCCAAATTGAATAAACAAAAAATCTTCCGGCTTCATGTGGTCTACAATGCCATCCAGCCTGCCTTCATTAATAAAGCTGCGGGAGCTTCGCCCCGACTGGGCATGATTATCTACAGCCACATCATGTTTGAACTGTGCAGGCAACAGCTGTCCCCATCCACAATACGGATACCCGCTCTCCGGCTGATCTGTCACCGTGGAATCACCAGCAAGAAACACAGTCATCGTCTGATTTGCAAGCGTGATTTCCAACGCATTAATTCTGGGCGCGGGACCCGAGAAGGATAACCTAAGCTTGCCGCCACGAACCACAACCGAGAATCGGACCTCTGCCCATTGTCCGGGAAGCGTGCGAATGGTTGGCAGCATCAATCTACCCTCGCCTGCATTCACTCGGGTGATTGTCTCTGCTAATTCATCTCCTGCGATAAGTAATACTTGATAAGTTCCATCGGCTGCATCAACGATGAAAGACGCCTTGAGCGGAATGCAGAAGCCTGAACGCAGCTGGGCAGATACGTTAGTCTGTCGCTGAATTACATGGTTTGCAACATTCGTAATCGTCACTTCGTCTCCACCAATTCGTTGTTTCTCATACACAAGAGAACCGGATTCAAATCCGTATCCACTTTGTTCTTCATAAAGTGTACCAGCGGATATGTTCAGGTAACCCGCAGGATCATCCTCGATTCCAACGGCCGGTCCAAAATTAAACCTCCAGGCGGTAACCGCCTCTCTAACGCCCTTTGCCACTGCCTGTACGGCAGCGGCCTGATCATCGTCCTGGGCTCGATCCAATAGGAACAACCTCCTTGTTCAGCATCCCGCCTTGGGTTTGATCCACAATATCTGTTAACCTTTCAAACCGCTGGTGCTCATACCTTGCACAATTTGTTTCTGGAAAATGAAGAACACGGCCACAACAGGTACGAGGCTAACGATGGACATCGCGAACATCGCTCCCCAGTTCGAAGCCGATTCGCTATCCAGGAACATTTTCAATGCCATGGATACGGTATATTTCTCCGGTGAATTCAGGTACAGCACTGGACCAAGCAAATCCTCCCATCTCCAGTAGAAGGAGAAAATTGCAGCTGTTGCGAGTGATGACTTGATGAGCGGCATAATAATCTGCACATACAACCTGAACTTGTTACATCCATCAATCGTAGCTGCTTCGTCCAGCTCTTTCGGAATGGTACGAATGAACTGAACCATCAGGAAGATGAAGAACGGCATCCCGAAGAAGGTAGGTACAACAATCGGCAGAATGGTGTTCAGCCACCCAAGCTTGGTGAAGATAATATATTGAGGTACCAGTACCACATCATGGGGCAGCATCAGGGTCAGCATCATCAGGGAGAACCAGAAGTTACGCCCTTTGAAGTTGAGCCGCGCAAAACCGAAAGCGATCAACGACGAGGATAACACGACTCCAATGGTGGAGATAACCACGATAACAAGCGAGTTGGTGATATAATCCATAAACGGTCTTCCGCCTGCACCCTTCCAACCATCCGCATAGTTACTCCAGATCCATTCCGTAGGAAACAGGGACTCGGCAGTCACGAAGATGGTCCGGCTTTCCTTGAAGGAGCTGAACAGCATCCAAAGCACCGGATAGAGCATCAGGAGGGCCAAAGCTGCAACGAACAGGTGATAAATAGGCCATTTTACATTTCTCCAAACCATCGTTACTTCCCTCCTTCAGATTCATAGAACACCCAGAACTTGGATGTCAGGAACACCGCAACTGTGAGTATGCCGATCATAATAAGCATGATCCAGGCCATGGCCGAAGCATAACCCATGTTGTTAAACATAAATGCCTGACGGAACAGATACAGCGAGTAGAGCATCGTACCGTCCATTGGACCGCCCTCTCCTTTGGAAATGATATATGCAGGTACGAAGGTCATGAATGCACCGATCGTTTGCATAATCAGGTTGAACAGGATGATTGGACTGAGCAGTGGTAAGGTGATACCGAAGAACTTGCGAATGGGGTTTGCCCCATCCACCCCTGCCGCCTCGTACATCTCGGGTGAGATGTTTTTCAGACCTGCCAGGAAAATGAGCATGGAAGATCCAAACTGCCAAACGGATAGCGAGATCAGCATGACCAAGGATGCATTTGGATCACCAAACCAGCTGATTGGTCCAATTCCGATTGCCGTTAATGCACTGTTGATGACACCTTCATTACTGAAAAGATTACGCCACATAATGGATACGGCCACACTACCGCCGATAATCGATGGCAGGTAGTACAAGGTCCGATACGTACCGACCATTCGCGACCCCGTATTCAGGATCATGGCTACGAAAAGTGCAAAGACCAGCCTCAGCGGCACACCAATGAACACGTACAGGAACGTTACCTTAACCGAGTTCCAATACTTCGGATCATCAAAAAACATTTTGGTGTAGTTGTCCATCCCGATCCATCGCGGGGAAGTGAACAGGTTATAGCTCGTAAACGACATGTATAGGGATACAAACATCGGAATGAGCGTAAAGCCCAAAAAACCGATAATAAACGGACTTATAAATGCATACCCGGTTAGATTTCTGCGCAATGACGAATACTGCCTCAACGGAACGAACCTCCTTTATTGATATGCTTGCCCCGCCATACCGATTCAAATTACAGGACGGGAAAGGCCCTCGCATGAAGCGAGCAGCCCTATTCCCATCCATCCCGTTGTGCGGATGAGCAAGCAATCATTCAACTATTATTTATTGTTGGCAAGAACAGATTCGGCGTTTTTGCGGAATGTCTCTGCTGCCTGTTCCGGTGTAATCTTGCCAAAGTTCAGTTCCTCTACGACATCCGCCAGAGCAGCGATAACTTCAGGTGAACCCACGGGTGGAGGCGGGCTCATTGGAGATGCTTTCGGCTCCATGGCCGCTACAAAGTCAAATACCTGTTTCGTTGGCTCGCTCAACTCAGGCGCAATGGCTTCCTTGATTTTGCCGGAAATCGGCACTCCGCGCTCACCTTTGATCAGTTTGTTAGCTTCCACGTCGTTCACCCAGAAATCAATGAATTTGGCAGCCTCTTCCTTCACCTTCGAATTGGAGGTTACAGCCCAGTACATGCTTGGTTGCATGTATAATCCTTTTTCCATATCCGGTCCAGGCATTGGAGCAAACTCCAATGGACGGTTGGCTACCTGCTGCAAGGCTACAAATTGGTTCGACCATTGCCATACACCAATTCCTTTTTCTTTGACCAAATCCGATTCTTCAATAATGCCTTTTGTCTGGTTAGCCACATCCGGTGAAGGTGCTGCACCCTGCTCAATCATTCGGCGCATCAATCCGAAGAACTCCACAAACAGTTTATCGTCGTCATAGCCAAGGCCCGTTCCTTCTGCATTGTAGAGAGACAATCCTTTGGTCCGCAGGAAGTAGTGGAAGAAAATATCCGGGGCAACGCCCCCATCCAGGAACAGTCCTTTGGCGGCTGTTTCTTTACCCAGGGCTTCATAAGATTCCCAAGTCAAGTTTTCCGGGAAAGTATCCACTCCCGCTTTTTTCAGCAAAGCCGGATCATATTGGAAGCCCAATACGTTAACCCCTGCAGGCACACCGTATTGTTTATCGTTGATTACTCCAGTGCTGATAACGTTCTCGGACACGTCGTCCACTTTGATCTGGTTGCCCAAATACGGCGCTAAATCCTCAAGCTGACCATTCTGGGCGTATTGGCTGATGTAGGAAATATCCATTTGGACAATGTCCGGCAGCTGATTCGCGGCAGCTTGTGGAGCGAGCTTTTTCCAGTAATCATCGAATGAGGCATATTCCACATCAATTTTGACATTCGGATTTTTTTCTTTGTACAAGTCAATGACCTTCTGCGTGTATTCGTGCCTTGCATCCGATCCCCACCACGCGATACGAAGTGTTACCGAACCATCCGCAGACGTTCCGCCCGATTCTCCGCTGCTGCTGCTGCATGCCGTCGTTAAAACCAGCAATGCGGCCATCATCAGGAATATTGCCTTTTTCACCATGCCAATCTCCCCTTTTATGTTGAAATGATTGTGTGAACGAGTTACCTTTTAATTCCTGATAACGCTTTCACAAACTTTATATTGTCATTTTCGCAAATGTGCGGTCAGAGTTGAATACACAAAACCGTCTTATTGGTTCAAAAAACAGAGGAGGACAACAGCACCCTATATGGTACTGTTCGTCCTCCCCCATATCGACTACATGATCGGTAGTCAATTGTTATATGCCGATTCTACGGAATTCGGTCGGTGTCATACCGGTCCATTTTTTGAACACTTGGCTGAAATATTGCGAGTTGCCCCCAAAGCCAAACAGTTCGGCAAGCTCAAATACCTTTACATCTCCACCTCTGCGAATATGATCACAGGCTCGTTCAATACGCAAACGATTGACATAGTTGGAGAAGTTTTCGCCCGTCACCTTTTTGAAAATTTTACCAAGATAATCCGGGTTCATATACAACATCTGGTGAGCGACTCCATTGAGCGAAAGATCCGCTTCACCGTAATGACGATCCACGATATCCATCATCTTCTCTACAGCAGAAGACTGGCGGCTAATATGGTTTTTATAATAACCGGAGGTTAATCGGGCTGCACTTCCGGCGACAAAGGACTTCAAGCCAGACAAGGTGTCGATATGGGACAACTCTGCCATGCGCTGCGTGAACTCTGCCGCCTCCTCAGGAGGACAGACATGGATCATGGCGGAATACAGCTGCACCACATAAGAACGGGTAACCCCAATTTCAAGCTGTTGACCGGCCAGAAGATCAAACAAACGCTCCACTTCAGCTGCTGCTTCCTCGGTGCTGCCTGATTTAATTAACAGGCACAGCTGCTCTGCATCACGTTCAACATGCACCCCGTCGCATTCTCCGGCCAGTTCCAAATCATTCTTGGTAATCAGCTTGCCTTCGCCAATAAAAAAGCGATGGTTCAGACATTGCAATGCCTCACGGAACAACCGCCGGGACTGGATCATTCGATCCGCTTCGCTGAGTGCAGCCGTGACTTCCAACTTGTACAGTCGGGTAAAAGCAGCCCGCACTTCCTCGATGCTCGCCTTTAGCCTCGCAGGATCGGCAGAGTCGGCTAGCAGAATTAACAGCTTGCCTTCAATGGTGGTGCTTAACAGAACATGAGGCAGCAGATCACTGGCAATATTTTTGATCGCAAACAGGTGACTATAATCATGTTCATCCGCAATTCGGAACAGCAGCAGTCGAACTTCGTTAGCCTCAAGTTCAAGATCAAACAGCTCCTGATAATACTCCAGGTCAACAGGCCCATAGGTTCGGTTGGTCATAAACTCCAACAGAAACTGCTCCTTCACATGCGGAAGCACTCGCTGCAGCCGTTGTTTCATCTCTCCTGCCACATGTTCCTTCACCTGGGCATCCTGCTGTTCCTGAAGCAATTCAGCCAGGGCATCATGAATCTGGTTCTCATTACACGGTTTGAGCAGATAATGCTTTACTCCGTATTGCATGGCCCGACGGGCATACTCGAACTCCTTGTAGCCAGACAGCATGATAAAACGAAGTCCAGGATAGGCTTCGGAAGCCTTTTCGATTAGTCCAAGACCATCCAGGCCCGGCATGGATATATCCGTAATGATAATATCCGGTCTGGACTGATTGATTTTGTCCAGCGCTTCAATTCCGTTTCTCGCGGTATCCACCAGTTCCGTCCCCGCTGCAGCCCAGTCCACGACCTGCGAAATCCCTTCCAGAATGACACGTTCATCATCTACGAGCATCACTTTGTACATCGTCATCGTCCTCTCTGATCCAAGGTATTCTGATCGATACTACGGTCCCTGCGCCAGGATTGCTGCTCATGATCATTTCGCCTTCGTCGCCAAAGGTCAATCTGATCCGTTCCTTGATGTTCGACAACCCGATCCCCTGTCCCCTCGTCTGTATTCGCCCTTCCCGCAACTGTTCCAGAAATTCCGGAGTCATGCCCGGACCATCGTCTTCCACTTCAATAACAACGTTGGCTCCATCGGCTCTCGCCCTGATCCGAATCCGACTTGGGTCAATACTTGGTTCCAATGCATAATGAATGGCGTTCTCTACCAATGGCTGTAAAGTTAACTTCGGGATGCGTGCAGTCCCGACTTCGGGAGCAATGTCCATCTCAAAATCCAATCTTTCCTCAAAACGCGTGCGCTGGATCGTCACATAACTGCGAACGATATCAAGCTCTCTTTCCAGCGTGATCCACTTCTCGGACATATTCACCGAGCTGCGCAGCAAAAATCCGAGTGCTTCAACCATTTCGGAAATCTGGTGCTGTTTCTGTACTTTGGCGAGCCAGTTAATCGATTCAAGTGTGTTATATAGAAAATGTGGATTAATCTGTGCCTGAAGCGCTTTCAATTCTGTTTCACGAATGACCAGCTGCTTCGCATAATTTTCATCAATAAGTTCACGTATCCGCTGTAACATCATCTTGAACGTCCGATGCAGCAATCCGACCTCATTTTGTGAAGATACCGGAACGTTTCCAAGTGCAGCTTCCTCCAGTTTATCGAGATCCCCTTTTTCAATATTGCGCATTTTCTTGATTAATTGGGCAATTGGCTGTGTAATGCTTCTGGACAATTTCGCTCCAAATACAAGTGCCGCCAGGAAGATCATGATAAAAATAACCGTGACCAACTGTTTCACAAACTGGATCTGTTTAAACATCTGGTCAAAGGGAGTCATGTACAGATACACCCAATCCGTATAGGATGAATGCGCACGGGCGACGAAATTCCTCCCCTTCTCAAACATCGCAATCCCGTAAGGCTGGGTGCGCTTCAATTCCGAGTTAAGCTCTTCTTCACTTACCGTGGATTGTGTGGGATAGATCACTTCCCGGCCATCTGTAATTAATAGCTGTGAATCCTCTGCCGGGTGCTGCATCTGATCCTGCACAATCCGGTCCAGTCGTACACAAATTACGAGTGTACCCAGCTTCTCCAGCGTAAATGCTCCGCCGGTAAAGGACTTGACCTGTCTAACAGACAACAGTCTCGCTTGTTGATCTCCACTCGTGTACCAGGCATTGGAGCCTGAATATTGCTGCCCAAGTGCAACCAATTCTTTTTGGTTTGCCTCCGAAACACCCTCCCGATTCCCAGCTGCCATTATGTTATTATCATTATCGATAAAGATCATGGAATAGACGTATTTCTCTGAACCGGCATATGCGACCAGCCTGTTGGTAATTTTTTTACGCAGGCCATTTTGCTCATATCCCGTCTCGGCTTTTCCCAACTGAAGAAGGTATTGCTGGAGCGGCTCGTCAGACATGACTTTAAAGGATAGATTAGAGATTTCGCGCAGTTGATTCTCAATGCCTACGGAAGACATATTAAGTACCTGTGACGATTTCTCATAGATCTGTCGATCATAGATCCTGAACACGTATCCGAGGACAGATACATAGAACGTGAAACTGATCAACATCAAAAGTCCGATGAGAAGAATGGTTTTGTGATGAATGGGCAATGTCGTGAAAGCGTTCTTAATTTTCCTCATTCAAAGCGCTCCTTTGGCTCGCGAAGGGTGCTGTCATTCGAAAGGGTTTTCGATCTACTGTAAGTTATTTTCATATTTACACATCCATGGTCAGATGACAAGCCATATTTATGCAACATCTCGGGTCATTATCGAAGGTATACACCCTTTAATTTCAAAAAAAGCATGCCTCGTTGCTGCAACAAACAATGGATGTGACAAAAATGTTAGTTGGCCCATGGAAATGAGAGACCAATCGATGGAAGAAACATTTATATGTTTTATGCTTAGATTATCCATCATAACGTTTAAGCAAAGAGGAGCAAATCGATGAGTATTTTGAAGAAGGCACCCGTGTTACTTGTAATTATTCTATGTATCTGGTCACCGGGCTTATCCTCCGCCGAAAATGTGGGTGACTTTAAGCTTCATCTGGACAGGAAAATGCCTCAACTTCAACAAAAGTATGGGGTTGCGGGTGTAGCTGTTGGTATTGTTCAAGACGGGAAACCCGCCTACATACTTCACTACGGTTATGCAGACCAATCTCGTAAAATCGCCTTGAATGAAGATACCCTGTTTCAGGCAGGTTCTATTTCCAAAAGCCTGACCGCATGGGGAATACTGCATCTGGTTGAAGAAGGTAAACTGTCGCTCGACGATCCGGTTGATAAATTTCTTACACGTTGGCATCTACCTGATGGGGTTTATAGCCAAAAAGAAGTTACCATTCGAAGACTACTGAGCCATACAGCCGGTCTTTCTGCACATCGTGGATACTTGGGAACAGCACCGGGAAAGCCACTTTCCACGATTGAAGAGTCCTTATCGGGCAAAGGGCTGCTGAACACTCCGTTAACGATTGATCACAAACCTGGAACTGAACCCCTGTATTCAGGGGCAGGGTACACTTTACTGCAGCTCGTCATTGAAGAGATTACGGGCATGCCTTTTGACCGATACATGGATGAGCAGGTCATGCAACCACTGGACATGCAGCATAGTACATTTCAACAAAATCCAGCTAACCCCAAACTTTCTAAAGCCTACGGTTATTTTGGGCAACAGATTCCTACTTATCAGTTCACCGAGCAAGCTGCGGCCGGATTGCAGACAACAGCCAGTGATATGGTAAAGCTCATTCTGACCAGCATGGAAAGCAAAAATAATGATCATCAGGGGCGGGGAGTCATTTCAAGCAAACTGGTTAAAGAGATGCAGACCCCCGTCATTTCGGAGAACGGTTTAGGCATATTTTCAAGAACATTATCCAATCAAACCACTCTTCTCTATCATCCCGGGGACAACCGGGGATGGCATTCCTTTTATGGCTGGATTCCCTCCACAGGAGACGGATTAGTTATACTTACCAACAGTGAGACCGGCGTAGATTTGCGTCAGGAAGTATATCACGACTGGATCGAATCCCAAACCGGAATTCGGCCTGAAAAGCAAGATGCACTTATGCAGGCTCAAAGAGTCAACGCCTTGATTGCTATCGTTCTTGGTGCATGGGTTAGCGCATACCTCCTACTTTTTTGCATTTCCCTATTTCAAGGAAAAAGGTTATTCATAACAAAGCAACCCCATAAACACGTTGTTCGATTAGCCTTTCGATCCATCATGTTAGTACTCATAAGTTCAGCACTGTTTTATCTGTCCTATGCAGCAACCCTTGTGGACCTGCATTCAGGCAAAAAGAGCATCTTGGTTTGTATCCTGATCTGGTTTGGGGCATGGTTTGTCACTGGCTTTTTTCCCAAAAAAAAAATCCATATTAACCGTATAACCAAAATGGATTCCCCGGAACTTTAACTTTATGGATTCATAACGTCAGCAGCTCTATATAAAGGCGATGTAGGAACACAAAATCTCATTTCGAATGTTATAAAAAAAGCAATCACTTCTGCCCTACGTTACGGTGGAGATTACCTCGGTAAGTTACTTTCAAAACTTAGTCCTAGTGCTGTCATCTTTACAAAAAAAGAAAGAAGAGCGTCCAATAAATAGTTTGGACATGAGCGGGGTCTAGACCATGGGATAAAATGCAAGAGCCAATCTTCAGAAAAGAAGACTGGCTCTTTTTACATTATAAACACCTATCTATATCCATTTAGCTATAGAGAATTCAATTCCCAAAACGTCTTCAGTGTCCAGTCAACATAGTTGTTCTGAGCTTATGGGTTTACAAAAACGGTTTTCAACTTGGCTACATACTGCACATCAAAACCAAGACCCTCGGCTACCATGGCAAGAGGTACATATGTTTTGGACTCTTTGCCGACCTTGTTCAGGAATGCAGGTGTATCCACAGTTACGGATGCACCGTTTACCTGAACGGCTGTGGCACCGATCTTCACGTCAACCTTCCGGTCCCCGTATGTAATGGTTGCGGTTGAGGTTTTGTTATCCCATACCGTGGTTGCGCCAACCGCGTTCACAATATCCTGGATCGCCACAAAGTTTTTGCCATTGCGGATGATTGGTTTGTACGGTGTATCCAGCGTTTTGCCACTGACGATGATATTCATCGGTTGGCCTGCAGCAGGAGCTGTCAGTTTGGTGTAATCGCCCCAAATCGTTTGTGCGAATACGTTGGCAATCGTTTCATATCCATACTGATTCGGATGGAAATCGCGGTCCTTAATCATGTGAGTCATCGTGCCCTCACCGCCAACAAATTCCTTGGCCACATGAGCCACTTTTACGTCGATCCCTTTAGCGGAAAATTCAGCCGCAATACCATCAATGGTTGCAGTGAATCCCTGAGAGGCTTCCATCAGTTTCGCATAAAGCTCCTTACCAGCTACTTCTGGCATAGGTTGGTACTGGTCAGCGATCACGATTTTGGCGTTGGGGTTAACCTCATGTATATTATTGATCACAGCGCTAACATTCGCTGTATAGGAAGATAGCAATTCTTTTACTTTTGCTTCCATTTCCGCATCACTGAGCTTATCTGCTGAACCCAGCAACTCGGATACATCATTGCCTCCAATGGTGATCGCAACCAGATTAGCCTGAGCTACATCTTCACGGACAGCAGCAATATTGGCACCCACTTGTCCAGCTCTTGGATCAGGAAGGGAGGGTTGGATAGCTTCGGATGTGATGGCTTTACTTTCCTTCATCGCATCTGTGAAGTTTTTCAGCCCTGTGCTCTTCAAGCCGGCAATCCCATAGTTGTCCACCTTGGTACGTCCATGGAGCAGGCCTTGTTCCTGCAACCGTTCTACATAACCATAAGGCAGTTCTTTCAGATTCGGCTCATAGCCGACCGTAATAGAATCCCCCAAAGTTACAATACGGAATTCCTTGGTTAACGCAATTGCATCTTTCTGTGCAGGCAGGGATGCTTGGGTTTTACCCGCTGGCAATGCGATAGAACTGTTATCTGCGGCGTGCGCAGGCTGTGCGGAAGATGCCAATAACAACATACCCGCCAACATGCTGGCTGTTAAACTTGCCGCTGTATTGCTCCATATACGTTTACGCTTCATTCGGGGTAACACTCCTTTTTCTCATATCTATAGAATAAAATAATTACATATTACACTGTTCACTCCGATGACAGAAGAATTCGTGTAACCCTATTCTACCATTATTAAAGGGGCTCTGTCGTCTGCACGAAAAAGCATGCCCTCACCTAAAAGGGGCTTCCCGTCATATTCATGACTATTGGAAAGCCCCTTCGTTTACCACAGATCAAAAGCTAATCTGTCAAGATTTCGGTTTCTCCGCGTCTCCGGAATGGGAACCCATCGTTTCCATATCCGGCTTGTTTTCGGCTGAACGTTCGATATACCGATCATAGCGATCATCCACTTCTCGGGCCATATCCCGGTACTTCAACGTTTCCTCGACAATCGGGTCCCGTTCTGTCTGGATGCGCACCTCGTACTTGGGAGGAATCAGCTGGCGTTCACGCTTGTCAGCATCGCCGGACTCCTCCATGTCCCCTTCAGTCAGCATATCACTCAAACGTCGTTCCAGTTCTTTGGATTCATCCATTGTTGTTCGCTCCTTCAGTAAATTTTTTTACTCCAGACCTGTTGCTTTTGCTTCCTTGAGCACACCTGTCAGTGCATCATGAATCTTGCCATTGCTCGCAACCACATGACTCACCGACAGTTGGTAAGGTGTCCCCACGGTATCGGTAACCTTGCCGCCAGATTCCTCAACCAGCAATGCACCTGCGGCGATATCCCATGGTTTCAAACCCACTTCGGTATAAGCGCTGAGACGCCCCGCTGCAACATATGCCAAATGCAGGGCAGCAGAACCGCCTGCGCGCAGACTGCGCACTTGCGGCGCAAGTGCCTGGACAGCGGCCATATTAATCGGCAACGCGTAGGTCGTGTCCGCCGGAAAACCAACCGCGATCAGGCTCTGAGCCAATTCCTGTTCACCAGACACAACCATGCGGTTTCCATGGACGTAGGCGCCCTTTCCTTTTTCCGCAACAAACATCTCGTCACGGGAAGGGTCGTAGATTACCCCCACAATCACCTCACCGTTATGAGCCAAAGCGATGGATACGGAGTAAAACGGGAAACCATGCACAAAATTTGTCGTTCCGTCCACCGGGTCCACAATCCAGAGAAACTCTTCTTCCTCCGCTTCTTTCAGCGCTTTCGCCGAAGCTTCCGGTCCTGGTTCGACGCCTTCTTCACCCAGAATGGCATGTTGGGGGAAATGCGTCAGAATCAGGCGGCGGATCATCTGCTCCGCTCCTTTATCCACTTCGGTAACGAGATCCTGCGGTGAATACTTGGTTCCGGGATCCCCCACCGTTCCGAGACGGGTCTTGATCCACTCTCCAGCTTTGGAAGCTGCATTAATAGCAACGGCAGTATAGCTTTTGCTTGTCACGACATAAGGTGTTTTTTCCTTCTCATTCAAAGCGTTCACTCTACTTTCTATATCAATCTACGAAAAATTAAAATACTTGTTAAAAGTATACGCCCCGAGGGTCGTAAAGTTTCTCGGTGCCCAGGCCCCTTTTGGCGCTACGGATGAATGATGACCGTCGACTCGTCCACCCATTCCACACCCTCTTCGTGATAGAATGCTAGCTTCTGCATCAACTGCACCAGAGCTTCGTCCTTGCGCTTGGCCTCAATCATCACATCCAGGGCGGGCGTATCTGCTGCTATATGACGTAAAAATGCGAGCAACGGCTCTACTTCAACACCATCAGCATGACCACGCAGGTCCTTCTCACTCTTTGGACTGGAGACGTGAATTTTGGGAGGCAGCGGCTTGTCTATCGGCGAATCCGCTTGGGCAAGCGGGGACTCCCAGGTCTTCAATATATCCGGCCATAGATCCCATGGCTGTTCGCCTTCATTGTTCACCCATTGATGATGGATATCCAGCACCATGGGCAGCCCCATACGTTGACAAACCGCGAGTGTCTCGGGTGCATTGAACGTTTTGTCATCATTTTCAAGCGTCAACCGCTCCTGAATATCCTGATCCAGCTTCAGAAAATTCTCTTCAAAACGCAGCGCTGCACTAGGCTTGTCCCCGTATGCACCACCAATATGTATATTATTCTTGGCAGTGGCATTCAAACCCATGGCATCCAGCATCCGTACATGATGACGAAGGTCACGCATAGAGTTGCGCAGCACTTCCTCCCTTGGTGTACTGAGTACTGTAAAATGATCCGGATGGAAGGATACACGCATCTCGTTCGCCTTCACAAAATCACCAATTGCAGCAAAGTCCTGCTTGAGCGCGGGAAACGGGTCCCAATCACTCAAATCCTCATGTGTTGCGAGCGGAATTAATTTGGAAGAGAAACGATATACATGAATATGACTGCCTTTGTTGTGCCTGAGCAAACGTAATGTATTATGCAGATTCTCGGCTGCAATCCGTTCCAGCTTGCGAATCGCCGCTTCCCTGTCATCAATTTTCTTGAAACTGGACATGGTCATCGTCCGGGATGGTGAAGCATTTTCCACAAGCACGGACATCGCCACGTAGCCAAAACGTACAAGCATGAAGTTCTTCCTCTCTATTAGGGCGGAAATCCTTCCTGGCATGTATACCGGTTGTCTTCCCGTCAATGTATATAACCAAGTTTTACCCTAAAAGAGTGACCATAATCGTGATTTGGACAAATCCTTCTACCCGTTCCGCTTCATATAATGAGGCAAACTATTCCTGCGCCTGCTCCCCAAAGAACATCTCATCTGCGAGTGCGGTCTGAATGCGTGATTCTTCCTCGTTTAGTTTGCGGATCAATTGCATCTCCACCTCAGTTACTTCCTGACCCTGGAAGTTGATCTCCGCAATGGAGACTACGATTTTTACGATGGCTACGGCCACGTTATCCGGTGTATACGCAATGACTTTCTGTCCGGTAGGAAATACCCGAAAGCCTTGCTTGACCATTTTGCCACGCCCGTATTCAAGCAATTCAAACAGCTCTTGTTCATTCTTGAATTTGCATACGGAATTGAATTCAGTCTGAAATCCCATTCATACCCCTCCTTATATTATTGTTCTCAGGCTATGCCTGTACGCCGTTCTCGTAGTTCAGCGCCTGCTTGCGGTTGTATCGTTCCAAGGCCAGCTCAATCATGCGATCCAGCAGCTCGGCATACGATACACCTGTCTCACGCCACAAGAGCGGATACATGCTGTATGGAGTAAAACCTGGCATAGTGTTTACCTCATTAATAAGCAAGGCCCCATCCGATTTGCGAATGAAAAAGTCTGCACGGGAAATCCCATTGCCTTCTATCGCACGGAATGCCTGCAATGCAGCTTCACGGATCCGATCTGCTGCTTCCGGGTCTAGCGGAGCAGGGATCAGCATCTGTGACTGCCCATCAATATATTTGGCTGCATAGTCATAATATTCACCGGAAGATACGATTTCTCCTGGTACGGAAGCCATCGGCTCATCATTGCCAAGCACGCTGACTTCAACTTCACGCGCTTCCACAAACTCTTCAATGACAACCTTCGTATCATAACGAAGTGCAAACTCGACAGCTGTCTTGAGTTCATCCCGATTGCGTGCTTTCGAGATTCCTACGCTGGAGCCCAGATTCGCCGGTTTGATAAAACAAGGATACCCCAGCTGATCTTCGACCTGTACGATCATTTCGTGCTCTGTCTGCTTCCATTGTGTCGCGTTAAAATACGTAAAGGCACATTGGTCAATGCCAGCCTGTGCAAACAGCTTTTTCATGACCACTTTGTCCATGCCGCCAGCCGAAGCCAGTACACCTGCACCTACATATGGCATATCCGCCATCTCGAACATGCCCTGAATGGTGCCATCCTCTCCAAACGTACCATGCAGCAGAGGGAACATCACGTCTAGCGCTTCTGCTCCGCCATACAAACGGCCAAACAGGGCGTTCAGCGCATCCTGCGTTCCACCCGCCGATTGCTCCAGCTTCAAATCTTCAATCTGCGCGAACGGCGCATGCATGACAGGTCCTTTTTTCCACGTCCCCTGCTTGGAGATGTAAAAAGGAACCAGTTCATACTTTTCATAATCAAATGCGTTTGTTACAGCAAACGCCGTTTGCAGCGACACCTCGTGCTCGCCTGACTTCCCGCCGTAAACGACGCCTACTTTTAATTTATCCATACTCATGCGTACCTCCGATTATCTGTGCATGATGCTGCCAGCTCTGCATGTTCAGCACCACATTTATTCTGCTATCTAGACTTATTTTACACGGAAGCGGATGTCCACGTCACCGAATCCCGTAAAATCCTTGGCTCTCAAAACTCATCTGCAATGTGAAAAAGCCGGTACACCGTCCGCTCGTTCCAAGCGTAAGAATCCCGGTAATCCCAAAAACGGTGGCGGCTGCTGACCGTATGTGCGTTAACAAGCGGCATGCCTCCCGCATCAAAGGCGGTCACCACGGTACTGTGCTGAAACCTGCCATCGCCATCCCAGTCATAGAGGATTACATCGCCAAGCATCAATTGCTCGGGACGTTCCACTTCTGTGGCAGATAACCCCCAACTGCTGCCGGATAAATAACGCTCTAGACTATTGGAGACCGCCCAGCTGTAACTCCACATTTCCGAGCCATTTACATACCCTTTATACCACCAACCTGCTTCTCTTTTACCAGTATAGTGGATGGGTGCTCCCCCTGCAAAGAGACATTGGGACACATAATTGGTGCAGTCTACCTCAAATTCCTCAAATGCCGGGTTTCCCGCATTCCACCAACGATCCGCGTAGGCAACAGCCAGATCCCTGCGATACATTTGCTGCCTTGATCTTCTGCCCTGTCCCAGCACTTCCCGGTTAAGGAGCGGCCGATTCATCCCCTGTACAAAATCCGCCTGTTGAAAAGGACGTCCTTCCCCTACCGGACGACGCTCCGGCACTTCACGTTCCACACGTGCAATGGTCCAAACACCGCCTTGCCTAAGAAAGGTCAGACGTTCCCGCTCAATCCGGTCCTCCCGATGGGTCAAGCCGCTCTTTTCATAGAAGAGCCTGCTGTATAATTGCACATCCACCACCGATTCATCCGAACCATCCATAAGTGTCCGCACAAGCTTGGCACTGGTCTCGCTGCGAAGAGGAACGGCCCGCCGCTTGCGATACCATTGGTCCAGTCTGGCCATCCGCTCTCCCCGTTCCAGCACAAATTCCGGATCGGTAACGATCCGTTCACTCGTCTGTGGACGGTAGTCAATCTCACAGCGATTATACTGGTTCACGTAGGTATATAAAGCACTCTTCCATTCGCGTTCCAAGCCTGTGTCCCCCTTTGGCATGAGTTCTGTCTGGAATAATCCATTACATGTATACTCTTTCTACTTATATGAGGGAATTTTCGGTTGTATGTGTCCGGTTGGGGTTTGGAGGCCTTGCAATAGGGGAAAATGCGAACGAAAGAGATCATCTCCATGACCTTCCCGGGAAAACGTATTCATTGTCGCAATGGCTTGATTGGGCGGGCAAAAAGCCCTTTACGTACGGAGCTGAAAACGGTATACTTAAAACTAAAGTTACGATTATGAAATTACGTTTCATCTAATGAAACTAACGAACAAGGACACGGAACGATGAAGGCCTGTTCTTCACCTAAATGAACGTTTTCTTCATCTCACCGACACATTTTAAGGAGGTACATGTATGTCAGCCAAGAATCATTTCTCCGCCGCCCGCAGTCTTGAGGTCGGAGGCAAGTCTTACCGCTACTACAGTCTCGATGCTCTTCAGGAAGGCGGCTACGGCGACCTTTCCAAGCTTCCTTTCTCCATTAAAGTGCTCCTCGAAGCAGCCGTTCGTCAATTCGACGGACGTGCCATTACCGAAGAACATGTGAAACAACTGACCGGCTGGGCAGAAGGCCGTGACAATAACAAAGAAATTCCATTCATTCCTGCACGTATCGTACTGCAGGATTTCACCGGTGTACCGGTTGTCGTTGACCTTGCAGCGATGCGCGATACTGTAAAAAAAGCAGGCGGCGATCCAAAACAGATCAATCCGCTCGTACCGGTCGATCTCGTTATTGACCACTCCGTCATGGTCGATGCATTCGGAACCAACGATGCACTGGACTACAACATCAAGGTTGAATTCGAGCGTAACGAAGAGCGTTATCGCTTCCTGCGCTGGGCGCAAACGGCATTCAACAACTTCCGTGCCGTTCCACCATCCACTGGGATCGTCCACCAGGTTAACCTGGAGTATCTGGCTTCCGTGGCTGCAACCAAAACGATTGATGGCGAGACGGTTGTATTCCCGGATTCCCTCGTAGGTACGGATTCCCACACGACCATGATCAACGGACTCGGCGTTGTTGGCTGGGGCGTTGGCGGGATCGAGGCCGAAGCAGGCATGCTGGGCCAACCGCTTTATTTTGTAACACCTGACGTTATCGGTTTCAAATTGACAGGCAGCCTGAGCGAAGGCGCAACTGCAACGGATCTGGCACTCACAGTGACACAAATGCTGCGTAAAAAAGGCGTTGTCGGCAAGTTTGTTGAGTTCTACGGACCAGGCCTTGCCAACATCAGTCTGGCTGACCGTGCAACGGTAGCCAACATGGCACCGGAATACGGCGCAACCATCGGTTTCTTCCCTGTTGATAGTGAAACACTGAACTATATGCGTAACACTGGCCGTTCCGACGAACAGGTAGAACTGGTTGAAGCTTATTACAAAGCTCAAGGCATGTTCCGGACTTCCAGCACGGTTGATCCTGAATTTACAGATGTGATTGAACTGGACCTGGCTTCCGTTGTACCAAGTCTCGCAGGACCTAAGCGTCCACAGGATCGCATCGAGCTGACTCAAATGAAAGAAAGCTTCAACAGCATCATCCGTACACCGATCGACAAAGGCGGCTATGGACTGAGCGACGAGAAAATTGCAGAAAAAGTGCCTGTGAAACACCCTGACGGTTCCAAGAGCGAACTGACTGCTGGTGCTGTCGTTATCGCGGCGATCACAAGCTGTACCAACACATCGAACCCTAGCGTTATGGTTGGAGCCGGATTGCTTGCGAAAAAGGCCGTTGAGCGTGGTCTGACCAAGCCTGGCTATGTGAAAAGCAGCTTGACTCCAGGTTCCCTCGTGGTTACCGAGTATCTCGAAAAAGCAGGCTTGATCGAATATCTCGATAAACTCGGATTCAACGTTGCCGGCTATGGTTGCGCAACTTGCATCGGTAACTCTGGCCCACTGCCAGACGAAGTAAGCGAAGCAATCGCCGAGAACGATTTGACGGTAGCGGCTGTATTGTCCGGTAACCGTAACTTTGAAGGTCGTGTGCACGCTCAGGTCAAAGCCAACTATCTGGCTTCCCCGCCACTCGTTGTAGCGTATGCTCTTGCGGGTACTGTTAATATTGATTTTGCAACCGATCCAATCGGTTATGATACCAACAACGAGCCTGTATTCCTGAAAGACCTCTGGCCTAGCTCCGAGGAAATCAAGGATACCATCGCTAGCTCGCTGAACGCACAGATGTTCCGCAACAAATACGAGAACGTATTTACAGCTAACGAACGTTGGAATACGATCCCTGTACCGGAAGGCGAATTGTATGAGTGGGATCCAAACTCCACATACATTCAGAATCCACCATTCTTCCAGGAGCTTGGCGACAAGTTGACTGATATCGCAGATATTCGTTCCGCACGTGTTATGGCATTGCTTGCTGATTCCGTAACAACGGATCACATCTCGCCAGCGGGTAATATCGCACCATCCAGTCCGGCTGGACTGTATCTGAAAGAACATGGTGTGGAACGCAAAGACTTCAACTCCTACGGCTCCCGTCGTGGTAACCATGAAGTTATGATGCGTGGTACTTTTGCAAACATTCGTATCCGTAACCAAGTGGCTCCAGGTACTGAGGGTGGTATTACGAAATACCTGCCAACGGACGAAGAAATGTCCATCTACGATGCTTCCATGAAGTATCAGGACGAAGGACAGAACCTGATCGTTATTGCGGGTAAAGAGTATGGTACAGGAAGCTCCCGTGACTGGGCAGCAAAAGGAACATTCCTGCTTGGCGTCAAAGCCGTTATCGCAGAAAGCTTTGAACGTATTCACCGCAGTAACCTGGTAGGCATGGGCGTAATGCCATTGCAATTCCAGGAAGGTCATGGCTGGTCCAGCCTCGGTCTGAACGGTCGCGAAACGTACGACATCACAGGTCTGAGCAATGATGTGAAACCGGGTCAAGAACTGACGGTTACCGTAACTCGTGAGGACGGCACCAAGTTCGACTTCCCTGTTATCGCTCGTCTGGACAGCATGGTGGACGTGGACTACTATCATAACGGTGGTATCCTGCAAACTGTATTGCGTCAAATGATGAAAAAAGCTTAATTGCATGAACGTTTAATGCTGTAAGTTTATATAATCAAAAAGAGCGTCCCAAAAGGTCAGCAACAAGACCTTTGGGACGCTCTTTTTGACGTTATACCTCCTCTTACGAATCCAGGAAGCGTTATTTATAAGCACATTTGTTTAAAAATCAATCCTCAATCCAACTTCCGAATCATCCGGTGGCGAAGGAATACGATATACCCCTCTGCAGTTCAATTTCTCTACGTTGATCCAGTCCATAAAATCATCCCCGCCGTAACTACGGCTAAAAACAGCATATTCTAAATTACCCTCATAATTAATAGATTCTATATATTCTGTGAACGGATGCTTCCCCTCTATACTTTGCAAGAAATCAGAAAATTCAATTCTCCACTCTTCCATCTGCTCTGCATATTGATCGGGAACATAATAATAGAAACCATCTGGCGTATAGTACGAAATTTTCATTATCATCTTGCAGACCTCCTACAGCCTATCTTGATAGCAGTTTATAGTTTCAATATTTCCATACCTTCTTTTAGTTGTTCCGAGACAGCCGTGTAATACTCAATTCCATTTGCTAATTCCTCTTTAGTCTTATGTACCAGATAGTAGGAATATTTCTGCATTAACTCATGCTCGGTCAACTCAATCGGTAAGTGAATGATTTCAACGTCTTCCGAGTCAAAATAGAATCGATATCCTCTCTCTGATCGCCCAACATTCATTACCGTTTTGATGACCAGTAACTCATCACGCGTAAAGGTTTTTATCAAATCGGACTTTTTCTGTTCTAAATTACGTACTATTTCTTCACTTTGGTGATTACGCTCAGTTTCAGCAATTTTACTTTCAATTTCCATGATTGCTTTCATTCTTCCTGCGAGTTGTTTGGCTAATGAATACAATATATGTCCTCCTTGTAAGGATATGGGTTAATAGGTGTATCATCTCTACTCTACCTTATTAGCAATCCCATGTACAAACCGTGATGACTTGTTTCTTGTTTTACTCCTATATGTAATCTCCTGTGGCACATCAGAAAAGCTCCCCACCACATGCGCTCTGCACGTTGACGGGGAGCTTTTTTTGATTACTATGACAAAGGCTGTGTAACGCCTCAACACTTCCTTTTAATGTCCAATGTAATGTGAAGCTTGATCCAACAATTGCAGTGTGGACATAATCAGGAACAGACAGGACATCATAATCAGTGAGTATCCAATCCATCTGGCAGTAATTTGATTGTTGTTGGTTCCATCCCCCGACGAAGAATGAGTAGTATAACGTGGACGAACGATAAATACAATTCCTGTGCCAATCATTAAAGCAGCCAAGAAAATCATCAAATGCTCCCCTCCTTACACGCGACTCTGATTGGAGTTATACTCTTTACTTGCAGTGCGAGCCGCTCCACCGACGATTATCCGTTTCAAACCAATAAGTATAGTATACAGTACATAACCGATCATTCCACCCAGGGTGTTCAACATAAGATCATCCACGTCGAATATGCCCATACCCGTCAATAACTGTGTCGCTTCAAAAGCAAAACTTAAGAGCAAGGAAAGTACGAGCACTTTGGCCCCAGACAACAGCTTGTTCCCCATAAGGACAGGAATAAAGATGCCCAGTGGGATAAAAGCCATGACATTGCCGAGCAGATGGATCGTGGTACCCGGACGATTCATGGACAGGCTATTCCAGTCTCTTGAAATTTCCTGAAATGGCGTCAGGTTAACGGTACGCGTATAAATCAATTCAGGCTGCTGCGCGATCGTCATAAGTTGAACCCTCACGATATCCCAATCCACTGTATGCCACTTGAACAGAATCAGTTTGGTTAACAGATATAAATATACGATGAATGCTGCCACCCAAACGATCTTCATATTGAATCCCTTCGGTTTCATAATGAACCCTCCGTGTATTTCTTGTTGTTTATTCCGCCACTGTCACGATAACTCCCTTCATGTTGTCTCCCGATATCTCATATTGGCCGTGTTCAGGTATGTTGATGGTCTTACCTTCGGATGCATCGTAATAATGTATAACATAGTGCTCGTCCCCAACTTCCGCAGAAATGCTCTTTTTCTGCTGCAGCAGCTCCAGATACTGTTCCAGCACCAGATGATTATGGTACATGATGGCACTATGCGGCAGTCCTACGTACCGGAAATGCCATGGTTCGTATTGAATTCCGGTGATGTCCACTTTATCCTTTGGGTAACGCAGAACGAATCCGTATTTCCATGCATTCTTCTCCAGCCAAGCTCCCTCTGGCGCTTCACTCATGGCAGCCAGGGTAGAGCCGATATCCATGGACAAGCCCAGATTATGTTCACTGTGACCCGCAGGAAGCGCATAATCCGAACCTTTTTCCTTATAAAGCTGTTTCTGTTTTGCAAAGTCCCGATAGCCACTGCTAATAATAAAATATCGCACGTCATCCTCCCCAGCAGCTTCAATCATCTTCTGGAACGATTGCGCTACGTACTTTGACAACATGATATTTTGATCCAGCAATCCGTATCCGCGGACCAGTTCCTGTTGTTCAGCCAAATTGACAATGTCGGTTCTAATCCCTTCCGCATGAACGGGATACTCCGAATTGACGAGCAATAAATTCCCTTTATGTACTTGATTCTTCATATCCACGTTAATTGTTTTGGTATAACCTGCCCGAATTTCACCCGTATCCTGAACTTCCAGATTCGCTTCTTCCTTCTGTTGAAGCCATGCAGGTGATTTGATCAGAAAATATCCCAGTACAATGATACATATCAAAAATCCCCACTTTTTCATTCCATGCTCCTCCTTTACCTCGTATGATCAAGGATAGAAAAAACTAGTTAAAAAAAAGCAGGGCAATTCTAAAGTTTTTCTTAAATTAGCATAGGACTTCATTCTAATGCGGGCAGACGAACTTCAAATACGGTCCGTACCACATCACTTTGGGCCGAGATAGTCCCATCATGCTGCTCCACGATATTTTTGGCGATAAACAGGCCCAGACCTGTTCCACCTTCCTGAGGTGTCCGCGCACGATCTCCAGTATAGTACATATCGAAAATATGAGGCAGATCATCCGGATGAATATGTCCCCCATAGTTCATGATCTGAATGACCACCTGTCCTGCATCACGATGCCCATGGATATCCACATAGAGGCCATCCTTACCGTGACGCGCTGCATTGATCAACAGGTTCTCAAATACGCGTGCAAGCACCTCCCCATCGCCGGAGATGGTTAAATCGGAATCGATATGCAGTCGGGTAACCAGACGGTTCTTTTCAAAAACGGGATACAGCTCTTCGTTCATCTGCCTTAGCAGTTCACTAAGATCAAGTCTTTTTTTCTCAATCGTCAGCATGCCATAGTTCATTCGTGTAATCTCAAACAAATCATCGATCAGTTTCTCGAGACGCTGAGATTTGGTAAAAGCAATCGCTGTAAAGTGCCTGACCTGCTCCTCCGTCAGCTGATCATCCTTCATCAACAGATCCAGATAACCCAGTACGGAAGTTAACGGGGTACGCAAATCATGGGCCAGGTTTACAACCAGTTGGTCCTTGCTGCTCTCCGCAAAGTCTCCCCGTTCTACCGCTTCCCTCAGTTTCAGACTCGCCAGATTAATATCCTCCGCAATGGCACCCAGCTCATCCTTGGTCGAAATCTGCACCCGGTGCTGAAAATCACCACTCGCGAGATGTCGAATACCTGTCGAGATATTTTTGAAATAAGTAACGTACGGCTTCGTAAACCAGAAGAAAAACAGGATGGCAAGCGGAATGAACAAGATGAGGAAAAAGTAGATGTCCCCTATACTTCTCATAAAATGGCGATACTCTGCGAGCGGATCCTCCGCACGCACACCCGTGTAATAGTATTGCATTAGTTTATATACCGCAAAGGTGATGGCGCCCGAGGCCAGCATGCTTAAACCAAGCAACAGAATCATGGTCGTTCGAAAACTTCTGCGTTTATTCATTGAACGTGTACCCCACACCCCAGATCGTTTTGATAAACTTGTTCTTGTCCACATCTTCGCCCAGCTTCTTGCGCAGGGTCCGAATATGAACCATCACCGTATTGCCGCTCTCATAATAAGCCTCTCCCCACACCTGTTCAAAGATGCTCTCCGCACTGAACACCTGTTTGGGATGACTCGCGAGCAGATACAGGATGTCGAACTCCTTCGGTGTTAACTCTACTGGTTTGCTGTACAGGGTGACGCTATGCTGGTCTGGAGAGATAATGAGCCCGCCTTTTTCCAGGATGGAGCGCTGGACCGGTGTAGACTGGCTGAATTGAAGTGAACGGCGCAGCTGGGAATTAACCCGGGCTACCAGTTCCATCGGGTTGAATGGTTTGGTCATATAATCATCTGCCCCCATCACAAGTCCAGTGATCTTATCCATATCGGAGGTTTTGGCGCTCAAAAAAATGATAGGCAAGTGGTAGTGCTCCCGAATTTTACGGGTCACCTCATAACCATCCATACCAGGCATCATGATATCAAGAATGGCCAAATCTATCGCTTGTGTTTGAACGGCTTGCACCGCCGCTTTCCCATCGAATGCCTTGATGATGTGATATCCTTCTTTTTGCAAGTGCAATGCAACCAGATCAGCGATCTCAACTTCATCATCTGCGATCAAAATCGTAATACGCTTCATTGCTTATTCCACTCCTATATGTGATGCTCAACAATATAACATATCTGCATCCAACTTATAAATGATTGAAAGGAATCCAATATATGAAACTGGATCGTTTATTAGCTATTGTTGTGCTGCTGATCAATCGCGGACGGGTACAGGCCAAGGATCTGGCGGATACGTTTGAAGTATCCATCCGCACCATTTACCGGGATATAGACACGCTGGGTCAGGCCGGTATTCCTGTTGTCACCTATCAGGGCGCAAGCGGTGGTATCGGCCTTGCAGAGGGCTACCGACTTGACCGGAATGTACTAACTGACAAAGATCTGGCCTCCATTGTCACTGCGCTGCGCAGTGTCTCCACCTCCCATACGAATGTGGCACGGGACTTGTTGATGGAGAAGCTCAGCAGCATTGTACCTGAAGCCAAGAATGAGGATTTCCAAGCCAATACCAGCCGCTTCATTGTGGATTATTCGATGTGGACGCATCCCGAAGCGCTGCAAATCAAGCTTCAGCTCATTGAACAGGGCATGGATCAACTCCGACCTATCACATTTACCTATTGCAGTGCCGAGGGTACCCGGACCCATCGAACGACCGATCC
Organism: Paenibacillus pabuli NBRC 13638; assembly: GCF_001514495.1. Taxonomy (GTDB): domain Bacteria; phylum Bacillota; class Bacilli; order Paenibacillales; family Paenibacillaceae; genus Paenibacillus; species Paenibacillus pabuli. The sequence goes on from NZ_BCNM01000018.1 coordinate 53,784, forward strand.
ACATACTCTTGTGCTCAAAAAGCATTCCTGGTACCTCTATGCGTTCTGCCACGAACGCAGCGAGTTTCGGATGTTCAAGCTGGTCCGCATGCGAGACGTCGCCCTTGCCCAAGGAAGCTTTGAACGCAAGCCGATTAACCTGCAGGACAGGCCCTGGCAGCAGGATTGGGCTACTCCGGATAATAAGGTGGCCCTGAGCCTGAGATTCCATGCCCGTATCCGTCACATCGCAGAAGAATGGTTTGGCATAGAGAACGTCGTTTCAGATGGTGAGGGGTATTATATCAGCCAAGTCGCATTTCCGGAGGACAACTGGCTGTATGGGTTCATTCTTGGATTTGGCGCGGATGTCGAAGTGCTGGAGCCTCTGCATATTCGAGAGGAGATTCGTAGAATCGCTGAACAAATTGTGGAAAATTATAAAGCTCCTCCCCTAACCTGACAGACAGATGTCCAGTTCCTCCCGTTATACTTCTACTATATTCAAGCTGTACATAACGAGGAGGAATTGATGATGAACGTCACCGTATGCCAAAGCTGCGGAATGCCGCTGACCACCCCTGCCCAATTGGGAACAGAAGCAGAGGGTACTACAACCCGAGAATACTGTATCTATTGTTACAAAGAAGGCAAGTTCGAGCAGCCCAATCTTACGCTGGAGGGCATGATTGAAATGTGCACCGCCATTCTGAATCAGGAAGGTATGGATGAGGAATCAGCAAGGTCAATGCTGCGCAATCAACTTCCTTATTTGAAAAGATGGAATGCATCCGGCTCAGATCGGAACGTGACATTATCAGCAGAACATTCGGATGAGTCCGTTGAGCTTAATCACGCAGCTTCCGACAATACGCTCTCCACAGAACCCATTCGGTATGTGACGCTGCCAGGAAAACGCCTTGCAGGTGTTTCGGCGAGAACGACCAATGCCATTGAGATTAGTGGTAAAGGCTGCATTCAGGGCCTCTGGAACAGCTACTTCGCTTCAGATCATCAGCCTGCCCCTGAAGCCGCCCGCTATGGCTGTTACGCTGATTATACAGATGGCATCACTGGCGAATACACCATTCTGGTGGGTCATGAGGTGGGTCCGGATGAATCTTTGCCTGAGGGAGTGAGTTCCGTTGAGCTGCCACCTGCAACCTATGCGGTGTTCACCTCCAGAAAGGGCCCGATGTCCGAGGTCGTAGGTGAGGCCTGGGGTGCGGTGTGGGCCTGGAACAATCAGGGGGAACGCACGTTTACCGGAGATTTCGAATTGTACGATGAGCGGAGTCTCGATCCTGAGAATGTACAAGTGGACCTGTATATTGCTGTTCGCCAAGAAAAATAAGAAAAAAGTGATTATGGTCATTTCTTAATTCCAATTGGACGTTTTGATCTATATCTTGGCAATTGAATACCGCTCGCCGGATTTATGCAAATTGCTATTAAGCTGCTGGGTCTTCCTGGCGGCTTTTTGGTGTCTCCCCGTGGTCTATCCATCAAAAAATTCCCTAATATGCACCCGACAACCGACCATGGAACCAAGTTAGCTAGCTAGCGTCATACCTATACAACCAGACAATATGTCTTAATTTCGACACAAATGGCATTCCCGAAACTGGGTCTATTCACTTAACAACCGCTTCTATCCTCCCATACGAAACCTCACATATGCAGTCCTTTCCTCCTGAATTTCCTCAAAAACGTTTACATCTCCCCGATACGGGGTAAAATCACTACAATCCAATTGGAATTACACCTAAAGTTGCCTGTTTCGGCTAACAAGTCACATATACCTATTTGCGTAACAGAGACGATAACCCGTCGGAATACATAATCGATTTAACAATCACATATGCATATTCGAAAATGCATTAAAAGGAGGAACCAAGATGATCCGCATGCCTATTCAGCAAATGATCCCGTACCACCACCAATATCCGCGCAACACGGCGACCACTGCGCCCAAAAAGGAGAATGAGAACACTCAAGGTCTATCCTTTCATGAAATTTTGCAGCAAAAGATGGCTAAAAAGAACGCTTCCCCTTCTTTACGATAAAAGAAATGACTAGCGAATTGAGAATCGCTTGCGTTGCACCGTTCTTCTGCGAAGTTGCGGATGAACGGTTATTCGCAATTTCACTTTAATTTCTGTTACCTCAGTCATTTTACATATGTACAGTCTATGGTCACACCCCTATAATGGGTTAAATATCTGCGGCACTTATTGAGACTTAATCCATTTCAGGGGGAAATTCGATGATAACCATTGGCTGTTTTCACGCTCACTATTCCAATATTGTACTGATTGAAGAAGCACTCGCTTCCTATGAGGTTGAACTTGTACATTATGTTGATCCGGGTCTGGATCGCCTCAAACATGATGCCGATTTCAACGAGGCAGTTACGCATGAGAAAGTCTCACAAACGCTGCAATGGATCGCACATTGTCATGCAGATGCCATCCTCGTCACCTGTACCCTGTTTGCAGCCGTGCTAGGGCAGGAGGCGCAGCATGTGCCCATCCCTGTGGTTGGCATTGACGATCCCTTACTTCAGGAAATGCAGCGGAATCCTGGCGAGTACATCCTAGCGTTTACCAACCCCGCAACGATTGAAGGAACGATGGCGCGGGTGAATCAGGCTTTACAGCAAGAACGTAAAGATGGGCAGCGAAACGAGATCGAAGCGGTAGAGACTGAAGCGGTATTGATCCCGGGCACATTCGAGTTAATTATGCGAGGCGATAAGGAAGGCTATCTTGCAGCCGTGAGCGCCGGGTTACAACAACTTGCTGAGCAGTACCCGGATAGCACGGTAGTCGCCGCTCAACTGTCCATGGCTCCCGCAGCAGCACGCGTCACAGCAGACACAGGCATGGCGATCCATAGCCCCTTGGCTTCGCTAGCGGCTTATTTGGAGAAGAAGTTGAATATAGTGCAGCGGTAATCGTGTTCGCAATGTTGATTATTACGCTCCTGACATAGATCGATCGTAAAAAGAAGTGACCCGCCACAGGTTGACAGGCCTGACGGGTCACTTCGTCTGAACTATGCTGCACTTGGAGGAATACCCACCGCAAATGCTGTGCAGGAGTAGCCACTAGCCTGGCTACTCTTATTTGTTTTTAGCTTATTTTTAATTTTATTAAACATCTGTTAGACACTCAACTTATAACCGATAGAATATGTTCCGTCGTACTCCTTCTCCTGCGCACCACATACCGAGTTAAAGCCGCTCTTCTCCGCGATCACGGAGAGGAGCGGCTTTCATTATGTCAGGCCGCCCAGATTGCGCTGAACGAGGCCTAAGAGCGAGTCCGGTATTCCTCAGCCTTTTCCTGCATACCCACGGCTACGGCCTCATTCTCGGACATTCCTTTGTCCGCGGCAAAAGCACGTATATCCTGCGTAATCCGCATACTACAGAACTTCGGACCGCACATGGAGCAGAAGTGGGCTTCCTTGGCGCCTTCAGCGGGCAGCGTCTCATCATGGTAGGACAGCGCACGTTCCGGGTCCAGCGACAGGTTAAACTGGTCCCGCCAGCGGAACTCGAACCGTGCCTTGGACAGCGCATCATCCCGTCGCTGTGCACGCGGGTGCCCCTTCGCCAGATCGGCGGCATGAGCCGCAATCTTGTAGGCGATGACGCCTTCGCGCACATCATCCTTGTTGGGCAGGCCCAGATGTTCTTTTGGCGTAACATAACAGAGCATGGACGTACCGAACCATCCGATCATCGCTGCCCCAATGGCTGAGGTAATGTGATCGTATCCTGGCGCAATATCGGTTGTCAGCGGTCCCAGCGTATAGAACGGCGCCTCTTTACAGATCTCCATTTGCAGCTCGACATTCTCCTTAATCTTGTGCATCGGCACATGTCCCGGACCTTCAATCATCACCTGCACATCATGCTTCCAGGCAATTTGCGTAAGTTCCCCAAGCGTAGCCAGTTCCGCCATCTGCGCCTCATCATTGGCATCGTAGATGCTGCCTGGGCGCAGTCCGTCTCCGAGAGAGAACGCCACGTCATACCTTTTCATAATCTCGCAGATATCTTCAAAATGGGTATACAAAAAATTCTCCTGATGATGTGCAAGACACCATGCCGCCATAATCGACCCGCCCCGTGACACGATACCGGTCATCCGCTTGGCGGTCATGGGAATATATCGCAGCAGCACGCCTGCATGGATCGTGAAGTAATCCACGCCCTGCTCTGCCTGCTCGATAAGCGTGTCTCGATACAATTCCCAGGTCAGTGCTTCGGCTTCGCCATTGACCTTCTCCAGCGCCTGATAGAGCGGCACCGTGCCAATCGGCACAGGTGAATTACGGATGATCCATTCCCGGGTGGTATGAATGTCTTTGCCTGTGGACAGGTCCATCACCGTATCCGAGCCCCAGCGTACGGCCCAGGTCATCTTCTCCACCTCTTCCTCGATGGAGGAAGATACGGCAGAATTTCCGATGTTCGCGTTGATCTTTACGTGAAAATGACGTCCGATCAGCATCGGCTCACTCTCCGGGTGATTGATGTTCGACGGCAGGATCGCCCTGCCACTCGCCAGCTCCTGCCGCACAAACTCCGGCTCCACCCCTTCACGAATGGCGGCGAACTCCATCTCCGGCGTGATAATTCCCTGCCTTGCATAATGCATCTGGGTCACGCTGCGCCCAGCCTGCCCTCGCAGTGGTTTACCGCGTAAGCCAGGGTATTCTTCGGCTCCCGCTCGCTTCCCGCCCGGTTTCAGTCCGTTATCCTCCGGTTTTACCGTTCGTCCCTCGTAGGCTTCAACATCTTGACGCTCCGTAATCCAGCGGGTACGGAGCGCGGGCAATCCTGCCCGGATATCAGCATGAAATCCGGGATCAGTCATCGGTCCGCTCGTATCGTAGACACGCAGCGGCTCGTTATGCTCCACCCCTTGGGGAGTATTCGTGTCATGAAGGGCAATTTCACGCTCCGGTACAGCAATGTCCGGTCGTGAGCCCTGAATGTACACTTTGCGGCTGCCCGGGAAGGGCTGAACCCGTCCGGCTGCACCTGCACTCTTTTCCAATACCTGGTCCTGCTCGTCTTGTCCCATCGTTCTGTTCTCTGTACTCATCGCTCTTGTCTCCTCCTCATTGGTGGTTGCCCGATTGGATATGCTTGCGCACAGTTCCCGGATCATCCACAACATAGAAAAGGAAAGCGGCCGAACGTCAGAAGATAAGGACATCCCATTCCAAGTTATACAGACAGCGGGGCAAAAGCACTTCCTCCCAACGCTCGCGAGCCGCTCTCAGCACATGGTCCAAAAAGCAGCTCTGGTGTCGTCCGTTCGCCTGTATACGGTATATAAAAAAGCCGGTTCCCAAGGGAACCGGCTTATGTCCATCACCAATAATGCACCATACAGAGACTCCTTAGCGGAGTCCATTCATAGGTCACATCATGTGGTGTTCGTGGTCGTATCGCCGATTACTTCCCTACGCTGGTATGATCCAGATCAGGTGCAAAGGGTCCGGAATCTCATGCGATTCCGTCTCAGTCCGGACAATTCGGACTCCCCCAGTAACGTTAACAAGTTGCAGCATATACACTGCAGATTCATATTCAGTTATGCTGGCCTGTAAGGCCGTCCATTACAGAGTAGCGTAACGAAATAAAAAAGACAACCTTTATATTCCAGAAATCTAAAATCAGGACAGCATAAGCCCCATCTGGGTGGCAGCTTCCTTCAACACAGGTGCGTATTCGTGCAATGTCTCCTGGGACAAACGACTTACTGGACCAGACACCGACAAGGCGGCAGCGATATTACCTCTGCGATCCATAATAGGGACAGAAACAGCTGCTGCTCCCGGCTCGCGTTCCTCATAACTTGTTGCATATCCAGTCTCGCGAATGTCAGCCATCTGTGCGAGGTACACTTGGGGATCGATAAATACAGGCCATTCCGGCCCGTTCATCAGGTCTTCGCGGTCCTCCTCGGTCGCAAAAGCCATCAACACTTTGCTGGATGCTCCCACGGATAGCGGGAGCCTCACTCCTACCGGAGCAACACGACGAATCGCCTGATCACTCTGCACAGCTTGAATCCGAATCCGCTCACTGCCATCACGCAAATATAAACTCACGGTTTCGCCCAGTCGATCTCTTAGCCGCTCCATTGCAGGCAGGAGCAGAATGGCTGGATCATCGCTGCGAGACATATGGGCAGAGAGCTCCCAGATACGTATGCCGAGTCGATACTTCTCGGTGGCTGCATCACGGATGACAAATCCCCTTTCCTCCAAAGTTGCCATCAGACGGTGGACTGTACTTTTGTGCAGACCGATCTGGCTGGCAATTTCCGTGAGTCCCAGATCACTCCGGGTTGTAAAACACAATAATATATCCAGCGCCCGTTCTACAGCCCGGACGGTTAACTTGCGGTCTTCCATGGATGTTATCCTCCTCATGTTTCATCACATGAAACTTGGTTACATAAATTATATGAGAAACGGTCTCATCTGTAAACCAAAAGCGCCAATATGGAAGAGGGAGAAGTGTAAATATTTTTTTTTTATAAATATAAATCCCCTGCAATTTGCACCCTTAGGAAATGTTAACCATATATCTTCAGAACTATATAACAATTGCGTAACAAATGCCTCCAATCAATTGACTTTGACTATATTGGAACATACGATAAAGGTATATTAAATTAAGATTTTGCTTCATCAGTAGTCAGAAAAATCATTTATCCGCTCTGTTCGTCTCGTTGTTATCTTCATTTGATTTTAAAGGAGGGGCAATCATGTATCAGACATCCCAGAGCGAAGCCCCGCTGCAAACGAAAGTATCCGATCTGCCCTCTTCGTTGTCACCGAGGCTGATCCGGTTCAAACATATTGTCGTGGCGTTATTGCTCTCCGTTGTATTTTTTCTGCTCTTTTGTTTCATTGCACTACACGGGTATATTGCCTGGGTGTTATCCAATCCAACTGTAGCGCCTGTCTTCTCCAATCCCATGCAGGCCAAGAACATGAAGTATCAAGACATTACGTTCCCGGCAGCTGACGGCAGTCGAACGATGCAGGGCTGGTATATTCCAGCCGACGATAATGCAAACAAAACCATCATATTCAGCCATGGGTATGGTGCGAATCGTGAGGAAACCTGGGTTCCGATGTATGACCTGGCCCATTATGCTCACCAGCTTGGCTTCAATGTGGTGATGTTCGATTATGGCTTCGCCTCTCAGGTGAACAAAGCCGTCGCCACTGGCGGTAAAGCCGAGTCCCAGCAGCTGCTTGGTGCAATTCAATTTGCGAAGCAGCGCGGAGCGCAGGAGCTTGTTGTATGGGGTTTTTCCATGGGTGCAGGTACAGCCCTCCAGACTGGACTTATTACCAAAGACGTGGATGCGATGATTCTGGACAGCACGTTCCTGCTTGAGCCGGATACGCTGTACCACAACATCCATAATCAGATTGATCTACCGCGTCAGCCTACGCTGGAGATTATGAACCTGCTGTTCCCGATTCTGAATGGAACCGGATTGCAGCAAATTCCGTATCAGGAAGTGAAAAAAGAAGATTATCCTTTCCCGATTTTCTTCATCCATGGTACCGAAGATGAGAAAGCCCCTTACCCCATTGCGGAGCTGCTCGCTGCAAACCAGACCAATCCGTATTCCGAAGAATGGATTGTGGACGATGCCCATCATGAGCTGATCTTCCGGGAGCATCCGAAGGAATATCTGCGCCGTGTCTCTACATTCCTGAGTCATGTGACCAAGACGAGCAGCGATGATGTGGATAATACCAATAGCGGAGAATCGTGATGATTCGGTAATTCAAGAGCAGAGCCCTTAGGGGCTCTTTTTTTTATGTACACATAGGACAACATGCCGGGAGAATATACTCTGGGGACGTAATTAAAGACAGCTCTAGCTTGTACATTAAAATGGAGCGAACCGGGCGATCCGATTTTATCTCTGTTGTTGGGTCTGAATAATGAATTCATTTGAATGGAGGTTCACCGTATATGAATTGGTATGGATATGGGCATCTGCTGCCTCTGCGGATCCTTGAAGAGATCCGTTTCTGGAAAGAGCAAGAGAAGGAGCATACACGGGTTATTTCTGCACTGGTTCCTGAGCTTGAGCCCTCTTATGTCAAGTTGCTTGAGGAATGGGAGGCCACCTTTGCGAATAGTGAGCGAACGGCCAACCAACTGCTGAAGCAGCTCCTGCCAGGAACTCATCCTCCGGCCCCCTATATCATCCGCTGCATTGAACAGCTGATCGCCGCCTCCTGCTCACAATCGCGGGAGTTCATTAGACAGTTGTATGTCCTGCTGGAGCAAAGTACTGCGGTGCAGGCTGTGCCGCTCGCCAAATTGGTTATCCTGCATGTCATCCGTGAATCCGAGTACTTCCTGGGCGTACTCGATACGCTGAAGCAGCCTGGAGTTATGCGGGATTTGGCATCTGACCCATCTTCTTCACCGGAACAGATTCTACAAACTTCGGGACACCTGTCTGAACCCTATTTACAGGAAAACCTGACCTACGATTCCGGGCAGGCCAATCGGGAAGCAGCGGAAGGCCCTTCTCCTACAGTCGGAAAAGGGAGCCCTCCTCCATCAGAGCAGGCACAATCATCTGCGGCTGTTCAGTTTAGCCCTTCAACTACAGAGGGCTCATCTACCTCTTCAGCAGCGCCAGTCAAGGAGAAGCCCGTTCCCATCGGTGGACACACACTTCCTCCCCTGCCCTATGCTTATAACGCCCTTGAGCCCCATATTGATGAGATGACGATGCGCATTCATCATGACAAGCACCATCAATCTTACGTGGACGGACTGAACACTGCAGAGAAAAAGTTGGCAGAATCGCGGAAAAAGAATAATTTCGAACTCGTCAAACATTGGGAACGTGAACTCGCCTTTAATGGGGCAGGCCACTACCTGCATACGATTTTCTGGACGGTCATGAATCCCAAGGGGGGAGGCAAACCTTCCGGTATGCTCGCAGAGCAGATCAAGCGGGATTTCGGCAGCTATGAAGCGTTCAAAAATCAATTCACCGAAGCCGCCAACAAAGTGGAAGGCAGTGGCTGGGCTATGCTGGTCTGGAGCCCGCGGGCGCACAGATTGGAGATTTTGCAGGCGGAGAAACATCAGAACTTGTCCCAATCCGATATCGTTCCACTCTTACCACTTGATGTATGGGAGCATGCCTATTACCTGAAACACCAGAATGAACGAAAAAAATATATTGAGGACTGGTGGAATGTGGTGTACTGGCCCGCAGTGGCCGAACGTTACGAGACCGCACGCAAGCTGTTGTGGCCGCCTTACTAAGAATTGAACATTCGGAAATTATCTTGCCTGGGCAGTCGAAGTTCTTTAACAGTTGAAAAAGCAGGACACCCTACTTCAGAAAGGGTGTCCTGCTTTTTTGCGTTTCACTTGGGTTTATAAGTAATTTAAGTAATGCTTAGTCATGCAAAAACTCGATCAGCGCTGCATTAAATGCTTCAGGATGTGTCGCATTAAAGCCATGCGGTCCCCCCTCTACAACAACAAGGCGACTGCCAGGGATGGATTCATGTGTACGTTGTCCACTGACTTCAAGCGGCACAACAGCATCGGAATCACCATGAATAACCAGCGTCGGAATATCGAATTTCTCCAGGTCCTGACGGAAATCGGTAAGAGCAAAGGCAGCGATGCAATCCAGAGTGCCCTTTGGTGATGCCAGAACAGCGATATCCCGGTTATATTGACGGAACGGTTCGCTCACCAGATCTGTACGATCTCCTGCTGCGAAAAAGTTATTCGTAAATCCATCCAAAAAGGCTATACGATCTCCCTTAACCCCATTTTGGAATTCTGCAATCGTTGCATCATCCAATCCTCCCTGTGGGTTGTCCTCGGACTTATACAGGTAAGGAGGCACAGCACCAGCAAATACAGCTTTGGAAACCCGTTCTGTTCCATATGTTCCGACATAGCGAGCCACTTCGCCGCCTCCCATGGAGAAACCGACCAGTGTGGCATCTCGCAAATCGAGGTGTAAAATCAATTTATGTAAATCAGAAGCAAATGTATCATAGTCATAACCATCCCAAAGTTGGGAAGACTGACCAAAACCACGACGGTCATACGTGATGACGCGGTAGCCCGCTTCAATCAGGGCAGGTACTTGCTTCTCCCAGGATCGTCCACTCAATGGCCAGCCATGAATAAGGATAATGGGTTTCCCCTCACCATGATCTTCGTAATACAGTTCAATCGGTTGTGCATTCTCTTCGCCTACGTTTACTTTAGCCATGGAAAATCCCTCCATCAGTTATAAACTGTTTGGTTGTTACTATACAAATGCTACATATGCAATCTATTATTGTCAATCGTACCCAAGAATCAAATAGAATCATTCAATGTTATGATGATTGGAAGATATCTCTTTCATTTGGATTACAAAAAAGCAAGCCTCTTGATTCAAGAAGACTTGCTTGTACTGAGATACTCTATGAGTACAACCACCATTAAGAGGCGCAGCCCTCACAGGCCACATAGTTGTCACCAACCTGTTTGCTAATCGAGATCAGATCGCCCAGCTTGATATCTTCTTCACCTGTAAATTCAAGATCAGCGATACGTGCAACGATTAGGGCGGCTGCTTCTTCCTTGCTTGTTGCCATTTGGCTGAATTCAGATGTTTCGCCTGTGGAAATGACCTCATATAAATACGTATATCTTAATGTTTCCATGTAGACACTCTCCTTCCGAAATCACATCATATCATCTCTATTACCCAATTCCAAGTCCAAGCTTGTGAACCTAATCGTAGCGCAGCTTCATCTGCTCGGCAGTGAGTCTTACAGCCTCCTGATCCACAGTCAACACTCGGTTTGTCTCTGCTAGCGGATACCGCTGACGCAGTGTGCGCACCAGCGAAGCGGTATATGCCGCAGCAGAAGGGACACCTGCGAGTTCCTGCAGACTTGCCATCGTTCCGGGCCGAACATCAGGGTATCCTTCACTGGCACCGTCTGCTGCGTCCTGATAGAACTTACGCACGTCTGCTGCCAGTTGGTCTCCTTGTCCTTCCACGATGATAAAAGCAGTAAGGATATAAGCCTTGGCCTGTCTGCGCTGGGCAATGCCACAGAATTTTAGTCCACCCACACTGACGTCATAATCACCAGGACAGAAAGCACCTTTGATTTCACCCGTCTGTGCCTGACTCGACCAGGGTGCGAGCGATTCTGCGATCAGCGATGCCATCTCCCGGAAATCATCATGTATATTCATTGCTCGGCCCGGGTTGGGTAAAATCAACGATACATTGACCACCCCTGGATTCAGGGGAACTGCCGCTCCACCAGATGGACGAACACAGACCGCCGTTCCCTTGTCTCTAATGCGCTCCATGGCTTCTACGGCATGTGGCAGCCTTCGGTCCCGCAGCCCCGCTACAAAGGCATCTGGATGCCGCCAAATATGAGCAACAGGTAGCTGCCCCTCTCCCACTCTACGGCATATGATTTCCTCCCAGGCAAATGCATCAAGAACGCTGCTCCCATGCCGCAGCAGTGGAGTCTCCCAAATCTGTAGACGCAAGGAATGATGAAGCTGCATTTGTTGCTCTGCTCCCGGTGATCCGGGTTGATCTGAATTGGACGGTACACTCATATTATGATAGCCTCCGACTAAACTAATCTGGATAGATTGAAGTAATCGCGTGATCCTTATGTACCATCTGATGTACATGCAAAAGGAATATATAAATAAGCCGGTTCCTCAAGGAACACGGCTTGTTTATGGAATCTTCCATTGGCAGCAGCATCGATTCTGCCATTGCCAATGGATTCAATACTTCTGGCTTGTCCACGAATGGAATAAGCCAATCTTAATCTTTCACGAGCGACAGGAACTCGGCACGCTGTGCCGGGTTGTCACGGAAAGACCCACGTACAGCCGACGTTACCGTCTTGCTGCCCGGCTTCTTCACGCCGCGGGAACACATGCACAAGTGCTCGCCTTCCACAACGACCATGACACCGTTCGGCTCTACCGCTTCAGTTAGAATATCGGCAATCTGTGAGGTAATACGCTCCTGAACCTGCAGGCGGCGGGTAACCGCTTCAACCAGACGAGCCATTTTGCTCAATCCCACAATCTTGCCACTCGGTACATATCCAATGTGCACCTTGCCGAAGAACGGCGCCATATGGTGTTCACATTGACTGTAATAGACGATATCCTTCACAATGACCAGTTCTTCATGATTCTCATCAAACGTAACACCAAGTACATCGCGCGGGTCAACTTCATATCCGCCAAAAATCTCTTCATACATCCGGGTTACACGCGCAGGTGTTTCAAGCAGCCCCTCACGCGTACTATCCTCACCGATCAATTTCAGGATCTGCTCAACGTGATACTCGATCTGCTCCCGATTGTCGGATACTTTTGAATTCAAATAATCTTTAACGCCAGCCACTACCGAACGCCTCCTTTCGAACCACATGCTGTAAGCAGCCATTCAATTCAGCATTATGCAAAATGCTCACTCACAGCTATTATTTTCGGCGGCCCGAATTTTTACGCGCAGGATGTTGCCCAGGCTGTGGCATCTTCGCGCCAGGCTGCTGGTTCTTCATCATCTGCTGGGCGCGCTGCATTTGCTTGCCATTCAGGTTATAACCCATTTGCTTCGCCATCTTCTGGAGCATGTCGGGATCACTTTGCATTTTCTCAAGTTGTTTCCGCAAGTAGTATACCCCGATGAAAAATCCTCCGACCAGACCAACAATCAATGTAATAATCGGTATTGCTATTTCCATCTCTTAGACACCTCTGTATGCAATCTAAAAAGCCTATGATCCGTGTCATCATATGATGTTAAACGCTCAAGATGTAAATATGCCACGAACCGGATTTCCTGAAAGCTATCATAGCATTTCCGCACGCCTTGAGCAAACGGATTTTCCAGTTGGTTTCTGAATTTGTCACCCAGCAAACGTACAGAAAACGGTGCTTAAAACCACTCAGGCAGATCCGAATCAGCTACGCAAGCACTGATTCTATGAAAACGGTTGTTTGCTGAGCCAGATCCACTTCTATCACATCCAGATCATAACGTGTACTGCCACGAGCAACCCGAATGACCGGCCTGCCGGGCAACCCCCGATGCTGACGTACAATAACTCCGGTCTCTTTGGTAGACAATCGAACGGCTGTTCCATTCGGGTAAACGGACACACTTCGGTTGAATTCAATCAGAATATCACGGTCCAGCCTCGTGCCTGACATGGCCATCATCTCTTCACATGCTTCGTGTGGCAGCATGCTGCGACCCGACAAACCGTTAATCAGATTATCATACGTGTTAGCTGCACTGACGATTTTGGCAAACAGATGAATGTCTTTTCCCTTAATGCCTCTTGGCAGCCCTGTGCCATCCACATGCTCATGATGCTGCAGAGACGTATGTGCCACGAGCAGATTGAACTCCCGTTTGGATTTGATCAGCTCAAATCCCCTCCACGTATGATGCAAGGAAGAGTTTGCTGCCGAACCGCTGCCGGATGACTCGCCCACTTTGCCGATATCATGCAGCAAGGCTCCAATAGCGAGATCCTTAAGCTGCACATAATTCAGCCCCAGATTCAGGCCTATGACAGACGACAGCAGGCATACATTCATGGCATGAACATACTGTGCGTTATCCTTGGTCCGAATATCGGTGAGCTGAACTAGCAGTTCACGTCCATTCAGGACATCGTTCAGCAGTTTGTCTATGCTGATTGCAACCTTTTTCGGGCTCCAATCCTTCCCTGAACGGATAGAGTCAAGTGTGACACTCATTTCATTAATTACTGCCTTTTTCGTGGCTTCATCCAGAATGTCTTCTGTATCCACATCTTTATACGCTTCATCCTGGATGTATAGCATGGTAACGCCAATACGCTTCAGCGTATTAACCATAAATACGGTGAGCTGGACCCCGGCAGACAGCAATACCGTACCGTTACCGGAATATACTGTTTTGCCCAGAAGCTCCCCCGCTTCCACGCTCTCCACGTTAACATACTTCATGAACGTCCCCCGCTCTTACGATTGCTGCTCCAATGTGAGCAATTGCTCTTTGGTTTGCAGACCGCCTACATAACCCACCAGGGTTCCGTCCTTGCCGCTGATGCGGTGACAGGGAATAATGATCGGAATCGGATTTTTGCTAATCGCATCCAGAACAGCACGAACTGCTTTGGGTCTGCCGATGATCTCCGCAACCTGTTGGTGTGATGAGGCCTCTCCATAAGATATATCGGACAGGACTTGCCATACTTGTAGCTGAAACGGCGTTCCAAACAAATCAAGCTTCAGATCAAACACTTTTCGTTCTCCAGCAAAATACGCTTGTACCTGCTTTGCAGCTTCACCAAGCTTCTCTTCATTTCTCTCATATCGATACTCGCCAATCCAGGTACGGGCCCATTGCTGCAGATGCGCTTCGCGCACGTGGAAAGCTCCAAAATCAATGTGACACAGACCTTTATCCGTAGCACAGAGCGTAAGCGTACCAATTGGTGTCAGTACCTCATCGTAATACACTGGCGTACCGTGCAGTCCCGTTACGGCCGAAGGTTTCCATGCTGCAGCTTCCGGTTTGGTGGGCTTAGTCGTTTGCCCGCTTTCCTGTACGGGTGCATCTTCCGTTTTCTGATTCGGCTGTTCCATATTCAAAGGGTTATTCTGGTTATTCTGGTTGTTGTGTTCCTTCTGTTCCTCAGACTTAACATGGCTTACTTGCTTTGCCTCAGTCTTATCGGGTAAGGTCTTGGACGCACTCAGTCGTTCCTTGGCCTTCTGCAGCATGCTTAGCACGTTCCCATCTTGTTCGTTAGCGGCAGCTTCCCCAATCGCTCTCATTGCGTCTTCTCCTCCAATTCTGCTCAGCGCCCAGGCTGCAGTTCCCCGCAGCTCGGGACGCGGATCACGTTTCAGTACCTCGGTTAGTTTCGGTACAGCGGTTTTGTCTTTGAAATTGCCCAGGGCAATTACGGCGTTGCGCTGGATAGGCTTCTTGCCCCGCCAAGCGGCGGAGCTTTGGCCGAAGCGCTCTTTGAATTCACGGTTACCGATGTCCAGCAGCGGTAGCAGCAAAGGTTTTACAATCTCCGGATCGGGATGAAACTCGGGATGGTGGTCCCAGTTTTTACCCCGATTCTTCGGACAGACGATCTGACAAGTATCACAACCGTACAGACGGTTACCAATTTTCAGCATAAACTCTTCATCCACGAACCCTTTGGTCTGGGTCACAAATGAAATACAGCGCTGCGCATTCAGCTGTCCAGGTCCCACCAAGGCTCCTGTCGGACAGGCATCAATACACTTGGTGCATTCGCCACAATCCTCCGTCACCGGGGTATCCGGCTGAAATGGAATATTGGTAACCAGTTCACCGAGAAAGATCCATGAACCGAATTTTGGAGATATAATGGCACAGTTCTTGGCACTGAATCCAATCCCCGCACGCTGAGAAACTGCACGATCTACCAACGCCCCGGTGTCTACCATGCTTTCGATCATGGCTTCAGGTACACGCTCACGTATAAAATTTACCAGCTTGTCCATCGCTGCCCGCAGGACCTGATGATAATCCTGACCCCAGGCGGAACGGGCCAGAATACCGCGGTATGCACCCGGCTCCGACTTCGGTGGATTGACCATCTTCGACGGATAAGCCACGGCAATCGCAATGAGCGAAGCAGGCTCGCCATCTTTCAGTTCGGGACGTACCCTTTTCTCAATATCAGACTCCTCAAATCCGGACTCATAACCTTTAGCCCGATGCTGTTCCAGTATGGATTTTAATGTTACAAACGGTTCTGCCGAAGCAAATCCAATATCATCAATGCCCAGCCCTGGGGCAGCAGCTTTAATCTCCTGTTTTAACTTCTCCCATACAGCGGCTGCCTGTGCTGCCCCGGTCTGTACGCTTGTCATATCTCTTCCCTCGTTTCTTCCAACTCGTATTCCGTAAACAGGGAACGCCCGCCTCACGAGGGAGGACAGGCGCTGATTTCGATATGCAAATCTTGCATAACGTATTTGAATATGAAACCGAGTCTATATAATTTACGCAAAATGTGTTGTGAAGTTGTTGTCCCTCCAACATTTTACAGTTTTCTAATCTCCGAG
The DNA here is from genome assembly GCF_001514495.1 of Paenibacillus pabuli NBRC 13638. Classification (GTDB taxonomy): domain Bacteria; phylum Bacillota; class Bacilli; order Paenibacillales; family Paenibacillaceae; genus Paenibacillus; species Paenibacillus pabuli. Next base: position 69,967 of record NZ_BCNM01000018.1, read on the forward strand.
AACGGCCAAAAGATAAACTCCGCCCGGCCTACAATTTCACTGGAGGTAATACTTCCAAACACACGGCTATCCTTGCTCTTGCCTTCATGACGGTTATCCCCCATCACGAAGTAATGGTCTGCTTCCAGCGTAACCGGTCCAAAATCAGGGTCCTGAACCTTCGTATCCGTATACGTTTCCGCTTGCTGCTCGCCATTCACGTACAAATGATGGTCCCGTACTTCAACCGTATCTCCAGGAAGTCCGACAATCCGTTTGACCAGAAAATCCTTCTTCTCCACACCTTCGCTTGGATCACGAAGTACGATGACATCGGATCGGGAGGGTGCCCCAAAGTCATATACAATTTTATTTACAAATAAACGGTCCCGTTCAACCAGCGTCGGCTGCATGGATTGCCCCTTGACCATCGAGAGATTAAATACAAACAGATTGAGCAGCATCATGATTACAAAAGCAATCACAATCGTTTTCACCCAGTCCCACAGCTCTGCAGCCCAGGATTTCCCCGGTTGATCAGGCATGGAAGACCCGTTTCGTTCCTTTGGAGCCGTATGCTCCGTAGAAAAGTTATTGGAATTCAAAGGGACACCTCGTTTATCCATTTTATTAAAAAACGTCTACTTCCACACTTTCAGCAAGATTGTCCACGCCTAAGACGTTACTCATCCATAATCAGAAAGTCCGTGCTCAGTGGGCATATACGTTCAGTTATGATCCAATTCGATGGATCATACTCCCTTTAATTCTACTTCATTTGGAAGAGTGAAACAATTGGTTATGAGCACCAATACACGGCAGAAGATGCGAAAAAGGGGAATCATTCGGGGATAGCGCACATAAAATAGAAAGGCGTATCCCTCACGTAGTTACACGCTGAAGAGATACGCCTAATATGAAATCAAAATCTGTTTTTATTTCTGTTTAACCATACAAACTAAGCTTTGGACAAGATACTAAGTTTCTGGAAAGCACTCATAATCTGATTGGCACCATAACCCATTGCTTCATACAGAGGCATGGCTACTTTGTTGTGCTCATCACCTGCCACCCATATTTGGCTGACTTTACGCTGCTGGAACCGTTGTTCCATGGCCTCGACAAGTTTTTTGCCGACTCCGCGGCGGCGATAGTCTGGATGGACCGCAATACGGTAGATGCATCCCTGGTTGTGATCAATCGTACCGATCAAAGCGCCGACGAGGTCTCCCTCTTCTTCTGCGACCATGATCAGGTCAGAATCCCATGACAATTGACGGGCAAACGGGCCCATCGTGTTCTCATAACACTCTTCCGATAGTGCAACCTGGAGAAGCTCCGTCATCTGGCTTGCATCACTCAACTGAAAGGAACGAACGTGCATGTCTTAAATCTCCCTTTTCGTTAGCTTAGATGAGGTTTTACAAAAAGGGGCTCCCCTTTTTACCAAAAACCCAATGTTCATATAATGACAAAAAACGAGAAAATACCGCTTCTTCGTCAATTAAACCATACTTTACTCCATAAAACACGCATTTTCTTTTGAAAGCGCTTAATTGTAAACGTTTACATCCGAATATTAAACTTTATCTCTATTTTTCTACCGAAAATCACATAAATATATTCATAATGGGTAAAATATGTTTGTTATCTTTGGCCCAGGTTTAGATCAACGTCTCGGGGGACTTAATAAACAAAAATGTTGCTTAATTAGCCCGAATGCGGTTTAATATTAGTGACAAGGGTATTATTACATAGGTACCTGAGCAATTTGCATAAATCCAAATGAGCGACTCCCATTGGCAAAATATAGATTGAATGATTCTGTTCGTCTACATCTTGTCCCAAGAGCGCTTCAAATTGAATTATGCAAAATGCTAACCTTAACCAAAAATCAAAAATCTCAGGAGGTATTTCAAAATGACTTTTCAATTACCAGCACTTCCTTACGCTAACGATGCATTGGAACCACATATTGATGCACAAACGATGGAAATCCACCACGATCGCCATCACAATACTTACGTAACTAACTTGAACGCAGCTCTGGAAAGCGCTCCTGAACTGCAAGGAAAAAGCTTGGAAGATCTGATTGCTAACCTGGACAGCGTACCTGAAGGCATCCGCACAGCGGTTCGTAACAATGGTGGCGGACATGCAAACCACAGCCTGTTCTGGGAAATCATCGGACCTAACGGCGGCGGCGCTCCTACTGGCGACATCGCAGCAGCCATCGATAGTGAACTGGGTGGCTTTGACAAATTCAAAGAGGATTTTGCCAAAGCAGCTACAACTCGTTTTGGTTCCGGCTGGGCTTGGCTCGTAGTAGGCAAAGATGGCAAATTGTCCATCACTAGCACGCCTAACCAAGATAGCCCGCTCTTCGAAGGTCTGACTCCGGTTCTGGGTCTGGACGTATGGGAGCACGCTTACTACCTGAAATATCAAAACAAACGCCCTGACTACATCGGTGCTTTCTGGAATGTAATCAACTGGGATGAAGTAAACAAACGTTACGCTGCAGCGAAATAAGACTGCCGGCATAAAAGAAGAGCCTGATCGGTCATTACGACCGGATCAGGCTCTTTTTAGTTATTTTGGGGTACATACAAATATACTCACATACATAGCACACAAACACAGTCATTCGTAGATACATACATACATACATACATACATAACACACAATTATACACACATAGATAGCCACAAAAACAGCCATACATAGATAGACACATGCTTGCTTGCATCCCTATATACTTGCCATCATCGCAACTTACCTTCATATCTCTATTCCTCTAACCCTCTATACCTCTATATCCCTTGAAGCATGGGTTTACACCACTTCACACGCTAAACAATCTAACGAAGCGAGGAAGCGCTATTGGCGTCGAATCCACAGACTGGAAATCTAACGAACTACAGAGACGCTATTTGACCAGACAGTGAGCTGCTTTACTGTATTCACCCATTTTTCACTTGGATAACGTCTCTCAGGTTCGTTAAATATTCATATCTATCGTTATCTGTGTTATAAGGTTCTGTAGGATTCGTTAGCGCTGTAAGCTGGGTGAACATCCATTCCAAATAACCGTCTTTTTGGTATTCGTGAGGGGACTACTTCATTTAGGCACAGACACAGACACAGGCCCAGGCACAAGCTCTGCTCCTTCAGACTGGTTCTGTGCTCTTTATTAAAGTAAATATTCAGGTTAATTTCAGTTCATTCGCTCAGTTGATCGTATGAGCCTGCAAAATAACTGCTGATCAGCTTCAGGAAGATGTTCGGAAATGCCATCTTGTCCATATCTTCCGGTCCAATCCAGCAATAGGTGAGGCCATCGCCCTTCCCTGTCAGCATGAGCTGCGTGTTTGCATGATCCACCTGTGGTGATTCAGTTCGCAGACTCGGATCATCCTGTGAATTCGCAAGTGGGAGTGCCTCTGGACTGAGCTGCTCCGTAAGATTCGCTGCCGGCTCCTCCAACGCAGCTGGTGCTGAGGAGGAGTTGTCCTTGGCAGCCGCCTGTGCGTCGTAGGCGGCTCTGGCTTCCGCGGCGATCAGCGGAAGCTCGCCAATCTGGTCCTGCTCGGTACACTTGTACACCTGCAGGCCCCAGACAATATGGCTGAACACATGCTCCGCATGGGTAGCCAGCCCTTCCGGGCGGGCAGCGAAGCCTTCCGCCCACAGACTGCCGGCCAGCAAAGCCATGGCCGGCTCATCTGCCAGCGGCCCCGCCGCCTTGCCGGCTGCGGCGGGCGCCGCCAGCACATGCGGCAGCTCCCACATGCGGGCCAACAGGCCCGTCGCTGGGCGCTGCCGCACAAGCACACGGCCGCGATGGGCACCGCGGCCCTCCACAATGGCGACCAGCCGCTGCTCAGGGCGCGGCGGCTTCGCCTTGGTCTTGACCGGCAGTGTGAGCTCCCGTCCGGCGATGCGGCCGGAACATTGCTCCATCACCGGGCAAGTCAGGCAGTGCGGCGCCTTTGGTGTGCACACCAGCGCGCCAAGCTCCATCAGCGCCTGATTGAAATCACGCGCCCGCCCTTCCGGAATGAGCTCTCCTGCGAGCTCTTCCATCAACACCCGGGTGCTGCCCTTCATAATGTCCTCATCAATGAGGAAGTAACGGGACAGCACCCGCATCACATTGCCATCCACTGCAGGCTGCGGCTGGTTAAAGGCAATGCTGAGAATGGCCCCGGCTGTATACGGGCCCACGCCTTTTAACGCAAAGACCGCCTGCTTGTCCTGCGGTATCTCCCCGCCATGCAGTTCCATCACTTGTCTCGCGGCTGCCTGAAGATTGCGGGCACGAGAGTAATATCCGAGTCCCTCCCAATTTTTCAGAACTTCTTCTTCCGGCGCTTCGGCCAAAGCCTTTACTGTCGGAAAGTTTCCGATAAAACGGTTGAAATACGGAATCACCGTATCTACCCGTGTCTGTTGAAGCATAATTTCCGATACCCATGTAAAATACGGATTGTTGTGGCGACGCCACGGCAGATCCCGTCGGTTGACCATATACCAATCCAGCAAATTCACGCTGAAATGTTGTTTCTGTTCCATTAAACCCATATTTCCGTCCTCTCCTGTTGCCTTGTTAACATTCTTCCCACTTTTCATTCACTCCCGCATGGTGCTGCTTCAGCCCGAGCCAATTAATGGCCCTTCTGCTCCACAATGGCAAAGGCCGCTGCCAATTCTGTCTGATGCGTAATACTCAGATGAATGTCATATTGCTTGCCTTGCGGCAACTGAAGTCGTTCCCATGCCTGAGCGGACAGTGTAGCGACCGGACGCCCCTTCTCATCAGGCAGCACTTCAATGTCAGTAAAACTTATCAAGCTCCCAATGCCGCAGCCAAACGCCTTGGATACTGCTTCCTTCGCTGCGAATCGCCCGGATACAAACTCTATCAACCGTTTTCCTCTTTGTTCCGCCATTTCCCGCTCTGCCTGCGTTAAAACCCGCTTCATAAACGCTTCCGCGTGGCGACCGGACAGCAGCTTGCGCATGCGTCCGATCTCCAGCACATCATTACCGATGCCATATATCATCAACGCTTCACCCGCTTAATCTTTTATACTGTAAAAGATCTCCATTCGGTCATATTATCCGTTACTCTCCGAACACGTATTCTATTGTAGCAGGAGGCGCGCGCAGAAGCGAGTGCCTCCTATCCGTATTACCATTTATGTTAAAATACGAGTAAGAGCCATTAAAAATTATAGGAGGTATGAAATTATGCCCACAGCATTTGAATTGCCCACAGACGCAGATGGTGTCATTCGCGGAAATACTTTTTTCGCCCGCCAACCCGCTCAAGGGGTCATTATTCTGGCCCACGGATATAAAGGCTTCAAAGACTGGGGCATGTTTCCCTATGCTGCATCACAACTAAGCGAGGATCATCACGTCCTGACCTTCAATTTCTCTCATAACGGTGTTGGAGAAGATTTGGGAACATTTTCAGAACTCGAAAAGTTTGCTGTCAATACGTACAGTCGGGAGCTTGCGGACTTGGCACTATTGCTTGGATACGTAACTACACAGTTTGAGCTTAAAAGACTGCCGGTGTATCTGATTGGACATAGTCGTGGTGCGGGAGTCAGTCTGGTATATGCATTGGATCATCCAGAACAGATCGCCGGTGTACTCTCCTGGAATGGCGTAACAAACCTGGATCTCTTCACCCCGGAGCAAAAAGAAGAAATGCGCACCCATGGGCGGAGCCATGTCACGAATGCACGAACAAACCAGCAGATGCCCCTGGACGTATCTATCCTGGAAGATCTGGACAAATACAAAGAACGTTACGCAATTATAGATCGCTTGGCTTCTTCATCTCTGCGTGTGGCACTCTTTCAGGGAACAGAGGATAGTCAACGTCTGCGGGACGGTTCAGCTGCCCTTGTAAGGGTCCGATCGGATATTCCCTGGCATCAGATTGCTGGAGGAAATCATACCTTTAACACAGTACATCCATTTCAGGAAACGACCCCGCAGTTGGAACAGGCCATCACCGAAACGCTTCGTCAGATCGCGGTTTGGAGGTACTAGTATTGTCGCACAACAAAAAGAGCCGCTGCTTATGCAGTGACTCTTTACTTGTTCACCCTGTTCAGATACTGGCTTTAACCATTCTTGGCTGACAAGCCTGCTTCGTTATTAGATGCCAGGAATGGCATTGCGTTTGTGATGTGTACGCTTGTAGAATGCTTCAAGACGTTCCTGAGCAGCCGGGTCGATGGTTTTGCCTTCCAGATAGTCACTATTCGCTTCATACGAAATGCCCAGTTCATCCTCATCCGTCTGACCTTCCCATAATCCCGCCGAAGGAGCTTTGTCCAAAATGGACTGCGGTACGTTAAGATAGGCAGCCAGCTGACGCACCTGACGTTTGTTCAGACTGCTCAGTGGTGTGATATCGACAGCACCGTCACCCCATTTGGTGTAAAAGCCCGTAATGGCTTCGGAAGCATGATCGGTACCTACTACCAGCAGGTTTTCCTCAAAAGACAGAGCATATTGCATGACCATGCGGGTTCTCGCTTTCACGTTCCCTTTGCCCTGGTGAGTCATATGACGCGGGCTGCCCATGGATTTGAAGCCTTGCTCCACTTCAAGAGCAATCTCGTTAACAGCATCTTCAATGTTTGTTTCCACGACATGCTTCAGGTCAAAGGCTTTCGCAACAGCATAGCTATCGCTGATATCCGATTGCTCCCCGTAAGGCTGGAACACACCCAGCGTCTTATATTCCTGGTTATTCTCGGAAGTCAGCTCGTCCGTCGCTTTTTTGCAGAGTGCAGCAGCTACAGCGCTGTCTATGCCGCCACTAATCGCAATCAGCAATCCTTTGGAACCTGCGTTCTTTACATACGTTTTAAGAAAGTCAACGCGTTTGCGCACTTCCTCCTCTACATTAATGCTTGGTTTAACCTTCAATTCAGCGATGATCTGTTGTTGCAAACTCATCGTTCACACACCCCGTTTCTACAAGAATGAAATTTGATGTCCACTTTGAAAGGTCTGAATCAGGTCTGAATGGTTCAATAACCTTATCCACCCAAAATGAAACGCCCCGGCATCGGTTATCCGAAGGGCGGGGCGCTGTTAGAGCTGATTAACGGCAGTAACGGTCAAACGCAGTTGTGAGCTCAGCCGCAATTTCCTCCGCAGAACGGTCTTCCACTTGGTGACGCTCGATAAAGTGAACGAGTTCTCCGTCTTTCATCAAAGCGATGGACGGTGAAGATGGAGGATACGGTGCAAAGAATTCACGTGCTTTCGCGGTGGCTTCCTTATCCTGACCGGCAAATACCGTGTACAGGTGGTCTGGTGTAATATCGTGCTGAAGTGCCTGGGATACACCCGGGCGGCACTGACCTGCGGCACATCCGCAGACGGAGTTAATGACAACCAGAGCAGTACCTTTCGCATCCGGCAAACTTGCTTCAACTTCTTCCGGCGTACGAAGCTCCTGAATTCCCAAACGAGTCAACTCATCCCGCATCGGCTGAACCATATCTTTCATGTATTGATCAAATGACATCGACATTCAGTTTCACTCCTTAAACATGTAGGTTCTATTATTTAAAAAATTAAATGCTTTTATGCTACTCCTATTATACATCCCTAAGCAATGAAAGCAAGGATCAGACACCGCCTGCGGAAAGGCTTCTTCTTTCAATATTATGTCTTCATTCTTGGCAAAACATGCTTAAAGCTCAGCGTTGAAATGTCACCTTGAACGTCGTCCCCTGATTCTCCTCCGATTCTACAGTGATACGGCCGTTATGCCTTTCCACAATGCTCAGACACATGGATAGACCCAATCCGGTTCCTTTGGCCTTGGTTGTAAAAAAAGGTTCGAATAGCTTCTCATGTTTTCCTGGCGGAATACCTGGCCCTGTGTCTCGTACACAGAGCTCCACAGTGTCGTCCACCACCCGGGTCTCCAGCGTGAGTATGCCCTTTTCATTCATGGCCTCCATGCCGTTACGGGCCAGATTAAGGACGACTTGCTTAATTTCTTTGGAATTCAGATGCAGCTTGGGTACATTATGAGCAAGCTTGAATTCGATACTTTGACCGCGCAAATTTGCATCCGCCCATAACAATGGACTTAATTCATGAATAATGTCATGCAGCTGGGATTCTTCTTTCTCGGCAATCCGATTTTGTGCCAATGACAGAAAATCATTGATAATGCTGTTGGCACGATCCAGCTCTTCCAGAACGATTCGGTAATAATGATCCAGGGACTGCGGGCTCTTCTCCTGCATTAATTGAAGAAAACCACGCACAACCGCCATCGGATTCCTTACTTCATGGGTAATACTCGCAGCCATTTGTCCCACCAGACTGAGGCGATCCACATTATCAAGCTCACTTCGCAGCATTTCAAGCTCAGTGATATCCTGAATGATCAACATGGCTCCTGTGACCTCTCGTGGATACTCTTTGGAAAAAGAATAGAGAGGCACTGTTCGGGACTGGAACACATGTGAGCCGTAACGTACGGTCAGTCCGCTCACTTCACCATGAACGATGGCTTTTTGAATGCCGGTTTCCATCTTGTCTGCCTGAGCCTGTTCGACAAACTGACTTGCCGGATGTCCAATCAGGTCCGGTGTCGTTGTGCAGGGCAATTGATCCCGCGCCGTTTGCTCCATGGTGTCGTTGACAAACTGAACGGTCCCTTCCTTATCGACGGTGGCGATCGATAAAGGCACGGCATTCAGAATCTGGTTAAGCTTTTCCGTTTCTGCTATGTATCTGTGATGAACTTCGGATAGATGCTGTTCAAGTCCCCGATGATGATGCATCTGTTCAATCCAGAGCATACTAAGGCTGCCCGCTATGATTGCACCGATCGTGTACCCCAGCGATGTCATTACCCACTGCACGGTGGAGAACATGGATTGGCTTTCAAGCGATAGGATGTACAATACACTCGCTACAGCCAATTCAGCCGAAATCAACGCGATCATCGTCCCCATTTTGCGTGAACGTGTATAATGCTTGAATCGTTTGGCTGACAACCATACAATAGGATAGAGAAGAATGCCCGTTTGAAGTAGAAATTCGAACAGATTATAGGGATGCGCAAAGAGAAAATAGAAGAGTACGTGGAGAACAGACAACATGACACCGATGCGGGGTTTGCAATACAATATGACGAGGGTCAAAGGTACAATACCCATGGAGATGGGAACGGACACTGAACTCGCATAGTAGGCAAAAAGCAAACACAGCAACATGCTTACCACGCTGGCTGCAGCCAAACTGATCTGCGTCATTCCAGCACGTTCCAACTTGGCAGCAGCCTGTCTGGTGAGCCCTAGATGGAATAAGGGAATCAGGAATACTGCAGATCCTGCAAGCAGTACCTGTAAAAGAATGTCCTTTAACGCAACCACAATGCCATCTCCCTCCTCGCCTGCACATCCCTTATGTATTTCTGATTAAAACATAGGCGACAGTATATTACAATATATCCCTCAAGACAGCATAATAGAACGATCGATTTGCCATAAATGGTCAAAAATATGTACCATTTAAACATAATCCTGCATAATTCGATAATAAAGGCCTGAATCCACAATATATAGACGAAACAACAAATACAAACCTATATATAGATTATTCATTTTCAATCCCAAGAATGGATACAACTAAAGATATACCGATAAAATTAATAAAAAAAGAGGGTAATCATGTATGTATGACGTCATTGTAATTGGCGGCGGATCGGCGGGCCTAATGGCTTGTGTGGCTGCTGCCGAGCACGGAGCCTCCGTGCTGCTGTTGGATAAAGGAGATCAACTCGGCCGCAAGCTCGGAATCTCTGGGGGTGGTCGCTGTAATGTGACCAATGCCAAGGAGACGGATGAACTGATCAGACATATTCCGGGCAACGGACGCTTTTTATATAGTTCATTTCAGAATTTGGACAATCAGGGTATCATGCGTTTCTTCGAGAATCTCGGTATTGCCCTAAAAGAAGAGGATAACGGGAGAATGTTCCCGGTCACCGATAAAGCCAAAACGGTCGTTGATGCATTGGTAGGCAAAATCGTTTCCCTTGGGGTAGAGATCCGCACCAAACAGCCGGTTAAGGAGTTAATTCAAAACGGGCAACATGTGCAGGGCGTTAAGCTGGCTTCAGGCACAACGGTGCTTGGACGATCGGTCATCATCGCTACCGGGGGCAAATCCGTTCCTCAAACCGGATCAACCGGAGATGGCTATCCTTGGGCGGAAGCTGCTGGTCATACAATTACAGAGCTCTATCCGACGGAAGTACCGATTGTGTCTGGCGAGAGCTGGATTCAATCCAAAGAACTACAGGGCTTGTCCTTGCGCGATGTTGGATTATCCGTTTTAGATGCCAAAGGCAAATCGGTCATCTCCCATCGCGGAGATATGATTTTCACCCATTTTGGCGTATCTGGACCTATCGCACTGCGTTGCAGCCAGTTCATTCGCAAGGTACAGATGAAATCAGGAAACCCTCAGGTCACGATGAGTATTGATCTGTTCCCGGATCTGTCTGCTGGTGCACTGGAAAACCAGGTTCAGCAGGTGCTGGAACAAGAATCCCGCAAAGCAGTCAAAAACATACTGAAAACATGGGTTCCTGAACGCATGATTCCATTATTAATGAAACGTGCGGAGATCAGTGAAGACCTCACATTCCACCATTTCCCCAAAGGCCTGTTAACTGCATTGGTTGGCCTAATGAAGGCTTTTACCTTTCGCGCAGACGGAACACGCTCTCTCAAAGAAGCCTTTGTAACTGGCGGAGGAATCCACTTAAAGGAGATATACCCAAAAACAATGGAATCCAAGCTGCTGCCCGGACTATTCTTTTGCGGTGAAGTTTTGGACATTCACGGATACACAGGAGGCTATAATATTACCGCTGCCTTCTCTACAGGATACACGGCTGGTATGCATGCAGCAGCGTATAAAAACGCACGTGTATGATGCAAATATATCTTTTGGATTAACTATTCTTGTTGCATACTTCCGCAGCAGGAACATGAAAAAACCTCGAACATCACACTATCTGTGATGTTCGAGGTTTTTTGAAATGTATGTTTCTCTTCATTCAATAACACCGTAAACAAGCAGCGAGGTGATCACGCAACTTATCTTTATGCTTTGACACTGCCCGAAAATCCATCGACCGCATCATCATATGTCGGGTCATCGTCCCGGTTATGCAGACCCTGTTCGGGGCTCTCTGTCTGGCTTCCGTTCGTATATGCTTCATTCCAATCTTCGTTCACAAGATGAGCCGGTATGGATATGTTCTGAAACTGATCCAAATCCTCTACAGAAGAGGCAAACACCGCACTCCCCCCATGGGATTGTACGATTTCCACAGCAGACTGCGGATCCTGACGATCTGTAGGAATGTACAATTCCAGAGGACCTGATTGATAAGGCTTATAACCCAGTTCCTCCAGTGTCGCCTGCGCGGCAAGCATAGCTGTATGGTCCGAGAAATGTACCTGAAGTTCACGATCTTCCAACATGATCTCTTCCTCCTTGATAGAGCTGGTCCCTTACTTTTAAACAATAAAGATACGCTCTTATATAGCATGGTCAGTTACACGACCGGATATGCTATGATGCGAGGAAGAATATCAATCAATCGGATCGAAGGGAACGAACCCAACCTGTTACAGACAGAATGAATAGCCCGAATGCTACGACAGCAGCAGCTGTAACAATGCCCTCCAACCAGCCCAACCATGCTGCTCCCAATGAAAATCCCATCAGAATCCCCAGTGGTACGAACAGCATCCTTACCATGGTCTGTGCTGCCCGATTCAACGCCTCGTTATCGTAAGATACGAGCTGAATATAATCGGAGGTTGCAAATACATCCCATGAACGATAAAAGAGTACACTCAGCATGATCATCAATAATACACACACAATTACATTGACCGGAAAAGGCGGCAGCGCTACGGCAGCGATCGATAGGCTACCAAGCTGCAAATACAACTTCATGGTTGATGAGTTCCGAAAAAATGCCTTGAATGCTGTCTCTGCTGTCCGATTAGCGATGGAGCGATTACGCAGCAGCTTGCGCGGTTTGCGAAAGATCATCGTCCGTGTACGCGGTGCTTTTGGCTTAGTTATTGATCGACTCAGTAAAAGTGCCGTGAGCTTTAACCTTTCTCGTAGATCCTCACGAACATCGCCTTCAAATGTTCCCTTCATGGTCAGTCTCATCTGGCCAACTGTAATTAAAAGAAGGATTGCGGCCACAATTCCTGCAAGCAGTGTCCAGATGTGTCCATGCATCCAGAACGTTGCCCCAATCGTGATGATGCCCATGGCAACCGCCAAAGGAATCATTCGAACCCAGCGTCTCCACCCGGTATAACGCACTTTCGTCATATGCAGCACGATGGCCTGAACGGAGGCAACGGCTCCGAACCATACTGCTACCACAGCAATCTGGATAAAAGACATGTCATACACCCTGGACCATAATGGCGCGGTCAGAGCTGTAATCGCAATCATTTTACCCAAATGCTGCCAACAAGCCCGGTACATTCCCTGCCTCATCAATGTTCGCATCCAAAGTGGTCTCGACTTCAGGAACAACACGTCCGCTTCCTCTATAAATATCAGCACACCGCCTGTTAATATAACGATATCGATCAGCCCGGTCAGTGTTGGCATCGTTAGGCCGGTTGCCCATGAGGGCAGCGGTTTGGTCCATAAACTCACATACCACCCGCCAAGATATAGCAGACCGGGAACAAGCAGGTATACCCATACCGTCCAATCGACCACCAGTTTCAGGTTTTTCAACTGTTCATTGAAGTGCTCTCTGCGCCTGCGGCGGTATAAACCAAGTGGTGTGTATCGCTGGAAGGTTTCCATCTCTTCTTCCCCCTTTCCGATCAGGATGTCAGTGTATCAAAACAATCAAATAACGAGGCAGCCGGCAAATCTGCGGCTGCGCGAATTTCGTCCAGCGTTCCCTCGGCAGCAGAGCGCCCAGAGTGGATGAGTATAAAGCGATCACAGATTCGCTCAGCAGTATCCAGGACATGCGTGGACATAAGCACACCTGCACCGCGGCGGCGTTCATCATCCAGCAATTTCAGAAAATCCTTGGTTGCCCGCGGGTCCAGCCCGATGAAAGGCTCGTCCACAATATATACATCCGGCGAGGACAGAAAACCGATCATCAGCATCATTTTCTGCCGCATGCCTTTGGAAAAACTGGCCGGAAGATCGTTGCGGACGTGGTCCATTCCGAAACGAACCAGCAGCTCCTCCGCTCTGGTTATGAAGATGTCTTCCTCCATCTCATAAGCAGCTGCAGCCAGATCGAGATGTTCCCACAGCGTCATATATTCGTAAAAAACAGGTTGTTCGGGGATATAGGCATAACGTCCGTCTCCTCCAATGGTTACGTCGTACTGGGCATGCTCCAGCAGGCCAAGCAACGTTTTGATGGTGGTGCTTTTACCGGCTCCGTTCGGTCCGATAATGCCCACAAGTTCCCCAGGCGACACATGGAGCCGGATATTTCGTATTGTCGATTCCCCCGCCGCATATCCCGCTTCCGTAATATGTACGTCCAATATGGACCCCTGTGCAGCTGTATCTTCGTTTTCGTTTTTGATTTCCATCTCATTCACTCCCTGCCCTGTCAGGTGCTTGTTTAATTCTATTGATATTGTAATCGAGTTCGTGAGGAATTGTTTGATCATTTTGAGCTTTTGTATAGTGATTTTACATTTGGAATTCATGTTATAATGTTATAACGTACTAACATTTATACTTACTTACGTATTCATTTCTTAAGTTGGATCATACTATAGGAGGAACATACTATGAATGGTGGGGCCCAAATGAAAGAGGACCATTTTAAGAAGAAAATTTTATCTCGTAAGATAGGTAAAATGGGTAATAGCTTAGGCGTTAGCTTGCCAAAGGTTTTGATCGATAAGCTCGATGTGTCACAAGGTGATGAGATTGAATTTATTGAGAACAGTCAAGGTGAGATTATACTCAAAAAAGTTAGACAGTTGAAAACACCTGAAAATGTAAGACCTGAAGTACTGGAAGCTTTTTTTGATGTTTTTGAAGAGGATGAGGGCATCCTCCAGGATTTAAGAGATCGTTAATCATGATCATATTCCTATCAATAGAAGAAGTGGTAGCCGCTCATTATTTTATGATGAAGAGGATGAATGACACAGCACAAGCTGGAGTGAAGAACTATTCTTTGTTGGACTCTGCTGTAAATAGACCCCAACAAACTTTGTTTGGAAAAGATGCCTATCCTTCTTTATTTGATAAAGCTAGTGCTATATTAGAGTCCTTAGTTAAAAATCACTGCTTTCATAATGGGAACAAACGGACAGCGTATCTCGTAACCAAATCGTTTTTAATGTTGAATGGTTACCATCTCCAAATGGAACGTCAATATGCAGTGGAGTTCATGGTCAATATTGCAGAGGGCAAACACTCATTTGAAAGCATAGCAAATATATTAAAGTACCATTCAGTCGTGCGGTAACATCATTTTATAATAAACGAAAGAAGCAGGGGCTCCGGGACCCCTGCTTCTTTATATTACAGTGAAAATCTCATAATTTTTTCCTTTCCCCACCTCTGAAACAGGGGCATTTGCCAACTCATTTCACTCACCGGTAACCATCGACTTTGCTGCAAGACTCCCGTCCATGCTGTTCCTTTTTTGCCTGCGAATCATTACATGCATCACGCCAAGCAACGTCAGCAAAATGCCTGAACAGATAAAAGCCGGAACCACTCCGAATGAAGTGACCAGAAATCCACCTACCACCGGACCCATGATATTACTGGCTGTCATGATGCTGCCAACCGTGCCAAACACACGCCCCGTCATGGATTCAGGGGTTTGCTCCTGAAGCAGAATTTGAAACGGTACAATAGCGAAACCAATACCTACACCTGCCAGGGCAAATAACGATATCAGCAGTAAAGTGGCTCCAAGCCCCGCATGCGGCCATACCCCAACAATCATGCCTGCTGCACCAATGACCAGACCCATCATGGATGTTCCAAGACCCATCTTGACCACATGCCCTGCTTTTTTCCACTTCTGGACGCTCATTGCCGCAATTAACGTTCCCACACCGCTGGCCGCCACGCACCATCCGAGCAGATCACTTGAAATACCCGGAAGCTGTCTAAACAGGACCACCGTCTGTGAATCGGCAAATTGCAGAAACAGAATAGCCGAAGCAAGCAGGATCAGGGAAGTCCCCACCTGAGGAAGAGAAGCGAGCATGCGGATGCCCTCCATCGTATCTTTCAAAAACGCAGCTTGTTCACCTGATGGAGCAACACCTGCTGTCTCTTTCCTTACATGTTCTACGTTCTGACTCGCGGATTGGATCATCCGTGCTCCAGGAATCCACAGCAAAATAATCCCTGAGATTAGAAAAGACGCGGAATCCAATACGAAACACCAGGTAATCCCAAAAGCTGCAACCAGCAGCCCGCCAAGAGCCGGGCCGATAATTTTGGACATCTGTTCGATCACCGAGCTGATGGACACTGCCTGCCCCAATTGCTCCTGCGGTACAATCTCCTTAAGCTTGCCGTTCTTGGCGGGCGAGAACACCACATCGAACAAGGACTTGAGAATAAGCAGTACATAGACATGCCAGATTTGATCGGCAAAAATGAACCCTCCAACGATCACAATTCGTGCACCGTCGGCAGCAATCATCAGCCACTTCCGATTAACCCGATCTGCGAGCGCCCCTGCAAATGGCCCTGTAAGCAAGACAGGCAATGCTGCACACAGCGTCGTGAACGTAATCTCCCACGGCGTAGCATTCCAGCGAATGCCCACCAGCGTAAGGATCGCCAGCAGATGCAGCCAGTCTCCCAGATTGGAGATGGCCTGCGCAGTCATTAATGTTACAAAGGATCGATTGTACTTCAGAGACCTTGGCACCTGAACCGTTAATTCGTTTGTCATTTTTTTGCTCCTCCGCCCTCAACTCATTCATCATATGAACTCATTATAGAGAGCAGGCTGTACCCTCACCTCCTGCCAGAGACGGAGAAGAAGCGGCGCCTTCCGGATGATTTTTCCAGTACTTATTTTAAAATGAAACTTTCTATGTACACTGACAAGTTGGAAAATGATTAAATTTTAATTGCTAAAAATGCAAATCTTGTGACATATCGCATGTTTTTCGTGCAAACAGACACTTACAATAAAAGTATGGCGAACCTCTGAATCGTCAAATGTAAATTCACATCAACTCCAATAATCTGAAAAGGCGGGATCAGCATGCTGGAATTACAGGAAATCGGAACCGAACGTTCTCTTCATCTGTACCGCACCTTGGCCCAGACATTCAAGAGCGTGAATGAACACGCTGTATCCGGAAGCAAAGTGCACGGCTTCAACCCCACCGCTTACGGGGTGCTCGAAGTGTTATATATGAAAGGAGCACAGCCCATTCAACAAGTCGGTGCACAGCTTCTGCTGCAAAGCGGGAATGTCACCTATGTCATTGATAAGCTGGAGCAAAAAGGACTTTTACATCGAAAACATTGTCCGCAGGACAGACGCATTATTTTCGTAGAATTGACCGAAGAAGGCCAACGTACGATGGATGACATCTATCCAGGCTACGCACACAAAATAGATCGTGCGGTCAGCGGCCTAAGTGAGGATGACAAAACGCTCCTCTCTGAGCTGTTGGAAAGGCTTGCACTCGGCGCGGATCGTTTATCCGCAAACGGCTAAAGCCAGATCATATCATCTGATCCAAACTAAAAATAACCGGTTCGCCTATAAAGGCGGTACCGGTTATTCCTATTTGTTAATCAAAGATACAGAATCCACATCAACACCGTGAGGACAGCGACGACCAATCCACCTGCAATCAGCAAATCGACAATGTAACTGGACAGACCTGAGCGGCTGTGACCCTCAATCTCCCTTTGAGTCTCTTCGTATTTGCTTTTGGCTTCATCTTCCTTGGACGAATTCAGATTATTGGGAAACATCATCCAGGCCTCCATTCAGCATGTGCTGACTATTTATCCATAACGCTAGCTGGTCTGTTCTTATTACGGACTCTGCTTAATAGCCCGCTTAACCCTAATTGCCATAACAGAAAAACGAAGGTCATTACCATGATGTACGGATATTGAGCGGTATACTCAAAGGCATCCAACTTGAATACAAAGATGGAGAACAGTACTCCACTCCCCACTCCAAGAAGCAAATACGTTAAGATTGCAAAGGTCGCTTTCGTTACACGTCCATTCATTTTTCGGGAAGCAAGCATATGATCCGCGAATAACGATAAAGGCAGAATCAGAAACAGAAGAATAGCCGAGCTGATCAGAATGCTTATGATCAATGTATACCAGAAGGGATAGTAATATGTATGTTCCGCTCGTTCCGCCAAGGGGACGTACTCCATGATCCCGATAATCAGAGAAAGCGAAGTGCTGGTTAGTATGGCTGCTAGAAATTTGATTGGGATAGGGACTAACCAGACGGATCTTATCCATTGATTTCTCATCTCAACTCACCCCCCTTTATTGGTGACTCCCCTTTAGAAAATTATAAACCAAAAAAGCAGCCAAGGAACAGCTGCCTTGATTCTCTTCACATCGTTAATGAAGTAAGATTCTCTTAATAGTCATACTACGTTACTGCCCGGAAGCCTGGGTTTGCGGCGGAGCATCGGCATTCTCAGGAACGATTAGCCGTTTGCGCAAGGCCAGTGTCGTTACCCATGAGATTATGGCAATGACAAACATGATGACAAACAAGGAGTGCAGACTTCCTTCCAATACGTTACGCAGAAGCGCCCATTTGTCATCCGACAGCGCTGCTTCTGTATGCGGAGCAAGCAGCTGATTCAGATCACCTTCCGAGATGCCTGCATCTGCAAGATGCTGCTCGTCCGACAACGTTGAAATACGGTAATTCAACCACGTACCAAACGCTGCCGCACCGATGGTCTGTCCCAGCGTACGCATGAAGGTATGCAGCGCCGTGGAAGATCCACGTTCCTTATATCCGACCGAGGACTGTGCAATAATGGTGAATATGGTAAAAGCAAATCCAAAGCCGAGTCCGTAAATAAAGGTCAGTATAAACAGCACCGCCTGAGGCGACGTTCCACCGACCAGGAAGAGTCCTCCCGATCCTATGGCGATTCCGGTTAATCCAATCACTGCGGTTAAGCGTGATCCAATCTTCATTAACAGACGGCCGGCAAGTACACTACCGATCAGCCAGCCAACCGACATTGGTGCAAGCAGCAGCCCCGATTCAGTCGCATTACCGCCCCGAACCCCCTGAACCCACAGTGGCAAATAACTCGTTAGGCCAATCATCAGGGTACTGGTTAACAGCCCGGCGATATTCGCCACCCGAATGTCCTGAATACGGAACAGATGGAGAGGAACCATCGGGGCTTGAGCCCTTTTTTCCACCACAAAAAATAAAATCATAAAGACTACTGCCACAATGCTCAGTCCCACTATAATCGGAGAACCCCAGGCATAATACTGTCCACCCGCGGACAATACAAAGAGCAATGCTGTAATACCAACGGTAAAGGTCAATGCACCCATATAGTCAATTTTGGCCGTACGAGGAGACATTTCTTCCTTCAAATAACGAAACACAAACCACATGGCCAGCAGCCCGAACGGCACATTGAATCCAAAGATCCACTGCCAGCCCAGATTATCTACAAAGTAACCGCCCAGCAGCGGTCCGGCCAGAGATGAAATGCCCCACACCGAACTGATCCAACCTTGTATTTTGCCTCGTTCTTCAATACGGTAGATGTCCCCAATAATCGTAAACGTAACCGGTACAACCGCACCGGCACCAATCCCTTGAATCGCGCGGAAAATAATCAACTGCTCCATGTTCTGCGAAAGGCAGCACAGGAGTGAACCCAGTATAAATAAGGCACAGCCAATCAGAAATACCGGCTTACGCCCGTACAGGTCACTGATTTTGCCAAAGATCGGCGTACTCACTGCCATCGTCAGCAGATAAGCAGTAAAGATCCAGCTGAGAAGCTGCACACTACCCAATTCACTAACGATGGTTGGTCCGGCCGGACCAATCACCGTGCCTTCAATCGCTGACAAAAAGGTTGCCAGCAACAATCCTGCCAAGATGAAGCTGCGTTTC
This sequence comes from Paenibacillus pabuli NBRC 13638, assembly GCF_001514495.1. Taxonomy (GTDB): domain Bacteria; phylum Bacillota; class Bacilli; order Paenibacillales; family Paenibacillaceae; genus Paenibacillus; species Paenibacillus pabuli. The sequence continues at coordinate 89,181 of NZ_BCNM01000018.1, forward strand.
AAACCTCCGGTTGCATTCACACAAACCCTTCTCTCTTCAATTCTCTATATCATTGGAACATTGATTTACACATCTCTCTTGCGCAAAAACTCATCGTACAACAGGGAATACATCACCATATCTTTGTATCCGGTTGACGTATGCTGCACCTGACGCAGCAGACCTTCCTGCGTGAATCCCTGGTTCGTCAGGAACTCTCCAGAAGCCAAATTACGCGGATCTACGAGCGCCTCGATCCGATTGAGACCCATCGTTTCATATCCGAAGGGCAGCATGACCGAAAATGCCTCCGTCATGTACCCGTGACGCCAATGTTCACGACCCAACTCATATCCGATTTCACCCCGGAATGCACCTTCGAGCTGCCATGTGTTATAACCACAGCTGCCAATAAGCCGTCCCGTCTCCTTGAGTTCGATTCCCCAGCGAATCGCCTCCTCCTCTCCTGCCATATGGTTCAGCAGCCCAATCATATCCGCCGCTTCGCTTGTCCCCATCATGGGCGCCAAATTCATATAACGGGTCACGTCCCTGTCTGACCAGCAGGCAAACATCTGGGCCGCGTCCCGACGACGCATTTTGCGCAGGCGCAGACGCCCTGTCTCTAGTTCGGGAATTCTCCCTTTGCATTTATACATGAAAAAGACACTCCGATCCGATCCATCTCTGAGACCATAAGATTCAATAGCCATCTAACCATAACCTGCACCGATTGGCAACTGTTCAGTCATCATAATCACGTCAAAAAACCGGGCCGCTTCCGCTCCCGGTCTTGTTGTTACGTATGAATCCTTCCATTTTTGAAAGTATGCCCGGGCATGCCTGTCCAATTTCAAGTTCAGACTGTAGACGTTTTCTTGTCAGTGGCAAGTAATTCCTCGCTTACGCGGCCAAAGACAGCTATGATTTCTTTAAACTCCTCTATGCCTGTCCCTGTGAGGCTCCATTGATCTCCATGGGCAGTCAGGAAGTTCTCCTGTGTCAGGTGCTCAAGCTCTTGCTTGATCTCCCGCTCCCCAACGCGATATCCCCGTTCTTCCAATAGAGGCAGCGCGTCGCCAATGGTTAAGTCCTGATTCTGAGCGAAATATAGAAGATGAATTCGTACAAAAAGATTCTGTACCTCTGCATGCATAAGCCAAGCTCCTTCCCGGGTTGTAGCCCTTCGTGATTGCTAAGTAATTACCCCAGGCAGGAAGATGAGAAACAGGAGGGTACTCACGGATTGGCCTCCTTTTCCGAAATCCTCCGCTTGACTAACCGCAGGCTCTGCACTATCTTGAAAATAAGTACCATTTTTGCTCGGGAGGGTGATTTACCATGTTTCAAGCTGTTTCCTATGAAGGAACACGAAGCGAGCAGCACACCGCCGTCCTGGGACAGTTAAGTGCTCTGATCCGCGATGAACCTAGCGCCATTGCCAATCTGGCAAACGCTGCGGCGCTGCTCAATGTATTTTTGACCGATACCAACTGGGTCGGCTTCTATCTGTATGATGGAAAAGAACTTGTACTCGGTCCCTTCCAGGGGTTGCCTGCCTGCATCCGTATTCCGCTGGGACGCGGTGTATGCGGCACATCTGCTGCGGAAAGACGTACGATGGTCGTTGAAGATGTTCATGCCTTTCCAGGCCATATCGCCTGTGATGCCGCATCGAACAGCGAAATCGTTGTGCCGATTATCAAAAACGGCGAATTGTACGGCGTGCTCGATATCGACAGCCCGCTCAAGAACCGTTTTGACGATGAAGACCGTGTCTTCCTGGAAAAGGCGGTAAGCCTGATTACAGAGCAGCTGGAATTATCCTAACTGCATGAAGTACGGGTCATAAGGCTGATGGGGAATTCCCCAGCCCTGCAATGATATGCACTAACAAAGAGCGCACTCCTCCTTGAGGTTCTGCGCTCTTTGTTGTGATTATTTTCTTCACACCCATGTTCTGCTCGCCCAGGATACTGTATGCAGCTAGGATAATTCCTGTTCCGCCTTGATCATCATCCCGTCTCGTAAAAACTCGGCCAACTTGGGGTGGTATCCATCATACATCTGGCGAAAATTTTTGTGCTCGACGTACAGATTGCCCAGATCCCGGTAGATCTCTGCCGTCGGGGTGTAATAATCCTTGATCCATTCGAGATGTCTGCCAATAATCTGCTGCACTTCCGAGCTTCCGGGTTGTAATCCATTCTCGATAGCGCTCTGCAAATCCAGATGAATTCGGTCAATCTTCGCCTGGGAGTCGAGAAAATCTTCCTTCGACTTCATCTCCTGACCCTCAGACAGGGAGGTTGCCTGCTTCGCGGAAGAGGAAATAGCGTTGTATTTCTGATTGCCCTCTGTCTGCATCTGTTCAGAAAAGTTCTTGGTTGCATGATCAGAGGTTGCTTCATTCAAAAGCCGATGACGCCCCTTATTCGAAAACCCAGCATACAGTTCATCCTCATTCAGTTCCTGCTCGCCACGTAAATAGGAGATGGTTTTGTCCAGTGTCTGAATCAATCCATGCAAATGAAGTGCCTTCTCCAGCATCTCAATCCGATGCTGCTGCATGATACGAATCATGTCTCGGGGATTGTCCCTGAGCATCGGTCTGATCTCTTCTTCCTCCATGCCTACTTCTTTACAGAAGAGAATCTGCTGCAGCCTCAACAACTCCGGTTTTTCATAGTAGATGTCTTCATCTTGACCTACGAAGGCAGGATTCAGCAGACCCGTCTCTGCGTACTGTCCCAATTCACTCAGACTTACGCCGGACATCCCGGATACATCAACCATGGAATATGCCATTTGAATACACCTCCTGACTGGCCTGTAACTTTCTCGTTCAGGCTTGATCATACTGCATTGTATTTAAATTCGAGTGTGGGATTATAAAACGTTCAACCATTCTGTACTCCACATTCCCGTTCATTTCTCTGGATGGATACACAATGCTTCGGTGACATGAACGGCATCTGATGGGTAGATTTGCGGTATGATAAGTATTTATACCCTTCTCATCAGATGTGAACCCCGGGTCATAGAAGAAAGACTATGTATTTTTTACGGGAATGGACTGATGCAGAAAAGCAAAAAAATCCTGCACCCAATAACTTGGGTACAGGATAACCTATTTTGTTTTCACCTCAAATGTCCACTCGTCCTAAACATGTCTTCAGTTCTTGTTAAACATGACAAACTTCAATTCCGTCATTTCCTCTAAAGCATATTTAACACCTTCACGTCCCATCCCACTCTGCTTCACGCCGCCATAAGGCATATGGTCTACACGGAACGTGGGGATATCATTAATCATTACGCCGCCTGCTTCGATATGATCTGCTGCATGCAATGCCGTACGAATATCATTCGTGAACACACCCGCCTGAAGCCCATACATCGAATCATTTACATGCTCAATGCCTTCATCAACCGATTCCACCGTATTAATCACGACGATGGGGGCGAATACCTCCTGACAAGATACCTTGGCATCCCGTGGAACATTAACCAGCACCGTTGGATGCAAGACGCCTCCCTCAGCCTCACCACCTGCTGCAACTTCAGCGCCTGCCTGCTTCGCTTCAGCAATCCAATCGAGTGTACGCTGTACGTCTTTGGATGTAATGAGCGCAGAGACGACAGTATCCGGGTTCAGCGGGTCTCCTACCACAACTTGTTTTGCCGCTTCAGCGAAGCGGCGAATAAACTCGTCCGCAATCTCGCTGTGCACATAAATCCGCTGCAGCGAGATACATACCTGACCTTGGTAAGTAAAAGCCCCGGTCACACATCTTGGGACCACCTTGTCAAAATTGGCATCTGCGTCTATAATAACTGCCGCATTGGACCCTAGCTCCAATGTTACCCGTTTCAATCCGGCTTTGCTGCGAATGCTTCGGCCTACAGCAGGGCTGCCTGTAAATGTAATATGAGCCATATCGGGATGCTCTACAAGCACGTCACCAATCGTTTTGCCGTCACCGCTCACCACATTCAATGCGCCATCCGGTAATCCGGCCTCCTGGAGCAAATTGGCGATATAATAGGAAGACAGCGGCGTCTGCTCCGCAGGCTTCAGTACAATCGTATTACCTGCTGCCAGCGCCGGGCCCACCTTGTGAGCCACCAGATTCATTGGAAAATTAAACGGTGTAATGGCTCCGATAACGCCCAAGGGCTGTCGCATCGTATACCCCATGCGTCCCTCTCCGCCTTTGGCTGCGTCCATGGGAACAGTCTCTCCAGTGAGCCGCTTGGCTTCCTCTGCGGCGAAACGATACGTTTCCACCGTACGATCAACCTCGGCGAGTGCCGCCGTAATCGGCTTTGCCGCCTCCAGCGCAATGATCCGTGCCGCTTCTTCCTTCCGTTCTTCCAGCAGGGCGGACAGCTTATAAAGGATGTCTGCACGCTGATAGGCAGGCATTCTGCGCATCTCTTTGCCCGCCTGAACAGCGGCGGCAATCGCTGATTGGACTTCCTCAGCTGACGCCGAGGATACTTCTGCCAGTGTTTCTTTCGAGTACGGTGCCTGAAGTGTTATATAGTCTACTGATTCGGTGGGCTTGCCCCCGATGAACAGATGTTGTTTTTTCATTTAACCTCATCCCCCATTCATGTTTACCGCAGCGTTTTCCCATACCTATTTATACACTACTTTAGCACCATCCACACAAGCCATATCTTTTATTTAACGGTCAGGACCGGACAACCTGCATGTTTCAGGACGCCGTGGCTGACACTGCCCACGACGATTTCAGCGAGCATGCTTTTCCCGGCCGCCCCCATTACAATGAGATCACAGTTTCTATCCTTCGCTGCACGGCAGATCTCATTCACGGGATCTCCAGCAATCAGCAAAGTTTCATAATGAACAGAACGAGCGGCTAACAAATCATTAACAGGTTGTATGATATGCTGCCCTTCTTCAGCGATCCGTGCCTCCAGATCCACGCCTAGTGCGGGCTCATTCAGCGAGACCGAAGGATTCACATGTACAATTATTAGGGAAGCCGGTTGTTTCAAACTTTCTGCCAGAACAACCGCTTGCTCCAGCGCCTTATGTGCATGTTCCGACCCATCAACAGCAACCAAAATTTGTTTCAACATTTTCCATTCCTCCTGTTCATTAATGATGTGTAATGGCAGCATCGATATCACGCAGATGTCTGCGGCGTACGAGAAGCACAACAACCCCGATCAGTACCATCAATGCGCCAAAATAAAACGGTGTCTCCGGCAGGAACCACTCGGATAATTTACCCGCAAGCCAAGGTGCCAGCGCACCTCCAAGGAACCGGACAAAGCTGTAAGCAGCCGATGCCACAGAACGTTCCACTGGCGCAGCTTCCATAACTGCCGTAGTAATTAACGTGTTGTTGATCCCGAGGAAAATCCCGGCAACGATAACAGCTACGATCACGGTGGTAGATGATCCCATTACTGTACCTATCGCCATCACCAGCAAATCTATGGCGAACAGGGTCAGCATAACGCTCATGGAAGGAACCGATCCGAATCGACGTTGCAGTCTTGGGGCCACGAATACAGACGTAATCGCCAGCATCAGACCCCAACCGAAGAACACATAACCAAGTCCATGTTCATCCAGATTCATGACATACGGAGAATAAGCCATCAAGGTAAAGAATCCAAAGTTATACAGGAAGGCCGTAATCGCCAATGTTTTCAGTGAAGGATAACCCAGAGCCTTGAACGGATCGGACAAGGAACTGCGGGTTTTCGGTTTGGCCATCTTAGGCAGCATAAACGTAATACTGATAAAAGCAATCGCCATCAGAACAGCTACTCCATAGAACGGGCCACGCCATGAGATGGAACCCAGTTCACCACCGAGCAATGGACCCACAGCAATCCCCAGACCAAGTGCTGCTTCGTACAAAATAATCGCTTTGGCTGTCCCCGAAGTGGACAGTCCTACAATAGCGGATAATGCGGTTGCGATGAACAGGGCGTTCCCTAGCCCCCAACCACCACGGTAACCGACGAGAGCACCTACGGTATCAGAGGTCCCGCCGAGGAAAGAGAAGACAATAATCAGCAAAATCCCACTGAGCAGGGTCCACTTCACACCAATCCGGCTGGATACAACACCGGTAATCAGCATGGCAACCCCGGTAACTGCGTTATAACTTGTAAAGAGCAGGGATACCTGACTTTTGGAAGCATGCAGTTGATCGGCAATGGCAGGCAGAATCGGGTCAACCAACCCCAGACCCATAAAGGAGATAATACAAGCGAAGGCTACCGCCCATACCGCTCTGGGCTGGGACAGCAGACCCCCGCGTGATGACGGCAATTCGTCAGGTAATGATGGTTCTCTTTTCATATGTGATTCCTCCCGGTTCATGATTTATGTTGTGAACTATTGTGAAAACAATGAAATACTCATCTTTATTTTCAGAAATAAAGGAAAGAAAACGGCACAAATGACACCGGATCTCCCGGTGCTTATCGTGGAATACTCATTTAGCAGTTTGCATCATTCGATTGAAATCAAATGCTCCATTATGTGTCATTCTCGTGCTCTTCTAATCGTCGAATACCGTTCTGAACCCGTTCACGTAATTCCTCAAGTTCCTCCTGCACGGCATGAATGCTCTGAAGTTTCTGCTCGATCAGCTGCAGCTGGTCATCCAACGTCGTTTCCATCCTGGTGAGCTTCTCGATCCGCTCTCTCACTTCAGTGGTCTGCTGGTAGTCAAAACGCTGTTCGTTCAGTGCATCCGCCGTTGCCACATAAGTATGCAGCTCCTGAAGCGAGAATCCCAGCACTTCCTTCGCCCGAACCACCTTCTTCAGATAATCGATATCTTCCCGGGTGTATAATCGTGTGCCACCGTCCGTCCGCTGAGGTGAAGGCATAACGCCGATCTCTTCGTAATACCGAATGGTACGCTTGGTCAAACCGCATTCCTTGGCTACGTCATCGATTTTATATAAACTCATTTCCTTCACCTCACTTCAATATGTCTATAATGTTATGTACATAATTATATATATTATTAACGTTAACGTCAACGTTAGATTTTAGACTCGAATATATAGTATGTCTCAAACATGAACAGATTATCCCAGTGGTAATTTTTACAATACGTTGTTAAAAGTAGTTCCCAGTTATCCTCCGCCCCTATAAAATGCAAAAAAGATCCGCTCTCGCGGATCTTCGTTCAGATGCGATTCCACATCGTGCCCTCTAAGCGCCTTGCTTCTTCTGTCCCTGTTGCTGGACACGCTGCATTTCCTTCAAGCGGCCTTCGACCTTCGTAAACAGTCGTACCGTATAGAACACAACAGCAAAGAGACTCAGAACCAATGCTTGTACATCGGTAAACCAGAAACCGAGAATACCAAACACGGTAATAATGACACCGAACTGCATCATCAGATTGGCGCTATATCGTTGTGCCTCTTCCCATAGTTCCGGGTTGCTCATCGCGCGCGGGGTACGGTAACCATATATGCCATTAATTCTTTTCGGCGGTTTTTTGTAAACCATGAACCCCAATACGAAATAACATACACCGCATATCAAACCAACAATTGCTCCTGCCACAATGTCCTCCCCTAACTCCATTCAAAATACAACACAGATATTAAAACAAAAAAACGGCTCTACGTATATACGAAGAGCCGTCCGGATCGTTTCGCAAAACTTAGATGTCCTTCACCCGCAGTACACGCATGGCGTTCAGGACAGCCAGCACGGTCACCCCTACATCAGAGAATACCGCTTCCCACATGGTGGCAATACCGAATACACCGAGCAGCAGAAAGATCGCTTTTACCCCCAGCGCAAAACCGATATTTTGCCAGACAATGGTTCGTGTCCGTTTTGCAATCCGGATCGCACTTGCCAGTCTGGATGGCTCATCTGTCATGATGACAACGTCTGCCGCTTCAATCGCGGCATCCGAACCAAGCCCACCCATTGCTACGCCCACATCGGCACGCGCCAGCACCGGCGTATCGTTAATGCCATCACCGACAAATACCATTTTCTCTTTCGGTGATTTGGCAGCTTCGAGGCGCTCCAGCTGTTCGACTTTATGCTGTGGCAGCAGCTCAGCGTATACTTCGTCTACACCTAGCTCACGCCCTACAGCTTCACCAACAGCTTTGGCATCCCCTGTCAGCATCACGGTTTTGCGGATGCCAAGCTTCTTGAGTGCCTGGATGGCAGCCGCTGCATCATCCTTCACTTCATCGGCAATGATCAGGTGACCGACATACGAACCCGCTTCGGCAACGTGCACCACTGTGCCTACGGTTTGCGGAGTCGTGTAGGAGATACCTGCCTGTTCCATCAATTTGGCGTTACCAGCAAGCACTTCCCGTCCATCCACACGGACCTTGATACCATGTCCGGCAACCTCATCGTAATCGTCCACACCCTGGGTCCGAATATCCTGAGCCCAAGCTGCGCGAATGGATTCAGCAATGGGATGATTGGAATGGGCTTCGGCAATGGCAGCAAGCTCCATCAATTCATCTTCCGTACGCCCGCCTTCAGGGCGAATGGCTGTTACTTTAAAAACACCTTTGGTTAGTGTACCCGTTTTATCGAAAACAACGACTTTGACATCGTTCAATGCTTCAAGGTAGTTGCTTCCTTTGATGAGTATACCGTTACGTGAAGCAGCTCCGATGCCGCCGAAAAAACCAAGCGGAATGGAAACAACCAGTGCACATGGACAAGAGATCACGAGGAAGACCAGTGCACGATAGATCCAATCGGCAAATGTCGCACCACTGAATACCAGCGGCGGAACGAGCGCAATCAGCGCAGCCAGAATGACAACAACCGGCGTATAATACCGGGCAAATTTGCTAATAAAATGTTCCGTTTTGGCTTTGCGGCTGCTCGCATTCTGCACCAGATCCAAAATTTTGGATACCGTCGATTCACCAAAAGTTTTCGTTACTTCAATAGTTAACATCCCGTTTTTGTTCACGAATCCACTCAGCACATCGCTGCCGGGTTCCAGTTCACGAGGCACCGATTCACCCGTCAGAGCGGACGTATCCACCATGGAACGACCTGTTTTGACGATCCCGTCCAGGGGTACCCGCTCACCCGCTTTAACCACGATGCGATCCCCAATACGAACTTCTTCCGGAGAAACCCGCTTGGTCTCTTCTCCTGTGCCAATCAGCATGTTGGCATAATCCGGGCGAATATCCATAAGCGACTGGATCGACTTCCTTGAGCGATTAACCGCCATTCCCTGAAACAGCTCACCGAGCTGATAGAAGAGCATAACCGCAACACCCTCAGGATATTGACCAATGGCAAAGGCACCAATGGTGGCGACGGACATGAGGAAGTATTCATCAAATACCTGACCGCGAATGATATTTTTGAATGCCTGAAGGACGATATCTCCCCCTGCGATCAGATAAGCGACAACATAGAGTGCAAGCTGCGCCCATCCTTCCAGCGGAGACCAGATCGCGGCTGCCACCAGAATGGAACCCGCCGCCAGACGTGCCAGCAGCACCTTCGTCTGCCCAGCGCCATGTTCATGCGAGTGTCCGGCATGCGCGTCGTGATCGTGACCATCTGCATGACCGTGATCATGTCCGGCATGACTTCCATGATCATGCGCTTGCCCTTGAATGCCGTGATGATGGCTGTGGTCATGTGCATGATCATGCGCTCCATGGTTATGGTTATGGGCATGACCATCATGATCGTGCCCACTCGAAGCATGTTCATGCCCGTGGGTCACACTACCTGCATATGCGTGCATGTTGCCGGATGTCGAGCCTTCTGTCGCGGCAGTAGCACGACTTCCGTGCGAAGGCTTCCCTTTTTCCGAAATACGAATATGCGGCTCCAGCCGAAGAACTTTGCGTTTCGCTTCCTCCACCACCTGCTCATCCATATCGGATGTAGTGTGCATGGATAAAGTTTTGGTCACAAAATTGACCGAGCAATCGGTAATGCCTTTAATCTTTTTGACGCCATTCTCAATTTTCAATGCGCAGTTCGCGCAATCCAACCCATCCAGCAGCAGTTCCCTTTTCACCTGTTCCTGTCCGGTTCCCATGTGAACTCTCCCCTTTGCAATACGTAAAACATGATGGTTATCCGTAATCTTTCGTATTTACAATCAATATATGAGCAATCATTCATATGTTTAATTACCCCTATTATATGCACGCCTAAACACGAGTGTCAACAATTTCAGTTGATTTTTCATACAGAATATGCTAATAGTAATCATTTCGCTTTAGACGTTTTTTGGATATAATAGGCTTATCGAAGAACAACACTTCATCTTAGGTTGAATTCATATAGGTGGTGATAGGAAATGGAACAACCGGTTAAAGCTCCAGCCGAATGCGACGCGGCCTGCTCTGGAACAGAGGCTGACGTGCAGACCCTTCGTGCTTCTCTCATGGATCGTGAGACCTCTTCCGAGATGGCCGACTGGTTCAAGGCTTTCAGCGACCCGACCCGGCTTCGTATTATTGATGCGCTGTTGCAGAAGGAATTATGTGTACACGATCTGACGGTGCTGCTCGATATGGGACAGTCGGCCATTTCGCACCAGCTGCGGTCACTCCGCAACATGCGGATTGTCAAGCGGCGCAAAGAAGGCAAGACCGTGTATTATTCTCTGGATGACGCTCATATTGAGCAGATCTTCCTGCAAACGCTCCAGCATATTAAACATGGCTAGGCATTAGCCTGCCTGTTCACACAAGAGAACCCCCGCCTCTCGGCCTTAGCCGATGGACGGGGGTTCTCTTGAATAAGGGCACCGTTTTGCCAGAAATAGAAGTTTATCACAGGTCTAGCTAAGGGCTTGCCTACTCCGGTTACAATAGATTGTTATTCTTCGGATCATACAGGCCGGATCGTACCTTGAACCAGTTGAAGATATGCGACACACACACTTTCAGCACCGCGTATCCCGGAACGGCCAGCAGAATGCCCACTACACCAAACAGATTGCCTGAAGTCAGAATAACGAAGATAATCGTGATTGGGTGAATCTTGAGCGTTTTGCCCATGATCTGAGGGGAGATGAACTTCCCTTCAATTAATTGCACGATTGTCCACACCGCTACCATCTTCAGCAGCATCACCGGGGAAGTCACCAGAGCCACGATCAGCGCTGGCGTAATCGCGATTGCAGGTCCCAGGTACGGAACAACACTCGTGAACGATGCGATAATCGCAAGAATCAGCGCATAGTCCAGACCAATAATCATATAACCGATATAGAGCAGAATACCGATGCAGAAACTAACGATAATCTGTCCACGAATGAATGAACTGATCTGGTGATTGATATCTTCCAGCACATGCATTGCACCCGTACGACTCTTGATTGGCAGGAAAGACAGAATTTTCGCTGGAAGCTTCTTGCCGTCTTTCAGCAGATAGAACAGGATAAACGGAACCGTTACAATGGACAGTACCGTCTCGGTGAACGCACCGAGGAATCCGCCCAATTTGGTCCAGGTCGAATTCAGAATTTCAGTGGCTTTCTGGGATATCGTGCCCCACCAGTCTTGAGCATTCAGATTCACCGCTTCCTGGAACTGACTGAACAGCTGGCTGCCCGTAAGTTCCTCAAACTGATGCTTTACCGTCTCACTGTATGTTGGGAAATTTTCGATCAGCCCCATAATCTGGTTGCGCACGACCGGAATGACTGCCAGCACGACGACTGTCAGGATGCCTCCGATGGCGAGATATAAGATCAGAATGGACCAGCCGCGCTTGATCTTCCACTTTTCCATGACATCCACGAGCGGATTCAACAGGTAATAGAGGATACCCGACAGAATAATTGGCAGCACGATCGTTTTGATCAGCACCGCGAGCGGATGCAAAACAAAGGATACTTTGGTAAGAACCATCACGTTTAGTCCTACCAGCAGCAGAATTAACAGAAAAAGCACGAACTTGTTATTCAGAAAAAATCTCTTAAACCGGTCCGGCCAAATACGGGGTTGCTCGGGTTGCTCCATAGGCTTGTCTTCCTCTCTTATGTATCCTTAATCAACGAATGAACTATAAATCTGCATGCTCTTTCCCTGCGAATAATGTTCCTTGTACAAGCCAACATATGTATAACACATGAAGTTTATACGTATGGCGCTGTTTAACCGTTTCAAATTAGACCAGTACGTTCATTTTACCCTAAAAAGAACCTTCTGCCCCATACGAATCCAATGAAAAATATCCCTATCAAAAAACGGCTTGCCTCCGAAGAGACAAACCGTCAATAGGTCAGCAGCATCTGAGCCCCAGGCTCACGTCCGCTGTTCGGTTTATGCTTTTTGCTTACGCTTTTCCCGCCAGTTGTGCAATCAACTCATACGAGTGCAGACGTGCCTGATGATCATAGATCATCGACGTAATAATTAGCTCATCTGCTTGGGTCTGAGCAATAAATGATTCCAGTTGACCGCGAACGGTCTCCGGAGAACCATTCACAGCTGCTTTCAGCGTCTGCTCTACACCCGCTTTCTCACGATCCGTCCATTTGCCTTCCATATCGGCTGGTGGCTGCACCAATCCGGTTGTGCCACGAATAATGTTCAGGAACTGCTGCTGCATCGTCGTACCAAGCCATGCGGCTTCTTCGTCGGTATCTGCAACGACTGCATTTACACCTACAATCACATGAGGCTCCTTCAAATGATCGGATGGCTGGAAGCTGCTCCGATACGTTTCCAGTGCAATCCGGGTGTAATCCGGTGAGAAGTGGCTGGCAAAAGCAAAAGGCAATCCCAGCTGCCCTGCGAGTCGAGCACTGAAATCACTGGAGCCAAGCAGATAAATCGGGATATTCAAACCTTCACCGGGCACGGCGCGTACGGGTGCATGATACGATGTAGCAGAAGCATCGAAATATGCTCTAAGCTCAGCCAGCAATTCGGGGAAATCTTCACCGCTGTTCAGGTCTTTGCGCAAAGCAAGAGACGTACGACGGTCACTACCCGGTGCACGGCCCAGCCCAAGGTCTATACGGCCTGGATACAGGGACTCCAGTGTACCAAATTGCTCGGCAATCACCAGCGGCGCATGGTTAGGCAGCATGATTCCGCCTGAACCGAGACGAATGGTCTTCGTTCCACCTGCAAGATAACCAATGACAACCGAGGTCGCGGAAGAAGCGATACCCGGCATGTTGTGATGCTCCGCAACCCAGTAGCGGTGATATCCCCAACGCTCTGCGTGCTGAGCGAGATCCAGACTGTTGCGCAACGCATCCGCAGGTGTGGCACCTACAACGACAGGAGCCAAATCCAGAATGGATAATTTAACGTCGTTAATATGTTTTTTATGGGATGCAGCTGTGTTTTCGGTAGACATAATAGAAAAATCTCCTCTATAGTTATATTTTTATTTTTGTATATCCAGATATATAGATTTAAAAGCGCAAAAATTGATGTACAGAGCTGCTCCTCAGCCGTTTACATCCGGACGGAATACCCGCCTGCACCTGCATTCCTGCTTCCGTCTCGGCGTCCGGCTTATAGCTCGTGCTGTACGTACTCGGCAAATTGACGAATGGTTTCTTCGTTGCGGCGATAATACGTCCACTGTCCCCTGCGTTCGGAGATCAGCAGCCCGGCTTTGAGCATGGTCAGCAGATAGCTGGATATGACGGATTGAGCCAGTCCGGCCTTCACCTGAATCGTACCCACACATATGCCACTCTTCCCTGAATCCGGATGCTGGGATAGCTCCAGTGGCGGAAAGTGCTGCTCCGGGTTTTTGAGCCACAACAGAATCTGTCGACGTGTCTCGTTGGATAATGCTTTGAATATGAGTATAGGTTCCATGGGTAAGATTATACCGCCTTTCTTTCATTTTGCAAACCAAACAGACCGATTCGGGCGAACGAACCGGTCTGCCAATAAATACATGTGTATACGTTTAGAACTTGGTGCTGACCGTTTCTTTTACTTGTTCCAGCATGGACTGATAAGCCGTAGCTTCCAAATATCCGATACTGCCGAACAGCAAGTGATCTACCGCTTCAATACCTACAAAATCGAAGATACCGATATCGGAAGTCATTTTTATGCTGGCAGTCATGCCGATTTGGTTGTAAATTTCACTTGGCGTGCCGTGTGTATTAATGATCAGACCTTTTTTACCCGTCAGCAATTTCTCAATGCCTGCTTCACCGGAAGCATAAGCAAAACCGTATGCGAATACACGATCAACATACCCTTTTATGATTGCTGGAAGACCTGTCCACCAGATGGGATAAATAAAGGTGATGGCCTCTGCATCCTTGACATATTGCTGCTCGGTTGCGATATCTTCAGGTGTCTGTCCTGCACGCATGGACGCTGTATCCGCCGCGCTCAATACAGGCTGGAATCCAAGTGAGTACAGATCCCGTACAACGACGTCGTGGCCTTGAGCCTCAAGTGTTTCCACTGCGGTGTTCAAAATGGCGTTGTTCAAGCTGTCTGTGTTCGGGTGCGCATACACGATTAGATGTTTCATAAGAAATAATCCCTCCAGGTTTATGATAAGTTTGCTGCAAAAATGGTAAATCAATACTTCTCCATAATACATAGACGTCTATGTATATGTGCAAAAAAATGGTTGAAGCACTTTGTATACATCCGATTTGTCTCTGGTGTGGGATTATGCAAAATGCTTCATTATAATTTGCGAACGATACCGGTTAATAAGTTCTCCAGCTGTTCTGCCTGATCATCAGTCAAATGACCGTACACCATCCCATTAATCTGGTGTGATACCTGATGGAATACAGGTTCCAATTGCAGGCCCTGTTCTGTCAAACGAATCATCGTCACTCGGCTGTCTTCGGCACTCTTACTGCGTTCTACATACCCCAACTTCTCCAACTTGTTCACCAGTACAGTGACAGTTGGTTGGGTCCGATGGACTCGCTCCGCCAGCATCTTGATGGAAAGTGCATCTTCACGGTAGAGGAACATCAGGATGTCACCGTGGGACGGGACAATTCCTGTAACATTATTCTTCTCCAGCTCCTGAACAATCTGTTTGTTAATGTGATCTCTGATTCTTGCGATCAGTGCAATTGCGTTGTAATTTGGCATGTGTTCATTATACATAGATGTCTATGTATATTCAAGTCTTTTTATATCACAAGCCCTCGACCTTCCAAAAAGGAAGAAACGGGGCATGTGATATTTATATATAAACATCAGATCACGTGAAGCTTTAATCAATCCACTGCGTGATTTTATCCAAGGGCTGACGGGATTTCTCGCGTGGAGGATTTTCCGCCCGATATCCAAAGGCTGCCATGGCAGAAACATCCCATAATCCATCCTCCAGGAGACCTTCTTCATCCAGAAGACGATGTACAGCCTCATAGTTAAACCCTTCAATCGGGCAAGAATCGATGCCAATCAGCGCTGCAGCTGTCATCATATTGCCGAGTGCAATGTAAGTCTGTTTGGACGCCCAGTCCAATAAAGTACGCGGGTTCTCAAGCATTCGTTGGTTCTTTTGAAACTTGCCATAAGCTTCACGGGTTAACTCAAATACGTCATCCGGCATGCCCTTGATTTCTTTCAGCATATATTCCGCGTAAGGCGAGTTGTAACTTGCATCAGACCGGGCCAGAATGACAACAAAATGGCTTGCCGTTGCCAATTGTTTCTGAGCCCCTGAAGAGACTTCGGACAGGCGTTTGCGCAAGTCCGGGTTCTGTACAATCAGAAATTTCCAAGGTTCCAAACCAATTGAGCTTGGCGACAATCGTCCCGTTTCTAGAATAAACTCAAAATCTTCTTCCGAAATGATACGTGAAGCATCAAACTGTTTGGTTGCATGCCGAAAATGGTAAGCGTTCAAGATGTTTTCTTTCGTAATGGCTTTTGCCGAGGATTCCATATGTCTGCACATCCTTTTCTTGTTTATGTTCATGTTTATGGTCTAAACCTGAATACCTAAGTATTATTTTAGAGTTTATAATCAAAATATAAAAGTACGCACAATAATGTTTCTTAGTTTATAAAAGTAACTATTGTTATCTAACAAGGTTTTCAATGATTAAGGGTGCCCCTATTGTAACAAAAAACAAGTCGCTATGGACCTGCTGCTCCCCAAGGCGACTTACCTGTGATTCGTGTCATAAAATTACAACAATTAGAGCTGTTCCATGAGCTCATTTTCCGAGATAACCGTAAATCCCTCTTGCCGCAGCAAAGCAGACGTAACCCCTTCGCCCACGACTTTGTGGTTAGCAAAATTCCCATCGTAGATCATCTGTGTACCGCAGGAAGGACTGAATTCTTTGAGCACCACACAGGTGACATCCAGTTTTTGCGCCCATTCAAGTGTCTGATAGGCTCCTTTAATGTACAGATCCGTGACGTCATTGCCACTTTTCTCAATTACCTTGGCTGTACCTGCCAGCACATCCTTACCCGTACCGCCGATAATTTCAGCTGGCTCCCGCGGGGTGGAAAACCCTCCAAGCAGCTCCGGGCAGACCATCTTTGCCTGTTCCTGCTCCACAAGCTCCTGAATCTTTGCATCCAGACTCGCTGTTCCGTTGTAACGGCAGGCTACGCCAGCAAGACATGAACTCACCAAATATTTCATCGTTATGCTCCTTATGCTCCAATCATCTATTAAATTGATTGTACCATATGAAACCAAATCTTAGAGGTTTGCATCCCTTGTGATCATCGTAATACGAGCATCCTCGTTATATCGAATCTGAAAAACATCCCTTGTCGATTCCAGTTCAAATGTAACGATTCCCGGTGCTTCGGTATTTCGATGAAGTTTATATGCTTGAAGATCAACTTTGAATATTTTTTTAATTAAAGGCTCTACCTTTTTCCTGAGGGTCGATTCCTTAACTTGAAGAAGCTTCTCATGATAAGCCTCCACTTCTTCCCAGGTAGTATAGTCTTTTTGATAAGAATTCGCATCTATAACGGCATAATTAATACCCAAAGTACCTTCAGTCGTCTGAACAAAATAGTGATTTTCAAAGCTAAAAGTAATCAAATCTCTACCATTCTCATCATCTTTTGTCCGGTGTATGCTAATCAGATCAAGATCAGCGTTGCCAGTAAACGCCTCAATGGAATCTTCTGCATACGCCAAAGCTGTTTGAGAAACTTGTTTAGGATCGAGATCACCGGAAACAGAGATCGCTTTATCCTGCACCCAAATAATCTCTCCATAGCTTTTTTCATTCTCTAACATTAGAGTAGTATACGATTTCGGTTCCAATTCGCCCTGCTTCATACTCACATATCGCTTGGCTGATACTGGTTTGAGCGCAGGGTCCCCACCAATACCCTGTAGCAGTGACGATACTTGACGCAAATAACGATGCTCCAGCTCACTAGCTGACATCTCCCGTCTCATCTGTACCTCACGTAGATTGCCTGTTGCCGCATCAAGCCAGATCAACGCATATTCTTCATCGCCTTCTTTTCCAGCCTCGACATACACTCTACCAGAGACAGGCAGGTCCTGCACTTTGGTTATGAGTAATTGTTTGCCAAGATAGTCTCGCATCGTGACAGCTACATTCTTTTTCATCTTGTCTGTGAGCAGGCTCATGCCGGCATCATCCGTATATTGTAGCGCTGCTGTGGGATATACTTTTCCGATTACAGGCTCCACAATCTGGCCGTTCCAGAGAATGACCGCCGTTGCCACGGCTGCAATCGTCGTGTACGCCATAACGGCTCTGCGGGAGCGAAAACGGCGTCTGTGTTGATTGGGTAGTTTTTTTTGCTCGGCAGACTTAACCCCAGTATCACTCATTTTCTGTGCAGATCCCGATTTGAGCCAGGCTACCTGGCGAAGTACGTTCTGTTTATGCTCCTCGGTAAAAGGAGACGCCGCAAACGGCTCCTGTCTGACTACTTTTTCCCATTCGTCATCCTTATGTTTCATTCGCTCCGCTCCTCCCACTGTTTCCTTACTTTGGCCTTCGCCCTGGACAGTCGCGATTTGACCGTTCCCGCGCTGATGCCCAGCATTTCAGCAATTTCACTCGTCGTAAGCTCATACTTCAGATGCAGCAAAAGCAATTCCCGGAATTTGTCCGGCAGAGCCATGATAATGTCCCAGATTTCGTGAACGTGCTCCCTGCTGATCGCCTCGGCTTCGGCAGAGGGGTGAACCAATTTTTCAGGCTTCATCTCACCCAAGCTCGTATTAACCTGTTCCGTGTGGATTGGCAGTGTCTCTCCCCATAAACTGCTGCGAAAAAATCTGGACTTCCGGTATGTAAATGTCGTGTTCCTAGTAATGGTCAGCAGCCATGTCTTCAATGAGCATTCTCCTCGAAAATGGGCGATCCCGGAATACGCCCGGATAAACACCTCTTGTGACAACTCATCCGCCTGCTCGTTACTTTTGGTCAGAAAGTACGCGTAGTTCCAAACATCGTTCCCGTACTCATCCATCATGCTGCTAAGTGTGTAATTGTCGATCGTCTGAGCGTGTTCCAGATATTGATAGTCCAACTGATGTTCACCTCACTTAATAAGACTGCATCCAATCGGGTTTGGTTCCCAAACGGTATATTTCTTCTCCCTATCCTGCAAAATAAATAAACCAGCAAGATCCACATGTGCGGAATGCGCTGGTCTATTTATGACAAAGCTATATCTCTTCTTTCTTCCTAATCTCGCAGCCAGTTATGCCTTAACCGCAGCCATCATGAGAAACATCGGTCGACGGCTCTCGTCTCGCATACCGGGAACCTGTTCCATCATCTCTGGGGATGGCTTGGACTCCGCTACCTGTTGAATGACAAACCCGGCCTGAATCAATTCATTCAGATGAGTCGCCAGGGTCCTGTGATATTTAACCACATCCTGATTTAGAAAATTCGCTATCCGCTGCCCTTCTTCTTGATAATGATCCACGGGCCAGTGCATGATCTCGCCCTGAGGTCCATAATGCCAATCCTGCTCCGCCCGCGCCGTGAAGATCGGATGTTCCGCAGACAGGACAAACGTACCTCCTTGAACAAGACATGCATTGATCTTGGCATATACCTGATCCAGACGCTCGATATAATGCAAGGCCAGTGAACTGATAACCACATCGAATTGTCCGGGTGCAAAATCAATATCCTCCATCGCCAGACGCTGATACTCGATATAAGGGTCATCCGTCATCTCGCGTGCACGTTGCAACATATTTGCAGACAAATCCACGCCAACCACAGAACGTGCACCTTGCTCACGTGCATATCGACAATGCCAGCCAAAGCCGCACCCAAGGTCCAGTACGCTCTTGCCCTTCAAGTCCGGCAGCATCGTTTTCAATTCATGCCACTCGCCAGCAGCCTCCAATCCGTGTGTCGATCGGGCCATCTGACTGTAATTGCCGAAAAATTCGTCTTCATCGTATTTATTTTGCTTCATAGCGATCCCCCCGTGTCATCCAAGATAATCCATTCATTAACTCTATCATATAAACGTATTAACAAGCCAAAGACCCGCCTGATCCGCAAGGATCAGGCAGGTCTTTTATTCGAGCTTCCGATTGCTTTGAAGACGGCGCAAAGGTCCTTAAGCTCACTTTGACACCTTACTTGGACAAGCCGTACGCTTTTCGGATCAGCGAGAAGTACTCATCCGCCTTCACAACCTGGAATTCTGCTCCAAGAGATTCCGTGATCGCCAGAACATCCGATGGTGTCATGCTCCACGCGTTGATGCCAACCGAGATAAACGTTGGAGAGCTGCCATCCCACTCGGACTTGGTAGTATTCAAGATATTTTTACCATCCTGCACGGTTGAGATGCCTCGCAGAATGGAGACCGGAAGGCTCCCATTCATAATCTGAACATTGGCTTTATCTTCGCCTGCGAGGAACAGGCCTGGAAGTTTATAGTTCTTCTCGTACGCAGTTGCAATCGAATCACTCAGCGGAACGTCCTTACCAAGTTCACGATTGAGGACAAAAGGGTACGACATGTTCGTCTTTTTCAGATAAGAAAAGGTTTGTTTCAGATACTCCGGAAATGTGCCTGTTGGCCAGACATTTGGATTGAAGTAACCCACTCCGGATGGGCCTGCAACAAGCTGATCATTTGGTGTTGCGGTTGAACGGTAATAGTTTAGGATGGCAGGAGCTGCATCATAGAGTAACGGACTAGAAGTCCAGTTGATAGGCACTTTACCCCGAGCGGGATCAGCCCACAGGTTGCGCATATGATTCTGATCGTATTGCATGTTGTCACCTTCGCCGAAGGTATAGGTTACATAGATTTTGTTCTCTAGCTTGGATTTTACCGGTTTGGGAGCAGGCTGTTGTTTTACGTTTGTTCCTGAAAATACGGTCATGTTATGGAACCAGTCGGAAGGAACAACATAGACACCATGACGAGATGTGAGTTCTATGCCAGCAACTTCGCCTTCAAAATCATTGTCGAACCAACCCAGATAAGGAGTCCCTGACTTTACATCAGACAGAATCTTCTCGAACAGCGCCTTTTCCTCTGGCACACTGGTAGACAACCAGAACACCATGGCTTTGTTCGCTACGGCATAATCGCGGAGATAGCCATAAGGTTCCTTTTCTTCAGACGAGAGTGGTTGAACATTGCTCGCAGATACCTTGTATTGGTTCCACATCTCGATCGATACGGTTAGTTGCTTTGTGTCCGCTGCAGGCTTAAATTCGTATACAAAGTAGTTTCCATTATCTGCGAAGCGGTGATCGCTTCCAGGCAAAAATTTGGAGTTATGTCGGTCATAGAGAAACGCTTCTTCCTCAGAAGAACCCGTTTTGAAATCCGCAATAATCTGTCCATCTGCTTTCACCGTCACTTGATGAACGGCAGGCCCCCAGCCATCCTGAGGAAAGGCATCATTAAAGCGAAGGTAGACCGCTTCTTTTCCCAAATAGGATGACAAGTCATAGTCATAGGTCTTCCTGTTGCTTGCATCACGAATCTGTTCCTTCTCGACTCCAACCGTTTGGAATGAATCAAAATTCCCGGACGGAATCGGGATGGAGGTGTCTGGACTCAATCCGACCAACATTCGTTGAGTGGTCTGGCTCCAGAGATGCTCATACTGCCAGTTGTATGCATCCATACGATTCTTGAACTTGCCCTGCAAGTCTTCGATTACCGACAGGTGGTACGGTGCAGCAGTCAATTGTTGAGCCAGTTCAGGACTGGCAACAACAGCATTTTTGAGCCCGGCAAGTGTCGTTGCCACGTTAATGGAGTCCGGCAACTGCGGATCGTATACGATAATGCCTTTGATCTCTTTCGCATATTTCTTGAGAACGTCCATTACGTTGTCATGCTGCTTATAAGGGACGTTCAAGTCCTGCAGCCAAGGGTCTACTTTATTCTGTTGAATGTAAATTCGTGGTTTTTCCCGATTGATAACTCCTTCAAGCGTCGTCAAAAGCAATTTGATATCGCCAGATTCCTCATATACATTCGCCACATCCAAACGTTCTACTTTATTGAACGTTGGAAGCGCTTGATTTTGGGGCCATTTCAAAGAGTTTGTATGTTTCAACTCATCTGTGGCAGCAAATGCGCTAGCCGATAACACGGTTGTACAGACCAGGGCAACACACAAAACAGTTAATTTACGAATCATAAAGTTCATATCTCCTTTTAATGTTTTTTTATGATTTGTTGTCATGTTGCGTCTGTGATGTTCTTCGCGTTCGTCGGATTAACCTCACCTGTCCATTAATTCCTGATGTCAGCGCTGACTTTCCATACAAATTCTCCAGTGTATTTGCGGCATGTAAGTTCATTTCATTCAATCCTTCTTGAATATATGGCGTTATGTCCCATTGGTAAGGCGGCCATAAACGAATACCTGCTTCAATATCATTCACATATAGGCTTGCTGTCTCCCTTATATCTTCGGCTACCAGCCATAGCTCCTCATTTGCAGCTAAGTTTACGTTAGACAAATCCACCTGCTGCGAGTAGACACCCGTACCTGAATAATAAGGATAGCCAGCAGCATTCCAACATCCACCCCATTGTTCCACATCGGTATTTAACGTCGTATCGTTTTCTATCGCGAACGGACCAATCAGAAATGCTGGGAATGAAATAGCGGGCATCGGCTCCAATAACGAAACCGTCAGAATTTCCAGCTCATTCTCACCGACCAATAAATGCGGAGTGATATCTACACTGTCATAATCACCATCCTGCCACGAAGAGCGTCTTAACGCTTCCTGACGTACCCCATTGACGAATATTTCAAGATTACGCCTACGCTGCAAAAATCCGATATGGGATGGAATTATCTGATCTACATCATCCAGAAGCAATTCCATCCTGCCCCATGATTCTTCTCCCGCCTTACCGGAACGATCCGAACCACGCCGGGATTGAAGCCGTTCAATCAATTTTGGCGTCATGACAAACGTCGTGCGATACGTATTTACTTGCCCGGGCATGGTCGCGTTCATCCTGGAATGTCGGTCATTCAACGTGACATGCCATTGATCTAGCTGAAGAACGTTGGGGCCTGCTGTCCTGAACCGCCACCGCTCATCCAGAATGACCTCTACCACATTCGTGGAAAAAGATTTATCTCCCATGCACGCTTGCTCTGTATACTCCGCTTGATCCGTACGTTCTTGCGGAAAAGAGGAGCTCTCTTGGGGGCTTACCGACAGCACACGCAGCTCTCCGGGTACGAATGAAAGGAACGATTCAGCGTCAATGCTGCATACTCTTCCACTCTCCAACTCCCACTCTTCCAAGCCACCTTTCTTTTCATCGCAAATGAGCTTAATGGTCACGGAGTGCTCCGACCAATTCATCAGCCATACATACACCAGATTTCCAATTCTGCGTTCGACGCTAATTAAATCGTCAGACTGACCTTCAATCCAATCCCATCGTATTACCGGTGGTTCTCTGATCAACTCCCCTAATTGAATACAAAACGCTTCGAGTTGGTCCAGACGCTGACTCTGACCGCCTTGATGAACAGCCTCATCCATGGAGTAAAACAGACTGTGCCCCTTGCCAACAGCAACTAATTTTCCGTGCTGAGGATCGGAACCAAACAGCTCCTGGATATCCTTCAGCAGCGCTGGGTCTTGCCGCAAGGATTCACTATGCCGCGGAATTGTACCTATCGCAATTAACGTTCCGCCCTGCTTAACAAAGGATACAAGCCTGGTTGCGATGTCCCTTGACATCACCTCGATCTCCGGCATAATGACCATCGAATAGCCATGACCATCTCCATCAAATTGCAGACCCTCTCCTTCAACAAGGAGCGCATCGCGAAGCTGGCATTCATCCACGTAGTCGTAGTCGATAGATGATCGCAGCAAGCGATCTGACAAAAGAGAGAACAGCACATCTGATGAAGGATGCATATCCGCTTCGCCTGATGTGAACATGTTTTCATATACCGTATGGATAGGCGATAACAGCAGAACTTCCGGCGTTCGTTTTCCTTTTGCTCCAAGCAAACTCAATCGCCCTATATAATCGGCAAAAGCACGATAATGCAGCCAATGGGGTGCATGTTTGAATTCAGTCGGTGGAAAGTCGGTCTTCCGATACCCGGCAAACGAATAATAGAATGCATGCGGAATAAACAGATTAACTCCCAAAAAGGCCATAAAATTGGCATCAAGTCGCCGCTGGCGCATGGAATAACCGTGACCACTTGCACCAAAGGCTTCACAGATCACTCGTTCCTTCCTGTTCAGCTGCGCGACAGAAGCCGCCGTCTTGACGGACACAATGCGATGCGGATTTGCCTTTGACCCGATGCCGGGAGTGAGATAATCCACGCCTGCATAGTGGAATTGCTGCAATACCCGGGTCTGATTGCCTTGAGATCGAGCCTGCCCCCAGACAGGCTCCTCCAGCGTATGACCGATATAGAGCAGACCGGATTGTTCACACCATGAACGAATCCCGGCATGATATCCCTCCACATACCAACGGGTGATCGTATCATAATATTGCTGCCTTGTGGATCGGCTGCCGTCTGCCACTCGATACAACAATGCACCTAACCGCGGGATTAGATCATACCCATTCTCTTGCTGATATCGTTCGGCCATCCCCTCAGTCCAAGCGAAGACGAGCCCAGGCAAAGTAGCCTCCACATCATGAACAGCTGTTCGGATTGCCTCCACGCCGAAGAAACCATCATGAATCATAAGCCCCGGCTCGTCTGTAAACACCCCTTGGATGGTTGAGCCGTAATAGGGCTTTAATGCAAGAAACGGTTCATAAGACATCTGAATGAAAGACTGAACCGCTTTCGGGTTCAATGTATCCAGATAATACCCTTGAGCAAAGGTGATTCCTTCGGCAATTTCACAAGACCAGCAGGCGAGCACGATATAAGAATCATCGACATGATTCGGCGTCCACTCCCGCCCCCAATAATGTGTGATATCTTCCGATTCATCCTGAAGCAGCCACTCTCCGTCGCAATTAATCGCGCGATAGGCCAGAATGGCGATCAGCTCATTGTGATCGCAGGAGGCAAAGTCCAGCTTCATGCCTTCCTGCGATGTACCTTGCAAATACCGTTTTTCCTCTATTCTCAAATAACGCATGCGATATTCCGGGTGCTCCCGTGTCAGTTTTCCACCCAATGTTCCGCTCGGCCAATTCTCCTCATCGTACAGCCAAACAACCATATTTCGTTTCTCGCATTCTGCTGTGCAGAACTCCAGCACTTCCATGAATTCCGGCGAAAGATATGGCATTTGCATCCCATGCCGAGCATGCAGAACCACGCCACCCACTCCCGCTTCAAACATGGATTGAATCTGGCTCTCCAGTTCCGTCTTCTCCAGCTCATGATTCAGAAACCAAAAAGGCTGTGGACGATATGTTTCATCCGGATTCGCAAATTCCTGTTTGAGTTGTATGGAAGGGTTACAGATTTCTTCTGCGTCTGCCTTCATACTCACCACCTGCCTTCACACCCATTAGTCTGTAGACTGTTGCATGAGTAATTGGATAAAAAAGCCGCCGACCACAGAACGATTCTGAAAATTCATCTGCTTAGCGGTGATCGTGTCATACCAATCCGTTACGGGAACACGAGACGAAGTTTCATTCATGAAATCCCACAGTGGTGAAATGAAAGACTCAAACTGCGCTTGCGTTGAACTCATGGAGGCACACCATACCAGCCAATCGGATTTGGTATACGTTTCACGGCTATCCAGCGGCAAGCCATAGCGATTTTGTTTGTTCGTATAATATGCGAGCTCTTTAGCAGCAATCTCTTTAGGGAACAGATGCAGGTCGAGCAGATGATCCCAGACCAGATTGTACTTCATGCTCCATGAATCGGTGGGACTGTCAAACGTCAGCTTATAGTGATCCCCGGCATCTGCCATGGACACCCACTCCTGAGCCATGTTCCGAGCTTCCTCAAGGTACTTCGCCCCTTCCTGCAAACCGAGCTTTTCACACAGGTAGGAATACGCGGCGATACCCAATATGGCCTTGATCGATAAATTAGTATTGTGCGCCAAATGTCCCGCAAAGTCATCTGTGCACAGCTGGTTTACAGGATCAAGTCCATTTTGCAGCAGATAGTCTGCCCATCTCGTAAGGGGTTCCCAATGACTCCGGGCAAAATCGTTGTTCCCCTCATACTTGCTGACCGCCGCAGCCATCAAGAGCATATTTCCACATTCCTCAATTGGCATCTGGTATTCCAACTTGTTCTCACCGTACACCTGACCGTTGGCCCTAGGGTATGTTCCTACATCATGAGGTGCAAAATCAAACGTCCAATCATGGCTCATCGCATACCTGTAAATCGGACGCATCATGCCCTTGATCAGTTCAGGGTTGTACCTGAGGAAAAGTGGGATCGAAGGGTAGCTGACATCCACCGTAGCGATACATCCATTGCTGAAATTCTCTTTGGAGAAAAATAGAACATTCCCCTCCTCATCGGCAACCAGCTTATGCGCTGCAATCGCCTGTCTGTAGGTTAGCGCCACAATATCCCGGTATTTCTCACCGCCTGCGGCCTGACTCTCTGCCATGAGTTCAAGATTAAAGCTGTCACAGCGCTGCTGAATCTCTTCGTATTGTTGAGCTGCCAGTAACAGCATCTCCTGAAACGTTAATCCATTTCTTTTCCAATACGCAGTCAGCGGTTGTTGAAAATATTCAATCGCATGAATATCGTCATATGCAAGCATGAGAAATTCGGATATCGGTTCGTCCTGGACAGCCCCCAGATCGATCTCGGCTGCCATAACCGGCATGTTGTCCGATACAGCTCGCGGCTGGTGCTGATCATCTTCTGTCGGCAATTGACGGGAGCGTACATACTGTTCGCGGCCTGTAACTGAGTGAATGGCCGTCTGGATATGAGAGGATTGAGGAACAGCGAGAATCATATATCCCCAATCGATTCGTGTATCATCACCGGCAAGTTTCAATACGGGCTGATCCACAGTACCCATGGACATGGCATTCCATTGTTCCTCAATGACATGGCGTTCCCAGGTTACGTGCTGATCGGTTGTGTTTACACACCATTCGCCTGTTACATCGACGTAAATTTTGACTTGGTGGGAGGCCCCATCGATCGATTTGACCTGAAAATTCAAATACGTCACAGGCCTGGATAACAGGTCCAAATCATCCAGCAATAAAGGTGTGGTGAACTGAACATTAAGCTCTATTCCTTCGCCTTGAAAGGTATATCGAGTCGTTACGGGCTGGACAGTCAGGTTGGTCTGCACCAGCACTTCAGGTTCCTGGACAGCTGTACGCTCCTCCGATCCCACTTTCCCCATAAATCGTCGAAGCTTTCCATCGATCACCGCCAAGCCCACTATGCCATTCGTTTTGTTCGTCCAATGCCGGGTATGATCTTCATACAGATGGTCTGCGGCCGACCATACACTAAAGTAAGGGTCCACGGTGACAAGAGGTACGGAAGGTGGTCTGAAACGGGTGGTCATATCCTTACAACTCCTTCGTGTAAAAGTCAGAATCAAGAATAACAATTGCCGTCATCAGTTCGGCATTTGAACGGTAACTACATCTTTCCCTTTCAGATTTTCGTTCGTAAATTGCATGGCTTGATCATATCCGGTCTTTCGAAGCTGCTCGCGAAGTTCGTTAATAATCCCCATCGCCGCTTCATCCGACTTTGCAAAGATCGCTTCCTTCCAGGCATCACTCATGCGGTCCATTGAGGGCTTCAGCATCTCCCATTCTGGTGCTTTGGTAATCACATCGCCCGGGTTATAGGCTGTAATGACATGAATGCCATTAGGTCGCAGGATTTTGCGTGCCTTCTCCATGGCATCAAGCCGTTTCTGATCCGCCCATATATCTCCGCCTGCGACCGAATTGATTCGATCAGGCCCTGTGATGGATTCCAAACCAATGGAAATGCCTTCGTTCTTGCGAACTTTGCCCGATTGATCTGCCGTAAACTTATCGAACCATTCCGGATTGGCAACAGGTTTACCCTCTTTCATATCCCAATGAACGCCCTGAACTCCATATCTTGCCAACATGAAGCCTTCATCGGAAGCCATGTAATCGAGGAACTTCAGCGCCGCATCCACACATGCGCCCTTGCAGTTCTTGGTGATGGCTGTTACGTTGTTGCCTTGAATGCCCAGATCCACAGGGCGATTCGGATCAACATCTGCCCGTTCCAACGGGCCAATAGGGATGTAATCGCTTCCAGGGTGCGAAGTGACATATTCTTTAGAAGCATCCAGAATGGCCGGATAGTGGGCAGCTAGAATAGCGATACGACCCTGATTGATTTTCTCCTTGGCGATCGGGTCAGTCTGGGTAAATGCTTCCGGGTCCATTAACCCTTCCTCAACCAACTTCCGATAGAATAGCGTGTACTCTTCATAGCCTTTCGTGAAAAAGTTATGCTCTACCGTTCCGTCACCTTTGTCAACATAACCGGCACCCGAGTAGAACATGGTGTTACCGATGCCCACGGACCAGCCGTTACTGAAGCCGCCCAGCGGGAAGACCGGTTGGCCATTTTCCTGCAGATTGGCATCTTTGATCGTTTTGAGGAAGTTATAGAAATCCTCCTTCGTTACGACCGATTGAGGGTCTATACCCACCTTATCCGCGATATCTTTACGAACATAGAAGCCGTAAAGCCAGTCCATGCCGTCTTCGTTCGTAGCAGGCTGATTTTGCAGAAGCAAATATTTTTTGCCGTCATATGCATTTATCGCTTTCTCGTAAAGCGCCGGGGGGACATTTTCTTCTGCAATGGATTTCGCGAGGTTAGGATAATCCCCCAATTTGTCGGAGATATCGACGAGCTGCCCTTCTTTGGCAGCCTTGATAATGCCATCCAGCTCGCCCCCCCATGCGGGTCCGGTATAGATATCCGGCAGATCCTGCGTCGCAAATATCTGGTTTACCTTCTCGGTCTCACTGCCCTTGGTGTACTCCCAATCCAGCGTGACGCCGGTCTTCTCCTTGATGACTTCTTCCACAGGCGTTATTCCGTTGTCCGAACCACCTGAACCGTTCCAGTTGTGCAATATTTTGAGCTTATAAGAACCATCGGCTGATTCTCCGCCATTCCCGTTGCCTGATGAATCCGTGCATCCGCTCAACAATCCTCCAGCCAAGATAGACACGAGTAATACGGATACGCCTTTCGACCAAATCCTGTTCAAACCAATCGCCTCCTGAAATATGAATATGAATGATCTTGGTCAAGCTTGGCAAAGCTCAGCAAATTCCGGGTCAGGATACCCTAACCTTTGACCGAACCGATCATCACTCCTTTTACGAAATATCGCTGCAGGAACGGGTAGATGCACAGGATTGGGAAGACTGTGATAACAAGCAAAGCCATACGCAGGGATTCGGGCGTCGCCCCCGCACCGCCTGAACCACCAACTGTCTGTCCTCCCTGTTGTGCTGCGCGCTGCATCGAATTGGACAGCGACTCCGCTTCGGTCAGCATCTCCTGCAAGAGGGTTTGAACCGGAATCAGATCCTTGTTGGACACATAGTAGGCACCTGAGAACCAGTCATTCCAGTGGGCGACCCCAATAAAGAGAGAGATCGTTGCCAGCACGGGTCCCGAGAGAGGCAGAATGATGCGAATGAAGATTTGAAAATCCCCGTACCCGTCAATGTGGGCTGATTCCTCCAACTCTTCGGGAATACCTTGCAGAAAGGTTCGAATAATGATGATATGCATGAAGTTGAATAACAGCGGCAAGACGTACACCCAGAACGTATTGATCAGATGCAGTTTCTGAAGCGTAATGAAGAACGGGATGAATCCGGCACTGAAAATCGTAGGCAAAAAGATATAAAAGGTAAAGAATGAACGCCCCGGCAAGGATTTCTTCGAAAGCGCGTAAGCCATCAACGTACACAGGATCACATGAAGGAACGTACCCAGCACGGTTCTCATGATGGTGATCTGATACGCCTTCCAGATGCGCGCGTTATCAAATACCTGGGCATAGTTCTCCAGTGTAAATTGTCGAGGAAGGAAATAGATCGCGCCCTGCATGGAATCCTTGCCGTCATTGAGCGAGTAAGCCAGGATGTAAATAAACGGGTAGATCATGGAGAATCCGACCAAAGCGAGAATGGTATAGTTTATAACGGAAAATAAGGACCATTTGCGTGTCATCACGTCACCTCCTTAGAACAGGGATACATCACTGACTTTGCGGGCAATCCGGTTGACCGTCAGTACCAAGATCAGCCCAATCACACTCTGGAACAGCCCAACAGCTGCCGCGTAACTCAGACGCCCTTCCCGGATACCCGAGTTAATGGCGTGTACGTCCAGTACACTTCCCATACCGGCAGTCGCAGGTCCATTTAGGAGAAGCAGCTGCTCATAACCCGCGCTCATCAGGTTACCCACGGCGAGAATAAATAATATGATGGCGACATTACGAATACCCGGAAGAGTCACATGCCACATCTGTTGAAAACGCCCTGCGCCATCGATCTTGGCAGCTTCATATTGCTGCTGGTCAATTCCGGCAATGGCAGCCATGAAGATGATGGAGTTCCAGCCGATGTTCTTCCAAATATCCGATCCAACAATCATCTGATAGAACCAGGTGGGATTGTTCAGGAATTGGATCGGATCGGTTCCGAATGATCCCAGCAAATCATTAACTGGCCCGCCATATGGCGTGAGTAATCTTTGCATCAGGGTGACAACCACAATCCAGGATACAAAATAGGGTAAATAGGAGAGCGTTTGAACGGTTTTCTTGAATCTGATCATGCGTATTTCGTTTAAAAGAATGGCAAGAATGATCGGCATCGGAAAGCCGATTAACAGCTTCATAAGACTGATAATCACCGTGTTGCGGATGATATCACCGGACTGATAATAGTTAAAGAACTGTTGAAAATACTTGAAGCCTGCCCACGGACTTCCGGTAAAACCGCCAACGAAGGTATAATCCCTGAAGGCAACCTGAATTCCGTATAAGGGAACATAGGAGAATAAGAAGAACCAGATAATTCCAGGTAACATGAACAAGTAAAAGAGCTTATGCTTCCAGATTCGCTTCATTAATAAACTGTTCTTAATCACATTCCCAACGCTCCTTTCCCTTGTGGAAGGTCGAACCCATTACTCTTGCTACCCTTTCAGTCGCAGCGAGATGATCTCGAATGGTGTGAAGGACAACACTACATCAGATTTATTTTGAAGCTCCAGGGATGACATGTTATTTTCCATGAGATCAACCTCCCAGACTTCAGCAGCATTCCATCCGATAGACAGTTTCGTTTTGACCTGGGTTCCCGAGGTCTCATACAGACGGACGATAATGTCGTTACTGTCCTCCGCTTTTTTGATCGATTCCACCATGATGTTCGGATGATCCGGCTGCAAGAATGACTTCGTGTAAGGCAGCTTTTCCTCTGCTGCATCCGTTGAAGGTACAGATAAGGAACTCAGGCGAAGCGGAATATTCAGCTCATTTCCTCTTCGATAGATCTCAGCCTGAACATGACTCCCCTGATGTGGATATAACGAATAGGTGAATGAATGCTCTGCGCGATCCGCCACCGGATCCGGGTAGGAGCTGCTGCGCAGCAAATGAAGGTCAAGCACATTGTGGATGGCTCGATGCCCGTATTTACAATCATTAAGCAGGGCGACTCCATAATCGGGCTCCGATATATCCACCCATTGGTGAGCGCAAATCTCATCCTTCGCAAAGTCCCACATCGTATTGCGATGAGTCGGTCTGCTCAAGCTGCCGAACTGGATTTCACACTGAACCTGATCGGTCCGGATATTCACCGGGAATGAAGTGCGTAACATTTTACCGTTTTCCTGCCAGTTCACAACCGTATCAAAATCAATACGCCGGCTGCCCTCGGTCAGAATGACGGTCTGGGTTAGAGAGGACTCTCCATAGCTGTAATCCAAAGACAGCCCAACCTTCGGACCATCCCGAAACTCATGGATATCATTCAGAATTAACGGCATTCCCTCCTGCGCTGAATAATCATGGCGGAAATCCCAGGCATCGCCTTCATCATGATACACACGAAGGTTATTCCCCAGCTGTCCTTGCTGGATGACTTCGCGTCCTTCCAGCTTATCCATGATCGAGGTGATGCCGCCATTCTCATCAAATGTTAGGACGAAGAAGTCATTCTCCATACTGCGCTCCTTGGTGGTAACACGGAAATCCGTTTCCAGCGCAGCTGCGTCCGTTTCAACGCCCGTTGCAATCTCCCCGAGAACTTCCCGGTCGCCATGATCGGATACCACGGTGTAGCCCATGGACGGAACCGACACTTTACGCCATTGTCCATTGAAGCAAAGCCACTCCTGACGTTCCCACGGCAGTGAGTTGAATACTACAGTTGAATCGTCTCTTCCCTCTTGGGAAGAGATATGATCTGCAATATAGCTGTAGGTTTCGGTGATCATGCCTTCCGTCTGCTGGAGCAATTCCTCATACCGTATTAACGACTCATCATATACTCGCTTAATCGAAGATCCTGGGAGGATGTCATGGAACTGGTACAGGAGAACTTCCTTCCAGATTGTCTCCAGTGCTTCGGCCGGATAAGACTTGCCCATGCGGGCTGCCAGCACAGCTGCAAACTCCAGCTCGCGTAAAGCTTTCTCCATCTTGCGGTTATACCGCTTGCTTCGGGCCTGACTGGTCAGGGTCCCCTGGTGCTTCTCGAGATACAGCTCCCCACGCCAGATCTGGAATCGTTCTCTTTCTTCATTCAATCGTTCAAAGAATCTCCAGGAGGGTTCCTGAACCACAGGCGCCAGCCCCAGCAGGTTCTTTTCGCGCTCCAGGCGTTCCAAGTGCTCCTCACCAGGACCGCCGCCACCGTCTCCAATGCCAAAGAGCATTAATGCGTGGCTGGATACATTTTTGTCCAGATACTCCCGTTCTGCTTTGGCAATGGAACGCGGGGCGGCCGGACTGTTGTACGTATCCTCAGGCGGCATATGTGTTAATACCGAGGAACCGTCGATCCCTTCCCATAGAAAGGAATGATGAGGATGGCGGTTGTACTCACTCCAAGAGAGCTTCTGGGTCATCATGTAATCCACACCGGATTTCTTCAGCAACTGCGGCAAGCTTGCGGAGTAGCCAAATACGTCTGGCATCCACAGTGACTTCATCTCCATTCCAAATTCCTGTTGAAAGTAGCGCTTGCCATACAGGATCTGGCGTACAAGAGATTCACCACCCGGCACATTGGTATCCGACTCCACCCACATGGCCCCTTGCGGTTCCCATCTGCCTTCCTGCACCCGTTCCTTGATCTGGTCATACAGCTTGGGATAGTGCTGCTTCATCCAATCGTATAGCTGAGGCTGGCTCGCCCCGAACACATAATCCGGATAACGCTCCATCATGCGAAGCACCGTGGAGAATGTTCTTGCGCCCTTTCGGATCGTCTCACGGATCGGCCATAGCCAGGCCAAATCAATATGCGCATGCCCAACTGCACTTATGTTCAGCACAGGATCGCCGCCACGACGTGATAATTGTTCGTTCAATAATTGCTTGGCGCGATGTATGCGGTCAGGCGTGAATTCCGTCAATACTATGGAAGCGTCATACAGGGATTGAAGAATCCTTTCTCTGCGAGCCGTGTTGACAGGAAGGTGTTCTGCCGTCTCCAGAAGCACTTCGGTGTCGTAATACAGGCTTCTTATATCTTCATGACAATGGGCCAACATCGCTTCTTTTACCGTACCGCCTTGGTATTTGCCAAATAAGTCGTTATTGCCAGCGTCAGCCCACAGTTCGAATGTTCCGTCCGTCACCGTTATCGACGAATGGTCCAGTTCAACCACTCTTTTCCCGGGGAGACCCAATGTGAATTCAAACTCTGAATTAATCGTTGTCAGTCCCTGTACAGGCGTTCCTTCGTGGTCCACCAGACAGAGTTCGCCGTTCACGTCCAGCAGAAGAACAGCCTTGGCGTCACTACCGGAAGGAGGAATGCTCCCTGTAAAACAAAACCAGGCACAATCCCATAACTCCCCCCAACGTTCGCCCTGTGAAAGAGTGATTTGCTGACCTGACATTCTTTCCTCGAATGGAACAGGCTCCGGGGTAACCCATGCCGTCACATTCAACTTGGCAATGGGCTCATAAATCGCTTCACGGAGTTTGGACAGCATTTGATTCAAATGCCCGAGTCTGATCGGTTCATATGGCATAGTTGTTTGGTTCTCTCCTCTCATTCATCAAGCTTTTGTATTATTCTCACGATCCCACTTCACCTGAATCTCCACCTTGTTCTTACTGCCATGTTCGTACTTCAACAGTACGGTTTTCGATTCCGAGTCCCATTCCCATCTGATCGGTACCGACTTGTCTTGATCAATACCGCACACGGATATAGGTTCAAGTGGACAGTAGAATCTGGCCGTGGCCTGCATGTTTGACGGGCCTTTGGCTGCACATTGAAAACCTGTATTGGTTAACTTCAGATCTTCAATTCTGGAAGAAGCGGAGATCAGGCTGACCTTGCCTTGTTGTGGCTTTCCGGCCGTAATGTCGTATAACAATGCTTGTTCACCAGGGGCTAACCTGACTTCTTGCCGAACATGCAGGGTAGGATCGAACAAGTCTACAACCGGACCTTGGATAACCAACGGTTCTTCAGATACCGACTCATCCAGGACAGAGGCAATGATGTAGGGCCCCCGTTTGATTTTAAAATAATGCTTGGCATCCCAACGGAGGTTGGAATCCTGTAGTCTCTCCCATGTTTCTTTCACAGTCTGGCGAAGTTGATCTGCACCCGCTTTACTTGACGTACATGCAGCCGGATGTACAGGGAGCCAATGCACCGCCCCTTTGCCCACAGGATGAATCCCTTCCTGTTCTACCTTAAGCCCCAGCTGTTCAAACAAGTGCTCTCGTGGGGAGTGATACCTGGTATTCGTGCTTTCCCTGCGCTGGTCATCATTCCACCATGCCCGGATGTTGTGATAGGGGTCGCTGTCGTCTCCCACATAGATCATCGCACCACCGTCCTGTACCCATTGGGCCAGTGCATAATGGATATCGGAGTGCTCCGGCTTCATGTACTCATAACTCAACAGCAGGACACGATATGGAGCCAGGTAATGTGGATAGCGCCTCACATTATCAAGCTGGACGGGTCTCACAGGTATTCCGTGTTTAAGCAATGGCAGAGCAAGACCGTAGAATGGAGAGAAATCCAGCAGCTCCGTGTCGCCATCCGCTTGGAATCCTTCCGGATCTGTACCATCATATTTTCCAGCATTCGGTGCCTCCGGCTCAGGCTTCATGCGTTGAAACATGGCCGAGTCGGCGATCAATACACCAATGTGGGGAGATTCACCATCCATTTCAATCTGGTCCTGATCCATATTTCCAAGCGTGTGCATGACATGCAGCAATGTTGTTGCATAGTCAGGTGGAATCTGCTCTTTATGCGCGCCTTCATCAGACAGATATGACCCTTGGAAGATTCTGCGCGGCCAAGGGGCGACCTCGTAATGGGAAACCCCGGGATGCAGCAGGGAAGCAGCAACGGTCTTCAGGTAGTTCTGTTTATAGTCGGCCCATGAATATATCGGATTGTCCTCGATGGGATCATGCAGAAACCACATCCGTCTGTCTGTACCCCTCACAAGCTCTTGCATGACACCATATTCCAGGTAAGCAGTTTCAAACGTACGTTCTTTGCGCACCCCTTCATACACGTTCGGTGTGCGTGAAGTCCCGGTCCAGATTTGCGCAATATATCCATCTACGGAGGGAAGCTCTATCAATCGAGACTGCGGGCTAACA
Organism: Paenibacillus pabuli NBRC 13638; assembly: GCF_001514495.1. Classification (GTDB taxonomy): domain Bacteria; phylum Bacillota; class Bacilli; order Paenibacillales; family Paenibacillaceae; genus Paenibacillus; species Paenibacillus pabuli. The sequence continues at coordinate 124,466 of NZ_BCNM01000018.1, forward strand.
ATTCGCCACTGCGTATAATTGATCAAGCTGTGGGTCGGGACGTAGAATCGCAAGATGCGACTGTAACGTTTTAAGGCATAATCTTTCATCTCGGTACACAATCGGTCTAACACACGCGTGTATAAATACGCTTTCAATTTGGAGGCCCGAAACTGTGCATCAGGTGACGAATGAGGCGCAATCCAGGGTTCTTTGTAATACAGCTGCCATTCTCTCTTAAACGATTCCGAGTACCCCCCATTCACCCAGAATTCAGGTTCTTCCAGATGGATCGCCTCCACACCCGAATCAACAGCTGCTCGTATGCGTTCAGCGATATATGTACCAAAGGAAACGGTTGGGACCATGTAAGGAATAATAGGATCCTTGCCATGAACAATCATCTCGCCATTGCGATCCATCTGGGCTTCATCCCAATGCGTTTCCCCGTCTACTTCCCCGTCCAGATAGTCGTTATAGGTCCCCCATGCTACTCCTGTCATTAAATGCACGACGTACCCTTTATCCTTCCACTGCTGAATACGTTGCGGCATCGTTTCGTCAATTCCATACACCATGACAAAATCCGTTTGCAGATCATAATCGGGATGATACGGTGCTGATTCCTGAAATCCGGTTCGTTCTTCTTTCCGATCTCTGACCACAGCCTTGACCTCCCTGCCCTTGTTGGATGGGTCTTTCGTTGTCAATATTCACCATTTCATAAAATATAATATACATTAAGAATATATTCAATATGTTTTTTTGAGAAAAATAAAAAAGCCCTTTCCGTACATCTACGGAAAAGACTTGAATTTAAGTTTTCAAATTACGATAAAGGACAGCTTCCCGTCGTTTGACGAACGACAAGTTCAGGTTCAATCAGAATTTTGCTGAAGCCTGTAAGCTGAGGGCTATTCCGAATGACTTCGAGAAGCTGGTTGGCTGCACGGATTCCCATCTCTCTCTCAAATTGCTTTACATGCGTAAAAATACTGAATTCCTCCACGATGGAAGTAGGGTCATCAAAGCTTACAATCGATACATCTTCGGGAATGCGAAGACCGGCTTGCTTGGCCATTTGATAGATCTGAACCCCCAGCCTTCCGTTAAGCGATATATAAGCAGTCACCATCTTGTTGCTGATATATCGGTACAATGGATGGGATTCTGCATCCTTCAGAACAGGCAGCGGTTTGAAATCTGTAATCATATGAGCAGGGTTAATCAATGCTCCTTTATCCTTCAGCGCTTCAATATAACCGTCAATTCGCTCCTGGACCGTGACGGTTTGCAGTGGAGAATCCGAGCAGATTGCTATATCACGATGCCCAAGCTCCCATAAATGTTCAACGGCCAGTCTCACGCCCAATCTTCCATCAGCCGCAATGTAATGGGTTTCAACGCCAGGCAAATATCGGTCGATCAGCAAAAATGGGAACCCCGATAACTTCATTCCGAGAATCTCCTCGTTATAGTTACCTTCATCCACAGGAAAGATTAACAGCCCCTCAGCTCCAAGTGCCTTTAGCTCCCTGATCGCGTCCTTTTCTTTCTCGATGCTGCCTTGCGTCAGCATGATCATGCTGCGATAACCTTCCTGATTGAGTGACTGCTCGATTCCTTCGATGAGTCGAATCGCAAAGTAATCATGAATCGTAGGCATGATCACCCCAATCATTCTTGTACTCGATCTGCCTCCCCTTACTGCCGGGGATTCAGAAAATGCGGTGTCAGTTTCATCTGTGCCTTCCGCGACAAAACTTCCTTTCCCTGGGACGCGTGCAATCAATTTCTCGTTAGCCAAGCCTGTCAGGGCATTGACAACTGTAATTTTGCTAACGTTAAATTGATCCATGAGTTCCTTCTCTGTCGGTATTCGATCACCCGGCTTCATTTTTTCCGAAGCAATGAATTTGCGGATATAGTCTTGAATTTGTTGGTATAACGGTATTCGATCATTCGTACTCATGATAATCACATCACCAATTCATTCATTATATTTTTAATATATATATATAATATATTTTTACACATATAAGTACAATAAACAACCATATAATGCCTGTCAATGCTTCACCATAGGCCCTTGGGTGCAAATAAAACAAAAAAACCTGCAATATCGATTCTATCGATCTGCTGGCCTTCCAGTATACCTATTTATCCAGAGGAACACGCTTCGTTCACCTGTTTCGCTCTATATGCGAATATCAAATCGACCATTGCTAGCCGTTGTTGCGTTTGCAATTTCTTGCGGAGAAGCTGCTTGCATGCCATTAGTCGGCGGTTTGGCCGGAGGGGCCTCTTCGTTGCAGCTGTATCACTGCTTTGGGAGCTTTGCTGTGAGATTTGGGCTTCGATTTGTTTGATTTGCTGCTCTAGCTGTTTTGTTTTGGTTTCCTTGGTTTTCTCATCGTCCTTGCTGGATTGTACTTTTTCCAGTTCAGCTTCCAGCTTCGTCTTTTGCTTCTCCAGTTCACTTGTGCTGTTCGAACTGGACGAAGATGTAGATATGTAGGATGTCGTGGAACTCACGGCTGAAGAAATATTCATCATGGCTCTCCTTCTCTTTCTTGGTTCCACTATGTCCCACCCAGACGAAAGAAACGTTAAATTCAACTGAAAGATTGCTGAATTAAAAAAACCTTAGAATCCATTGGTTTCCTGACAGGCACCAAATAAATTCTAAGGGGATTTCGGATTTTTATATCAGCCTAATGTGTCAAAGGCTTTCTTTGGTCAAAGCAATCATTTACGCACAACGTTATATCCCTTATCCTTCAGCAATTGGATGACCCCATCCTTACCCAGGAAGTGACCGGCGCCAACCACGATAAAGTATTCCTCTTGCTTATCACTTTTCAGATAGCCATCGATTTTGTCTGCCATCCCGATATTCCGATCAATCAGCATCGCTTTGTTATATTCCGGGTCAAAAGCCATGCTATTGGTGAACTCAAGCAATCCTTGGTCATCCCCGGTTTTCCACATTTCAGCCATCTGGTCGACACTATCATCAAGCATATCGAAATTGTCGAGCGCAGCGTTCAAATTTTTCTCTTGCAGCTCCTTGGAAAAATCATTGAACATGCCTAACTGGGATTCATATGACTCCAGCTCCAGCACGGGCAATTTCCGTTCAATGGCTTTCTGAATAAAATACAGATCAATACCCGCAGACGCTTCATACCCAGCCTTTACGGATTTCAGTCTGCTGATGGTCGTTTCCGCTACCCATGGTTTGAATGTATCAAGAGCATTGGCCTCCAGGCCACTTTGTTTCAAAATGTCACCGAGCTTGGCATAGGTTTCCTTGGACACATGGTCCTTGAGTGTTGTTCCATCCTGGTATGTTCCCATATCCATAATCAGCTTCTGCTGTGCTTCATCAGCCGCCTTACTGATATCAATCTCTACACCCAGGTAGTCGGCATCTGCAAAAGCTTCCTCAAACTCCGGACGTAATGGGTAGAAGCTATCATCTGCAATATGCATGGAGCCTACCAGATATACTGTATTACCATTATGCTCGACTTCCCACATAAAACCACGGGCGCCTTTCCCAGTTGACTGAGACACCAGAAGCACGGTGCGAGATTGCCGATCCCAACGAACCTCGTAGCCTGCTGCCTCACCCACAACCCGGATCGGAGCATATGTCACGCCGTTAATCAGCTTTGTCTTGCTTTTCAGCGTGATATCCTTGCCACCCATAACGATATGAATGGTACCATTCTCAACGTCCTTCAGCTTGATATCCATCGCTTGAAGTGTTGTTCTCAACGGAACCAGGGTTGTACCCTGATCCACAATAGGGGAGTGGTTGGTATATTCTACATTTTGATCATTAACCTTCAACCCCGTCTGCTGCGGAGCAGCCATAGCCGGGACTGCTGCTGCCAGCAAACCCGCAGAAATGATGAGCGATAAGAGCGATTTTCTCCAATTTCTCATATCCATTATTCCTCCTTAGATAGTGTAGGTGTTGTGGTGTTGTCCACCAACCCACCATTGTAAGCTTGGATCAGATTTTATAAGCCTTCATTGCTTTGAACAATTCCTTGAACGTTGGGCGTTTACCATACATCAGCACACCTGTACGATAGATTTTGGCTGCGAGCCAGCCGAAGATCATAATCGAAACCAGGAGAATCGCAAGTGACGTCCATATCTGCCAGGTTGGTGCAACGCCTGCCCCAATCCGTACCAGAATCGCCGTTGGGGAAGTGAACGGAATGAAGCTCGCCACTTTCAACAACAGGATGTTCGGTGTAGCAATACTGAAGATGGCGATATAGAAGGAAACCAGGGACAACATCGTAATCGGCAATACGGCCTGCCCCAGTTCTTCTGTCCGACTCACCATCGAGCCAATGGCTGCAAACATCACCGCATACAGGAAGTAGCCCAGAATGTAGAAGATCAGTCCATATACAATGACTGCGACATTCACATCACTCAGGTTCATGTTGAAATCACTCAGTACATCGCGGTTATGGGGCAACAGCATATTGCCGGCAACGACCGCACCGAAAATACCGATTTGCAGCAAACCAACCAAGAAAATACCGATAATTTTACCAAACATCTGGCTCAGCGGAGATACACTTGTAATCAGAATTTCCATAATTCGCGAGCTCTTCTCAGCCGTAATTTCGGAAGCAATCATATTACCTGTCATCATCGTTGAAGTGAACAACAGGATAATCAACAGGTAGACCACAATATAATTGATGCCGCTCATGCCACCTTCCGACTCGGCAGCAGCTCCACTCGAATCCGAATCAAGGCTTTGCTCCGTCAGTTTCACCGGCGTACTAATAAGCTGTTTTTGCTCCGCCGTAAGTGTATCCTTCACCACCACATCCAGCCTCACAATTTGAAGTGCCGCTTCAATGGGTGCTACAACCTGCGGAGAGATATCTTCGCTTGAGTACAGGACAGGCTGTGGAAATTCTTGCCCCGCAACAGGCTCAAACTTCAGGTAGCCATCCAGAACCCCTGACTCCACGTCGGATTTAAGTGCCGCTTCATCTTTACCCGCATCGTTAACGAAGTGATACGTCTGATTACCTTGAGCAGATGAGTATGTCTCCAGTTTCTCAGCTACCTCCGTTTGTCCTTTGCTCAGCAGACCGATGTTCACAGGATCACTTCCGCCTGCACCACCGCCAATGGAACCCCCATTAAATAAAGTAATGAAATATGGGATATTGAGTCCGATCGTAATTAAAAGCGCAAGTACAATGGTCGTCACCATGAAAGACTTCGTTTTCACTTTGTTTTTGAACGTAAATCCGGTAATCGTCCCCATTTTATTCATTCGACTCACCTACCTCACGAATAAAGATTTGGTTAAGCGTTGGTTCCTTGATTTCAAAATGCTCCACGGTCGTCTGAGCCATCGCTGCTCTCAGAATTTCCTGTGCCGCTTCCATTTGACCGATATGAATCAGGTATCCGCGCTCATTTTTCTCTACCTTGTTCACACCTGGCAGCTGTTCCAGACCACTCACACTGCCTGTTGTGCTCAGGAACACCTGCTCACGCGGATAACGACTCTTGATCTCCTTGATCTCTCCCTGCACTACGGTATTGGAGCGATGCAATATTGTTATCTGACGGCACAATTCCTCGACGTGCTCCATGCGGTGTGTTGAGAACAGAATGGCCGTACCCTCATCACGCAATTCTTTGACCGTGGACTTAAGCAATTCCACGTTCACCGGATCAAGTCCGCTGAAGGCTTCATCCAGAATCAGAATTTGCGGTCTATGCACCACTGCGGCAATAAAGCCCATTTTCTGTTGATTCCCTTTGGATAATTCCTCAATCTTTTTGTCGTAATACTCTGGCACTTCAAATCGATCCAGCCAATACTTCAGGCTCTGGTCCGCGTCCTTCCCATTCATGCCGCGCAGCCGGGCCAGGTAGTTGATCTGTTCACTAACTTTTACCTTCGGATACAGACCGCGCTCTTCCGGAAGATAACCCATGATCTGCTGTAATTCCGTGCTATAGGGTTTTCCATTGTACTGAATATTACCGCTGTCCGGGTGAATAAGCCCCAGCACCATACGCATCGTTGTTGTTTTGCCTGCACCATTGGCTCCGAGCAGTCCGTAAATCTCCCCTTCTTTTACATTGAGCGTTACTCCATTAACGGCTGTTTTGTCTGCATATTGCTTGACTACCTGCTTCAATTCCAATCGGTTCATCATGTATCGTCTCCCTTCGGTTATCTCCACTGTGCTGGTGCATACCCAGCAATCCAGAATGCCAGCACTTCATTCAGCTCCAGATTCCGGACTTTCATGACCCGGATCCCTGCAAGCTCCAACCGTTCCTGTGCTTCACTGACCCGGGTTGTAATGACCCGGATCAGACCGTTCTCTTCCTGAACCGATTCAACGACACCGGGAATGCTCTCAGGGCGCAGCTCGCCTTCATACCAGATTTCCTTCCATTGATCGAGTACGGCATCTTTCTCCGCCATCCCCAGCGACTGTCCACGATGCATCAGCACAATGTAGTCTGCAAGCCGCTTCACTTCGTCGGCAATATGCGTGGCAATCAGGATCGTCGTGTCCCCTTCGGCCATGAAACTCCGGAATTGCTCCACCATCACCTTCCAGGCAAAGGGGTCCAGTCCCGAAGAAGGTTCATCCAAAATGAGTAATCTGGGACGAGCTGCAAGCGCAGCTGCAATCTCGAATTTGCGCCGTTCCCCTTTGGACATTTTGATCAGTTTCACATCAAAAGGCACTTCCATATCATCCATCAGCTGATCAAACAGGTTCATATCCCAACGCGGGTACCAATAGGATCGGAAGTCAGCTGCTTCCCGAGCAGTGATATGGTTCTCTTCCAATCCACCATTGTCTGCCACAAAACCTATCTGCTGTCTCAGTTCAATGGGAAGCGGTCCCTCATGTTGCTGGCCAAACCATGTAATCTGACCGCTATCTGGCAGCACCACTTGCTGCAGCATGTTAAGAAGTGTGCTTTTGCCTGAACCGTTATGGCCCAGAATGGCAACTACATATCCTTCTGGAATAGTCAGATCGATTGGGCCAATAACTCTGCGTTTTCTCATTTTGGATACACCGTTCAACTGAACTGCTATGGGCTCCATGAATCCATCACTTCCTTACTTTGTATAGATATCCTTCAGTGCTTCCTGGAACAGATTCGCCATTTCCTTTTCGGAGCACCCTACCGCTTTTCCAGACTGAACTGCTGCCTGCATCGCTTCTCGCGCGGCCTTCAATCTATAATTTTCCCTGTCCCCTGCCTCTACCTGGGCCACAAATGTACCTGTCCCTTGCTTCGTGCGAAGCAAGCCCTCGTTCTCCAGATCCTGATAGACCCGTCTAACCGTAATAACACTGCAATTCAGTGATCCGGCAAATTCACGAATGGACGGCAAATGGGTTCCCTCCTCCAACTGACCTGTAATAATGAAAGATCTTAACTGATTCTCAATTTGGTGGTATAAAGGTTCAGCGCTATTTTCATTAATTTGAATGGGTATATTCACATCTTGCACCTCGCCCTCCGGTAACTTCAGTCAGTCTGTGACGTAACAGCACCGGTTTCATCCTGTATCGTACATACACTCCATAGCTCATACATTTAACTCAAATCCCGACAAGCCAGCTTCTTTAGTGTCAATTGACTGAACAGCCATAATCCCGCTATGCCCGCCACCAAAGCAACCCACATCATTGGGGAAAGCAGCCCCCATGATTTACTCTGATCAATTACAATCGTAAAACCGTAGCTGCCTGACATTCGGATCAGGAAGGATACGATGATCGTAAGCGGCAAGAACAACGAACTGAGAAGCAAGTATTTTTTGCCACTGTGCAGAAATTCTCCATAAATATATAAGCCTGTCATGAACAGCCCATAACCTGAACAGGTTATGCCAAATGCCAGGTACTGATCCCATCGAAACCCTTCGTCGTGCAACCCGACCACATACAGTGATCCATAGAAAAAGATACCATTATACGTAAACGCCATCAGTGACTGCTGAAGCCTTGACCACATCACCGTTTCGTTCGGTATCGGAAGTCGTCGATAATAGGCCAGCATCTGTGTATAAGAATCCTCATGTATGTAACGGAAAGAGCGCCTGCTGAACACAAATCCCTGAAATGGCACCATAATCAAAAAGAAAGTATCTACAACAGGATTTATGAAGTCTGTCTTCTGTTGTCCTAATAACATCACACCGCTCATGCAGCCAGTGTATATCATAAAAATTGCGGTCCACAGCCATTGGAGCTTATCCTTGTTCATCTCGCTGCGGGTCAGCCACCACGCCTGTTTCCATGCGTTCATATCGCCTGCCTGCCTTTCCATTTTGACTGTGTTCACTGTATCTACTGTATATATCATTATACACAGTATACAGACTACTCGCTTATCTCGTCAATCCCCTATTTTCCTGAATCAGGAAAACAGAGGATTGATCCCCGAATGGAGATTAAGGACACTCTTCAGACCAAAAAAAGAGCTGTATCCGATATTGTGCGAACACAATTCGGAACAGCTCTTTCCTGTTTCCCGGCACCTGAATACAGAAGAGGTCTAATTCTTAAACGAGGTCGTAGCCACTTGGCAGACTGCGATTTCTGCGAATCGCGCGAATCTCAGCCAGCGTCAAACGCTGATTGGTGGAAATCAGGGATTCCACATCATTCCCACGGATCAGATCATCCAAATCTCTCAAGTTGGTGTTTCCACGATAAACACGGAACCCACCTTGAAAGTTGGGTCTCGTAAACACAACCAGCGTTGCATTCGAACTTGTCGAGAAAAAACGCAGGCTCTCTACTCCACCCAGAATGTTGTCCAGATTTCGGAGTCCCGTGTTGCCACGGTAGACCCGGCTTCTACCGTTATAGTTCTCATCTGAATACACCGTAAGACGTGGATACGTTTGACTGACATGGACTGTTTTTTTCATTTGTTATTCCCCCCTCTCGATCTCATTCTATGAATGAAAGCGAGAGGAAGCTTGGACGCATCTACGGATCAATCCATCCATTTTCATATTTTCAAAGTGTTGAATTCATTGACCTACACCCCAAGGATGACTTCCCATACCGGGCGTGTATGTCCACCTGGATACAGCAAGTACAACAAAACATATACAATGACGCCAGTAATGGCGCTGCTAAACCAGATCATGGATGTGAATCGTCCCCAGCGGCGATGTGTCTTGAATTTCTTTTTGAAACCAAGCACCAGTGTGGAGATGCCGAAGACCGCTGCCACAGTAGCGAGGATAATATGAAAGATCAGAAATATCCGATAAAAGATCTCCATCTCCGGGTCTCCGCCCCAAGCTGTATTGCCAACAAAGATAGTACGAGACGTATATATGACAAAGAACAGCAGCGCAGCAACGGCCCCTGCAACCATCGCTTTTTGATGTGCCTCCCGTTTGCCACGAATAATCAGCACCCATCCGATCCCAACCAGCACCGCACTAATCACAATGAAAGAAGTACTGATCGTGGGTAGCCAAAAATACATATCCATCGTGTGTTCCCCCTCTTGTCCAAACAAAACTTGTGTTATTTCGCTGCAGGATTAAGCGGTCCTCCCGTATTCTCTACAGGGTATGGTTCATCATCATCCTCTCGTTTTTCCTTGCGGTACCATTGGAAAAAGACATACGCCAGCATGGAAACGAAGATGCCTTCCTGTATGAATTTCATCAAAATACCGCCCACCTGCTGATCCTCCTTGGCAGAGGACAGAAAGTTGAAGAACGCCGGTCCACCGAATGATCGCAGTAATGCCGTGGAATCCCCGGATACACAATACCGCATCGCCTCGGCCCATACGGCAGGATTGCTGTAGGTCGCATACAACGGTTCGGAAGCAAAAATAATTAGCCCACAAGCTGGTGTCAGAAGCACCATATTCAAAAAAATAAATCCTATTTTGGACAAGCCCGATGCCTGTCTGCCTTCCGGCAGCGGATTAAGCAGTGTCCACCACATGAGCATGGAAGTGATAAAGAGTACAATGTAATACAAGCGGTGAACCGTGAAATTCAGCATGACATAATCATGTACTACCGGCAGATGATATAACGAAAACAATCCGTTAAATATTACTGCTGCCACGATGGGATGAGCCAGAAAAGATAACTGCCTTGTCGGCATCCACTGAACTATTTTCCGCCATACCCAGAGCGGCAAACCCTTCATCAAAAGCGGCGGTGCAACAAGGTAAGATAAAGCCATGCTCACCATATGGAAGCTGAACATCACATGACCGAGCAGATTGAATGGCCCTGCTTGAGCCAGATACAACACGATAAGTCCAGTAATAAACATGATTTTCTGCGAAGCCGTTGTCTGATCAGCCTCCCTGATCCGCTCACTGAACGGACCAACGAGCACTAGATAAGCTGCGGCAATGAGCAAAAACAATGCCAGAATAAGCGGACTCCATAAATCGTTAAAACTAAAATATTGCAACCCGAGCATACGGGAAACCTCCCCGTGACCTGATTTGGTTGTTGCCTGAATCCATTGATGGATTGATTCGCCTAAAAGGGGAAAAGACGGCGACAATTAGCCGCCGCCATCTCTTTTACCACCAAACCCAATAGAGTGCCATAATGATACATGTAAAAGCTACGAAAAATCCGAAGGACATGAACAGGATCGGCATCAAATGCCCTTTATCCTTCAAGTGCATCCAGTAACCGAGCTGTACAAACACCTGAAGGATTGCCATAACCACCAATATAATAATGGTAAAGGTCGTATTAACTCCTCCCGCAGCCGTAGCCGCGAACGCAATGAGCGTCAGGATGATCGAGAAAATGAAAACAACGACGTGTTTCTGTGGCCCTTCCACCCGGTGACGATGCTTCACAGGCTGCTGGTCACTCTTATCCTGTACCGACATGTGTTACCCCACCTTTCCGAGCAGGTACACGACCGTAAAGATAAACACCCAGACCACGTCAATAAAGTGCCAGTACATTGCGGAGACGTATACTTTAGGTGCAGTTACGACCGTTAATCCTTTTCTGAACAGTTGCCCGATAATTAGCCCGATCCACATAATACCGAATGCAACGTGAGCTCCGTGGAACCCAACCAGCGTATAGAACGCTGAGCTGAATGCACTGGTGGTCATGCCGAACTCTTTATGTTTCACATATTCATAGAACTCGTAAATTTCCAGACCGAGGAATCCGAGACCCAGTACAACGGTAATGCCAAGCCAGAGAGCGAGAGCATTGCGCTTCCCCTTGTGCATAGCCTGGATGGCAAATACACTTGTCAAACTGCTGACCAGGAGAATAAAAGTTGCGGCAGCCACGAGTGGCAGATGAAACAATTCATTCGCCGTTGGTCCGTCATTCGTTTGGCCGCGGAGGGCTAAAAAGGTTGCGAAAAGGGTTCCGAACAGTACTGTCTCGCCGCCAAGGAACAACCAGAAGCCGATAAGCTTGTTGCGTCCTTCCAGCGTTGCTTTCTCCGGTTCATGCGGCAACTTGCCGTTTACCGGTTCGGCATGTGAAGTTGTCATGTTCTAACCCCCTTCTCATCCTGATCCTCCGGTTCAATATGCCAGCCGTGATCATCGTAAAGTGAACGCAGTGCCATCGCACCAAATGTAATCAGCAGACCTATAATGACCACAATATAATTGTTGAACAATCCGTTCATAAACGCATTGTGGAAATCATCCTTGCTGAACATGAGGCCAAGTCCGGCAATGAATATACCAACGGACATCACAAACGGCAGCGGAGTCGCGGACGGCATATGGATCGAACCTACAGGTTCGGCCGGTGTCATCTCTGTATGTCCTGCCATCTTTTCCTTCCAGTACGCATCAATACCGCGAACCAGCGGAGTCTGCTTAAAGTTGTATTCCGGTGGCGGAGATGGAATGGACCATTCCAGCGTACGGCCATCCTCCCACGGATCATTTGGCGCATCTGCTGGTTTTCTCGTTGTGATCACGATGTTCACAAGGAACAGGATTACCCCCACACCCATCAGGAATGCACCGACGGAACTGACCAGGTTAAGCAGGTCAAAATCCTGATTCGGCAAGTATGTAACGATCCGGCGCTGCATCCCCATTAAGCCAAGGAAATGCTGTACGAAGAACGTTAGTTGGAAGCCGATCATGAACGTCCAGAATGTCCATTTTCCGAGCGTCTCGCTCAGCACGCGACCGAACATCTTCGGCCACCAGTAATGAAGTCCCGAGAACAAGCCAAGTACCAATCCACCAACGATAACGTAATGGAAGTGAGCTACAACAAAGTACGTATCATGGAACTGGAAATCCGCAGGTGCAGATGCCAGCATGACACCGGTAACCCCGCCCATAACGAAGGTTGGAACGAATCCAACAGCAAACAGATTTGCTGCCGTAAAACGAATCTGACCACCCCACATCGTAAAGAGCCAGTTAAATATTTTGATCCCTGTTGGTACAGCAATCAGCATCGTCGAGATCGAGAACAATGCATTGGCAACTGTCCCCAGACCTGTCGTAAACATGTGATGCGCCCACACCATGAATCCCAGGAAGGCAATCAGGATGGTGGCAAACACCATGGAGCTGTAACCGAACAATCTTTTACGAGCAAAGGTTGGAATAACCTCAGAGATAATACCAAATGCGGGCAATATGAGAATATAAACTTCCGGGTGCCCGAAAATCCAGAAGATATGCTGCCAGAGTACCGGGTTACCGCCACCTGCAACATCGAAGAAATTCGCTCCCAGTATACGGTCAAATGTTAACAGTACAAGTCCTACCGTAATGGCAGGGAACGCAAAAAGGATAATGGCTGATGTAATAAATGTAGTCCAGGTAAACATTGGCATCCGCATATAGGACATTCCCGGCGCACGCATTGTGATGATGGTGGCGAGAAAGTTAATGCCCCCGATGAGTGTCCCGAGACCTGCGATCTGGAGACCGATCGTGTAGAAATCCACACCGTGCGTCCCGCTGTACTCGCTGCCAGAGAGTGGCGTATAAGAAGTCCAGCCGGCGTCCGGCGCCCCTCCCATCAACCAGCTCAGGTTCAGCAGCAGTCCGCCAAACAGGAACGTCCAGAAACCCAAAGCATTAACAAAAGGGAAAGCGACATCCCGCGCCCCAATCTGCAAAGGCACAACGGCATTCATAACGGCAAAAATAATAGGCATGACACCAAGGAAAATCATCGTTGTTCCGTGCATTGTAATCAATTCGTTGAAGACCTGCGCCGACACAAAATCATTCATCGGTTTCATCAGCTGAATCCGAATCAAAATGGCTTCAATGCCGCCGATTCCAAAGAAAAATCCACCCGCAATTAAGTACAGCACGGCGATTTTTTTGTGATCGACAGTGGTAATCCAATCCATCAAGCCCCTGTACCGCTTGACGCTATGAGCATGAGCCAAGGTTGTGTACCCCCTTCTTCGTCCTTGCTGTTCTATTCATAGTCCAATTTGTAGTTGGCCAGATATTCGGCAATTCCGTCGATTTCTTCATCTGTGAGTCCAAGGTCTTTCGGATTAGGCATCGTATTACCCGGCTTCACGGATTGTGGATCATGGAGCCATTCTTTCATGTTGTCCAGTACCGGATTCCCGTCTTCCTGGCCTTCGCCCTGATTCAGCAAAATGCCTGCCACGGATTGCTTCCCTCCGATACCTGTCAGGTTAGGTGCAACTGGCCCGCCCTGATCCCCGACTGCATGGCAAGAAAGGCAGTTCGTTTTGAACTTCTCGGCCAATTGGGTATCTTCCGGAAGTACTGCCGGAGCTTTCATTTCCTTGACCCATTTGTCAAAGGATTCCTGGCTGACCGCTTTGACCTTGAATTCCATGAAGGCATGCGATCTGCCGCATAATTCAGCACACTTTCCTCGGTAAACGCCTTCATTCGGCGCCGAGAAGCTAAACTTGTTAAGCGTTCCATCCGGGTTTGTGTCCATTTTACCCGCGAGTGACGGCACCCAGAAGGAGTGAAGCACGTCAGCGGTTTTTAATTCGAATGCGATTTTCTTTCCGGTCGGGATGATGAGGTCTTGAGCGGTGGTTACGTCATATTGAGGATAAGTGAATTCCCACCAGTACTGATGCGAGGTAACTTTGACCTGAATTGCATTTTTGTCGTTGGACAGATCTTCGCCTTGGGCAAAAATCGTTTTGACCGTCGGTACTGCCAGAACGATAACGAGCAGCAACGGAATGGCTGTCCATATTACTTCCAGCTTGAAATTGCCTTCAACCTGTTCGGGCACTTCATTCTGCCCGGCTCGTCTGCGAAACCGGATCAACACATAGGCGGCAATTGCAAATACAATGATGAGCACCACGATCATAATCGCAATGGACAGCTTCATCAGATCATATTGGCCTTGCGCCACAGGACCCTGAGGTTTCATTACCGACAAGTCTTCCCGCCCGCATGCGGATAGCAGCAAAGAGAACACCGCTAGCAAGGGGAGAATTCGCTTTGCAACCTGCCACTGTTTCATCATTGATCTACCCCACTTTTTACATTTTCGTAGATTACCAGTGTCGTGTTGGAACAAACAAAACACAGTCCGTTTCAATACGATACACGTAATCCTGTCCGTCATACAGAACGCTTACAAAAATAACGCTTCCAGCACTCCCGTCATTTCCTGCTCAGGGCATGTCTGCGCATTCTTCCAATTCATTCTATATGGTTCAATCACTTATTAAATATAAGTTGAGGGTATGATTTTGTCAATCTTTGGACACATGTTCACAAATTGTTCACTATATGTAAAAAACCGCACCACAACTTGTTTTGTAAACGATTTCAGTTAAAAATATTACTATCTACATTTGAAAATTTTTGCCAAATTTCGGTGATGAAATTGATTTTTTTGCCGATTTTTCTCACTTCGGAAACATGCAGTATTATGCAAAAGAGAACAGCCTGCATCCGGTTGTCCTTCTTACAGCTCCTGGAAGAAGCAATCGAGCTCCATACCGCCCCCTCCAGGATTAGACGGCACGGAGTCTATGAAATAACTTTAGATCCCGGATACCCTATACGCATTCACTAGCAGCTGGCGATAGATTGAGCGTTCAAGTCCCGTCAGTCAGTATAACAGGGCCGCCCCCGGTAATGGCTACTGTATGCTCATACTGGACTCCCCAGCTTCCATCAACCGTCCTTACCGTCCATCCGTCTTCATCCCATACAACCGCTCCCGAGCTGCCTTTCGTAAATATGGGCTCAATCGTAATGACCATGCCCTCTGTCAGCATCATGCCCGTCCTGCGTTTCCCGTAAGGGAGGACATTCGGTGGTTCATGAATATATTGACCGATTCCATGACCAATGAGCGGTTTCACAATCCCGTAACGATAGAGCCTCGCTGTCCGCTCAATCGCATTCCCGATATCCCCCAGCGTATTACCTGGCACTGCCTGTGCTATCGCCTTATGAAGCGCCCTTTCCGTTCGATTCATTAGTTTGCGTATGGATCTGCGTTGTTCACCGATCCCGTATGTCCATGCAGAATCGGCAAGCCAGCCATCTTTGTTCACGACCATATCAATGGTGACTACGTCCCCCTCGGCCAGCTTCCTGTCATTCGGAAAGCCGTGGCAAACCACTTCATTTACTGAGGCACATGTGGCGTAAGGATAGCCTTTGTATCCCTTTTGCGCCGGTGCAGCTCCTCTTTCAGCCAGGAAAGCCTCCACTCGCTGGTCAATATCTCCTGTCGTTACACCAGGAGTGAGCCACTTTTCAATATGCTCATGGCAACTTCGCAGGATTCGTCCTGCTTCACGCATGTAGCCAATCTCTTCTTTTGTTTTTAAAATAGGGTCCACATGCATTCATCCTTCCTGCCATAGGTGTACTTCCATGTATATGCGCAGGAACGGAACACAACCCCCATCATTTTTCAAACAAAAAAAACCGTCTGCCGGAGCATGACGCCCGGGAGACGGTTCTATTCATATCGGAACAGTATAATCAGAGTTGTGTGTGTTTCAGGACACGGAAGAATCCATCTTGACAAGCTCATGCTCAACCACAGAAGTCAATTCTTCCTCGTATCCACCCGTAATCCGGTATTTTCTCACGTACTCCTTCACGAATTTTTTTGGATCTTTAGGACGGAAAATCCGAGTCATTTCCCTCAAACTTTCTTTGACCTCATTGTGACCTTTCGTTGCCATTGTAATTCCCTCCCAAAACGTTGAAAGTGAATGCTCCGTTTAGAGAATGCCGAATAAGTCTTAAATGCCATCCATGAAGTTGTGTGCGCGGCTCAAAGCAAGCTTTAGGTCGGGAACCTTGCTTAAGCAAGTACCTGACACTATAAATACCCGATATGATTCAGAATGAATCATAATCTTATTGTAGCATATTCGGAAGTATCTTACGACTTGACGATTTGACCTAATATTTATAACGGTTTTTATGCCCAAAAAGTTTAATTCCGAATCATATTCATGAATGTGACCATTCTATACGGATTAATCTGTCCAGCATAACACTCAACTATTCGGGGGATATTATCACGGACTACCTATACAGTTAAATTACTGCTATCCAAAAGGAGGCCGTTTCATGGACCGCAAAGAACAGGATATGCTGCCCCTTTCGCATGAAAAGGTGGAAGTGGACGGAGTTTACATTAACGAAGCCGGACGCGAGGAGCATCTGCACCGGGGGCAGCATTTCCCGGCTGACCCCGTGCTTGGCAAGTCGGAATGGAAACTTACCGAATTTGCATTCGATAACCACCATGAAGGGCGTACCGATGAACGTTTGGTACCCAAAGAGAATGATACGGACAAAAGCGGCAAGATCACCAGCCCGCGCAGACAATTCCAGGGCGGATAACTGTTCTGAAGGTTAACCTAGGTTAAACCACAAAAAATCAGGGGCAGAACAAGCTGTACATTGGCTGCTGCCCCTGATTTTTTATTTTTTCATTGAAATTTTTTGGTTAGTTTCCCCTCAAATCACTCAGCAGGATTTTCTGAGAGCTCTGCTCCAATAGACAACACTCTTCGTTGATTCTTCGCTCTTTTGCAGCATCCGGCCGATACGCAGGAATCATTACCCAGTGCTCACGTATCAATTCTATGCGATTCTTCATTGGAGGATGATAGCTACGGTTCTTAGTATCATTCAATTCTTGCAGCCGCTGAATCCGAAGAAATTCTTGAGTTGGAACGGTCGAAATCCGTTTTCTGAACTCCTCATACAGCTCCTTGTTATAATGATATTCCGCAACCTGTTCAGCCGTATGTGCAAATAGGCCTTCCATCTCGGACTTTAAAAATAGAGATAACACTGCCTCACTGCCAGCTGTCTCTGATGCTTCATGATCTGCGATGTAGAATACTCGTTGCATTTCATTCCGCATGCTTTTGATTAACAATGCATAGATGCCGCCAATAACAGCAAATAACAATAAACGTAGTATTATGAGTGGAAACACTACCCAATATAACAGGCCGCTGCCTTGTGGATCAACGGTGTCAATCCAAGAATTCAGTACATGCATTGCTCGCTCAACCAGTGAGCTGTTGGAGATGTTCGGATGTGCGAATTGACTCATTTGGTGACTGATCGCGGCTATCTTCTCCTGTAACGTCAGGGCTGCAAAAAAGGGAACACCTAAGACAAGTGCTCTCTTTTTCCTTTTGAGATGCAGGTTGTACATGTTATATTCTTCGCTAATGATGACCATATCCACAGGTGGAACATTCAAGCGCTCACCAATCTCATCAATCATTCCATACAATTCTGGATATTCGTCTCTGGAGATGACCCTGCCCGGAAGTCGCTTCCGGTATGGCAATATAATTGTGATCCAGAGGAACAACAACGCAATACCAAATATACCTAGCCATGTTGAATTGGTCGAAAAGAAAAATATTGCCACTCCCAAAATGGATAACGTTGACAGATGCACGGTTAGAGCAACTAAATAGGTGAAAAACCTCTGTTTAGTGAAGGGAAGATCCCGATTTATACTATACTTAAACTCCTCTAACAATCGGTCTGATGATCGTTTATCAGCATTCCTATTCATCTCGTTTAACCCTTCATCTGTTCCTTGTCCTTTCTCATCCTCATAAACATTCCAATTACACTTCTCACACCAGGTGCTGTACCCCGGATTCACTTCCATCTTGTTTGCACATTCCGGACAAATCTCTTGCTCTGTGTAATGCAAAATTTCTTCCACTCCTCAACTACACTATGTAATGTCGAATTCCTGATAAGTTCGCTGTCCCCTCCCTTTCATCTATAAATATTAACTGGGTATTTATAGTAATCGGGATTTTATGGAATATTTTGAATATGTAGAAAGTCTCAAATTGGATGTGTATATACGCACTTCAAATTTCAAATGAATCCTTAGTCTCAGTGTT
This sequence comes from Paenibacillus pabuli NBRC 13638, assembly GCF_001514495.1. GTDB lineage: Bacteria > Bacillota > Bacilli > Paenibacillales > Paenibacillaceae > Paenibacillus > Paenibacillus pabuli. The sequence continues at coordinate 142,888 of NZ_BCNM01000018.1, forward strand.
TACATATATTGAGTGTTACATCTTCTTTGTCCATCCGGAACATTCCTTGATCTTACCGGTTCAGTTCTGTCCACCTTCCTCATATCCTTATAAAAAAGGACAAAGGAGGCTGGACCGAATGTCCCCCATGAAATCGTCTAGCGGTCTGGATGAAAATTTGGCCGGCATGCTCTGTTATTTGTTCACCTTTATAGGCGGGATCATCTTTCTGGCCGTAGAGAAGCGCAGCCGTTTCGTACTTTTTCACGCGCTTCAATCCGTCACGGTATTTGGCATCATTATGGTTGGTCATGTGTTGTGTGCATTTCTCCCACTGTTTGGGCCGCTGCTGGCATCGCTGTTATCCCTACTTGGTGTGGTGGTTTGGCTTCTCATGGTGGTCACCAGTCTGCAAGGCAAATGGCTAAAACTCCCATGGGTCGGAGACTTTGCAGAGAAACAGATGCGGCATCTGTAACAGGTGCGAGTTCGATTCAAAAGTAATTCATCCCGTGAGTCAACATAATCATTGATTTGTATTTCAATCTAAAAACACAAAAAAAACACCGGATATCTACTCTTCCGAGCAGGCGTTTCCGGTGTTAACTATTCACGGGATAAGTGATTCATCCCCTAAATCGTTTATAAGGTATTTTTTTTATTTCATATCATTTATATTTCATAGCATGATAGGTTACGCGGACTTGCCATTTTCTCCAAGAATCACATCTGCCTGTTGTTCAGCCATCTTGGCAGCTTCTGCCTTGGTTCCAAGACCATTAAACAGCAAATTCATGAAAATAGCAGTAAAACTACCAGCAATAATTCCGTTACCAAGCATAATCTGTGCCCAGTCCGGTGCACCTGCGAACAATTGAGGCACAACCGTGACACCCAGCCCCATGCCTACAGAGCAGGCAATGATAAACAGGTTCTCATGACGGTTGAGATCCACCTGACTGCCCAAAATACGAATACCGGATGACACCACCATGCCGAACAACGCCACCATCGCTCCACCCAGCACCGAGCCTGGGACCAACTGTGCCAATGCGGCAATCTTCGGTACAAATCCGATGACAACAAGCAGTCCACCCGCAACAACAATAACATCCCGTGTTTTCACGCGAGTCATTTGAACAAGCCCTACATTTTGCGAATAAGTTGTATAAGGGAAAGAGTTAAATATACCGCCCAACACAATGGCAAGCCCTTCCGCACGATAACCCCGGGCCAGATCCTTGGAGGACAGATCTTTGTCCAGGATTTTGCCTAGAGCCATAAATACACCTGTTGATTCTGCCACGCTGACAATGGCAACCAGAATCATGGTCAGGATCGGAACAATCTCAAACGTCGGTTTGCCAAAGTAAAACGGCTGCACGACGTGGAACCAGCTCGCTTCACGAATGGGTGCAAAGTTAACTTCGCCCATAAACCCGGCTGCCACTGTACCCACGAGAAGCCCGATCAGTACAGAGATCGAACGAATAAAGCCTGTAGTAAACCGCGTCATCAGAATGATAAATACCAGAACACCGAATCCGAGCAGAAGATGAACACCACTGCCAAAATCCTCAGCTCCCTGACCGCCGCCCAGATCATTGAATGCTACCGGAATCAGGGTCAGACCAATAATGGTAACGACCGAACCGGTCACGACTGGCGGAAAGAGACGAATCAATTTACCGAAAATTCCCGAGAACAGAACGACAAATATTCCCGATGCAATAATCGCACCATATATGGCAGATACTCCGCTGTTGATCCCAATCAGGATCATCGGAGATACCGCCTGGAAGGCACACCCCAGCATGACCGGCAGACCAACCCCGAAGAAGCGGTTGCCCCAGACTTGCAGCAATGTGGCTACACCACAGGCGAGAAGGTCTATCGCAATCAGATAGGTCAATTGCTCCTGCGTGAAGCCAAGTGCCTTGCTGACAATAAGCGGAACAACAACGGCTCCTGCATACATGGCCAGCACATGCTGGAGACCCAGGGAGAAGGTTTTGACCGGATGACGATGCCGCTGAAAAATACGTTCGCGTGCCATAATTAGATCGTGACCTCCTCATCCGCAAACGTTACTTGTCCGTCAGACAGTGCCCCGATGCGAACCAACGATTCCACACGGTATCCTGCTTCTTTCAGCAGACGACCTCCCGGCTGGAACGCCTTTTCAATAACGATCCCAATCCCAACTACTTCAGCGCCGACTTGTTCTACAATGCGGGCCAGACCAAATGCCGCCTCGCCGTTGGCAAGGAAATCATCAATGATCAGTACGCGGTCACCAGGCTGCATAAACTTCTTGGCGACTGTAATTTCATTGGTCTCCTGCTTGGTGAAAGAGTACACTTTCTCTACCAGAATATCTTCTGTGAGTGTGAGCGACTTCTGTTTCCGTGCAAAAATAAGGGGTACGTTCAGTTCCAGCGCAGTCATGATCCCGGGTGCGATTCCGGACGACTCAATGGTCAGTACACGTGTAATGTTCTCTCCCTCGAAGCGGCGGATAAACTCCTTGCCGACTTCCTTCATCAGAACCGGGTCCATCTGGTGGTTCAGGAATGAATCCACTTTCAGCACCTGTTCGGACAGGACAATGCCTTCTTGTCTTACCTTGTCTTTTAACAATTGCATGTCATTCTTCCCCCTGTATGCCCCTCTGAGCAGATGCCCGCATGTTCTCCAATCTCACAAGTGTAAAAAACAAAAAGCCCGCCTTTTCCCACGCTGCGGGTATAACCGGAGACGGGAAAGACGGACTTGTACGTATAAGGGACAAGCCGTATGAATACTGCAAGTATAGTTAGGGATGACGTGACGACAGAATCATTCAGACACAACGTCTGTAACATCTGAGAGTCGCCAATTTCCTCACCATGAGAAACCGTGCAGATCTTCCCCGTAGTCCGATCATTCCGGTGATCGGGTAGAGACATGCAGGCCTATTCCTGCACATATACGAGTAACGGCATATTTAATTTTTTGGCTCCATGATTCGTTACAATGTATGATCGCGAACCTGAATATAAACGTGTGAACGTAACTGATAATGTTAGAAGTATACCGAATCAGCGCCGTGAAATAAAGAAGTATTTTCATGGAAATTGCGGAAACTTGTCTTAATTTGCATTCAGGGGATGATTGCTGCGTGTTTTTTAGGTACAATATGAGAACGGAAGCGCGTGTCCGAACGGAGAAAGGATGGAAACGCCGCCTGTGTTATGAAATTACGTCAAAGGAGATTTGCAGATGGTGAAAGGTGTACTTAAGGAATTCAAAGAATTTGCCGTACGCGGTAACGTCATCGATCTGGCTGTCGGTGTCATTATCGGGGCTGCTTTTGGTAAAATCGTTACATCTCTCGTGAATGATATTATCATGCCCCCGGTTGGTAAACTGCTTGGAGGCATTGATTTCAGTCAGAAAATTTACAATCTGGATTGGGATATGAGAACCGCCAGTGGACAAGAAATCACAACATTGGCACAGGCCAATGAAGCCGGGGCCACCGTGATAGCGTATGGACAATTCATTAACGTGATGATTGATTTTCTCATCGTTGCTTTCTGTATTTTCATGCTGGTGAAGGGTATCAACTATATTAAAAGCAAAGAGCACAAAAAGCCCGAGCCGCAAAAAACGACCAAGGCTTGCAAGTACTGTCTATCAGAAATTCCTGCTGCCGCTACCCGCTGCTCACACTGTACTTCAGAACTGGAAGCAGAAGGAAGCCACGTTACAGCGTAATCGTTTCCGGGCTTCAACATATCAAAGAACTTGATTTTCAGCTTAGCTTCGATTAAAAACAATGGATATCATTCTTAGTTTTATGTAAAAAATACTTGAAAGGTCTCACCGTAAAGGTGGGGCCTTTCCTATTTCTCACCTACCTGTGCCTGCTTGCAGACTAGAATCGACGCGGCAGCAAGTGCTCCAAAATCGACTTCAAGTCCTTATCCTCTTTATACACTTCTTCCCCGGTATCCAGCTCAGTTACCCGGATATACTCAAAATTCATTGAAGCATCCACAGGTTTGAACAACAATTGGCTCTCGTCTTCCAGACGTACGTTGAAACCCATATCCTTGAACATCGTCGTTAACTGGCTATTGGCTGGCTCCTGACCCTGCCCTACTATAATCAACCCTCTAAGATTTTTTCGCTCCTGAGGTTGCGGATAAATGACCTGAAAGTGTACAATGCATTCCATACAATCGTTCCCCTTTCGTTTAAAACATACTTTGTGAAATTTTGAACTTTAAAACTTGCTATATAAGGAGATACGTTTCATGACCCCAGAACGTTTCGATATTTATGACGATCAGCAAAATTGGATAGGTACCGAGCTGCGCAGTGTGGTCCATGCCAAAGGATACTGGCATCGTTCATTCCACTGCTGGATCGTTCGTGACGAAGGCGAACAGCGTTTGGTTCTTTTTCAGCGACGACGGGAGATTAAGGATACCTTCCCTGGATGTTACGACATCACAGCTGCAGGGCACCTCACTGCCGGCGAACAGCTGCATGAAGCCAGTCGTGAACTGGAAGAAGAACTGGGTGTACAGACGCCTTTTGAAAAATTGACCTACCTGTTGACTGCAAAACAGCAGTTACAGGGGGAAGTGCGCGGTGTACCTTTTATCGATCGGGAACTCAGTTCCGTGTATGGACTTTGCCTGAACCAGCCTCTCGAAGCATATACCCTGCAAGCCAGTGAAGTCGACAGCCTGTTCGAAGTGCCTTTGGATGATCTGCTCGCCTTGTTCCGAGGTGAAACAGACGTGATTCATGCGACAGGGGTACAGGCTGACCAATCAGAGATGTCGGATCAGACAGATCTGGTGAATCAGACAAATGGCAAACTTATTTCCTTGCCCATTCATCCACGTCACATTTGCCAGATACGAGCATCCGAGTTTGTGCCACACGGTACAGCATATTACATCGATGTACTTGAAGCGTTATACCACGTGCCCAAAGACTGATCCAATTCTGCCTAAGATCAATTTACGTTCATAGCTTCATTTTTCTCAAAAATAGCATGACTTCATACTCTATTACATTAGCTTAGCGGGGAACATTTGCTGTGATGAACATCACTGCTTCGGTTTAAGCAGCATAAACAGGCGTCTGCCTGATGGCAGCGCCTGCTTCGTTTAAGCATGTATTGAGGTTCATAGGAACCTTGTTCTGTTCAAGATACGATACGTACATATGCTGGTTGAGGATGATTCAACATTCGTGCTCAGGCCCGATCTTCTCTTGAAGGAACCGACCAATAACGTGCGGATAGGTTTTGGTACCGATGTCCATAACGCTTCTCCAGCTCCTCACCCATGTCCTGCTCCAATTCATACAACACCAGTTCCTGTGCAAAATGGTTCAGCAGCAGTCCGGTCATGACCGGATGTTCTGTCACCAACGCCTGAGTAGCGCAGGATTCTCCGCGCATCCCTAACATGCTCCAGCGGCGATCAACCACGAGGGAGAACTTGCGGCCATTACCGGTACCGTACAGAGGCAAACCTGGCCAGGGAGCGGGTTGGTCCATAATGCCTTCTCCACCATCACAGGACCATAACAGACGTACACCACGGTCCTCCGCGCGCCGCAAGTCATCATGCAGCAATTCTGCTTCCTCCCGCCATACATCCACCACAATCTCATGTTGGGCCTCAGCCAGTTCACGGCTTAGGTTCTCGAATACATTTTTGTCGCCTTCGATGTTGTAGAAGACTGGCTTCTCCGGCTCATGCTGCGGCATACTACTCTGCACATAATCCAGCGAGGCACGCATCTGCCCAGAGATCATGCTTGTCATCTCGTCAGGCTTCAGCACACTGTACTTCGCAGGCTCCCCTGCACTGCAACGCAGGAATCCACGCTGTTCCAGACGCTGCAGGGTGGCATATACATTGGAACGGGACACGCCCAGCCGTTTGGCAACCTCATATCCCGAGGCTGACCCTTGACGGGCGAGTTCCACCATAATTTTAGATTCCATCTCGGTAAACCCGAGGTGACGCAAATGATGCAGCAGTTGGTCCATATTCCCGTCCCCCCATGCTGTCAGCAACCAGCGCTGCCTTATGCAGCACTTCTACTGCATCAGATCTGCTCAGCACCACAACGCGGGCACCATTTCGAACCTTTGGGCAGCTCAGCTGCACAAATCTGACAATTGACCATTTCACGTGGCACTTCTGTCTTTACGTCTACCGTATTCACAATGGGGTTATTTTCCTTCCAGTACCGAATGCGCTCATCCAGTTCCTGCTGACGTTCACGCTCTCGCTGCATTTCTTCATCCCGGCGGCGCTCCCACTCTGCATCGAACGCTTCCTTTTCTTCCTGGGTAAACTCCGTGCTGTTATATTCGGATTCAGTCTCCAGGTCCGCGATGGACGGGATTACCGTATGATACGGCTCCGCTTCCTCCAGCTCCTCTTCAACTGGCGCATCGTAAGCCGGCCGCTCCGGGCTTTGGGCTACAGCTGCTTCCTGTCTCGCCGCACTTGTAGCTCCCACCGACGCCGCTGCTGGCTTGAATTCTCCCAGCTTGCGTCCGCATTTTGGACAGAAGTTGGCATCCAGTGAAGCGACGTGCCCGCATTCGCATAACCGTTCATTTTTGAGTTCGGCAATTTTGTTGCGCAGACCATCGATCTCATCCTGCAGCTCGTCGCACAACCGTGACAGATCGACCATCTCTTTTTCTGCACGCGTCATGTCCTGTGCCCGATAACCCTCATAGAAGATGCGACCCATATCTGTAAAATGGACTTCCTGTTCCTGCTGCAAGCCCACAATCTGGTTATTCAATTTCCCAATTTCAACAGCGTGTTGGGCACGCTCTGTTGCTTTGTTCGCTCCGTTTTTGATTCGTTGAAGCAATTTCATCAAATCTCCTCCTCGGTCCCGTCAAAACCCATATCATTTGAATGTTTCATTGTTAAGCATCCTGCATAATCAGATGATGCTCCAGTATATAACTTATACGATATCATGCCAAAAAGTTGCGCAATCTCGCGTGAATGCCCGTTTTCTGCCGATGCTGGATGAATTCGGGGGCTTTCGTCAGGACCATACGTTCGGTTATAATGGAGCTTTGGCCCTGTTGATCCGCCTACTTGGGTAATTAACTCTATCATACCAATTTACAATGTGATTGTGAAAAGGGCAAATGGATTACTTTTGAATCGGGATAGTCCCTATCCCTGAATGCATACAGAGGTGGATGAAACATGTTAAGTCCGAACTCAACGTTCTACCCCCGTCCGCTTGGGGTTACCCCGGCAGCATCCTTGCCTAACTCCCCTTCCGCTCCATTGGAGACGAGCAGGCAACTTGTAAGCAGCGATGAACGCGATGCCCCTTATTTCCGCTCACTGGAGGAAGTTGGTATCCGGCTGAACGGACCCCAAATCTCCGCGGTTCGTCATGGCAAGGGACCCTTGCTGACACTCGCAGGAGCGGGCTGCGGCAAAACAACCGTACTCGCTGCACGAGCGGGCTATCTAATGGAGGTTAGTGGTGTTCATGCCGGCAGCATCCTACTGGTGACGTTCACCAACAAAGCTGCTGCCGAGATGAAGGACCGCATTGCCGCACTGCCTGGCATCCGTCCCGCGGCCGCCAGAGCGGTGCAGGCCCGAACCTTCCACTCCTTTGCACTGACGCTGCTGCGTCATTACGGCGTGCAGGAGGATATTTTTGGCGAGTCCCGGGCTCAGCACACTGTCATCAAAATGCTTCTTCGCCAATATGGCATGAGTGAGGCATTCCAACCGGAGAGTCTGCTGGCCATGCTGTCTGCCTGGAAGATGCAAGGATCGGAAACCAACGATCTGCCCGAAAAATCCCAGGAAGAACGCGATGCCAAGCGTGTTCTTCTTGGTTATGAAGCCTGGAAGCGGGATCGGAGCAAAATGGATTTTGATGATATTTTGCTGCGCGCAGCTGCTCTGCTGCGTGACCCTGCGGTGCTTAAACCGCTTCAGCAGCGTTTTCAATACATCATGGTTGATGAGTTCCAGGATACCAACGGTCTGCAATATGAGATTGTACAAAAACTGGCTGCAGCCCATCGCAATCTCATGGTTGTGGGAGATGACGACCAGACAATCTATACGTTTAATGGAGCGCGCCAGGAATCCATACTCGAATTTGATAAAGTGTACCCTGGTGCACGCATCGTGACGCTGGATATCAACTACCGCAGTGATGCGCGTATTCTGGGACTGGGCAGCGAACTGGTTGCCCGGAACAAACGCAGACGCGAAAAACGGCTGCGGGCAGCCGGACACCGCGGGGACGCCCCTCGGTTTGCTACTCCCTCCAATGCCGAGGAAGAAGCTGCCTGGGTCGTGAACCAGCTGTGTCAACAGGTGGAGGAAGGGCTGCATACCTATCGCGACATAGCGATTCTCCACCGGACAGCCAGCAGCAGCCGAGCTATATTTGAGCAACTTGTACTGAAAGATATTCCGTTTGTACAACATGGGGCTTCGCCGGTCTTCTATGACCAGTCCCTGATCAGACCGTTGATGGACCATATGCGTCTCTCACTGAACCCACGCGCCATGGAAGCTCTGCCGAGCGCACTTGGGCCACTCTATGTGTCCCGCGACGCCGGTCTGGAGTGGATTCAGCGCAGTGAACAGCAGCAGGCCAAGAAATATCCACTCATCCATCTGGCCAAATGGGATAAGCTGAAACCTTTTCAACAGGAACAGGTCAAGGAACGCATCAAACTGATCAAATCGCTAACGAAACTGAAACCGGTTATTGCCATTCAGGAAATGCGCCGACAGTTCTACGACAAGTATATGGAGAGCGGTGATCCAAGCATCTTTACCCATTACAAGGAGACTATGCTGGAGACATTGGATGAATTCGAAGCTGCCGCCAAAAAGTTCGAAACCGTTGAAGAATTCATCCAATTTGCGGATGAACTCTCCCGCAGGCACCGAGAGATGGAATCGCTGCGCCGTGCACAGGACAGTGACGCGGTACAACTGATGACCATCCATCGTGCCAAAGGGCTTGAGTTCCCATGTGTGTATTGGATCGGAGCCAGCGAAGGAATCGTGCCTCATAGCACAGCTCTGCGGCAGGATATTCCCGAAGACCAGAAGGCTGCCCTAACGGTGCAGCAAACGGATGCAGAACTGGACATGGCTCTGGAAGAAGAACGCAGACTCGCTTATGTAGCCATTACGCGGGCCAAGCAGTATTTATATGTTACTTCTCCCGCCAGTCATCACGGGAAGCCCGCAGATGTTTCCCGCTTTCTGCTTGAGGCCTTTGGCATGGAGGTTCCGGACAAACGCAAAAACCGCGAAGACAGCCGAACAAGCCATCACGCGTCATATAGCAAAGGCAATGATCAGCGCTCCCGCTCTGGCGGCCGTTCCGAAGGTCGGGACGTCGTACAGCGTCGTGCCATCAGCCACAGTGATCGTCGTGACTTCGAAGTGCATAATGAACGTGACGATGATCGGCTCAGTGAACGGCGTGGCAGTGGTGAACTCCGCAATCATAAAGCATTCAGCACAACGGGTGTAAGTCAGGCATCCTCAGCCAGTTCGGTATCGCGTGCTTCAGGAGATGCTGAACGTACGGAGACCGTAGCGATCTGGAAGTGCAGCTCTTCTACCTGCAAAGCATGGCTGCGCCAGAAACCCGATGTGCCTTCAGCCAAAACATCCAAAAAGGCGACGTCTGGACCTCCAGCCTGTCCCCTGTGTTCAGGCACAATGGAGGCCAGTACCCGGAAGGTTCCCGTAACCGGGCGGTTCGGAAGATAACAAGCGCGTATAACTAAGGCATTTTATTACTGAACATTATATGACGAACAGAGGAAGGACTATCCCGTAAGTCATGAGTACGCAGGTTGTACCTTTTGTTTTTTGTCTAACGAAACTAGCACACGCTAACTGCTTCGGTTTGCTTAGAGCTTAGGTGTAACGAATCACAGAGACCTTATTTCGTCGATTTTGGTTGTTTATAGGTTCTAACCCCTTTAAAAGAGGTGAGTTATGGAATTGGAAACTGTAATTAAAGAGCGGATACAAGAAAGATTCGACATATTACAAGAACTGTATACTATATGGTTTACTGAAAATCCTGCTTACATCGTCGCCAAAAAAAGATTCTATCCGGATGCACACATAGAGAGACAGAGAACGATCACTTATTTATTGGATAAAGGATTCATTGTTGCAGATCCTGTAGAAAATGAACCAGAAATGATTGCAGTGAGTATCACAGTTACTGGAATTGATTTTTTTGAACAAGGTCGTTTGAGGAGCATAGGCAATGGGTGGTCGGTTGTAACCGAGTACCTTGATGAGTAAAACGAAGGATGAACGATTGTCATTCGTTTCAGGACGCTTCCTGCTGTTTATTAACAGTAGAAGCGTCTTTTTTCCATTTTAGAATGGAGGTTGGATTATGCAGGACGGCAAAAAGCATTACTATGTATCGGTAACCCATAATCTCATTGAACAGACCAGGAACGAATCAACACCGTTTGAAGTCATCGTGGACGATGAGCAGTTAAATCGTCTGAAAGACCTGATGAACGTGCTGGAGGATGAAGATGCCTATACGCTGCAACGCGCCCCGGTACCTTACAAATCGGCGGATCATGATGAGGCCACGGAACAATTTTCGGATGGCATGACGCTGCTGTACACTTTTCTGTACGACCACGGCACACCGGATACCCGGCAGGCGATTGAGAGCATGAATGTGCTCCCCCGGCTGCAAGATACGGATTACGAGGACCCGGGGTATGAGAACTCACCGCTGAATAAATGAACTCTTTTCACAAAGACTTCCTCTCCCATGAATTCAGGCCAATGGTCTGCTTCAGGAGTAATGGGAGTCTTTTTTTATAAATTTAACTCCAATAGTATCATTATTTATACTATAAACCAAAAATGATACTACTGTTTATTTTCGATATTATACTATATATTTTATATATAAACTTATTTCTGCAAGGAGGATAACTATAGCGATGGAAAATCCAATCATGATGAAAGCGTTCGGATATTACGAGCCTGGGTTAGAGACTGACATACCGCCATTTCAGGAAGTGGAAGTGGAGAAACCAAAACCTGCAGGACAGGATTTACTCGTTGAGGTGAAGGCGGTCTCCGTCAACCCGACGGACTGGAGGTCGCATATTTCCAAACATCCGGACGATTTATCCCTGACGGTGCCTGGTCGTGATGTAGCAGGCGTGGTAGTGGACATCGGCTCCGAATGCAATTTGTTCAACGTGGGTGACGAAGTATATTATGCGGGCAGCAATATTCGCCCAGGCGGACATAGTGAGTTTCATTTAGTGGATGAACGAATTGTCGGCAGAAAGCCGAAAAATCTGGACTTCGCCCAGGCGGCTGCCTTACCTCTGACAAGCCTTACGGCAGGAGAAGCTTTTTTCGAGCGCTTGGGCATTTCCAGAAATGAATCGGATAACGAAGGCAGCAGTATGCTTATTATCGGTGCCGCGGGAGGTGTCGGATCGATCGCTACTCAATTAGCCAAGCTGGTTGGCCTTAAAGTCATAGCCACTGCCTCGCGTCCCGAATCGGTCTCTTGGGCAAAATCAAACGGAGCAGACCATGTGATCAACCATCATCAACCATTTGGACCACAACTTAAAGATCTCGGACTCGCTGGGGTACAATATATTTTCGTGCTAAATCATATCGATGAGCATATGGAAGAGATGGCAGAGGTTATTTTGCCGCAAGGGAAAATTTGTTCCATTCTGCCATTCGAAAAACCAGCCGAACTTCAAAAGTTATTCTCAAAAAGCATAACGCTTGTTTGGGAAATGATGTTCACCCGTCCGATGTTCCAGACAGATGATATGATTAAGCAACATCTTCTGCTTAATGAAATCGCAGATCTGGTGGAGGCTGGCAAGATTCATACCACGATGGCAGAGCGAATGGAACCGATTAATGCGGCTAACCTGCTGGAAGCCTACCGGAAGAGCAAATCGGGTACGGCGATCGGAAAAATCGTGTTGGAAGGGTTTGAAAAGTAAAAGTAAACGGAAACTCGTTATGTCTGATCACGATCAATGAATCAAAGGGGCTGTCCCCTGCGTAGCGAGGAAGGGTACATCCTTTCGGTTCGGCGCATGACGGAGCCTGAAAGTGTATTTGGACAAGTTAAAAACAACCGGGGATTCCGGAGATTCCTGCTTCGCGGCTTGCAAAAAGTAAGCCTGGAGGTCGATCGGCTTTGCCTTGCCTACAATCTGCTTAAAAAAGCCGCAATGACAGAAAAATGCAAAAGGACCGAAGCAGGATGAACCTCTGCTTCGGCTTTTTTGCACGTATCCATGGTGACTATTATTCACCGATAGTTTTTAAGGACTTTTGAGACAGCCTCTTTTTTAATTCGCTGAATTATTTAATTGCTTGTGTCCATTCTACGAATTTATTAGGTTCTTGCCACGATCCAGAATAGGGCCCAGAAATGTCACCAGAGAAATTACCTTTTCCTGTTGCATTCCATGTTCCGCGATTTACGAATGGCGTTATCCAAAAAACATAAGAAACAATACCGCTACCAACTTTCGGTCCTGAATATTTTGTATTTATGCTTTGGCTAATTTCACTAGCCAACCCAGCTTCGATTGAGGTTTTTAAACTAGATGGAATCGTTACACTAGCAGAGACATTAGCACTCAACTTGTATGTGGTATTTATAGTTCTTTCTTGAGACTGGCCAACGCTTGTTATCTGTTGAGCAGCTAAAGGAGTATCTCTTTGAGTTACTTGTTTAGTAATATCCCAAATAATGTGAGTATCATACCATGCACTTGGAGTGACAGTGTTTTGTGAAAAAGGAGAGATTTGATTGGTACCTTCAATAACATTTGAAATGATGATATCCCCTGTTCCATTAGCTTGCTGAGAAATAGCTTTCAATTCCTCATCGGTTATTTTCCCTACTACATTGGGTGAGATGGAAAAGTTCTTTCCGTCAATAACCTTTTCAATATTACTAGAAACTGGAGCAACCGTATCCTCAATAGATTGGGCCATTGCTATGGACGATAAAGAACTACCCAAACATAAAGAAGCTGCAACAACTGGTATAAAAATTTTTTCCTAATAGACAACATATATTCCCTCTTTTCGTTTATAATTTGGTACATAATCCATAATAAAGGAAAAAGATTTGTAAAATAATTCAAATAAAGGAGGATTTTAAATGAGTTTCCGAACTGCAGGCATATTACTTTTATCTTTAGGAGGATTTTTATATACTCTTGAACGTATGGTTGCCTATTTCTCTACCTACATTACAAGTATTGGCAAAGAAGGTATCTCTGTTGATTTAACAGTGTTATACCCTGGATTTTTCAGCAATCTCTTTATTCCATTTTTTGTATTCTTAGGATTGATCTTTTGCGTTATTGGTTTTTCGAGTAAAAAAAATGACTAAACGCGCTATGTAATTCCAGTCCAGTTGCAGAGAAATGAATATTGTAAATTAGTCCAAGCTACTATTTAAAAAAGTGTTCTGGTAGATCCATTTCTACCAGAACACTTTAACGTGTAACAACACTATTTCACGAAAGACACGGATCTAAATTTTTCAGTCCAGTCGAATCTCCTGACCTTTTGCGGCTGACTCGTACACCCCACACAGCATCCTTGTTGAAGCCACGCCGTCCGCGATTGGACTGATCGGCTTGGTACCATTCAGACAACAATCCACAAAGTGATCAATCTGATTCTGGAAGGCGCCGTGAATGTCGAGACCTTTATCGTCTGTCTGGGGTTCAATGTTCAGGATCGTATTGTGTTTTTCGGTGACGATTAGCGTCTTGGGCTCCAGCTCGACCCCACCGCGCTCGCCGTACAATCTGACTGAAGATTCCTCCCCACGTGCATGCAGGGTAAAGCTCACATCTACCGCCAAAGAGGCTCCATTCTCAAAGCGAATCAGCGCGTTCGCCATATCCTCGACATTATTGACGGCGGAACTGTAGTCTGCGGCCTTATAAAAAGAAAGATGTTTGATATGGGCGCGATTGCCCAGCTTCCGATACGTATTCCCACTGACCGAAACAGGCTTCGGTCTGCCCATCAGATACCAGCATTGGTCGATAATATGTACGCCCAGATCAATGAGCGGGCCACCGCCGGAACGGTTTTTGTCCGCGAACCAGCCTCCGGGATTCCCCAGACGCCGCAAAATAGAAGCCTTGGCATAATATATTTCGCCAAACTCACCCGCATCAATGAAACTGCGCAGCATCTGCATATTGTTGTCATACCGACGGACAAAACCAACGATGAGTGTACATCCGCTTTTTTTCACAGCCTCTTCAATTCGCATCGCATCCTGTACGTTGGTTGCCACTGGTTTCTCCAGCAGCACATGTTTACCTGCCTCCAGCGCAGCGATGGCAAATTCGGCATGCGTATTGTTCCACGTACAGATGCTAACGGCATCGACATGCGGGTCATTCAGCATCTCCCGATAATCTGTGTATACCGATTGTGCATTATATTTCTCTGCAGCTGCGGTCGCTCGCTGTTCGTTTAGATCACAGATGGCGTAGATGATGGCATGCTCGTTCTTGGCATAACACCTCATATGAAGGTCTGAGATGGACCCTGTGCCGATCATGCCGATCTGCAGCATTTTGCTTGTGCTCATCTTCATCCTCCCTTCCTTTTCCAGAACATGAATATCGTCTAGTCTGCCCGGAGCATGCCTTTGTATATCCCTGGTGTTGAATTTTCGATCTTAACGGCGCCGAGTGTCTTAGCATAGAAATCCACGGGTCCCGCCGACCCAATGATCGCGTAAGCGTAACCATCAGCCTTCATGGCGTGCATACAGGCCAGCAGCAAAGCCGTACCTACCCCTTTCCCCCTTGCCTCCGGACCAACACCTGTTGGACCAAAGAAATTACGACACGTCGCCTCATAACAGGCAAATCCGATCATTTTGCCATGCTCAAGCGCAATATAACAAGACACCGGCTGACGCGCAAAAGCCACATCACACTCATCCACCCACGGCTGGCTAAAATGAGATTTCACCCAATTCAGCACAAGCTGCTTCTCTGGTGCGATGGCTCTTCGGATGACAATGGAGGAATCCTCCAACTTTTTCAGTCCACTCTCTTGTTCCGGTAAATTATAAAGTGCAACCAACATATCACTCATCTGACACGTTCCTCCTTGTATTGAATGTTGTGTCAACCACATCAAATTTTCATTCCAAAATCAAAGCCATCCGGAAAATGAATTACAGGTTTTACCACTCACCTGGAATTTAACCGTATCCTGGTGCCTGTAACCTGTGATGTGGCCGATATTGTAAATAAACAACTGACATACTGCTTCCATTCTTTACATGCAAGTGCAACACTTGATCAAGTTGTCCCGTCTATAAAATGAAGCGAGGCCCTAATTAGGAGTTTACCGCGATATAACCAAGATTAGAAGGGATGAAATCAACGATGAACAGCAACATGAAAAAAGTAAGCGCCCTGATGGTCCTGTCCTTGGCCCTGAGCGGTGGAGCGGCATATGCAGCTGCTCTGGACAGTACACAACCGATGAACTCAACTTCCGTAACGGCTGACAGCCAAGGCGCCGAAGCCGTTAAAGTATCTGTGAATGGCGCATCACTGGCTGACGGCTATTGGAACAAAGATGGTCAAGTACCGATGATTGCACTGCGTGATCTTACCGAGGCACTTGGCATTGAACTGAAATGGAACAAGGAAAACAAATCTGCGGAGCTGACCAAAGGTACCCTCTGGACACTCGTTATCACAGGCAAAGACCAGTATTCGGTTAACAAAATGCTGCTTACGCTGGGAACAGCACCCGAAATCACGGGCGGCAAGCTGTTTGTACCTGCTTCTTTTGCAGAAAAGGTACTGCATGCTCAAGTGAAAACAACGGGAAATCAGGTTAACATTTCGCTGGAAGAGGACGTGAAAACCGTTACTGAACGTGGTGTCATTACGGGAATGAACAGCGAGGGCAAATATCAATCCATCCATATCGGCGGTGCCGGTACAGACGGGATTGTACTTAATGTTAGTGAAGATACCGTATTCAAATCTGCGGATGGCAAAGAAATCAAACTCACCGATCTGAGCATTGGCATGAACGTGGAAGCAGAGCATTCAGAGATTGCAACCATGAGTTTGCCACCGCAAACACCTACCTATAAGGTCACTGTACTGGATCCTGCAGCTTCCGAATCCGAAGCACAACCAAAAGAGGTTCTGGGTACAGCAGGCACGATTGAAAACGTGAAAACAACAGAAGATCATGGCTCTCAGATCGAGATCTCCGGTTCCCGTCTGACAGAGACAGCACCTGATCACGTTATTCTTAACATTGGCAAGGATACACAACTGGTGAACCATAAAGGGGAAACGGTTAAACCGGAAGAGCTGACCAAAGGGGCCAAAGTCATTGGATTCTACAGCCCGGTCCTGACGCGCAGTTTGCCACCGATCGGAACGGCTTGGAAAGTGGTACTGGAAGCACCAGCAGCACCATCCGAAGCGAAATAAATAATCAATAAGAAGAGCTAGCCTGACTCATCTGCAAAACACCACAGATCAACATGGTTAATGCACAACAAATAACCTTACCCCGATATCCTCCTTCATGGAGGTTGGGTAAGGTTATTTCTCTATCCTGCATTTTACATCGATCTATTCTGTTATTTCGGCATCAACTTCATGTTCAAATTCAGCTTCAGTTTCCGTTTCAACAATGGCTTCCGCTTCGATCTCGACCATCAACAAAGGATCAATCAGTGCGCGAACCTCCACCATCGTGGCGACAGGCTGGATCTGACCAAAAAATTCACCATGAGCCTTGCCCACTTCTTCCCACCGGGAAATGTCTGTTACAAACATGCGGGTTCTAACGACATGAGACATGTCTGCTCCCAATTCTTTCAGTGCTTTTTCAATGGTCTGCAAAATAAATCTCGTCTGTGCATATGGATCACCTGCTCCAACCACCACACCGTCTTGCATAGCCGTTGTACCCGCCACCTCAATCCGATGGCCTACCCGGATGGCACGGCAGTACCCCACCAGCGGCTCCCATGGAGAACCGGTAAACACCTGCTTTCTGCTCATTCTGCATCCCTCGCTTTCATTGTCATACCCCTCGATTAATCTCTGAAGTATATCAGTCTACTGTCGATGCGGACAAGGAAATTAAGGTTCTCAGAACTGGATTTCATAAATCGTAAAAAAAGCCCCTGACTGAACACCATTTACCTCGGTAAGTAGTGATCCTTCAGGGACCTCGGAACATGGGTCCTGTTACGCTGTTGTATGCAAAACATAAAGCATCCTTAACTTACAGCTTGATATTGGCCTCGTCAAAGTATTCTTCAAGTGTCAGGCCGCTTTTCACAACATCTGGAGCCAGATCAGTGCCGACATAGCGAATATGCCAAGGCTCGTACACATAGCCGGTTATACCTTCCTCACCTTTCGGATAACGGATGATGAAGCCATATTCAGCTGCGTGCTCGGCCAACCACTGGCCTTCTTTCGATGTGCCAAAGACCTCTTCCAGCGCATTACCTACACTTGGACTGGAAACGTCAATCGCAAGTCCGGTCTGATGTTCGCTGTGGCCTGGCACGGAGCTTACACGGTCCGTGTACTCTTGACCTTTGGTTTTGACATTGTTGTTATAGATCGAAACCTGACGCTGATAAGAACGGTATCCAGATACCGCCCGAAGCTCAATGTCGTCCGCTTTGGCACCTGCAAACAGCTTCTCCAGCGCCTCGGCAGCTTCCTTGCGCATATGACGCTTCTCATGTGGCCCGTCGAAGGAGAATGGTACGTTAGGCTCCACCAGGTCATCCGGCTCGTATCCCTCGGGCAAGCTGCGCTGTTTGTTAACGATCACTGTCATAGCCACCGCGTTGGTCACTACGGATTGAGCATCAACCGTCGTTTGCAGCGCGCTAATGCTGCGTTTCTCCATCAGGGGGTCTTCAGCTGTGGCACCATTGCCTGCGTCAGAAGATCCTTGTTCTTCACCAGCTGAAGTATTACTCGAACTACCGTCCGCGCCTTCATCGCTATCACCGGAAGATGAGCTGTCATCCCCACCTGTGTTACCTTCCTTGCCGGTATCCTCGGTAAAATGAACCGTGGTACCATCCGATTCTTGCTGTGCGTTTCCGGCTGCGTTCAGATTCTGGTTCTCCTCTGATCCGGAACCATCCTGGCAAGCAGACAGCAAGGCACCGCATATCATAAGTGAAGACAGCATAACTGCAATGTAGCGCTGTCGTCCTGTACGTGTTTTCATGTAAAAACTCCTATCGCAATATAATCGAAAATGGCTGAAAATTGTCCATCGGGGCTTGTCATCCCCTGCGACAGTATACCTTAAATTACAGCGAAGCTCCACCAGTAAAGACTCCCTTGAGGGGAGACCATCCTCAAGATATACCAGGTGTACAGCTTGTACGGTCGTTTTTTGGACGTTTAGACCCCATCCCAAGGATGTAGACAAAAAGAAGCAAATTGAACGTTTGTATATCCATTTTGGATGATTGCGCCGATGCACATCACAAACAAGCGGGGATGATCTAAGATCTCCCCCGCTCAGAATAGTGCATCATTTGGTTGCCGGGCTGTCCTTCTTCTTCTTCTGGACAGCCTCCCACATCCGCGCAGCTACGCGCTCGCGGATTAATGCCAGCCCTGCGGTGGCAGGCACGCCTGGCAGCAGCGCCGCCAGTTCCGGCGTTGCCGGGGGCTTGCCCGGCTGCGCCAGCCGCACCTTCACGGCGCCGAAGCCAGGCCCCGGCTGGTGCATGG
>NZ_BCNM01000019.1 GCF_001514495.1 Paenibacillus pabuli NBRC 13638
GCCCGGCACCGTCTGGTCCGATATATGTACAACAAGGATCGTCTCCGACTTTGGCCGAAATGGCTGTCAGGATCGGTTCAACCAGCTTGTACGCACTTTCCTGTCCGCCTGGCATAATAGAAGGGCCTTTCAGTGCGCCTTCTTCTCCACCGGATACACCTGTACCGATGAAGCGAATGCCTTTGTCTTCCAGCTCTTTGCTGCGACGTTGGGTATCAGGGAAGTAGGCGTTACCACCATCAATGATGATGTCACCCTCATCCAAATGAGGAAGCAGTTGTTCAATGGTTGCGTCTGTTGCTTTACCCGCTTGTACCATGATCAGGATTTTGCGTGGGGATTCCAGGGATGCCACAAACTCTTCAATGGAGAATGTGCCTGTCAGATTTTTACCTTCGGCTTCTTTCAGAAGATCGTTGGTTTTCTCCGGGGAACGGTTAAATACCGATACCGTGAAACCTCTGCTTTCAATGTTAAGGGCCAAATTTTTGCCCATTACTGCAAGTCCAATGACACCGATCTGTTGTTTTGCCATCTGGTCCTCCATCCTTTGCTCCAATTAATTTTATTGAAATGAATTCTCAACAATACCCCCATTTTAACGGTTTTATGCATAGAAGTGAACCCCGGACCTTGGTCGCACAACGAGAAAACACCCCAATCTCCCGAGGTGTTCATCGTATTTTCATAAATACAGCATGATATTCAACCTTCCAGCATTAACATATGCCCTGACAACTGTTTTAAAACTTCACGACAGGCATTCGCCTTTTCGACGTTATTTAGTTGAATGGCTGCGTACAGACGCTCCAATTCATCGTCCACTTCCATGCGAAGCAGCATGAGCCGCTCCTCGCCTTCGCGCGAGAGGAACATTTCTTCCATCTCTTCCGCCGTCGGCGCAGGTTCCTTTTGAAAAATGACACGCTGTTTGAACCCGGATACTTCCACAAGACGAATGACTTCCCCAAACAAAATATTCTCCACGGTCATCTGCTGATCCTTAAACCGTTTGACCACCGCATGCCCACGAGTATCCCCAATCAGCTTCTCCAGCCATTCCGCAAGCTTCGCGTCCTTGATAATGTAATCTCCCGTCATCTTGTAATTCCCACTGCGTGTCTGTTGAAAACGGAGCTTTACCAGCTTGCGTCCGGTGCGGACTGACAGGATAAAAAAGGATTCGTCCTCGCTCCAATATAGTGAATACCCCTCACGAATTAGGTCTTTGATCAAATTTTGGATATGCCGACGGTTGAACCGCAGCTCCAGATTGCAATATTCAACTTCATAACTCTTATTCACGGCACTCCCTCCATCTGTACCGGATGTGCTCCGGCCATCTTCTTCCATCGCTTCTTCTCAATCGGCTTACCCTATTTTATACTTCATTTTATGTAAGGGTACTTGGTTATTTGACTATTTTTCACCGAATGAAGCAAAGGACCGTACGTTTCCGCAGGAGCACAGGGGCAAGCCCCCGATTTTCATGATATAATGGACGCGAAATGGAGGGCTGCAGATGACTTTCTCAGGCTTTAAAAGTAATGATTTCGATGTATTTCAGATTCCGGGACTGGAACCGCGTATGGAAATGCTAATCGAACGTGTTCGACCAAAGCTGGAAGAGCTCGGTGCTGAACTTACGCCTTATCTGAGTGAATTATGCGGAGAAGAGATGTTTGTGCATGTTGCGAAACACGCGCGCCGTACCGTCAATCCTCCGAAAGATACATGGGTCGCCTGGGCTTCGTCCAAGCGTGGTTATAAAGCACTGCCTCACTTTGAAGTGGGCATGTTCGATACACATGTTTTTGTTATTTTCGCCATCATCTACGAAAGTCCGAACAAAACAACATTTGCCGAAGGGCTCGAACGACAGTTGGATGAAGTACGCAGCAATCTGCCCGGGGAGTACTATTGGTCCATGGATCATATGGCTCCTCACGGTACACTGCAAAAGGACATGCAGGGTGAGGATTATGACAAAATCATCACCAAGCTAAAAACAGTGAAAAAAGCAGAGGTCATGTGCGGACTGCGAATTGATCGGGATGATCCGCTTACTGCCGATGGGGACAAATTTCTGGAAACGGTTCGTTCCACGTTTAAAACGCTGCTGCCACTGTACAAGATGTCTTTATCGTAAGTGGACATTGCGGGAGACGATAACCGTTTGATTCAGAAAGGATCTGCTCGGCGGGCAGACTACGTTTCTGTCGTCAACTACCTGTATGCGCCATGCTGCACCAAAAAGGGAGTTCCCCCACCTGTATCGTTGGTGGAACTCCCTTTTCCGGCTACATGATCTTTATCAACTTAAATGTTCAATCAAATCATTTGGCAGGCGCTGTTCGATACGGTTTACGTGATAACACATAATGCACAACCGCAAGTCCTGCCATAACGACTGCACTTCCGATAAATGGAGCCGGATGACTAATGTGATCCCATAACAGCCCGGATACAATCGGCCCTACGACCATGCCTGATCCCTGAAGGGTCAGGAAGAATCCCCAGATCGCTCCGCGCTCTCCTTTGGGAATCAAAGTGGCCACAAACGCATTCCAGGCCGGAAGAATCATCGCATAGCTGACACCCACCAGCATGACGACACCGAACACGACAGGAATGGACGTAATGGAGGAAAAAGCAAACAGACTCACTGCTGCCATCAAAAAACCAATGTTCAGGAACGGGGCCGTTCCGAACCGATCTACCATTTTCCCCACAGGCAGCAGTGCAATGACCGTAATGCCTCCACCCGCGATCAGCAACAAACTGTACAAGTTGGGTGAGATGTGAAGATCTGTGCGAGTGTACAGCGTTATCACCGGGCTGAGCAGACCTATGACAAAGGACTGCATGAACAATGCAGGATATACGAGCGGATTCACATTAAGGGTACTGCGTACCCGCTGCAATGTGCCCTGGACACTATTTTTGAGTCGGATGAAAGGCGTAAGAATATTTGGTTTGGCCGGATATTTCATATCTGCCCGCTTGGAATCTTCTTCTGTATGTTCACCCTCTACAATGACACGTCCGGGAAGTATCAAGGCGACCAGAATGACCAGAACTGCAACACCCATCAACACCAGGAAAATGGTGCGATAATCGTGATTCGTCCGCTCCAGCAGCCAGTTCATGCCGATCGGCCCAAGTCCGGTTCCCCCAAGAGCCGCCATTTCCAGCGCGCCCATTGCTGTACCGTTCTTATTCTGCGGCCCCGACATCGCTGTTACGCCTGTCATGGCACAAGGCCAAAGGGGTGCCGTACCGATACCGAGGATGAGACAAGCCACGGCAAGTCCGAATGCACTTTTGAAAAATATAATCATAATTACAGCAATCAAAGTACAGATGAGTGCCGTCACCATAGTCGCACGGAACCCGATTCGTTCTGCTGCCCAGCCGGAGGGAGCCCGAAACAGATTATCCCCCAGATATTGAAGGGCAAAGGCCACACCAATCACACCAGCCGACAGGCCCAGAATATTGTCCATATAGACGGGCAGAATAGCGACCAGCAGGGCCCCTTTGATAATTTCAACTAGAAAAAGTGTTAGCCACATGGCGATAAAAAAAGGTGAGCGCAGGATTTTGGCTGGTTTTGTATTGGTTTGCATTCTTTTTCCCCTTTCGGTGCTTGCTTGCCCATCTCCTACCCTTACTGTAACCCTAGAGGATGTGACCAAATCTCGGCAATTCGAAAATTTGTCAAGCAATACTGCTTGCATATCGTTCTACATTTGCTATACTCATCTTTGTTTGAGATTACAAAATGATGAGTTTCAGCGAAGCTGAACTATTCCGTGATCGCAAGAAAAACTTCCGCTAATGCGGTCTATCTTCATAGAATTTACGTCGAAAGACGTTTTTCTTACAAATCATAATTAGGAAAGGTTGTGACAGCACTGATGGATCACCGCCGTACGCCGCTGTTTACCGCTTTAAAAAATCACGCGGCACTCAATCCGGTGCAATTTCATATTCCGGGACATAAAAAAGGATTGGGAACGGATACCGAATTTCGTGAATTTATCGGCGATAATGCCCTCTCCATAGATTTGATTAACATCGCACCACTGGATGATTTGCATCAACCAACCGGTGTCATCGAGGAAGCGCAGATTTTGGCAGCCGATGCCTTCGGAGCCGATTATACCTATTTTAGTGTACAAGGCACAAGCAGTGCCATCATGACTATGATTCTGTCCGTATGTGAACCTGGTGACAAGATTATTGTGCCCCGTAATGTGCACAAATCGGTCATGTCTGCCATTATTTTCTCAGGAGCGAAGCCCGTGTTCGTCTCTCCTGCGCAGGATGCCAACCTGGGAATCGATCACGGTGTCACTACGGGGGCCATCCGACGTGCACTTGAGCGTCATCCCGACGCCAAGGCATTACTGGTCATTAACCCAACGTACTTCGGTGTATGTACCGATCTGAAAGAAATCGTTGAACTGGCACACAGCTATCAAGTTCCTGTACTGGTGGATGAAGCGCATGGCGTCCTCATTCATTTCCATGAAGATCTGCCGCTCTCTGCCATGGCTGCAGGGGCTGATATGGCCGCAACGAGTGTACACAAGCTGGGTGGTTCGATGACTCAGAGTTCCGTACTCAACCTGAACACGAAGAATGGATTCGTGAATCCGCAACGTGTACAAACCATTCTAAGTATGTTGACTTCAACGTCGACTTCTTACATTCTGCTCGCTTCACTCGACACGTCGAGACGCAATCTGGCGCTGAATGGCCATCAGATGGCACAGAAAGCCATTGATTTGGCTGAGTTTGCAAGACGCTCCATTAACGATATGGACGGCCTGTATTGCTTCGGCAAAGAGCTGCTGGGCACAGAGGCAACTTTTAATTACGACCCAACCAAAGTAACCATTCATGTGCGTCACCTCGGTATTACGGGTTACGAAACAGAGAACTGGCTGCGTGAGCATTACAACATCGAGGTGGAACTCAGTGATATGTATAATATTCTGTGCCTCATTACGCCTGGAGATACGGATGATTCCGTAGATATCTTGCTAAGCGCTCTGCAAGATCTATCCCGTACCTATTATCAGGTGAATCCTGCCCATGAACTGGTAGTCAAGGTTCCGGATGTGCCTCAGCTGATGCTGACTCCGCGTGATGCGTTCTATGGGGATACCGAAGTCATTCCTTTCAAGGAATCCGCGGGCCGAATTATCTCGGAATTCATCTACGTCTATCCACCAGGAATTCCAATTCTGCTGCCAGGTGAGGTTATTACCCAGGAGAATATCGACTACATTATTGATCATGTAGAAGTTGGACTTCCTGTAAAAGGACCCGAAGACCGCAGCGTAACCAACGTCAAGGTTATTGTGGAAGCAGATGCCATTTTCTAAATCACCCACTTCCAATTGTGGATGATTTTTCAAGGGACCAGGCCTGTGCTTGGTCCTTTTATTTTTCGAATGCAGCATGGCCCTGTCTTTGACCTGACTTGAATTATTAACGTTGACGCATTTGCATTTTCCCACCTATTTTATCGTTTCTTATGAAGAGAAAAACATATAAAATGGTGAAAAAACAAACAAAAGACCCCTTGATAACAAGGAGCCTTCATGCTTTATTCCAAAAGGTTGACTACTCTTGGCTTGCAACGAGTTCGTTGTACGCCGCTTCAACGCGGGCCCACTCTTCTTCGTCTTCAATATTGTAGAGCACCATTTCTTCGTCTTCTTCTTCCATACGCAGAATGATACCGTCAGCTTCAGGATTGTTACGTTCCAGCAGGAGCGCATAAACATGCTTCTCCACGTCAAACGTCTCCACCAAAACCATCTCCACGTCATTTCCGTTCTCGTCTGTCAGTGTCAGAAGAACTTCTTCATGCTCGTGGTCGTGGTCATGGTCTTGACCGCATCCGCAGGCATCGCCGTGTTCATGTGTGTGATCGCTCATTGAAATACCTCGCTTTATAAATAGAAATTGTGTAACCTTGCATATCGTAACATGTTCAATGACCCAGGTCAATTTAACCGACAAGGTTATTTTCGCCTCAATCGTTCAGCGCGGTAATGATTTTCTCGGTTACAAGCACATAGTTACTGTTTGCATTTTCTTTAATATAAAAACCAACTTGGTACTTTCCAGCCCGGCTGAAATCATACGTAAAATCATACGTACGGAACCAGAAGTTGTCCTTCTGTGTCTTTAGTTCCTGGGACTGAATATCCTTAACCTCACCACTTGGATTGGTAATCGTCACCTTCACAGCAGCGATATCCGTTGTTAAACTGTCCACTTGTGAGAACACATTAAATTTAAGCTTGCCCACATTAACATTACCAAATACGGTATCTCCCTTGAAGAGAAAAATATGTACATTCGGTTTGATCACCGTTACTCTCTTGTTGCTGCTATCCCATTTGGCGATTCCGCCCGCTTCCCTTACAGGTACATAGGTCGTTCCGTCAATCAGATAACCACCGTCAGCTGCTTCCTTGCCGTTTATGAGAACCCGAATCTTCTCGTTCACTGAATCCGCAAACAATAAAGACCCGCCGAGCAAGGAGAATACCGTGACACACAGCAAAATTCTTTTCCATTTCATTCCGTCAATATTCCCTCCCCTGCTGCTAGCTGTTGTACATTTATACTGCAGGTTCATCCACAAAGTTGCGCTGTTTTTCATCATTTTTCATTTTTTATCCAGAATTTCTTCCACCCCTTGGAACGATCAAAAAGAGGCAATCCTTGGGAAAGGATGCCCCTATAGTATGGTTATTGGAAATGCGTAATTATACGAACTTGTTCCCGGTTAATCAAAGTGTTCAACTATACCTACGAAGAAGTATGACGCGTCAGTATACATGGGACGCCTTTGCCCACAGCACCTTCTGTTCGCATCCGTGCTGCATAATCCATTCCTCGTGTACAGGGTGTCTTGCAGCGCTCGCATACATCCGACGTGACCAACTTCATGGATACACGGAGTTTGTCACTCTTTAACGCGGGAGCCTTCTTTCCCTTCGCTTTTGCCATCCCGGATTCCCCATTTCCCCAAGTGCTTGTTGATATCATGCATCATATGGGGATTCGCCCAGTTGTGTGTCAAAAGGAATAAACTTCGTACACGAGTTCGTTAAATGAAGCCGCCGTTCGCGCGCAGTGTCTGTCCTGTAATCCACTGAGACTCCTCACTAACGAGGAAGGAGATTACATTCGCGATGTCTTCCGGTTCGCCCAGACGACCAAATGCATTCATTTTACGAAGCCCTTCGAGCTGCTGCTCCGTCTTCCCGACGGAGAACAGTTCGGTATTCACCGGACCGGGTGCTACGGAATTAATAGTAATCTGTCTGGAGCCAAACTCCTTCGCAAGCTGACGGGTAATCTGCTCCACTGCTCCTTTGGTTCCAGCGTATACGCTGTATCCCGGAAACATTTGTCCCGTTACTGAGGTAGAAAAATTAACAATTCGGCCCTGCATCTCCATGTGCTTCAGTGCTTGCTGACAAGCAAAGAATGTTCCTTTCACATTGATTGCAAACTGCTGATCAAATTCTTCCTCCGTTACATCTGCCAGAGGCGATGTCTTCATGATGCCTGCATTGTTGATCAGTATATCGATTTTACCAAGCTGGCTGATCGTTTCGGAAAATAAACGCTCCACATCTTCCTTCCGTGCAAGATCGGCCTGAACCGTAATGGCACGAACTCCTTTTTGGCGAGCGATATCCGCCACTTGCTCCGCTTTGTCTGGACTATTCGCGTAATTGATGACGACATCCGCGCCCAATTCAGCGAGTTGCTCCGCAATGGCACGTCCGATTCCCCGGGATGAGCCTGTTACAATGGCCACTTTACCTGTTAGCTTTTTCATTTTCAATTACTTCCTCTCTTCATCCAAATGTAATAATCCCTTTTCTATCAACAACCATACTTGGGCAAATTCTGCATCAATGTTAGGGCTTTGCCACTCATAGGCGTGTGCCGGATGGTGAAAACGAGCTGTAGCTTGTAGAATTGCCGTTGCTACCTGATCGGGGTGATTGAAATTGAATTGCCGCTCTTGCTGGATGATCTCGCTCAAATGACTTACGAGATGTTGTACATGTTTGTTGATAATATCTGCGGATTCCTGTGTAACACGTGCATACATCGCAAACAACTCTGCATCGGATTCGGCATGGTGACGTTTACGATCCATTAATGCTTCTATATATACCTTCAGATGTTGGATTCCTTCTCCGATGTAGTGCTGATCCTGCGTTATCGTCGTCAGAGGTGCAATAATCTCATCTTCGAGCCATTTTGCGGTTACGCCCTCCAGTAATTCTTTCTTGCTTTTATAATGTCTGTAAATGGTTCCATGACTGACCCCGAGCAACTTAGCGACATCGGTAACCGATGTTTTGGCAACTCCATAGCGCCGAAGGGTCTCCTGCGTTGCCGCAATAATTTGTTCTTTGGTTAAGAATTCAGAAGTTTGTGTTTTGTCCATACGAATGAGATGGTTACACCATCCTCGAGTCACCTCCGTTGAAATTAGATTAACACAATAAATAACAAATGACAATAATTGATTTTTGTCATTTGTTATTTATTGTGTTTTGAGGATTAGTCTGTAACGCATAAAAAAATGGGCCCATTTTCCGGGCCCATTTCTTATTGTTGTTTTTACACACTTTTCTAGAATACATATTTAAACAATACAAAGATGACCACAAGAATCCCGCCGAGGATTAGCCAGTTACTGATTTCCCACCACATGCTTTTTCCTCCGGATAAAAGCTGTTGTTCATGTTCATCATGACGCTGTTTGTGTGTATGTGACTCGGAGGCATGGGGTGGCTTGCTGAAGTCCATCATATACATTCCCCTTTCCAGCAGCTTAAGTTTTATCTTTCCATTATAACCTATAATTGAATAAGAATTTTTCTTATTTGACAGATAATTCTTCTTCCGTGACCCATTTGTGATTTTTCACCGGATCTCCACCTGTTGTTGGTGTGTAATCCACCATATATACAGTAGTCTGTTCCGCCGAATCAATGGTTGCTTTGACACCTTTCATTCCTGGCATGTGGTCAGCATCCAGCACAACTTCTGCTCCTGCTGCATACGGTTGATCCGTATGATCCTGAATTTCCTCCTGAATGACCCATTTATGATTTTTAACCGGATCTCCTCCCGTGGTAGGTACATATGACACCGCATAGGCCGTTGTCTCATAGGCCCCCACTATCGTTGCTTCTGCACCCTTCATTCCAGCCATATGGTCCGTGTTCATAACAGCATGGCTGCCTACTGGATATGTAGGATTTTTCTTTTCCTGAAGCCCTTCCGGTAAATCTCCCGAATCAGAGTGGTGCATCTCTCCTGTGCTCGCTATATGACTGTCACTACTGCTATTATTCTGCTCAGCATTTTTGCCACATCCACTTAATATCAGACTGCCCGTGATTACCGTAGTCAGCAATATCATTACGTATTTTTTCATGGGTTACTCTCCTTTGGATTTTCCGCTTTAACTTCAATACTATGATATACCCCATGCGGGTATATTTTAATCAAGTTAGGTACCTTTGTCTATATCGATATTTTGGAAAAGTAAATGATAAAACGAAAAAACCTCCGATTTCTCGAAGGCTTTGTATAGGTGAGCATTTGCTATAAATCCAAAGAGCGAATCATGCAAAACGCTAAGGTATGAAAATGATTACGCAAGTCCTACAGTAACGTTGACGTTACCTTTGATCCCTTTGGAATATGGGCAGTAGTCATGCGCAAGTTTGACAAATTTTTGTGCCGTCTCTTCATCCAGACCAAGAATTTTAACTTCCAGCTCTACTTGAAGCTTCACACCATTATCCTCGGGGTCCGTCACCAACATGACTGTTGCAGCTACGGTACTTCTTTCAATTTCTACTTGATGTTTCTTCAATTGAAATTCCAACGCTGAATTAAAGCAAGCACTATATCCTGCTGCAAACAACTGCTCCGGATTCGTAGCTGTCGTCACCTTGCCTCCCAACTCAGGTGGTGCAGCAACATCGAGCATAAACACATTATCCGGCGATTGTACGATCCCTTGACGTCCACCTGTATTGATGACTGTAGTTTCATATAATGTTTTCATAATCATTGGCTCCTCTTCATCATTGAAATGTATTGGTTAAATTTCATTTATCGTTTTCTATTTGTTAACAAATTAATTGTACACAATTTAATTTTGTTTGTAAACTGTTTTAGAAAAACAAAAAAAGAGCCAGCCTCTTAAGCGACTCTTGTAATATTCTGATGCCATCCCACACGTGCATGGACAGCACCTGAACAGACGTTATTTTTGGGCTGATATCAGCCACTATCGATTTATATTTTTCTTCATGCCAATCGTAAATCTCTCAAATCCCAGTTGTGCATAATAGGATTCCAACCCCTCAGAGCATAGCAATTGTGGAATCACTTGGTTAGCCTCGCAATGCTCTACCATTTGCTGCATCAATGTCTTGCCGATTCCTTGAGATTGATAGTCAGGCAGGACGCATACTCCGCATATCACGCCTGTGATCACTCCGTCCGAAATGATGCGTCCCATGCCGACAAGGCGTTGTTTCTCATATGCATATAAGGCATACCAGCTATTGATGCACATGCGTTCCAAATCTTTGAGAGTCAGATTTAACAAGTTCCAGTCCAAAGCTTCATATAGAGCAAGCAATTGTTCGAAATCCTTAGGTGGTTCCACTGAATAAATGATCGTATTCATCGCCTGTTCTCCCTCTTTCCCTGTAATCAGTTGCTCCAAATATCACTTTCATCTGGGCACATTGAAGTAAGCCTGAACGAAGATGTATCACCCACGACCTCTACCCAGACGGGTAACCCTCCGCGCAGAAAATGAATGACAAGCTGTTTATACCTTTACCAAAAGACACAACGTTACCCGCTTGGCGAAAAAAAGAAAAGAAGCCTCACATCGTAAGGCTTCTTGCGTATGATCTGTAGTGGGCTCGAACCACTGACCCCTACCCTGTCAAGATAGTGCTCTCCCAGCTGAGCTAACAGATCATGATATCTAATTGTTTTCCAATCAAGTAACAGTATCATACCAAGTAACCGTGTTCATTGTCAATCGTTTTATTGGTAATATTTTATTCGAATTGGTGCACAATAAAGAAGGATTACCATTTAACTACGAGGTGAATTCCAAATGAGGAACATGAGAGAAGGCAAGGTAAAGGTACGTTCATACATAGCAGCTAAAAACGCAGCCTGTTTACTTGCGCTTGTTATATTAATCAGCGCTGCGGTCGGATGCAGTTTAGAACGGGATGAACATACCGTACAATTTCAACAAATGCAGCAGCCCAATGAGGTTAATGATGACCTGCCTGTTTGGCTGGATGTGTATTCCAAGTCTGTCGTGCATGACGTTTACTCCCCACAAGGCAACGTTGAAGTCTTACCCTGAGGAATTCAGCGTTGCATTTCACTCTTCTTCGTCCCACTTTTTGGAGTACGCCTTCTTGGTCACATAATATAACAAAGCAATCATCCCGGCCGACATCAAAAGTGTGATTGTCATCACGCCTGCCATGCCCATGAGCCTCACCACCTCTCCCAGTATGTTCCAGACTAACTATACAGGAAAAGCATTTTTTTGTATAATTCAGTCTGATAGCGTAGAGCAGAAAGAAGGAATGGAATTGGCAGCTGAAATTAGTTATATAACGACTGAAGAACAACTCCAGAAAGCGCTGGAAATTCGCAATCGTGTATTTGTGATCGAGCAGCAAGTGCCTGCTGACATTGAAATTGATCAATATGATATCATTAGCCCTGATGTGCACCATGTATTGTTAAGTACAGACGGGCAGGCCGTAGCCACAGGTCGTCTGATCTATTACACCAAGGATACCGCGAAAATGCAGCGCATTGCTGTACTCGAATCTCATCGCGCTTTCGGCTACGGGCGTGTGCTGCTGTTAGCCATGGAAGAACGGGCACGCGAACTGGGATTGGCCTACTCTATTTTGGATGCTCAGTGCCAGGCACAGGCGTTCTATGAGAAGCTGGGATATGAAGTGATCTCGGAAGAGCCTTTTTATGATGCTGACATTCTGCATGTTCGTATGAAAAAAAGTTTATAAACGTTATAACCTAGTCTTGGCTTAGTAAAATCGTCATGTGGTACATACTTTCTTAGCATTTGGACAGGCTAAAGAGGAAACCAGATTCCTATTTGGTCAGATAAGGAGAGTGTGACATCATGGATCAAACGACACGCGAAAGCTTCACAGCAGTACAAAAAAACGGTGACGGCGATCTAACGGCGTTCCAAACTTCAGCAGGCCGTGTACTGGATTACCAACAAGCACTGGCAGAAGTAAAAGCAGGAGCTATAGCCGGTGTGAACGTATTTAAAGGCAGAGATGGCGAAATGTACATTCGGGGTGACGCAGACGGCGACCCAACCAATAACCTCGATCAACTTCCTATGTTCTAAAATAGATGCACGTTGCTTCACAACAAGCGCCAATCCGGTAATTCCGGGTTGGCGTTTCTTATTGCATCTTAGTAATCCGTAAAATATTTTACGGCATCGCCAGCAGGCTGACTTTTGCGAATGGGCTGTGATTCCTGCTCCCAGGCCTGCAGAATTTGTATGCCTTCCAGTGTAGACTTGTTCTCCCACACAATATGCTGCCTGCGCTCAAGTTCCAGCAATGACTCATGAATTACTGCTTTGGTTCTCCCCGTCTTGTTCTCGAGCTCATCCATTCGCGGTACACGCCGGCGCTGTCCAACATAGTTGACAATAATCCGCAGAATTTTGCGTTCAAAATCATTCAGCATATTTCTTCCTTCCCTTCCTTATGGAGTACGGGACGCCATGCCAGAATACCTTGTTCCAGAAATGTTCGGGGTGCCCCCTCTTTCCCTGCGGATGCTCTAATCTTCCCTCCCCGTACACTGTTGATTCGAATCTGCCGCTGTGTAATATGCCCTGCACGATCCATGTAGACGAGCTCCACCAACTGACCAATATATTTCCCTAGCATAATCATCCCTCCAATAAGAACATGTGTTTGTTTTATTATTATATGCGAACATAAGTTCTTTATTCAATAACTAAAAAAAGGATTTTATTAAAATAAAAAAACCAGACGATCACCTGTAAAGGGAAGGTCTGGTTCTTCTGTCCTTCTATTCTTCTGTTCAATGTTGAAGCTCTCGATCAACCCATCACTTCAGTTCCATGACTAGACGTATGATCAACGTCGATCCGATTCAGTGAATTCTACCTTTTTCAGTTGTTGTGTAGACGGATTAAAATCAACATTTACATATACTGCAAATTGTCTGCCCTCTTTGTTACGCACCCATAATTTGAACTGTTCCCGGGATTGGTCTGCTGTTAACGAGGTGCGGCCAATGTGTTTGTAATCCAAAATATCCGCGTTGTACTTCGTTTGTGTCTCTTTGACTGCAATAATTCCCCACTTTGCATAATCGGGAACTGCGGTAGCTGATGCTGTTGTTAATCCGGTTAAAGTTAAAACCACTGTCATCAGTGTAATTATCAGCCTTTTCATGTGCACTCACTCCTTGGGCAATAGGTTTTCTGTTATCCTGCCCGTCGGGGTTTCATTTTACACGAATAAACGCAAGACCCAGGCTAACGGCAACCATGAAAAGGGAACGATCTGCATAAGCCTGTCGAACGCATCCAGCTCCGTATTGTAACGGAAACTCATACCCCAATCCCCCGAAAACAAGTTGTCTTGCATCCGAGGCTCCTCAGGCCGGTCCAGATTGTACTTCTCTTCAAGCAATTGCCTCGTTTGTTCATCCACTTGGACCTCGCTCGTAGCATACGCTATTACAGGAAAGCTAGTTATGTACATCAGGATCACCATGATCCATGCCATTTTTATCCAACGTCTGTTCATCTCTTGCTCCTTTATCATTTCATGATTCTCTTATCACCGAAGGGTTCATTTGAATGTTTGATTATACATAAAATTTACCGCATTGGAAATAACCAAGGGGAGAAGTTATGAGAAAAGTTGAGGTATCTGTGATGCCATCCTTTAGTCCCATTTGGTTGTTTATTTGTTTAAAAAATCCATTAAATGTGTAATAGGCCATGATAGAATGACTCCATTATCTGGAATAGCTAAGGACTGAAACACCATTCTGAGGAGGTTATATTCCAATGTTCAAACGCATGGATGAAATCCTGATCGAGATTCCCAAAGTCGAGAAGCCTGACCCCAATGCAGCTGCTTCCATTCAGGAATTGCTGGGTGGCAAATTTGGAGAAATGTCTACATTGAACAACTACCTCTACCAATCCTTTAATTTTCGTTCCAAAGAGAAGCTGAAGCCCTTCTATGATCTAGTGATGAGTATCACGGCCGAGGAATTGGGTCATGTGGAGCTGGTGTCTCACGGCATCAACCAATGTCTGCGGGGTTCTACAGAATACAAAGAACCGGACGATACACCGCTGGGTTCGGTCAAAGACGCACGTCTCTCCTATCATTATCTGGCAGGAGCACAAGGTGCGATGCCATTCGACTCCATGGGCAACCCGTGGACAGGGGCAAATGTATTTAACAGCGGCAATCTGGTCGAGGATCTGCTGCATAACTTTTTCCTCGAATGTGGTGCCCGTACCCATAAAATGAAAGTATATGAGATGACGGATCACCCGGCAGCACGGGAAGTCGTTGGTTTCCTGCTGGTCCGCGGCGGCGTGCATGTGGTTGCTTATGCCAAAGCGCTTGAAATCGCTACAGGTGTCAACGTGACCAAACTGGTTCCGATCCCATCCCTGGACAATAAAGCCTTTAATGAGGCCCGCAAATATGAAGAAAAAGGTGTACACACCAAGCTGTATACCTATAGCGATAAGGACTTCAACGCCATCAATCAGATCTGGAAAGGCACCCATCCTGAAGATGGGCAACCTCTGGAAGTCATTCAAGGTGTGCCTAAAGGGTTCCCGATTCCCGAGGCTCCAGCAGTGGAGGAAGAATTTGCACCAGGTATATCGCAAGAAGACTTTAAGGAAATTGCACGTCGTCTGAAGATGGCGGGGAATATTACGGACTAAGCTGAGCTGTGTTTTTGTTGAATGGATAGATGGAACAATGAATGAATTGAGTGAGTGACTGTTGATTGTTAGTCATTTGGCATGAAAAATAGATAAAAGCCCTCTAATCCTGCCGCTTTAGTGTCAGCAGGACCGAGGGCTTATTTTTATTGCGTATATGTTATATATAAGTATACTTGACTCATTATCACATTATTAAGCCTATGAAGTCGCCAAAACTGACTCCTCACGTTGACTCAATACTTCGATCAGCATATTAGCCCCCAACCGAAATCCCTGAATAAATGCAGCTTCGCTGTGCATGCCATCACATTGACCACACAAGTCGAACAACTGTTCAAGCTCACGGAATTCTTCCTCGCTCAATCGATTTTTCCATTGTTCTGTCATAATTGCAATTTGTCGGCCCAACAATTGATATTCAGGATGAGTTGGCATCATCGTCTCATCCGGGCGAAGTCGCCCGCTATAAAGTGCTTCCAGAATTGAATTCATGTGCATTCCTCCCAGAAATGGAATCGCCGCATCGACTTGAATGAGCGTTCTGCACATGGTAGGATATTTATGCAGTCAGCTCATTCATGTGATTGCGGGATAGGAAGTAGCGGTGTTCTTCGAGGGACTCACGCTGCTTCCTTTTTTATTTTTGGAGCTCGTCGAACACCTTTTCAATCCCTCTGCGAACGATGTCTGAACGTGTCGTCTTCAGCTTTTCAGCAGAAGCATCAAGCTTGCTCATAATTTCCTCATCGACACGTATCTCAATCGTTTTGCTTTTGGGTTTGTCAGATAGAGGACGCCCCATCTTTTTGGAGGACATTTGCTTCACCTCGTTTTTTGTCCTGACAATAATATATTATTGTCGGGACAAAAAGTCAATCTATTTGTAAAACATACGTTCGTTTTTTGTGGTTTCCAAATTAAAACACAAGTGGATCGTCAGTTCAACTCAGAAAAAATATCACTCATGTTATATGTAGCTATGGCTTGTACTTTAAAGTATGGATCTGTTTTTGACAAAAAAAACAACCTTGAAAGGCATTGAGCCGTTTAAGGTTGTTAAGGGATTCTCCTCAGTATGGACTTTTCTGAATCACTGAACTGCTTGTTATTGTATTTTATTCAGCAATGGTATTATAACCTCATCTAATTTCTCAAGTATCTCACTTTGTGTAGGAGATTCCAGTATTCTTAACAAATCGTGCTGCAACATACTCAGATGTGATATAGGTAATCTACTAATCAAGCCGACCAACATAAAATATTCCCACTGTGGATCTTTGGTTTGAAATACATTTTGAATATGAGGAATCAGTTCTTCTCCAAATCTTAAAAGTAAATCTTCGACGGATTTCGAAATGGCCAATTTCCGTCTTGTAACCATTCCATAAGCTCGGGGATAATGTCCTTTAACTCCTCATTACCTAATTCACTTAACTTACGCACTGCTTCAAAATCATGCTTGTCGCGGGGAAGGCATTCTCTAACATCCATATGTATCCCCTCTCTTCATCTATATATAAAATGTCTTCTTCCTCAGCCTTACTCCTGCTGCTCCACTAGTCCTATGTCTTCTACCTTCACTTCAATTTCATTCTGTTTCTCCGTCGTGGACATCGCGTCTCGCATACGAATGGTCCACATTCCTGAATCCTGATCAAATTGGACGTCTTCAATCACGGGAATACGAACCTTCTCTCCATCTGATGAATACAATCCACCCCGAATTGCATCCGCCTCACTGAGATGAGCCCCTTCTGGATTGACTGGACAGGATACTGTAATCGTTTCTGCTCTGGCTTGTCCCGGATACGGCTCGTTTTCCGGCCCGCCATCAGTCCAGATTTCTACGTAAGCGCCGATCTGCGGATCAGGCGCATTGGAGAACCATTTTGCCGGATAATACCGATCGTCCCCTCCATTGGCGCTGTTATCTTTGTATGCAGGATCAACCACTAGAATGGAATCGACTTTACGGTCAACAACATAACCCTTGAATCCATCTGTACTTGGTTCATTCGCTTGAGTCTGCACAGAGTTGCACTCGATATGTCCTGAACATCCCGTAAGGCACACGATCAAGATTGAGAGCAATATAAAGACTCGACGAAGATTGGACATATGTAACTCCCCCTTTATTAACACCTCTTTCTAAATTTAACGTTACATATCAGGTCATTGTTGCAAATACAGCCTTTGGCTCATGCTGATTTTCCCGACGAACGGCAGGTATTCTCAACCTGCATACTTCATTTCTTTATATTCTTTTTGTACAGATACCTTCCCCAGATCACGAATGCCGCACACAACAACAGAGCACAATAGGCCCACACAAATAGCATCGCAAGCCCTAACCCGATGTTGGCATCCAGACGTACATCCACGATCTCTGTATATAATGCAAAACCGAGTGGCACAGCGCCCACAATGAACAGTCCGATGAGCCATCCACCCCAGCGTCTAAAGCCTGCCCCCCCTCCAGTACTGGAAAGCTTGCGTATACCTTGATTCAATAGCAGTAAAATCAGAATGAATATCAGGCAGGTTATGAGAATTTTCAGCATGTTCTTCGCCTCCTACGTCTTTTAATCCATTTTGCGCCAAAGCATTCCCTCTATATCACGTTCCGTTCCACAGGAAGGATATGCGAGAGATCTCATCATGATGAACATATTATATAATTGAAAATGTAAGCTTGACTATAATTACCCCGTTTGGTGGTCCATGATCAGACTGTGACAACATGGCAGTATCCCAGGCTCACACCCTAATCATGAAAAAGAAAAAACAAACGCCATTATCCTGACTCCTTCCAAGTCATGGATAATGGCGTTATTTCTTATATTCACACTGTTACACCCATATCGGATCAGTTACGCGCCAAACTGTGCGTAATGCAGACGGCTATATACGCCACCTGCTGCAAGCAATTCTTCATGTCTGCCCTGCTCCGTAATTCCCTGCTCGGCAACAACAATAATGCGATCCGCATTTTTGATCGTTGCCAATCTGTGGGCAATAACCAGTGTAGTCCGCCCTTCGGACAATTCCGCAAGGGATTGCTGGATCGCTGCTTCTGTCTCGGTATCGAGCGCAGAAGTCGCTTCGTCCAGAATAAGAATCGGAGGATTTTTCAGGAACATCCGTGCAATCGACAGGCGCTGTTTCTGTCCTCCGGACAGCTTAACACCACGTTCCCCGATCAACGTGTCCAGCCCTTCCGGCATGGAATTGATCAATGTTTCCATCTGGGCACGACGAGCTGCCATCCAGATTTCGTCTTCGGATGCATTCAGCTTGCCGTAGGCAATATTCTCCCGGATGGACCCATCGAACAGGAACACATCCTGCTGAACGATTCCAATCTGACTGCGCAAGGAATCCAGCGTCATGTCCTGTATCTCCTGACCATCGATTGTGATGCGACCTTCCAGCACATCATAGAAACGAGGCAGCAGACTGCACAGCGTGGTTTTCCCTGCACCGGATGGTCCAACAAGGGCCACGGTCTCGCCAGCTTGAATATTCAGATCAATCCCTTTCAAAACAGGCTCCTGATCCGAATAGCCAAAGGTCACCTGCTCGTAGCGGATATCTCCACGCAAGTGTGATACCTTAACGGCATCTGGACGATCTTCAACGTCCGGCTCCATATCGAGCAGTTCCGTATAACGTTTGAAGCCGGCAATCCCTTTGGGATACGTCTCTATCACGGAGTTGATCTTCTGGATTGGGGTCAGGAACACATTGGACAACATAATAAAAGCAATAAATTGACCATAGCTCATGCTGCCTTTAATGACAAACCAAGTGCCGCACACCAATACAAAGAGGGAAACCAGCTTCATCAGCATATAACTGATGGACGAGTTCCAGGCCATGATTTTGTATGCAATTAGCTTCGTTTGGCGGAAACGGCTGTTATTTACAGCAAACTGTGCTTTCTCATGCTCTTCATTAGCAAAAGCCTGAACAACGCGAATACCACTTACATTGTTTTCGACACGTGCGTTGAAGTCAGCGATATCGCCGAACATTCGGCTAA
This sequence comes from Paenibacillus pabuli NBRC 13638, assembly GCF_001514495.1. GTDB lineage: Bacteria > Bacillota > Bacilli > Paenibacillales > Paenibacillaceae > Paenibacillus > Paenibacillus pabuli. The sequence goes on from NZ_BCNM01000019.1 coordinate 19,170, forward strand.
ACGCCTTGGACATTTTGCTGCCAAAATACAATGACAGATAAATAATGAGCGGTACGATGATAAATGTTAACACCGCCAGATTTCCGTTAATGCTCATCATGATGCTGAATGCACCGATCAGAGTCATCACCGCAATAAATACATCTTCTGGACCATGGTGGGCAATCTCACCGATATCCATCAAGTCGTTGGTCATGCGAGAGACCAGGTGTCCGGTCTTGGTGTTGTCAAAGAAACGGAACGATAGCTTCTGTACATGGTTGAAGAGTGCCTTGCGCATATCCGTTTCAATGTTAATCCCCAGCTTGTGTCCCCAGTAGGTAACGACAAAATTGAGGAATGAGTTTAACAAATAGATGGCGAGCAGTGCAAGACATGCCCATAAAATCCAGTCCCAACGTCCTCCGGGCAACAGGTCATCCACGACTCGATTAACGGCGAGCGGGAAGGCCAGTTCCAGGAGAGCTACGAAAATCGCGCAGCTAAAATCCAGAATAAACAGCTTTTTATATGGCCTGTAGTAGGCAAAGAAACGGCGAAGCATGGACTAACGTCCTCCTTATAGCAACCAATCCGTGTTGATTACCTTTTATTTCGTTCTGCTCAAAAGAAACAGGAAGTATGGCGCACCAATGATCGCAACCAGAATGCCTGCAGGAATCTCGGATGGCTGCAGAATGACACGTCCCAGCGTATCTGCCACAAGTACAAGCAATGAACCGACCAGTGCGGACGCAGGCAAAAGAAACTGATGTTTGGGTCCTACCAGACGACGTGCCAGATGCGGACCGATCAGACCCACGAAACCGATCCCTCCGCTGACGGACACACAAGATCCGGCCAGACCTACGGCTATAGCCAACAGGATCAGCCTCTCCCGGTTTACGGGAGCTCCGAGACCGCTGGCGGTCTGATCTCCAAGGTTCAGTACATTCAACACACGAGCTTTATATATAACAAGAGGTACAAGGACAACGAGAAACGGCAGCAATGCCGTAACAAATTTCCAGTTGGAGCCCCAGATGCTTCCTGCCATCCACGTGGCCACAAATTGATATTTCTCCGGGCTAAGCCGCAGCGTAAGCACAATCATGGCCGAGCTGATCCCGGCCGCTACACCAATACCGGTCAGCAGCATGCGGGTGGGCAGGAGGCCCTCTCCCTTTTTATAGGAAAGTACATAGATCAGAAAAGCTGCAAAGGTTGCCCCGATCAGGGCCAATACAGGCAGCAAAAATATGGGAGCTGCTGTCGTTGTCGGGAAAAAGGATACAAATAACATGACAACCAATCCGGCTCCGGCGTTAATTCCGAGAATACCTGGATCAGCGAGCGGGTTTCGGGATACTCCCTGCAGAATACAACCGGACAATGCAAGTCCTGCACCGACCATAATCGATATGACGATACGCGGTAGTCGGAATTCAAACAGAATCAGGTCCTGCTTGGGCGTTCCTCCACCAAACAACGTACGCACCACTTCAAGCGGCGATAGCTTGGTAAATCCCGTATTCATACTGATGATAAAAGCCGTAATAATTAACACACCGAGTACTATTAATACAATGGTGCTTTTGGTTCTCTTTTTGCGTTCTGTTTGAACCAGCGTTGAGGATTCCATCGTTACAGGCTCCTCCTTTCTTTACGCGCCAGATAGAGGAAGAAAGGTACCCCAATCAGGGCAACCAGAGCGCCAATTGGCGTCTCGTATGGCGGGTTAATCATACGTGCAGCCAGATCTGCGAATACAAGCAGCAGGCTTCCCATCACAGCGGAACATGGAATAATCCAGCGATAGTCGACCCCGACCAATTTGCGTGTGAGATGGGGGATAATCAGTCCGATAAAACCAACAGCTCCAACGACAGATACAGCTGCACCCGCAAGAATCAGTACAACAATCAGACCAACCAGCTTAATCAGCCCGGTACGTTGACCCAGTCCAACAGCGATATCTTCTCCCAGGCTCAACAATGTAATGGAACGAGAGATGATGAGACCAGCTATAAGCGCAGCCACAACCCAAGGGGACATCACCGCGAGTTGGGACCACTTCGTGCCGGCGACACCACCGGCTGTCCAGAATGCAATATCTTGTCCAACTTTAAAGTACAACGCTATTCCCTCACTGAATGCAGAGAGCATTGCGGATACGGCGGCTCCTGCCAGCACCAGCCTGAGCGGCGTAAGTCCTGATTTGGACGCTGCACCGAAGCCATAGACCAACAGAACACCCAATCCTGCTCCAAGAAAAGAATACATAATGATATACATATACGGCATGCCTGGGAAAAAGGCAAAGCAGACAGCAAGCGCAAACCCGGCGCCGGCATTCAGTCCAAGCAACCCGGAATCCGCCAGCGGGTTACGTGTCATCCCCTGCATGATGGCTCCAGCTACAGCAAAACAAGCGCCTACCATCGCTCCTCCCAGAATACGCGGCAACCGAATCTCCCATATGATCTGGTGTGGTGTGAGCTCCGGATTGAACTTAAAGATCGCTTGCCATACTACGCTCAGCTTAATATCCGCGGCTCCAAATGAGATCGACAACGCCATGCCCAGAGCAAGCAGTAAAATCCCCCCGGTCAGGATCAATGTGGCAGCCCAGGGACGAGTGTGTATTTTGGCAGTCGGTGATTCCGTGTTGTGACTTGCCGGTGAAGCTTTCGAACTCATATGCATCCACCCTCGTTATGAGTGGAGCAGACATATCCTATGTACATCCCAATCACCTCTCTATTTATACCAAACTAATAACGATAATGATATTGATTATCATTCCCATAGACCATTGTATGTCAACTAACGGCCTCTGGCAATGGACAAATGGGACAAGTTTATTGCATAAATGAATTTTTGTACGCAAAAAGGCTGCATCGAATCATAACAGATCCGATGCAGCAGCATGATCTCACTACTATAATTAACGGGTATGTACGGCGGTTTGCGCTGCCAGTACATCAGGCACATCGGTAATGATCCCCTGTACACCCATTCCAGCGTCCCCTGAGTTCAACAGTCACTCTATGTTTCTCACTATAAACGACGTTTGTCCTCCCTGTACTAACAGTGCGTTTAATGGCATGCTCTATCCATATACAGGACCACACCTTAGGGGGCTGGGGATTCACTCATTTTGCGAACTCAATCTGTAAAGCAGACATAATATAGTATCAGTCATAGACAACTGCACTCCGCTGTAAGGAGGTTGCCCATTGAAACCCCTAACGAAGAAGAGATATGTATCTCCCAAATCATCCTCCAAAAAAGCTTCCATGCCTGGAATTTCTGCAAAAAGCAGATCAGGCAAGCCCGGCTATAAAACACGAACTCCCCCCCGATCACGCCAAAACATGAAAAAGGCATCCGTTCGGGGTCTGGCCGTGCCTAACAAAACAGGTAATCAATCCTCTGCATCGGATGCACAGCATGCACTGGATCAGTTAGCTTTTGTCGCTGCCATCTTGGCTCTTATAGCTGCCGCCATTGGACTATACATCGCCTGGAAAACATTGAGCCTGCCCGGAGATGTGGATACTGTGGTCCCAGTCTAATGCTCTGTCCAATCTCTGTCTCTTATCCATTGAGACAGGGTTCTTTTTTTAGACAGAAAAAAACCGTTCCCCTGAAACGCCGGCCGCACCGGCGTCTCTTTGGAAAGGCCATTTCTTCATCGGGCGTCGCCCTAGCGACTCTGACACCGTCCCGGAATGGCTGACTAAATTAAATAATGAATGTGCGGGAAATGATAACGAGCAGGATGAACAACACCAGAATTGCACCTGTCGATGTCCATGCTCCGCCGCCAAATCCTCCGCCGTACCCGTAGCCTGTGCCCTTAATTTCGCTCATGAGTGACACTCCCCTCTTTAGAAAGTACACTATAGACTATGTGTGAAGAGGGAACTTGCTTGGGCACTTCGGAAAGTTTTCCGCAGGAGTGGCTAGTTATTTATCTTGAAGCTGGGACCACTTTGGGGTCAACTCTGTCGGAATATAGGCTGACATTTGATTCAGCAGTTCGGCCGGGTCAGCTTCCAGACTCCATAGACTGAGGTGTGAAGTATTTGAGAAACCTTCATGCACACTATGCTCCACCATTCTCATTAACGGCTCGTAATATCCGTTCACATTTAATAAACCCACCGGTTTACGATGAATGCCAATTTGGGCCCAACATAATACTTCGAATAACTCCTCAAACGTTCCCATCCCACCAGGAAGTGCCACAAATCCGTCAGAAAGCTCAGCCATCGTCGCCTTGCGTTCATGCATCGTTCCCACTTCAATCAGTTGGGTGAGACCAGCATGAACAACCTCGCCCCGAAACAAACCCGTTGGCATGACACCAATCACTTCCCCACCTTGCTCCAGAGCAGCATCCGCAACTGCACCCATTAATCCCATGCGCGAACCGCCATAGACAAGGGAGTATCCGCGATCTGCGATCTGTTTCCCCAATGTGACAGCTTGTTGTGTGTAGTCGGGGTGATTCCCCGGGTTAGAACCTGCAAAAACACATATACGTTTCAATGGAATTCACTCCTTCTCATTTATCTATTTCATTAGTGTATACCATGAGTGTAAAACCTATGTTACATCACCGACAGGCTCCGCTCAACAAAAAAACACCCGACCGTTTGCAGCCGGCCGGGCTCCCATATCAGTACATATCATTTAGAAGGGGTTGTTACTACTTACTATAATGGCCTAACATTAAATCCGTATGATCTTTACATGAAATGAATATTAAATATCAGCGTACTTATCGTATTCCACGTCGTGAGCGCACAACAAACATATGCTTGTCCTTACGAAGAATCCGGCCGTCTGCAAGCTCAACCTGATCATCATCATGGCGTAAAATCGTTGTGGATAACGCTACAATCTTGGCCCGGCGCCAAATCATAACCTGTGATTTAAAATAGATGGCATTTTCAAATTGCACGGCCTTCTTCATCACATAACCAACCTTATGCACCTCAGAACGCGCTTGTTTCAAGGGAAGACTCTCTTCAGGCAGCGGCCGGATCATTGCGATATTGTCGAACGATACTTTGATCCTTTTCGGTCCGATTCGTACACAATCCGCTTCCTCATCCCACTCCACCAGCGTTCCTTTTAATGGCTCTCGTATGCCAGTTGCCCGGTATACGGCTACTTTTCGTCCCACCCAATGTCGCAATGCTTCCACCTCCATTTTGTCTAGATTTCCGGTATCGTCCAATCAATTGGTTCAATACCTTTGGAGGTCAGAAAGTCATTGGCTTTGGAAAAGGGGCGACTACCCAAAAAGCCACGATGCGCCGCGAGCGGACTTGGATGTGTAGATTCCAGCACCAGATGTTTATCCCGATTAATGAATGCGCCTTTCTTCTGGGCATGACTGCCCCATAGCATAAATACCATCGGTTCAGAACGTTCATTCAATGCCCGGATGATAGCATCGGTGAATGTCTGCCAACCAAGGCCCTGATGGGAATTCGGCTGTCCTTCCCGTACCGTCAGAACGGCATTAAGCAGCAGCACACCCTGCTCTGCCCAATGAACCAGTGATCCATGGTTGGGAATTGGCAAACCCAAATCCGCGTGAAGCTCCTTGTATATATTTTTCAAAGAAGGAGGCGTACGCACCCCCGGTCGAACTGAAAAACTTAATCCGTGAGCCTGACCCGTTCCATGATAAGGGTCCTGACCGATAATCACGGCTTTCACCCGATGATACGGTGTCAGTTTCAGCGCCGAGAACAAATCCTCCTTGGGAGGAAAAATGGTCTGTGTTTTATATTCAGCGGCGAGTTCATAACGAATACGGTTGAAGTACTCGGCTTCAGTCTCTTCCTTGAGCACCATGTCCCAATCATTATCAAACATATGTATAGGCTCCTTTCCCTGATGAATACATACCCGTGCAGCCCTCATAACGGACTGCCACCTGCGAGAGCCGCATCACGCGACTCATAGACTATCCACCATTTTAACATAACCGGGGACAGCAGACCAGAAGTGTGCCTGTGGAAGAACGTGTTTGACATCCTGCTCTGCTGTCACCTGAACCTTGCGTCCGCATGCTGCATCCATTTGAAGCACACGGATCCATACAGCATATAGACGATAAAATATCATTCTTTGAAGGCTATGTTTCACAAACAAAAAAAGGGCGGCAGTTATCAGCCACTACAGCTCATAAAAGCGCCCTTTGGATCAGGTGTTTGTTACATTCCCTGCTAAGCCTTCAGCATGGATGCATCATTCGATTCAAGCCTAGTTTTTGATTAAATCAAGCGTCTCGTCGAACAATTGCTTCTGATCCTCTATCTTGTTTTCGTTGCCGATGACACAGCGTTGCTGCTGTTCCAATATTGAGGATATTAGTTCGGCAAAACCAATAATATCCCTTTCTGTTGTGCTCAGTACTTCATCCCGTTCTTTCTGCAGATCCGCCTCGGTGACATTGGACAGATAACACTCCAGAGAGAAAGAACCTTCACCATGCGGAGTTCTCGGCGTATCCAGGTCCTGGATGGCACCAATGATATACCTTGTCATCTCCCGTGTATCTGCTTTGAAATCCTTCAAGTATTGTGGCATCGCTTCATATACTTTATATGTTTTCTCGAGATTCGGGTCACGGTAAGAAGCAACATAACTGTCTCCATTACGTCTAAAGCCTGACATGCAGCCGTAGGCTCCGCCTTTGGCTCTAATATTGTTCCACAAGTAATCTAAGGACAGAATTCCCTGCAAGACACGAAGCGAGCCTGTATACGCATAACCCTTATCGATAAAATTACCCGTTTGAACGACATATTGGACTTCAGATGGTGATCTGAATCCTTCCTTGTGCTGCACAGGTGTGAATACCGCTTTTTCCTTGGTCACGTCTTGGGTGAATAACTTCGCTTTCAGATCGGATACCTGTTTCTCCAAGCCCGCATATCCCTGATCATCCGCAGTGTAACTCACAAGCAAGTTCTCCGGTCTGAAAATAAAACCGGTCAACGATTGAAGACTGGCTGACAGCTCTTCTTTTCTTGCCTCAAAGTTCGCCTGGAGATCCTCAAGCCACTGGTAAAAAGCAATACCGCTAACCGCTTCCCTAAAGCTCGCAACAGCCGAATGTTTTGAAGTCGATCGGCCAATTCCTGCGGAATGCCCCCCGCTGATCATGTTGCGCTGCAAATTGCCTTTCAGCTGGGAAATAATTTCATATAAACGCTTCGAATCGTTGAATTTGGACGTGAACACGATTTCTTTGATCATATCAAACGCAAATTCAAGTTTGTCATACAATACTTTGGCATTGAATTCATACGTAGCCCTGAAATCATTGTGCTCGTGCGCGTTTGCATACGCACCAATCCCGCTGTGAATGCCCCCGGAATGGATATGGATTTCATTCGATAATTCATTAAATGAGAAGTTTTGCGTATCGACGTAACCCAGCACACTTTTTAGCAACCCGACATATGGCAGCAACCGCTGTGGAACTTCTTTAATATCGAACAACAGTCTCAGATAGCCAATCCCATTGGTATAGATGTTATGGTGCAGAACAGTCGTACCTTCGACCTGATTTAACGTCTGATACAGCGTCGATGCCTTCGGATCAATATCTTCTATGGATAAGGTTGGAATGACCTGCTGTTGTTCCTTGGTTGAAGGTGCATTCTGATATTCCGCGAGTGCCTCGGTTCTCTGAATGAATTGCTGAATTTCTTCCTGACTCAACCCAGCCTGAACGGATTTCAGATGTGCTTTCAACGCTTCCTCTTTGCGAGCATTCAACCCTTTATCCGGCGTAACGGCTACAAAAGAAGTATGCGGGTTTTTCAATAAATACTGCTCAATTAACTGCTCGAAATAACCCTCGTTCATCTTCGTTCTCAGCTCGGCAAATACGTCATTGGCTTCCAAATAAGTGAAAGGAGCCTCTTCATCATACAGCCAGCTTTGCAATGAGGAGAAGCCATAGATCAACCCTTTAGGCATTCTTCCATAGTCTGCTTCCCGGTGATTGAACTCATAGGAATTAATGCCTGCGAGCAGCGCCTTTGGATCAAATCCTTCCTTTACCACACGCTCCAGCACGTCTTGTACCGTCCCCAGGAAATCTTCTTTGCTCGACAGATTGCTCTTCTTCAGTCCGATGGTGAAAACAGGCTGATACAGACTGTCATCATACGTACCGTATACATCCTTCGCAATCCCCTTATCCAGTAGCGCCTGCTTCAGAACCGCTCCCGGCGCATTAAGCAATGCGTACAGCAAAATTTGAAAAGAAATGTTTAATTCCTTGTCCAAACTTGTTCCAATAACGGCATTATAGGTCAGGAAGCTGTTATCCACTTCCGATTCCGTGCTGCCGGCAGAGTATGTCTTGACTGCGTCGACTCTTGCTTCGAATGCAGGCTGGAGCTGAATGGCAGAATCAATCTCGATTCGGTCATACTCGCTCAGATAGTTTTCATCCAGCCACTGCAATTTTTCTTCCATATCCATATCCCCATACAAATAAATGAAGCTGTTGGATGGGTGATAGTATCTCGAGTGGAAATCCAGTAATCCCTGATAGGTCAGATCGGGGATCTCGTCAGGGAATCCACCGGATTCACAGGAATATGTAGTATCCGGGAAGAGCGAATTCAGAACTTCCCTGCGTACAATACGTTCCGGTGAAGAAAAGGCACCTTTCATCTCGTTATATACAACACCGTTATAGGTTAACTCATCTTCAGCTGAGGTCAGGTTGTAATTCCAACCTTCCTGCAGAAATATTTTTTCATTATCATATATATTCGTGTTGAGTACCGCATCCAGGTAAATATCCATCAAGTTATGAAAGTCGTGGTCATTGCGGCTTGCAATGGGATAGATCGTTTTATCAGGATATGTCATCGCATTGAGAAATGTATTGAGTGAACCTTTGAGCAATTCTACAAAGGAGTCTTTGGCCGGAAATTTCTTGGAACCACACAGCACGGAATGCTCCAGGATGTGAGCCACACCTGTGTTGTCTTCTGGAGGCGTGCGGAAACCGATACTGAACACCTTGTTATCATCCTGATTGGACAAAAGTACGATTTTGGCACCGGATTTCTGATGTTCCAGGAGATACGCGACTGATTTCAACTCTTCGATTCTGCGCTCCTGCAGCACCTTATATGGCTTAAGCTGTTTCAACATGGGCTGAGTCCTCCGTCCATACGATTATTTATTTTGTTGTGCAAACCATGAATTCTTCAAGTTCAAAGGTAATTTATGCCTATGGATAGTATACACCATCGTTCCTGATAATTCATAATGTGGCACCCCTTGGGGCGTCTCCTGATATGTATTATGATGTGATTATGTTTATGAACTTGGATTGTACGGGAGAATTCAAAAATCCGAACAAAAAAAGATCGCATGAACAACTTGTTTAACAAGCGTCATGCGATCTTTTCTTTAGGATGCCGAGGACCGGGATCGAACCGGTACGGTAGTCACCTACCGCAGGATTTTAAGTCCTGTGCGTCTGCCAATTCCGCCACCCCGGCATATGTATTTATTTCTTCATCACTTCAGGCGACAAGAAATATCTTACCATGAAATTTATAACTTTGCAATACCCTAACCATAAATAATTTATAAAAAATGAAACAGGCACTGCCAGCGTGAGCGAGCAGTGCCTAGAAAGTTCGAGTTGCGGTCCCGAACTTTCTATAAACCATCTATATTAAGGGAGGTGTAAAGTAAGAATACCTCCCCAACATTAAAGAAACCTAAAATCAGGCTTAAATTAAACTAAAAAAGAAGAATAGGTGCAATCCGGTCCGCCTCTTCGTCGCTGCACTCCACTACCACCAGGATGTGCCCTTGCACCAGCCAATCTTCATAATAATTCGCATCTTCTTCGGAGACCCCAGCTTCTGTCAAGGTAAGCACCAGATCATCCGTCTCGCTTCCAATCTCGTTGCCTGCGAGTTTGCGTACCGCTTTTCCTATGGTCATCGTTTGATCCATCCGCTTGCCCAGTCCGGCAAGTACACCTTTAAGCGCTCCTAAGGCTCCATCCGTCCCTGCACCCTTCAGTGGCATAGGCAGCCCTGTCTTCTCGCTTACTACTTCAAGATCAACCTGTTCTTTGGCTACCGCTCCCAAATATTTATCCGCTACGCCTTCCTCTTTGAGTTTATTTAACAGGATAATGGCTTCATTCTCCGTACGTGCAAGACCGATCAGTAACTGTGTCACTTGCATCCCCCCCCTTTTAATCCTTATATAACCCCAGCAGCTTCTTCAAAAACCGATAGTACATACTAAGCCCAATCACCTATGTAAAATATCATTTCTGATCTGGAAATCTATACCTAGTTCTGATAGACTAGATAAAGAAGACAAATTAACCATTGAATTATTGACATATCGAATTCATATTCCATAACCAGGAGCAATGACTTATGAAAAAAGAGGTAGAAATTGCCATTCGCCGTAAACAGCAAATCATCGTCCGCAATACAAGCGGGCAAACCGTGACTGGATTCCCGGAACGCACAGCCGATGCGTCCATTCTCTCCTTGCGTACCGTTCACGGAAGCCTGTGGATTCCATTCGACGAAGTTGAACAAGTGACACGCCTGTTAAGCATTCGTTCTCATCATTCAAGCGGAATGCATCTGTGTACAGCTGATCTGTAATTCCAGTTTAAGTACCTCTCTATTTATATGCAATCCAGACATGTGTTCATATCTTCCATCCCACAATAAAACCAGACGCATCAACGTCTGGTTTTATTTTTTTCACAACTTGCACTTTACAATGTACTTTATATATTCCGGTACTCGTGCCTCTCACTGTCTTCCCCATCACTTACTTCACTACAAACTTCACTCGTGTCCCATCCGGATATGTACTTAACTGGTTTCCAACCCATGAGCCTGCACCACGATTATCTTTGGGGCTTATATATTGAATATCTGCACCCGCCCCACCTTCTGCACACATCGCCATTGGCCATTCATCCCGATCTTTGCCCTTTTTGACGGGGACACCTTTGAGGGATAGATCCCGATTGCTCTCTGCCCCACTACGATCAATGGTACATACATCCGAATGCCCTGCATTAATTGCCGTTTTGATGTGTTTGGCCGTTTCGGGATACCGCTCTGACGGGAATGTGATCGTATGATCCACATGTTTGTTGCTTCCTCCTAATTGGGATGGAAGATCCAGTGACCACTCTCCTCCAACCCAGGCATAGAGTGCAACCATTAACATGGCTACCAGCGTGAATATCTGCTTTTTGATTCGCTGGCTCCCCTTGCCCTTGTTCCTTCTGCGTCTTCTGCTCATGCTGTCTCTCCCCCATTCAACTCTTGCATTATACCAGAACGTTCGTTCGTGAAACAATGGAAAACATAAAAAAACAGCCGAAATCTCCGGCTGTTCTGCTACTACTAACCCACGTTAGGAATGGCCTGTTGTCGAAGCAACGGCAAAGTGACCTCAAATTTCGTACCTTTCCCTTCCACACTCTCTACCGAAATGTGACCATTCATCAGGTCAATAAGCTCTTTGCATATAGTGAGACCCAGTCCAGTGCCGCCATATTTCCGCGAATGAGAGACATCCGTCTGAGTAAAGGCTTCAAACAATTGATGGATTTGAGTATCCGGAATACCAATCCCGGTGTCATGTACAGTGAACATTATGGTAACCATATCCCCGAGATGCTCCTCCACATCCATCTGTAATTGCACTTCACCTTGTTCCGTAAATTTGATGGCGTTACTCAGCAGGTTATCCAACACTTGCCGAAGACGGAGAGGGTCTCCTGTGAGTACGTCTGGAATATGCAGGTCTGCGTGACAGAGTAAGCGGATTTGTTTATTCTGCGCGGCGGGTTCATGTGTTTTGATGATCTGTTGAACCAGTTTCAACGGCTGAAATTCAATTTGTTCGAGCATCATTTTCCCTCTGCCCAGCTTAGCCATATCAAGACTATTGTTGACAATGTTTAAGAGCGCTTCACCTGATTCACGTGCCAGCTCCAAATATTCTTTTTGCTCATCGCTGTTTTCACCCATACTAATAAGTTCGATCATTCCCATTATTCCGTTCAAGGGTGTGCGGAGCTCATGATTCAGTTTGCCGATGAATTCCAGCTGTCCCCTGCTGTTCATTTCTGCCAGTGACCCGGCCATTCGCAGCTGTTGTTCAGCATATTTCCGCTCTGAAATATCGTATTGAATCCCTACAAAAAAGAGACATTCTCCTGATTCACTGAAGATGGGATCGATATTTAGTTCATTCCAGAACTTCTGTCCATTTTTCGTATAATTCAAGAGTTCTATTTTCATGGATTGCTGCTTATTCAATGCTTCGCGAATCTGCTCAACGGTATCCGGGTCTGTCTCCGGCCCTTGCAGGAACCGACAATTCTGTCCAATGGACTCCTCCGCACTGTATCCAGTCAATTGAGTAAAATACTCATTTACAAACACCAGTGGAAATTCAGGTAAGGTGGCATCGACTACGGTCACGGAAGATTTAATTTTGGAAATAATAAATTCCCATTGTATAGCAAGTTGATTATATTGGGTCATAGCTTCCTCCTTCGTTCTCACCACTCTTTAGTGTTCATGTTCCGAATGAAGCTATAGGTAACCCGATGGTATGTGATTATATAATGGCAATATAATTAATTGTAACATAGTTATTCAATTCATGTGTTCCTTGGGTAATGTCTGTTAACTATCATTTACAACAAAATTGATCATGTCATCAGGAGGAACCCTTATGAAATTTCTGTTAATCGTCATTATTATTATTTTGATTGTTTTCTTCTTCACGAGACGTAAGCGTTAATTTTGAGCCGGTCATGTAAAATAAGGAAGGAAGATCGGGTATGAAAACCCTCTTTTTTATATTCATGACACTCTGTATCATCAATCTATGCTTTCCGAAATTCGGCTGGTACCTGCGTTACGGCTGGATTTCCCGGGGCGAAAGTGAGCCCAGCAGACCTTATATGGCCATGACCAGAATGACCAGTCTGCTGATGCTGCTTGTTGCTTTTACACTGGTTGTAGCTTGAATCATAGGAATAAGAACACGGCTGCCCAGGCGGGCAGCTGCTTTTTGGTGCTTCAATGATGGGAAAATGACAACTTTGTTTGTGGTGCATTCACAACGGTACTCGTAATATATACATAACGTCGTGTGGAAAGGACACCTAAGCATGAACATCGCATTTTATCCATACTGGGCTGCCAAAACGCTGCTCTCTCTCATTAATGTCATATATATCATGGTTATTACAACCTTTATTTACGGACAGACGGGCTCGGTCCTGTATGCTGCACTGTTTCCATTTATTCAAATGAGCGCACGTATCGTAGCAGGACTTACTGCTCCGCTGCTTACGAACCGTTTTACTTTCTCCAGGCTCATCATCAGCGTTCCTTTAGCCAAAACGTTACTGATCACCGGTATCGCCATCGCATTTACCGATCTCACTGCTCATCTCCCTCTACTTCTTGTGGGAGTGGCGATTCTTTCGTTTATGGACGGCTGGGAATCTCCGTTGTTAAACACGTTAACTCCGCGATTAGTCCAAGGAGAAGATCTCGTAAAAGCAAATAGCCTGCTCTCTTTCTCCAATCAAACGGTGACTATTATCGGTTATGCGATGACAGGATTCATCGTGATGCACTGGGGAGCTTCTCAGACATTCTGGGCGGCTGCAACCTTATCATGGGTTGTACTGCTTCTAATGAGTATGATTAGCTCGCTTACCCGCGAAAATCAGGAACACATGGAAAAAACCACATCCAAACGGGATGCGCTACAGGAAGGCTGGATTATTCTTTGGCAAAATCGGTCACTGCGCCTGATTACGTTCATGGATCTGGTTGAAGGTCTGGCCAACTCCATCTGGATCGGTGCGATCACGCTTGCTTTTGTAAAAGAAGCTCTTGGCCAAGAAGAAGGTTGGTGGGGGCTTATCAACTCCAGTTATGCTGCCGGTACCATCATTGGAGGTATTGTGGCTATCGCACTGGCGACTCGCATACAGAGACATCTGGTATCCAGCATGGCCATCGGTTCTCTTGTATTCAGCCTGCTGACCATCGTTTACGGCTTAAACAGCCTTCCTTGGCTTGCTCTGATGCTGTGCCTCCTTATGGGCCCCGCTTACCAGGTTCGTGATGTCGCTCAGCAAACGGCTTTTCAGAGCAGTGTACCTGTCGAATCCCTCTCCAAGGTATACGCGGCACATCAGATCGTCCTATCTATCGCCATGAGCATATCTACAGTCATTTTCGGTCTTATTGCGGATCAGCTTGGGGTTCGACTGGTATATGTGATTGGCGGCGTCCTGTTCACGGTGTCAGCGCTCTGCTCATTCTCGTTAAACCGAATTAAACGAAGCAAGGATACGACAATACCGTCGCAAGATTCTGGATTCAAAAAATAAAAGACGAGCAGTCATCTGCTCGTCCCAAGCGGCTTCCGAAATACTTCGGTGCAGCTATTTTTCTTAATCCAAACGATAATCTGTCAGCGGCTTGCCTTGTTTATAATACAGCGCAGGTGACAGTATATTAAAGAAAATATGCACATCAGGCAGATCTGCTTGTTCCAAAATATCTTGCATGGATGAGGCAATCCGATTATGAATCTCCTGATCACGTTGAAACATAAGGATCTCTACTGAAGCCGGAGAAGGGGTAAGGGCTTGTACGTCATGACGCTCCGCCTTCATTCTCTCCCGCGGTATATTGGTAATCAACGAAAACTGCTCCGTAATGCGGGGTACCACTTCCTCCAGCTGAGGCCCTGTGAATCCTTTAAAGCGAATAAACGGCATTGCTATCCCTTCAATCTCTGTTATTAGTCTCTTATGTGATTTTAAGCACATTGTTTTCGCTTGTCAAATGAAAGACTCGTTGCTGCTCATCTTGTTCACACAGGAAAGCCCCGCCGAAATTTCAGCGGAGCCTTGTTTAATTATCCTTTTCTTAACTAGATACGACTCAACACCAGAAAGATTTCGTGATAATAACGAGCAGGATGAAGAGCACCAGAATTGCGGCAGTGGAAGTACACACACCGTTTCCAATTCCTCCAACATTATTACAACCGTATCCAACTTCACTCATTTGATTGGCCTCCTTTGAATTTCAAGGTATGCCATAATATATGTGCTATCTATCCAAATGACCGGGCGATTTGGCAAGCTCGCCAGCCCATTTCATTACCCTTTCTTCCGGTTTGGCTTCAGGTAAGGAGTTACTTGAATTTGCACTTGTCTCGGCTCCGCTCCATGAGGTGCGCTAACTACTCCCCCCTTGTTCAAAACGATTAATCGCGTCCTGGTATCGTTTTTGGCTGCCAGAACCAGCTCTCCGTCAGGAGCGATACAATAAGCGATCGGTATTGAAATTGTACTGTCACGATACGAGCCGTCCGCGTGGCTGGTGCCCATTACGATACATTGATTTTGTAATGCAATCTGTCGTGCCTTTTCTATCCATTCAGCATACTGCTCCTCACTGAACATCCCTACACCAATCGAATGCATAATCATATCCACTTTGCCTATTTTCTCGTTGCAAAAACCTTGCTGCACCAATTCGTCGCATAATAAAGTACTTATGGTCCAATCTTGCTCCTGAACCACCTCAGCAGGTGTATACTTTGCCTTTTCCAGTACAGTCTCTCCTGTCTTATTAATAATGATTGAGCGGTCCTTGGGACGTTCATCCAATCTGCGATGACCTGATACAATCATCGTTCCGTATGCTGCCGCCAGACGGCTCGCTTCGTCTACATTCTGATTTAAATATCCTTCCGGGAAAAATAACAGATCTGCTTCCGGATGTTGGTTTAACTCCGTTTCCAGTTGCAACAGTTGCTGCTCCAGCTTGGGTTGTCCAATAATAATCTTCAACGTTCATCCCCCATTCATACATATAAGCCGGTTCATACCCGGATAAGGTACGAAACCGGCTTAAAGGTTGTACAGGCAGCTTAGCTGTTCATTGCACTTCGCTTCAAAGAGTAACTGACTTCACGCATCGCGCTGTAAGACCATTACCTTTACAGTTCAAATGGTATGTAATTAGGCATTTCTGTGTTCAATTCTATCATATAGTTCTCGCCCATCATAGCCGCGATCTGTAGCGATATCCTTCGCAAAAAGTGCACTATCCGCATTCCCGGACAAAATCCCCCATGCCCCCAATACCCACGCAAATGGATATAGCAAAATAGTCAGAACCTTCTTCATATACTCAACTCCTCTTCCGTTAACCGGAAATTAATGTATGATTATCCCATTAATACGTTAATTAGAGAAGAAGGTTCCAAGTAAATACTACTCAAAGCTTCTCAGTAAATCCATCGCTTCTTCATGGTCCGGTTCCAGAGCCAGAACTTTCCGGGTGTACGTCAGCGTCTCTTCTTCCAGTTCAAGCTCATAACAGCACACGGCCAAGTCATAAAGTACAGCTGTATTCCGCTTCCTTGCATCCGTATCCAAAGAAAGCTCCAGAAACCGCTTGGCATCCTCATACATATACATCTCATACAACAATTGCCCTGCCAAAAATGCCACGTCTCCTTGATGCTTCATTACATAATAAGAAGACCACATGGTGTGAATTCCATACTGAATATCAAGCATCTCCTCATCACTTGCTTCAGGAAGAAGATTAGAGATTCGGTTAGCACTATGAATCAAGAACTCTGCATCATATCCGCCGAGACGCCAAAACGGTAAAATCTGCTTTAGCTGCATTGTGCCTACCTGTTGATCCATCCATTCTTTTATACTGAAAAAGTCATCTGGTCCAAAGCGTTCAACAAATCGATGGTAAGCGAGTCGTGTATTCACATACGACATCGGTTCGTCCACCACTAACATATATCCAATATTCAGATCCTTGTAGTGATGTGTTGTGAAACGAGTCTGCGCCCCTCGGCCTTCCAATATATATTGAATCCCATGATAATTGGCCGTCAATGAAAAACTCCCATGAAGAACGAATTCAGGAGGCTCGGAAAACTTCCAGTTGTCCAATCGGTGATCTCCTTTATCCGCCGTAATTAATACATACCCAGACTCCGAGAGCCTGTTTAATCGGTCAAGACAGGACAGGCCGATCGCCGGGAACAGGATGTGCGAATCCTCCAGTTCTTCCTTGTACAGTTCAATGAGTTCCTGATACGGATAACCCTCTGCACTGTATTCAGGTGCGCGGCGGTACTCATAACTCAGTGTCATGTTCTCCAGCAATTGAGCAGGCTCAGAATATAATGAGGGATCTGGCGATTGAAGGAGTATGTCACACTCATAGATCTCCCCCTCACTGATGTAAATCAACTCCTGAGGGATACTGTCAAAAAAATAATTCGCAATCAGTAGCAACGGCTGCTTCAGATCACCTGGTCGGATAACCGTATTCGCTACCACCAGATGCAATACCGTATCCTGTATCGCGTCAAAGCGTGCAAAATCCAGTATCCCTTGTTGAATAAAAGACTGCATGGAAGGATGCTCTTTCCACCCCATTACATTATCCTCTACCAGATCAGTCATTACATATCGAAAAGCAGGGAACTCTATCCCTGCAAACTCCTTTAATTCCATCAGTTTAATAAGAATCTGATGCGCCAAACGCCCTACTCCCGCTCCAAGTTCGAGAATGGTCACCGTCTCGGTTGTCTTTCCCTTGCTCGCGAGGTCTTGAAGAAAACCAAAAATCATCTCGGCATACGCCGTGGCAATCATCGGATTACTCGTAATATATTGCGGTACCTGATTATCCGTCCAGGCGCTTAACCCCTTCTGTTCATAGTAGGCTCTCTGCCAATCCCATACAGGGGCTTCGCTAAAGCGGTATCGCTGTCCTTCATTTTGCATCATGAATTGTAAACCTGCTTTCCATTCAAAATTTCATCGGCCTCTTGGACTTTCCATTTCTCATGCTCCTAGACCGTCCCCTTAATCTCTAACGCATTATATCACAAACGATGCCAGATCCATGAAAGTGCTATATGTACCCTCATCATTAGAAAAAACCTGCCTTTCTCAAGGCAGGGAGATAAACGATCCGTTAATAGGTTAATGCTTGCTCTGTAACGAAGTTGTGAGCCGGGAGAGTGGCTCTATACATTAGTCCGAATACACAGCTCCATCAAAGTTCTCAGGGCCTACACGGATCGTCCCCAGCAAGTTAGAGCTGATGAACGCGGTGTACGTCAATTGAGGGGTAATTGGAGGGTTGAAGTCATCCGCAGAGAACGTAATGATTTGAGGCGCCAGAATGCTCAAGTTGAACGTGGACGTTGCAGAGTAGATCACAGGATCCGTTGCCAAAGTCCCTCTGACAATCCGTATTGTTATTCCTACGAGGGCTAAGGGAAGTTGTACAGAAACCGTGCCTTTGAATTGCACCCGTGGATTTGCACCAATGCCCGCAGTTACAAGTCCAATCTGGCCAAATAATTGTGGCGTGTTAACAACAAGGATGGGTATTGCAATGGAGTTCGCCAAACTGGCATTCTGCGACGTTCTCGCATCAATAAATTGACTCATGAAATCTACCTCCTATTGTTTGGATTATGATAGTATATGTGAGATTTGTAATATGGCATGGACAGACACTGATATTCTGTAAAAAAGGGCATATCAAAAAGGCACTGCCCGTATTGTTCCTGGCAGCGCCTCTCTCTTTTAGATTTCATTTTTCTTCAATGCTTCTTTTAATAATCGTATCTCTTTCTTCAAACCCAAGATTTCCTCTCTTAAGCCGGACCTTTTGATAGCAAATGAAAACACCAGATATAACATCAGGCCAATAAGAGCAATGAAAATGAATATGACCAAAATCCCTGCAAAATTTACAACACCAACACCATTCATATCGTTAAGTGGTCACCCTTCCTTCGTAGTTTTTATACATGATAACATAATATTAACAATTACTGGAATGCAATATATAAATAATCAAAACTTTACTCCGCTATGTACATTATAAGAAGACAGAAAAAAACCCCTGCTTCGCAAGGGTTTTGAGAGAATGGGCCCTACAGGACTCGAACCTGTGACCAATCGGTTATGAGCCGACCGCTCTAACCAACTGAGCTAAGGGCCCTGAACAAAAATGTATAACGTTCAGATGATGGCTGTGAATCATCCAGTAAAACTAAATTGCGGGGGCAGGATTTGAACCTGCGGCCTTCGGGTTATGAGCCCGACGAGCTACCGGGCTGCTCCACCCCGCGTCAGTAAAAAAAATATTAAAACAGCGACTTAATTAATATACACCATACCTACCCAATAAGTCAAGGGGTAATGTTTAGGGAATAAAGCGCACACCATATCGCCCTTTTTTTGAACGATATACTTCCACTTCAGCTGGCTCGTTATGGCCGTAAATCCAACCATCCTGCTCCATCCGCTTTGCAAGACATCCTGCCTGAAATTTGGTTGCGTACAATTTACTGAAATATACCCAGTGCATTCCACTCGTCCTTTCTTGAAATCATCATTTATCCCTGCTTTCGTAGAATACCCCAATTCCATAAAAATAGCCGCCAAAGAAATAAATCTCCAGCGGCAACATCTGTAATTATATTACAAGGCCTTCAACGCTCATTGAAACGTGGCTTTAGGGTCCTTCTTCAATTTCTCCAGCATTTCGTTACCCTTTGCAGCCCACTCGCCAAGTGCTTCTTTTGGGGTCTTTTTATTTGCAAGTACTTGATTGAAGTACTCCATTCCCTTATCACTCACTTGGTACAGGCTCGGCATTTTTTGATACATTTTATCCATATTGGTATTGGTCGGAGGAACCGGCTTCAGTGTATAGAATGCCTGGATGTTGTAATCCAAACCATCCTTTGGTTTAATGAAGCTCTTCCGAGAAACCATCTCATAACTGCTGCGTGCTTTGATCTTCGCCCAGTCTTCACTGTTCATATACTTGATCAATTCCCATGCATCATCAGGGTTCTGAGCTGAACTACTAATGGCCATAAGATTGCTCAGATATATATTGCCACCGATTTCGGGAGCTTCCGGATGAACCGGAGGTGTGACAACATCCCAATCCACCTTCGTAAAGTCTTTCATTTTATCCGCATTTTTGTTGGCATCAATCAATTGATTAATGTAGCTGTAGTCTCCAATCACCATGGCTGATTTGCCACTCAGGAACAGATCACCCTGAAGCGGATTATAACGTCCACCGTCATCCTGATCCTGTGGTTCGTCTCCTTTAGGGATCACTTTATCCAAGGCAAGTTTGCTTATCGTACTCCATACTTTCTCCCATTGAGGAGAATCAACGGTCATTTTTTCTGCTTTGTCATCAAAAATCTTCAGCTGCAGAGAGTTATAATACTGTGACATCGTATAGTAAGGAGATCCACCTTGATAGGTGCTGAAAGAGAAACCAAACACATGGTCTTTTCCTTCACCTTTTGTAAGACGGGTACCCAGGTTGAAAATATCATCCCATGTCATATTATCCGTTGGAGGCTCCACGCCTGCCTTCTCAAACATGCCCTTGTTGTAGAACAATGCTGAAGAGGAGAACGTTGGTGTCAAAGCGTAGATACTCTGATCTCCCAAATCCTTGATTCCTTCGAGAACACTTGGCACAATATCCGACGTATCAAACTTGTCTTCCTGGATCAGTGGGTCCAGTTGTTTCACCATGTTTTCCTGAATTAACGACTTGATTGTCGACGTATCCGCCACGATGACGTCTACCGGGTTATCCCCTGTCATAATCTTCTTCAAGCTTTCCATGGTATCCGGAACGTCCTTCTGCTCCTCCTGATTACCATATCCATACATGCTGCCCTGATCTACGGCAGGAACCACTTCAATCGTGATATTCGGATGTGTCAATTCAAAAGCATCGGTAAACTGCTGGCGGAAATAGCTGTCATCCTGGCCCCCCCACATCGTTGCTACACGCAATACACGCTGCTCGTTATCCTTGGACTCACTCGCTGTACAACCCGCAAGCAGCGGCAATGCCAGACTGGCTGTAGCCAGCACGGCTAGCACCCGTTTTCCCCAAAACCTGTTCTTCATCTCCCAATTCCCCCTCTAAAATTATCTTGGCGGTGTAATGACAATACGTTCACCGTCAAATTCCAATGTGGCACGATTATCAATGGACAGCGCCTCCAGATACTCCTTGGGCACCTGCAGCCGTCCCGCCCGGTCAATGATGACAAAGGCTTCATGAATGTCCGGGGCTCCCGCCTCCGACAAATCATGTTCATCATCCAGATTCGGATTGCGCTTCACGAACTCGGTACTGGTCAAGCCGTCCCGAATTGCCACGATCCGGTCCACCTTGCCAGCAAGGGTTAAGTCATGAGTAACAATCACAATGGTGACCCCGAGCTCCTTGTTCATTTTGCGAAAAATACCCATGATGGTATCACATGTCTCCGAATCCACCGATCCTGTCGGCTCATCGGCAAGCAGCAGCTTGGGGCGATTCGATAGCGAGATGGCAATCGCCACCCGCTGCTGCTCCCCTCCGGACAACTGATGCAGCTTGTTGTGCATCCGATCCTTCAATCCAACCCACTCCAGCAGCTGCATGGCATAGGCACGATCTCGCTTGCCCCCAAGAATCATGGGCGTTTCCACATTCTCCAGTGCTGTGAGGTAAGGCAGCAGGTTACGGCCGTTATTTTGCCAAATGAACCCTACCGTATGACGTTTGTACTCGACCAATTGGGCATCTGTCATTTTCAGCAAATCCCAGTCTCCCACGACAGCTGTACCGGCTGTTGGACGATCAAGTCCACCCAGAATGTTAAGCAGTGTGGATTTACCACTGCCACTATTACCGATAATGGCCATCATTTCACCTTGATTGACAGTCAGATTGAGACCTTGAAGGGCAACGACTTCCACATCGCTGGATTTAAAAATTTTGACAAGTCCTTCGCATTGGATCACGTTTACCTCTCCTCTCCCATTTTGACTGCCTGGTGAACACGCAGCCTGCGGATTTGCCACAGCAGCATCGTTGCTCCAATGATCAGCATGACCACGGTCACGCCGTACAGTTGCAGCATGTCTTTCTCTTCAAATACAATCCGGAACGGAGGTACCTGTGCAGACACATTATCCGTGGTTTGCAGGAAGGGCAGGAACAGACGGCTGGATACCTGACCAATGCCAATACCGAGAATGATGGACAGACCCGCCGTGAACACCTGCTCCAGCAGCAGCATGCCGCTCAATTGCGCCCGGGATAACCCCATTGCCCGCAGTACACCGAACTGCACTACACGCCCGGATAGATTGAAGAACCAGTACAGAATGTATCCGATCAAGGAAATAATCACCGACACAAGGAATCCAAGACTCAGTATGCCGAACACCCCGCCTCTTGACGGATGTTTGCCCTGGGATACCAGCTCTGTACGCACATCGCGAACAGACGATAACTCAATGCCTTCTGCTGCAAGTTTCTCCATCAAAGGAGCAACTTTGGCATCCGGCTCCATCTTCAGCCAGACCTCATATGGAATCAGAGGCACCTGATCATAGATATAGTCCAGATTGGCAATGAAAAACGGCATCTGATCCGGGTACTGAGCAGGCCAGTAAGGTATAATGCCAAAGACCACAAATTCAATCGCCTGGCCCTGTACACCAATGGAGACGAGGTCTCCGGTTTTGAGCTTGAATTTGTCTGCAAATTTGGAAGAGATCAATACGGCCCCTTCATATTTTCCAAGCAAGTCAAGGTACTTATAAGGATGTGCCGGGAACAGATCGTTGCGGAACCACGCCACTTGGGCAAAATCCACATTGTCGATTCCCACCAGCATTCCCTGTCCACCCGATTTGCCAGAGACAATAATATTGCCTTTCGTTTGCAGCACTCTCGCTGCATGTTCAACACCATTCAGGCTCCGGAACACTTCAAAAGGTGGCTCTGAATAGATCATCTTGGTAGGTTGTGAAGAACCACCGCCCCCACCTGCTCCACCTCCGCCGCCATTCCCTCCGCCTGAACCGCCGCCTCCAGAGCCACCGCCACCATTACCTCCACCTTGCTGCCCACCACCTGAACCGCCATTTTGTCCGGAACCAGTCGGCTTAACCTCAGGTGTACCTTCCCACACCGTCTGCATAATAACATCCGAACCATATCGGTATAACGTCCGCTCGGTCGAGTTCAGATCAATCGTTCGAGCCGCTGCCGAGTTATACACACCAAGTCCGAGTGTCAACACCAGAAGGATCATTAAAGGATAGTAAGAAGACGATGAACGCGAAAGCTGTGTCAGCGTCAGATACAATGGAACCGGGAGAAACTTGCGACCGATCAGCTGAATGAGCTTGAGAATCCATGGGAATAACCGCAAAAAGAATAGACCCAGCGCAAAAATGGCAAGTGCCGGTACAAAGAACAGGAACGGCTGTACCTGAAGCTGATCTGTCGTCATTCCCGTCTGGAAGGTCAACATTTGCCGTTCATAGAACAGATAATATCCGTATCCCGCCAGCCCCAGCAGCGCAATATCCAGGAACCAGCGCTGCCATACCGGCGCACGATCCGTACGGGCCTGCCGCCGCTTGGCCGATACAATGGTCGCTCGCGCATAGGTTATGGCCGGAATGAGCGAAGCTATAATGGCCACCAAGACGGCGATAAGCCCAAGCAGGATCGCTTCTTTCGATATCCCGATCGGAATGGATTTCCGATCGACGAACGACAGGAATCCGCTGGCTGAACCAATGCTTTTGGCCATAAACCATCCAAGAAATGGTCCAATGACAAGCGCAATCGCTCCCAGAAATATACCTTCAAGCAGATAAAGAGAGAAGATCTGCCGTGCTGAAGCTCCGCGACTGCGTAATACGGCTATGTCACTTTCCTGCTTCTGTAACGACTGTCTGGCATTCATCGCAATAAAATAAAAGACCATCGCAATCATCGGTGCTGCCAGCGTGAACAGCATGGTCTGCAATTGCAGACTCTGACTGCGGAATTGCTTTAACAAATCTCCGAAGGTAATATCCACTTTCGTATCCTTCAACCGCTGATACAGATCGATATCGAGCCTTTCCAGCATAGAGGTCAGCCCCGGGAGCTGGCTCGTTTGAATCTCTTTCAGATCAAACGCATAATACCAACGGGAATTCTGAAGCGGAATCCCTTTTTCCTTTAGCAAAACATCATTAAATACCGATTCATCCACATAAAGTCCGTTCATCATGCCGTCAAATCCCTGCACCCAGTACGGGCTGGTTGGATTATCCGCCTTGAAGGAACCTGTAATCTTGACACGCAACGTAATATCAAGACCGCTGTATACCGGATATTCCAGAACATCTCCGATATGCAGATCGTTGCGATACATGCCCTCTTCCAGCATGACCGCTTCAATGATATCGTCTTTGACCTGGTTGCCCGGCTTCACACCCGAAGAATAATTGACCTGTGCATCCAGGCCTGTCATCGTGCCCAGACTCATGCTGCGGACCCGGCTGGCATCCACTTTGGTAGGATCTTCCGGGTTCACCTCTGTACTGCGGATGGAACGGGAGTTCACATACGTATGAAAAGGAAAACCGATGTCACGAGGCACATCCTCGCGAATATATCGATCCACTTCTTCCAGACCCCGTGTGTCTGTCTTCACACCCCCAGGTGCCTGGTAACTCATCAACAACGAGCCGGCTGGCAGGCCCTCACTGTTATCCTGCAGCGTCTGGGCTACGACCCGCTTCAGCGCACCATCGGCATACATCGGAATACTGACGGTGAACGCTACCGCCACAATCAGTCCGATCAGCGTGCTGAACGTCATCCAGCGAGTGTTCCACATTTTGCGGAACAACAGTCGAAGCAATGGCAGCCCCATTAGCGGCCCACTACTTTCTGTCCGACAGTCAGACCTTTCAGAATCTCCACATCCGTAGACGTCTGCTGCCCGACCTCCACGTCCACTTCACGCTTGCTTCCATCACTCTCCACCACTTGCACGTACGTTCTTGAACCGATGGAGCGCAAAGCAGATACCGGAATAACAATCGCGTTCTCTGTACGCTGGGTGACAATCGATACGGTCAGTGGTGTGCCGCGTTCAACACCCTTGGGCAACTTCGCCAGCGAGACGATAACATATTTATCCAGGCTTTCTTTCGCTGGAGGTGTTCCGCCTTCTCCCGAACCTTCGCCACTGCCACTGCCGCTGCCACTTCCGGATGCTTGAGCTACAGGCATCACTTTAACTTTACCAGCCACTTTGCCTGCACCATTAATGTCCACATCCGCCTTCATGCCTGCTGAGAACTTCTCCAGATCTTCCTTGGCAAACGTAGCCGCCACCACCAGATTGGAAGTGTCCGCTATGGTCGCAATCGGGTCATAAGCTTTAACGGCTGCACCTTTCTCCACCTGCACGGCAATGATCGTTCCTCCGAACGGAGCGGTCAATGTGGCTTTGCCCAATTGTTCCTCCAAATCGGCAAGTTCCTGACGAAGCTCTTCAAAGGCAATCGTGGACTCTTCGAACTCCACCGGGTCCATCTCATCCCGTTTGCGAAGCGTTTCCTTCATTTGAACTTCCGATTTGCGAATCTGCAGGTTTTTGGCCCGAATTTCCTTCTCCACGCTCTCTACATCGAGAACTGCGAGAAGTTGACCTTTTTTCACTTTATCTCCCGGTTTTACATTTAACTCTTTGATATGCATGCCATCCAGCGTAAAATACACCTTTTCTTCCCGCTGGCTCATCATCTTGCCGCTTCCGCTTACTTTCTTCTCCAACGTCTCTGTCCGAACTTCATATTCCGGCTTTTTGGAGATCGTTGGCGGTGTAATGGGCGGAAGCACTTCTTCCTCTGTTTCTGCCGGCAGCAAAGAACAGCCGGACATCGTTGCAGCCACTATCGCACCAAGCACAATAAGCGCTGCGCGCTTCCCCCTCTTCGGAGCGGCCCCTTTACTTGATAAATCTGCCGTCCGCCATTTCATAAACATGGTCCGCAACCTCCAAAATCGTAGGATCGTGTGTAGTCATACAAATGGTTACTTGTTCAACTTCAATAATATTGCGAAATACAGCCATCACCTGTGCTCCCATTTTGGAATCGAGTTCCGCTGTCGGCTCATCTGCGAGCAGCAATCTCGGTCTGTGGGCTATCGCTTTGGCGATAGCCACCCGCTGCTGTTCTCCCCCGGACATCTCGAATGGACGGTGCTTGACCCGTTTGGTTAGTCCAACCAGATCCAGACAATGACCTACCCGGTCCTTCCATTCCGAACGCGGCACGTCCGCCATCCGCAAGGACAGCTCTACATTTTCCCAGGCAGACAACAAGGGCATCAGCGCATACGCCTGAAAAATAAAACCGATTTCCTTACGCCGCAAAGCGGTCCGACGTCGGTCCCCCCAGTCCTGAAGAGGCTGGCCGGAGAACAGAATATCTCCACTTGAAGGTTGATCCAGCCCACCCAGCATATTGAGCAGTGTCGTTTTCCCTGAACCTGATCGCCCTTTCAACATCACCAGCTGCTGCGGGTTCACTTCCATATCAATGCCTTTGAGTACATGAATAATGCGGCTTCCTGTTTGAAAACTGCGGTGAACATTGCGAACCTCCAGAACAGGTCCGTCATATGGAGGCAACAGATCCCTTTTGGATGAGCCGGGTTTCTCTTCTGGTTCAGCAGCCGCAACGGCAATCTCATCCAGGCTAGTATCACTGGTTATGTCGTGCGACTCAATGGATGGGTTCTGCGGTTCACTTATGTATGTCGTGGCATCCTGCCCGACTGATTCCTGCTGCTCCATTTGCCCGACTGCATGCCCTTCGCCTGACTGGCCCTTGGCAGGTTTCATTTTGAAAAATAACTTCTTCATGCCAGCAATCACGCTCATCCTTTCTTCACTTCATATCCCATTCACTTCATCAAGACACTAAAAATAGAAATCTATTCCAACCTACCCTGCATTATAAACGACGGATCACAACTAAAAGTTACAAGCTTTTTACAACGTTCCAGTGAAAAAGTTAATATTTTGATGAACAAACGAAAAAAGCACCCCAACGAACGGGATGCCTCTTGCATATTCCATGAATTTGCCGCTATGGCGGCAATCGTTACAATTTTGATACCGTTCACAAGCAAACCTTTCAATCTGCTCTGAATGATATTATTTACCAAATGAAGAAGGATCTTCACGCCAGGATTTGAGCAGTTCAAAATCGCTCTCCTGGATCGTCCCCTCAGCCAAAGCCACATCCATCAAAGCGGTATAATTGGACAGAGTTTGCAGCGGAATTCCCGCTTCTTCAAAAGCCTTAATCCCTTTATCGAGCTGATAGCTGAAAATCGCCAGTACTGCCAGTGGAGTCGCCCCGGCTACACGTACTGCCTCAGCGGCTTTAATTGAACTGCCTCCAGTCGAGATCAGGTCTTCAATGACAACAACCTTTTGCCCTTCGGTGATCAGACCTTCAATCAGGTTCTCTTTGCCATGTCCTTTGGCTTTATCACGAATGTAAGCCATGGGCAGATTCAGCTTCTGGGCGACCCAGGCAGCATGGGGAATACCTGCGGTTGCTGTACCTGCGATGACTTCAGCATCGGGATATTGATCACGAATGATTGCAGCAAATGCCTCAGCGATGTCGTTACGAATCTCGGGATAAGACATCGTTAAGCGGTTATCACAATAGATGGGTGATTTGATGCCGGATGTCCAGGTGAATGGCTGCTGCGGACGCAGGGCCACCGCTTTAATTTTCAACAGTTGGGAAGCAATATGGTTCGGAATCTCAGTAAGTTCGATCATGCGTTCAACATCTCCTTCAAAATGGTTTCTGCCGCTTCACGCGGATGGGGAGCGCCCGTAATGGGTCTGCCTACGACAATGTAATGGCTGCCTCTGGCAATGGCTTCACCTGGTGTCAGGACCCGAGTCTGGTCTCCGAGGCCACTTCCTGCAGGACGAATGCCTGGTGTGACCGTGTGAAAATCACTGCCACAGGCTGCGCGGATCGCGGGTACTTCCAGCGGAGAAGCAACAACGCCATTGAGACCTGCCTCACGAGCCAGTCCTGCATAACGGACTACTGCTGCTTCAACGCTTCCCTGGATGCCGATCTCGGCATTCATCGTCTCCTGACTGGTACTGGTCAGCTGGGTAACCGCAATAATCTCAGGTCTGCGCAAGGAAGGATCAGCAGCCAAAGCTGCCTCTGCCCCTTCACGAGCTGCACGCATCATGCTTGTACCTCCAGCCGCATGCACATTGAACATATCCACTCCCAGACGGGTTATGCTTTCAGCACCCCCACGAACCGTGTTTGGAATATCATGCATCTTCACATCAAGGAATACCGAGTATCCCTTCGACTTCAGCTCTCGAATGAAGTCCGGGCCAGCGGCGTAAAAGAGCTGCATGCCCACCTTCAGATAACAGGGAATGCCTTTGAGGGCCTGTACCAATTCCTGCGCCTGCTCCGCTCCAGGATAATCAAGTGCCACCATCAGACGGCCAGCCATTTCGTTGAAATTCGGGTGATTCATCATTCAGCGCTCCTTCCACAAGCTTCAATTTTCCGTTTTTGCCCGATATAAAGGACATCCCGCCAGCCCGAAGGCTGACTGATGTCCTTGATCAGTGACAAATCGTCTTATTTATTTTACAAGTGCCGGCATAGCCTCAGATGAGAAATTGATCGTTTGCAGCATGATCAACAGGGCACGAATCGTATCCAGTGAAGTCATACATACAATGCCGTTCTCTACTGCCTCCCGACGAATACGGAATCCGTCACGCTGCGGGGTTTTACCTTTGGTCAGTGTGTTGAACACAAAGTTTGCTTCGCCGCTGCGAATCATATCGAGAATGTTTGGCGAACCTTCACTTAATTTGTTCACCGTCGTCACCGGAATGTTTGCTGCTTCAAGCGCAGCTGCCGTTCCTCCGGTTGCCATGATTTTGTAACCCAGTCTATAGAAACCTGCAAGCAGTGGAACAGCTTCCTCTTTGTCTTTGTCTGCTACCGTTACCACGATTGCTCCGGTGGCCGGGATCTTCATGCCTGCACCGATGAGACCTTTGAACAACGCTTTGGCGTAGTTCGGATCACGACCCATAACCTCACCTGTGGATTTCATCTCAGGTCCAAGCGTTGGTTCCACACGACGCAGCTTCGCGAAGGAGAAGACCGGAACTTTTACGGAAACATGATCCGACTCAGGCCACAGACCATCGACATAACCCAGGTCTTTCAGCTTCACGCCCAGAATGGCTTGTGTTGCCAGGTTCGCCATCGGAATGTTGGTTACTTTGCTCAGGAAAGGTACGGTACGGGATGAACGCGGGTTCACCTCAATGATGTACACTTGACCACCATGGATAACAAACTGGATGTTAACCAAACCGATTGTTTTCAGTTCTTTTGCAATCTTGATTGTAATCTCTACAATCTTCTCTTTCAGATCCTGAGACAGGTGCTGTGGCGGATACACCGCGATGGAGTCACCAGAGTGAACCCCTGCGCGCTCGATATGCTCCATAATACCCGGAATCAATACCGTTTCACCATCACAGATCGCGTCAACCTCGACCTCTTTACCCATCATGTACCGGTCGATCAGGACCGGATGCTCCGGATTGATTTTAACCGCCTGCTCCATATATGTTAGCAATTCGGCATCCGAGTAAACAATCTCCATCGCCCGACCGCCGAGTACATAGGAAGGACGAACCAGTACCGGGTAGCCCAGGCTTTGAGCCGTTTCAACCGCATCATCTACCGAGATAACTGTTTTGCCTTTTGGTTGTGCAATTTCCAGACGGGAGAGCAGACGCTCGAACTTCTTGCGATCTTCCGCCTCATCAATGTTTGCCAGATCGGTTCCGAGAATTGTTACACCAGCGGCACGCAGTGGTGCTGCCAGGTTGATTGCCGTTTGACCACCAAACTGTACGATAACACCTACAGGCTGTTCCTGTTCGATAACGTTCATGACATCTTCGAAGAACAGGGGTTCAAAGTACAGGCGATCGGATGTATTAAAGTCCGTAGACACGGTCTCCGGGTTGTTATTGATGATAACTGCTTCATAACCTGCTTTTTGAAGAGCCCATACCGCATGTACCGTGGAGTAGTCGAACTCAATCCCTTGACCGATCCGGATTGGACCGGAACCTAGTACAACGACTTTTTTCTTGTCTGAAGGGATGACTTCATTCTCCGTTTCGTACGTCGAGTAATAGTATGGTGTCGTTGCTTCAAATTCGGCTGCACACGTATCTACCATTTTGTAAACTGGGCGAAGGTTTTCCTCTTCACGACGTGCTCTGACTTCAGCTTCTTTCGTCAACGTACCTCCTGGTTGACCTTGAGCACGCAGCTCAGCGATGGCACGGTCTGTGAAGCCAAGACGCTTCGCTTGATACAAGGTTTCGGAGGACAATTCGGATTCCTCACGAATGCGATCTTCGAAGCGGATCAGCCCTTCGAGTTTATCCAGGAACCACCAGTCAATCTTCGTGAGATCCTGAAGCTGCTGCAAGGTATAACCTCTGCGGAAAGCTTCAGCGATCAGGAAGATACGCTCATCATCCGCTTTGACCAAACGCTCGTTCAGCGTTGCTTCATCCAGCGTTTCGGCATCTTTCAGGTACAGACGGTGTACGCCGATTTCCAGGGAACGAACAGCTTTATGAATCGACTCTTCGAATGTACGCCCAATCGCCATAACTTCGCCTGTCGCTTTCATCTGTGTACCCAGTTTGCGGTTCGCCGAGATAAACTTGTCGAACGGCCAGCGTGGGATTTTGCTCACGATATAGTCCAGTGTTGGCTCAAAGCATGCATATGTTTGGCCCGTTACCGGGTTCACGATTTCGTCCAGTGTGTAACCCATCGCAATTTTGGCAGCCATCTTGGCAATCGGATAGCCCGTTGCTTTGGAAGCTAGTGCCGAAGAGCGGCTTACCCGTGGGTTCACTTCGATAACATAGTATTGGAAGCTGTGCGGATCAAGCGCAAACTGTACATTACATCCACCTTCGATGTTGAGGGCACGGATGATTTTCAGGGAAGCCGAGCGCAGCATTTGATATTCACGGTCAGACAGCGTCTGGCTTGGTGCCACAACGATACTGTCACCTGTATGAACACCTACCGGGTCAAAGTTTTCCATGTTGCAGACCACGATACAGTTATCGTTTTTGTCCCGCATAACCTCATACTCGACTTCTTTCATACCTGCAATGCTCTTCTCGACCAGACATTGACCGATCGGGCTATAACGAATGCCCGCTACGACTGTCTCGCGCAGTTCTTCTTCGTTCGCACAGATCCCGCCGCCTGTTCCGCCAAGCGTATAAGCTGGACGGACAATGATTGGATAACCAATCTCATTCGCAAACTCAAGAGATTCTTCAAGTGTTGTCACGATAACACTCTCAGGTACAGGCTGTTCCAACTCACGCATCAGATCACGGAACAAGTCACGGTCTTCCGCTTTCTCGATGGAGGTGAGCTGTGTTCCGAGCAATTTGACATTCTCACGCTCAAGGACACCGGCGCGTGCCAGTTCCACGGCCATGTTCAGACCCGTTTGGCCGCCAAGGGTTGGCAGCAGGCCGTCTGGACGTTCCTGACGAATGATTTGGGTTACAAAGTCCAGTGTAATCGGCTCAATGTACACTTTGTCAGCCATATTTGTATCGGTCATAATCGTAGCCGGGTTGCTGTTGATGAGTACAACTTCCACGCCTTCTTCTTTCAGTGCCTGGCAGGCTTGTGTACCGGCATAGTCGAACTCGGCTGCTTGACCGATGACGATTGGACCTGAACCAATCACCAGGATTTTTTTGAGGTCTTTGTTAATTGGCATGTTATTGTGCTCCTTTCACTGCGGCTGCCAATACGGCTTGACGCGCCTGTTGCGGGTGAGTGATCTTGTGTTCCCGAATCATCTCGATGAAGCGGTCGAACAGATAGCTGTTATCATACGGTCCTGGCGCAGCTTCCGGGTGATATTGCACGGAGAAGGCCGGGAATGTTTTATGTTTTAGACCTTCAATGGTCTTGTCGTTATTGTTGATATGTGTCACTTCAAGTTCCGTATTCTTCACGGACTCTTCGTTTACAGTGTAACCGTGGTTCTGGGATGTGATGAAGCAGCGTCCGCTCTCCAATTCTTTGACCGGATGGTTTCCGCCGCGGTGTCCAAATTTGAGTTTCTCTGTATCCGCTCCTGCCGCAAGTGCGAACAGTTGGTGACCCAGGCAGATTCCGAAGATCGGATATTCACCGAGCAGTTCACTGATCATTTTAACCGCGTGAGGAACGTCTTTAGGGTCCCCAGGGCCGTTGGACAGCTGGATGCCATCCGGGTTCATGCGGCGGATTTCGTCCGCTGTTACATCATGCGGAACTACGACAACGTCACAGCCCCGTTTGCTGAGTTCACGCAAAATCCCTGTTTTTGCACCGTAGTCCACCAACACAATACGTTCAGCCGTTCCCGGGCTGTTGTAGACATGTTGAGTAGAAGTCATAGGAACCTGGTTACGCAGTTCAGCGATGCTGGTGTCTCCCATCATCTCCAGCAACTCTTCCACAGGTTTCGATCCTGTTGTGAGAATTCCCTTCATTGTGCCGTGGTGACGGATTCGGCGAGTCAGCATGCGTGTATCAATCTCGCTGATCCCTACAATGCCGTACTCCTTAAGCAAATTGTCTACGCTGTATTCCGCGCGCCAGTTACTCGGTGTCGGCTCATGACGACGTACCACAAAACCGTGTACGAACGGACGAATCGACTCGAAGTCGTCACGCGTAATACCGTAGTTACCAATCAGTGGGTACGTCATGGTTACGATTTGACCGCAATAAGAAGGATCCGAAAGCACCTCTTGATAGCCTGTAATTCCCGTATTAAAAACGACCTCACCTGTTGTTTCACCTTCAGCACCGAACGCTTTCCCGGTGAACAGTGTGCCGTCTTCCAACAATAATCTTGCCTGTGCCTGCATCCCATTTCACTCCTCTGTGTTTATCAACGTTGAATACTTTGAGTTGAACATGGGGGACGTTACGTTTGGTGCAGCTCCGTGGGCAGAAAGCCCTTTGATCGCTGTTATCCCCGGATTACTTTGATCCCATTCTTCAAATGGAGTAATCCGGTGATAAAGGCGAACGCTTTGCTTCTTCGGGTTCTTTCTGCCCACTCCGCAGTTACGTTGGTGTCCATGTTCAAAAGCATTATTCAACTTTTCTTTGTTTCGTATGTTTAAACTCTCGGCATGATCTGCCTTGAGTTAGTTGTAAAGATGTTACTGGTGTAAAAGTTGTAAGTTAGAGTTATAAAGACTTGTTGATTAAATAGTTAAAGATATAACGTTTATTGGTTTATTGATTCATCAATTTACTAAGTTACCGTTTTACTGTTGTACCGTGCTGCTCCATACGCTTTTGCCGTCCACCCATGTCTGTACCGGCCATCCTTTTAGCTTCCAGCCAGTGAAAGGAGTATTTCTTCCTTTGGTAGCAAAAGCTGCTGGATCTACCGCTTGTTCCTGGCTCAGGTCAATCATGGTGATGTCCGCAGGTGCTCCCTCTTCCAACTTGCCAGTATCCAGTCGGAATACCCGTGCCGGATCAGCTGTCATACGTTTGACGAGGAAGTCCAGGCTCCAAAGCCCTGTTTCTACAAACTTCGTGTACAGCAGCGGGAAAGCTGTTTCGAACCCGACGATGCCAAATGGTGCCAGCTCCATGCCTTTTGCTTTTTCTTCTTCGCTATGCGGCGCGTGATCGGTAACGATCATGTCCAGCGTTCCATCTACCAATCCTTCGATACAAGCCTGCACATCGCGTGGTGAGCGAAGAGGCGGGTTCATCTTCCAGTTGGCATCCATGCCCGGGATATCTTCATCCGAAAGTACCAGATGGTGCGGACATACCTCAGCCGTTACTTTAATGCCGATGGACTTCGCCAGACGAATCAGGCGAACCGACTGTTCCGTACTTACGTGGCAGACGTGATAGTGCACTCCCGTTGCTTCTGCGAGCAGGATATCACGCCCTACATGGATGGCCTCAGATTCATTTGGGATACCTTTGATTCCGTGACGCTTCGAAAACTCACCCTCCGTCACATATCCGCCGACTACCAATGAATCGTCTTCGCAGTGAGCGATGACCGGCATATCCATGCTTGCTGCGAGGCTCATAGCATCTTTCATCATTTGAGCGTTCTGTACACCCACGCCATCATCTGTGAATCCAATTGCGCCAGCTTCTTTTAATGCGGCAAAATCCGTAAGCTCACGTCCAAGCTCATTCTTCGTAATAGCTGCATAAGGCAGCACTTTAACCAGGTTGGCTTCTTTGGCTTTATCCAAAACCAACTTTACGACATCCGGGTTGTCGGTTACCGGTCTGGTGTTTGGCATGCAGGCAATCGTTGTAAAACCGCCTTGCGCTGCCGAGCGGGCACCAGTCTCGATCGTCTCTTTATGCTCAAATCCAGGTTCACGCAGATGCACGTGCATATCAATCAAACCGGGAATGACCAGTTTGCCTGAAGCATCGGTTACGCTATGCGCAGACTGCTCTGCTTTCAATACCGCTTCGTCTTCCACTCCAGCGATCTTTTGAATTTTCCCCTCATCTATAATGATCGTTTTCCGTTCCAGTTCCCCTTGTTGATTCAAGATGTTCGCGTTCTTTATAATCTGTAGCATAATTGCCCTCCGCTTCGGTTCTGCCCGACTTGCCAGACAAGCCGGATGATTTTCTTATCGTGTACCCTCTCATTGCTCTATAAGAACTTCCGTCTCGTCAGCCTATGACCCTGAGCCAGACCCTGTTACAGTTTCATCGCACGTTCCATAACCGCCATGCGGATAGGAACACCGTTTGCCATCTGCGGGAAGATCCGCGATGCTGCACTCTCCACTACCGCGTCATCTACCTCGACATTGCGATTCACAGGAGCAGGGTGCATGATAATTGTGCTTGGTTTCAGGCGTGACGCCCGTTCTTCTGTCAATCCGTAGTGTTCGCGATAATCCTCAGCTGAAGTAATCAGGCCGTGTTTATGACGTTCCAGTTGAACTCGGAGCATCATGACTACATCCGCATCGAGTGCTTCTTCCAGACCTACATAAGGCGCGTGTTCTGCCAGCTCCGGTGCCTGCATCGTTTGCGGTGCGCAGAAGCGTACATCTGCACCAAACTTTTGCAATGCCCACAGATTGGAGCGGGCTACACGGCTGTGCAGGATGTCTCCAATGATCGACACACGCAAGCCTTTCAGCTCACCGAATGCCTCCCGCATCGTGTAGAGATCGAGCAGCGCCTGTGTAGGATGCTCGTTATTCCCGTCCCCTGCGTTCACCAGTGGAACATTCACTTTCTGAGCCAGTTGTTGCAGAACACCCGAAGGTTTCAACCGGATCACCCCTGCGTCAATGCCCATGGACTCCAGTGTGCGTACCGTATCATAGATGGATTCACCTTTCTCCACGCTTGAAGCAGCCGCCGTGAAGTTCAGTACTTGTGCACCAAGACGTTTCTCTGCCATCTCGAATGAGAAGCGAGTGCGCGTGCTGTTCTCGAAGAACATGTTGGCTACAAAGTGGGATTCCAGTACTGGAACCAGTTTCTCCTTCTGCGCTTCCCAGTGTGCTGCTCTGTTCAGAATGGATTCGATCTCATCGCGACTAAGTTCCTTAAGGCCAAGCAAGCTCCGGTCCTTCAATGCGGATTGTGTAATCATCATGCCTGTTCCCCCCGGTTCTGAATGATTTTGACTTCGTCCTGTCCGTCCGTTTCCATGAGTGCAACCTCGATCTCCTCTGATTTGGAAGTCGGCACATTCTTGCCGATAAAATCAGGTCGAATCGGAAGTTCCCGGTGTCCACGATCTGCGAGGACCGCCAGCTGAATGTTCTGTGGTCTTCCACAGTCCATCAGGGCATCCATCGCTGCGCGAATCGTCCGTCCGGTATAGAGCACATCATCGAACAAAATCACTTTTTTGTCATGAATCGAAAGGGATTCAGGTGTTATCGTCAACAGTTCCTTGCGATTCGCTTTATTCTCATCCAAGCGGTCATCGCGATAAGGGGTCACATCAAGCTCTCCCCAAGGGATCGGTGTACCTTCGATTTCTTCAATTTTGGCTGCGATCCGTTCTGCGAGGTATACACCTCGTGTTCGAATACCGATCAGTACACAGCCCTCAATACCTTTGTTTTTTTCCAAAATCTCATGGGCAATCCGTGTTAATGCGCGGCGGATCGCGGTTTCATCCATAATGACATGTGTCTCTGTGCTCATGCGTTCAGCCTCCTCAGGATTTCCCTTTAAGATCATGGCCCCGTGACGAGGAGAACAAAAAAGACTCCTTGCCGTGTTTATTGGCAAGGAGTCTCCGACCTTCAGACCGCTCTGAAGAAAGTTTACTCTCGGGATGCATCGCTTCATTGCCGCAGCAAAAAAAACGATGTATCGTTCACGTTACCTTGCCAGTCTCACGGGACTGATTTAAAGGTGCTATTCATGTCGTTCATATTGCAGGACCTCACAGGGTTCTGTACTCAATATGTCCGTTTGTCTTCATGAATTATGACAGAAAGACAACCCCCTGTCAACACCCCAACATCACAGGCGAAATCCTTCTACTGTATTCTTCTTAGAATCAGCAGTTAGGCTGAAAATCATCCAAACACATTACATCTCATTGGTTATTCATAATTATACAATAATTCTGCATATTTATCCATAGGTAATTGCGGATTATCTTACAACCAAAATAACCCTCTGACTATATTCAACGTTAAGGCAGGACAACTTCTAATTTATAATTCAACATCCAGAGACACGGAATACATCAAAGCCTTGCATTAGTAACTAGTGAAATGGGTAAAGTTTATAAACATGAAACAATTCATAGATGCTGCAATAAAGCCGATATACATAAGGATTTACAAATATTCGACATAGAAATAAGATAAGATCACTATTTATTTACATTTAGGAGGAAATCATGCGTCACATTTGGCACATTTACAAAACAGACTGGTTGCATATTTTGAAGGTTCCCACAGGTATTTTTCTAATTGTGGCTATTATTTTACTACCCGGTGTATATGACTGGGTTAATGTGAAATCCGTATGGGACCCATACAGTAACACCCAGGGGATCAAAATTGCGGTGACAACCCAAGACAAGGGTGCGACTGTTGCAGGGACGAATGTGAATATCGGAGACGAATTGGTATCCAGCCTGAAGCAAAATAAAAAGCTGGGATGGACTTTTGTCAATCAGGCTGAAGCTGATCGGGGTGTGCAAACAGGTGAATATTATGCAAGCCTACTCATTCCCGGGGATTTTTCATCCAAAATTACAGGTATCGTTGACGGGAAGCTGGAACGTCCAGAAGTAATCTATACCGTTAATGAGAAGGTGAATGCCATAGCTCCAAAAATTACAGGCTCCGGTGTATCTGCAATAACAACACAAATCAATGAAAATTTCACTGAAGCTGTCAGTGAGGCTGTTCTAACCAAGTTGAAAGAAGCCGGGGTTGAAATCAATGCCCAGCTTCCAACTTTGCGCAAGATGGAAAATGGCATTTTCACGCTGGAGAAAAATCTTCCGGCAATACAAGCCGCAGGTCAAAAGGTACTGGAAGTGGAAAAAGCCATGCCCGGTATTGTAAAAGATGCTCAAAAGATCGTCGAAATCGAAAAAAAACTGCCCGAAATCAATGAAGCCGCACAGTATGTGCTCAAGGTGCAGGAGTATTGGCCACAAATTAATGATGCGGCTTCCGAGGTGTTGGCTATTCAGGGGCGGATTCCCGATATTCAAAAAGCCGTAGAACGTATTCAGGAAGTGGATGCAAACTTTGGTCAGGTATCAAGTGTCATCCAAACGGCCCTGGATAAAACCGACAAGGCTCTGTCGATCGTAACGGCCGCAGAGCAAGATCTGGACAAAGTATCCCAAATCGCTGGCAACGGGATTGAGCTCGCCGAAGGATTGAATCAGTTTGTGGATTCCAGTGAAGAAGCGTTTCAGGCTATAGGCCCCGCGATCCGGCAAAACCTGCTGCTGGTGCAGCAAATCGCAAACGCTGCGGCAGACGTATTTGGACAATTGCAAAGTACAGATCTGAGTAAACTGCCAACACCAGAAGATCTGGACCGGATCGCTGCCCGCTTGGGGATTGCAGTAAAACTCGTCGA
The DNA here is from genome assembly GCF_001514495.1 of Paenibacillus pabuli NBRC 13638. Taxonomy (GTDB): domain Bacteria; phylum Bacillota; class Bacilli; order Paenibacillales; family Paenibacillaceae; genus Paenibacillus; species Paenibacillus pabuli. The sequence goes on from NZ_BCNM01000019.1 coordinate 57,457, forward strand.
CAGTATGGCAGAACTACTGGGCAAAATCGACAACTTGCTTCCAAGCCATCCACTTACCGATAAAATTACGCAGCTGAACACCATTTCAGATAAACTTCAGTTGCAAATCCGCCTGGCCGGGATCATCAGTGATGCTCTGCGTCGCAATACAACCCCGCCCGCAGACATCATCGCTCAGTTAAATGCTCTCTCCAAGGACATTAGCAACGGTATTAGCAATATTCTGAACACCTACGAAAGCGAAATATCGCCTGCACTTGCAGCTGGTGCGGATAAGCTCAGGTCTATTCTCTCCACTTCAGCAGATACACTACAGGGAGCAAGGGATCGAATTCCGGATATTGCGGACATTCTTGCATCAGCCAAAAAAGGGATTGTGTTTGGGCAGACTGAATTGACAAAAATTCAGAGCGAACTGCCTCAAATCCAATCTAAGATCCACGAGATATCGGAGACACTCGCGAACAAAAGTGAAGGCTTTATCCAAGCTTTGAACACAGTGTCCTCATTTATTCGAAACGATCTGCCCAAGCTGGGTACCAAGTTGAACGAAGCGGCTGATTTTGTTCGAAACGATCTGCCTAATGCCGAGAAACAGATAAGCAAGGCATCCGATTTTGTACAGAACCAGTTGCCGGAGGTCGAAAAAGGAGTTCATCATGTGGCTACGCTTGTACGTGATGATCTGCCTGCATTGGAAAGTGCCATCAGTAAAGCTGCGGACAAACTCAGAGAGGTCGAAGGCAACAACCAGTTCGCCGAACTTGCGAAGCTTTTGCGTGGCGACATCGAAGAAGAGAGTGCTTTCCTTGCGAGCCCTGTGCAAATCAAGGAACAGCAGCTTTACCCGATTCCGAATTACGGATCGGCCATGTCACCATTTTATGGCGTGCTGTCCTTGTGGGTCGGTTCAACGCTGCTGATCTCCCTGCTTCGAGCCGAAGCTGAGAATCCAGAGGGTAGGTTCCGGGGATACGAGCTGTATCTCGGACGTCTTGCTACTTTTCTTACCATTGGATTGCTGCAAGCGGTATGTGTAACCCTGGGAGATATCTTAATCCTCGGAACCTATGTCGCAGATAAACTGTGGTTCGTCCTGTTTGCCATGCTGGTAAGTGCCGTATTTGTCACCATAACGTACACCTTGCTGTCCGTTTTTGGGAATATCGGAAAAGGGATCGCGATCATCTTCATGGTGTTCCAATTCTCCAGCTCGGGTGGTACCTTTCCGATTAGCATGACATCGCCCTTTTTCCAGGCTTTGAATCCGTTCATGCCTTTCACATATGCGATCAGTCTGCTGCGTGAGTCGGTCGGCGGCATCTTGTGGTCTACGGCCATCAAGGATATTCTGTGGCTGTGCATGTTCATCGCACTGAGTCTCATCGTTGCACTCGCTTTGAAACGTCCACTAAGCAGGCTCACTAAACGTTCCGCCGAGAATGCCAAGAAGACCAAAATTATTGCTTAAACCGTTGAAGCGATCCTCTGCATCAATAATGCAGAGGATTTTTATTTATAAACCACCCTGCGCATTTCAATAAATCAACTTAAACAAAACAAGGCCATTGGACTGTAGATCCCATGGCCTTGTCTTATGGTAGAGGATAATTGGAATTCCTGATTATTTCACTGTACGTTCCTGTTCTAACTGATCATAGGATTGCTTGATCGTAGTTAATGTTTCTACATGACGATATATGTTGTTTCCAGCGGTAACGAGAACACATAGCGTGATTAAGCCTATTAGCACTTTTTTGCCCAATCCCTGACGAAGACTGATCACGAAGCCCCCACCGAGGAGGAAAAAAGCAAAGAGATAGTGTCCTGCATACAGGTACATATCATATTGAAATACCGCCAGCCCAAAACCAACAATGATATGAAGTACAAATGCAAACAGAATGTATGGCATAACAGTCCAGACTTCCCGTTCACGGATGCCCTTGATAAACCCGGTGAGTGCCAGCAACAGGATAAAAATACCCGTAAGCTGAACATAGATCGGATTGGAACGGGACAGATCCGTTACAAACGCCACCATGCCCGGATCAAGCAAATGCACTTTGGGAGATAATATCGGATTAATCGTCAGCAGGTTCAGAGCTTTCCAATGAACTGCAAATTGAAATGGAGTGGCATAGCTTGTTCCCCCATTTTGAATACCAAGCAGCCAATTGCTAACCCAACTGCGGCCGCCAAACGCGATGTACTGAATCCCTGTCAATATCACAATGAAAGCAACGGCCAGTGCCATAATCCCGATATACTTTTTCCACCCAGACTTGTTACGCCACGTGCGCAAGTTGAGAAACATGGCGGCGGCAAACGGTACAATGTTGGTCGACGTCAGTCCGAAGTTGATCGATGCCAAGAGCGCATTCGGGATATAACGGACATCTTTCCGCTCACGGGTGTATTGCATGTATAGCACTGAGAGCAGGATAATAAACTGTACATACGAATAAGAATCCGGAATCAACGCAGTAAACATTAGATACGAACTGAAACCGAACATTAAAGCGAAAAGTAAGGGTATAATGATTGGTTTATCTTTTTGATTCAAAAACAGAAATACCAGCACAACCGAGCCCGCATTCACAAGGGACTGCAGGATTAGAAAGAACCAATTCCCACCCAGCAGTTGAGCACCTGCTCCAAGTGTAACCGCCAGGAACGAAATTAGCGGATGAATAACTGAAGAACTGTTATCTCCATAATACATGGAAGGATCAAAGTTAAATAAATTAAGTGGAAACTGAGTCGTACTAAATGGCGTATATGACCCAAGAAGCTCAGCATGCTCTGCCACGTACGTCACGTAGGAAGCGTTCATCAGTCCATAGAAAAGTGCAAACCCTGCAAAAAGGCAGCATGCTGTCCAATTCATTTTGCAATTATAAAATATGTAGTCCAAAAATTTCATGCGTTCACATCCAGTTTCAAAATTCTAGAAAACCAATAAACACAACCCGCCCATAATACAAGCGACACCCATCCAGCGCAAAGGACCCACTGTTTCTTTAAAGACAAAGCTCGCAATGATGAGTGTCCACACATACGTTAATGCATTGGCAGGCAGTACAACCGTTAAGGGAAGAAATTTCAACAAGACAATGTTCAGCAGCGCACCTGTACCGTAGAATCCAAGCCCCATTAGAACATGGAGCTTTTTGCGGCTGGTGGCGTAGGCTTTCAATCCCGCTCCCCCCATCGCTCCACACAGGGTCATTGCAATTAGTACAGCAATCATCCAGCTATCGATCAACACTGGTCAACGTCACCCCGATTCCAAGCAGCACAACAGCGGCCAACTTCTGCACCGTAATTTCTTCCCCTAGCAAAAAGTATCCATAGATCAGTGCAAACACATAGCTGGCACACATCAAAGGGTAGGCCACTGACAGCTTTTCCAAGGCAAACGCCTTGATCATCAAAATGGCACCCAGTCCATAGCACAGAAAGCCGATGCCCAGATAGATCCACTCGTTCAGTCCCCACTTCCAGAACAATTGGCCTGTGGCTGTAAGAAAAGCGGAGACCAGCATCAACAGTTTGCCTGTGTGACGCCCTTTTATTTCCCCCACGTTAATGCCTCCATCTCAGGCACTCGCTTGTTAATAAAGTACCGCTGACTTACTAGCTGCATGACTGGAAGATCGGATAAGGAGTCGGAGTAGGCGCAGGACTGTTCATAATCAATCACCATCTTTTTCTCATCCAGATAGGCCTGAATTCGGCGAACCTTTTCATCACCTTTGCAATTGCTGCCTTCGATCCTACAGGTATAGCCATTCGAATGACGAACCAAATCGGTGCCAATGACGTGATCCACCCAGGGAAAGCTATTAAAATATTTCATATAGGCATGCGGGGATGCGGTTACGAGTAACACATGGTAGCCCGCTTCCTTACGGTGCTGCATCTCAACACTTGCCTCGGCAAAAATGGCAGTACGCAATCGCGTATCAAAAAAATGCTCCAGATCTTTTTCGGACATGCGCTCAATGCTCTTGAAATAGGAACGTTTGACACGTTCAACAGTCATCAGACCTGCCTTGAACAGCGCCGTATGAAAAGCAATTACAGGCAATCTCCATGCCTGCCATGGGTAACGCCGAACACCATAGTGCACAAACTGAAACATGGAATCTTTGCGTATAATCGTTTTATCAATATCAAAGATGGCGACTTTCGTGCTTTTCACCCTGATCCCCCTCTGCCTTTCAAACTCTGGACTTTATTCAAAAATAGCAAAAATCGAAATAACACTTATGACATACAAAATGACCGTAATTAAGATGGGCTTGTCCTCAAACAGAACTCGATCAGGCGAACCGCCCTGGTTCTTCATATGAATCAGATACAGATAACGGAACATGCCATATATGACTAAAGGAATGGTCCACATCAGATGAATGGTGCGGTCGGATGTGAAGGTAAAGAGTGAATAACTGATAATGGTCGCCGTCGTGACGATCGTATTGAACTGATCCAATAACGTTATCGAATAGTTTTCCAATACTTTACGGTGTGAACCTGTGTTACCCTCAAGCAGAGTAAGTTCATTCCTCCGTTTGCCAATAGCCAGGAACAGGGAAAGCAGCATCGTACAAATGAGAAACCATGGCGTAAATGGTACATGGATCAGCACACCGCCCGCAATCGCACGAAGCACAAAACCAGCCGCAATGGTCATCATATCCAAAATAACGAGATGTTTCAGTACAAATGAATAGGATACATTCAATAGGAAATAAACCATACATAACACTCCGAATAACGGATTCATCACGAAGGCTGTACCTACGGCAAAGATCAGTAGGACAATTCCGAACAGCAAAGCATGAGTTGCATGGACCTGGCCCGAGGCAATTGGACGGAACTTCTTCACCGGATGCTGCCGATCTCTGTCTCGATCTACATAATCATTCAAAATATAAACACAACCCGCAACCAGACTAAATAAAATAAAACCTAGCAATGTCGATAGAATGGTCTCCGTCCGAATTTCCTCAAATGAAAAAAGCAGCGCAGCAAATAACAGCACATTTTTGGTCCACTGTTTTGGCCTCAATAGTTTGAATAAACCTGTGATAGTATTACTTGTTCCTGCAGCAGGGGATGACACCGTATTGGTACGTGATGATAACAATTTCCATAACTCCCTTCAAAAGCAACTTCTGTCTATTTAAATAACGTAAAGATCTAATCATATGTTGCTTGTATAATTTTGTAAAGGGATTATAGGAATAATTTTATATTTAAGGTATAAAAAAAGAGACCGTAAACCGGTCTCTTTTCATTACTCATTATGATGATGTGAATTCAATTAAAATTCGAATTGCACGTCGCTCAGGCGGCGTTTGATTTCAGCGATAACGCGTTTCTCTTCGTCTTCCCCTTTAGCTTCAAAGGTAACGGAGAAACGAACAAAATTACCTGCATCATCCCAAGGTACCGATGAGATCAGTTTCTCACGGATCAGGAATTGGGAGAAATCTTCTCCGGATTCAAATCTGCGTCCACCAACTACCCCTTTTGGAGCTTCAACGTACAGGAAGAAAGAACCTTTAGGTTTCTCAGCCTGGAAGCCCAGCTCATTTAATGCCGCTACCAGCATATCGTGACGACGGGAATATTTCTCTGCAATTTTTTCCGTGATTTCCGGGTGGTTCAAACCATAGGCAGCAGCCTTCTGGATCGCGATGAACTGACCGGAGTCATTATTGTCTTTCACGTCGCTGAATGCTTTTACGACAAGGGGATTACCTGCTACAAAACCAATTCTCCAGCCAGTCATGTTGTAAGACTTGGACAGGGAATGCAGTTCCACACCCACATCCTTCGCACCAGGTACGGAAAGGAAGCTAAACGGTTTTTTGCCGTCATATGTCAGTGCTGCGTATGGAGCATCATGGACGACCACAACGCTGTATTTTTTCGCCCATTCGACCACTTCCGTAAAGAACTCAACCGTTGCGCTCGCACCCGTTGGGTTGTTCGGATAGTTCAGGTAGAGTAGCTTCGCACGTTTTGCAATGTCTTCCGGAATGGCAGACAGATCAGGCAAGAAGTTGTTTTCCTTGGTTAATTGAATGTTGAATACTTCGCCACCCAGGTATTTGGTGTGTGTCCCCATAACTGGATAACCTGGCACCGTCATGATCGTTACATCACCTGGGTTGATGAAGCAAGAAGGCATCATCGCCAAAGCCGGTTTGGAACCAATCGAATGCACGATTTCCGTCACTGGATCGATACCTTCCACATTAAATACATTTTTCAGGTAAGCCGCTGCCGCTTCCTTGAATTCAGGAATACCGTTATCGGCATAACCACGGTTTTCAGGTTTGGAAGCTTGTTCCGCCAATGCAGCTACGATACCTGCATCTGCCATCTCGTCCGGCTCACCTACGCCGAGGTCGATCAATTCTACATTGGGAAAATCTTTTTTGGCCGAAGCTTTGGCACGTTTGATTTTCTCGAATTTATAGATGTTCGTGTCTTTACCATAGTTGGAGCCGCCAATACGGTCGGCAAAATTAGTTTGAATGTACGTTTCCTGATATTTATCAATACTCATGATTTTGTTCATCTCCTCATTTGACGCAAATTTCTACACTTAAATATGAAGCATTTGCGCGATCAAAACCATGGACAAATGATCGGAACATTTGTACTTTCACGAGCTGTCAACGGCTGCGCAATGAGGCCAGTACATCTTCCATATCCTGCGGAAGCGGAGCTGTGAATTCAAGATATTCTCCGGTGGTCGGATGAACAAAACCAAGAATCGCGGCATGCAGAGCCTGTCCCTGCATTTTGATCCCTTTGTTGCGTCCATACGTCGGATCTCCAACAAGCGGATGACCAATGAACTTCATGTGAACACGAATCTGGTGAGTACGCCCTGTCTCCAGTTTCAATTCCAACAGCGTGTAGTCATTAATACGCTCCGTGACGGTAAAATGCGTGACGGCATGCTTACTGTTACGTTCGGTAACGGTGTACATTTTGCGATCATTGGTGTCTCGTCCAATGGGTGCATCAATGGTACCCTGATCATGACTAAGATGGCCATGAACGAGTGCAATGTATCGTCTGTTCACACTATGCTCTTTGAGTTGGGCAGCCAGCGAGGCATGGGCGCGGTCATTTTTGGCGGCCATGATCAGACCTGATGTGTCCTTATCAATCCGATGCACAATGCCGGGACGCAACTCGCCGTTAATGCCCGAGAGATCCTTGCAATGATACATCAGTGCATTAACGAGTGTACCGGACGTATGCCCCGGTGCAGGATGAACAACAAGACCACGCTGTTTGTTAATAACGATCAAGTCGCTATCTTCATATACCACTTCAAGCGGAATATCTTCAGCAATGATCTCCACCGTTGCCGGCTCAGGAATGCGGAGCTCTATCAGATCACCTTCGGATAATTTGGCGTTGGCTTTGACTTTGGCCCCGTTCACCGTTACGAATCCGTCTCCAATCCACAATTGAACTTGGGACCGCGATACGTTATCCATGGATTCTGTAATATATTTGTCAATTCGTTCCTTCTTATGTTCAGCGTCAACCGTCCATTCCATACGGTCATGGTCATTCAGCAGGAGTTCATCGTCATGTGATGACATGTCTCCATTAGTCTGTTCTTCATTTTGCGTTTTACTCATGATGTTCATTCCCTTCGATCTTTGCGGCTGCTTTTTCGCGCCGTCCTTCAAGCAACGTTTCCACAATGATCAGTACCACTCCAATACAGATGGCCGAGTCGGCTATGTTGAAAATGGGAAACGTGTAGCTTCCAAAATTAAGCTGAATAAAATCAACAACTTCTCCGGTCAAAGCGCGGTCCAGGAAGTTACCAATCGCTCCGCCAAGCACCAAGCTAAGCGCTACAGGCAGCAATTTGTGCGGAGTATCTTTTACCTTTTGCAAATACCACACCAAAGCTACCACGACAACCAGCGTAACCACAATAAAGAACCAGCGTTGATCCTGCAAAATACCAAAAGCTGCACCTGAGTTACGATGTGATGTGATGACAAAGAAATTGCCAATCACCGGAATTTCATCTCTAAGTTCCATCCGGGTTGCTATGAGGAACTTTGTTCCCTGATCCACTAAAAATACGATAAAAGCGAGGATATAATACACCACGTTTGTTTGTCACTCCGTTCTTGTCTTTTCCAAACGATACCAGGCCTAACGCCAGACTTGTTCATTGTAGCACAGCTGTTTGGAAATCGTCCACGACGCGGTTACTCGCTGCCCGATGGGAAAAACGATAACATTTCCCTTCTGTAATTGTGCACGTAATGGTACATCCTACAATAGAGTCAAAATCCGGAGTTCACACGGAACAGAAAGGGGAAAACGATGTCACATTTTACTTCCAAGCAACTGCACTCGTTACGGTCTCAACTGATAACCGAAAAGCGTGATATTGAACATAGACTGGAGCAAAACGAACATTATGGTCTTGGTGACTCCATGAAGCTCCAGACAGGTGAATTATCACCGATTGACAACCATCCAGGTGATGTAGCTACCGAGGTGTATGAACGCGAAAAGGATATTTCACTGCTGGAGCATGATGAGTTTCAACTGGAACGCATCGATTCTGCTCTGCATTCGATTGAAGAAGGCCACTATGGGACTTGTGCCGTATGTCAACAACCTATCCCCTATGAGCGAATGGAAGCTGTCCCTTACACTAAATACTGCAAAAAGCATCAACCGGAAACCGTGGTCTCCGAGAATCGCCCTGTCGAGGAAGAATTCCTCGCTCCTGCCTTTGGCCGCACAAGCCTCGATGAACGTGATGACCAAAACGGCTTCGACGGTGAAGATGCGTGGCAGATCGTTGAAAGCTGGGGTACCTCCAACACGCCAGCTATGGCTGAGGGACGGGACATCGACAGTTATGACGTCATGGCCATTGAAGCCACAGACGAAGTGGAAGGATGCGTTGAAGCGTATGAGAGCTTTGTCGCAACCGACATTTATGGTCATGATGTATCCATCGTACGCAATCGGCAATATCGAAAGTACCTGGAGAACCGTGAAGGTGATGGTCTGTTAGAACCGGATATGGAATCAGACGATTCGTATTAAGCGCCCGGGGCGCCTAATATGTATTCAACTCCAGTTGTCGTTGCACAATCCGCACAATATCTGCGATGTAGTCACCCACAATGGGCAGATTAAGGGCCCCAAGCACTTGTAACACATAAATGATCGTTGCTGCGAAAAAAGTAAAACCGATGGCAATCCCCACGCCCCTTGCTGTACCGGATAACAGATTAAGTCCGATCAACTTCCACGGCCGGTTCAACAATTCCGTATACTGTGCGATTCGTGAACGTTCGAGTTCATTGGCGAGCCGGTTCGTGAGCTTGTGAAGTTCTTCAATCTTGTCTTCCGCATGATTGGAATGCATGGATTCTGAACTGGATGGCGTTTGGGTATCTTGTTCCTTCATAAATTTACTCAGTTCCTTTGATGTATATAGAATGTCTGCACAATAGAAATCATTGCCCATTTGCAGAAAAACCAAACGAGCCAAGATACAGGATTCATCTCCTGCATCTGAGGCTCGTTGGCATGTCTGTCTCTATATACTGTCCTATTTGAAATGGAGTTACTCTGTCCCCGTTAAAGTCTGGGGACAACTGCTCATTCCCAAGGAATCGCCTTACGTGTAAATACTCTATTAACCCTCGATGTATACACCGAAAGTTTTACCTCCAGCTTCAATGCGCTCCATTGATTCGTTCGTACCGAAGGTTACTTCGGTTACGAGAACATTATCACGCAGCACATCATCAAAGGATTGAATCGCTTCTTGGAGAGACGGGTCCACATCCAAGGTTAAACGTACTCTTTTCTCAATCGGGAGATCGAGCTTTTTCCGCGTGTCTTGTACGGCTCGAATAACTTCACGGACCCAGCCTTCCTGTTCCAGTTCTGTTGTAATTTCGGTGTTGAGAGCTACCGTCAGACCGTAGCCGGATGCCGAGGCAAAACCGGATTTGGCTTGTTTCTCCACCAGCAGTTCTTCCTCCGCCACTTGCAGCTCTTCGCCTTCTGGAGAAACGACGTTCAGGACGCCTTCTGTCACCACTTTACGTGTCTCATCCGCAGACATTCCCTTGAAGAAGTTTTGCAGGAAGCCTACGTTTTTACCGTATTTTTTACCCGCTATTTTCAAGTTCAGCTTCAATGTAAAATCAACGAATTCCGCATCATTATGCTCCGTACGGATCCCTTTGACATTGATCTCATCCTTGATGATCTCTTCATAACTCGCCAAATCGAAGCCTTTATCCAGGGAAACGATCAACTCGGACAACGGCTGCCGTGTCTTGATTCCTGTTTCATTACGCACGTTACGGGCAAGTTCAACAACTCGGCGTGCTGTCTCCATATCCTGCTCCAGATCCAGATCAATTAAGGATTCGTTGGCTGCCGGATAATCATCCATGTGCACACTCTCGCCGGTAGTCAGGTTCAGATAGATGTCTTCTGCGAGCATCGGTGTGAACGGAGCCACCAGCTTGGCTGTAGTCACCAACACTTCGGTAAGCGTACGATAAGCGTCCAGTTTGTCTTTTGTCAGTCCACTTCCCCAGAAACGGTCACGTGAACGACGGATGTACCAGTTACTTAGCTCATCCACAAACGCTTCAATGGCTTTGGAAGAGTTCAGATAGTCATTAACCGCCAGCGCTTTTTCCACTACGAGGATCAGACTGTTCAGTCTCGACAGAATCCAGCGATCCAGCTTGTGGGCGGAGAGCTTAAACGGATGCTCCTGTGGGTCAAATCCGTCAATGGTAGCATACAGCGTCATAAATGCATGAGTGTTGACCAGTGTATCCACCATCTTGGATTTCGCTTCCGCTACAATGCCTTTGGAGAAACGTTTGCTGTTCCATGGGGCGCTGTCAGACAACAATGCCCAACGGAATGCATCTGTACCGTATTCTTCAATGACTTCCCATGGATCGATAACGTTACCTTTGGATTTGGACATCTTCTGGCCATTCTCATCAAGAACGTGGCCTGTTGCCATCACTGCTTTATACGGCGCTTTGCCTGTCAACAGTGTAGATACAGCCAGCAAGCTGTAGAACCAGCCTCGTGTTTGGTCAATTCCTTCACAGATCATGTCTGCCGGATATTGCTGTTCAAATATTTCTTTATTTTCAAATGGATAGTGCTGCTGGGCAAACGGCATGGAGCCGCTGTCGAACCAGACATCGATCACTTCCGGTGTACGTTTCATTTCATAGTTGCCGCAAGAGCTCATCACTTTGACATCATCTACATATGGTTTGTGCAGCTCCAGATCCTCTGGCACGTCGCCAATCGCACGGGCACGAAGCTCAGCGATGCTATGAGGAGCGAATTGTTCACCTGTCTCTTCACACACCCAGATGTTCAGCGGCGTTCCCCAATAACGGTCACGGCTGATGTTCCAATCCACGAGGTCTTCAAGGAACTTTCCGAAGCGCCCGTCACGAACGTGGCCAGGGTACCAGTCCACTTCCTTGTTGTTGGAGATCAGCTGATCCTTGATGGCAGTAGTTTGGATAAACCAGCTGTCCATTGCATAGTACAGAAGCGGTGTATCACAACGCCAGCAGAACGGGTAGCTGTGCTCGTATTTTTCTTTGCTGAACAGGCGTCCTTTTTCCGAAAGGTATCTTACGATATCAATATCGCAATCTTTCACAAAACGTCCGGCAAAATCAGTCACCTGTGGGACAAACTTGCCTTCCAGATCTACCATGTTCACAAAACTGATGCCATTCTCACGGCAAACACGATAGTCATCTTCACCATGTGCAGGTGCCATGTGTACAATCCCTGTACCACTTGCATCGGTTACAAAACCTGCGCCGAGGATGATGTTTGCTTTCTCAGCCTGTACGTAGTTGAATGGAGGATCATACGTTTTGCCAACCAGGTCAGAACCTTTCAGGGCACCAATGATTTCATATTCACCTTTGGCATCCTTCATGACTTTCTCCACCAGATTGGTCGCCATGATATACACTTCGTTGTCCTGACGAACACGAGAGTAGTCCATATCCGGATTCACGGCAAGCGCAACGTGTGAAGGCAATGTCCAAGGCGTCGTTGTCCAGGCAAGCACGAATTCCCCGCTGTCATCCAGCTTGAATTTGGCAGTGGCGCTGAGGTCTTTAACGTCCTTGTACCCTTGCGCTACCTCATGGGAGCTAAGTGTAGTCTGACAAGACGGACAGTAAGGGCTCACACGGTGACCCCGATACAGCAGGCCTTTTTCATGAATCGTCGCCAGAATATTCCATACGCTTTCGATGTAATTGTTGTCGAGTGTGATATAGGGATTATCCATGTCGGTCCAGTAGCCGATACCTTCGGTCAGATCGCGCCATTGCTGTTCGTATTCGAACACGCTCGCCTTACATTCATTAATAAATTTCTCCACACCGTAATCTTCAATTTCCCACTTGTGGGAGATGCCCAGCTTTTTCTGAACACCCAGTTCTACAGGCAGACCATGTGTATCCCAGCCCGCTTTACGAACGACGCGGTACCCCTTCATTGTGTTATACCGACCCACGAAATCCTTGATTACCCGTCCCAGTACGTGACCGATATGCGGTTTACCATTAGCTGTAGGCGGTCCCTCGTAAAATACGAAGTTCGGCTTGCCTTCCCGGTTTTCGATGGATCTTTTGAATGTATTCTCGGTTTTCCATTTGTTTAACACGCGTAGTTCTCTGGCACGTGCTTTCTCTTTGACGTCAACTCGTTGCATGGTGATCATCTCTTCCTTTCAAGTATGGATTGTGGACCGTCCACAAAAAGCGTTTCAATCCCCCTAAATCCCCCTTGCCAAGGGGGACCCCATAGGCGCTCCGCCCTCTGGACACCCGGAATGGATTGTCTTTGGCGGGAACTGCGGCGCGTTGGGTGTGGGTGTGTGTATGTGTTGGAGTCAGCCCTTTTGCGACTGTTCCCTTCGGGAACGCCGCAGGGCCTTTACCGCGAGAAGGAAGCTGCCGGGCGCTTCGCTCCCCCGGCGGGGTGGCTCTCTCCTTGAGGTCCCTTCGGGCCTCATGGACGTTCGCCTTGGCGAAACCCCGGTGCCGGGCGCTTCGCTCCTCCGGCGAGGTGGCTCTCTCCTTGAGGTCCCTTCGGGCCTCATGGACGTTCGCCTTGGCGAAACCCCGGTCCCGGGCGCTTCGCTCCCCCGGCGGGGCGGCTCTCTCCTTGAGGCACCTTCGGGCCTCATGGACGTTCGCCCTGGCGAAACCCCGGTGCCGGGCGCTTCGCTCCCCCGGCGGGGTGGCTCTCTCCTTGAGGCACCTTCGGGCCTCATGGACGTTCGCCCTTTTTTTGGACACAAAAAAGCCTCATCCCTGGAAAGGGACGAGGCTGTGCTCGCGTTACCACCCTAATTCTGTTCATCACAAACCACATCCAACACAAGCTGGGTATGTTCTGTCATCAACAGCACTTATGCCCCGCTATACTACCGCAGGGTGCCAATATAACGTTTGGCTTACGGTTTCGCTTACACACGGCAATCAATTACCGCTTCAGCGTCACTTCTCCGGGGAGATATTCGGCTATAACTCATCCATTGGCTTGCACCAGAATGCCAACTCTCTGAGGGATGAGATCATAACGTACTGAACCCGTCATGGAATCACTATTCATTATGAATATAGTTATAGCCTCTTTGCAGGCAAAAGTCAACCGGGCGAACAGACTAATAAATTTCCTTCATTTCCCGCTCACGGTCACGGACTTCCTGCTCCCGGCTCTCCAGCACTTCCCAGCCGTCCTGCGACAACAGTTCAAGCTGTGCTTCCACAAGTGTACGGAAACGGGCACGATAGATGGATGCCTGCTTTTTCAGCTCTTCCACTTCCAAAGCAATTTTACGTGATTTGGCCAAAGACTCGTTTACGATCCGGTCCGCATTTTTCTCCGCTTCCTTCACGATCAACTGTGCCTCTTTTTTGGCATTGCCTTTCACATCATCTGCAGCTTCCTGCGCAATAATAATTGTTTTGCTGAGCGTCTCTTCAATCGTTGCAAAATGATCAAGCTTCTCCTGAACGGACAGCAGCTGATTGCTCAGCTCTTTGTTCTCGCGAATGACGCCTTCGTAATCTTTGATGACTTGATCCAGGAATTCATTGACTTCATCCTCGTCATACCCACGTAAGCGTCGGGAAAATTCCTTGTTGTGTATGTCCAGCGGCGTTAATGGCATGCTGTCCACCTCCTGTAAAAGTTCCTTCCCGTACCGAGAAGGTTGCAGCATATGGGTTCCACCCAAGAGGCCGTATGTAGAATGCCCAATCCTGGCAACTCATACGGAATGCAGGATCAGACTTTGATCCTCTGATCGTCATATCAACCTTTGCACTTCAATGTATATCGGAAACACCGAATGTTTTTTGCACCTTTATCTTAAACATTTCGACAAGAAAGCAGGTTTTCCTGCAACACACTTAGGCAAATTTGCCGATTTTAACGCGACAGCGTCCCTTTTTGGTCAATCCATCCTGTTCCAGCACCTTGAATCGACCAAAACCTTGAATGGATACCACGTCCCCGGCTTTCAGCGATTTGGACGGATCTTCCTCCACTTTCCAGTTCACCCGACAACGACCAGCCTTAATTGGAACCAACACTTTGCTGCGACTAAGCCGATACACGTCCGAACAGATTCCATCCAGACGAAGGGAAGCAACCGTAATGTCCATGATCTCCAGTTTGCTCTCCGACCATTTCATTTGATCCAATTCCAGCAGTTCTGTAAATACATGTACCCGATGCACCTGATTCAGTTGAAGCGATAAAAAAGCGCCGGTTTCCGACGCCACCACAGTATGGCACCCATCCTCCAGCACTTGAATATCACCGATCTTGCCACGTTTCATGCCAAGCCCGAGCAGGGCACCCATATAGTCCCCATGCTCCAGCTCTCTGATCTTCTGATCGTCAGACGTAATGCTCATCACCTGCATACCCATATCTTCATCATCCAGATATCGATAATCCGGTGCAATCAGCGCACGTTTGCGTTCAGCGGCTTCATAACCGCCATCCAGACGGATCTGTACATCATCTCGACGGTTCACAAGCGTTTGTAAAATAAAAACCTGTCTGGGATCAAGAAAGTCAGTTAGCTTCATGTCATGAAGCTTGCCCGCACGTTCAATCCAGTCTGAGGCTTTATCCACAAAATCCCGCTCGTCGTGACTAAAATGCTCGTAAATTTCACCGCTCATCTATGTTCACCCTACCCTAATATACCAAATACCGGAGTATGGAGATCAGCCCATTCAGTGCGAGTTGAAGAACAATCAACGCCACAATCGGGGAAATATCCAACATACCGAACAAAGGCGGAATAAATCGACGGAAAGGACTCAGATAAGGTTCCACTAACTTGCCCAGCCATTCACCGATGAAGCTCTCCCGTGCGTTGGGAAGCCATGACATCAATATGTAGACAATGACCATGTAAAAATAAATCTGGTATAGCGTATACAACACAACTTCAACCTGTTGCAAAAGCGGCTCACCTCATTCTGTTATAATCTTGCTCGCTGTCAGCCAGTATTTCCGTAATTGCTCCCTGAATTTCAACCGTATCTGGCGTACAGAGAAAAATGTTACCGCCAATTTTTGAAATACCGCCGCCCAGTGCATACACTGTGCCACTCAAGAAATCAATGACGCGTAGTGCCTGATCCTGACGCACCCGCTGCAGGTTAACCACAACCGTACGATGGGAGCGCAGATGGTCAGCAATCTCCTGAGCTTCGTCATACGAACGCGGTTCATAAAGGACAACTTTAACATTTTTCTGGGAATGAATGCTCACCACATTATTGCCCCTTTGGTTTCTACGTTTATCGAGACTTGAGGTTTCAGCTTCCTGTTGGTCAGATTCATTTTCCTCTTGTGCTGCGAGCCGCTCACGTTCCACAATCTCTTCCTCTTCCTGAAGCCCGAGGAAATTCATAAATTTATTCATTACGCCCATCGTGAACCCTCCTCTTTTCCTACGAGAATCGATCCCAGTCGAACCCAGGTTGCCCCTTCTTCAATCGCCACTTCAAAATCATTGGACATACCCATCGACAGCTCAGTCAATGGCTCTGCTGTCAATGCTTGTCCATTCAAATGGTCTCTAAGCTCACGCAGTCCGCGAAATACGGGACGGGTTAGCTCCGGATCTTCCTCATGAGGTGCCATAGTCATCAAACCGATAACCTTCAGGTTGTTGAACGAACGGATTTCATTTAAAAAAGAACTCACTTGTTCAGGCTGCAATCCATATTTGCTCTCTTCCCCTGAAATATTTACCTGCACCAGCGTTTGCACCTGTATGCCAAGAGAAGCAGCCTTTTTATCCAATTCCTTCGCCAGAGACAAACGATCCAAAGAATGGATGTAACGAAACTTACCGATGACGTCCTTCACCTTATTCGTCTGTAGATGACCGATAAAATGCCAGGTGCCCTGCTGACCGAACGCTTCCCATTTGGCCTGTGCATCCTGCCAGCGATTTTCTCCAATATGCTCAAGACCGCAGTCCAGCACAGTTCCCGTCGTTTCGAGTGAGACATATTTCGTGACAGCAATCACATTCACATCTTCACGTTGACGGCCACTGCGCTGACACGCGGCTTCGATCTTCTGATTTACCTGTTGTATACGCTCCTCCAAAGACACAGAGGGTCACCTCTCTTCCAGCCCAATCCAGCTCGCCATTCTCCCGGTTATGCCATTTTCTTTACGATACGAGAAAAACAGCTCGGGATTGCAGCTTGTACACCAAGTTGTACATTCGATATGATCCGGCAATATTCCTGCTTTCATCATAATGTGTCGATTGCATTCTTTCAAGTTTAACATCGTTTTACCGTTTCCGGCGGATTGATAAACTGGGTTAGAAGCAGAATTCCTGTATTCATCATTACCCGGGGACTGATCCAGCCAAACCCGCACATGCTGCATGACCGCTTCATCCACTTCATAACAGCAAGCCCCAATTGAGGGACCAATGGCAGCATGGATATCCTGTCTACGGCTTCCATACTCCCGCTCCAATGTTTCGACCATCGACTCCGCTATACCGGCAACCGTGCCTTTCCATCCGGCATGAGCAAGCCCCACCGCTTGTTGCACAGGATCATAGAAATAGAGGGGCACACAATCTGCATAAAAAGAAGTCAGCAGTACACCCGGCACGTTCGTAACCAATCCATCCGTATCCTGCAAAGCAGACTGTCGATCCAACAAACCTCTCCCCCGGTCTTCCGTTGTAATTACAGCGACATGTTTGCCATGCACCTGTTCACCACAAGTCCAGGATTCCAAGGAAAAACCCAGCTTTTCAGCCACAAGTTTACGGTTTTTCAATACATCTGCCGGATCATCGCCCACATGGTAGGCACAGTTGAGACTGGCGTAAGGGGTACTTCCAACACCTCCCTGTCTCGTCGTGAAACCGGCTTTCATATGCTTAAACTGTTGTCTCCATGGCTCAACATATAATAACAATGGGTCAGGACCCGAATTGAAATTCTGGTTACCTGACCGTTCGCTTATTTTCTGATCCAATATAAATGGCTCCATTATCTCACCTCACAACTTCCAGTGTACCAAATGAACCCTGTTCTGTCTCGGTTATATCGTCCGGCGCTGACTGCGGTCTAACCGCTCAATACGTTCCACACGGTCTGCACGACTGTTATGCTGCTCATCATACATACGTGCTTCCCGATCTCGTTCATCATAGGTACTCTCTTTAATTTCATCCATTTTAACCAATATCACATCCGAGCCGATCTTCACAATGTTCCGCCAAGGAATGACCAGATCTGTCCCCCCTCCAAACAGCCCCATAAAACGACTGTAGCCCGGTACAACAATCGCTTCAATCCGTCCTTGCTTCAGATCCAGCTCCAAATCACTGATCTGCCCCAGACGTTTGCCATCTGTAATGTTAATAACATCCTTCGTCTGAAAATCAGAAATTTTCATGCCTCGTGCTGCCGATTCACCTGTGTTTACTTTCACTCGGTTCCGCCCCCCGCCTTCATCCGCTTCTGCCCGTTCTCCACTTCTATACAATATATGTTCAAGACGCGAAAAATGTCCTGTTTTTCGAAGGAAACGGAACGATCCCCCTCATCCCGAATCAAAAAAAGACGACCAAGGAAGTTTCTCTCCCTTTGGTCGTCCTCTTGGTTTACATCATGCTACGACTTCACATGTTTCTGCATTTGTTGAATCGCTGATTTCTCCAGACGGGATACCTGAGCCTGGGAAATGCCAATTTCATCAGCCACTTCCATCTGGGTTTTCCCTTCGAAAAACCGCATCGACAGAATCATTTTTTCCCGTTGACCAAGGCGGTGCATTGCTTCCCGCAATGCAATCTCTTCAATCCACGACACATCCTTGTTTTTGTCATCACTGATCTGATCCATCACATAGATCGGATCTCCGCCATCATGATAGATCGGTTCAAAGAGCGAGACCGGGTCCTGAATGGCATCCAATGCAAAAACCACATCTTCCTTCGGTACGTTCAATACCTCGGAAATTTCGAATATCGTCGGTTCACGGGAATTTTTATTCGTCAGGCTGTCACGCACCTGAAGTGCTTTATAAGCAATGTCCCGCAAGGAGCGAGATACCCGAATCGGGTTATTATCGCGCAGGTATCGACGGATTTCACCGATAATCATCGGCACCGCGTAGGTTGAAAATTTGACATTCTGGGATAAATCAAAATTATCAATGGCTTTCATCAGGCCGATACAACCAACCTGGAACAGATCATCGACAAACTCCCCCCGATTGTTAAAGCGCTGAATGACACTGAGCACAAGACGCAGGTTGCCATTCACTAATTTCTCTCTTGCTGAGCGATCATGGTGTTGCTGAAGGGAATGAAACAATTCCCGCATTTCTGTGTTGGTGAGGACAGGCAATTTTGCGGTGTCCACGCCACAAATCTCGACTTTGTTTCGGGTCATCGTGATTTACCTCCCAAGGAGAAACATTAATGTACATTATCTCCGGGGCAGGCTTTTTTATTCGCACTTGGCATCCTTGCCATTAATACCCATTACGAAAAATACTCCTGTTCAGACCATCTTGTTGAACTCCTTGCGGAGTCTTTTGATGATTCTTTTTTCGAGACGAGAGATATAGGATTGGGAGATTCCAAGCAGATCAGCGACATCTTTTTGCGTCTTTTCTTCCCCATCCGTCAAGCCAAAGCGAAGCTCCATAATCATTCGCTCCCGCTCAGTTAATTTTTCCAACGCCTTATGCAAAAGCTTCCGATCTACCTGTTCTTCAATATTTCGATAGATTGTATCGTTCTCTGTACCAAGCACATCCGATAGTAATAGTTCATTTCCATCCCAATCAATGTTGAGTGGCTCATCAAAAGAAACTTCAGTACGAATTTTGCTGTTGCGTCTCAGATACATCAATATTTCATTTTCAATACAACGCGATGCATACGTTGCCAGCTTAATTTTCTTTTCCGGGTCAAACGTGTTAACAGCTTTGATCAAACCAATAGCTCCGATGGAGACCAGATCTTCAATATTGATGCCGGTATTTTCGAATTTACGTGCGATGTATACCACGAGTCGCAGGTTACGTTCAATCAGCATGGCACGAATCGCTGAATCCCCTGAAGACAGCTTTTGCAACAAAAATTCCTCTTCTTCACGTGTTAATGGGGGCGGCAGCGCCTCACTGCCTCCAATGTAATAAATCTCTTCACTTTTCAAACCCAGCAGAAATAATAAACGATAGTACTGCAGCTGCGCCACCAGTTTCCATTTTACAAGCATGTACGTTCCTCCTATACCACATTCAGCGGCTTTTCTGTTGCTCCCGCAGAGATAGCCGTAGACTGCGCAGAAGCAGCGTCTTGCACCAGCTCAGGGTGAATCACGGCCTGGTATTTACCATCGGATGACAATACGCCCCCGTCCAACCCTATTAATACTTTTGTCGTCTCATAATACATCCCATCCATCGTTACCTTCACCCGGTCCGGCTTAATTGCCAGCATAAATGCAGTTCCTTTGTTGATGCCTCGATAGGGCACAAGCCTTAAACGATCCTGCCAGTGAAAATCCTCCTGATCCAGCTCCATGATAAGGTTGTCCGGCGCCTCATCCTTCAACCTGCCCTTCCATGCAGCAGGCAGCATGTCTTGCCATAACGATACTTCCATCACCATAACGGGCATGCGTGAGAGCGGGTCCGTTAGCTGATTGCCTGTATCCAGGAGGCCTGTACAAGAAATGCTGAACTCTTCAATGCAAACTTCCACTTTACCCAAGTACGTCGTCATCCGGTCCGTTTTTCGTTTGGAGCTTTGCACAGCTTTGAATAATAAAAGCACAGCAAAAAATACGATAAACGTGAACCAGAAGGCAATTTTCAGATCAAATGACATTCCACCCGATGCCGTAAACCAAATACCGTTAAACAATTCCCCAGAGCTTTGGAGCATATAATGCACTCCCAGAATTCCCCCTGCGGCGACAAAATTGATCACATAGAAGGTGCCCAAAGTCCTCATAAATGCCTGAAGACCCTTAAACCCAAATGCAATAGCCAGCATCACCAGAGACAATCCAAACTTGATCAGAAAAGTAAACATAAAATCAAACTCCGGCACAAACATCATGACAACATACAGCGCACCTACGATCGCGGACAGTAACCATCTCCACCAGACCAGTTTTGTTTTCCGCATCCATGCCGTCAACCCGATGAGTGCACCGTCAATACACAGGTTCGTCAAAAAAATAAGATCCACATAAACAACCACACTCTTCACCTGCCTGCGCGCAACATATCGAAATAACGTTATCCCGATATTCATGAGCATATTCACAAGTATACGGAGCGCACTTTTCAAAGTCTGTCTAATCATGGGGGTACCGTTTCAACTTTTTTTGTCGGAATTACTCAGGCCTGCTGTTCAGAATTTGTTCAGTTATGGTGTGATATGATGATAAGAAAAATAAAAAAAGACCCGATTGCTCCAGAAGGAGCATCGGGTCTTCATTGAGACCTAATGAAGTATTAATCGTTGTTATTGTTACGGGAACGATTGCGCAAAAATGTCGGAATATCCAACTGATCATTGCTCGGCTGATTTCCAAACGGACGCAGGTTCGGCGAACGAGTATCCACAGGCTCACTCGCTGGAGCTGGTTTACGTCCTGGTGGTGGGGGAGCAGGTTTATCTTCAAAGCCAGTCGCGATGACCGTAACCTTGATCTCCTCCTTCAAATCTTCGTCAATGATCGCACCAAAGATCATGTTCACTTCCGGATCGGAAGCGGATGTAACGATCTCCGCTGCTTCATTAACCTCATACAGGGACAGATTAATGCCGCCCGTAATGTTCATGATGACACCACGTGCACCTTCGATGGACGTTTCCAGCAAAGGACTCATGATGGCTTTACGAGCTGCTTCAGCGGCACGGTTCTCGCCAGTCGATTCACCAATACCCATTAGCGCAGATCCACGCTCATGCATGATCGTTTTGACGTCTGCAAAGTCAAGGTTGATCAGACCCGGTACAGCGATCAAGTCAGAGATACCTTGTACGGCTTGACGCAGTACATTATCTGCTTGACGGAACGCTTCAAGCATTGGGGTCTTTTTGTCTACAATCTCAAGCAAACGATCATTTGGAATGACGATCAGCGTGTCCACTTTTTCCTTGAGAGCTTCGATACCTTGCTCTGCATGGCTGGAACGTTTACGTCCTTCAAATGTGAACGGGCGAGTAACTACACCCACGGTAAGTGCACCGCACTCTTTGGCAATTTCTGCAATCACCGGAGCCGCACCTGTCCCCGTACCGCCGCCCATACCCGCTGTAACAAATACCATGTCTGCACCTTTCAAGGTGTTCATGATCAGATCGCGGGATTCTTCCGCTGCTTTTTTACCTACATCCGGGTTGGCGCCAGCGCCAAGACCACGGGTTAATTTATCACCGATTTGCAACTTGTGCTCGGATTTCGCCAGGTGTAGTGCCTGTGCATCCGTATTCACCGTAATAAATTCAACACCTTGTACACCATTTTCAATCATTCGGTTGACTGCATTGCTTCCGCCGCCGCCTACACCGATGACTTTAATTTGAGCCAAGCTCTCCATCTCGAAATCAAATTCCAACATATTATTCCATCTCCCCCTCAATGTGCATGGATGGCCCGTCCAATTTTTTGATTGAACCGAATCAATTTCATATATCGACGAACGAAAGCGTTTATTTTAGAACCAGCGCATTCAAACGGCTTCAGAATTGTATGAAATGGATTCAACCTGTTATATAAATTCGCTGAACATATTTTTCAGCCGTTCGAACAGACCCGGTTTCTGCTCCGATTCCTGGGCCACATTCGGCTTAGGACGGTTGGTCGGTTTTTTGTTGTTATTATTATTGTTGTTGTTATTTCCACCGCCGTTGTTGATCGAGGGACGAATACGCAAACTGCGGATTACACTATGCAAAATGCCGACTCCGCTCGTGAAGCCTGGGTCACGTACACCGATATAATCCGGCACCGCAACTCGTACCGAAGCAGCAAGCTCATGCTGAGCTACCTGCAGAACACCCGGCATAGAGACCGTACCTCCCGTTAGTATATAACCTCCAGGCAGATCATTGTAACCAAGACGTTTCACTTCTTGAGAAATCATCTGGAATATTTCCTGAACCCTAGGTTCGATAATAGCCGCCAGATCCTCCTGAGAGAACTCCTTGTCTACATTGCTGCCGATCCGGGTTACTTTGAACATAACGTCCGCAGCGGCATCATCCAGCCAAGCGCAGCCATATTTCAATTTCACTTTTTCGGCTTGATCTGTTAATGTGCGAAGACCATAAGCGATATCGTTGGTTACAAACTCCCCGCCAATCGGCAGCGTTGAGGTTGCAACGAGACTGTCTTCTTCAAAGATGGCAATGGTTGTCGCCCCGGCTCCAATATCAACAAGCACGGAACCCATCGTTTTTTCATCCTTGGACAATGCAAGCTGACCTGCTCCAAGTGACATGAGTACCAGATCACTTACTTTCAGACCCGCTTTTTCTACGCAGCGCAAAAGATTATGTATCGCGGTTTTTGCACCCGTAATGATCGTCGCCTCCACTTCCAGACGAACACCAATCATACCACGGGGGTCCTGTATGCCCTCCAAGCCGTCTACAACATACTGCTTGGCTACAACATCAATAATTTCCCGTTCCGGTGGGACCGCAATCACTTCGGCTGCTTTCAACACCCGCTCCATGTCTTCTTCTCCGATTTCACGATCCTCGTTAGACACTGCCACGACGCCGTGACTGCTCATCAGTCCGATATGATTTCCTGAGATTCCAACATATACTTCGGATATTTGAATACCTACCATACGTTCTGCATGATCCACTGCATTACGGATCGATTGCACCGTTTGATCGATATCTACGATTACACCTTTGCGAATTCCCTCCGAGTCGGCAGATCCAACTCCAATAATATTAAAGGTTCCATTATTCATTTCCCCAATAATAGCGCGAATTTTGGATGTACCGATGTCCAAACTAACAATGATGTCATTGTTGCTCAAGTCTGTGGCACCTCCTGACTCCAAATAGTAAAATACGTTCGGGTTTAAACACTCTTAAAACATATTCAACACACTTAAGGCTTTCCCTCTTTTTTCTACAATTTTTTTGGGTGCCAAGATCTGGTTGCGAGACATAAAACCTTGAAGAAAAAAGAAGGAGGCAACTCAGGTGCCATAAGTTCAAGTGTATCATTTTTTCTTCGTCTCAGAAAGAACAACTTTCAGTGGTACACAGGGGCTAAACCCCGCCCCCGCCTGGTTTTGCAATACAATTTAAACAAAGAAGGCGAAATCAGGGTGTAGCTCCTGGCTCAGCATCTTCTTCAGGGTTGTCCGGAACGAAAGGCACGTACGTATCGGCCTCCAGCATCGTAATCTTCCCTGGTCGCTCCGTCTCAATGACTTGATTAAGATATTCCACCTTATCGGATAATAGAGAAACGGTTGTAATGACTTCAAACTGTGACTTGGTATACATCCGGATCTGATCCGGAAATGAAGGTGTAGGATTCGGAATAATCTCCGAAATATCAGTCGTCAGTTCATTCGGGATCTTCGCCAATGTTTCACTCAGTTTGGTCTTGAGCGGATCATTGGCTTTCCACTGGGTCAAAATCGGTTTCTCTACAGCAACTCCGATCGTGGCAGGAACCGTAAGGCTCGTCCCGCTTGCCAGTATGGCTTTTAGCGTACCGTCAGAAGCGAGTTCATACGCTACCGTTGGATATTCCTGGACTTTGATATGAATAATGCCGGGGAATTGTTTATCCACCGTTACAGATGATACCGCCTTGTTCGTTTTCAGCCGTTCAATCACTTCCGCCGAGCTTGTACCAAAAAACTGTTCCCCTTCTTTCAGGCCGCTCTTCTCCAGCAATTCCGAAGTTGTAGTATATACATTACCCGTAATCTCAATTGCCGAAATCCGGCTCATGGAAGAACGAAAAAAAAGTACAGCAAGTAATACAATAAAAAGTAGTAAAAGAATAAATACAATTTTACGGCTTGTGTTTCGTTTGGGCCGATTCTTCTTCAGAACCGGAATTTGGCTTTTAGGCATAGGTCGCGCTCCACAAAGCCTCTGGCCCCCTTCCCTTAAGAAGGGGACTCAAAGGACGTTAATTGGCAAAATCCAGCTGTTTCGAAACGGAGGACTGTCGCTCCACGGAAGCTCCAAGACTCTGAAAAAGCTTCTCGATGCGATCGTACCCTCTGTCAATATGATGCACTTGCTCCACAACCGTCTTGCCCTGAGCAGCAAGGCCAGCAATGACTAAGGCTGCACCTGCACGCAGATCAGTTGCTTCTACTGTAGCCCCGTACAGTCGGGGAACACCCCGGATAAATGCTGCGTTCAGGTCTACCGAAATATCGGCACCCATAACATTCAGCTCATCCACATGTTTAAACCGGCCCTCGAATACAGTCTCCTTCATCACACTGAACCCGTCCGCCAGACTGAGCAGCACCATGATTTGCGACTGCAGGTCTGTAGGAAATGAAGGATACGGAGAAGTCACAATACGGTCTACTGATTTGGGACGACTCATACAGCTCACCGTCATTATATCATTGCAGACTGTGATTTGAACACCAGTGCGCTTCAACACATGTATAAGTGAAGTAAGATGGGCCGGATTGCAGTGTGTAAGCGTTACATTCCCTCTGGTTGCTGCGGCTGCAATCATCACGGTTCCTGCAACGATTCGATCAGGTATAATCTCGTAAGAACAAGGATTGAGTTTCTCCACACCGTTAATCGTAATCGTATCCGTACCGGCACCAATAATTCGTGCACCCATGGCATTCAGGAAATGTTGCAGGTCCTGTATTTCAGGTTCTCTCGCTGCATTATAGATCGTTGTTGTACCCTCAGCCGTCACAGCTGCCATCATAATATTCTCAGTTGCTCCTACACTGGGGAAGTCCAGATGAATGTCTGTCCCCACCAGCTTGCGTCCCCGACAGATGATCTGCTGATCCTGCTCTTCAATTGAAGCTCCGAGCACTTCCAGGCCCCGGAGGTGAAGATCAATTTTACGTTCTCCTATGGCACAGCCACCTGGCTGGTACACGGATACTTGCCCAAACTTAGCAAGCAAGGGGCCCATCAAAAAAATGGAAGAACGCATCTGCTTCATTAGATCCTCAGGCACATCATATGACCGAATGGACGACGTATCTATCGTCACTGTTCCTTGTTCATGCCGACACGTGCATCCAAGCCGTTCCAGGATATACAGCATCACTTCAATGTCCAGCAAGTGGGGTACGTTGTGCAGCGTAACTTCTCCATCTGCCAACAAACTTGCGGCCATGATCGGTAAAGCGGCATTTTTTGCTCCATGGATGCGTATGGATCCTGAGAGGGGTTTCCCGCCTTCAATCACCAATTTGTCCAATGTATCACCTCCGGGGTTTACCGCTCACCCACTACGAAGACTTCCGGTACCAGGTTAATACCGTTTTGAGATAATATAGTGCTCTGTATATGCTGCATAAGGGTGATAACGTCCTCTGCTGTCGCCTGCCCTGTATTGACAATGAAATTGGCATGCATGGTGGATACCTGTGCGCCTCCCTGAGTCATACCTTTAAGTCCCGCTGCTTCTATCAGTCGGGCAGCATGATCACCGGGTGGATTTCGGAATACGCTGCCTGCACACGCCATCTGCAGTGGCTGTGTACGTCTCCGGCGGTCTTTGTAAGCCGCCATCGCTTCCGAAATGACCTTGCGTTCTCCTTGCTGGAGTTCAAACGTAGCCTCCAGCACAATGCCTCTCCGCTCGTGCAGAACAGAGTGCCGATACGCAAATTCCATGTCCTCCTTGCTGTAACGTACCAATTCTCCTGTCTCCAAGACAATCTCAGCGGATTGAAATATCCGTGACACATCCGATCCATGGGCACCAGCGTTCATGTATACGGCTCCGCCGACCGTTCCGGGGATGCCGCTGCCGAATTCCAAACCGGTCCACTCTTTTTTGGCAGCAACCACACTAAGTTTAACAAAGGAATGTGCCGCTCCTGCTGTTACGCCTTTTTCATGAAACTCGGCATAATCAAAGCCTTCTCCCGGTTTCACGACAACTCCGCGTATTCCTTTGTCAGACACCAGCATGTTGGAACCCCGTCCGAGCTGCATCCAGGGAATCTGATGCTCGTGCAGCAATTGGATGAGATTGACCATTTGCTCCTTGTTTTCCGGTATGATCAGCGCATCTGCAGGACCGCCGATCTTCCATGTGGTGTATTTGGCTAACGGCTCGTTTTCAAGAACTTTGCCGACATTGTTCTGGGATAGTAGCGATATCCACTGCTGCATATTTATATCCTCCTTTACTTCAAAACCGATGAGCACGCTGCTGTTTTCGTTACTGCAGTAAGTGCTGCGGCGCCATGGAACGATTGTCACAATTTATACGGTATCTTATGTCAGTCCCGCCGCGTGTGTGACAAACGCCCAAAACGCACTTTACCGCCCTGCAGCAAGACGCCGAATCTCGCTCACAAGCACTTCGGCTGCATCAGGTTTACCCAGTTTTCGGGAGGCTTCAGCCATCCTTCTGCGTGCCGGTTCATCTTTCATAATTCCAGCAACCGCTTCATATAACGACTGCCCTGTGAGATCCTTTTCCAGCATGGTGAGTGATGCACCGCCACCCTCAAGCGTGCGGGCATTCGCCTCCTGATGATTATTCGTCACGTTAGGTGACGGAATCAGGATGGACGGAATGCCAAGAGAGGTGATCTCGGCAAGGAATGAAGCCCCTGCACGATTCACGATCAGCGACGTACAAGCAAGAACCTCAGGCATATTGTGTACGTAAGGCAGCACATGCAGATGATTCGGCATGGTACCAAGTGAGCTGCGAATGGCTTCACGTGTTTCATCAAAATAGGAATCGCCTGTGACGTAAACTACATGCACATCATCAAGCTGTTCCAGCATTGGTGCCATGTCCACCATGGCCTTATTAATTGCTTTCGCACCACGGCTGCCGCCAACCACAAGAACAACTCTGCTGTTCATCGGTACACCCAGCGTCGCAAAGCCACGGTCACGGCTGGCCTGAGCTACCGTGGTAGCTCTTGGATTGCCGGTATACACCACCCGTTTGGCTCCGGAAAATGCCTTTTCCGACCCTTCAAAACTAACAGCTACCGTATCCACATACCGGGTCAGGAATTTGTTAGTCAATCCGGGAATGGCATTCTGCTCATGAATGACACTTGGAATACCGAGTTTAGCTGCCGCATACACGACAGGTCCACACACATAACCACCGGTACCAATGACGACATCGGGCTTGAATTCCTTGAGCATTTTTTTGGCTTTGCGAACACCTTGAAGAAATCTCATGACCGTCTTCAGATTGTCTATGGATAACTTTCGGCGAAAACCTGTAATATCAATCGATTGAAACGGAATATTTTCCTGCGGCACCAGTTTGCTTTCCAGCCCTCGGGTACCCCCAATATATAGAAATGTCGAGTCGGGATTCTCCGCCTCACATTGTCTTGCTATAGCAACGGCCGGGTAGATATGACCACCTGTACCGCCGCCGCTTAGAACGACTCGCATCGTAGATTCACCTCGCATAACGGGATAAGTTTAATAATATTCCTAGTGCTGTCAACATCAAGGTCAGAGAGGATCCGCCATAACTGATAAGGGGAAGTGTAATCCCCGTAACGGGCATAAGCCCAATAACGACACCGATGTTAATGATGACCTGTACAGCCACCATACCCACGATCCCGACGCCCAGCAGACTTCCAAAAGCATCCGGTACTGTCATTGCTACGCGCATCCCTCTCCACACCAGTAACAGAAACAGCAATAATACAATCATTCCACCAATGAAGCCAAGCTCTTCTGCCAAAATGGAAAAAATAAAATCCGTTTGCGGCTCAGGTACATAACTGTATTTTTGCCGACTCATGCCCAGCCCCAAGCCCGCAAGTCCTCCGGGACCGATCGCATATAAAGATTGAATGATCTGATACCCAGCACCAAGTGGATCAGACCACGGGTCCAAAAAAGCGGTTATTCGCTGTAACCGGTAAGGAGCTGCTGCAATCAACGCGGCAAACCCTGCTACCCCGCCAAGGGCCAGCAGCAAAAGATGCTTCATGCGTGCTCCTGCCGTAAAAATAATAAGCATAGATGCACCCAGCATTACGGTGCCTGTCCCTAAATCGGGCTGAAGCATAATAATACCAAAGGCTAAACCAATCAAGCCAAGCGGTGGCAGAAGCCCCGTAGTGAACGTTTTGATTTTACCAGGTTCCTTGCTTAACCAGTGAGCAAGAAACAGGTTCATGCCCAATTTCATGAATTCCGAAGGCTGTATGCCGAATGAGCCAATGCCCAACCAGCTCCGCGCTCCTCCACGAACTACTCCGATGCCGGGAATCAGCACCGCAATCAGCATAATAAAACAGGCAATCAGTATAGGCTTGGCATATTTTCTCCAGACCCGATAGTCCACATTGGCGGTAACAAACATGGCAGCAAGCCCAAGTCCAGCGAACAACAGCTGTCTTTTGACAAAGTAAAATGAATCACCATAGTCATGGAAAGCAAGTACCGAGCCCGCACTATAGACCATAATAATGCCGATGGCAAGCAATGCCAGAATACAAATCAGGAGCCAGATATCCGGCGCCGGTCGCGACTGTTTCATCAGGAGGCCACCCCTTGCATGGAAGTAGGGGCTTTTCCACCCCCCTACTTACAAGTTATGCGCCGCCTCTTTAAAAATGCGTCCCCGCTCTTCATATGAAGCAAACATGTCCCAGCTTGCGCACGCCGGTGATAACAAGACGACATCACCTGGAGCTGCAAGCCGCGATGCTTCCAGCACGGCAGCGGTTAACGTTTGGGCAGCGTCCTCCTCATTATCGACGACCTTAATTTGCTTTAATCCAGCCAATTCAGCGACCTTGGCAATTTTCGTGCGTGTTTCTCCCAGAGCGACTACAGCTTTCACACGCTCCTGGAACAATGGTAGCAACTCCATCATATCTGAGCCACGATCCAGCCCTCCGGCAATGAGTACAACCGGCTCCTTAAATGAGTTCAGCGCCATTACGGTTGCCTTGGAGTTGGTCGCCTTGGAATTGTTGTAATAGTTGGCTCCATTATGCTCAAGCACATACTCAAGACGGTGTTCAACCCCCTTGAAGTCAGCCAGCGGCGCAGCAAGCACAGAAGGATCGGCTCCAGCGGTCACAGCGATCGCTACTGCTGCCAATGCATTCCCCACATTGAATCGTCCTGGGATTCCGATGTCTTCCACATCAATAATGACGTGATGGTTGCCCTGACCGTCTGCATAGATCACCTGGCGCTTCACATCATCCTCTTCCCCATCCACGTATGGCGGATCAGCATAGACCCCTGCTTCAAGCGTCTCTGTCAGTGAGAATGGGAGCAGTCTTGCCTTGATATAAGGGACCAGTCCGCGGCATACCGGATCATCCCAGTTCAGAATAGCTACATCTTCCGGCTGCTGGTTGGAGAACAATTTGGCTTTGGAAGCCACATAATCATCCATGTCCCCATGGTAGTCCAAATGAGTTTCCGCCACGTTTAGCAGAGTGGCAATCCGTGGACGGAACTCAGCTGTGCCTTTTAGTTGGAAACTGCTAAGCTCCACCACCATCCAGTTATCCGCAGAAGCCTGCTCTGCCGCCTCACACAATGGCGTTCCAATATTGCCGGCAACGATAGGTTTCAAACCGGCATGCTCCAACATGTTGCCTACCCATGTTGTGGTGGTTGTTTTCCCATTGGAGCCCGTGATCCCGATTATAGGGGCAGCGCATAAATGATAAGCGACCTCCACCTCAGTTACTACTTCGATACCCAATGCAAGAGCTTGCTGTACAGGAGGTGCTTGATACGGAATGCCCGGATTTTTGACGACAAGCTTCACATCGCGATGGATCAAGCCGTCTGGATGCCCTCCGCATACAACAGAAATTCCCAAAGCCTCCAATTCGGATGCTTCGGGACACTGTTCTCTCTCTTTTTTATCATTAACTATAACTTTGGCGCCTGCACGATCTAATACTTTGGCAACCTGCACACCGCTCTTCGCGAGTCCAAGAACAACCACTTGTTGTCCACGATATGATTCTGGATGGTTCATTGTCTACAACCCCTTGTTGAGATAAAGTCCAAGAGCGGCCAATATGGCACCTACCGCCCAAAAAGTAATGACAACCCGCCATTCAGACCAGCCGCTCAGTTCAAAGTGATGATGAATCGGGCTCATTTTGAATATGCGTTTGCCACGTGTTTTAAATGATACCACTTGAATAATAACGGACAGGATCTCGATAACGAAAATACCGCCAATGATAACAAAAAGAAGTTCTGTCTTCGTTACAATAGCGACTGCACCAATCGCACCGCCAATTCCCAGGGAGCCTGTATCTCCCATAAATACTTTGGCTGGGTGTGCATTGTATACGAGAAAACCAAGCACCGCACCGATCATTGCTGCCGCACATACGGCTGCTGGCATCGATGTTGCTTGCATGGCCACAATGGCAAATGCGCCAAATGCAATGGCGCTCACCCCGGACAGCAAACCATCCAGACCGTCCGTAAAGTTGACTGCATTCGTAATGGCAAGCATCATGAACACAACAAATGGATAGTAGAACCATCCCGTCCAGTCGAAGGATATAGATGTACCTGGAACCGATATAGCCGTACTATGCCCATTTTGGATCAGCAAGTAACACATCACTGCACTAAACAATAACTGACCAAATAACTTTTGTCTGGCTGTAAGTCCCAATGAACGTTTGAATACAATCTTGATGTAATCATCCAGAAAGCCAATCAGACCGAATCCCAGTGTAGCTACAAGCAGGACGTAAAAGTCCGTATTTTTGACCGCTGAAAATTTCAAAAAAGCCAATGCGAACGCAAGTAAAATGACTACTCCGCCCATTGTGGGTGTTCCACTTTTTTTCAAATGGCTCTGTGGCCCATCATCCCTAACCTGCTGCCCGAATTTCATTCGACGCAGCAATGGAATCAAGAGCGGTGCGGCAATCACCGCCAAAATAAATGAAACACCGATTGTTAAAAGTAATACCTGAAAATCCATGGGTTCACCCCTCTAGTCTACTCAATTCTGTAATGAAGCTATTTTTAGCGCTTCGACCACGTCCTCCAGCTTCATGCCCCGGGAGGCTTTGAACAAGACAACGTCTCTGGGATGGAGCCTCTCCAGCAGAAAACGGGTCAATTCCTCTTTGCTCTCAAACGCATGTACGGCGTCCGCAGGCATGTTCTGTCTCGCCCCTTCAGCAATACTTGAGGACAGAGGGCCGTAAGCCAGCACCATATTCATTTTGTCAGGAGTAATGTATTCCCCAATGCCACGATGGAGCTCCTGCTCCTGGGGCCCCAATTCAAGCATATCGCCTAGTACAGCTACTTTATTGCGATATCCTTTAAGACTCTCCAACACGTCCACAGCGGCCTTCATAGACGTTGGACTTGCATTGTATGCATCGTTTAGCATGGTCAGACCACTAACACCCTGAAGAATTTCAATACGCATGCCTGTTAATTTCAACCCGGACAGCCCTGCTGCAATTTGTTCAGATTCCACTCCATAATGACGTGCGACCGCTAGCGCAGCAAGACAGTTAACCACATTGTGAGTCCCCAGCAATGGCAATGTAAGAGCCGCTTCTCCCGACTGCTTGGTTGTAAAAGCAACCCCGCCTTGCACATTCATCAGTCCGGTAGGATAATCATCGTTATCTGTCTGCAAGCCAAATGTATAACGCTGAAGGCCTTCTGGCTGCTTTGTGGCCGGCTCTGCCAATACTTGCGCAATCAAAGGCTCGTCTCCGTTGTAGATCAGCAAACCGCCTGGTTTCATGCCAGCAGCGATTTCTGCCTTGGCACGGGCAATCTCCAATCTGGACCCCAGTTGAAGCAGATGAGACTCCCCAATGTTCGTGATGATCGCGACATCCGGCTGGGCAATACCAGACAATTCTTCGATCTCGCCCCGTCCGCTCATGCCCATTTCAAGAATCACAATTTCAGTATCCGGCTCCATGCTTAACACGGTGAGTGGCAAGCCAATATGATTATTAAAGTTGCCTTGGGTTTTGTGCACTTTGAACGTGGTAGACAGAATGGCATCCACAATGTCTTTCGTTGTTGTTTTGCCATTGCTGCCGGTAATGCCCACGACCGATGCATCGCTCTCCCGTAAATAGGATGACGCGAGCTCCTGCAATGCAACAAGGGTATCCTCTACAACAATGACAGCACCTTGTGGTGCAGTCCCATGGTCCCTTTGCCATAGTGCCCCGGCAGCACCCTTCTCTACACAGGTTTGCACAAATTCATGTCCGTCAAACCTTTCGCCAACCAGCGGGATAAAGAGACTGCCTTGGGTGGGCTTACGCGAATCTGTAAATACACCTTCAACACGCACATCTCCATAAGCAGCAACGTCAGTTAGTGTTCCTCCACACATCTCGGCGATTTGTGCCAATGTTTTTTTTATCAATTGGATTTGCCCCTTATCGCTTCTTTCGCTATGATCCGGTCGTCAAAGTCCGTCTTGGTTGTACCAATGATTTGATAAGTCTCGTGGCCCTTGCCCGCAATCAATACTACATCGGCAGGGCTTGCCATTTCAATAGCTTCATGAATCGCCTGGCGTCGATCTACAATCATGGTATACCGATCCGCTTGAATCCCATCTTCAATCAATCCCTGTTCAATGTCTTTAAGAATCAAATCAGGATCTTCTGTACGCGGATTATCGGAAGTAACCAATACGAAGTCGCTATATTTCGCTGCAATTTTGCCCATTAACGGACGTTTCGTACGGTCCCGATCACCACCGCACCCAAATACACAGATGACACGTCCTTCAGCAAATTCTTTCACTGTCCGCAGCACGTTCTCCAGGCCATCCGGGGTATGTGCATAATCCACAATAACAGCAAACGGCTGTCCTTCATCCACAGCCTCTACACGTCCATCTACACCAGGCACCGTCTCCAGACTACGTTTGATCTCTTCCAACGGAACATTTTCAACAAGCGCAGCAGCAATGGCTGCCATTGCGTTGTATACATTGAATTTGCCGACCATCCGTAGACGAATATCCGTGCTTCCACGGAAGGTGTCCACATGGAAAGATGTACCTTGAGAGGTGATTGAAATATGGGATGCGCGAACATCCGCATTGTCTTCCATGCCGTATGTAATCACTTCAGCCGCTGTAACAGAACTAAAATAGGCTGCTGCGGGATCATCTGCGTTGATCACAGCAAATTTCCGCTTTGAAGCATCTTCCGTATACCCGTTACCCAGCCTTGCAAAGAACAGCCCTTTGGCCGCACGATATTCTTCCATCGAATGATGGTAATCCAGATGGTCCTGCGTCAGATTCGTGAACACGGCAGTACGGAATTCCGTTCCCTTAACACGACCTTGCTCCAGAGCGTGGGAGGAAACTTCCATAACACAACACTTCGTGCCTGCTTGAACCATATCATACAGACTGCGCTGCAAATCGAGCGCTTCCGGCGTTGTCCCTGACATTGGGTATGTGCGACCGTCATAACGCATTTGAATGGTACCGATCAAACCCGTTTTCTGACCATAATCACTCATGATTTTTTCAATCAGGTAGGTTGTCGTTGTTTTGCCGTTGGTTCCTGTTACCCCAATCATATTCATCTTGCGGCTTGGCGAGTCAAAAAAGGAATCTGCCAGTACAGCCATTGCAAAACGGCTATCTTTAACTAAGAGTTGCGGAACAGGCAGATCCAGTTCACGCTCCACTACCAGGGCAACAGCTCCGGCGTTCACGGCCTTCTCGGCATAATCATGTCCGTCGACCGTATGTCCCGGAAGACAGATAAACAGATCTCCCGGTTGTACCTGGCGAGAATCTGTCTGTAGGTTTTGACATTCTGTATTTGGTTCGCCAATGACACGGGCGGTTGTCAGCGTTGATAAAAGTTGTTTTAAAAGCACATGAATAACCTCACTTTTCCAAATTTACTTCGACTTCAATATCTCTCTGTATTCATACTATCGTCAATACAGCCCATTAATGAAACGCAAGTCAGTGAATTTTGTTGCGGTGTAGGGATCAAGAGCCCCGTCAGGGCTCTTGTCCTTCCTCCTTGGTATGATCATGAATATCATTCAGAACATCGCCCATATAGATGCGTATGGTAGAGCCTTGCTCCACTCGTGCTCCTGGTTTTGGTGCCTGGTTAATCACATATTTGCCACTGCCGGATTTGGCCAGCATAAAATTCATATTCAGATCTTCATACAAGTCTTCGACCGTAGCTCCTGTCAGATCGGGAACTGTTACGATTTTGGTCTCTCCGTACTTGTATTCTTTGGCTACCTGATCCTTACGGACAGGAACATTCATGTAATGCAACGAATCCTCAAGAATATTCTGCACAATCGGGGCCGCAACCACGCCGCCAAACTGGATCCCTTTCGGATTATCCACCGCAGTATACACCACAATCTGCGGATCGTCAGCTGGAGCAAAACCGATAAAAGATACAATATGCTCGGTAGAAGAATAACGTCCATTAATGACCTTCTGGGCTGTACCTGTTTTGCCGCCAACTCGATATCCATCAATAAACGCCGGACGTCCCGTTCCTTTGGCAACTACACTTTCCAGTGCTTCACGCACTTGCTTGGATGTAGCTTCCGAGATCACTTGTCGAACCAGTTCCGGCTTGGCTTCTTCCATCACTTCTCCCGTTACCGGATGAACCCATGCCTTCGTAACATAAGGCTTGTATAGTTTACCACCATTAATGGCGGCTGACACAGCCGCTACTTGTTGAATGGGTGTGACGGAGACCCCTTGACCAAAAGCAGTAGTTGCAAGCTCTACAGGTCCTACACGTGACAGTTTGAACAGGATCCCGCTGGCCTCTCCACTCAGATCAATGCCTGTTTTGGTGCCGAATCCAAAGTCTTTAATGTAGGAGAACAACGATTCTTTGCCAAGCTTTTGCCCCAGAGCAACAAAACCAGGGTTGCAGGAGTTTTCCACGACTTGCAGGAATGTCTGACTTCCATGGCCGCCCTTTTTCCAGCAGCGCAAGCGAGCGCCTCCAACTTCAACAAATCCGGGATCATAGAACTGATCCTGCGTCAAATTGACTTTTTTCTCTTCCAGTGCCGCTGCGAGCGTAATGATCTTAAACGTTGAACCCGGTTCGTAGGTCATCCAGATCGGTAAATTACGGTTATATACTTCAGAAGGATATTGCTGGTAATCCGCTGGTTCATAGCCCGGTCTGCTAGCCATGCCAAGGATTTCGCCCGTTTTGGGATTCATGGCTATGGCAAGCGCCGAGTTGGCCTGGAATTTGACCATGGCCTGATCAAGCTCTCGTTCCATGATGGACTGTATCGATTTATCAATAGTCAGTTTCAGGTTCAGACCATCCTTCGGTTCCACATACTTCTCAGATGAGCCCGGCATAAGCCTTCCGGCCGCATCGGACAAGTAGGACACACTGCCATTCAAACCGTTCAGCTTGTCATCATATTTTTTCTCTACGCCTGTCAGTCCCTGATTATCAATGCCCGTAAATCCAAGAATATGAGCCGCCAGGTCGTCATAAGGATAAAAGCGTTTATTATCCTCAGCAACAACGATACCCGGAAGCTTCAAATCACGGATGTGCTGAGCTTTCTCCATCGTAATTTTGCGGCCACCGGGTTGTAGTCGGACAATTAATTCTCTCTTCTTGATGGTTGCCAGCACTTTCTCCTCGGTCATCCCCAGCAAAGGGGCCAGCGCTCTTGCTGTTGTTTCCGCTTCTTTCACCTGAGCAGGAATCGCCATAATGGTCGGAGTTGTCACGTTGTAGGCCAGAGAAGTTCCATTCCGATCCAGAATTTCTCCCCGTTTGGCTGAATAGGGGATGTTGCGCCGCCAGGATTCTTCCGCTTTCGCCGACAATTCTGGGCCTTCCCCAAGTTGTACATAAGCAAGCCTGATCACCAGGGCA
Source organism: Paenibacillus pabuli NBRC 13638 (assembly GCF_001514495.1). Classification (GTDB taxonomy): domain Bacteria; phylum Bacillota; class Bacilli; order Paenibacillales; family Paenibacillaceae; genus Paenibacillus; species Paenibacillus pabuli. The sequence continues at coordinate 94,240 of NZ_BCNM01000019.1, forward strand.
GAAAATAACAACACTAAAATCATTAAACTCCACAGCAGCCTGCGCCGCAGATTTACGCTTGATCCCTTCACGAAAAGATCCCCCCACTCGTCCCAAAATCATGATTGTGTTCCATTCATGAATATTCAGGACAACCAGGGGTTAGAACAAGCTGTCAGTGATCTCTATGGAAGCGAGGCCTCATCCGATGTCTCGGTAGACGACTCGGTCTCATTTGCAGGTGTAGTTGGCGTACTTGTTTGGCCCGATTCTTCCATGTTCACCGCTTCATCAGATCCCACTTGTTTGTTAGTCTCATCTTCTGAAGTTGGATCAGAAGACTCAGGAGCATCATCCGCTATACCGGTAACCGCCGCTTTGGCTGTCTGCAAGCTAAGCTGAACTGTTCTCTGTTCACCTGATACCTGCTCCGTTTGCTTCACGACATAACCCTCACCTTTAACGGTCACGCCCACTTTCATAAGAGAAAGTACTTCAAGTGCATCCCGGAGAGATTCACCCGTCAGATCAGGGATTTTCATCTTGCTGCTCTCTTCGGTTAGCAGATAGATTCGCTGACCCGGATTCATGGACGCACCCGCTGCAGGATACTGGCGAATAACACTTTCACCCTGGCCGAGTGTTTCATAGGCAATCCCTGCGTTCAAAAGCTGGCTTCTGGCCTGTTTCGCTGTCTTACCTGACAGATCAGGAGCTTTGGCTTGAACAACCGGAGTTGTTTTTGACTTTTTGTCAGTGGTCTTCACTGTATCTTTCGGGACTCCCATATATTGAAGAGCTTGACTGGCAATCTTTTTGAATACCGGTGCGGCGGCTTTCCCTCCGCCAATATTGGCACCGTCCGGCTGGTCAATCACAACCAGGATCGCAATTTTAGGATTATTTACGGGCGCAAACCCGATAAACGAAACGACGTCTTTGGATTTACTGTAATCCCCGTTGACAACTTTTCTAGCCGTACCGGTTTTACCAGCCACACGATACCCTTCAATGTAAGCATTACGTCCGGTACCAATCGTCTGATCTGCAACAACCTGCTCCAGGTACCCGCTCACCAGTTTGGAAGATTCCTTGGAAATGACCTGACGAACGACTTTAGGCTTGATCACTTCGGATGAACCGTCATTTGGATTGATAATCTCCTTTACCAAGTGCGGCTCCATGAGTTTCCCTCCGTTGGCAATGGCCGAAATGGCTGCTACCTGCTGGATTGGTGTTACCTGTACAAGACCATGACCATAGGCGGCTGTGGCAATTTCCGATTTATAAACCAGCGGCTTGATTGGTGAAGCTGATTCACTCGGCAGATCAATGCCCGTCTTTTTACCAAAACCGAATTGGTCTATGTAATGACGCAAACGTTCACCGCCAAGCATGTTATAACCCAGATTAACAAACGCAATATTACTTGAACGTTTAACACCTTCCAAGTAGGAAATTCGGCCATAAGCGTGACCGTTGTCACTGATTGGGTAACCCCCGATATAGGTCCGCTTGGATTCAAACGTGGCGTTAGGATCAAACAGCTTCTCTTCAACCGCACCCGCCAGGGTAACAATTTTAAACGTAGACCCTGGCTCATAGATCGATTGTATAGCATGGTTAATAAAATTTTTCTGATCTGGCGTTTTCCCATAGGTGTTAGGGTTAAAGGTTGGCCAGTTCGCCATACCGAGAATTTCCATCGTATTGGGATCTGCAGCAATGACAGTCATGCTCAGCGGATTGTACTGAGCTACTGCTTCTTTCATGGCATCTTCGATGTAGAACTGAATGGTATCATCGATCGTCAGCTTCAGATTATTCCCGTTTTGCGGAGGAAGGTAGCTGTCCTGTGAATCTGGAAGCTTAATGCCTTTGGCATCCTTCTGATAGTTCAGATAACCATCTGTACCTGTAAGCTGTTCATCGTAGGATAATTCCAGACCGTTGACAGCCTTGCCATCACGGCTCATATACCCCAGAAGATGAGAGGCGAGCGTTTCCTCAGGATAGTACCGCTTCGACTCCTGTGTCAGGACAATCGCGTTTTGGGCCTTGTAGTCATCCTGCAATTTTTTGCGAAATTCTTCGACTTTAGCAGCCAATTCAGGGTTGATTTTGTACCCTTCACTTCGTACTTCACGCTGCTGAAAGAATGAGCCATTTTCCTTTTTGGCTGTTACAAGCGCACGCATTTCGCTCTCGTTTTTACCCAATAATTCAGACAGTTTGTCAATAACCACATCTTCAATCCCGAACTTGTTAATCAGCTCCGGATTCACGGACACGGTGTATGCAGGAGAATCTGTCGCCAGAATGTTACCATTCCGGTCTGTGATGGACCCACGGCTGGCCTTGATGGTTTGTTCGCGCTCTACCAAACCAGCCGCTTCTCCCTGCCAAAAACCGCTATTAACCACCTGAATAAAAAATATGCGGATTATTAGTACAAGAAAAAAGAGGGTAATACATCCCCCTATAAGCAGCGTGCGCATCTTTATTCTTTTTACCATCGGTACACCTCTTTTGCTTCAGCATTCTGTATGGATGGATACAAAATGTTCTACTTATTGGCTTGAATCCGAGGATGATTCAGTACCTGTCGAGTTCGTTGTACTTGTTGAGCGAGGTACAAAAATAACATCCTTGCCGGAAGCCTCAACGTAACCAAGTTTGCGAGCATTCTCGATGACCAAATTGTTCAGTTTTTCTTTCTCCACTTGCAAATCTGCAATGGTTTTCTCTGCCTTTCTTACGTCGGACAACGTCGTCTGTGCCTGCTTGTTAAGCTCATAAATGTGCGCATAGCGCGACATCATAACACCGCCGACAACAATGACAGCAATCACCGTAATCAGATACAAAAACTTCTCGCGTACCGGAAGACCGGTACGACGGGTCACCACTTTGGTGGTTTCCTTGTACCGCTGCTGGGTCACACGCTCTTGGGACGCTTTTTCTTTCACTGCCAAATTACCACGTGTATATGCCATACAAAGGCTCCTCCACTCTGTTTTTACAATTTCTCGGCTACGCGCAGCTTCGCTGAACGAGCACGGGAGTTCTCGGCCAGTTCCGTTTCCGTTGGACTCAGCGGCTTTCTGTTTACTAAACGCATGACACCCTTACCTCCGCATACACATAACGGGAAATCGGGAGGGCATGTGCATTTCTCCAGATAACTGCTAAAGATCTGTTTGCATATCCGGTCTTCAAGGGAGTGGAAGGTAATAACTGAGACACGTCCACCTGGTGCCAGACACCGAACCGCCTGATGTAATCCTTCTTCGAACGCACCAAGCTCATCATTTACTGCAATTCGCAACGCCTGGAAGCTGCGCTTCGCAGGATGCCCTCCGGTACGACGGGCTGCCGCAGGAATGCCTTCTTTAATCAATTCTACCAGTTCACCAGTCGTCTCAATCGGTGATTGCTTCCGTTTCTCTACAATGACACGAGCAATTCTTCTAGAGAATTTCTCTTCACCATAACGATACAATACGCGTGCAATCTCCTCTTCCGGCCATTCGTTAACGATTTCTTTGGCAGTGAGGGATGCATCCTGATCCATACGCATATCCAGAGGAGCATCGTGATTGTAGCTGAATCCACGTTCCCCTTCGTCAAATTGTGGAGAGGATACCCCCAAATCGTACAAAATACCATCAACCTGCGGTACGCCATCTTTCATCGGTACAGCCAGGTCCTTAAGTACCTGCTCCAGATCACGAAAATTGGTTTTGACCAATGTGATTCGTTCTCCGTACGGAGCCAATTTTTCACGTGCGTTATCCAAAGCCCAATCGTCCTGGTCAAGAGCGATCAGACGTCCATTCGGACCGAGCTTGGAAGCAATCACGGAACTATGTCCCGCCCCACCTAAAGTGCAGTCCACGTATATACCGTCCTGCTTGATGTTTAAACCCTCTGTTGCCTCTTCTTTGAGTACGGTTATGTGGTGAAACAACCTGCACCCCTCCTGACTTTATAGATCAAAATTAAAATCGACCAGCTTTTCGGCAATGTCGTTGAATGCTTCTTCGGATTGATTGAAATAACTTTCCCATATGCCTTTGCTCCAAATCTCCACCCGGTTCGACACACCAAGGACAACACAATCTTTGTCCAGCTTGGCATACTCTCTAAGATTGCCCGGCAAATTTACCCTGCCCTGTTTGTCCAATTCACATTCGGTGGCACCCGAGAAAAAAAAGCGGGTAAACGCACGTGCATCAGATTTCATTAATGGCAGTGCTTTGAGCTTCTGTTCCATGATTCCCCATTCCTCCATGGGGTACACGAAAAGACACTGGTCCAAACCCCGTGTGGCAACGAAAGAAGGTCCCAGAGATTCGCGGAATTTAGCCGGAATAATAACCCGACCCTTATCATCAATGCTATGTTGGAACTCCCCCATAAACATTGGCCCACTCACCTCTCACCCGTTTCTCCCACTTTGCCCCACTTTCCACCACCTAAGCATAATAGATTCGCACAAAAAAATCAAAACCCTTCTTGCTTGATTTACTTTTTTAATTTCGCAAACGCAAAAAAACGCCTTTGATCCAGTCAGTCCGGATCAAAGACGTTTCCCGTTTACGAATAATCGTACGTACACCGCATATGAACCATTCATCAATTAACCATTGTAAACCCTTTGAATCACTTCATCAGCTTGTAATTAATGGATGCCTCTTAGAATTTCCAGCTATCCAGATATTTTTCCTGCTCCGCTGACAGGGAGTCGATGGCAATGTTCAGGCTTTCCAACTTGTAGCTCGCGACCTGCTGGTCGATGTCATAAGGTACATTAACAACGGTTTTACCCAAGCTCTCATAGTTCTGGCTTACATAACGAAGACCCAATGCCTGCAAAGCAAATGTCGTATCCATAATCTCGGCAGGATGTCCATCTGCAGCACCCAGGTTTACGAGACGTCCTTCAGCCAGCAAATACATTTTACGACCATCTTTGAAGCGATATTCTTCAATGTTGCGGCGTACCGTACGAATGGAATCCGAACGTTTGGCAAGCTCAGGTTTGTTCACTTCCACATCAAAGTGGCCTGCATTGCTCAGGATCGCCCCATCTTTCATTACATCGTAATGCTCTCCGGTAATCACATCTTTGTTGCCCGTAACCGCAATGAAAAAGTCACCCAGCTTGGCTGCTTCCACCATGGTCATGACACGGAATCCGTCCATATGCGCTTCTACAGCCTTGATCGGGTCAATTTCCGTTACAATTACATTCGCTCCCAATCCTTTAGCTCGCATCGCTACGCCTTTGCCACACCAACCGTAACCCGCTACAACCACATTCTTGCCTGCAACGACCAGATTCGTTGTACGGATGATCCCGTCAAATGCAGATTGACCTGTACCATAACGGTTATCAAACAGGTATTTGCAATACGCGTCATTGACTGCAACCATCGGGAATCGCAATTGACCTTCTTTCGCCAAAGCTTTCAGACGAATGATGCCCGTTGTCGTTTCCTCTGCTCCACCACGAATGGTGGCAGCAAGATCGGGACGTTCCGATGCAATAATCGTGGCGAAATCTCCACCATCATCAATAATCAGGTCAGGTTTTACCTCAAGTGCACGGAGCTGCAATTCCTTAAATTCAACAGGATCCGGATTATGTTTGGCGTACACCGTAACTCCATCTTCAACCAGAGCTGCACAGACATCGTCCTGTGTTGACAATGGGTTACTATGCGTAATGGTAACTTCTGCGCCACCAGCCTGAATGACTTTTGCCAGATAAGCCGTTTTAGCCTCAAGGTGAAGACAAATGGCTACTTTCAATCCTTTAAACGGCAGTTCTTCTTCAAATTGGCGACGAATGCGGTTCAATACCGGCATATGTGCTTCTACCCAATCAATTTTCAAATGACCTTCCGAAGCAAGTCCCATATCCTTCACAATACTGTTTTGCAAAGCAGGTGTTGTCATTCTTCTCCCCCTCAATATATTCCTTCTATTATAAAGGCCACTACAATGTGATTACTTGATGTTGTCCACGGAATTCACACTGACTTTCAATCAGCTGTCCAATCCACTCTGTTCCATAACGATTCAGGTAAAAGAGCGCATTATGTACTCGTTCCTGTGGTTTGTTCATGGGGAAAAGTGAATTCTGGATTCCGTCCCAGTGCCTTAGGCTCACATTGTGTTTGTCTTTGATTGCCTTGTGGGTCTGCTGCTGCAGATACTGAATTTGTGCATTGATTTTACCAACATTGGTTTTTCCAATGCGATCCAGACCAGAATGAAGCTCTGCGATCTGATCAAGCAATGGTTGATACAGATCGGCGAACGCTTGTTGAACTTTACCGAACTGTTCATCCACCTGGAAGGTCTCCTGCTGTTCCAGCCATTGCTCCTTCCTATCTTCCATATGATATTGAACATCCTGGAAAGTAAGACCGTACTGCTTCATATGTTTGTGATGAACATCTTCCAAGATGGTAAAGGACAGGCGTGGAAGTAAAATAGGCATCTGCAATCCGAACTGCCGGAACGCCTCACGAGTCAATCCCCAATAGGCAATCTCACCCTGGCCCAAAATAACAGCCGCTACAGGCAAAATGGAGTCTTGCATCAATGGGCGTGTTAACACATTGTTGCTAAACCGCTCGGGATGTTCAGTGAGTTCCTGAAGCAATCGCTCTTCTGTAAACGAAACCAGACCTTTGCGGTCGCTGAACAAGCCATCTTTCAACATCAGAAGCAAACGTGCACCTTCATGGATGTAGAATATATTTGCTCCATCTTCTGCGACTTCCGCAGGCATTGCATAGCCTGCTTGTTCCAACTTGACAGCACCTTGTGCATATGCACTCCGTAAAATCTCATTCTCACGTACCAGACGTTCAAACACAGGCTGTTCCAGTCTGCGCAAGTCCGGATCTGCAGCATCCATCAGAACAAGCCCAGTGCTGCCAAACAAGGCCGAAATTAATCGGGCAAATGCATCACTGAGGTTTGAACTCGACTGGTGGATTTCCGTAATCATCTTCATCAAACCGGGTTTATGCACCGTATCCGGCAAGAGATGCTCCACCTGATTCAACACTGTCACCCACTGATCCGTTTCCACATGAACATTACTCACAGAATCTCTGCCTGCGAATCGACCTTGCAGCTTGATCTTCGCCATTTCTCCGCTGGCGTCAGGCAAGTAGGTGTGATTGACTTCATCCCAGTCATGGTCTTCCCCTGCAATCCAGAATACAGGGACTACCGGCCGCTGTAATCTCTTCTCCGCTTCCCTTGCAGCTGCAACTACACTTGCCGCCTTATAAATCACAAACAACGGACCTGTAAGCAGACCGCTTTGCTGTCCTCCCGTAACAACCAATGCACCTTGTTCCGCGAGACGAGTGATGGATTCATGTACTGCACTATGATCATTCACCCGTTTATTATATATACGTAGATACTCTGCCAGGCTTTCACGAGGTATACGTGTGTTTTCCGATTGGTCCAGCCACTCGGCACGTGTATGTAGTCCCGATTCCCAGCGTATATCATATTCGTAAAGGCCACGCGCAGCATCCCTTGAACAGACATAGTCTTCTGCAAGTCGCGTTCCGCTGCGGAGTGCCTCGGTCATACCTTTCATGAGGTCTGCCTCCTATCTGCTTCAAAGAGCCTTTCTTGATTGTACCGAATGAGTGCCCTCTTCGTCAAAAGAAAGTGCATCAAAAAACAAAAAACCGCCGAATTATTCGGCGGTTTGATATTCATGGATAAGTCCAAATGAAAATTGTACTTTTTATACGTAAGGTTCTGCAACCCAGTGACCTTTGGAAACCTCAATCAATTGAGCATTCTGCAGGTTGTATGGATCATTTGCAGGACCACCAGATCCATTTTTAATTGCTTGTTCTTCCGGCAGTAAAATGCGACGTTTGCTCGCTTCTACTTCCGGATCAGGTACAGGAATCGCAGACAGCAATGTTTTGGTGTAAGGGTGAATCGGATTAGCATAAAGTTCTTCACTCTCTGCCAACTCCACCACTTTACCCATGTACATAACAGCAACACGGTCACTGATATGCTTAACCATGGACAAGTCATGCGCAATGAACAGGTATGTCAAGCCGAGGCGCTGCTGAAGTTCTTCAAGCAAACTAACGACCTGAGCCTGAATGGAGACGTCCAATGCAGATAATGGCTCGTCACAGATGATGAATTTAGGGTCTACAGCCAATGCACGGGCAATCCCGATCCGTTGTCTTTGACCACCTGAGAATTCATGTGGATAACGAAGTGCATGGCTCGGATTCAGACCTACCAGATCCAGCAGTTCCTCAACACGTCTCTTCCGCTCTGTCCGACTTGATGCCAGACCATGAATATCGAGGGATTCACCGATAATATCCATAACGTTGAAACGTGGGTTCAAGGATGCATAAGGATCCTGGAAAATCATCTGCATATCTTTACGCATTTCTTTCATTTTGCGTGGGGAAAGCTTATAGATATCTGTTCCGTTAAAGTTAACGTTTCCGCCTGTTGGCTCATAAAGGCGAAGAATCGTGCGGCCTGTTGTGGATTTACCACATCCAGATTCCCCTACAACTCCAAGTGTTTCGCCTTCAAAAATATCAAAGCTAACATCATTAACCGCTTTGAGAATGTTGCCTTTACCCAAATTGAAGTATTGCTTCAGGTTCTTCACTTGAACAAGCGGCTTGTTGGCACCTTTGATAATACCAACTGGAGTAGGCTTTTCTTTCTTAGGCTCGTCCAGACGAGGAAGAGCATTCAGCAATTTAATCGTGTATGGATGTTGAGGATTACTGAAGATTTCGGCAGTTGTTCCCGTTTCAACAACTTCGCCTTCCTTCATAACAACAACACGGTCACACATTCCTGCGACTACTCCAAGGTCATGCGTGATAAGCATGATCGAAGTTCCGAGCCTTTGCTGCATGTCCTTCATAACATCCAAAATTTGTGCCTGAATCGTTACGTCGAGTGCAGTTGTTGGTTCATCCGCAATCAGCAGGGATGGACGGCATGCCAAGGCAATCGCAATCATAGCACGTTGGCGCATACCACCGGAAAATTGGTGCGGGTAATGGTTCATACGCGCTTCCGCATTTTTGATGCCTACAAGTTCCAGCATTTCCAATGCGCTTTTTTCGGCTTCTTTTTTGGACATATTCTGATGCTTGCGCAGTACCTCGGTAATTTGTTTACCAATTTTGATGGTAGGATTCAAAGAAGTCATTGGATCCTGGAAGATCATGCCGATATCTTTACCACGGATGGCTTCCATCTGTTTATCTGTCTTATTCAGCAGGTCCTGCCCGTGAAAAGTAATCTCTCCGCTTTTGACCTTCGAAGGCGGGGAGGGAATCAATTTCATGATGGTTTGGGCAGTAACACTCTTACCACTACCAGATTCACCTACGATTCCCAGCGTCTCTCCCTTGCCAAGTTCAAAACTCACATTTTTAACGGCATCAAATTCACCAGAACGCGTCGTAAATGACACACTCAAGTCTTTGACTGTTAAAATCGGCTCCATAATCCCACCTCCTATTTCTATTTACGTAATTTCGGATCAAGCGCGTCGCGCAAGCCGTCACCAAGCAAGTTAAATGCGAGCATTGTCATAACCATCAAACCTGCAGGGAACCACATCCGCCAAGGATACAGCGTCCAGCCAGTAAGTGCATCATTGATCATAGATCCAAGAGAGGATTTAGGTGCAGATACACCCAATCCGAGGAAGCTCAAAAATGCTTCTGCGAAGATGGCATTTGGGATGGACAACGTCAATGTAACGAGAATCGGTCCGACAGCATTTGGCAACAAATGACGGAAGAGCTGACGTCCAGTGCTTGCGCCCATGGAACGAGCAGCAAGGATAAAGTCTCTGTTTTTGAGTTGCATAATCTCACCACGGACAATCCAGGACATACTGATCCAGCCTGTGATGGTAAGTGCAATGATAATCGTTGTCAGACTTGGCTCCAATACAACCAGCAACAAGATAACAACGAGCATGTAAGGCAGGGAGTATAGGATCTCGGAGAACTTGTTCATGATGCCGTCAACACGCCCACCGTAGAAGCCCATAATTGCTCCATAAATTACACCGATGACAAGGTCAATTAAAGCAGCAGCCAAACCTACAGTAAGAGATACACGTGCACCTACCCAGGTTCTTACCCATACATCACGACCCAATTCATCTGTCCCAAACCAGTGTTCTGCACTCGGAGCAGCATTGGCATTCAACAAATCATTGGAATAATAATTATAACTTGAGAACAACGAAGTTGGACCAATCATAGAGAAAATGACAACAAGGACTAGAACAGCCAAACTAATCATAGCGGCCTTGTTGGTTGCAAGTCTATACATAGCGTCTTTGAATAGCGATACACTCTCTTGCGATTTCAACGCTGCCTGACTATCCAGGCCTGTGTTCGCCGTTTCATTATTGTTGTTATTCGTGCCAGACAACGTTATGCCCCCTTCCGGCTTTCCAGCTTAATTCTAGGATCGATCAGCACGTAAGCAATATCCGTCAGGAAACGTGCAAGCATCAAGAGAATACCATAGAAGATTGTAATCCCCATAATCATCGTATAATCACGATTCGTAATACTTTCTACGAATACTTTACCAATCCCGCCAATATTAAAGATCTGTTCAATAACAACGGAACCTGTAATAATATTCGCTGTCATCGGACCAACATAAGTAACGACTGGCAGAATACCGTTCCGTAAAACGTGTTTAAACATGATAGCAGGCCATTTCAAACCTTTGGCTTTGGCTGTTTTGATGTAATCCGCATGCAACACTTCCAACATGCTTGAACGCGTCAAACGTGCGATAAAGGCAATTGGTGATGCAGACAGTGCTGCAACTGGAAGCACATAGTCAAGCGGACCATCGAAGCCCATAACGTTAAACCAGCCGAGCTTGAAAGCAAAAAGATATTGCAATAGTGATGCAAGCAAGAAGCTTGGAACAGCGATTCCTATGACAGCGAGGATCATCGTAATATCATCAATCAACTTGCGATGGTACACTGCGGCAAGAAGCCCCAACAAGACCCCCACAATAATGGAGATAATAATCGCAAAAATTCCCAGCTTCAGTGATGCTGTAAACGTCTGAGTGATCATACCAGATACATCTTGATTCAGGTATTTCATAGAAACCCCGAAATCACCTTTGATGATTCCACCCATATACTTCAGGTATTGTTCATACATCGGTTTGTCCAAACCATACTTCACTTCCAAAAGTGCCCGGATTTCAGGTGATACTTTTTTCTCGGATGTAAAAGGGTCACCCGGAATGGCCTTCATGAGGAAGAAGGTTGCTGATGCGAGTATGAAAAGCGATAGCAGCATAAATAGCAGTTTTTTCAGCACGTACTTAACCAACCCTTGCACACCTCCACAAACAATATTTTGTATACAAATCGATTGTAGAATTAGACATGAATAATGTCCAATCCATTTATCGGAAATTTCAAGAATTATAAGGAAAATCGGTGCACATACAAAAAAATCGGGATATATATGGAATTCCACATATATATCCCGAAGTAATCATATAGACTTCAGAACAACTTATTTCTCTTCCAAATATGCACGAGTGAAGTCAATAGCTCCACTGAAATCAAGTTGTACGCCTTTCAAGTAAGGCTTAGTCAAAGATACGTTAGTGTAGTAATAGATCGGCAATACGCCCATTTCATCTTGAACCAGAATTTTCTCAGCGTCAGCAAATGCAGCCATACGGGCAGCTGGGTCAGCAGATTTCACAGTTTCTTTAACATCTTTGTCATACTGTTCGTTGCTGAATTTGGGATCATTGTTTGTGTTTCCAGTAGTCCACATTTCCAAGAAGTTGTACGGATCGTTATAGTCTGCAGACCAGCCCGCACGAGCCACTTGGAAGTTTTGGTTTTGACGGTTCTCAAGGAATACGCCCCACTCTTGGTTTTCCGTTTTCACGTCAACACCAAGGTTTTTCTTCCACATGTCAGCAACGGCAAGAGCGATTTTCGCATGATTGTCACTAGTGTTGTAGATCAAAGTTACTGCAGGCAATGTTGTGTAGCCTTCTTCTTTCATACCTTCAGCAAGCAATTTCTTAGCTTCGTCCACATTTTCAGTGAAGTAGTCGTCTTTGTGCTCATCACGGAACTCGCCTTTTTCACCGCGAATACCTGGAGGTACAAAGCCGAATGCAGGAATTTGTCCACCTTGTGTTACTTTGTCAACAATCAGCTGACGCTCGATTGACATTGCAAAAGCTTTACGGATTTTAGCATTGTTGAATGGAGCTTCATTAACGTTGAACAGGTAGTAATACGTACTTGCAATACCTGTTGCTTTGAATTCGTCTGGCAATTCCGCTTTTACAGAAGGAATTTGGTCAGTTGGAATCTCACCATTTGGATTACCTGTATAGTCCAATTGTCCCGACTTATAAGCTTGCAGTTCGGAAGCACTGCTGCTTGTCAGGGACATGTTGATTTCAGACAACTTGATATCGGAAGCTGCATGGTAGCCTTCGTTTTTCTTCACAACAATTTTTTGACCTTTAGCGTATTGATCCATTGTGAATGGTCCGTTAACGATCATGTTTTTGTAGTCTGTGAAGAATTTGTCATTCGTGTCAGCAGACTTGTGTACTGGGTAGTATGTGTAGAATGCTGTCAGACCCAAGAAGTAAGGTGTCGGGTTTTCCAACGTTACTTCCAGCGTGTGCTCGTCAGTAGCTTTAACACCTACTTGAGAGAAATCTGTGATTTTAGTACCTTTATATTTTTCGTCTTTGCTCAGGTTGTAACCCTCAGCACCTTTGATATAGTACAATTGGTAAGCGTATGGAGAAGCTGTTTCCGGTTTCAAAGCACGTTCCCAAGAACGTACAAAGTCTTCGGCAGTGATTGCGTCACCATTGCTCCATTTTGCATCCGGGTTTAGGTTGAAGGTGTATTTCAATCCGTCTGGAGAAATAACCCAGTCTTTAGCAACGCCCGCAGCTTCTTTGCCATCAGCGTCGATACGAACAAGACCTTCATACAAGAATTTCAGAACAGTGTTGGTTTGGCTGTCTTTTGCTTGAGCCGGGTCCAACGTAGGAGGTTCAGCTGTCAGGTTAATTTTCAGCACTTGATCTTTTGCGAGACCATTGCTCTCGCCTGCAGAACCAGTATCGGTGTTACCTGTGCCTTCGTTTTTCGATCCGCACGCTGCAAGTACGGTACCGAACGCCAAAATCAGCGTCAAAAGGACTAATAGACTTTTCCTTTTCATCTAACACGTTCCCCCTAAATTGATATGGTTTATGTTTATAGATTATACAACCACCGGTCAAAAAAATCTACATTACTTTTTCAGAAAGTAATGTTTTTTTCAGTATTCGACAAAATCGACACATTTTTTAGCCTTTTTACGTTATGTATCCTCACATCTGTTTCATGAAGTATCTAAATAATCCAAATATAGTAAACAAAACATACCCAAAACTCATCATTACAAACGCCATGCGCCAAACGGCCCGGAACATTCTACCCCCATCAACCTTTCCTTTTAGGCGATTTTGGGCACCTCCGATAAATCCAAGGGCTATTAGTATGAGTATAAGCGTTAAATAAAATCCGAAATTCGAATCAAATGTTAAGTTGAATAACGCCGAAACAGAGAAAATAAGAAATACTGTCGTCACATCCATTGCAGATCGCAGCGCTACTCGCTTATCTTTCTTCCACCCGTACATGATCCAGTAAACAAGTAAAAAGGGAAAAAACGGCAGTATGCTCAGCACAATAAAAAATCCCATCAACTCACTCCTTCCGGTTGCATGCCTTCAATCAGATGAAGCAGTAATTCATGCATCGGAGCTGTCAAGCCACACCGACGCGCCATGCTTACAATTTGCCCGTTAATGGATTGGACCTCTGTCTGTCTTCCATTTAAAACATCCGATAACATGGAGGAAGTATTTGAGGCTGTGGAATGACAAACAGAGAGGATTTGCTCCCATACATCCACGTCCAAAACGATTCCGCTTGTTTCATATATCACCATTGCCTCGTCGTATAACTGACGCATCAACACGATTCGTTCATTCTTCGTGATTAACTCACCGTTCGGTATACGCCACAGCGCAGTAAGAGGGTTAATGACAGCGTTGATTAACAGTTTTCTGTATATCAGCTTATCGATTTCATTCGACACTGTACAGTCAAATCCTGCCTGCTGCAAAAGTCCCGTTAAATGAATTAACTCATCCTGATCCGTCGAAGTTGGAGAGGCAGGACTTCCATTTGCACTTTTGCCCACCCAAGTCTCTCCACTGCCTGCCCTGATGACCCTGCCTTGCTCACGTTTTGCACCTTCAGTGGTTATGACACTCCATATATTGCAATGCGGCATACCCAAGTGTAAGTCCTCCAAATGCCCTATCCCGTTTTGAAAACATGCAATGTTCAGGGGTTTGGTATTCAAGGTCCCTAATTCACGAATGACATCATGTATCGCCGTCTGCTTCACCATTAAAAGCAGCCATTCCCCAGGTAACTGTTCAAAGTGGCCTCGTCTTCTGGATAATGCTTTAATCTCATCGGCCTGAATCAGGCTGGGAGGAATGGGCTGGATTCTCTCCCCCTCGATCACTTTAAATCCTTCTCTATTCAGTTTCGCTGCCTGTTCAGCCGTTCTGGTCCAGAATCGAACCTCGTATCCTGCAGCCAGAAGTTTCCCTCCATACAAAAGACCCAGCGACCCCGCTCCTACAACGTCAATGATCATGCAGCATCCCTACCTCTGCTCAAAAGTGCTTTCATATATAATAGAACAAAAACAGCAAACAAAAAACCCGTCATTCCTGCCGTTATATAACGAAGGTGTGACGGGCCCTAATCTAATACAGAGAATCAAACACATGTTGTTGTTATTCAATTCGTTCCAGGTTTCCGTTGGCATCCATTTTGAATCTTGTTTTGAGCTCTTCTTCCTCTTCTGTCAAAAATGCAAGTCTGCGAGCGCGATCCATAATCTGGATCAATGCTTTATAATCGTCATTCACCACACGATAGTCTGTCTGCACTTCATTTACTTCCTTGGACAGCCGATCATTCTCGCAGCGAAGTTCATGAAGTTCATCCTCTTTTTCCCGCAGTTCCTTTTCAAGCATCTTAAGCTGGCGACTATTCTCCTGGACTGTACCCTTCCATTGGCGCAAGAAACGAATTACCGCATCAATGGAAAGCGAGTCTTCCGAGATTCCATCTGCCTTGTACAGATTATCTTCTGTATCCAATGTGGACAATGCTGCTACCTGTGGTCCAAGCAAAGCAGGCTGTTTGCGAAGATAGCTTCGTTTTTGACGTTGAGCCTTGGCATTGCTAATAGCAGACTCATACTTTTTACGCACACAACTGTTCCAGCGAAAACCGCAAGCGGCAGAAGTTCTGCCTATTTTTTCGCCTACCTCTTCAAAAGCAGCCAGTTGTGTGCTCCCTTCCCGAATATGACGCAAAGTAACCTCTGCCAATATCAAATCATCCTCTGTACTCCAAGCATCCTGTCTCACTGCAGTCATGCTATAATACCCTCCTAACAACATCCTAAAATAACCGTCCCCATGACCGATTGCCGGCCTGCGAATTAGGTATAAAAGCTGCTTCATTCATTCTTATGCCTCTCATAGAGTTCATAGAATTGATTTCATACTAAAATGTATTTCCACATTTATGTGCGCTCATACGTTACATATGCAAAACAGACCACACTTTAATTCATTCCATCAAAAAAAGAATTCGCTTTCATATCCAATTTTGTTTACACCTTTTTCCTTTCCCGGTATAATGTTGTGTAGACAATCTATGATCGTACATAGGAGAGGAGGACTTACCGTGGCGCGCATGTTTCGGGTACTCGGGTTCTTCACGCTTGCGATTGGCCTGATGGCTTTTGCGGGAGACCTAGTCGAAATGGCCTTGCTTTTTTTCCTGCAGACTGCGTTTTTTGTCATTTTGGGATACTTGAAATTTACCGAACGAACGTACATATTGCTCTTCTGGGGTTATATGATCGTGACATTCACAGGGTTCAGCTACTGGACCGTATTCCAAATGGATTTGCCGCTCTAATCCGCCAGCAGCATCAAAGCGATCCGGCTACAGTCGGGTTGCTTTTTTGTTTTTTCAGATGAAACGATTGTTCTTTTGTGTTATGTAACCACTAAGGATATTTCACGTATTTGTTTCATATATTGTCTGAAAGAGATAGCCTGTACCTCAGATATTCGAACCGAAAGGAGAATGATTGGTGAAACATCGATACGGCATTTCTGCCTTCATCGTATGTATTATATTATTTATCCAACTGCCATCGACATATGCCTATGGAGAGTCTTCACCGCAGGATACGCATGAAATATTGCAAAAAAGTTTATCCATCGTCGAAATCGATCATGAAATCGAGCGAATTGGAGAAAGGCAAAAACAACTGGATGAACAGCGCCAAGCGTTGTCCTTACAGCTTCAGGAACAGGAAGGACAGATACATACTCAGCAAGATCGGGCAGGTGCTGTTGTAAGGTCCTACTATACGGGAGAGCGAGACAGTCTCTTGATGACAGTACTCGGGGCAAGATCTTTCAAAGATCTGTTTATTCTATTCGACTACTATCAGATCATCATTGGAAGGGATCAGGCTGTACTGGACAAGTACCAGGATCGTTATCGCAGCTTGCAGCAAACGTCCTTACAGATTAGTCAGACCCATGCAGAGTTGACTCAACTAAAAATCAATCTTCAGCATCAACGGGAACGTGTACTTGCATTGCAGAAAGAGGTAGACGGAAAAGTAGCCGCCAGCGGAGATGCTGCGGCCATGCAAAAATTGATGGATGAGCTGACCATCTATTGGGAGAACATCGGCATATACGAGGTCAAGCGATACTTCAAAGCATTGGCAGCCGCCATGCAGAACCTGCCGCAGTTCATTCAGGAGCAGAACGGAGGAATCTCAACTACCGGAAAGACGTACACGATTCGAATTGGGCAAGATGAACTGAATACATTTCTGCGTTCCCAGAATCCCATCTTTGAAGACTTCGCCTTTGAGTTTGAAAAGGATCGAATTACCGCCTCGGGACAGCGTGATCAGTTGCAACTAAGTATTGAAGGTCATTATACGGTAGAGAATGAACCGCAAAACTCCATTCGTTTTCATGTAGACAAACTTGTATTTAATCAGTTGGAACTACCCGATACTACTCGTCGTATGCTGGAGCAGGAGTTCGATCTCGGATTTTACCCACAGAAGATACTATCTTTTGTTAAAGCCACAGAGGTATCCACGAGTGAAGGTATACTTGAAGTGAAGCTTGCCATTTCATTTTGACGAGATCTGTAAGGCAATAATGCTTTTTACGTATTGATTAGCTGTAATCTCTCCCGCGAGAAGCTGCTGGATCTTCTTTTGAAAGGCAGAAGCGAGTATACCGCTTTCCGTCATTACAGCCTGTGACGGTTCAGTTGAAAACCAGGATTTTACATCAGTCGTATGGTATTTCGTTATTAGTTTCTGTGACTCAAGATCTAGTTCCCGCTGCTTTGCTGGTAAGTATTTAGCTTGTTGGTACCACTTCAATTGCACTGAGGAGGAAGTCATCCCTTCAACCCAGCGGCTGGCCTCTTCCGCCTCAAGTGAGCCAGCTGCGATAACAAGACTTCTTGATCTTAGTGGTTCCAACCCACGGAGGGCAATCCCTTTTGTTGAATCCTGTTCGCCTGCCCCAGGTTGATTTTCACTCAACAAACGAGACAATAATGTGACTACCATAGGGGCCCCCGTTTGCTCATCAGAAGCAGAGATCGTTGGATTTACGGATTCGACTGTAATATGGGACTGGATCTGATCCAGCAGCTGTATGATTGGTTGGTACGCCTCTGTTTGCGAAGAAGTTTGCGCTTTCTTAATTTTGTCGGGGGCCATGCCTGGCTCAAACTGATTCAACCACGCACTTACCGCGTGAAGGTCATTTAAGTTTATTCTTATTAAATCCGTTCCATCTTGCGCTGCCTGTTGTACAAGTTTGATCCACTGGTCCTTATTTTCGGGTAAACCTGTCAAACCGGCTTCATCCAGGAACGGAGAGCGAGCTGCGAGTACGTAGGCGTCAAAGTCAAACGGCATCCCCCATTGGTAACCATTCCACTCTGTCCATTCTCTCAAACCAACCACAGTTTCGCCCAAAGACTTGGACAGCGTTGTACCGTTTAACGGATACAGATGTCCTTTTTTAGCATGATATTGAACTTCCGCACTATCCAGAAGAATAATATCACCGCTCTCCCCTACCAAAAATTGATTATCAAGCACTCTTTTATATGTATCTGGCTCCAAATTTTGAAGACTGATTTCCACATGTTGAGAAGCTGCTACTTCATTAGCCATTTTTTTAAACGACTGAAATTCTGTCTCTGACATAGAGACCACAATCTTTAGCGGGGCATGTTGATCCTCGCTACGCGATGATGTGTTTGGAAACACATCTTTTTCCTGGTCTTTTTCCTGATTAAGCTGTGAACCTCTAAAGTCAAAACTGGGAGACAGAATCGTTAACGAAAGCAGCAGTACTGCGAACAAAATAACCTGATGCCCACGCTTCATTAACTTCTCCTCCTTACTCCCTAATTTTTTCCTGCAACACTCATTGTAACAAATAAGTAGTGCTCTTGTCCTATCCTGCCAAAAAGAAGTTTTCCGATATTTTGCATACTTCGAGCATATCGAGTTCTGTGCAATAACTGATTTTTATTTTTTCAGCAAAAAAAACCGGCTTCAAGAGCCGGTTTAATCAAAACATTTTCCGGGAAATAAACTCCCCGTTACCTCACAATAAATCCGCTGCAAGTTGAGCCAGTTTGGAGCGCTCTCCTTTTTCCAGCATAATGTGGCCGCTGATTCCCTCCTGCTTGAATCGCTCCACAATATACGTCAGACCATTACTTGCTGAATCGAGGTAAGGATGGTCAATTTGCTCAGGGTCGCCCATCAGAATAATTTTACTGCCTTCACCGACCCTAGATACAATGGTCTTTACTTCATGGCGAGACAGGTTTTGGGCTTCATCGATAATGATGAACTGTCCTGGAATAGACCGTCCACGAATATAGGTCAAGGCTTCAACCTGAATACTGCCAAGTCCCATCAAAATTTTATCAATGTCGCCTGCTTTTTTGGTATCAAACAAAAATTCCAGATTATCATAAATTGGCTGCATCCACGGTCGGAGTTTTTCTTCCTTCTCCCCAGGAAGATAACCGATATCTTTTCCCATCGGGACGACAGGGCGGGCAATCAATAATTTTTTGTACTTATGATCATCCTCCACCTTGAGCAAACCTGCAGCAAGCGCCAGCAGGGTTTTCCCTGTTCCCGCCTTTCCTGTAATCGTGACAAGGGGAATATCATCATTCAGCAGCAGCTCCAGGGCCATTCGTTGTTGCGCGTTACGTGCACCTATGCCCCACACATTATCATTGCTCAGGAAAAGCGGCTCCAGCTTCGTTCCCTCTGTATTTACTTTGAGCAAGGCCGATTTATTGGTTCCCATCTCATCCTTGAGAATGACAAATTCATTCGGATATAGCGAATAAGATAGCTGTAACGGTTTGATTGGCAGAAAACGATATGTGTAAAACTCATCAATCACCGAAGGGTGGACTTTCAGGGCCGTATAGCCCGGGTACAACTCACTCAGCCCTGCGGTCCGATCTGATAAGTAATCCTGCGTAAACAGCCCAAGTACATCCGCTTTGATACGAACAAGTACATCCTTGCTAACCAGAACCACCTGACGTTCGATAACCTCTTTTTCATTTTCCTCAATTTGATAATTTAAGGCAACAGCCAAAATCCGATTATCATTGGACACCTCGCCAAACATTTCCTGAACTTTCACAAAGCTGCGATGATTCAGTTCCACTTTCAGATTACCTCCGTTGGCCAGAGGCACACCACTGTGCAGATGTCCTAATTCACGTAATCCATCAAGAAGCCTTGATACATTACGGGCATTGCGGCCAATTTCATCGGCATTTCTTTTTTTGGAGTCGATCTCCTCCAGTACAACCGCGGGAATGATTACCTCATGTTCCTCAAAGGCAAATATGGCATTGGGGTCATGCAGAAGCACGTTGGTATCCAATACAAAAATCTTTTTCATTCAATCCCCTCCAAAGCGGCGTCGTTAAAGGCATGGGCTAGAACGTGAACTTGGGAATGCCAGATTATACAATTGTATTACCATGCATGGGCAGTCCTTTTTTCTTTCCCAAGTTCGTTTTTGATCGTGTGATCTTTCAGCAGCTGCATGGACAATCATGCTCCCATACATAAATGTATTCGACTAGGACAAAATAATTGTCAACGATTCTGAAAAACTCCAAGAAAGGATGAACATTTATGAAAATATGGGTATGCACACTGCTGATGATCTTTATACTTACAGGCTGCAACACCACTCGCAACGCTTCGCCCAATCAGGGAACACATGCGAAAGGCTATGGAGGAAATGTTACAACTCAGCAAGACCAACGGGAAGGCTCTCATATGCTCAATGAACGGGAAGACCGGTTGCACCCTTCTGCAGTGGATCACCTGACCGAAAATACGGGTGAGGTTCATGAGAAAAACGTAATGGATAACACCAAGGCTGATCGGATGCCAAATGAAAAAAGGGTCACCCACCTTAAAACACTTGCCAAGCAAGTGGAAGGTGTCAAAGATGCCAACTGCGTTATCCTTGGCAATACGGCCGTCGTTGGCATTGATGTAGATGGTGAACTGGAACGTGCACGAGTCGGTACGATCAAATATGCTGTAGCCGAAGCCCTTCGTAAAGATCCGGAAGGTGTGGATTCCATCGTAACCGCAGATGCGGATGTTACTGAACGTATTAAGGAAATTGGTAAACATATTCGTCAAGGACACCCGATATCCGGCTTTGCCTCAGAGCTCGCCGACATGGTGGGGCGAATCATCCCTCAACTCCCGAAAGATGTCAAAGTCCGCCAAAATCCAGATGAACGTGTAGGACATGAACAACAAATGCAGCAGCTGCATTCATCTGACAAAAGACAACAAAAAGCCCAGTGATCTCTCACTAGGCTTTTTTCATGGCAGTAAACACCTGCTCATCTAATTTCTCAGCAGCACGCTGATCATATATTTTGACATATTGCGGCACAGAGGACAATTGGGCTCCATAAAAAAGGGCATTCCTTACCGCTTCAATGGAAATGTCGAAGCAGCACATGTTAAAGGGAACATCCTGTAACGGATTTTGTCGTACCGAAGCACGTCCGTTTACAGCATACACCATTTCTTCTCCAAATATAGTGACGGTAATGGCCGGATTCTCGATCATATTGTTCACGAGACGTGACCGATGATCAATCGCCACACGAAGGGTAGAGGCATTCTCCGCATAAATCCAAGAGATTGCAGTTGATGTCGGACCTCCAGATTCAATGTCCACGGTGCTCAGGAGCACAAATGTTTCGTTCTTGAATTGCTGTAGAAGAGATTCAGTCAATTGTGTGACGGCTTCGGACATCCAACCAGCCCCCTAATCTTCTTTATGCAATTCTTGATTCGTTATTGATGTTATTATAGCATATCACCAATCTTGCTTCCAATCCCAAAAGAAGAATGGGTGTTACTCGGCTGATGGAGAAGTTGTTACTTTACCTGAAAGGGTATCCTGCAATGCCTGCTTGGCGTTAGCCAATTCCGTTTCGTTGATATACACATATGGACTTCTCCACTCTCCGGTTACTGGTGTGTAATGTACATCCGATTTGGAAATATTCCAGTAGGTAGCAATAAAGTTCTTCATCTGCTCCGATTCCACGTCTGTTGTCATATTTTTATCAACAGCACCAATCACTTTACCAATCTTCGTTACGCCACCAAGTGATTTTAACTGGTCCAGCATGGAATTCAGCACTTGGTTCTGACGTTTATTTCGGTCAAAGTCATTGGACTCTGCCGTTTTCGGTTTACAGTTCGATTTGCGATATCGAACAAAATCAAGTGCTTCTTTGCCATCCAGATGCTGTGCTCCAGCTACCAGATTAATATCCGTGCCATCAGCCGTATCTCGGTAGCACATGTTTTTGTCCACAGTCACATCTACGCCACCCACAGCATTGACTGCATCGCGGAATGCCTGAAAATTCAGAACGGTCGTATAATGGATATTCACATCCAGATACTTGCCCATCATTTCTTTCATCTGATCCTCTGCATTTTTGCCAGATGTTTTTTCTTGCGCTTTGAATTTAGGATAATAAGAGTTCAATTTATTCGCCTTATACCCATCCAGCTGAATACGTGTATCCCGAGGTAAAGATACAATGGTTGCGGTCTTGGTCTCCGGATTCAGAGCAGCTACCATGACCACGTCGGAGAGATGCGTACCTGTCTCAGGCCGATTATCCGTACCTAACAGCAACATCGTAATGGGCTTGGTTTTGGCTGACATTCCTGGCGGTACCGGCTTATCAATACCTGTATCGGTTACCTGATTGTATACCCAATAGGTATATCCCCCGCCTACCACAATAGCAATGACCAATAAACTTAAAACTAATTTCCCAAAGGTTCGCATCCGTTTTTTCTTCTTTGGTTGCTTGCCCTTGCCGTTCTTCGATCCAGAAGCACCGGATGGAGTTGGTGCCTGTCTCCGTGGAGGCAGACCGTTCGAATTTGAGTTCATATCTTCAACACCTTTATCACATCTGTTTTTGCCTATATATAAGACATCCGCTTTCCCTAAGGAAAACGGATGGTATATGCAAGGCAGAGTTTATGAGTTTCGAGCGGCAGCTTCCGCCTTTTTCTTTTGACGACCTTCAATGAAATAGCGCACTCGCACTAACAGCATCAAACCGACTGCCACCAGCAAACATTGAATGATAGGCAGTTTGTCGATCTGAAAAATAAGAAGCATGAATGTGCCCATCGCCATCAATACATAGAGAACGATTTCCTTACCAAGCGGCAATTTCTGACGTACCCGAAACACCTTGTTATATACGTAAGTAATCAAAACAAAGATGACGATGTAGGCGACGATCGGGTTTGATGCGAACCATGCTTGCATGCACAGCCAGCTCCTTTCGTGTTCATGCTAGATATAAGTCAATTGTTGATGATACCCTTTCGATAACTCAAGGGAAGTACATGCGTGGTGACCGTTTCGGTTTCGGATCGTTCTTTCGATCTATATCTGTTGAGATAAACCATTTTACACTGGACCACTCCGTGGACAGAATCATCTTACAATCGCTGTTATCCCCAGATTTTTTGATTCCCTTTTTGAAAGGGAAAATCCGGGGATAAAGGCGACCGCTTCGCTTCTACAGATTGCTTCTGCCCTCTCCGTTATCGTGTAAATTTGAAATTCAACTTCAATCAATTCTTCAGAATCGATTCCGATCCCTTCACTACTTTCGCTGTACAAACCTTTCGTTACTTTCCGTGTTCCATCAAACATTAACTTATATCATTTATTTTAGTTGTAGTTAGGCGTTATTTTGAAGCCATTTTACGTTGTTTTTCTGCACGTTCACGCTCGGATTTATTCAGGATCTTCTTACGAAGACGAATAGATTTCGGTGTAATCTCACAATATTCATCGTCATTCAGATATTCAAGCGCCTGTTCCAACGAGAAGATAATCGGAGTTTTAATTTTAACCGTATCATCTTTACCTGAAGAACGAACGTTAGTCAGTTGTTTTTCTTTGCAGATGTTAACAACGATATCATTGTCACGTGTATGTTCACCAACAATCATACCTTCGTAGATTTCAGTACCTGGCTCCAAGAAGAGAGTACCGCGATCCTCAACGCCCATCATTCCATAGAACGTAGACGTACCAGTTTCAGTTGAGATCAGTACACCTTGGTGACGTCCACCCACTTGACCGGACACTACCGGAGCGTAGCTGTCAAATGCATGGTTCATAACACCGTAACCACGAGTCAATGTCAGGAAGTTTGTGCTGTATCCGATCAAACCACGTGCCGGAATCAGGAACTCCAGACGAACTTGACCACTACCTGTGTTGACCATGTTAACCATCTCTGCTTTACGTGCGCCCAGGCTCTCCATTACGGAACCCATGCTCTCTTCAGGGATATCAATCAACAAGCGCTCAAGTGGTTCCATTTTCTTACCTTCAACTTCTTTAACGATAACTTCTGGTTTGGATACTTGAAGCTCATATCCTTCACGACGCATATTTTCAATCAGGATACCCAAGTGAAGCTCACCACGTCCAGAAACGACAAATGCATCCGGGCTTTCCGTTTCGTCAACACGAAGAGAAACGTCTGTTTCCAACTCTTTGAACAAACGTTCACGAAGTTTACGGGAAGTTACCCATTTACCTTCACGACCTGCAAATGGACTGTTGTTCACGAGGAACGTCATTTGCAATGTTGGCTCATCAATTTTCAGAACTGGCAAAGCTTCAGGTTGGTTAGGATCAGCGATGGTTTCACCAATGTTGATGTCCTTGATCCCTGCAATTGCAACGATATCGCCTGCTCCTGCTTCTTCTGTCTCAACACGTTTGAGACCTTGGAAACCAAACAGTTTCTCGATACGAGCGGTTTTGCTTTTGCCATCTCGCATAATAACCGTAACGGATTGTCCTTGACGGATTACACCGCGGTTTACACGACCGATAGCAATACGGCCAAGGTATTCATTGTAGTCCATCAAAGTAACGAGGAATTGAAGCGGCTCTTCAACATTCTCTGTTGGGTGAGGGATATGACTAACGATCGTATCGTAGATCGCCATCATGTTGTCATCCTGTTTAGCAGGATCGTTGTCCATGCTGGATGTTCCGTTCAATGCGGAAGCATATACAACAGGGAATTCAAGTTGTTGATCGTTGGCACCCAGTTCAATGAACAGGTCCAATACTTCATCAATGACCTCAGTAGGACGAGCTGCTGGACGGTCAATTTTGTTTACAATAACGATAGGTGTCAGGTTGTGCTCCAGTGCTTTACGCAATACGAATTTCGTTTGCGGCATGCAGCCCTCGTAAGCATCAACAACGAGCAATACGCCGTCAACCATTTTCATGATACGTTCCACTTCACCGCCGAAGTCGGCGTGTCCTGGTGTATCCACAATATTGATCAAGTAATCTTTATAGGTAATAGCTGTGTTTTTGGCCAGAATCGTAATACCGCGTTCACGCTCCAAATCGTTGGAGTCCATTGCGCGCTCCTGTACCGTTTCGTGATCACGGAAAGTACCGGATTGCTGGAGCAACTTGTCGACGAGTGTTGTTTTCCCGTGGTCGACGTGGGCAATAATCGCAATATTGCGAATGTGTTCTCTTGAATGCATGGTTTGTATCCATATCCTTTCCAATTTCAATTCTTATCTACTAAACTTCCCGCAATTTCGCAGGTTACTCACCCAAAATAAGCGTCGGTGATATCCCGACGCATGTCTATATCCCTTATATTATAGTTGATCATAGGTAAAAATCAAGATATTTCGCTTGAAAGACCATTGGGAATGTTACCAGCCTCTCCCTCGACGTCCTCGACCAAGCAACAACCACAGCCCGCCTACAATCAAAAGTACTGCCAATACGTAGATAATCCCCGTGTGAAGCAGTGTAACTCCGAATAAAATAATTGAAATGATACCTACGCCCACTGCTGCCGGAAGCACCCATGCAGGTCTTCGGTGATCGACCATCGCATATTCAAGCAAACCAATCGCAATCCCAAGCAATAACGCAGGCCATAGGTTGCTCATTAATCCGCCGCCCCATGTATTCGTGATCCCGAACAACAAACCATAGACCGTTAATGTGCCTGCTGGAACGAGTGACCATGATGGCGTAAGCCTCGCATAGTATAATGCATGAAGAGCAATACCAGGCAACAAGATGAGCAAAGGCCAGAAGTGCCGTCCAATGAAGCCAAACACACCCAGCTTGCCGAGTAAAATAATTAAACCCGCAACTACAATAAAAATTCCGATTGCTTTTTCATTTCTCATCCTCATCTACAATCACCTCTTATAACATTTGGCTATGTACCCCGAAAGTTAAACGACAAGCATTCCATGATGACTGACTGTTTCCAGCCTGTTTCTAGTGTAGCCGATGTGTATACAAAAAACTACACTTTATGTCGCACTTCGCCTCGTTCCATTATCCTTTATTACCCTAAAATGCCATTGCTATGACTTCTTCAAGTTAGCTCTCTTCTTCACAACTGCACCAATAAATGAATACAGCAAAAAACCGCCCTTATACGGGCAGTTTGCCGGCAAAACTTACATTTCACCTGCTTACATTTAACCTACACATTTCGACGAACAAACTTGTGCGCCCCCCCAACCGCGATCACAAGACAGGCCATAGCGGCAGGCAAGAAGGTGTGTGCCTCAGCTGCCATGCCGCCAAGCCATTGTCCCAGCTTCGGATCATTCATCACCATCTCACCTGCTGTGAAGGCCAGAATACCTGAACCAGCAAACACGAGAATCGGGAATCGCTTCAACAAACCGACAATTAACCCGCTGCCCCACACCACAATCGGAATACTTATCGCAATACCGATTACCGTCAATGCGAGGTCACCATCCGCCAAAGCAGCAATCGCAAGAACGTTATCCAGACTCATGACAAAGTCAGCAATCAAAATCGTCTGGATCGCTTTCCAGGTCGTAGAAGCTTCCCGAATATGTACTTCATCTTCATTTTGAAGCAGAAGCTTAACGGCAATCCAGAGTAGCAGCAGCCCGCCTGCCGCCTGAATAAAAGGAATACCCAACAACAAAACGGCTGCAAAGGTTAATACACAACGCAAGACAACCGCGCCAAATGCCCCCCACCACACCGCCTTCTTGCGCTGTCGTGCTGGTAAATCCTTGCTTGCCAGTGCGATGACAACCGCATTATCTCCACTCAGAACCAGATTAATCATTAAGATTTCGGTCAACAGCCATAGCGTATCCATGCTTCTCATCCCCCCACTCTAACTTGTATGTCAGAGTTGTCCATGCTATTCTTAAACGTTGAACAAGCTTTCTAAGGTTTGGATAAATAGAAGGAGTGACATCGAATGGAGCTGTTTAGCCCCGCTTTTTGGCTGGCGTTGTTGAACGTTGTATTTATTGATCTAATTCTGGCTGGCGATAATGCCATCGTGATTGGTCTCGCAGCTCGAAATTTGCACCCATCTGTGCAGAAAAGGGCAATTCTCTATGGAACAGGCGGCGCACTATTGATACGTATTGTGGCCACCGTAATTGTGTTATGGCTGCTGAAAGTGCCTTGGTTGCTCCTTGTAGGGGGATTACTTCTGATCTGGATCGCCTACAAGTTATTGGCAGATCAAGGGGAGGAACATTCCGACATCAAGGCAGGCAGTTCTCTCTGGGTAGCCGTGCGGACAATCGTGATCGCAGATGCAGCTATGGGTCTGGATAATGTGATTGCCGTTGCCGGTGCTGCACAGCAGCATTTGGTACTTGTCATACTTGGACTCCTGATCAGTGTTCCTATTATCGTTTGGGGCAGCACGTTGTTTATCAAATTAATCAACCGTTTCCCTTGGATCATTTACCTTGGAGCCATCGTTCTGGGTTATACGGCTTCCAACATGATTACAGAGGAACACCGTCTCGTGCCTTTCTTTACCGAACATCCGGCATTGCGGATCTTATTTATTGTTCTGGTTACGGCTGGTGTTGTGTTTGCCGGATATCGCAAACGCGCTAGCAGCAATAAGCCAGGCGGGGAGCGGCAGCACTCCTATTCATAACATTTAAGAATCTGCCACTTTAAACCGTAGGACATATATAAAAGGACTGACCGATAGAATTCGGCCAGTCCTTTTTCGATGAGATAACATAGTCCTTATTATGTCATTCGATTCTGAAGATGAATGATCAGAACCAATCTTCCTTCATTTCGTTATCCTGATCTTGTTGATTGGTCAGCATAGGTGTTTCACCTGCATGCAAAGTCAACGTTTCGGTTTGCTCCACCGCCTGGTCTACCCATTCAGCAAGTTGGCTCATGGTCGCTTCGATTTTATCCACAATGCGCAGATTTGGATTCGTTGTCGGGGATTTCGGTACGAATAGCGTGCAGCAATCCTCATATGGCAGAATCGATATATCATACGTTCCGATCTGTTTGGATAACGTTATAATCTCCTGTTTGTCCATCATGACAAGCGGTCGCAGCAGCGGCAGATCCGTTGCACGTCCAATGACATTCATGCTCGGCAGCGTTTGGCTCGCTACCTGACCCAGGCTATCCCCCGTAATCAGCGCAAGCGCGCGTTCACGTTCAGCCAACTTGGTAGCGATCCGTAACATCGAGCGCCGCATCAATGTAATGATCAGGTTATCCTGTCCCAGTTGGGTAAATGCAGTTTGAATTTCAGTAAACGGAACCAGATGCAGCTTGATTGTGCCTGCATGATCAGCAAGTGCTCGCGCCAGATCAATGACCTTTTCTTTGGCACGCTGGCTTGTGAATGGGTAGCTGTAGAAATGTACACATTCCACTTCAAGTCCTCTACGCATCGAAGACCATGCAGCTACCGGGCTGTCAATGCCTCCTGATAATAAGAGCATCGCTTTGCCATTTGTACCCAGGGGGAATCCACCTACGGCCGGAATGACTTCACTGAAGATATACGTGCCCTGATCCCTGATTTCCACACGCAGCTCAATGTCAGGTTGACGCACATCTACGCTTAACTGCTGGAATTTCCGAAGGATCGGAGAACCCACCAGATGATTCATTTCATGCGAAGAATTAGGAAACTCTTTCCACACACGACGGGCATTCACCTTGAATGTGGTACCTTCTTTGAATTCAGACTCTCTCTCATCCATAAAAGCAACAGCCGTCTCCACGATATCCTCCGGCTTCGATGGCGTAACTTTAACCGGACTGATCGACATCACTCCGAACACTCGTTTAAGTACAGCAAGCAGTTCCGTATGAGATTCACCGCCCAGATCCACATACAACCGTCCAAATTCCTTCCGCAGACTTGCGCCTGGATAAGGTTTAAGCAGAGAACGTACGTGGGTAATGATTGTTTTTTCGAACCGGGCACGATTTTTTCCTTTTAACATAAACTCTCCGAAACGGAGTAGCAGCATATCATATTTCATCTAAAATCACATCCGCCTTTCCATCGGGCGCAGCTGCGCCACCATCTGATGTAACGCCTGCTCCAGCAGAGTCACATCTTCTTCTGTATGTTCATCTCCAAGACTAATACGCAGTCCGCCAGCCGCACAAACATTATCCCTGCCCATGGCAAGCAATACCCTGCTGGGTTCAGCTGATCGCGAAGAGCAGGCGGATTGTGTAGACACGGTTACTCCAAGTTGCTCCAGGGTATGCAGCGCCACTTCTGCCTTCATTCCCGGGTAGGAAAAATGAACAATGTGCGGCGCACCCTCTTTACGACTATTTAGCACAAATCCGGGAATTGCATCTATGATCTCCATAATACGATCTCGCAAAATGGTTGTACGGGACGCAAAGTCAGCCTGACGTTCCGCTGCGAGACGCATCGCCTTTGCCATACCGACAAGCAAAGGTACATTTTCGGTGCCCGCTCTCCGTCCCTGCTCCTGTGAGCCTCCTGACAGCAGAGGTGTAAGTTCCACCCCGCTTCGTACATATAGGAGACCCGCCCCTTTGGGACCACGAATCTTATGAGCAGACAAACTATATAGATCTGCACCCCACACCGCAGGTTTAGCCTCAATCTTCCCAAACCCCTGTACACCATCCACATGGAAAAGCACCCTTGGTGCTTCCTTCTTGAGGCGTTCACCAATGTCCGCAATAGGATGGATCGCTCCAGTTTCATTGTTCACATGCATCAGACTTACAAGCACTGTGTCGGGTCTTATAGCATCCATGACCTGTTGGGCGCTCACCAGGCCGTCGGAATCCACGGACAACCAGGTGACATCCCACCCCCATTGCTGCAATTGCACAAAACTTTCATACACCGAAGCATGTTCTGTTGCAGTGGTAATCATGTGTTTGCCCCGAGACTGATAGCGTAATGCAGCCCCTTTAATAGCAAGGTTGTTGCTCTCGGTTGCGCCTGAGGTAAATACGATTTCTTCGGGTTTCACTCCAATGGCTGCAGCGCAACCGGTTCGTGCTCGGCGCAATAATTGATGGGCACGTTCACCATAACCATGAATTGATGAAGGGTTCCCATATTGTGCCTCCATAATCTCGGCCATTGTACGAACGACATCTGGATAAGGAGGCGTCGTTGCTGCATAATCAAAATATTTCAAATGAGGTTCCCCTCCTAGTCTTCATTGTGGAATCTACTGTGAGCATTGTAACATGATCTCCGTTCAACACAAAAAGACCAAACAGGAACGGAGCTCATAGGAGCTCTGCTGTTCCCGCGTTTGATCTCTACCTGGATTACGGTTGTTTTCCCAAACCTGTTTAAATCATATATTTCGACTGTGCTTTCTCCACTTTGGAGATATAAGCTTGTGTTTCGGAAGGCAGACGGTTGAGTACACTCATCAGTTCAGCGTCACTGGATACACCGAGCCTCGACACCCGTCCTGGCCCGGCATTGTATGCAGCAAGTGCCATCTTCACCTCGCCACCAAAACGCTGGAGCTGAAGAGAAAGATATTTGGTTCCGCCATCAATATTTTGAGCAGGATCATAAGCATTGCTTACTCCCAAACCTGCAGCCGTCCCATCCATTAGCTGCATCAATCCTTTGGCGCCTGCGGAAGATACTACATTTGGATCGAAACCGGATTCCGTGTCAATGACAGCTTTAATCAAAGACTCAGGCACTCCGTATTTCGCGCTTGCTGAAGCAATCAATGATTCAAAATCCGTAGGTACAGATGCTCCAGAATCCACTAAAGCTGTAGTCAACAGGGAAGATAAGGAGCCCACATCACCCTTTGGAGCAGAAACAGAATCTGCATCCGGATTATACATGCTACCAAGTTGCAGCCATAAAAGACCGTCACTGGAACGTTTGGAGACCTCAGCAGAGTCAACTGTTTCTCCTTCAGTAGTATTCAAAGAATTTGGATTTGTGCCAAGAAGCCCATCCATGACACTGGCAAAATCCACTGTTGAACCAGAAGCTGCATTCGATGCATTCGTTTCGTTGAGACTATTGGTCAATTGCAGTTCCAGCAACTGCCGCGACCCGCGCGGATCAATCTGCATGAGTTATATCCACTCCCGTATATTGTAAACGTATATGATGACTTTATTCTACATCGTTTTACATGAAGGTTCCATTGTTTTCAAAAAATAATTCTTATTTGCATACGATTGCATATGTACGAAAAAACCTTCTTCAATCACCCATTAACTCCGGGGAAAGTAGAAGGCTTAGAAGAGTCAATCATCATCTGTTCAGTATGTCTGGTACGTGCAATTCTTTAGTTAGTCTTTACTTTATTAACGTGCAAACGGAATCATGAAAAAGTAGCTGAGTGTCGCCACTGCGCCAAGTCCGATAGACCATGCACCCGCTGTTTTCCGGCCATTCACATAGGCATAATAACCAAGCACCGCCGCAGCAGGACCAAGGACAATAGACCACATGAATAAGGACGCTATGCCAAACGCCAGCCCTATATATCCCGAGATTCGACCCGTAGATTTCATTACACCGTCATCTTCACGCTTCACCGGTGTATGATCTGTTCTTTCTGTCGATTCTGTGCGAATGGAACCTGTTGGTGGCGCTACCTCAGCACCATATTCTTCCCTGTGACTTCGTCTTGGATAATCTATACGCTTACGCTGCTCTTCTTCATACGAAGTCGTTTTTTGACGTTGCAACGGGTGATCCTCTTTATGGTCATTATTCAATGCAAAGCACCTCCATATGAATGGGAATGACTGCTCATTTGGGTCTGAATGTGTGACAACATGTCGCAGAAGAAGTACGCGCATGATCATGATGATCGGAATCAAAGGTCTCTCCGGCAAATTCCTCATGTAAACGGCGAGTGGCATGTTGGTCGATGTCAATCATAATGGCATCGGCCTGGCAGAAATTGTTTTCTCCCCAAAAGTGACAGTTCGAAACACTGCATTTTACAATTGGCTTCTCATGGCTCATTTTTTTTTATCACCTCGACACCTATTGTCCCCGCTGTTCAAACCCACTATTCCCTGCCGAAATACCAGATGATGACATCCCTTTTGAGTAATTCAGGATAAAAAAGCAGCAAAAAAAACCGCCCACAAGGGCGGCTTTGTCCAATTCGCAAATAAGTTGAAAATGTTAATTAAGCGTGATTGCGTTGATTTTGCATCCGACGCTGCGTTAGGTAGTCACTTTCATAAAAGGCCAGATCATCGCGCAGTTCTTCATAGGTTTTCGACACCTCAAGAATAACATCCCGTACTGCACGGATGGGCTTATCACGGAAACGGATTGCATCCTGACCCGTGTAAGCGTATCTGCCATCTTCCGAATAACATTCATTTTTAGGATAGAAAAAGCTGTTTACGCATTGGTGATACGTGTTATAGAGAGCCTTTTCGGCAAAATCAACATCAAAATTGGCACGACGCAGCACAACGCCAAGTTTTTCGTAAGAAACTTCAGAAAAAACGAGCAAATGACGGAGATCCGAAAGAAATCCTTTGTAGAAGGTTGTTGATTCCTCTGTCTGATTCTGATCCAGTTCAGGCAAGGCATTTTCATTCAAAAATTGTTCGATCCGATCGATAGCCGGTTTTAACTTTTCCCTAGTTGACTCACATGTTTTCTGTACATTGGCTGCTGACATAAAGGTAGCTCCCCCTTAAATAAGTCCTTACATATAGATCGGCCACAGGGATGTTCGCCCTTGACCTTGAATTCTCAGGTACTATCCTACCATAAAAAGATGACGAGCGGTATCCCTTAATCAGGCTTTCCCTTTCTGCTGCTGAACATGCTCGCAAACGCATCCAACCTCATGTTCAGTTGCATAAAAATATGCGCTTTTCCTAACGATAGATATAACCAGTGACAATGATGAATTCAGAACACGGTTAAGAATGATTGTCAAACTAATTGAGGAGGTTCCATCCCTTATGTCCAGACCGAAATGGGTTAACTGGGCCATAGCCGCTGGGGCGGGCGCACTTGCCCTGACGCTGCTGCTTCCCACGTCCAATCGCCCTGTTCCAGTCCCAAGTGCCATGCCCGATTCTCCACACAAAGAGCATGCAAGCAAGCAACGCCTCAAAGTCCAGGATGTAAAAGCAACCGATATGCTTACACGTATGGATGCCAAACAGCATCTCAGCAGCATGCTTGAGAAAACCTCCAATATGACTGATTCGCAAATCAAGCGCTACATCACCGAATTACAACAAACACATGACCATATTTGCTCCATCGATATGATGAGTACCGATGGAGCAAACCGACGGCACTTTGACAAAAAATCATCAAAAGGAAGCAAGCTGGAACAGCAAAAACTTGAACATTCTCTTACCCTTGCGAAGAAAGCCGTCAGCAAGCGTCAAAGCTTCGAGTCCTCTTCCTTCCCTCTGGGTAAAGAAAAGTATTTTGTGATGGGACAGCCCTCCAAGGATGGGAAACGAGCGGTCATCGCACTATTTAGCCAGAATGTGCTGAATGCCGTAGAGCAGCATCAACGCAAGAATCTGCGCATGATTCCCTATCCGCGTGAAGGTAAATTCAAAATTGAGTCGGTGCACCCGGATACCCTCAAAGAAATCACAGTGAAAACAGGTCATGATAACGCGAATGCCAGTCACTTTTACGAAAATGAGATTGTGATCCGTTTCCGGCAGAACCCGGGTGAGCGGGACTTGCGCATCATTAAATCTGATCTGCGTACCCAATCCGCACGCAAGCTGGGATATACGTATGTTTTCCGGTCTGAAACCATGAATTATGAGCAATTGCATGCTTATTTCGAACGTAAATGGAATCCGTTATATATGGAACCCCACTACATGTATTTAACCAATGAGACCACAACTGAACAAACAGATGTAACCGTGCCCAATGATATTTTATTCTCTGACTATCAGTGGAATCTGCCCGCCATTGAGACCAACCGCGGTTGGAATATTACAAAGGGCAACAAGGACGTTATCGTTGCGGTGGTAGACACCGGTGTTGATCTGACCCACCCTGACCTGAAAGGCAAACTGCTGGACGGTTATAATGTCGTTGATCCGGCAAGCAAACCGCTTGACGATGTTGGCCATGGTACACATGTCGCAGGTATTATCGGGGCTGTTGTGAATAACAATGAAGGTGTTGCAGGCATGAGCTGGTACAACAAGGTACTTCCTGTTAAGGTACTGGACAATTCAGGTTCAGGTACAACCTATGCTGTTGCAGAAGGCATCATCTGGGCTGCAGATCATGGAGCAAAAGTCATTAATATGAGTCTCGGCAATTATGCCGACGCCCAATTTCTTCATGATGCAATCAAATACGCGTTTGACCGCGATATCGTATTAATTGCTGCGACTGGTAACGACAACACGGAGCGACCGGGATACCCTGCAGCTTATCCTGAAGTGTTCGCAGTATCTGCTACGGATCCGGATATGAATAAAGCTTCCTATTCCAACTATGGAGATTACGTAGACGTGACGGCACCAGGTTCCAGTATTGCAAGTACGTATCCGAAAAACCAGTATGCGGCCTTGTCCGGAACGTCGATGGCAAGCCCCCATGTAGCTGCACTTGCAGGTTTGATCCGCTCCTTAAATCCGGATTTGACCAACACGGAGGTTATGGATTTGATGCGTCAAAGCGTTATAGACCTCGGCGATCCTGGCCATGACAAATATTATGGATATGGGCAGATCGACGTGTTTAAGGCTTTGGAGGCGGCTTCAGGCAGTAGCGCCCCACTTCAGTTCTGGCCACAGCATGTGAGACAGCAAATGGACAATACGATGAAAAAGTACACCAAATAATGACTGTAGCTCTTCATATAAAAAAACAAAAGCAGCTGCGCCCCGGGGCGTATGCTGCTCTTTGGTATATTTACCTATTCCCCCGGGGCACCCGCTGCACTAGCGCTTGCGAGAAGTTGTGCGGGATTTGCCTGATTTTTTCACGGATTTTTTCTTGGCGTTGTGGCTTGAAATATAACAAGGATCTTCTTCTTTGACCACTACAGGGTACATATGATGATGAATTGGCACACAGTGATGTTTTTTGATGACTTCGATCGGGTGGATTACAGGTACGATTTGTGGAATGTAGTAATCTTCAACAACCTGGATCGGGTCACAAACTATCGGGCAAAGCGGTGGACAGAAATGGTTCATTTCAAACCAACTCCCTTTCAAGTGATACTATAACGTATTGCACTTGGTCCATTGTGGATTGGATGTATGTCCATTTTTGAAAAATTAAATAAGCGGTAGCCTGTCCGCTGTTGCCCCACCTTTTTGGGGTGTAACCTTCTCAATGACCCTGCACAATACACGCAGCCCCTCACATAACAGCTCCTGATTCGTTACCGTAAAGCAAATTCGCAGACTCGCCGTATCCGTCTCCCCCACATAGCAGGCCGAACCCGGCAAAAATGAAACGCCTGCAGCAAGGGCTTGGCGGTGCAGCTCACGCATATCCAAACCATCAGGCAATTGCAGCCATAAGTTCAATCCTCCGTCAGGCAGCGTCCAGTACATCCCTGGAGGAGCATATTTCTCCAAGACGTCCGAGGCGGCACACAGACGGGAATATAATTCTTCCCTCAGACGAGCTGTATACGCACTGTAATGAACTTGAATATACGATTGCAATGCCTTCTGCGTGAGAAGCGGGCTCCCCAGGTCCGCTGTGGATTTGGCAGCGACAAGTCGGGTGAGCACACTTCCGTCTGCAACTGCACAGGCCACACGGCAGCCAGGAGACAGCACCTTGCTAAAACTTTTGATATATACCACATGACCTGTCCCATCCATGGATTTAATGGAAGCGGGCGGCGAATCATGGAAATACAGATCAGCGAACGGATCATCCTCCAGGATAAGACAGTGATAACTCTGAGCCAGATTCAGCAGTTGAGCACGACGCTGTGCAGTCATCGTAATGCCTGTAGGATTGTGAAATGTAGGAATGGTGTAAATCAATTTGGGTGGATATGTATCACATAACCGGGTTAACAGATCAATGCGCATCCCTTCATCATCCATCGGCACCGTTATGATCTTCGCTCCCCTGCTTGTAAACACATCAATGGCACCGGTGTAGCTTGGTGCTTCCATATACACAACGTCCCCAGGCCCGACGAATGTCCGTGCGACAAGATCAATCCCTTGCTGGGTCCCACTCGTGATCAGCATCCGTTCAGGTGTTACTCTGAGCCCTCTTTCTGCAAAATGCCCCGAAAACGTCTGCCGCAGCTCACGATCTCCCTGGAAAGAGCCGTAAGCCGCCATCCGTTGTGGATGATCCAAGGAGAGTCGGTAAGCACTGTCGATAATCTCCTGCGTTGGCAACAATTCAGGCTGAATGGCCGACATATGCAGCTCATATTGAACTTGAGGAGATGCGTCAAAATGTCGCCAAAGCTGTGCACGGGGCAAATAATCGACAAGGGCCATCTGCCAGTTCCAGGGTGTGCTTGATTCATTCCTCGGATGCGTCCGGTGAGTTCTCTCCATGTCTTCTGTTATCTCCAGATCCTGTCCCCCGCGTACATAGCATCCTTTTCCTTGAGAACAGGTGATCAGTTGAATGGCTTCCAGTTCAGCATATGCTTTGGACACGGTCACCAGGCTGACGCCCAGGTCTGCAGTCATTTTTCGAACAGAAGGAAGACGGGTTCCAGGCTCAATTAGCCCCGAT
This sequence comes from Paenibacillus pabuli NBRC 13638, assembly GCF_001514495.1. GTDB lineage: Bacteria > Bacillota > Bacilli > Paenibacillales > Paenibacillaceae > Paenibacillus > Paenibacillus pabuli. The sequence continues at coordinate 131,192 of NZ_BCNM01000019.1, forward strand.
CTTATCCGGTCCGCAAGGGTTAGGGCGATCTGGATATATAATTTGGTGCTGCTCCCCCGCTTCAGTTCAATATGCATACCTATGCCCCCCAACTGTTATGATCCGCATTTTACTGTTATAATGCATTTCGTCTATTATAGTTTATAACATCAGTATAACAGTGAATAACAGGAGATGAGAATAATATGAATATCCCTTGGTCCAAAATGGCACAAAACACCCCGTCCTCTGTCGTTCGCGACATGCTTCAGGCTGCACAGGCACCTGGAATGATATCGCTTGCCGGAGGTTTACCCGCCCAGACATCGTTCCCACTTGAGGCCATTCGTGAAGCATATGACAAAGTATTTATGGGCGGCGCAGCGGCTCTTCAATATGCAGAGACGGAAGGTTATCGACCATTGCGTGCCAAAATTGCCGAACGTCTTGAATCCAAGGGCATTCCCGCTTCACCTGATCATATGCTTCTGACTACCGGATCTCAGCAATCCATTGACCTGGTATGCAGAATTTTGCTCGATGCGGGCGACAGCGTATTGGTGGAATCACCAACCTATCTGGCAGCCCTTCAAGTGATTCACTCCTATCAGGCAGAAGCGCATGGAGTCGCCTGTGATGATGAAGGCATGTTGCCTGCATCGCTGGAAGAACAGCTTCAGCAGCATCGTCCAAAACTCGTTTACATCAATCCTACGTTCTCCAACCCATCGGGCAAAGTATGGAGTCGTGCCAGACGTCAGCAAGCGGTGGACTTGTGTCGTAAATATGGAGTATTGATTTTGGAAGACGACCCTTATGGGGAAATTCGCTTTAATCCGGAACAGCTGGACGCTCCTGCACTGGCGCAACTGGATGCAGAATCCTATGAGGGTCCATCCAATGTCATTTACACCAGCACGTTCTCCAAAACCGTAGCCCCTGGCCTCCGCACGGGCTGGATTCTGGCCGCACCCGATATAGTCAAAATTGCTGCCCGTGCCAAACAGGGCGCAGATCTGCATTCCAGCAGCATCGACCAAAGAGCACTTCATGCACTGCTGGAATCGTTTGACCTGGACGGGCATATTCGCCATATCTCACAGGATTATGAACAGCGGATGAAGAAATTGACCGCGCTCATGGCAGCAAAATCCTGGGAAGGTATCTCCTGGAACTCTCCGCAAGGCGGAATGTTCCTGTGGCTGCAGCTGCCTGAGAGTATGCTGGCAAGCAATCTGTTTACCTATGGAATTCAGGAGAAAGTGTGCATTGTACCAGGTGATTCCTTCTATGCAGGTACACCGGAGCTGAACCGTATGCGGATCAACTTTACCCATACCGATCCAGACCTGCTGCCTGAGGCAGTCGAGCGTATGGATCGCGCCATTCAACGGTGGCATGCATCATTACAGTCGGACAGTGTAGTAACACTGTAATAAACTGTCATCAACTGTATCATTAGGAACCATTTCCCATTCACATGGTAGAACAAAAATAAGGCGGCAGACCGAGAAAACTCAGAGTCTGCCGCCTTATTATATAACCTGATTGAACAGGTATCTTTTGTCATTATGATGCGATGGCGTCCTTCTGATCAATCAGGATCAGATACAATCATTCTGGTTCCCCTCGACTGATAGTGGACTACAGTATTGCTGTTGTGTTGTTGTAGTTAGGAAAGCTTACCGTAAGCCGGGTTCTGTGCTCTTCGTGGTTCAGACGGGAACTACCCTCCCACCACAAGCGACAATCATCTATCTAGGCCATACATTGCTGTACAGCTCAAGCGACCAACCTAGACACACCTCGGGCTAAGGCTGCCATCTCCGAAGAGTCGACTGTGTCCCATTAGGTCTTGCTCCAGATGGGGTTTACCAGGAACGAAGTCACCAGCGTTCCTCGGGGTCTCTTACACCTCGGTTCCATCCTTGCCTGTGCCGGAAAAATCCGGCCATCGGCGGTCCATTTCTGTGGCACTATCCTTCAACTCGCGCTGACTGGACGTTATCCAGCATCCTGCCCTGTGGAGCCCGGACTTTCCTCTCGTGGCAACGAAGGCCACCAGCGATTGTCTGTCAAGCTTTCCGAACAACATTACATAGTATACAGGCATTTGAGTTTACAAACAAGCTTAATTATTTACAGGCAGCAACGAATTCACATGTTTTTCTAGATAAACTGAAATACTTCCGTGTTTACCTCAGATGCTGTTACTTGTGTGTCATAACGTTTTTCTTCCAAACGGAAACGCAGCCAGTCCGCAGTTTTCGGTTTCATGATCTTCTCGGCATTATGACCGACATCAATAATACACATGCCTGCCATCAGTGCATCGTGAGCCGTATGATAATCCATATCCCCGGTTACGATGACATCAGCACCTTTGAAGCGTGCGGGAAGGGTATAACGGCTGCCTGAGCCGCCAAGCACGGCTGCTTTTTTGATTTGCCGATTGAGATCGCCTACTACCCGAACGTATGGCACATCCAATTGGGCCTTCACGACCTCCACCAGCTCACCGAGTGTCTTGGGTTGTTTGAGCGGTCCCAAGCGCCCCAGACCCAACGTACGGCCTTTTAAATCCATTGCATACAGGTCATAGGCTACTTCCTCATATGGATGAGCCTTAAGCATTGCTTGAACAACTTTGCTGCGCAGGCTTTGCGGTACAATGGTCTCGATTCGCATTTCCTCTACCCGCTCCATCTGTCCCTCTGTTCCGATGAAAGGCTGTGTCCCCTCTCCCGGTACAAAAGTACCTGTGCCTTCTGTATTGAAGCTGCACTTGTTGTACTGACCAATACTGCCAGCACCTGCTTCAAGGATCGCCTGAAGTACCTGCTCATGGTGTGTGCGGGGTACGAATACAGCCAATTTGAACAAATGATCTGTATGTACGTCCTCAAGTGATTCCTTGCTTTCAATTCCAATAGCCTCGGCCATCCAATCATTCATTCCGCCTTCAGCCACATCCAGATTGGTATGACTAATGTACACCGCAATATCATGCTTAATCAGCTTTTCGTACAGTTTCCCCATGGGCGTGTCGGTATTCAATGATTTGACCGGACGGAAAATGATGGCATGGTGCGCAATAATCAGATTGGCTCCAATCCGAATGGCCTCGTCTACAACTTCGTTCGTAACATCAAGCGCGATAAGAACATGCGTAATTTCCTTTTGCAGACTACCAAGTTGAAGACCAATCCGATCATCCGGCACAGCCAGATGTTTGGGAGCAAGCTGCTCCATGAATTGAATTACCGTTTGACCTTTGGCAAACATGAGAGTACCTCCTTCAAGTTCACAATTAGACGCTCCACCTCAGCCGCCTTGTCCCGCGAAGACTCCTGATCGGATTTGGAGATCGACTGTACAACACTTTGCAGCTTGACAATTTCGCTCTCCCATTTGGCAAAAAACACATCTGTTGGACGGTCTGTTAAATAAGGACCCATGCGCAGCAGCAAATCTGAAGTCAACTCCACTCCGCCTTCAAGCGGACGTGCCCGATACACTTCCTCGTTGGCGATCGGACTGAGGGCTTGGGGCATTGCTGTAATAATCTCGTACACTTTGCCATCTTCTTCAAGCAGCTGCTCTGCAACTACAACCCATTGATGCTCCAACAACCATCGTCTGAGGATGTCCTCACCCACATTAGGTTGCAAAATAAGCAGTTTGACCTCATCCAGTTTGGAAAGGCCACGATCCAGAATGGAGGCAATGAGCGCCCCTCCCATACCCGCAATCGTGATAACATCCACTTCTCCTGCAGAGATGACATCCAAACCATCTCCACGTCGTACTGTAATTCGCTCTTTTAGGCCTGCATCGCTAACTTGCTTACGTGCAGCTTCATAAGGCCCCGGGTTAACTTCTCCCGCTACTGCACCTGCTGCTTTCCCACTGCGAACTGCCGCTACCGGAAGCAAAGCATGGTCTGAACCAATGTCAGCCAAGCGGCTGCCTTCGGGAATTTGATCATGTATTTGTTGTAATCGATTCGAAAGTTTCATGAAGCACCTACACCATTCATTTAATTTATTGATTTGCATTGAACAACAAAAAGCGATAAAATGAAATCCAATAAAACATTTCAAGGATGAATTACCAAAACCAAGAAATTTAGATGTTCAATTTAAAAATAAAGGAGACCCCGCCGCCGCTTAAGCGTCTTGCGGAAAGTCTCCCATAGTGTTATTCGAGGAAATCTTTAAGCCGTTTACTGCGGCTAGGGTGACGCAATTTACGAAGTGCCTTGGCTTCAATCTGACGAATACGCTCACGCGTAACACCGAATACCTTGCCCACTTCTTCCAGCGTTCTTGTGCGACCATCGTCCAGGCCAAAACGCAGACGAAGAACGTTCTCTTCACGCTCAGTCAAGGTATCCAGGACATCTTCGAGTTGTTCTTTCAGCAGTTCATAAGCAGCAGCATCCGCCGGAGCCAGTGCTTCCTGATCCTCGATGAAATCACCCAGATGAGAATCATCTTCCTCACCAATCGGTGTTTCCAGGGAAACCGGTTCCTGAGCAATCTTCGTAATCTCACGAACTTTCTCCACACTCAGGTCCATCTCGGCAGCGATTTCTTCCGGTGTCGGTTCACGCCCAAGTTCCTGCAACAGCTGACGGGATACCCGGATCAGCTTATTAATCGTCTCCACCATGTGAACAGGGATACGAATGGTACGCGCCTGGTCCGCAATTGCACGGGTGATCGCCTGACGAATCCACCATGTTGCATACGTACTGAATTTATAACCCTTTTTGTGGTCGAACTTCTCAACCGCTTTGATCAGACCCATGTTTCCTTCCTGAATCAGATCCAGGAACAACATGCCACGTCCAACATAACGCTTGGCGATACTGACAACGAGACGAAGGTTAGCCTCAGCCAAACGACGTTTCGCTTCTTCATCCCCATTTTCAATCCGTTTGGCCAGTTCTACTTCGTCATCCGCAGACAGCAAAGGTACACGACCGATTTCTTTGAGATACATCCGAACAGGGTCGTTGATTTTGATTCCTGGCGGAAGGCTCAGATCGTCATCAAAGTGGAATTCATCGTCTCCCTCTCTGGTGTTGTTCTCGGAATCTTCACTAGGGCGAAGGGTTACCTCTTCATCATTTTCATTCACGACATCAATACCCAGGTCGCTCAGCTGCTCATAGAACTCATCCATCTGTTCTGCATCTTGCTCAAATGGGGAGAGTTTTTCTATAATTTCCTTGTAGTTCAACGAAGCTCTTTTCTTACCTGATTCAATCAATTGATCCTTAACCTGATCCAGCGTCAATTCTGTTTCTAGTTCAGTATGCTGATCATTCGCCATAACTCGACTCCCTCCTCCCTAGAAACATCCAACATTCAGACGTTCACTGTCTCTCTAGGGCAATCATTTCAATTGCAATTTGTGCCGCGCGTACAGAATCACCTGCCCGCTCTGCAGCAATCATTTCTTCTTTTTTCAAATCGTACTCTTTCTTACGCGGATATTTCAGCACTTCCCTGATGCAATCATCGAGCATTTGAACACTCCATTCACCTGGACCATCCATCATCGAGATTGAACTGACCGTTTTTTCAAGTCGGTCGTCATGCAGTGAAGACATAAAACGGCTTGTATCCGACGGTTTGCCTTGCGCATAATAGGCATATAGATAAGCAGCAATAGCTGCATGATCATCTAAGTTAAAAGCTTCACCAAGATGCTCATTCACGTACTGGGCAGCCTCCTCATCCTGAAGCATCCAGGCCAGCAGTTTGCGTTCAGCAGCGTGATAAGCCGGCAACAGATTGGGCGTAGGCACCTGCCTATTTTGTTGCCTACCATTATTCCACCTTTTCGGGTTATTATCCCCATACTGAAGGTTATTTTTCATAGCCTCCCGTTCTTCGTTACACTCCTGCTTCAGTGTTTCAAATGATACATCGACTTCCGCAGCCAGTTCCCGAAGATATACTTCCCGTTCAGTTGGAGAAGACAATGGAGCAATAAGTTTGACCGCTTCCTTGGAGTAAGCGATTTGTCCGCCGCCTTCTAGCAGTATATGGTTTTTTTTTAGGTTTATAAGCTTAAATTTTGTAGTCGTAACGGCGCCGTCCACAATCTGGTTTCGGAACCGCTCGCCACCGTGCTTGCGGATAAAATCATCCGGGTCGAGCCCATCTGGGATCAGAGCAATTTTGACCTGCAATCCCGCTTCCTCAAGAATAGGGAAGTTTTTGAGTGCTGCGGCCTGTCCAGCTCGATCACCGTCATAACATACAATGACTTCATCACACATGCCTTTAAGCATCAGTGCCTGATTCTCAGTGAGCGCAGTACCCATTGCCGCTACACCGTTCTGGATATCTTGATCCCAGGCGGAGATAACATCGCCATAACCTTCGAACAATATGGCCTGCCTTTGTTTGCGAATTGCATTTTTGGCATGATGCAGATTGTAGAGAACACGGCTTTTGTTAAATAACCGGGTTTCCGGTGAATTTAGGTACTTTGGTTGCCCGTCTCCCAAAATGCGACCTGCAAATGCAATCGGCTTACCGCTCCTGCCATTAATCGGAAACATGACCCTGTCTCGGAAACGGTCTACATACCCCTGACCTTCGTTTCGCGGTGACAGTAAACCACCCTTTTCCATCTCCTCAAGCGGAAATTCGCGCTTTTCCAGAAATTGTACCAAGGTATCCCAGCGATTCGGCGCATAGCCGATCTGGAACTGGTCAATTAGTTTGTCGCTAAACCCGCGTGAGCGTAAATATTCCATAGCCACTTTACCGTGCTCTGTATTTTTTAATAAGAAATGATACAGCTTCGCGGTAAGCTCATATGCTTCCAATAAACGTTCAGTCTCTGGATTAACATGAGCCGATTCACGCCCTTGCCAGTCCCCCATTGAAATGTGGCTTTCTTCTGCCATCGTCTTGACAGCCTCGGGAAAGGATAACCCTTCGATTTCCATCCTGAATTTGATGGCATTTCCACCCGTGCCGCAACCGTAGCAATAGAAAATTTGTTTCTCAGGCGTAACTGTAAACGAAGGCGTCTTCTCAGAATGAAAAGGACAGAGGCCTTTCATATATTTCCCCTGTTTGGTCAGATGTACAAATCGGCTCACCGTATCGACGATATCATGCTGCTGTAACACCGATTCAATAATGCTTTCGGGTATACCGCCTTGTCCGGTACTCATCTTGGTCCACCTTCATCTCTTTAACACGTAAATATTATTCGATAAACTTACACATTCTCCTGCAAATCTTTCAAAAGTTTTGTCAGTTTATGTTGAAAAATTTCCCGATCCTGCTCTGTGAAAGGCTTAGGGCCTTTTCCATAATGCCCTCTTTTTCGTGCTTTGGCCGCAGTATGACGGGAATCCAGCATGAAATCAATGTCACGATCATTAAACTCGCGACCACGAAATGATAAAACATAACAACGTTTGCCAAGTGCGAGCGCCGCCAGTCCATAATCCTGTGTAATGACCACATCGTAAGGCTTAATGTGATTGGCAATGTAGAGATCGGCACTTTGGTCACTTCGATCAACCTGAACGGTGCGCACGCCTTCGCCACCCTGAAGAAAATGATCAAATGAAGAAACCATCAATACAGGAACGTTGAATCGGAGAGCTGTTTCTGCAATCTCGGCCTTGACCGGGCAAGCGTCACCATCCACAACAATGTGGCGTACATTCAACTCACTCAAACCCAGACCACCCGGTTTCATAAAATAGCTGCATATTGTAATATACGACCCCAGCCAGCCAAAATCCTTCTGACCGGGCTATGGAAATCAAAGGCTAAAATACGGAACGGCTGTAAATATAAATTTCTCACAATCCGTTCCGTATATTTATACCCTCATATATCCTTCTTTAATACTGAATTTATGCTTTGCGGCAGATCTGTCCTCCTGGATCTAAACCGACCCGACTACCACACCAGTTTGGAGAAATCAGCAAAAGCTTTCAGATCACGGTCAATCGCTGCAAGCAGTGCCAGACGATTCGCCCGGACAGCTTCGTCTTCCGCCATAACCATAACCGAATCAAAGAATATGGTGATCGCTTCTTTCCAAGCCGATGCAATCGCGAGCGCTTCAGCAGCATCATGCTTAGACAATACCTGACGGTATTCCTCATTCGTTTGGCTCCATGCCTCATGCAGCTGTCGTTCTCCTTCTTCTGTGAAGAGTTCCGAATGTACCGACGCATTGGATGCTTTGGCAGCCAGATTACCTACACGGTTGAAGGATTCTACGGTTGTTTTGAAGGCATCTCCCGTTTGGACGGCTGCCATTAGTGCCTCACCTTTTGGAACTACGGCGCTAATATCATCAAATCCGGAAGAAATCACTGCATCCACCACATCATAACGGACAGTCTCAGACAACAGTTTTTTCACGCGAAGACCGAAGAAGTCCTGCAAGTCTTTACGAACCTCTTCATCCGCACGTTTCAACAGGTTCATCTGGGCATGCACTTGAAGTGCAACGCCAAACACATCGGACAAGGTCAGTGGAAGATTGTGATCCAGCAAAATTTGAACGATACCTGCTGCCTGTCGGCGCAGCGCATAAGGGTCCTGAGAACCCGTTGGAATGATATTGATCGAGAAGCAGCCAACAATCGTATCCATTTTATCCGCAGCACTTACAATGGCACCTACGAGCGAAGCAGGAGACTGATCGCCGGCAAAACGTGGTTGATAGTGTTCAAAAACAGCTTTCGCCACTTCTTCTTTTTCACCAGCTTTACGGGCATAGTCTTCACCCATTACACCTTGCAGTTCAGGGAATTCGCCCACCATAAGTGTAACCAGATCGAATTTGCAGATATCCGCAGAACGACTCACCGCTTCAGCTACATCAGCAGATACGTGCAGCTTGGCAGCCAGGCCATCCGCAATTTTTCGAATACGGCGGACTTTATCTCCAACCGTACCGAGTTCTTCCTGAAAGACGATACTCTCCAGCTTCGATAATGCGTCCTTGATCTCCAGCTTCTGGTCTTCCTCATAGAAGAACTTTGCATCAGACAGACGTGCACGAAGTACCTTTTCATTTCCTTTCGCAATAACGTCCAGTGAATCGCTGCCGCCGTTACGAACCGTAACGAAGTATGGCAACAATTGTCCATCGTTATCAAGCACAGGGAAATAACGTTGATGCTCGCGCATTGAAGTAATAAGCACTTCTTGTGGAATATTCAAAAATGAAGACTCGAATGTCCCGAACAGCACCGTTGGTGTCTCAACCAGGAACAGCACTTCTTCCAGAAGATCTTCCTTGATCGCAATATCCCATTTCTTCTCGGCAGCCAGTGCCTGGATCTGGGACACAATCATCTGCTCACGTTCTTGAATATCCGCAATGACGTTCTCGGAACGAAGCACCTCCACATACGAAGCCGGATCTGTAATGACCGCCTCTTTCCCGAGGAAACGATGTCCACGTGTTACATTGCCAGACTTTACTCCTGCAACTTCCAACTCAATAACATCGCTGCCCAGCAGAGCAACAATCCAGCGAATTGGACGTACAAATTTGAAATCATACGAAGCCCAGCGCATGAATTTGGGGAACGTCATGGCATGCAGTATAGCCAGCAATCCTTGACCGATTACAGAGGATGTTTCTACACCTTTGCTGCTCTTGGTCGCATAGATATATTCCACGCCGCTTAGTTCCTTGAATGTGAACTGGTCGGGTTCAACACCCTGACTACGGGCGAATCCGAGTGCAGCTTTGCTCCAGTTCCCACTGTCGTCCAGTGCAATTTTGCGGGAAGGTCCTTTGACTTCTTCCTCCACGTCCTCCTGTTTCTCGGCAACATTCTTGATTAAAACAGCCAATCGGCGCGGTGTGGCATAGGCGTTCACTTCACCATAAGCAATACGTGATCCATCCAGCCATTTCACGACCCGATCCTGCAGCTGTTCAATCGCTGCCCGCATGAAGCGCGCAGGCACTTCTTCCAGACCAATCTCAAACAACAGATCCTTAGACATGCTCAGCTCCCCCTTTCTTAATCAGCGGGAAGCCGAGCTTCTCACGCTCTTCCACATATGTTGCAGCCACTTGACGAGCCAGATTACGAACACGGGTGATGTATCCGGTACGCTCCGTTACACTGATTGCTCCGCGTGCATCCAGCAAGTTGAACGTATGTGAACATTTCAACACATAGTCATAGGCCGGGAAAACTAAGTTCTGAGCCATCGCCTTGTTCGCTTCTTCCTCATGCATGTTGAAGAGCGTAAACAGCATTTTGACATCAGATACTTCAAACGTATATTTGGAATGTTCGAATTCAGGCTGACGGAACACATCGCCGTATGTAATGCCGTCGACCCATTCCAGTTCGAACACATTTTCTTTTTCCTGAATGTATGAAGCAAGACGCTCCATGCCATACGTAATTTCAACCGCTACCGGATTCGTCTCAATTCCGCCGACTTGTTGGAAATACGTAAATTGGGTGATTTCCATACCGTCCAGCCATACTTCCCAGCCAAGACCAGCACAGCCGAGGGAGGGATTCTCCCAGTTGTCTTCAACAAACCGAATATCATGTTTGAGCGGATCAATGCCCAACTGTTTCAGACTATCCAGGTAAATCTCCTGAATATTGTCCGGAGAAGGCTTGATAATAACCTGGAATTGATGATGCTGATAGAGACGGTTTGGATTTTCTCCATAACGACCATCCGAAGGACGGCGGGACGGCTCTACATAAGCGACTTTCCAAGGCTCGGGTCCAAGCGAACGCAGAAAGGTCATCGGGTTCATCGTACCTGCCCCTTTTTCCGTATCATATGGCTGGACAATAATACAGTTGTGCTCGGCCCAGAATTGTTGCAGCGTGAGGATCATCTGCTGAAAATTCATAATCATGCTCCTTTTCGATGGTTTGTGATAAACAAGCCTAGAACGGTACGGACAATAAAAAGCCCCCGTCCTACGCCTGTTATACAGACATAGGGACGAGAGCTATTCCCGCGGTTCCACCCTACTTGGCTTAGATATAAACAGGAGATCCCGTTCATTCAAGCCCACTTTTCCGTGTCCATTCATGCTCCCGAGTGCCATTTCACAGACCGATTCAACCCGGCTCCCACCATCCCCGGCTCGCTCATACAGGATCAGCAAGGTCAACGACCGCTTCTGCTCCTAAATGTAATAAATCAAGTCTCCTACTTTCTCGTTCAATGCATGTCTCCAAAAGAGAAATTATAGTTCATAATATATAAAAATAAGTACGAAGTCAAGATATATTATATTTTAATACATGACGACTCAAATCCCGTACTTTTCCATTTGATCAAGAAAAGAACGGGATTTCAGATTCAATCCGAGTTGATGATCCATAAAGGCCCGCATCATTTTTTTGATCTCAGCGCGGGTGCCTTCACTCACGGATATATTACCAAGTCTTTGCAGATCCAACTGCGCAAACAGGCGCAGCAGCTTCAAAGCCTTTGGACTTACAGACATCGCAGGAGGATCGAAGTGCTTGCAAGCACGGCACAGGACGCCCCCAAGCCTAGGACTAACAAATAATTGTTCATCCGGTCGCTCGTGACCACAGGAGATGCACTCATCAAGCTGGGGTCCATACCCGGCTGCCTGTAATATTTTCATTTCGTACAGGCTTGTGATGACCACCGGATCCTTCTCTTCCTTTAACGCCTGAAGACAGGCTTTTAACTGTTTGAACCAGAACGCGCCCGTCTCTTCATCCTGCAATACCCGATCCAGCAGTTCACAGGCATAAGATGCATAGGAGGCCTTAACCAGATCTTCGCGCAGCTCATGGTAAGACTCAATGATCTCCCCAGCGTTCAGTGTACCCAGACCCGTGTTTCGAAAATATACATATTGACCGTACGTAAATGGCTGCACCAGTGCAGCATGTCGGCTCTTGGGCTTTTTGGCACCGCGGACGAGTACCCCTACTTTCCCGCCGCTTTCGGTGCAAAGCGTAATAATTTTGTTTCCCTCGCCGTAGTCCATGCTGCGGATGACAATCCCTTCCACCCTGTATAGCATGCCTCGTCACCTAACCATTCCCGAATCAGCCAGTTATCCTTCGGCTTCTTCATCTTCAATCACTTCCCTTGCAGTATCCGACTCCTGTCCCAACGAGCCACATGCCTCGGCATATAACAGATAGGACTCCACATCCCCCGTCATTGCAAAAACCTTCCACGAAAAATCTCGCATCGGAATTTCATCCTCTCTTCAGAAATGACGTCTGCTTCTACCAGATAGGATGGAGTCTTGCAAGGTAAACTATGTGTTGCAATTACTGGATAATGAATGTATTATTCGCGACCAAAGCCAAGATCCCGCAGTACACGTTCCTGGTTTCTCCAGTCCTTTTTCACCTTAACCCACAAGTCCATGAAAATTTTGGAACCGAGCAGGTTTTGAATATCCTGACGTGCCCGTTTCCCCACTTCCTTGAGCAAAGCACCCTGTTTTCCGATAATGATTCCTTTTTGCGAATCACGCTCCACAAAAATGACGGCTGAAATATAAACGACGCCGTTATCCTGTACCTTCATATCCTCAATGGTTACCGCAATGGAGTGGGGCACTTCTTCACGCGTCATTTGCAAGATTTTCTCCCGAATCAACTCGGCGCAAACGAACTGCTCCGGATGGTCAGTTACCTGGTCGTCCGGATAGTACTGTGGACCTTCCGGCAGATATTTGCCCAGCTGCTCCAGCAAGGTGCTAACATTGCTGCCTAGCATAGCCGAAACTGGAACGATTTCAGCGAAATCGTGCAGCTTGCGGTACTCCTCAATCAAAGGAAGCAAAGCTTCTGGCTCAATTTTATCAATTTTGTTCATGACAAGAATGACAGGCGTCCGCACATTTTTCAATTGTTCAGCAATATAACGGTCACCACCACCCATGCCTTCCGAAGCATCGATCAGGAACAGAGCAGCTTCCACTTCTCCGAGGGTGTTCAAAGCAGTCTGGTTCATGTAATCGCCGAGCTTGGATTGACGTTTGTGAATCCCTGGTGTATCCAGGAAAACGATTTGTTGTTGTTCCGAAGTATATACACCATGAATTTTATTTCGTGTCGTCTGTGGTTTGTCCGACATAATTGCAATTTTTTGTCCAATGACTTGGTTCATCAGTGTGGATTTACCTACATTGGGACGTCCAATAATGGCTACAAAGCCGGATTTGAATGCTTGTTTTTTCATATGTTCCTCCTCAGGCGCCTAGGCCTGGAATGTATTGGTTTTTATTTTTTGGCAGAGTTCAGATCAGACGGTCCAAATGCCCATGGCAACAGTTCGGCAACTGTAGTTTCCTGCAGATCACCTTTCATGTTACCCAGAATGACCTTCATATCCGGATCACACAGTTCGTACATCACTTGACGACATACGCCACAAGGAGCAATCGGGCCGTCCGTATCCCCTACAATGGCAATGGCTTTGAAACTGCGCGGCTGCTGTCCTCCAGCAATCGCACTGAACATGGCTGTACGCTCAGCACAGTTGCCTGGTGTATAAGCAGCATTCTCAATATTACAACCATGATGCACATGTCCTTCACTGTCAAGCAGAGCTGCGCCTACCCCAAAATGAGAATACGGCGTATACGCTTTCGTACGTGCCTTAATTGCTTCCTGCATCAACAAACCATTATCCATAATTAATCTCTCCCTCTGGGGTGTACTATAAAGTTAACTAGTGCATTTACACTGGACACTCCGCTGCCAGAACAACCTTCCGAGCGCTGTTATCCCCAGATTTTTATGATTCACTTTTTCAAAGTGAAAATCCGGGGATAAGCGTATGCTTCGTTTCTTCAGGTTTATTCTGACCTCTCCGTTATCGTGTTTGCATCAAGTAACTATACAATTGTGTGTAATTTTAAACCAAAATCAAAGCAAACCCAGCCAGCTCATCACCGGCTTAATGAAAACGATACACCCGATGATGACGGCGAACACCGCAGCCAGTAGAACTGCGCCGGCCGCGGTGTCCTTCGCCGCTTTTGCCAGCGGATGTATATGCGGATGCGCCAAGTCCACAGCAGCTTCCACTGCTGTATTCATCAGCTCTGTCACAAGAACCAGAAAGACCGCTGTCAGCACAAACATCCAGTCTGTTCTGGAAATTCCGAAAAAAAAGCCGGCTGCACACATCAAGATGGCGACTCCCGTATGAACTCTTACATTTCTCTGAGTCCGCAGCCCGTATACGATTCCTTCCGCAGCATTGCGGAATACCATGCCCCAGGAGCGCCTTTTCATTATCGTGTCAGCCCAGCTTGGGCCAGTACCGCTTCCTGTTTACCCATCATTTCGGCTTCGCTGGCTTCATCCTGATGATCATATCCGAGCAGGTGCAAGAAACCATGAACAAACAGAAACCCGAGCTCGCGTTCAAATGAATGTCCATATTCTTCACTCTGCAGGATCGTCCTTGGAACAGAGATAATAATATCTCCTAAGACATCCGGCATTTCTTCCATTTCTTCGTCCTCATCCAACTCGTAGATAATATCCAATTCCTCATCCACCGTCTCATTCATCGCAAAAGACAATACATCTGTTGGACTATCAATGCCGCGATAGTCACGGTTCAACTCATGGATCTGTTCATCATCCACAAATGTCAGGGCCACTTCCCCGTCTGCAACGCCTTCTGCTTCTCCGGCAAGGTTTAGCAGCTGCTCCAGCATCGCGATCATCGGTTCGGTAATTTCTTTATTCTGTTGTTCATTATTCCACGCTAGGTTAAGACTCATTCTTTCATACTCCTGTCTGCTCATATTAGCGAATCAACCCGCTTCTGGCGAAGTAGGCTTCGGCTTCTTCATTTCCTCCGGATATTCAATCCTGGAGTGGAATATGCCCATGACGGTTTCCTTAAGGGTCTTGGCTACGATGTCCAGTTCACGCATGGTCAGATCACAGTCGTTAAACTGATGGTCATCCAGACGACCTTTAATTATTTTTTCAATCATGGATTCCACTTGTTCCACAGTAGGCTTCCGCAAGGAACGGACAGCGGCTTCCACACTGTCAGCAATGCCAACAATTGCCGACTCTTTGGACTGAGCCTTAGGACCTGGATAACGGAAATCTTCTTCCGTGAAATCAGGTTCCACTCCAGCTTCCTCCGCCTGACGAAGCGCTTTGTGATAGAAATAATGCAGGAAGGTTGTTCCATGATGCTGCTCGGCGATGTCCCGAATAGGTTTTGGCAACTTGTAATCCTTCTGCATTTCCACACCATCCCGTGCATGAGCTACGATAATGGACTTGCTCAGCTTGGGATCAATCGAATCATGCGGATTCTCCATATTGTTCTGATTTTCAATAAAATAAATGGGTCTTTTGGTCTTGCCAATATCATGGTAATAGGAACCTACCCGACATAACAGTCCGTTGGCACCGATCGCCTCTGCTGCGGCTTCTGACAGGTTACCTACCATAACACTGTGATGATATGTGCCCGGTGTCTCCGTTAGCAGTTTGCGTAGTAGCGGATGATTCGGATTAGACAGCTCCACCAATTTCAGCGCAGACAAGATCCCGAATGAGGTTTCAAAAAACGGCATCAGCCCAATGACCAGGATGGCGGTCAGTACGCCTCCGGCAAACGCAAATCCAATACCATACAGCGTTGTGGTCCGGTTCCAGTCACCCGAATCTATTAAAGCGAGCGTGAAGACTGCAATGGATCCGAACAGACAGACCATAATGGCGCCTTTCAGGATGGTAGACCGCTGACTGGCCCGATGGGTGGCAAAGATCGCAACAAACGATACCAACACCGCGAAGAAACCAAGTTCAAAGTCAAAAATCTGACCCTGATGCGTATTCAAAATAATGCTCGACAACATGCCGATAATGATCGAGCAGACAAAGGCGAGCGATGTATCCAGCAGCAATGCAATTAACATAGCTCCTACAGCAACTGGTGCCAGAAAGCCTACGTATGAATTCTCACTGGTCTGTAGGATGGCTGTAACATGCATAACCACAATGGTAATAATAAATATGAGAACAAGCATCAACAACTGCGCATTGTTATATTTAAAATGCGTTCCACTGAACTGCTGAATATACATTAGAATCGCTGCTGACAACAGGCAGGAAAACATAAGTAGTCCAAGCTGCGGCCAATAGTTCACTTCGTTTTTCAGCAAATCATTCTCACCCAGAAGGGTGTACATCTCAGGGGTAATTAACTCCCCTTTGGCTACAAGCGTGTCCCCTTGCTTGATAAAGACCGTTTGCGTATTCTCACGAGCCTGCACTTTGGCTTCCTTCGTCCCCTCTTCATCATAGAAGCGGTTGGACGTCACCACAAGACGAGCAAGTTCCTGCACAACCTCACGCTGTGTACGTTTGCTAAGTGAGCTTACACTCACCATCTCGGCCACTTTCGCACGTGCCGTTGTTGCATCGCTAATCTGGTCTGTCATCAATCTGGAGACGATATCCCGGGCAACGGCTTTCATCTCCTGGATATCATCTGAAGTCAGACGTGAGATTTTAATGTATGTCTCTTCCGGGATACGATAGCTTTGCTCCTGTACCACATTTCTGATCTCTTCCAAAAGAGTTTCGGAGTATGTACCCGCTTTTCGGTTGTTGTTGATAAAATTGGACACAAAGTCCTTCTGACGCTGCGGTATTTCATCACGATAGATGTCAATCTTGTCCTGACTTGAAATCTGATCATCCTGATTCAGTCGATCAATACGGTCAAGCAGAGTCGTCATCAGATTTTCGTTCCGCATTTGCACGATCTGAAACATCGGCTGTACTCGTTCTGCCGCTTCTTCTTGCGCTTTCAGTGTAGCTTTCGTATTTGGAATTTGCATGGGCGCAGCAATATCCACTTCACTCCGTGTGCCTTCCTGAATATCATACCGCTCAGGGAGCAGCTTGGAAGCAAGACCTACGTAGAAGAGGATCACCAGAAACAAAAACAGAAGATAGCGTGCCCACACGCTATACTTCCATCCTGTAGCTCTATTCTGAAAAGATTTGCCTTTTGACAGTTCCTTCGAGGTCATCGAGACAATCCCTTTCTATTCTTGATTTTCTGCGGCGTGGTTATAGGCAACGATAATTTTCTGGACGAGGGAGTGCCTTACAACATCCTGTTCGGCAAAGTAAACGAATCCGATTTCCTCCACTTGACCCAATATCGTATTTGCTTCCACAAGACCCGACTTTTTGCCGCGGGGTAAATCAATTTGTGTCACGTCACCCGTAATGACCATTTTGGAACCAAAACCAAGACGGGTTAGAAACATTTTCATCTGTTCGGGTGTCGTATTTTGGGCTTCATCCAGAATAATGAATGAGTCGTCCAGTGTACGTCCCCGCATATAGGCCAGAGGCGCAATTTCAATCAAGCCACGTTCCAGGGCCTTGGCGGTCTGTTCTTGCCCCATGACGTCATACAAAGCATCATACAAGGGACGCAAGTAAGGGTCCACCTTTTCCTGAAGATCACCAGGCAAGAAGCCGAGGCTCTCTCCCGCTTCAACGGCAGGCCTTGTGAGCACGATTCGTTTGACGCTGCCTTCCTTGAGAGCTGCGACAGCCAATACAACCGCTAGATAGGTTTTACCTGTACCGGCAGGACCGATACCAAATACAACATCACGTTTTTTAATTGTAGTTACATAGTGTTTCTGTCCAATCGTTTTGACCCGGATCGGTTTCCCGCGGTATGTCGTTGTAATCTCGCCTTTGAACAGATCCAGAAGCTGGTCTGCACGCAGTTCCTTGGCGAGCTCAATGGCATACTTGACATCCCTTTCGGTTAACACATACCCGTTACGTACCAATTGCAACAACACATCAAATAATTGTTCAAGCGATTCCACATTCTGTATGCTGCCATGGATCACAATCTCCGCTTCACGGGAAGCGATCTGGGCTGGAATCTCGGATTCAATTAATTTCAGGAAAATATCTTGGGGTCCAAAAAGAGATTGACCCTCTCCCGCACTTTGGAGGGAGATTTGTATGCTGCGCGTTTGCTCTGACAAATAGCCTCATTCTCCTTGACTATGGACTAACGGAAGTTCTTCCGCAATGCTTTCTTCCACTTCAAATAATACTTTCATATAAACTTTACCATTCTCTTTCTTCTCATGCAAAATTTTTTCACTTAAAATTTTGGTTCCTTTGCCGTTTTTGGCAATAATATCGTTTCTGGCTCCTTCCAGCCCTTTCGTTCTGGCCCATTCAATCGTTTGCTGCTCCTCTTGTTCCGTCGTCTCCAAATCTTTCTCTGTCAGCCATCCCATGGGAAGAGTGAAGGATCGCCAGGTCAGTGGTTTATGATCACTGGCGGTAGCAAATGAGGTAAAAGGCGTATTCCCGTATCCCCAAAGTTGTATCGCCCACTTCCCCAGAACAATGTAAAAACGTTCCTTGCTTTCCCCGGTCATCGTCTTATGTTTCTGAACAAGAGGCACTTCCACCTGATATTCACGCCATACCAGTCCGCGAACTTCGCCTTTGGCTACGATGGTCTTTGTATTCTCTTCATCCCCCAAAATACCCGATATCAATACTTGCCCTTTCTTGACACGCATGTCCTTCTGGACAACAGGTCGCCCCTGCTCTGCATAGATTTGCGTGATCACAGCATCCGACTTGCTGACCAGGTGTCTCGGGTTCAGCAGCGGTTCACGTTTAGGTTGTGCCGACTCCACGACCTGGATGGTGATGGTTGTCCCCTCTTTGGTCACACCAATCCAGGTTACATCCGGCAGAGCGAGTGCGAGCTGTCTGGAGAGCTTGTCCTGGCTTTGAAGACGGAACCCCCATTGAAAAGGGTAAATACCTTCTTTTTTCGCAGCCGCAAGCACTTCATCCGTCGGAATGGTCACATTTCCTTTGACTTCCACATCCCAAACCATGGATGACAAAGCAAACAAAGCCGCTATAAAAAACAGCATACCGCCAAGAAAGAACTTTCTTCTCAGCAGCCGGGCTGCAAAGAACGGAAATCCGCTTCGATGGGTCACCTTCACCCGGCAGCCTGTCCGTTTCACCAAAGGACGCAGCCTGAAAAAATGCGGTAGCAGAATGTTCATTTCTGCCTTGCGTCCGTCATGGGCACGCAGGTTCCACACTTCCAGTCCCTGCTCTGCCACCATGTTGATCAATGCTTCAATATCCCCCCCAGTGACCGTGATACGGACTGCTCCTCGCAGTTTGTACAGACTGGGCTGCTTCATGCGTTCCCCTCCGCTTCATTCATGTGAATATCCAAAATGGTTCCTTCAACTGCTACTTCATCCGGCAAAATATTGCGAATCATCAAGTCAAATCCCTTGATCTCCAGCTGACCTTGGGAGAGTGCAAGGACGATGCGATTCGGTGTGAAATGGATGACACCACGATGATTCTCTATATACAATTGCTTTGTGCCGATCAGGGTTAACCGTGGCATATCGTAAAGCACATCCTGCGGCAAATCCAGCACCTCGCTGGTCCATCTGCGCAGCTTGCGGCTGATCCGGGTCATTCGAAGGTCTTCCCCCTTCCTCTACAGTTCAACTTATGCGCAGATTCTTGAAATTATGAAAACTACGGGCTGTGTTAGATGCGAAAATTAAAAGAGAACGAAACAGAAAAAAGCCGTCGTCTGGATTCATGCTCACCAGAGACGGCTTTTCACTCAGTAAAACTATATAAAGTTACAGTTTGCCTCGTGTTCCAAAAGGCTGTTTCGCCCTAGGGGCACCTAAAACTTCAGCCCACAACACACCCGTACGAATGTCTTCGCGTCGAAGCTGGGACGGTTCAAACTCACCAGTGGTAACTTCATTCCAACTGGAATCAGATACAACCGGTGTATTGGCAGTAGAAATACGATCCAGACGCTCACGAATTTCACGTTGCCTTTGCTCCATGACCTTCATCTGTTCTTCAAGGGAATTTTCCATCCCCCCCATAGAACCTCGACTTCCAAAATCGTCATTCACGGGACGGACAGATGTCGCCGCCGGTTCCGAGTAGGGTTGATCATATCGATCATCATACTGGTCGTCCTCATACCGTTCATCGTACTGTTCATCATGGCGTGGATCTGAAGGGCCGGCTGACTGCTGTGGAGAAGTGTTCCCGCGCGAGCGATCATCCCGGTCCAAATCACCATTTCCTCCAAACGTAGGCATCCCGTTATTTGGACGTTTCTTGTTCGGATCAGCCGACTTGGCTGCTTTTCCAAGAAAGGAAAAGAGGGCAAAAGCAACAACGGCTACAATATACAGGTTATTAAAAATCCATTCGAATAGGCCCATATGCACTCACCGCCTATCTTCCGTTTTTGGAATCACCCTGATCGTTGGAATTTGTATTTTCACCAGGTTTTCCTAATGTGTTACGCATTTGAGTGTCAGCTTCAATGTTTTTCAGGTTCATATAGTCCATTACACCAATTTTACCGCTGCGGAGTGCTTCAGACATTGCCAACGGTACTTGGGATTCAGATTCAACCACACGCGCTCTCATTTCTACTACACGTGCTTTCATCTCTTGCTCTTGAGCTACGGCCATAGCGCGACGTTCTTCCGCTTTTGCTTGAGCGATACGTTTATCCGCCTCTGCCTGTTCCGTTTGCAGGAATGCACCGATGTTTTTACCTACATCTACATCCGCGATATCAATGGACAGGATTTCAAAAGCAGTACCTGCATCCAGACCTTTGGACAATACCGTACGAGAGATCAAATCCGGATTTTCCAGGACATCTTTATGGGAATTCGAGGAACCGTTTGTACTAACGATACCTTCGCCGACACGGGCGATAATGGTTTCTTCACCAGCACCACCGACGAGCCGGTCAATGTTGGCACGAACCGTAACCCGAGCTCTGACTTTAACTTCGATACCATCTTTGGCTACCGCAGATACGATCGGTGTCTCAATGACACGAGGGTTAACACTCATTTGTACGGCTTGCAATACGTCCCGGCCTGCAAGGTCAATCGCAGCAGCACGTTCGAATTCAAGTGGAATGTTCGCACGTTGTGCAGCAATCAGGGCGTTAACAACACGGTCAACGTTACCACCGGCAAGGAAGTGGCTTTCCAGTTGGTTCATTGTCAACTGAAGTCCAGCTTTGGTGGCTTTAATCAGTGGATTTACGATCCGGCTAGGTGTTACACGTCTTAGTCTCATCGCTACCAGCGTGATAATCCCCACACGTACGCCGGATGCAAGAGCTGAGATCCAGAGCATTACTGGGAAAAAGCTGAAAAATACGCTCAATACGATAATCGCAACTACCGCAACGAGCAAAACCGTAATCAAGGTTGGTTCCATAGTCAAAATTCCTCCGTTTGCCATTAAATTTTGTAAAAAAAACATGTGAACAGACCATGTGGTGGAACTTCGCTGCTGTTCATTGATTCGCACCACTCCACTAGCAGCTTCTGCAGAATGGTTATGTACATTGCCGGAGCTTTAATCAAGCCCGGCAACAGAGTGGATTATACCGGCAATGCCTGTTGAACGACAATTCGGGTACCTTCCGCTTTAATCACGATAATCGGCGTATCAATCGGAATGAAATCTCCGTCAGAGACCACATCGACCCGCTCCCCGTTAAACATCGCTGTGCCCGAGGGACGAAGCGGAGTCAGACTGATCCCTTGCATACCGATCAACTCTTTCCGCTCTGTAACAGAAGAGTAACCACGATCAGCAGACAGTTTGTCGCTTAAGATGAATCGGTTCCATATGCCTCGATCCTTAAACAGAATAACGACGATTGCAATGACCACCAGAGCTGCACCAAAAGCAATACCCAACGATATAAATGCATCACTTGTATCATAAGCAGCTCGCACAACACCAGCCACAAGCGCAACCGATCCCAAAATCCCCAGAATACCAAAGCTTGGGATAAACATCTCCAGAATCATCAGGATGAGTCCAACAGTGAATAATACCCATGTCTCCGCTCCGGCAAAACCGGCAATATAATTCCCTGAGAAATAAAGCACAAAGCATACGATACCAACAATACCAGGCACTCCGAACCCAGGCACAATCAACTCAATGATCACCCCGGCTATTCCGAGGAATAGCAGTATCGTCATGACGACAGGATTGGTCAGAAATGTCGATATGTTCTCTGCGGCAGTTCTCTGAACAGTGAACACATCATCCTGACTGTATCCGAGCCAGGCTGCGGCTTCTTCCGGCGAATTGCTGATATGGTCCGCATAGCCCACCTTGAGCGCTTCTTCCGCCGAGAGAGCAATAATTTCACCTTTTTCTTTGGTTTTATTAATCTCCGGCATCTCTACAACCATGTTAACATCTGTCATTCCGGCTGCAATTTTGCCATCACGACCACTTTTCTCAGCCGCTCCCTGCATTTTGCTCTTCCAGAATGCAACCAGCTTCGGATCATCGACATGTTTACCCGTGCTGTCTACCATCGCTGCCGCACCGATCATGCTGCCTGGCGACATTACGATCTTATCTGCATTCAAAGCCAGAAAACTTCCGGCCGATGCAGCATCTCCACGAACAAATGCAACGGTTTCAATTGGACTTTCCTTAATCAGGTTGCCCAGTTCCTCTGCCGTGTCGACACGCCCTCCCGGCGTATTAATATCCAGAACGATCAGGCCAGCGTTCATCTCTTCTGCTTCCTTGAAACCGCGTTCCATAAACTTGCCAAGCCCCTGCTCGATTGGTTTATCCACCGGAATGATATATACGGCGCCACTTTTCTCAGCTGCATGCGCAGACGGTGATCCAATCCAGACAGGAAGCAGCAGCGTCAGCAGCATCAAGAGCAACAATGGCCCCGTAAGCTTCTTCCGGCGCTTTCCCTTCACAATAGTCCCCCCTTTTCCATTAATGTTATACTGTCCAGCTTATGGTATTTATTACGTACAATGCAACATTTCGTTTCAAAATCTTAAAATTATATTTGAAACCTAGAGCAATTGCAACAAATAAAATCCATATTCATGTGTATTAACCAGTTAAAAGCAATATTTGTGAACGTACATAGAATAATCCAGCAAGTTATCCTGCATCAGATAGCTGAACAATCAGCGATCCCCTTCGATTAAACCTGTCTAGAATAGAAAGAAAAACATAAACGGAAAAAACACCCCCTGACAAGTCAGGAGGTGTTCATTGATTTGCTTTATTGCAGAAATTGTTGAACTGCTTGATTTACCAGTTTGCCGTCCGCTTTGCCTTTGACTTTCGGCATAAGGGCAGACATGACTTTCCCCATCTCGGCTTTCGAAGAAGCACCGGTTTCCTGGATGGTCTGCTGTACAATAACTTTAATTTCTTCTTCGGTAAGCTGTGCGGGAAGGTACTGACTGAGTATTTCAATTTCCGCTTTTGCATTTGCCGCGAGGTCTTCACGGCCCGCTTTGTCAAATTCTTGGAGGGCATCTTTGCGCTGTTTGATTTCACGACTCAGAATATCAAGCACTTCGTTATCATCCAAATCTCTTTTCAAATCTATTTCAAGATTCTTGATCGTCGAACGAATCAACCGAATGTTGGAGAGCTTGAACTTGTCCTTACTCTTCATCGCTTGCTTCATATCTTCGTTCAATCGTTCGCTAAGATTCATGTAGTTAAAATCCTCCTAAAACTTTCTCTTACGAGCAGCCTCGGACTTTTTCTTGCGCTTTACGCTTGGCTTCTCATAATGCTTACGTTTCTTCACCTCAGCCAATACGCCATCTTTTGCGATGGAACGTTTAAACCGACGAAGTGCAGCATCAATAGTCTCGTTTTTGCGAACTTTAGTTTCAGACACCAGTTTTCCCTCCCTCCGACCAGACCGTCCAAGAGCAATAACACGGTTCATCACCTTTCATTATAGGCGAAAGGTAATAAAGGTGTCAACCTTAACGTAATGATCATTTATTTTATGTGAACTTTAGCCCCATATTCTAGCATATGGATAAATCCTAATTACAGTAACAAAACTTTTATTTGTGTGAATCAGACAAGCTCGTTAATACGCCGAGTCGCGTACCGCCAAGCAAATGATAATGCAAATGATGAACGGTTTGTTCCCCGTCCTTGCCGCAGTTATTAATCAGCCGGTAACCTGTCTCTTCCACACCCAGACGCTTAGCTGCTTCCTTCGCAGCCAAATGGATCTCACCGATTAACGGCAGGTCTTCCGCAGTTACTTCATTCATGGAATCAATATGTTTCTTTGGAATAACGAGTACATGGGTGGGTGCAGCGGGCTGGATGTCATGAAAGACAATGACATGGTCATTCTCCAGTACCTTATTGGAGGGAATGCTGCCCTCCACAATTTTGCAAAACAAGCAATCCATTGTTCATACCCTCCTTTGATTAAAATTATGTATACACTACTATCATACCGGAACTGAAAAGTGACGTCCAATCTAACCTGCTCCGTTATCTCCATAAAATCGCAATTATAAACAGAAAAACCTTTTACATCTTAGTGAACTGCTGAGCATACACCAAGATGTAAAAGGTAATATGTGCATCAATACGCATTACTTCATCACACAGCCCTATTAATAATAAGGCAATAAGGTTAAGGCAGTAAGCCCAATCAGAGGAAGTACCAGCCTGTTGAAACGTCTGCGACCGTAGCCGTAATATGGATATGGGTAGCCATAGCCATATCCATAGCCATACCCTGGAAAAAAGCCGCGTGCATGAGCGGGATAAGGAGCTGGCATCATATTGGGGCCCCCATTTCCGTGATTAACCATAGCGTCATGACCCACGGGAACGGCCAGGTAAATCATGTCATCATCCACATTCTCCATAATGCCATCATAATGGGCACCATCATGCATTTGTACACACACGTAGCGATGCATGTGTTCCTTACACAGTTTCTTCGCTTCCACCTTTTCCACGTTCTATCGCCTCCCTGAACTGTTCTGCTCTTCATCACCTTTTCATGGTATTCAGGATCTGGGCGAAATGACACTATATGAATGACAAGAGTTTCAGGAGTACGACTGTTTCTAGAAAAGTTTATAAAAAATGAATCACCTGTGAAGTAGGGGCAAGTGCTGAAAACATAAAAAAGAAGCACCCCGTAGCAGCTCCCGTATTGGGGCCTGCTGTTGCGGACGTCTATCCAGGAGCTTTCCCGGTCAGACGTCCGCCGGGGTACTTTACATAAAGTTTGTCGGCTTAACTGTAGTATAACAACAGAATGAACCTGTATCTGTGATCTAACTCACTTAACGAATCTAACGGAACATATAAATGAATTCAAGCCCATCATCGTCAATCAATCTGTGGAGACCTCCATCAGATGCACGTTGCAGGACTGGTTAAAATCGGGATCTCTCGATCAACTCATTGAATCGGTGGAACGCTTCCGTTCTATAAGGTTTCCAGTACAACACGGGAACCGGCTCCGGCTTCACCTGCTGGAATAACCACCAGTTTACGCGGCAAACGTGCTCTCAGCTCCGGAACATGACTGATGATGCCGACAGCAAGACGGTCATCATGCAATTTTTCCAGCGATGTAATGACCGTATCCAGCAGTTCAGGGTCCAGTGTGCCGAACCCCTCGTCCAGGAAGAAGAATTGCAGCGGATACTGGCCGCGCAGCTGAATTTGGGCAGATAGTGCCAATGCCAGGGACAATGAGGTCAGGAAGGTCTCTCCACCGGACAAGGTGGACACCGGTCGTTTAACCCCACCATTTGCATCATCACAGATGACAAAGCCTCCACCCGAATCCACCTCAAGAGAATAGCGTTGTTTGGTCAGGAAGCGCAGACGCTGTGAGGCTGCCTGACTCACCTGCATCAGTTGTTCTTCTGCAATGTATTCAACAAATGCATTCCCTCTGAATGCCGCTTGTAATTTGCTAAGCATTTCACCTTGACGGCTTACCTCCACCCGCTTGTTCTCCAGCTCGGTCCAGCGTACATGTCGCTGCTGAACATCCTCCAGATCACGTTCTGCACGCGCCTTCGCTCGGAGGGCCGCCTCATCCTCTGTACGGGATCGTTGCAGTCGTTCGGTGCAAGCTAACCACTGTTCCTCGGATACGACTGCTCCGCCCAGTTTTTGTTCCAGTTCACGAAGTTGGGATGCAAGCTCACGATCACGTTCCCGATGCTGTTGAATTTCTGCTGCCAGTCGCTCGGCTTCCTGGGCAGGAATCGATGCTTCCACCACCTCATGCTCCGTAGCAAACGGGGATTGTTCCAGCAATTGCTTCCAGCGTTCCTGTGCCTGCTGCGAATGCTCTGCTGCCGAAGCTGCTGCCTGTTGGGCCATGACGTCCCTTTTGGCTGATTCCTGTTTCAACGCATCGGCTTCCTTGAAGCGCTGCGCCGAATCAGCGGCAGCTCTTCGCAATTCATTCAGTCGAATCTGGGCAGCAGCAATCAAATCCTCAACCCGCTGCTCACCAACCCATTGGCGGAGACGTTCTTCCTTCTCGGCAAGCAGTTTGTTGTTGCCTTGCCATTCCGTCTGCCACTGAATCAGCTGTTTGTCCAATTCAACCAGCTGATGCTGGAGAGATTGGACCAGCAGCTCCTTTTCTTCAAGGAACGTTACACTTTTGTTCAATCGTTCCTTGATGTCTTCTGCGCGCGCGTCGCGCTCCTGCATCGCCTGGTGGAGGGCCATAGCCTCCTCCTGAGCGATGCCTGGCAGTTCCGCGGCCCAGCGGCCGTGCAATGCGGCTGCGGCGGTTTCACTCTCGGCCAGCCTGCGCTCGGCCTGTGCGAGCCCGGCTTGGCCGGCCTCCTGCGCGGCAGCCGCTTCCATGCGGCGCTGCTGCGCGCCTACAGCCGCCTGCTGCAACGCGGCGGCTTCCGCTTGCAGCGGCGCTGCGGCAGCGCCCAGCGCC
>NZ_BCNM01000020.1 GCF_001514495.1 Paenibacillus pabuli NBRC 13638
AATGTTCTCTTCGGCAACTTTTATATCTTATCACATCCGAACCAACTTAGCAAGCATTTTTTGAGTTTCTTTCGAAGCTTATTCATTCGCTTGCCGCACCGTATTTCTCATGTTTTCTTGGCCGGAATTAGAATATACCATACAGAAAAATAAACTACAACCCTTAATTTATATTAATATATTCCCGTCGTATTATAATCAATCAATGCGGATATGTTTACTTCATATCCATACAATGACTGTCTCGTAAATCAGATCAGATTGAATCTGCTGCATTCAATAGATATGACTAATGTTAAGCATCAGTAACTTTAAGAGATTGGTAGGTAGTACTGTTTATAGTAGACTTTATAGTAAACTGAGTGGCTATTCTTTTTAAACTATCTAGCAGCTCAAGGGATAATCACTTTTGTTTTACACTTATCAGTAGCCTCTATAGCCTAATATGAAATCAGATTTTAAAAAATCTATATCTACTAGGTAATAAATCTCTATATAAATGATGAGTAGTTACTAGTATCTGTTCTTTCATATAATAGTATAGTTATAGAAACAATAAGATGCTGCAAATATGGCTAGAAACAGAAACAGCCCCGCATACCCTTTCTTCCCCTCAGCCCCTGAACCTTCCCATCAGCCCCTGAACCTTCCCATCACAACAGTATCGTAATACTGGCCGTTCGCGTGCCGCCGATCCCGTTTTAGCATCCCTTCGATCTCGAAGCCCATCCTTTTGTAAAGTTCCATCGCTTTCTCATTCGTTCCCAACACGTTCAAAGTCATCTTCTTAATTCCATTTGTATCTGCCCAATTCATTGAGGTCTCCAGCAGCTTCTTACCCATGCCATAACCCCAGAACTCTCTTGCTATACAGACGCCAAATTCCACCTTATGAGAAAATCGTTTTAAATCTACTCCTTCACATCTGGAAAACCCGACGATTTGTTCCTTAACGATGGCAACGAGAAATAGGTTTCTCTGCTTCTCCGTGTCCAACCGAATGATCTCTTCAAATCCTGCCGAATCGATAAACCCTTCACCTTGTTCGCGATCCATATTCTCGGTTTCTCCATCCATCTGCACACGAAGTGAGGATATTTCCCCGGCATCCTTTTCATCCGCAGACCTAATCGAAAAGGTCAATCCGTTTACGTTAAATTCCTGTTGATCAATAATCATAATTTGTAATCCGTCCAATCACTTTATTTTTAAACCAACCTATTTATTGCTCTATCCTACTTCAGAAGGACTCTTGCCTGTATGCATCTTGAACACCTGACTGAAATAAGTCGCGTTACGGAACCCGGTCATCTCACTAACCTCGTAGACCATGTAATGTCCTGACTGTAACAGTTCCATCGCCCGTTGAATTCGATACCCATTCACATAACTCACAAAATTCTCTCCGGTTACTCTCTTGAACAGCTGACTCAAATATTTGGGATGTACAAATAGCCCCTTCGCGATCGATTCAAAACTGATCTCTTCAGCATAATGCATTTCAACGTACTGTTTTACCTGCTCCACCAGTTTATTGCTTTTCTTCTCGCCCATTTCTTTACGTGTCTGATCCATCCAGTTTCGAATAATACTGTCCATCCAGCATACCAGATCCTGCAACGCATATTTCGATTGAATCTCCCGCAAAAAGGTACTCATCGCGAGCGGCGGTGCCAGCATGGGATAATGCCGGTTCCAGCTGTGAATCATCGTGTCGAACAGGCTCACGGCCACAACTTGTACATCCTGAATACTAACAGCACTCCCTTCGTCCAACAGATTGAGCAGATGTACCCATATTTCCTCAGCCAGATCAGTCCTCATCTCTGCCCATGACTCATTCCATTGTCGCAGCAATAGCGAATAATCGGTCACACTCGTCGTTGACGCATCTGATGCATCATACCGATATACGCGGCTTCCGCCCTGGAATTCCGCTTTTTCCAGCGCCTCCCTGCTCTCCAGGTAGGAGTCCATTACCTCACACAAGTGACCTTTGGACGTTCCGATGCCTGCATTCATTTCGATCTTGAGATACGTAAAAATCTGATCCATCATCCGGTCAAGTAGGGACTCCATCTGTTCTAGGCGGTCCACGTCCAATAGAAGCAGCACAAATACCTGATCCGAATAATCTACAATCTCCACCTGACCCTTGAACATTTGTACAGCTTGCTGTTCCTTGACAGTCTCCTGGATAATATCCGCTGCGCCATATCTTAACAGCTGCCAGTCCCGCTCCCTCATTCGTGTCAGAAAGCCGGGGCGATTAAGCTGCAAACTGATAGCGCGTACCTGAGCAGGGATGCGAATCCCCACATATTCCATACGTTGTGCAGGTAATTCCTCTGCCTGATAGCGCGTAGTCAACAGCTCATGGAGAAACAGTTTGCGCAGATAGGGAACCACCCGTCCAATTTCTTGTTTGTACGTCTGCTCCAGCCGCTCATGCCGCTCTCGCACATCCTGTTCCAGTAATACTTCACGCAGAACAGACTCAATCTCCTCCACCTCTGCAGGCTTCAGCAAAAAATGATTCACGCCCCAGCGCATGGCCGCCCTGGCATTCTCGAATTCGTCATATCCGCTAAGAATGATAATCGGCAGATGGGGATGATCCCGCCGCAGCGTCTGCGTGAGCTCAAGTCCTGTCATTCCCGGCAAATAGACGTCCGTCATGACAAGATCCGGACGCAGCCGATGAAATAGCTCCAATGCATCCGCGCCATTGGCAGCCGTTCCTGCAATGTTGAGGCCAAGGGATGGCCAATCAATATGTTCGGTCAATGCTTTTACAATATGTGGATCATCGTCTACGAGCATAATGGTTTTCATTCATTTTCACCGCCCAGCCACAGAGTTAATTGATCTTCCGTCTCAATGCGCGGCAGCGTAATGGTCACTTCCACCCCGCCCAATTCGCCTGCGCATAGAACTACGCCATATCCAGTGCCACAATACAGCCGAATACGCTGATGTACATTCCGTATACCGATGCCCGACGTCTCCTCCAGCTTCCAGCCTCCAGGCAAGCCCTGTCCGTTGTCTCTAATACGAATAATGATTTTTGGTGCGTAAGCAGACTTTACGGATGGACGATAACCGATGGATTGGCTGCCTAATTCGGATGACACCATGGATGATTCGGTGAGAAGGAAAGTTGAAAAATCATTTACTCCTGACGTATGACTGCTCTCCGGCTCACCCATATCAACCTGTATGCACAGTTTCCCTGCCTTTGGGTACCCATGCATGACCGCATTCTCGATAAAAGGCTGCAAAATGATCTTGGGAATATAACAGCCGCGGACACGTGGATCAATCTTTTCCTGATAATCGATGGAAAAGGGCAACCGCTCGGATTGAATGTTGACGTAACAACGGGCATGCTCCAGTTCATCCCGCACTCGAATAAACTGCCTGCCGCCGCTCAATCCAATACGCAGCAGTTTGCTGAGCTGTACAATCATCCGGCTGATGTCCTTAGCTTCATAATCCAGGGCACGCCAGTGAATCATGTCGAGTGTATTGTACAAAAAATGCGGTTTGATTTGCGCCTCCAGCAAATCAGTCTGAGCTTCACGCTTCGCCCGGCTCTCTTCCTTGACCCGATTCATCAACTCTGTCAGCTGCGAAGCCATATGGTTGAACCCATAAGCCAAATGGGCATATTCCTCGGTGAATGATAACTGAACACGGGTGTCGAAATCCCCTTTCTCCAGCTGCCTCATTCGTTTGATGAGCTGACGCAAAGGGCGAACAATCCGTCGCACGAACAGATACGCGAGTACAACCGAGCATAATAATCCCAGTACGGCTATCCCAAGGACCTGCCAGCCCGCCTGCCTCACTGGAGATAATAATGTATGCACAGGGATGGTCTGCACCAGACGCCACTGAAGCATGGCTGGCCTTGAATACAGAACAAGCTGCGCTCCTCGGGCTTTGCCGGATACTACTTCAAATCCGTCCTGCCCGTGCTCGGCGTGCTCCTGAATCCATGCGCTATCTACAACAGGTTCACTTTCCCTGGTTTCGAGAGCATTAGCAGAGACATTAATAGTAGAAAAAAATTTAGAGGTCCCCTTGGTTGAGATCAACTCCTTACCCGACGTTCCCTCTAAATTGTCCTCACCCATCTGCATGACGACGTTGCCTGCGGTATCCACCAACAGCACCTGTCCATCCAGAACCATGGGCATATCCGCAAATCTTCGTACAATGTCCGCGCGACTCAGCCTTATGAGCACGTACGCTACCGTGCCACCCCGGCTGTCAAAGATTCGCTGCGCGTATCCGATCAGTGATTGACCCGACTCATTTTCCCGTAGCGGCACCCAGGCCGCATCCGCCTGCTCCAGTGCAGCAAACCATGAATCACCGGCAATCGTATCCACTGGATAGATGCGATCAGCCATTGTAACGGTGACACCGTTGAAGGCATCCGTATACAGCTCTACCGAGGTAATACCTTCACTGACCACCAGCGTATGATCCAGTATTTTGGATAACTCCCTCCGTTGGTGGATCTGTGTCAGCCTACCCGTTCCCTTTGTCTCCAGCAGATTCGACAGCTCACGATTACTTGCCAGAGAGTAGGCCGTGCCTGTCACACCTGTAATAAAATCAAATCCGCGGCGTGTACTCTCATTCAGGAGAGCCAGCCGCGCATTGCTGATCTCGGTAAACGTAACAGCAGAGAACGACTGGTATGCCAGCCAGACAATAACCGAGACAAGTATCAGGTTAAATGCAATAAAGCAAGTCACCATCAGCGTGGAGAGCTTGCTTTGTTGCAGCTTTTGATTTAGTAATAATGACAATCTTCGTTTCCGCATGCGAAGTCAACTCGTTTCGTCTTGGAATTACCCTTTGAGCCCGGAGGTCGCGATTCCTTCCACGAAGTACTTTTGACACACGATAAACACGATAAAACAAGGTACCAGCGACAGCACTGACATTGCAAACATCGGACCCCAATCCGATTGAGAACTGGAATCGAGGAACAGGCGCAAGCCCAGCGGCACCGTGTATTTGCTGACATCACTTAGATAGATCAACTGGCTGAAGAAATCGTCCCATGTCCATAAAAAGGTGAATATCATTGTGGTCACCAGTGCAGGGAAGGCCAGCGGAATGATGATTTTGGTATAAATCCGTACAGGTCCGCATCCATCAATCGTAGCCGCTTCATCCAGCTCTTTGGGCAACCCCCGGAAGAACTGGACCATCAGGAAAATGAAGAAGGCATCCGTAGCCAGCCATTTCGGCACCACCAGCGGCAGATACGTATTTACCCATTCCAGATGGTTAAACAGAATATATTGAGGAATCAGCGTTACATGATGCGGTAACATGATCGTCATGAGCATGAGGCCAAAGCAAATCGCTTTGAAACGAAAATTCAATCGCGCAAAGGCATATGCCGCCATGGAGCAGGAAATGACATTGCCCAGCACAGCACCCAGCGACAAGACGACCGAGTTGGTCAGAAAACGGGAGAAGGGATTGCCCTGAATGCCCGTCCAGCCATTGATGAAATTTTGCCAATTCCATTCCTTCGGCCAGAACCAGGTCTCGGTGAAAATCATATGTCCCGGTTTGAATGAACTGCCCAGCATCCAGAGCACCGGATACAGCATGACAAAGGCAATGCCTGAGATCAGTACATGTTTGGCAATCACCCATGCAGCAGAGTTTCGTTGTCCAATCATGATTTTCCACCATCCTCATAGTGCACCCACAGCTTGCTGCTGCGGAATACCAGCAATGTAAAGACACCGATCAGAATGACCAACACCCAGGCCATCGCGGATGCATAACCCATCTGGAAGAACGAGAAGCCTTTTTTGTATAGGTACAGAGAGTACATTAATGTTGAATTGACTGGCCCCCCGCTACCGTTGCTGATAACGAAAGCCTGAGTAAATGACTGGAAGGAGGTAATCAACTGCATGACCAAATTGAAAAAAATAACGGGCGACAGAATTGGCAGCGTAATGTTGAAGAAACGTCGGAAGGGACCTGCACCATCTACCGCTGAGGCTTCGTCATATTCGGGTGGAATCTGTTTCAAGCCTGCCAGGAAAATAATCATCGACGACCCGAACTGCCATACGGACAGCAGCACGATTGAATACAGGGCATACTTCGGGTTGGCAACCCAGTCGGGTGCCTTAATGCCGATCATGGCGAGTACACCGTTGAGCAGGCCGTCACCGCCAAGCATTTTGCGCCACAGCATCGCAATGGCCACGCTTCCCCCAAGCAGGGTTGGAATATAATACACCGTACGGTAAATGCCAAGCCCGCGAATGCCCTTGTTCAACAGCATCGCCACCAGCAGGGCAAAGATCAGCTTGATCGGCACGGATACGGCGACATACGTAAATGTGACCTTTAGCGATTGGGTGAACAGTTTATCCGATGTAAACATCGTGGTGTAGTTATCCAGACCGACCCAGGAAGGGGCGGCCAGGATACTGTAGTCAGTGAACGAAATGTATAAGGAAACGAGCATCGGGCCAAGTGTCAGCAACAATAAACCAACCAACCATGGGGCCAGAAACAGAAGTGCGGCTCCATTATGGGCATATCTCCGTTTCACCCGCCGGGCTATTACATGCTCGGTTCGGGCTTGACTGACCTGTGTTGTACTCATCTTCGCAACCTCCCCGCGGAATTAGAAATGGAACCAGCCAGCCAAATGTTATTGACTTGATGCAAGTGTCGCCTTGGCCCCTTCAATAAATTGGGCAATCACATCCGGTGTGCTGGCTTGACCAAAAGCAATCTGCTCGCTTGCACTTTTGAAGCTGGTATCCACTTCGGAAAATCCTTGCGGGTATGGCGGATCAATTTCACTGGAGTTTTTCGATACTACATCGATAAATTGGAAGATGGCCTGTTCCGCTTCCGGCAGCGTAGGCTGCATCTTCTCACGAATGCTGGCATTAACGGGTACTCCGCGCTCCGAACCGAGAATGGCAGTCGCTTCCGGATCATTCACCATGAAGTCGATAAACATCGCCACTTCCTTCGGATGTTTTGTTTTGGCATAACCGGACAGGAACTGGCCTGCTTTCAGATATTCTCCGATTTGCTTTTCACCCACACCGTGCGGAAGTACTTGTATCCCAAGCTTGTGATCCTGGTTTTTGTTCACCTGCTGGAACGTCAGCAATTGGTTAGACCAGGCAAAATCCATAGCAGCTGTACCCAGCGAAATTGGGCGTGTTTCCAGTGCATTTGTAGTGGATGCTGTCACTTCTGCAGAGGTAGCACCCCCGTTCTCACGCAGCGCACCCCACATGTCAAACCATTGCTGGAGCTCCTCGCTGGTTGCAGTCATCGTGCCGCCATCAAATAAGCCCTTGCCTGTTTGCCGAATAAACACCTCAAACATGTTGGTGGTTCCCGAAACATCCGCCGAACCGTAGAATCCCTCACCCTTTTCAGCTGCTATCTTGGCAGCGATACGGCTGAAATCTTCCCAAGTCCAGCTTTCCTTTGGCTCCTCAATGCCAAGCTCCTTGAATACGGTCGCGTCATAAATGACCCCGGGTGCATTTACGCCCAATGTAATGGCATATAATTTATCGTCAATCGATCCGGCCTTGAGCATACTCTTGTCATGATCGTCTGTACGCAGCTCTTTGCTTTCAGCATATGGGGTCAGGCCAAGAAGCGCACCACGACGGGCAAAATCGGTTAGAAAAGCATAATCCATCTGTATGATATCCGGCGCGTTAGAACCAGCTACCTGTGTAGTCAGTTTGTCAAAGTAGCCATCCCAACCGGAATATTCCGGTTTGATGGTAATACCGGGATATTTCTCTTCAAATAGCTTGATCACTTTGGTCGTAAGATCATGGCGCGTCTGTGATCCCCACCAGGTCATGCGAAGTTCAATATTGCCGGAAGAGTCGCTTTTGGCTCCCTCATTAGATGAAGCTGAAGGTTCTGAAGTTCCTCCGGAACAGGCTGTAGCGAACATGAATAGGGACAGGCATAACAGGGTTACCCACTTTTTGGTATTCAACATGAATGAATTTCCTCCCCTTTTGCTTATATGGAATCGCTTACAAAACTATTGTAACGGCCCATGGCTGCTCATGACATAAACAAAAGTAAGCTTTCCTGTCAAAAAAGTAAGGGGTTGGGACAGTTCTCCATTTAATTGAGCATTTTGCATAAATCCAAAGAACGTCCTTCAATCAGCATATTGATTACATTATTCATAGTGATTAAATAACCACCAGGAATGATGCTCCCGGTGGTTATGCATGTATTCATCAATCCTTATTCAACGAGACGTGCTTCGCTCGCAGTAAACCTCTAGATTAGGCGCACGAACAGAGATCAGTTACTGAAATTTCAGGATTGCGTCACAGCAGCTGATGAACCCTTATGCTGAGCCAGATGTTTCTTCATCTTCGCTACTTCGGTTCCTGCCAGCATCATAATGCCAATACCATGATTGTCATTCGTCACGGTAAGCAGGTCCTTGTTGTAATATTCAGCTGTAAATGCATATCTCGACCCGCTGCAGACCCCGTGTACATTCCCCTGACGGTCAATGGCTTTACAGGTTAATCCGTTCCATGCCTTCTCTGCCGCTTCCATGTAAATTTCCGGTTGATTCAACCAGCCAAAACGAACTCCCCGTGCAAAACCATAGGCAAACATCGCTGTACAGGAGGCCTCCTGATATGTTTTCGAATCATTTAATACCTGATGCCACAATCCACCCTCCCCTTGCAGAGCTTCATATCCTTCACATAATTCATTAAAGAAGGAAATTAATGCCGGGCGCTCCGGGTGCTCTGCTGGCAAAGCTTCCAATACCTCAGACAACGAAAAGAGCGTCCATCCGTTACCCCGTCCCCACGGAATCTGTGTCGCCTGTCCATATTTGAAATCGTATACGTGGGACATGATCTTGAATTCAGGCATGAACAGATATTTCCTGTACAATAAAAATTGTCTGGCGGCTTCATCCAGTGCTGATACATTCCCTGTCAAACGGGCATAACGCACGAGAAACGGTGTGCTCATATAGAGATCGTCTGCCCACATCGTATTCTCGGCAAAATCACCAATACACTCGCGGTAAAACGCACCGTCTTCCTGTCGTTCCAAGCGAGAGAGCATAAAATCTGCAATCCGGTCTGCGATTGGCAAGAACGTTGACTCCTGGCACTCGGAGTAGGCTTCCAGCATCGCGGAACCAAAAGAACCACAATTGTCCAACATTTTAAGCATAACCAGCTGCTGGTTAACCGCCGGGAAACCATACTGCTCCCGATCCCATAACGAGTATTCATACATACGGGTACACGCCTGCACATGTTCTGCTGCATAGCGGGTTATGTCCGGTCTCTGCAAATAACGTCCGGTCTGTAACAGACCATACACGGTGACACCCAATGGATAGTCCCAGCGACCATAATTGGTCACACTGCCTACTGTCCATTTGTTACTAAGCATTGCATTTTCATAATAGGGGCGTATCCACGCATTTGGTCTGTCCAGTCGCCAATACATGCGTCCGTTCTGAGTCTGGTGGATCCCCATTTCATCGGAGTGATCCTGCGTTAAACTGCCTTTATACACCCGATCTGTACGAATCAGATCCTGCAAATCAGGTTCGATATCCTCAGATGCAAAAGGTCCGAGATATAACCACGACTCCCCAGAAGCTCCGTGCACACGTCGGGGAAGCTCCAGCTTCAGTTGTTTTTCATTCACCGATGCATTTAAAACAAACGCCCATGTCCCCGCCGTATCTCCACATTCACTGCGTACCAAAAGGTCGCTCCGTCCAAAAGCTGCCGGTATATCCGCCTCAAATGGACCCGCTTTCTTCAACTGTACCGCCAGTTCGCCGTTCAGCCATATATCCAGTGGCCCGGAGGATTGACCAGACAAACGGATGTGGGAGTCGCTTGAATCACTATTGTTCAATCGTGTCCATGCGTAGGCTCGCTGCCCAGGAAGATGTCCGTATATTCTCTCCAGTGTTGGTTGCTTCTGCTCTTCCTCTGACCATTGGGGATCAGGCAGCCACTCCAGTCTGTGATTCTCTTCTTTGCCAAGCAGGTTCCATTCGGCGTGACTGTTCTCCAGTCTGCCGGATAGATTGTTTGCGCTAGAAGTGAGCAATTCTTCCGAACTTAACGGCTTGGAATACACCCATCCTGCCTGTCCTTGTCTCTCCTCGAAAGGGGCGAGCACATTCAGAATGCGCACTTTCCCTTCATCCGAGCCAAACTGGCATCCAAAGCCCGCAGGTGTGTATTTCATCTCCAACAACAACGTATTCCAGCCCGGTTTAATATCAATTCCCAGCTTCACGGTCGCGTTCGGGTTGATCTCATCCATGACTGTAGAGCGGTATACCAATTGCTCATTAAAATAGAAACGAACAGGTCCATAACAGTGGACCAACACATCCAGATTCCGATCTTCATCCCCCCAGACCAGTGCTGCGGCGTATGAAACTTGGCCTTTACGAGCATCAGGAAAGCGTTCACTTAAATTCAGATCATACAGACCTTTTTCATTCTGCAGAATGCCCGACTTCTGAAAGACCCGATATACAAAATCAGCCTGCGCATTGGCCCCAATATATCTCTCAGCCAGTACCTTCAATACCTGATCCTGGTCTTCTCCGAATCGATAATACATGCTCTGCGGTTCACTGAAATATGTTGTCATTGAATGCCCACATTCCTCTCCCGGTGGAATTAATAGGTATAGCGCTTAACCTGAGTGAGAAAATCCCTTTTTGGTTGAACGTTTATGATTCTTGGTTCATCTATGGAACAGCTAAATAATAAACCAAGTATAACTGAACTGCCTCGTGGTGGCTACAGATTTTTGATTACGCTTACAAAAATACAAGAATAGACACCTTCGCTTTCTTTCTCGAGCTTGGTATCGCCTCTGACTCAGAGATTAGCCCCCCGTTTTAACGGGATAAGGATACCGGAATATTTAATAATAGGCTGAAATCCAAAAAACCTCCGACTACACTTTCCTTATAAGGTAGTGAGCGGAGGCTTTCGTTCAATTTAAATAAAAAATGGTGTACAAGAGTATCCCGGTGTTAAATTTCCACAGCTACGCCGTAGTGGTCAGAGACCACAGGGCCATTCTTTCCGTTGAGAACAACCATCGAGGACTTTGCCTGCACCGGGCGATTCGAGAAAATATAATCAATACGCAAATCGCGTTTGTTATCTGCCCAACCAGCAATGGCTTTGACCACGGTTGCACCTTCATCCTTTTGCAGAGCCGTTGTGTAGAGATCATTCCAGCCCTTGCCCATCATATAATCATAGCCTTCCCCACGTATTTCTGCGACATTATTGAAATCCCCCATAATATACAGCGGTTGTTCCATATATGGAGCAAGCTTGCTCTCGGTCAGTTCCCATTGACCTTTGAAAGGCTCCTGTTCATCGTCCCACCAGTTATAGTGTCCATTCACAAACCAGGTTGCTTCACCTTGGACGGCGGTCTGTATACCTACAATTTTGCGGGTTCGATAGTTGTCGTAATCACGCATGTGGGATACATATTCCCCAAAAGCTTGTGTGATCGGCGTCCGGCTCAGGATCGCCAGCCCTTCATCGTATTTGCCGAAACCAATATGAGTCGGAACCCATGTCCAGTAATACGTGTCGATTAGTTGCTTGAGCAGAACGTAGGCGTAGTTGTCTTTTTTGATCACAGCATCCGATTCGGTAGCAACGTAATATTCCAGTTCCTCCGCTGACAGCGCTGTTTCTTGCATGGATTGGTTGACCTCCTGCATGGAGATCACATCAAATTGATGTGTATTGATAAAATCAGCCAGCTGGCTGATCTTGTTCAGTTGGTCTTCTTCTGCCCAGGCGTGGGTATTTAACGTAAGTATTTTCATATGCTCTCTCCTGTTGTTTGAAATTAAGCCGAAGCCCGGCCTGCATCGTTCCTGTAAGGAATACATACGCTAAGCATACACAAGACGAGCCTATTATGCATGTTTTATGGCAAAAAAACGGGGATTACTACTCTTCGATTTCACCTCTAAAAAGTCTCCTCCAAGTTCTCAGAACCGATGCACGAAGCACACGATAACTGATATGATGGATATATAAAATGTACACCATTACGTCAAGACGTGGTGATTACTGAACCTATGATTTCCCCAGGAGATGGAATGATGAACATACCTAATGACATGAACATGGATGATGCACAGTGGCAGCAGCTGATCAGGCAGGTCGCAGAACATTTCAACAACCTGACGATCATGCGCGGATTCCAATATTATAAACAGAAACGCGTTGGACCATTAACCTACACTGCACAAAACGGAATTTTGGCTAAAGTACAAGGTTCAGATGAGTATGAGGTAACCTTGAACTTGCAGTCGTTAACTACCAGTCACTGCACCTGTCCGGTAGGTTCTCATTGCAAACATATGATAGCCGTTCTAATGGGTTATGCCGAGCAACTGGGGCGACCCGTACACGGCATCGTTAATGCTCACTCCAGTACGGCACTGAAACAGGCTCCAAAACCCGCTGCTATAGCAACTTCAGGACGTTCGGATTATGCAGCACACGAAGAGGATCTTACCCTCCCTGATAACCAGTATAGCCAGATCAAGGAACGGGCAACGGAAATTGCCGAACTTGAGATCATGGAATGGCATGAGCTGTTTCGGGCATGCCTGAAACGACTGGGTACAGGCACGCCAAGTACATCGTATGTGCAGGCCGCAGCGGACGAGCTCTATTCCATTAAACCTAAGCTGTCAACTGGCATGGATCAGTTATTTGAGCTGCATGTTCAGTTGTACCTGCTTCGCTTCTGTGTACCTGGCCGCAATTCAATCACACATACCCCTGTGTATCTGAGCTATCCTGCCCAACTTGCCGTGGATGCGCTCCAGAAAGGGTTGGAACAAGTCCTTAGCCATTCATTGGATCTCTCCGGTCTGAAGGGCACAAAGCTTGAACAGCATTGGAAGCGGCTTGAGGAAACCTCCGCTTACCTGCGTACGCAGATGATATCCGAGACATCCAGCATGATGTTCTTCACTCCGATTTATCGACAGCTTTGGTTAAACTGGATCATGCCTCATCTTCAGGATAACCGGAAAATGCTGGAATCAGAGCTGGAGCATCTGCAGGAAATGGAGACTGGCCCGACCGCTGCTTCCAAACCCGCCAAACCGGGTGAAAGCGTGTTGAGCGTAGCGAATCTGACCGATAAGGGGATCGTCGGTTCACCAACGAAATCCGCCACAATTCCCTTGCCCTTGGTATTGGCACAGAGCTGGATATATTTCCATTTGAGACAAGATGAGCAGGCCTGGCACCGATTAGTCAGCGGAAGCTCGGCATATGGCATCCCGCCGGAGCATCTGCTGCATTTTCTTCACGTACTTGCTGATTCTTCGGACTGGAAACGGCTGGGGGAATGGTTAGTGCAGCTCGGACCTCTGCTTGCGAACCGACGGAACTCCCCTCTAAATGATTACATGCAGTTGTGGGACACAGCCATTCATCATCTGCCTGATGTAGAGCATCGCATGTGGGACACCCTGGTCAGCATGCTGCCCCATTCCCGTCCGGCTTATGAAGAAGCGATGCATGCCCGGGGACAATGGCGGCGATGGATTGATTTTCAATTGAGCACGGAGACAGAGCCGCTTGAATTCCGTGTAGCTGTGCTGCAGCCGATTGAAAAGGATGCACCTGAATTGCTGCTGCCTTTTTACCATCAAGCAGTCGATCGTTATATCGGACACAAAAACAGAGATGGATACAAAGCTGCCGTAAAACTGCTGAAGCGACTGTCTAAAATTTATAAAAAATTGAAGCAAGAAGAGCATTGGGAGCAGTTTATCACCACATTGGCCGTTCGTAACAGCCGACTGCGCGCCCTGCAGGAAGAGCTTCGGAAAGGTAAGTTGATCTCATGAGCCTAATGCACCCTTACACCGAAACGATTGAGGTCCATGTTGCCTTGACGGGATACGGCGATGCCTTGTTCTATGGAGCGCTGAACACCCATCACTTTGTATCGGGACAATCGCTTAAGCAGCGATTATTTGCTTGGCATGCCCCCTCTTTCTATGGTACAGAACTGGAAACGAGACAGATTGAAGAGATTGAACTGGTTGTTCTGCCTGCGGAAGAAGTAATTCCATTTTTCTCCGAAATGAACACCCTTCTGCACATCGAATGGAAGTGGGACGAGCAGGCAGAGTATTTAATCCGACTGGCCCCGGTACTTGCAGCATCGATTGAAAATCGTAAATATATACCCAGCTTTACCGCATTTCGTACCGGACAACTGCAATGGATCTGGGACCCGGACAGCTTGAAAAAGCAGGATCGAACCGCTCTTGGCAAAGCCCTGGAACAAACGGATGAGAGCTACGCCGAAGGGCTGAGTGCTGCCTATTCGGCTTCCGTGTTCCAGCGATGGTACAGCACGGAGGAAGCGGCCACCGATCTGCGGCGCGAGTTCCCGCAGTTGTTTCCACAAAGCGGAACAGCTCCGCAAACGGCCGGCATGGATGCCCAATCCTGGCTCGTGTCCATCGGCTGGAAAGCAGACGCAGCACCATTCCGTCCCCTCCTGCAATTGCTGGAACCGGAAGATGATGAACCCGCTTGGCGGCTGCGGCTGGTATTACAGAACAAACTGGATGCAGCCGTACTCGTTCCCGTGCGGCTGGATTCACGCGGAAGGCTGGAAGGTGAATGGCCGGACGTATGGACGCCGTTCATCCTTGATCGTTCAGCTGGCTGGCTGGAGCAATTGCGAGCGCATCTGCCCCGAATTCGCCGTGCCATTAGCGGCAGTCGGGATGTGCTGAGTGATCCATTGGAA
The DNA here is from genome assembly GCF_001514495.1 of Paenibacillus pabuli NBRC 13638. Classification (GTDB taxonomy): domain Bacteria; phylum Bacillota; class Bacilli; order Paenibacillales; family Paenibacillaceae; genus Paenibacillus; species Paenibacillus pabuli. Next base: position 14,899 of record NZ_BCNM01000020.1, read on the forward strand.
GATCAGGATGCTTGGCTGTTCCTGACACAAGACAGCGGACGACTGCTCGAAGCTGGCTGGCAAGTGCTGCTTCCCGGTTGGTGGGAAGCTGCGCGAAAGAAGAAACCCAAGCTGCGCGCCAAAGTAAAACCGGAGGAAGGCAGTGAACGTGGACAATCGTTCTTCGGATTGGACTCGATCATTCATTTTGACTGGCGTATTGCAATCGGTGATACGGATCTCAGCGAGGAAGAATTCGCTGATCTCGTCGCACGTAATGAACGGCTGGTCCGCTTCCGCGGGGAATGGGTTCCCCTCGACCCGGCCTTGCTTGAGCAGATTCGCCGAGCCATGGGCGGTGTGGATCAGGAACAAGGGTTATCGTTTCAGGATATTTTGCACCTGCATCTGCTGCATAATGAGCAGCGTGAATATCGGAACCAGAAACGCAAGGAAGGACAGGCAGAGGAAGAAGAACAGCCACAATCTAACGAGAATATTCGACTTGAGGTGGAGCTGAACGAACACCTGAACCGGGTGATCGCGCAGCTTGGTGGCGGGCAAGGCGGCGCTCCTTCGCTGCCCGTTCCGGCAGGACTGCATGCCGAGCTTCGTTCCTATCAAAAGGAAGGTTTCGCTTGGCTGGGATTCCTGCGAAGATTCGGCCTCGGGGCTTGTCTTGCGGATGACATGGGTCTCGGAAAAACGATACAGTTCATTACGTATTTACTGCATCTCAAAGAGCATGAGCAGCGATTGCCTGGGCAGGCTCCTGCCCTTCTCGTCTGCCCCACTTCCGTATTGGGGAACTGGCAAAAGGAAATCAGCCGATTCGCGCCTTCAATTAACGTCAGTTTGCATTACGGAGCACGAAGACTTAGCGGAGAAGAGTTCCGGGAACAGACGGAACAGGTGGATATCATCATTACCTCGTATGCGACAGCCACTCTGGATCAAGAGATGCTGCAGTCCTATACGTGGGCATCGATCTGTCTGGATGAAGCGCAGAATATTAAAAATGCTCAGACGAAGCAATCTATGGCGGTACGCAGCTTCCCTGCAAAACACCGGATTGCACTGACGGGTACGCCGATTGAAAATCGGCTGTCCGAGCTGTGGTCCATATATGATTTTATTAATCCAGGTTATCTGGGCAGCGCACGGGCATTCCAGACTCGCTTTATCAGCGCGATCGAGAAGGATAAGGACGAGCAGCGCATGCAGGATTTGCAGCAGTTAGTGAAGCCCTTCATGCTGCGCCGCAAGAAAAAAGACCCGAATATTCAACTCGATCTGCCGGACAAAAACGAGATGAAAACGTATATTCACCTTACGGGTGAACAAAGTGCCCTGTATGACCAGTCTGTTCAGGAACTGATGGACAAAATGAAAGAGCTGGAAGGCATCAAGCGAAAGGGTGCGATTCTCTCTGCCTTAACCCAGCTCAAGCAGTTGTGTGATCATCCCCTGCTGCTGACCAAAGAAGCCTTGCCGGAAACGATCTCCCCGGAAGGCTCAGCCACAGCGTATGACATGTACAGTCCTCAGGACATGGCCATGTTGATCAGCCGATCCGCGAAGCTGGAACGATTGATGGAACTGGTCCGCGAACTGCGAGACGAGGGCGAACGATGCCTGATTTTCACCCAATACATCGGCATGGGACAGATGCTGCAGCAGGTATTGAGACAGGAGTTGCAGGAACCTGTACTGTATCTGCATGGGGGTACGTCCAAGACAGCCAGGGATCGCATGATTGAGGAGTTCCAGTCCCGGACGTTGCCTGCGGCAGAGCAGCCGTCGGTCTTTATTCTGTCCATCAAGGCAGGTGGCGTGGGCTTGAACCTGACCGCAGCGAATCATGTGTTCCACTTTGACCGCTGGTGGAACCCTGCCGTGGAAAATCAGGCTACAGACCGTGCCTATCGGATGGGACAGACGAAGGATGTTCAGGTACACAAGTTCATCTCGCTGGGCACACTCGAAGAACGCATTGACGAGATGCTGGAGAGCAAACAGCAGCTCAGCGACAATATTATCACCAGCTCTGAAAACTGGATTACCGAGCTATCGACGGATGAGCTGAAGGATCTGTTCACCCGGCGCCGCGATTGGTCGGGTTAACTCAGCATGATGATGCAATATACGCATCCTTGTAAATCGTAGAATACAAAAAGAGCGAAGTGTCGGAAATGATTCCGCCTTCGCTCTTTTTTACATTCCTAGCGCATGTTTCCGATGATGGACGATCTTGAATCCTGCATTTTCTTGATGAAGTTAGTCATTACATCAAATGCTTCATTACGTTTGTTGCTCATAGACTGCAAACGCAGCATATCCATTTGTTGTGAGTTGCTCAACGCATCGATTTGGCCTTTCAGTTTTTGAGCTTGGGTAGTATCCCCATTCTGAGTAGCTACCTGCAATTGTGCGTTCAGCTCTGCAATCGCTTGATTGCGATTTTGAACTTCTTGAATCTGTGCCTGCAGTTGACTATCCAGCAATTTCGTGCGTTCTTGCTGAACCATCATCAAAGCGGTTTCGATATCCATGCTGCTCAGATCAATAGCTGAGAGAGAAGACCCCACCGGAGTTACCGTAGATACACTTGCTGCAGAAGCAGAAGCAACAACGGACACAGCCGCGATGGCAGCAATCGCCGTAGAAGAAATCATTTTCCCTGTTCTTTTCATAACGCAGACCTCCTATAGTTGGTGATATATACCAGGTATTAACTGGCATCTTTCGACATCATATATCGAAGGTCCTAGATCCTACAACCCAAACTCATGAAGTTGAGACTAAATTGATACAGATGGATGATTCCATTGTGAAACAACTCCTCGCCTGTCTACCCCATCTGAAGGGTGCAATACGGTCTAATTCGTCCATGATAAAGAACTCTTTTTCTCTTCCCCCAAAAATAATTGTGACCATATGCGCTGGGTGAAAGTCTAATTCATGTAAAACCAAAGGGAACTGGTTTCCCGCTTACCTAAGAAAGGAGCTGGTATTCATGGAATGGACCGGTCTCGTAAACCAAGCCATTCAGGGAGATCGCGACGCCTTTATTAGGCTTATCCGGCAGCTTGAGAACTCTCTGTACAATACGGCAAAATCCATGCTTCGGAAAGAGGAAGACGTGGCTGATGCCATTCAGGAGACGATTTTGAAAGCCTATAAATCGCTGCATACGATTCGCGAACCCCAATATTTTAAAACGTGGATGTTCCGCATCCTGATTAATGAATGCAATACCCTATTGTCCCGCCGTTCCCTCTCTACGTCCTATGCGGAGGTTCCCGCAAAGCAGGAACCCTCCAGTCCCTTCGATGAGGTGGATATGAGAGAAGCGGTTGACCGGCTTGACGAACAAAAGCGAGTTGTCATCGTGCTGCATTATTTTGAGGATCTCTCCCTGCGGCAAGTCGCTGAGGCACTCGATATCTCCGAAAGCGCGGTGAAAATGAGATTAAGCCGGGCAAGACAGGAGCTGTATCACAAATTCAAAAACTTTCGGGAGGTAAAACTACATGTCAAACCCGTTTAATATCGATCAGGAGTTAAGAGCACAAGCGAAGGAGCGCCCCGTCATGTCAACAACTGTACGCAAACGAATCGATGCCACCCTAGAATCCCTACCAGAATCGTCCGGTAAAAGTTCGGAACCATTTTCACGTAATCCGCGTCTTCGCCAAGGTCTGCGTCGTACAGCTGCAGCGACCATCGCAGCCGGAGTGTTGGGTGTGACCCTATTTGCCTCTGGATTTGTGTCTCCCGTTATGGCTGACTCTTTGCGCAGCATCCCGCTGGTTGGCAGTCTCTTCAGCTCCATTGAAGCCGATATGGGATTACGTACGGCAGGAGACAAAGGTCTTACGAAGCTTGTAAACAGCAATGTGTCCTTCAACGACGTGAAGCTGGAAGTGTCGGAAACCGTATACGACGGTACTCGTGCAGCCTTCGTGGTTCATGTGACCGCGCCCAACCTGAAAAATGGCGAGTATGACAACGGCAAAGACATCGTGAAACTCAGCAACGGAATTGAGAATGTCTTTTTCAATGTGAATGGTACAGTGCAGGATAGCGGTTTGTTCTACGGTCCAGCAGGGCAAACACAGCCGGATACGTTGCTGTTCGAGCAGGTCATTCCCCCAAACCAAGCCGCTGCCGGACTGCCGGATCAGTTTGACGCCGAAGTCACGTTCACTTTGCAGGGCATTGATCATGAATTTAAGCTGAACATTCCTTTTACGAAAACGACTGAAGATATTCAGCATATTAAACCCAACGCTATCGTCTCCAATGATCTGATAACCGCATCCGTTACGGAAGCCCAGGTTACTCCGATTACAACACGCGTGTCTACGTTGATCTCGCTTAATGGCCAACGTACGCTCACGGCCAAAGATCAAGATCAGTTACGGAATATAGGGTTTGCGATTTATGATGATCAGGGCAGACAATTGACTGCATTAAACGGTGAGGGCTTGTACGAGGGCAATCGATTAAAATCCGAACGAATCTACGCCACAACCCCAGGAGATACAAAATATTTGATCGTGAAGCCGTTTGAGATTGAAGATGATTTTACGGAAGAGATCACAGATCGGCAATTTATCAAGGGGATGGATATGAAAATCGAGCTTAATCAACCGTAAACCATACATTCATAAAGGAGTCTTACCCCATGTCCATTCAACTTACGGTTGCATCCATAACAGTACTGGGTCCACTATTTATTCTCTTCCTGATTGCCCTGGTGTTCTACACCAGGGTGAACCAAATCAGGTACACGATCAGGCAGTACACCTTAATCATTGCATTTGCTGTCTATATTTTGGCGGTCATGCATTTTGTCTTCTTTCCCATCGATGTCAATATAGGTATATATGCCAATCAAACGCCATGGTACAAAACGATTCAGTTCATTCCCATTCTCACATTGGATATCCCCAGTTTCGCATTGAATATCTTGCTGTTCCTGCCGCTTGGCTTCATGCTTCCTCTGGTCAAGCCTTCGGCAGACACTGTTGGGAAAGCTGTGCGAATCGGATTGAGCTTCAGCTTTTCCATAGAAATGCTGCAGCTCATCATCCGAGTTACTCTCGGTAATGGCCGTACTACCGATATAAACGATCTGATTGCCAATACAGCGGGCAGCATCATTGGATATTTCATTTTTCACAGACTTGCAAAAGTTACGATAGCCCAGCGCCTAATCCAGCCATTGACGCTTCCGGATCGTTCCCTTCGGAAACATTAAGGGACAGATCTCCCTCAAATCCAGCCACCTTCAGGCAGAATATGGTCAACTCCTTCAGATGAAAAAAGTGATGCGCTATGGTACAATAAAAGAATTGTGTATTCACTGACAGACATAGGGGTGAAGTTGTGAATCCATCCTGATTCATTCAACATTTATCCATGCCTACGCTGTTAATCTAGGGAGGTTTATGGAACAACCATGCTCATTATTGGTATCGCCGGAGGAACCGGCTCCGGTAAAACGACGGTAGCTCGCTCCGTCATCGACCGTCTTGGATCGGGCAAAGTGACTTTCATATCCCAGGACAACTATTACAAAGACCAGTCGCAGCTCACCCCTGAGCAACGCCGACTCACCAATTACGATCATCCGTTTGCATTCGATAATGATCTGTTAATTGAGCACCTTACCCTTTTAAAACAAGGCCACACGGCATATGCTCCCGTATATGACTTCACCATAGATAACCGTGCCGCCAATGAAACGGTTGAACTGGCACCGAACCATATCGTTATTGTAGAAGGACTGCATGTCCTGATCGATGAACATTTGCGTGCTCTTCTGGATATCAAGGTATTTGTCGATACCGATTCCGATGTGCGTATTCTGCGCAGAGTACTCCGGGATATGGAAGAACGTGGCCGTACGATTCAATCCGTGTACAAACAATATCTCGAAACCGTCAAACCGATGCATGATGCTTTTATTGAGCCTTCCAAAAAGTATGCAGACATCATCATTCCCGAAGGTGGACATAACGAAGTTGGTATTCAGATGTTATCCATTCTGACTGAGAAATACCTGACGGGCGAAAAATGGAGTGGCGCTTAATTTAACATGATGCTTGCGGCGTTAGGGGCTATGCCTTGCTCACATCCAAATAGAGAAAAAATGTGGGCAACGCTCATAAAGTAAGACGACTAAAATCCAGGTTGCGATTAGCGCAATCTGGATTTTTTCGGTATTTCTATTTTATAATGGACTCTATAGCTGAAAGGAGACATTACAACATGGCTACTTTTGAAGAGTTTATACAGCATGACATCCGCGTTGGTACAGTGGTGGAAGCCGAACCTTTTGCAAAGGCTCGCATCCCTGCCATCAAAATGACTATCGATTTCGGCCCACTCGGCCTTAAACGTTCCAGCGCCCAAATTACAAAACGGTATACTCCCGAGATGATGATCGGCAAGCAGGTTGTTGCTGTAGTCAATTTTCCGCCGCGCCGAATTGCCGGTTTTGTATCCGAAGTACTGGTGCTTGGCGGTGTACCTGAAGAAGGTGACGTTGTTCTGTTAACGCCAGAACAGACATTACCCAATGGAACGCCGATTGCCTAAATTTTTATCATGTTGATATCCCGGTCTTTTCACCTTAAAGCACAAGGCTATGAATCTTCGGATTCGTGGCCTTTTTTTGCATTTTTCGAGGTTATATGGGGCTTGAGGAAGAAGCGATCAAAATGTTTATATACAAATAGTCCCTCTGCCGCACTGTATACTTTCTATCCCACACAAACGTTCCCACCATAATGAAGGCTATTCTCCCGATTCCATGCTCCTCGACCCTTTCGGAGACACACCCGTCACTCGCTTAAACATTTTGGAAAACAGCAATGGATCTGTGTACCCCACAGAGCGGGCCACCTCGCTAACCGATAGGGAAGAATGCTGCAGCAGTTCAGCTGCACGATTCATTCGATATTCAAGAAAGAAAGCCTGTAAAGACTTGCCGTACCTCTCCTTGAAAAGCCCTGACAGATATGTTCGGTCCAAGCCTACGGCTCGGGCAATATCAAGGATTGAAGTCCTCTGACTATACCCGTTTTCTATAAATTGAACAGCCTGTCTAATGTATTCCTCTTTGGTCGACAAAGGCCGTTGTTCCTGCTCTCCTGTAGGAGAAGATGCAATCAGCTCCGCGATCAATCGGTACAGCAAGCTCTGGTTAAATACATCTCCTCCATTGTGTTTGGATGATTGAACCATCTCGGTATACAAACGGTCAAAAGTGTCCGAATCTCTGGCATCAAATACAGGATGTGCCGGGCTGATGTGAGCTCGCTGCATGAACGCCTTGGCATGAACACCCTTGAATCCGAACCAAGAGTAGGTCCATGGCTGCTTCGCATCGGCTTCATAATGAATAAGCGTATCCGGAAGAATCACGAAGCCCTGGCCCTGTGTAAGCTCATATTGCTGATCCGCCATAAACACCGTGCCCCGTCCTTCATGAATGTAATGAACAATATAGGCATCCCGAACACCCGGCCCCCAATAATGCGACGGATCACATGCCTGCCACCCGAAAAACAACAGTACCAATTCCATCTGCTTCAAATCCATGGGAACCACGTTCGTTTCGATTAGTTTCAACATTTCACACTCCCTCTGTTCAAAACATCGAACCATCTCTCCATTAAAATTATAACAGGTAAATAGATGAATTATTAGCTGTAAGCGAATCCAAAAATGGGATTATGCCATGTTTCAGAGAGGTTGAGCCATAGTTATATTAGCCCGATCCACCTATATTGGAGGTACACCATTTATTCAGGAGGCTGAACTTGAGATGAACAAAATTACATTCCTCGGTGCGGGAAGCACCGTTTTTGTCAAAAATGTATTGGGTGATGTCATGATGACTGAAGCACTTCAGGATTTTGAGCTGGCGTTGTTCGATATTGATGCTGAACGCCTAAACGACTCGGAGCGCTTGCTTACCAGTATGGCCCGTTCGCTCGGAAGCCAATGTGCCATCAAAGCTTATACCGACCGCAAGGAAGCGCTGCGCGGGGCCAAGTATGTAATCAATGCCATTCAGGTAGGCGGATATGATCCATGTACCATTACGGATTTTGAGATTCCGAAGAAATATGGATTGCGTCAGACGATTGCCGATACGCTCGGGATTGGCGGGATTTTCCGTAACTTGCGGACGATTCCGGTGATGCTCGATTTTGCACGGGATATGCAGGAAGTGTGCCCGGATGCGTGGTTCCTGAACTACACCAACCCGATGGCGGTACTGACGAATGTCATGAACGTGCACGGCGGAATCAAAACCGTAGGTCTGTGTCACAGTGTACAGGTGTGTGTGCCGCATCTGTTTGATGCACTGGGGATTGATCAGACGAGTGTGGTCGCGAAGGTTGCGGGTATCAACCATATGGCCTGGCTGCTGGAAGTAACTCGGGATGGTCAGGATCTGTATCCGGAGATTAAACGTCTGGCGAAGGAAAAGCAGAAGGAGCAGCATGGCGACATGGTACGTTATGAGCTGATGCAGCGCTTTGGATACTATGTAACCGAGTCGTCCGAGCATAATGCCGAGTACCATCCTTATTTTATCAAACGAAACTATCCGGAGCTGATCGAACGCTTCAACATTCCGCTGGATGAGTATCCGCGCCGCTGCGTGAACCAGATTGAAGGCTGGAAAGAAATGCGGGAGAAGCTGTTATCCAGTGAAAATATTGAACATACGCGCAGCCGGGAATACGCTTCACATATTATGGAGGCCATGGAGACGGATCGCCCTTACAAAATCGGCGGCAATGTCATGAATACCGGACTGATCACCAACCTGCCTCGTGAAGCGTGTGTTGAGGTGCCTTGTCTTGTTGATGGTTCAGGCATCAGCCCGACGTACATCGGGGACCTGCCTCCACAACTTGCGGCATTGAACCGCACGAATATTAACACTCAACTGTTAACCATCGAAGCGGCAATTACGGGCAAAAGAGAGCACATCTATCATGCCGCGATGCTTGATCCGCACACAGCTGCCGAGCTGTCCATCGATGATATCGTCTCAATGTGTGATGAACTGATCGAAGCTCATGGGGACTGGTTGCCGAAGTACACGTCATAAGAAGTTCTTTGTTGTACAATTCAAAGCGCTGGTTTTCTCTCAATAGGGAGGAGGCTGGTGCTTTTTTTTGTGTTTTATACTATGATCCAGTCTAATCCTGAAGCAGAAAACGATAGCCGATTCCCGGCTCGGTCTGAATAAAACGTGGACGCGTGGGATCTTCCTGTAATTTTTTGCGTAAATGTCCGACATATACGCGCAAATAATGGCTGTCCGACTCATGATGATGCCCTCCCCACACTTGTTGCAGCAGCTGGCGTTGGGTAATAATTTTGCCTGCATGGGTTGCGAGCACCTTCAGCATTTCATACTCGGTTGGGGTTAATTTTACGGGTGATCCATCCAAATCAACCTGTCTCTGGGCCAGATCAATCGTAAGCGGACCAAAACGCAATACCGGCTCATCCGTAGTTTTGGCCACATGGCGAAGGGCAACCCGAATACGGGCAACGAGCTCTCCCATGCCAAACGGTTTCGTGACATAATCATCTGCCCCGCCATCGAGTGCAGCAATTTTATCCTCTTCGCGATCTTTTGCCGTCAGCACGATGACCGGTACATGCGACCACTCCCGGATTCGCTCAAGTACATCCATTCCGGACATACCTGGCAAGCCCAGATCAAGCACAATCAGATCAGGATGTACCATGCTCGCCTGAATGACCGCTTCTTCGCCGTCGGCGCATTCGTGAATCTCAAATTGGTGCGCCTGAAGCGTAACCTTCAGCAGTTTACGGATTTGTGGTTCATCATCCACAATTAATATGCGCGCGCCTTGCGGTGCTGTCATGTTATTCTTCCTCTCCTTGTCCCATATACGGGAATGATGCTTCGGGTTCCTCTGTGGGCAAACTGATGCATACCCGCGTCCCGCCTCCCGGATTCGGTTCTGCGGTGATTGTACCTCCGTGAACTTCGACGATTCCTCTACAGATGGCAAGCCCAAGTCCCGTACCTGTCACATGCCGTGACGACTCGGATCGATAAAATTTCTCAAACACCCGCTCGCGGTCTGCTTCCGGAATCCCGACACCCGAATCAGCTACCACAATGGTCATTCGTCCATGCCGCTCATCCATCTTCACCGTAATGACGATTTCACTGTCCTCTGGTGAGTATTTGATGGCATTACTGATCACATTGACCAGAACCTGCTCCAGCAAAACCTCATCCCCGGATACAAAAGGCGGCTGATCAGGCAATTCCACTCGAATGCGACGTTGCTGGATGAATTGCTGAACCTGGGTTAACACAATGCCGATCATGTCGCCCACATCGCACCATTTTCTGCGCAGCTGCAGCATGCCACTCTCCAGCTTCACCATGCCCAGCAAATTGGTTACCAGCCTGTTCATGCGCAGCGCTCCATCCCGAATATTGCCTGTCAGTTCTTTACGATCCTCCGGGGTAAACAGAGAGTCATTCTCCAGCAGGCCCGTCGCTGAGCCAATGATGGCCGTAAGGGGTGTGCGCAGCTCATGGGATACCGAGTCCAGCAAAGCGGTGCGAATTCGTTCCGATTCAGCCGTCACCTGCGCAAGTCTCGCTTCTTCAGCCAGTTTAACACGGGCAATGGCGCTTGCTGCCAGCCCGCCACACGCTTCCAGCAAACGCAGCTCTTCCCGCTGCTCCTGAAGATCGCTGGATTCCAGATTCACGGCGAGCACCCCATGAATTTGATTCTCCGTACGCAGCGGTACATACAAACCAGGCGATTCCCGCAGGCTGGAGGACCCACGTCCGGCGATTTCGCCATGTTTATGTACCCATTTGGCAATAGCGACTTCAGCTTCTCCTTCACCCCATGTTATTACATCCAAATCCTCCGAGGAGGAGGTAACCTGAAGTTCACCTTGAGCATTCGGGAGATATAAAGCCGCCGGAGTTCCAAGTGTCAGTGACACTTGTCTCGCAATGTTGCCGAGTAGGGTATGCAAATCTGTAACAGCCGTCATCTGACGACTTAAAGCATACAGCGAATTCGTTGTAATCTCGCGTTGTTTTACCACCTCCAGCTGCTGCCGCAGGCGTCCCGCCAGACTCGCCGTTAATACCGCCACTGCCAAATACACAATAAAGGAAAAAATATATCGCAAATCTTCAACCGTAAAACTGAGATACGGAGGAACAAAAAAGAAGTCAAAGGCAACGACGCTAAGACTTGCTGCATATATGGCCGGCCCCATTCCCCAGTACACAGCGCTGATCAATACCGGAAAAAGATAAATTAACCCCACGTTAACCAGGTCATCGCTAATCCCTATCACATGAAGCAGAAGGGTTAACAATGTGATCCCAAGGGTTACCCATATATATTTGGGAACACGGTTCAGCTTCAGCCGGACGTCTTCCCCTTTATTTCGTTCAGACACAGCACATCTCACATCCCGCTCAGATCATAATCGTAGTCCGCAACGATCAATACGTCCATATGTCTGGATAACCGCACCAGCCTGCTGACCACCGTTCCCTTTCCACGATAGCCGTTCAGCCACCAGACCCGCTTCGCTTGACCAACCACCAACTGCGTTGCTTTTTCCTCAGAAGCTTTACCCGCCAAAATACCAGGTACATCTCTCAGCCTCTGGCTATGATGAATATGAAATTTGCCGCCCAGTCGAACGGTCAGCTGTTCCAGTTCCTCCAACTGGCATTTCACTTCATCATTCATGACTTGACCTACATGAACATGGTGCACATGCCAGACCGCCTTTAACCGGTAGGCTGTACGAAATCCGCGGCGGATCAGTCGTTCAGCATGCTCATCACTGCTTACGCAGACAAAGACCGCCTCCTGTCTGCGCCAGGGACCGCGGAGTGCACTTTTGCGTTCCTGTGATTCGAGGCGTTCATCCACATCATCGGCCAATTCCCGCAGAGCGAGTTCCCGCAAGGCAATCAGATTGCCAATGCGAAAAAAATGACCAAGCGCTTGTTCCACCTTGGCTGCTGCATAGATTTTACCCTCCCGCATGCGTTGCCGCAAGGCTTGGGGGGCCACATCGATAAGTTGGACCTCATCTGCCGTTTGCAAAATCTGATCCGGCACCGTCTCTCTGACCCGAATTCCCGTAATATGTTCCACCGCATCGTTCAGACTTTCCAGATGCTGTACATTCACGGTAGTGATGACAGAGATGCCCGCATCCAACAGGATCTGCACATCTTCGTAACGCTTTTGCCGTAAGCTTCTTGGAACATTCGTATGCGCAAGCTCATCCACCAATACGACTTCAGGACATAGACGAAGAATCGCTTCGGTATCCATTTCTTCAAGCTGCACTCCTTGGTATGTCCGCTGCTCCCGCGGAATGATGGATAGTTGGCCGATCTGTTCCACCGTCTCCGCCCGATTATGTGTCTCCAGCAGACCAATCCGTACGTCGATGCCTTTGCGGAGCAGATCATTACCCTCCCGGAGCATCATATACGTTTTTCCCACACCTGGCGCAGCACCGATGTATACCTTGAACTTGCCACGCCGAATCTGACCAATCTGTGCCTTCATCTCCTGCTCGCTTAACCTGCGATAGGTTGGAGTCTCTGTATCTGGCAATCGGGTCGGAAGCACCCGCTCGCCCTCATGCTGTGCCCGATCGGCTAGCAAAAACAGATCCACCCCCCGCACCCTTCGCAGCAAGGAATTAACAAATGATCCCCGCCACAGCTCCTGCCAGCGACTGTGCCGTGAATGTCCCATAACAATACGGGTAATCTGATGCTGGACTGCGTAGCGCGCAAGCGTAGATGGAATGTTACGGCGGTGTAACACAGGCAATTCCTCAAAATGCCCTCCGAATTTCTCCACCAGTTTGATCATGTTGCGACGAAAAACAGTAGCCTCCTTGGTTAGCGGCTGCTTCATATTGCGAAAGGTTACGGCATGCAGATCTCCGTTTAATCTCTTCGCAATCTGCTGTCCCCGCCGAATATAGATGGACCCGTTCCAGTGATATTGGGTGGATACCAAAATGCGTTCCATAATGCCTGTCGTAACCGTAATTCCCATCTCTTCCCGGTGCTCACGCAGTGATTCGTTGACCCCTTCCGCGACAAGTCGGAGAGCCAGTTCACGCAAAATGCCCAAATTGCCATGCCGAAACACCGCTTCACCTTCATGTCCCCGAAGATGTCCCTCGGCAAGACGGCTTAATACAGTCTCCGGGGTTACATCGATCAGCTTCACTTCATCGGCCAGTTCAAGGGTATCGGCAGGCACGGTATGCTCTGCTGCAATACCCGTTAGCTGGCGCGCAAGCTCCGTATATCCCTCCAGCTCATATACATTCACCGTTGTAATGACACTGATGTTGTGTCGCAGCAAATACTGAATGTCTTCCAGTCGGGTTGCATGACGTGCCCCTTTTCGGTTTCTATGAGCTAGCCCGTCAACGAGCACAACCTCCGGATTACGTGCCAGCAGGGCATCCAGATTCAGATCCTTCATCTCCATGCCATCCTTCCATTGAGACCAGTGAATGCTTGGAATCCGCTCCAACTCGCCGAGCTGCTCCACAGTCTCCGGTCTTTGCATGGTCGACACAGCGCAGATTACCACATCAATCCCCTGATGGCGCAATGTGTTTCCTTCCCTAAGCATATGATACGTTTTGCCCGAACCGCTGACCGGACCGATATATATCTTCAAAGTGCCCTGCTGCAGCTTCGTGATCATCTTCAAGATGTCTTCCGGGGACTTCCGCTTGAAGCTGTCTTCCATCTTTGCTCACTCCCCCCCCAGCATCCCTTTACTTCACATGGAGAAAGCCCCCTCCGAAGCTCGGAAGAAGGCCTGATACGAATCCTGTAAAGATAACTGCATCCTCTGTGCCAAGAAAACGTGTATTTTAGATCAAGGCAAACAAAACACCCTTTTAGCCTGTATCCAAAACACATCAACTCACCCTAACAGGATGCTTGTTATTTCAGTTCAGCCGTCAATGCCAAATTCAAATCAGTCACATTCACACGCGGTTCACCGAACAATCCTAACTCTCGCCCTTGTGTATGTTCCTCCACGATCTTGGTAAGCTCTTGCTCTCCAAGGCCTGTTGCCTGGCTAATTCGCGGAATCTGTGCTTTTGCCGCTTCAGGCGAAAGATCGGGATCAAGGCCGGAACCAGAACCCGTCACAAGATCGGCCGGAATTCGCTGCAATCCCGGATTCTCTTGCTTAAGCTGAGATACCTTTTCCTTCATCTCAGTAATATATGCCTCCGAGGCCACAGCGCGATTGGAACCTGTCGATGCGGTGCCATCATAATTGGCGTTCGATGCCCGGGGCTGGAACAGTCCCGGCGACTTTACTTCCTGCGCCAGCAGCGACGAACCGATGGTTTTCCCACTTTGTGTGATTAGACTGCCGTTGGCCTGTTTCGAGAAGAGCAGCTGCGCCGCTCCGGTTGTAGCCAGCGGGTAAATAATACCGCAAATCAGCATAAGCACGACAGACAACCGAATGGCGGGCAGTACCTGTTTCATATGAATCACATCCTGATTTCGTTATTAGTTAAAACATCACACCAGATGAAGACCCGACAGCACCAGATCAATCAGCTTAATTCCGATAAAGGGTACGATTACACCGCCCACACCATAGATGAACACATTCCGTCCAAGCAGCCGCTCCGCGGACATGGCCCGATACTTCACACCCCGCATGGCGATTGGGATGAGCAGCGGGATAATGATGGCGTTGAAGATCAACGCTGACAGAATCGCGGACTGCGGTGAAGCGAGATTCATAATATTAAGTGCCTGAAGCTGCGGCATGGCTAGAATAAACATGGCCGGAATGATGGCGAAATACTTGGCAATATCATTGGATATCGAAAAGGTCGTCAGTGCACCGCGGGTAATGAGCAGCTGCTTACCAATGGAGACCACCGACAACAGCTTGGTCGGGTCGGAATCCAGATCAATCATATTGGCCGCTTCCTTGGCCGCCATGGTGCCCGAATTCATCGCCAGGCCCACATCGGCCTGCGCCAGAGCAGGCGCATCGTTGGTGCCGTCGCCGGTCATGGCGACAAGCTTGCCCTCCTGCTGCTCTTTTTTGATCGCGGTAATCTTGTCTTCTGGCTTAGCTTCGGCAATAAAATCATCCACGCCCGCTTCCAGCGCAATAGTCGCCGCTGTCAGGGGGTTATCCCCTGTACACATGATTGTCTTGATGCCCATGGATCGCATCTCTGCAAACTTCTCTTTCAGTCCTGGTTTCACCGTATCTTTCAAATAGATCACACCATAAATCTGGTCATCAATCGCAACAGCAAGCGGTGTACCCCCAGCCTTGGCAATTCGGTTAGCTATATCGTCCAAATCGCCGGGTATCCGTCCCCCACGGGAGGAAATATGGCGTTTGATCGCATCCACCGCACCTTTGCGAATCTGCTTCCCACCGCTTAGATTCAGACCCGACATGCGGGTCTCTGCGGTGAAGTTCACATGTTCAGCATCTGCATATTCTGTCTCCGACCAGTTCTCGCCCTGCTTGCCAGCCAATTCCACGACCGAGCGCCCCTCTGGTGTCTCATCGACTACGGAAGCTTGCAGCGCAGCCCGGGTCACCTCCTGTGCAGATACGCCCTGAACGGGAATAAACTCCGAGGCCATGCGGTTGCCGTACGTAATTGTTCCGGTTTTGTCCAGGATTAGCGTGTCAATATCGCCTGCCGCTTCCACCGCTTTACCCGACATGGCGAGTACGTTGAACTGCGTGACACGGTCCATCCCCGCAATACCGATCGCAGATAACAACCCGCCAATCGTCGTCGGAATCAGACAGACAAGCAATGCGATAAGGGTAGCCAGATCAAGCCGGATGCCCAAATAGTTCGCCATTGGCACCATGGTCATGATGACAATCAGGAATATCAGGGTCAACACGGCGAGCAGTGTTGTTAGCGCAATTTCATTCGGCGTTTTCTGGCGCTGTGCGCCTTCAACGAGAGAGATCATTCGGTCGAGGAACGACTCCCCCGGATCGGTCTGCACACGCATCACGATATAGTCGGAAGTAACCCGCGTGCCTCCCGTAACGGAGGAGAAGTCGCCGCCAGCCTCCTTGATTACGGGAGCCGATTCACCGGTAATGGCAGACTCGTCGATAGAGGCCAGCCCTTCAATAATCTCCCCGTCCGTGGGAATCAGTTCTCCTGCTTCTACACGGACGATATCTCCTTTTTTCAACTGGGTCGACGACACTTGCTTGATGGTTCCGTCTTTCTGTACCAGCTTCGCAGTGGTGTCCGATTTCGTCTTGCGCAGCGTATCCGCCTGAGCCTTGCCCCGTCCCTCTGCCAGTGCTTCTGCAAAGTTGGCAAACAGCAATGTGAACAACAGGATGAGAAACACCGCGATGTTGTATCCCCGCCCTGCCTCGGATGCAACAAACAGATCCGGATGGATACATAACAGTAATGTGATGAGTGTGCCAACTTCGACGATAAACATTACCGGATTTTTGATCATGACGACCGGGTTCAGCTTCTTGAAGGCATCCAGAGATGCCTGGAGCAGAATATCCCGACTTAATGTTTTGGTTCTTTTGGGCGTACCGGGATCCGTACCCGTACCTCTCGTTCCTTTACCCTGGGTTCTGATCGTGCCTCTGTCTAATCCTTCCACCGTCTGTTCCTTCTTTCGTTCTACAACATTCATTGTGGTAATCCACCTCCGCACTTTGCGTCCTTGCTCGTATTCCCATATCCGATCACCGTACCATTCATCATTGGGCCTTCCATCATCGAATCATTGCCAAATGTTCTGCAATCGGTCCAAGCGCCAGTGATGGGAAGAACGTCAGCGCCCCAACGACCACAATCATCATCACCAGAATTCCTGCAAAAAGAGGTGTGTGCGTACGCAGTGTACCCGTTGTTACGGGAACCATTCGTTTGGTGGCCAGTGATCCGGCAATGGCGATCATTGCGATCATGGAAATGTATCTTCCGAGCAGCATCACCACACCAATGGCGATGTTGTAAAAGTCCGTGTTGGCATTCAGCCCGGCAAATGCCGATCCATTATTGGCAGCCCCAGATGCAAAGGCATATAATACCTCGCTCAGACCATGCATGCCTGAATTTGAAATCGAAGCAACAGATTCAGGACGCATAAGCGCCAGCGCGGTCGGAGCCAGAATAATTAAAGGATGAACAAGCAGCGCGATGGACGCGAGCTTCACTTCCTTACCCTCAATTTTTTTGCCCAGAAATTCAGGGGTCCGCCCAACCATCAGCCCACAGATAAACACGGCCAGAATCACATAGAGCAATCCGTTGAGCAAACCTACTCCTTTACCACCGAATACGTTGTTGAGCATCATCTCGGCCAGTGCAACCATGCCACCAAGCGGTGTGAGCGACTCATGCATATTGTTCACTGACCCGGTTGTGGCTGCTGTGGTCACCGCTGTGAAAAGCGCCGATTCGGATACCCCAAACCTGACTTCCTTGCCTTCCATATTACCTTGGATTCCCATCGCATCCAGCGCTGGCACACCGCGATATTCCGAAACAAATACCGTGGTCAGCATCACGAGGAAAAGTAAACTCATGGCCGCAAACAGCGTCCAGCCCTGCTTCCGGTTGTTCACCATGATGCCGAAGGCGTAAACCAGCGCAGTAGGAAGCAGCATCATGCAGACGATATGCACCAGGTTCGACAACGCCGTGGGGTTCTCAAATGGATGCGCTGCATTGGTTCCGAACCAGCCTCCACCATTGGTACCCAAGTGTTTGATCGATTCCAGCGAAGCGACCAGCCCGCGGCTAATCGTCTGCTGCGCCCCGTCCAGCGTGGTCGCGTTCACGGCTCCCGCCAGTGTCTGAGGCACACCCTGGAATACGAGGAACAACGCCACAATGAAGCTCAGCGGCAAAAAGATTCTCGTAATCGACCGTACCACGTCGACGTAAAAGTTCCCCAGTTCATCCCGTCGGCCCACCAGGCCGCGAATGAAGGCAATAGCGACCGCGAAGCCGGTCGCGGCTGAGGTGAACATCGGAAACGTTACTGCCAGCATCTGGGACAGATACGACAGGGCGTTCTCTCCCGTGTAAGACTGCCAGTTCGTGTTGGTCATGAACGATGCAGCTGTATTAAACGCCTGTGCCGCAGGCATATTGCCGATGCCATCCGGGTTGAGCGGCAAATACTTTTGCAGCCGCAGCACCAGAAACATCAATAACAGCATGACGAAGTTTGAGATGAGCACGGCTGACAGGTACTTTTTCCAACCCATCGACTCGTTCTCCTTCACCCCCATCAATCGATACAGGAATCGCTCAGGCCCGCCAAATATCCGATCCAGTCCTGTTCGTTTGCCGTCAAACACCTTCACCAGATAACTCCCCACTGGCTTCACCAGCAGTATGATGATCAGCAGCGTCACCGCTACTTGTAATAAACCGCTACTCATATCCGTATGTCCTCCCTGAAATCGACAATCCGATTGCCTCTGAAATTGTACACCATGCCACCATCAGAATTTCTCTGGCCTCACCAGCACATAACCGAGATAAATCACCAATGCCAATACAATAACTCCGATGACGATCATGCGGCTCCCCCTCTCTGCCTCAAGCCTTCTCGCAAAATTTCACAAATCCCCAGAACACCATAAACAACAGCACCATCAGCCCGATTATCGTGGCATCATTCACCATTCGGCTAACCTCCCTCTCTCTACCGTTCTTCCTACTTGCTACATCAACAATCGTAATACGGAACGCTGTAAAAAGGGGGTAAAGAAATCCCTGCCAGGGTGTAAAAAAAGCGTAAAAAAAGACCCGCTCCCTTCAGCAATCAGCTGAAGAAAACGAGTCTATGGATATGGGGAAGTCCTTCATCCAAACGGATTCTGGGCCCACTGCATCAATCTCTTCCGGGTAATTTTCCCGTGTGACGTATGTTGAATGACTTGGCCGCTGTCCAGCAGCAGAACTTGAGGTGATTCATGGTGAACCTCGGTATCTTCCGCAATACGGCGGGACAGCGAGCGACTTTCGATGACTCTGACAATCCGGTACTCCATCTTTTGGGCGGGATCTGATGCATTCGAGCCTACAAACGCCATAAACTCCCTGTACGCTCTCGCACTAGTAGGACAAGTTGTACTGTGTTTCAACAGCAGCACCGGATGATCCTGCGACCGCTCAAGTATCTCTTCCCATTCCTCATGCTTATGCAATTCCTTGACATGCTCACTCAGCATATCATCCAGCCCTGCACCTGCACGTTTGCTAACAACAGATCCAACCACAACGCCCAATGCCGCACCAAAGGCAACCCCCAGAGCCAGCTGATTTGCAGCCACACCCATACTTATTCCAATGGCGATACCAAGGACAAGCCAAAGTGCTTGGGGATTTGTTTTTTTGTCCATGAAAATCGTCCTCTCTGAAGATTAGACTTTTATATGTATACTCAATCGTTCACTTTAATGTAGGGGCATTCATTCGTTTGACCATATAACCTCAGGTCTTCATCGTGTTTAACGGGTTTTGTCTTGTGCAAAATTATAACATAGGCGCCTGCGCAGGCGCTTTATATTCTTCTATGGGTACCCTTTTGTGATACACTGAATGTAATTTGGCAACGATGAACATGAAGAAAAAGATTGGAAAGGCGGAAATTCGTTATGGCATATGCTTTTATGATTGAACCGCAGTATTATACCGCTTTTGAGAACGAGGACGAGCTGATTGAAAAGTGTCAGGAGTGGGGCCTGCTTTCGGAGAAAGCCACTAAGGTCAAAACCTTCTATTATAAAGGAAATGGGTTGAATGTGCCTTGCACCATCATTGGCTTTGTCGATCATATGGCTGCAGTCATTCAACTGGACAACGAACAAAAGCACTGCATTCATCCGTCTTATCTAAAGGAAATGCAGGCGTCCAGCTATAGTATTAAAAATCCGATTGGAGCCGGAACAGGAACAGACAAGCCAAGCGAACCTGTCGCTGTATCCCATACCGAAGATATCCTTAGCCCGGATACATCCTCCAATTCAGAGGCGTTTCCTTCCGGCTCAATTGAGATTGACTCGACGTTCGACCCGGATGATGATGATGAAGATCCCTCATCTGGTCTAAAAGGCGACCCGGACGGTCTGGTGGAAGAGTATATTGGACCCGCAAACGGGGCAGCCAGCACAGCCAAGCCAAAAGCAAAAACGGCAGGCAAGGCCAAGTCGGCCAAAATAGACTTGCCAGAGGGTAAAGTGAAGATGTCCGCAGTGGTGAAGGAATTTACAACTGTGCCCAATCACTTTTCCGACAACGACGACGAGGTCATCATATACGAAGCCGTTACAATTACGGACCCTGATGTCGTTGACATTGGCGAAGCCTGGTCCAGCCATAGTGCCACTATGAAGAAACAGGAGCTTGAAGTGGGTGATGTGCTGACTTTTGAAGCAAAAATCATCAAGAAAAAGCTGACCAAGAACCCGGTTCCCTATAAAATTAATAACCCTTCCAAGATTCAAAAGGAAGATTAATCTCTCAAAAGGGAAATTAAAAAAACCTCAACGACTGCTCAAAGCAGATCGTAGAGGTTTTTTCCATTGAAAAGCGATATCGCCCGAGGGAAAGCTGTCCTATGCTTGCCCAGGTGTAGCGCTAATCTGAAACTGTACGCCAAACTTGTCCGTTACCATGCCATAGGCTGGGCTCCAGAATGTTTCCTGTATCGGCATTTTCACTTCGCCACCATCTTGCAACTGGTTAAAGATTGCTTTGGCTTCATCCGCAGTATCCGTGTTGACCGTGACACTGATATGATTACCGATGATATGAGGCATCCCAGGAAATGTATCGGATAACATTAATACAGAGCTGCCAATCTGCAAAGAAGCATGCATGATGCGGTCTTTCGCTTCTGGCGGTACCGGATGATCCGGATTGGATGGACCGTCGCCAAATGTCTGGATTGCCAGCACTTCCGCTCCAAATACCTCTTTATAGAACTCCACTGCTTCACGTCCATTACCATCTGTTACAAGATACACATTCAGGCTGATCGACATGCGTTCTTCATCTCCTTGGGCTTATGTAATGATACGTTCATGCCACTTGCGACATGAGTATATACGAATCGGCTCCCCTTTGACAAGCGCTTATTTCTTCACTCATCTCTACGGGCCGTTACATGATTAGGGTTACCCACATATTCTTTTTCCATCCGCTGGTAGCTTGTCTAGGTGAAAGTGGTTTTAGATCAAATCATTCAACCTTTCCTCAAAAAAAGGCCACTCTCCCGAATCCTGTCGGTCAAATGGCTGTGGTCAATCCTATGAGGTTAACGTGTATTGACGATGCTATCTATTTCACTTTTCAATAAGAGGTATCGGTGAACACTTCTCATGATCGGGACCTTCGTTAGTTTGTTCTTGTCCACATACAGTTTCATCTGGTCTTTGGTCAAACCAAGCAAACTCCCTGCTTCCGATACCGTCAATACGACCTCGGGATTCGTCGCATTAAATGTCTTCTTTACTTTCTGATTCCAGTCCTCGAATACCTGCATAGATCAGCGACCTCTCCCATCCATAGCCAGTTATTTTCCAGGCTGAATATATCCATTATACCATACTTGTGATGCTCGTAACTTAATCCTTGCATAAGTCCATATTCTGTTAGTCATATTCCCTTCTTGACCCTAACGTTAACTGGAGGCTTTATACTGGCAGCAGGAGGGGATTAGCATGATTATTTCACCTGCACATGTAACCCAGAAACGCCCCCATCATGGTATGGCGATTATTGGAATGAGCTGGTTAACGATGACATTGGGTCTGTTTTTTGCTACACTCGCAGGGGAATTTACCCGTACTATGGATGCTGCTGAATGGATGATTCATCTCATCCAGGCTGTCGTCATGATAAGCATCGTCTTACCCGTATTATTCTTCATTCGGAGGCGTTTCCATATGAAGTCCATTCTTCTTCCTCTGTCTGGAAAAGGCATCATCCACTTGCTCTCCGGGGCATTATTTGCCACTTGTCTAACCTTCATCGGTTTGGCGATAGCCAATATGAATGGCTGGGTTATAATTACAGAATGGCACTTCTCAGCCGAGTTCTTGATTGCCGTCATAATCAATAGTTGTATTGCATTCTTGTATGAAGCCTTGCCAGAGGAACTGTCCCTGCGAGGTATGGTCTATGATGGATTACGTTCCAGACTGCGATTTCCTGTGGTTTTCGCTTATGTATCTCAAGTCATACTCTTCCTGCTGGTTCCGTTGAGCGTCAGCTTGTTACAAGAGCTCGTCGGTATGGATGCCGGAAACCAGATCACTCCGGAATACATAATCCTGCTCTTGACCTATGGGATTACATTACAGCTTCTGCGCAGTTTGACCCAATCTTTATGGGCCTCCATCGGATTCCATGTCGCTTACTTGGAAGTAGCCCGATTCGTTGTTATTCCAGGTGATAGACCTGCACTGTTAAGCTACACCGAGCAAGATCATGGATTGGCCGAAGTATTTATTTTATATATGATGACGGTCTTTGTCGGTGCGATCATTCTGGCGCTGCTCAACTCATGGCGCTGGTGGAGAATACATCAATCATGAGGGAGGGCACTGCCTTTTGTATACCGTTGGACAACTATCCAAACATACCGGGGTATCTATCCGAACACTGCATTATTATGAGAAATTGGGTTTGCTGCAACCGACCCGTAATGAGAACAATCAGTATCGCACATATGGTGAAAAGGATATTTTACGGCTTCAGCAGATCATCATTCTGAAGAAAATGCACTTTAAATTGAATGAGATTGGAGTATTCCTTGAACAGGATGCTGCCCACTCCGCGCCAGAGAATATCATCTCTTTATGGAATAATACATTGGAACAGCAACTGGCCGTTGTCAAGGAACAGCAGGAGAAATTAAGCAAAGTTGAGCATCTTCTTTTTTCGACCATATATGCCATCAGAGCCTCCGGTACGATTAGCCTGGATGAGATGTTGGGTTTCATTCGTGAACTGGAGCAGCCCCCTGGCAGTTCCCGTCGAGATGTTTTTACACCTGAAGAAATGGAATCGCTACCCTTAAATGATCAGAACAATCCACTAACGATGGAATGGGCCGATATTCTTCGAGATATTCATACATGCAAGATGGAATCTGCAGATTCAGAAGCCTCACGATTACTGGCCCTCCGAATCTATGATTATGCCGAAAGGGCTTTTCAAGGGAATGTAGCGCTGGCACAAAAATATTGGGATTATATCGCCCCGGAGGATGATCAGCCAGCACGTGTGTATGGTATGACAACAGAAACCATGCGTTACATTGAAACGATTCTGGATCGATGGGCAATTCAAGATCTGGGGGATCAACCATAAGAGCCACTTCGAAAAGTGGCCCTTGATCCATCCTGTTGCTATGCTTATTACGCCTCTTCCCAGAATCGTCGCAGGTTGCTCATGGCGATTTTGGACGCGGATTTGCATTCCTCCATGCCTTCGAACTCCACCGTAATGTTGCCATCATAACCAGAGTCTTTAATCAGCTTCACAATCTTGCGAATCGGAATATCTCCTTGCCCAACAATGGCGCCACGCAGGAAGTTGCCGTAAGCGGTTGTGAACCATTCCCCTTCGCCTGGATGCTCATCAAAAGGACGGAAATAAAAGTCTTTGAAGTGGACCAGGGAAGCATACGGCAGATTTTTCATGACCCCGATAATCGGATTCTCATCCACACACATGAAGTTGCCGATATCGAGTGTCGTTTTGAAGTTGGGACGATCTACGGCATGAAGCACACGCTGCACACGGTCACTGGCCTGCACACTGAAGCCGTGATTCTCAATGGTTGTTGTTATGCCAAACTGTGCTGCATAATCAGCAATGATCTGACTTCCCTTTACCATCAGAGGCAGATTGTCCTCGAACCAGGCAATGGTCATTTTCTCCTTAGGCAGCGTAAACGCCGTTACGTCATGACGCATGTGCTTTACACCCATCCGGTGTACAACATCCACATGTCTTTTGACCCGAGCCATCTCTTCTTCAAAAGCTTCTTCCGTCTCCTGCACGAAATTCGCAGGCATCGAATAGTTGGACAGCTCAATCCCCGCAGAAGCAGCTCGCTCTCGAATAGCGTCGGCCAGATCAGGATTGTCCTCCACGGTATAGCCATACGGCACCATCTCCATATGCTCGCCACCATTTGCAGCAATCCAGTCGATGACATCCAGAACCGTCATTTCACCCGAATTCAGATCGTTCAACAAGCTATACGTACTCAGGCCCACTTTCATCTGCTCAGCTCCCTATCGGTATTGTTGGATAAATTTAACCGCTTTGCGAATGTCCTGCTCTGGCTGGTCGCCTACCTCGCGTTCAATCGTCAAATACCCCGTATAGCCAATATCCCGAAGGGCAGCAAAGTATCCGTTGAAATCCACACTACCCTCGCCCAGCGGCACCTCACGGAAAAACGTTCCGGAGGAGACCATTTCGGCAATTTTCTCATGATCCATAGGCGCGTATCCCACTGCACCGTATACATCCCTCGGGTCTACTTCCTTCAGGCGCACACCATCCTTCACATGGGTGTGCACAATATAATCCTTGAGCAGATGGACACCCCTTGCAGGGTCATCTCCGGTAACCATCACCATATTCGCCGGGTCAAAATTTACCGAAACTCCGTTGGTGGACAGGGTATCCAAAAACCCTTTTAGGTCTGCTGCCGTTTCCGGTCCCGTCTCAATGGCGAAGTAAGCGCCTGCGCTTTTGGCGTATTGGCCCAGCTCCTCACATGCGGCATGCAGTGTGGCATACACTTCGGAGGAAGGATCGTGCGGAACAATACCGATATGTGTTGTGACGATATTCGTACCCAGATCCAGAGCAAGATCCACGATGCGCTTGGACTTCTCTACTTTCCACGGGTTATCTTCCTTGACCTGAAACCCGTGACCGCCCAAATCGCCAACCAGGGCAGAAATTTCAAGACCGAGAGAATCGATATAACTTCTTAACTCCTTACGGGCTGCCGGAGAGAGATTTTCGGGGTCCATCTCTCCATGGACTGCATAGATCTGTACGCCTTCTGCACCTACATCCTTCGCTTTGCTTAACCCTTCCCGTACACCTACACCGAAGCTATCCACGATAACGCCAATCTTGTTTGTTAATTTCATGCCATACCCTCCCGTAAAATCGGTATTTGATTTTCCATTCCTGGTGAGCCTTCATGATGGCCGGAATGCTCTATTAAATTTTCGACCCCTTCCCGGTCACTCCTTTTTCTCGAATCATTTCTTTTATCGTGTTCCCTCGAGTCTAGTCCAATGAGACCAACTTTACCGTTTGGATTTCATAAGGCTTGAACGTCAGCTCAAACTTCCCTTCATGACATGCTAGTGGCCTGATTTCATCCTCCAGCAGATTGACCACAGACGTCTGTATACGCACGTCAGTCCACTGAACCTGGACCGTCTCTCTTCCACCAGATGACTCATAGAATCGCAATACCGTTCCCGTTCCGTCTTCCGAAGCTTTGATCGTATCCAAAATAACATGTTCACTATGGAAATGGAGCCAGCTATGTTCTGCCGGCAATGTGCCAGAGTGTTGTTCACCCGCAACAATCTTGACCGGATGATTCAGTTCCATCGCCCGGCGCACCACACCCGCTTCCCGCCAACCTCCCTGATGCGGCAGCAGGGAATAAGTGAATTCATGCTCACCCTGGTCAGCATGTTCATCCGGCCATTTGGGAGCACGCAGCAGGGAAAGACGGAGTGTCTGATCCTTGATGTCGTATCCATATTTGCAATCATTAATCAGGCTTACACCGCTGTTGCCCTCGGAGATATCCGCCCAGCGGTGACCACACACTTCAAACTGTGCCTGCTCCCAGCTGGTGTTGTTATGAGTAGGCCGCTCCAATGCACCAAACGGGATTTCGTAGGCTGCTTTGGCGGATACCAAATCAACGGGAAAAGCTACTTTAAGCAGCTTATGGCTCTCAGCCCAGTTCACCTTTGTCCTAAAATCAACACGTCGCTGATGACGATATAGAATGATATCCTGGTGAATCTCCGACTTGTTTAACTTCCAGTGAAACCGAAGGATATCCTGCGTTACGCCGCGCCGTACCACTTCTCTGGAGATCAGCTCTGCCGCTCCTGCACGCTGCGATTCAAACCGCGGGTCGATATCCCACGCATCCCAATATGTTGGCCTGTCATGGAAAAACTGCAGCTCATTCGCTTTATCGCCTGGTTTTAGCCACTCTCGCTGGTTGGATTTGTCATACCATCGGGTGATCTCTCCCACATCGTTAAATTCAAGCATGTAAAAGTTGGTTTCCCAGGCCCAAGGGAAGGACTCCTCTTGCTTCATTGTAGGAGGACTGACCTCCGGTGCTTGGCGCAGCCATAACGTTGTATATCCAAAGGCCGGAATGGATGGCACATAGACTGACAATGTCAGCACGTCTCCATTTGGCTCAAGGTCACTCGCCAGACGATTACCCTGATGATCGAATGCCGCCAAACTGCCCAGTTTCTCGTCGCCTGTAATCGTAACGACTTCTCCCCGCTCCCAGCCCAGACTATTAAATACAACATAGGGCAGACCGTCGAAGCCATTTGTCGCAATGCGGTCCTCAATACTGCCAAGGGTACCATCCATAGCCGATGTCCCCAGAGCGAATACTTTCATATACTCTTCCATAGATGTTACGTATACTTCGGGAATGGACGTCCCCGGGATAATATCATGGAATTGATTAAGCATAATCAGCTTCCAGCCTTCATCCAGATCACTTTTCGCCTGTGCTGCTTCAACTCCGGCAAACTGCCCCCAGATTTCCGCTTCCCGATACAACACCTCCGCTTTGCGATTGCTCCGCTTGTTGCGCGCATGAGTTGTATAGGTACCTCGATGCAGCTCCAGATATAAGTCGCCATGCCATTTCGGCAACGTAGGGTTGTTGTTCGTAATTCCGTCGAAAAACGCGCCTGCTGTACTGAAATTGCTGATGGGCTGCCCCACCATGAAATGGGATCGCTCCGCGAACGCAACCATTTCGTTCGTTACCCCGCCTCCACCATCGCCATGCCCATAAAGCAGCATTTGCTCGGGGTGTACATCCTTCTGCTTGTAGGATTGCCAGTGCTCATCAACATCTTTGGGCCGGGTATGCTCATTCACACCATGATTGAGATACGCAAGCACGGAGGTTCCGTCAATGCCCACCCAGTGGAACAAATCATACGGGAAAGCGTTGGTATCATTCCAATTGAGCTTGGTCGTCATAAAATAAGGAATATCAGCCAGCTTGAGCAGTTGTGGCAGCGAAGCACAGTAGCCAAACGTATCAGGAAGCCACTCGATGTTTGAACGCTTGCCGAACTCCTCCTGATAAAAGTTCTGCCCGTACAAGATCTGCCGCACAAGCGACTCGCCACTCGGAATGTTCAGATCCGGCTCTACCCACATGCCACCAACCAGTTCCCAGCGGCCTTCGGCAATTCGGGCTTTGATTCGTTCGAACAGCTCAGGATAATGCTCCTTCACGAATGTATACAGCTGCGGTTGACTCTGCGAATACACGAACTCCGGATATTCATCCATCAAAGTACACATCGTGGAGAAAGTGCGGCTGGATTTGCGCACAGTCTCACGCACAGGCCACAGCCAGGCAATATCAATATGGGACTGCCCGACCAGATGCATGAATCCGTCCCGGTACTCTTCGGGGTCTACCTCCTGCACCGACTGTGCCAGCCATTCTTCCCAATGCTGTACCCACGCCGCTTCACTCCAGCGCTCCGGCTCGCTGTACATCATATCCATCACTTGATGAATGTCCCGGACAAGCCGGGTCCGCTTCACGTCTTTCTCCGGCAATGCTCGGAGTGATTCTGCAAGTACCGTAATGCTATACATTAGACTCTGTAAAGGCGAATTTACACGAACCAAAGCGGCTCGAATGCCCTGAATTGGCGGCTGGATAACCGCCTGTCGATTCAAGGGATCATGTGGTTCCGGGATGGGATCATATAGCTCAATCTCCAGCAAAGGCGCATTTCCTACACGGCTCTTCGGCAGCGGTACATACCCATGATTGCGGTCCAGTCCGTGATAAGGTGTGCCATTCACCTTCAGCAGCCCTTCACCCCGGGCCTCGAAGATTAATCCGACCTTATCCTCCTCCCAATTGGCCGGAATCTCTATAGTTTTGCTCAGAAAATAAGTCGTGCCATGGTTGCTATCGAGCGGGTTCAAGCTTTGAATCGTCGCCTTCTCCTGTTCATACTCGTATTCCCCTGGTCGGATGTACCTGGCTTTCTGCATCTGCCACTGCGGAAGCTCCATGGTATCCAGCCATTGCTGCTGAGCCAGATCCTGAATGAATCTCTGAATTCGAATCATACCCCCACCCCCACCTTCTGGATGTGTAAACTACAAGCAGTCCAGTCTCTGGAGCTGCTGCCCACCATCAGTCTGAATTCACCCGGCTCCACAACAGGCTGAAGACGGGAGTCTATCAGCTCCAGATGTTCTTTTTGCACAGGGAACGTCACCGTCCGGGTCTGTCCCGGCTCCAGATGAATTTTACGAAAACCCTTCAGTGAAATTTCGGCCCGGGTGACCGAAGCTGATACGTCCGTAATATACAGCTGTACTACCTCATTTCCCGCAACTGATCCTGTATTCGTGACCTCCACCTGCACCTCTGCTTCACCGTCTGGTCCGATCACCTCCGGCACAACTCTTACGTTCTCGTACTTGAATTCCGTATAACTCAGTCCAAAGCCGAACGGATATTGCGGTACCAGATCAGTCTCCAGATATCGCTTACCCCGAGTACGTTTGGCATTGTAGCTGACTGGAAGCTGACCTACATGCTTGGGAATGGAGACGGTAAGACGACCCGATGGATTCACATCACCGAACAGAATATCTGCAATAGCGTTGCCCCCCTGCTGCCCCGGGTACCACGCCTCCACAATGGCATGAACATGCTCATCAATCCAGGGTTCGGCAATCGGCCGTCCGTTAATATATACGACAATAACCGGTTTCCCCAGCTTATGTACTTCCTGCACCAGTTCCAGCTGCACACCCATCAGACTCAGAGATGATCGATCTATCCCCTCGCCGCACTCCATATCGTTCCATGGATCATCCGTAACAACGGATGCCCCCGTCCGCAGATCAATGGTCCCATCGCCAAAATCACGTGCGCTGGACCCTCCCATCACCATAACGATGGTGTCTGCCTCTTCAGCACAGGCGAGCGCTTGCGCAAAGCCCTCTCTGGAATCACCCTTGATCCGGCAGCCCGGTGCGTACAGCACCTTTCCCGTGTCAGCACCAAGCTTGTGTGTAATGCCATCCAGCACTGTAACGATCTGTCCCCTAGGCTGCGGCGAAGTGTAGTCACCAAGCTGGTTATAGACATGGTTCGCATTCGGGCCTATGACCGCCAGTTTTGTACCTGTTTTGCTAAGCGGAAGGGTGTTTTCTTCATTTTTGAGTAAAATAATCCCTTCTTGTGCCACTTTTCTCGCCAGCTGAATATGTTCTTCACATCCGATGACCTGCTCGGCAAAGTCAGGATCAACGAAAGGCTGTTCGAATAAGCCCAATCTGAACTTTATCTCCAAGACCCGCCTTACCGCTGTATCCAGATCCGACTCTTCAATTAATCCTTGCTCCAACGCCTGCCCAAGATGCTTGCGGTACATGTACCCGGACATTTCCATGTCCACCCCTGCCTTAAGTGACTGAGCGACGGCATGCTCCCCGTTCTCCGCAGTGTTATGCCCACTGACCAGCATCTGAATCGCACCAAAGTCAGTAATGACAAATCCGTCAAAGCCCCATTGCTCGCGCAGGAGATCATTCAGCAGATACGAACTTGACGTACAAGGCACACCATCAATTTCGTTATACGCTGTCATGACAGAGCATGCCCCGGCTTCCACCGCTTTCTTGAAGGGCAGCAGATCCACCTCGTGGAGCTCGCGCAGCCCCATATGGACAGGGGCCGCATTTCGTCCCCCCTCCGAGCTGCCATAAGCTGCAAAATGTTTGAGCGTCGCCACAATCGTCTGATTGGAATGGAGCCGGTCACCCTGTAAACCTTTCATCGCTGCAACCGCCAATTCACCGATCAGGTATGGATCTTCGGCAAAACATTCCTCCGTCCGCCCCCATCTCGGGTCCCGCACAACATCAAGCACAGGCGAATACGTTGCCGCTCCCCCCTGGCTCCGAGTTTCCACAGCAATCGCTTCGCACATCTCCCGGTATAATTCCAAGTTCCAGGCGCTTCCTACCGCGAGCGGCACCGGGAATACGGTTGCCCCAATGGCCATATGCCCGTGGGAACACTCTTCCCCGAACAAAATGGGAATTCCCAGCCGGGAGTTCTCTATGGCATACCGCTGAATTTCATTGGTGGCCGCAGCTCCCTGCCTAGGTGTCAGGCCAGTCTCCAGCGTCACTTCCGTCCATGGATCAGCACGAAGTGCACCATACAATGATCCAATCCCGCCTTTTG
Source organism: Paenibacillus pabuli NBRC 13638 (assembly GCF_001514495.1). GTDB lineage: Bacteria > Bacillota > Bacilli > Paenibacillales > Paenibacillaceae > Paenibacillus > Paenibacillus pabuli. The sequence continues at coordinate 45,575 of NZ_BCNM01000020.1, forward strand.
CGATATCCTCTATAAACGCCTCCGTCACCTGTACCGTGCCATCTGCTTCCTTAACATAAGTCTTCCAGCCCATCGGCTGGATCAGCTGTCCAATCTTCTCCTCTGTCGTCATCCGACCGAGCAGATCCTGTACCCGTTCTGGAATGGGAAGCGAAGCATCTTTATAGTCCATGTCACATTCTCCTTATGAGTTCGGTTTGGTCTGGCAACCGTGGTAAATGCGATAACTGCGTGCGATAACTGCGTTGACTCTGGCGATAACGCCCTCATATGGCCTTTCTGTAGTCACTTGGCGCTACACCCACCACATTCTTGAACGCCCGATTGAAGGAATTATAATTCGTATACCCAACTTCCTCACTAATCTCCTGAATGGCCTTGTCAGTCTCCAGCATGAGCTGTTTGGCCTTCTCAATACGGTGACTAATCAGAAGATCCACGAACTTCTCACCAATTTCGTCCTTAAACAGCTTGCTTAAATATTTCGGATTGATATCAAATAGATCACTTAGATAATTCAGCGACAGCTCGGGGTTATTGTAGTTCTGTTCAATATACTTGCGAATTTCAAGAATATGAGATCTATGTTTTCTGGAACAATGCAGCGTCTGTATCTGCTCAGCCAATTCCCGGAACCCTTCCCCGCATAGCTCGCGCAAATCACCTACCGTCTCCCATCCCTCCAGTCTTGGCAGAAGCGGGGTAAATACAGATGTCCATTGCTCCTGATACTCCCGTGGAAGTTCCGCGAACTCCCGATTATAGTGCTGGAACAGCAATTGGACCGTATTCATAATCTCCTGGCGGGAAAGCACAGATTCATGGATCTGTTCGAACAAGCGGTCAAAATGCTTCTCCCACTCATCATCCGACAGTCTCATCGCCTGTACCAGCAAAGAGATCGTCTTCAGGAATTCATACACATCATTCGTTGAGTTCGGTACCTCCCCGCATGGGATGATTCGGTTCATGCCAAGTACAGCCTTGTACTCCAAGGCATGCACAGCCTCCTTGAGCGAAGCTCTCAAACCACGTACATCCACGGCCACTCTCCCCACCCCAATGGTTACGGTGAAGTTCAGATACTGCCCCACCCTGTCCAGATAACCAGAAAGCAGTCTCTGTTCAATTTCCTCACCCATGTCCGTCTCGGGTATCCAGACAATCGCGTACAGCCGCTGATCCGATATCCACTCTGCCCAGCATTCTGTACCTTCATGCCTTGCACTCTCCTGCAGAATGCTGGATAACACAAATTTCAGAAGGGATTGATCCTGAGCGTGATACTCCTCCAAAAAGTGGGAATACTGATCAATCTCCACCACAATTACAGCCCATCGATCCTCCAATGGCGGCAGCTTGAACTTTGCCATTTCCGCTGTCAGCTCACTGCCAGTGAAGTCCCGCTTGCCCTCCAGCAGCTCCTGGAAAAAATATTTCTTCTGCAAAATCAGATTCTCCTCGTGCTCCTCCTGGTATTGCTTGGTTTGATCAATCATTTGTTCCAGCGTAGTCTGGATAAAGCGGAACTCGTTATCATTCGTATAGCTCATGCCCGGTTGTTTCTGGGAAGCCACCGTCTCAATCAGCGTCACGATTTGCTGGATAGGCTTGTAATTTCTCCGGGTTACATAGATCACCCACACGACACCGATCAAGACAACGACAACGGCAAACACCAACCAGATATTATAAAATTGCAGGGCGAATTTGACGATTTTGCCATTATTCAAGCCTGTCTGTACCTTCCAGCCGCTGTAGCTGGATGTAAACTCGGAGAACACTTCACCAGAGTCCGTTTTGGGAGAAACTGCTGTCATGCCATCCTGCATTCCTCTCTCCCACAGACGGCCTCCCGAACGATTAAATACGTTGACGAAGGTAAATTCAGGATCATACATCTGCATAATAGACTTCTGTAAGGTTGGCAGATCGACGTTAACAACCACAAGACCCGTGCCGTTTCCAACACCGCGAATGAGTGTAATGACCTGTTTCCCTTCCTCTGTCGGGAATGCCTTGAAGGATCTGGCCCCCACCCACTTTTGGGTTGCCGCAGCACGACTGTCCTTTATAAACGCAGCATCGGGGAATTCCTCAATCGGTACTGCCTTGCCGTTGCTGAATACCGTATCGTCGTTGTATCTCACCAGATATATGGAATTAATCAGCGGATACTCTATTTTTAATTCATCAATAACCTGGATCGCTTGAATTCCGGCATACACATCCTCGCTTCCGGTTACCGAATAATAATTTTTCAGGTTGGGATTGGTCAAAATATCACGCAGCACCTTGAAGTCGATGGAGCGCAGCGAATTGTCCAGATATTGTGTTACCTGGGACGCCAGAAATTCATTGGCCTTGAGTGCTTCTCTCCGGTTCTGTTCATTGAATACCTGGAAGAAGATAATAAACAGGATTGTGGTCACGATAAAAAAAACGGGCAGATACGATAACAGTAAACGTCTAAACCAATTGTTGTTCATTCTTCGAGGCCCCCCACCACTGTTATTACGCAAGACGACAACCACGCTATTCAGTCGCTATTTTTCCATAAATATTCAGTAAATTATATCGGATGAAGTGGGGTTGTCAAAGGAGAAGACCGTCCCGATCTGGTTTGACATCGGGACAGCCTCAATCATGAATCCATCAACCTTTATTGATTCTTCTCAATTGCGCGCTGGTAAATCTCAAGGTAATTGCTGAGTCCCAAACCATCAAACCCTTTTACATACGCGTCCCATTCCTTATCGATGCTCTTGCTGCCAATAATGAATTGAGCCATATTGGTCATCACGTAATCCTTGACAGCCGTCGTGAGCTGCGCAGCGGTTTCTGTATCTTCAGGACGGATAAATACGTTTGCAGGATAGACTTCTTTGGGTGCATAAGGTTCATATACATTGGTTGCTTGCGCCAGACGTGTACCGTAACCCTCCGCTTCCAGCGGATTCTGACCTTCTGCAAACAGATTGCGGAACGTATTGGACAAGTCATGTGCTCCGATCTGTGACCAACTTTCGTTAACTACCACATTCGGGTCACGTTCAGGCAGGTTATAGTAGCTGTATTTGGCAGGCTCGCCATTAATGTTTTTCTCATCGGCATCTGCCTTCTTCCAGCCCTTACCTTCTGTTGGACCGTACTCTGCATACAGGGCGCCTTCTTCACTGAACATGTAATCTACAATTTTGATGGCGGCAATCTGCTGCGCTTCGGTCGCTTTATTGGTGATAGCAAACTCAAACTCGCCTACGCTCTGTGTAGCGCCTGTCGTCTGCACACCGTCCGGCCCTTTCAGCGGAGGTACGATGTCCCAGTGCTGGTGGCGGGTGATATCTTTGTCATACGTGTTCACGAGGTAGCTGACGAGCGCTGTCGTAATGGAGCCGACCACTTCATCGCCTTCCTTGTTACCCAGCTGCCCGATCGCCTGATCGTTCTGTGTGAAGGAAGCCGGATCAATCAGACCTTCTGCATACAGCTTGTGCATGTACTCCAGTCCTTTTCTCCACTCTTCCTTATTTGCTGCAAAATCAACCTTTCCGTCATTCACGATCAGATATTTATCGTTGTCATTATAGATAAAGCTGTTCATCAAATAGGCATCGATGTTGCCGTTCCACACGTACTTATTGGGTGCCCCCGTGAGTGGAATCTCATCGGCTTTGCCATTGCCATTCGGGTCTTGTTCCTTGAACGCCTTCAGAACGGTGTATAGTTCATCGGTCGTCGTTGGCATTTTGAGACCCAGATTGTCCAGCCATTCCGTGTTGATCCAGTATTTCTGTGCATACGTACAGTGGTAACATTCATTGAAAATCGGCAGAGCGTAGATGTTGCCATCCGGTGCCGTTACCGCTTCTTTGAAGTACGGCTTCTCCTCCATCATCTTGGTCAGATTCGGACCGTACTGCTTGATCAGATCCTGCAGCGGGAGAAACACACCCTGTTTTCCGTACGTTTGAAGGTCTGAGGTCGTGAACTTGCCATGGAGGAACACTTCGGGATAATCCCCACTTGCCAGCAGCAACTGTCTGCGGTCTTGCAGGGCATCTGTCGGGGCCAAATCCCATTTCAGGGTAACATCGAACTTGTCTTCGATAAATTTGGTGAACTCATTTTCTTCCATGGACGCTTTACCTTGTGGGGCAAAGAAGGTCATCGTTACCGGGCCACCGCTCTCCCCGCTACCGTCGCTACCTGTACCCGTTTCCTCGGATGAACCACATGCGGACAACAAAGCCATCGAAGCAAAGACCAGAAACAACATCGAAATCCAAGATTTTTTCAATCTGACTCCTCCTTTTTGTTGAAAACGGCATAAATCTGGTTACGCACTCGTGTTAAACCCGATCCCGGAAGCCGGAGTGTTCCCCACCTCCTTTCAAGTGGCGTAAAGGGCGCAAATCACAAGGATCATCCTTTTAGTGAGCCAACCATCACGCCTTTGACAAAATGCTTCTGCACAAACGGATACATGATAAGAATAGGAATGCTGGCGAGGACGATCAGCGCGTATTTCAGTACCTGCTCGAACCCTTGATCCCGCATCTGTTGGCTGGTATTGGCAAGCATCGCCGGATCAGCAGCGTTTAATATGAGCAGATTGCGCAGCACATATTGCAGCGGGAACAGCTTCTCGGATCGCAGATAGATGAGGGCATCAAAATACGCATTCCAGTGGCCCACCGCATACATCAGGGTCATAACCGCCAGAATCGGCTTCGATAACGGAAGAACTACGCTGATCAAATAACGAATATCCCGGCAGCCATCCATTTCCGCCGCTTCTCCCAGCTCTTCCGGGATGGAAGACTGAAAGAACGTTCTCGCCACGATAACCTGGAACACCGCGAGCGCCCCTGGCAGCCACATCGCCCAGCGTGTATCCAGCAGATGAAGGTCCTTCATCAAGAGATAGGTTGGAATCAGACCGCCATCAAAGAACATCGTAATCATCATGAAAATGATGATGGCCCCCCGTCCGTAGAACGACTTGCGTGACAAAGGATACGCGAGCATGACGGTGAGTGCCACATTGATAAATGTGCCTACAACGGTATAGATGATCGTATTGTAGAAACCGAGCATGAGTTGTTGGCTTTTGAAAATGGAAATGTAGGCCTTGATGTTGAAGTCTACCGGGAACAGCCACACCTGACCGGATGTAACGGCACGAGATGAGCTGAACGAAGAACTGATGATATACAGGAGCGGGTAAAACACCGTTAGAAGTATGGCGAACAGAAAGATATAGTTGAACGTCATGAAGATACGGTCACCGAGCGGGTCCTTGATCCGGTTACGATTCATCAGGTTGAACATGGATGAGCTCCTCCTTTACCACAAGCTGTTCTGGGATACTTTGCGGGAAATGCCGTTGACGATAACCAGCAGGATCAGGTTGATCACGGAGTTGAACAATCCTACCGCCGAGGAGAAGCTGAAGTTCGCCCCGATCAGACCCACCTTGTACACATACGTGGAGATGACCTCCGACGCGCTCGTGTTGAGCGGATTCTGCATCAGATATATTTTTTCAAAGCCCACGCCCATAATGCTGCCCAAACTCAGAATCAGCATGATGACGGTGACCGGTACAAGCGTTGGAAGGTCGATATGCCAGATTTTCCGAAGCCTTGAAGCCCCGTCCATCTTCGCTGCCTCGTAGAGGGATGGATCAACGCCAGCAAGTGCCGCGATATAAATGATTGATGAATAGCCCATGCCCTGCCATACACCCGACCACACATAGATGGATTTGAAGTATTCGGGAATGCCCATAAAGTTGGTCATCGGGAAACCTAGGAAAGTGAATAGCTTGTCTACCACACCAACATGCGGGGACAGCATCAGAATGATAATGGATACCATGACGACTGTGGAGATAAAATGCGGCGCATACGTGACCATCTGGACCGTCTTTTTAAAATAACCTGTTCGGATTTCATTCAGCGCCAGCGCCAGCAGGATCGGAATGGGGAACCCGGCGAGTAACGAGTAGAAACTGATACCAATCGTGTTTTTGATTAACAGCCAGAAGTTCGGGGATTCGAAAAAGGCTTCAAAGTGTTTCAGTCCAACCCATGGGCTGCCCCAGATTCCTTTGACGACACTGAAGTCTTTGAAGGCAATCTGCACACCAACCATCGGAATGTACTTGAAGATCAACAGATACAATACGGGAGGCAGCACGAGCAGATAGAGCTCCCAATGCTTCTTGAGACTTCTGATAAATGGATGCTGTCGCTTGGGTTCTGCGTCATTCCTTCCTTGCTGGAGCTCCACCGGTGCAGGTATGCTTTCCGTAGCTCGACTCATTCGCGTCACTCCTTCTACACCTTAAGTGTAATAATACATTACATTTACATCCCTTAAACATCCTTTTTCTTTGACTCATTTGCTGAATTAGCGTTATCTGTGTGAAGAATAATGTCAGGTAACGCTTTCTTGAATCGATAGTACCTTGAGCCGCGTTCTTTTATCAATTATCAATTTTCTCCCACCTCTCTTTATTCCCAAAACCCTTGTCAGACAAGGGGAAATCGTACTTTATACTATGTATATTGCGAAAATTACCTAACCAAAAAAAAATCCCGAAGGACTGTAAAAGTCCCCCGGGAATTCGAAGTGTAGATTTATTGGTTTGTGAACAATCTGAACGTCAACGTGATCGGTGCTAATTCTGTAACCGCTGCTTGCGGCAGCTCTACAGCAAGTCCATCTTCCGTCCGTTGGAATGAAAGTACATCATCAGTGCCGACGAGCTCGATCCGCTCTACCTTTTCCACATATGGAATGACCAACTGTGATTGTACTGCCTCGTTCTCGTTCCTGTACAGACGGAAGGCATACGATACGTTGAGATCTTCCTTACGTGTGAAAGCCCACTCTCCTGTGTAGTACGGTCCGCAAATTCGAGTGCCATAGATGCCTTCCCCGTGAGTACCGATCCATTCTCCGAGGGCTTTAATACTCTGAATTGCCCCTTTTGGGAGACGTCCGTCCGGTTGCGGCCCCACGTTCAGTGCGAGGTTACCGCCTTTGGACACGACCTCAAGCAGAATATGCGCCAGTTGTCTTGCTGACTTATATTGATCATCAAATCCAAACGCAAAGGAATTCCCCACCGTGATACAGCTCTCCCAAGGAATATTCATCGGATGCTCGGGAATGGTCTGTTCCGGAGTCACGATATTCTCATACGGCCCGCCTACCGTGCGATCCGCAGCCAGGAGCCACGGCTGTGTGGTCTGACGCGCACGCTCCACCACCTCGCCCAGCCGGATATCCTGACCGTGGCGCCCTTCACGCACCCAGCCTGCGTCCAGCCATAGACACTCAATCCGTCCATAGTTGGTCAGCAGCTCCATAATTTGCTCATGCGTGAACTCGACGAATTTTTCCCACAGCCACGGGTACTCTTTCGGATCATAGGATGGTCCACGCCACATATGGCTTCCCCGCTCCATACCAGGTGTCCAGTAATATGGCGTATGCCAGTCCGCTTTGGAGAAGTACGCTGAGATGCCGAGCCCCTTGGCACGAAAGGCGTCAAAAAGCGCCCGGCAAATATCCGCATACTTATGGGTGTGAAAAGGAGTGTCCTTGCCCGTGATGCGATAATCGGTTGTATGTGTATCCCACATGCAGAAACCATCATGATGTTTGGTGGTGAACAGGAAGTATTTGAACCCGTTATCGGCGGCCATCTGAGCCCATTCCTCAGGCTGAAAGCGAATCGGATTGAAGGTTTTGTTGAGATCAAAGTATTCCCGCTTGAAATGCTCCATGTCGTCAGTCCAGTCGATATCATTGCGCGACCAGTCGCCATCTTCGTCACTTAACGCCCAGGACTCCACGAGTCCAAGCTGGGAATAGGGACCCCAGTGCATCATCAGCCCCAGCTTCTGATCCTTGAACCACTCCAGGCGTTCATTCAGCAGCGGATCTTCAGGCCTCACCCATTCTTCTTCTTTGCTAAAATTGTGCACCCCGGCTTCGACGACCTGTTCTTCCTGTTCCAGCACCGTATCTTTGGTCTCGCTCATCCCGTTCATCTCCTTCGGATTGGATATAAGATAAACTACACAAGTTAAGCTCTGTCACTCCAATTGCAGTATCATCTTCCGATCGCTGTTATCCCCGGATTTCTTCGATTTCACTTTATAATTGGTCGAAATCCGGGGATGAAGGCGAACGCGTCGCTTCTTCAGATTGGTTCTGCAATCTCCGTTTTGGCTTAAACGTTCAGTTTCAACTTATATATCGACTTATAGTGAAATTTCGCGTCCTTCACGTGCTGACTCGTAGATGGCACAGAGGATTTTCATGATTTCAACGCCATCCTCTACGGGACTGAGCGTCTCTTTGCGCCCTTGCGTACTGTCGATAAAATGATTGACTTCGTTACGGAAAGAACCTGCGAAATCAAGGGATTTGAAATCCACCTGTGGCGTCATATTCAAAATGGTATCGAATTTCTCGCCAATCAGTGAAATTTCCGGTTCCAGTTCTGCCCCACCTTTATCGCCATACAGTCTGACCGAAGTTTCATCCTGCTTCGCGTGCAGTGTGAAACTTACATCCACCAGCAAGCTTGCCCCGTTCTCGAAACGAATCAACGCATTGGCCATATCCTCCACAGTGTTTTTGTTTGCATCATAGTCCGCAGCTTGGTAGAACGACAGATTACGGATATTGGCACGATTACCCAATCGATTGGAGACGTTGGCGGAGACCGTTTTAACCTTCGGTTTGCCCATCAGGTACCAGGAGATATCAATAATATGTACGCCAATATCGATCAACGGGCCGCCACCCGAGCGCTCGACATCCGCGAACCAGCCGCCTGGATTGCCGAGACGCCGCAGACAGGATGCCTTGGCATAATAGATCTCTCCCAGTTCACCTTCATCAATAAACTTCTTCAGGATCTGCGCATTGTCGCTATAACGGCGTACGAAGCCAACCTGAAGTAGTTTTCCACTGCGGTGAACAGCCTTCTCCACTTCCAGTGCATCTTCTACCGTCTGGCAGAGCGGCTTCTCGCAAAGTACGTTTTTACCCGCATCCAGCGCAGCAATACTGATCACGGCATGAGTGTCATTCCAGGTACAGATGCTGACCGAATGAATTTCAGGCAGTACCAGGAGTTCCTTATAATCCGTGAATACATGGGTAGCATTATATTTCTTCGCCGCTTCCTGAGCACGAGCTTCATTCAGGTCACATATGGCGTATATTTCAACTTCGGGATTGCTGGCATAAGCTTGTAAATGAAAATCAGATATTGATCCTGCACCGATAACGGCAATTTTAAGTTTGGACATGGATTTTCCCCTCCATAATCTGTTAAATGATGGTCATATCAGTTGAATACTCATCTTTAAAAGAATTTAACGTTCTACGAAGTAGCCGTTCCGGTTACGAATCGTTCTTTCGATCGCTCTTATCCCCAAATTTCTTATCATCTCTCTTAAAAGGAGGAAATTCGGTGATAAAGGCGCACGCTTCGCTTCTTCAGAATCGATTTCGTCCCCTCCACTACTTTTCGATCTTAATGAAAACTAATTTCAAGATTCAGCAAAGCTTATATTCCACTTATAAAGTAATGCAGTCGCTGCTTATGCTTCCTCCCAGAAGCGGCGGACGTTATCCATCGCGATGCGGGATGCTGTTTTGCAATTTTCCATGCCTTCGAATTCAACAGAGATATATTCGTCATAACCGGATTGCTTCAACACACGGAACACTTCAGGCATGTCGATATCCCCGTGGCCCACAATTGCTCCGCGCAGGTAATTGCCGTGTGAGGTCTGGAACCAGCCCTCTCCGGGATTACGGTAAGAGGGTCTGAGATAGAAATCTTTGGCGTGCACCATGGATGCATAAGAAATGTTGTTTTTTACAGCGCTAACCGGGTCTTCATCTACACACAGGAAGTTGCCGATATCCAGCGTTGTCTTGAAATTCTCCCGTGCCGTCTCATGAACTAGCCGCCGGACTCGCTCACTGGACTGCACATAGTAACCGTGATTCTCCACACTTGTCGTAATACCGTGACTCGCTGCGTAGTCGGCAATTCGCTGACAGGCCTTCACCAGTACCGGCAGATCCGCCTCAAACTGGGCGACAGTGCCTTCCTGTGCAGGGCGAAACGCAACATCATGGCGCATTCTCGTAACGCCAAGTGCTGCAGCGACATCCACATGCTTCATGACAGCAGCAATCTCATGTTCAAGTGCATCCGGGCCTTCTCCTGTAACGAAATTGGCACCTATCGCGTAATTGGAAATATCAATTCCCACGTCTTGCGCAGCCTCTTGAATCTGGTCAATTAATTCCGGCTGGTCGATCAGGCTATACCCGATCGGAACAATCTCCACATGTTCTCCGCCCTGCTCGGCGATGTAACGGATGGCGTCGGGTACAGTCATTTCCTTCCTATCCAGGGCCTGCTGCAGACTGTATGTGCTGAGTCCTACTTTCATATCCTCTCATCCTCTCCTGCTGGTGTATGGCTCTACCTTACGTATACCTTTTTCCACAAGATCATACAATTGCCAATAATCGTTTGCTACTCTATTTTCCATGGGATGAATCCAAAATCGGCTTATCTACACATGTTACGGTCCAAACCTCAGTTCCATGCAACTCAAACACCACCATTACGCCCAACTTCCTGTTTGCTCAAATATACACCCAGCCAAGATAACGTTGGATACCATCTGGATTCGTGGATGGTCAGACGGATGGTTTTGGCGGTAAAGGCATCGAAACTACAGATTCGTTTGTGACCAACAACCGTGCCACAATACAGCTCCTGCCAATCACCACTCTCTCCCTTTGCCTCCAGCGTAAAACGCTCCATTCGTTGACCTGAACGGATATGCTCCATGAGAACCACGCGGTCGAACCGCTTTTCCTCCGGCAGATCCACCTCCAGCCAAGCATGTTCAATTCCTTCAGATGGGCACCAGAACGTATCCGGCTCCTCATGCAATATATGAATGGGGGCATGTGCTTCATCCATCGTATCCGATGCCTTTACTTGCGCTCCAACAGCCAGACTTTGCCGATAAGTACTGTGTAAAATGCCTCCGAGCTGTTGAAGTCGTTCAGCATCCTGTTCATGGATAAGTCCACGTCGATCTGGCGGAAGATTAAGCAGAAAATTGGCGTTGCCCCCAACCGCTCCATCATAGATGCCAAGCAGCTCCTCCAGTGATTTGACTTGATCATCCTCGCTTGCATGATAGAACCAGCCTGGGCGGATGGACGTGTTCACTTCCGCGGGATACCAGATAAGCCTGTCCTGATGCTGCCGGATCACATCCCGACTTCCCAGATCTGCATCCTGCGTATTTATTCTGCTGGCAAACTCTCCATCATCCACCTGCTGGGATTGTTCCTGGATCTTCTCATTATCCTGCAAATAGGCAGGTACTACGCTCCATTCTGAATCCCGGGTATGCCCAGCCTCATTGCCGCACCAACGAACATCCGGGCCGCATACCGAGATCACAGCCTCCGGCTGCAATTCCCGAATGAGTGCATAATAGGAATCCCAATCGTAGACTTGCCTTTTCCCATTCGGCCCTTCTCCACATGCTCCATCGAACCACACGCAGAAAAGTTCACCATATTGGGTTAACAGCTCACGCAGCTGATTTTTGAAAAACTCGTTATATCGCTCCGAATCCCCATAGGATGCTTCATGACGGTCCCACGGCGACAGATAGACGCCGAACTTCAACCCGCCTTCCCGGCAGGCATCGGCAACCTCCTTCACCAGATCACCTGTACCATTGCGCCAGGGGCTGGCAGCAACCGTATGATTCGTGTACTCGCTTGGCCATAAACAAAACCCGTCATGATGCTTGCACGTAAGAATCAATCCTGTCATACCGGCAGACTTGCACGTCTGAACCCATTGCCGGGCACTCAGATCGGAAGGGTTAAAGATAGTGGGATCTTCATTCCCCATGCCCCATTCCTGATCTGTAAACGTATTCACGGTAAAATGAATAAATGCATAGAACTCCATCTGCTGCCACTTCAACTGGCGCTCCGATGGCACAACCCGTGCCGCTGTCTTCACCCAATCAGCTGGTTTCACTGGATTCTTCTCCTCTCATGCCGTTTCACTGTCTCTATCCGCCAGATGCCAACAAGGACCGACAGAGCTCAGCGCCTCCAACGGTCCTTGATGAGGCTCACCTGTCGTTGACAGTCAGCTTCCAGAATGCAATTCATCCCTTATCGTGATTTTTGTTATTTTCGTTATCATAAAAATGTTATTATTATATTCATAAACAGTCTAAGACGTTGTGAATAAAACGTCAATACGCAAAAAAGACACCCCTTAAGGGTGTCTCTCGCTTGGACCATATTTCAACCTATCCCACTATTTCCGCTTTGCCTTTGTCATTCGATTAAACATGATCAGAGCAGCAATCAACATGGCTACAATCGCGATATTACTTGCTGCATCATGCGACATGCCGAACAGAACGCCCAGATTGGTAACAAGGCCTCTCACAATCAGCGCCACCGCAATCAGCAGAATGGGGCTCCAAAAATTATACCTTCTCATCCTTCGCAACACTCCTGACCAGATTGTTCAGAAATTCCGGATCTCATAACACAATCATAACAGTCGTCCTGTTCAGTTACAACAGATCAGATGACTTGTGCGTTATACTTGTTTAAATTCGATCCAGTCGATCTGCAGACCCGGTTTGGTGAAGTCCAGCTTCAATTCGTACAATCCTGCTTCCAACTCTACTTTCACAAGTTTCTGTCTGATCCATTTGCCTTCAGTACCGTTCGTTTGAATGGTCGTCATCAATTGATCGTTAAGAATGACATTACACGCACTTTGAGCCAGCTCCGGCTCAGGAGACATGATCTGTACAATAATCCGGTACTGCCCAGCCTCATCTACCTTCATATAGACGGGTTGGCCCACAACGGGTTTGACCTGTGCATTGTCAGCCAGCACTTGTGCCTGTTCAGTGGAAAGTGAAGCATTCGCTTGGAATGAAGCGACGTTCTCTACAATCTCATGTTTTCTGGAGAAGACCGGCGCATTCATGATGAACTCACAGATATTCATGGCGGACCGCTGAAGCTCTCCACGTGTCAACGTCCCATTTTCCAGAGATTCGATGGTATTGTCATCCCAACCGTTAATTTCTGCACCATAGTTAGGTACAACCATGTACAGATCGTTCTGGGCACGAACCATCCAGTTGGTGTTTTTCCGATCTGCTGGTCCACCTTCAACGCCATCGTTCATAATAGCCCACCAGTCGGTCATCACGATACCTTGGAAGCCCCATTCTCCACGAAGAATGGTCGTGTTCAGATCATAGTTCGAAGCTGCCCAATGTCCATTAATCGGATTGTAGGACGTCATGATTGAATTCGCACCGCCTTGTTTCACGGCAATCTCGAATCCTTTCAAATAGATCTCACGCAATGCACGCTCGGATACAACCGCATCCACTTTACTGCGGTGTTTCTCCTGATTGTTGCAGGCAAAGTGTTTCAACGTGGCATTGGAGCCACCTTTCATAATCCCTTTGGTGCAAGCTGCAGCAAATACACCAGAAACCAGCGGGTCTTCAGAGAAATACTCAAAGTTCCGTCCGTTCAGCGGGCTACGACGAATGTTCAATCCAGGCCCGAGAAGTGCATCCACCTGATTTCTCAGCAATTCCTGGCCTTCCATCACATATAGCTCTTCGACAAGCTCTGCATTCCATGTTGCCGCGAGCAATGTTCCGATGGAGACTTGTGTCGCTTTCTCCCCGCTATCCATACGAATACCGGACGGGCCATCTGCGGTACATGCAACAGGAATTCCGTAATTAAACAGACTGTCGCTCACGCCGCCAAATGCGGAAGCTGTACCCGATGTAACGAGTGGGCTGCTCATGCCTTCGCCTCTCACGATTGCCGCCAGATCCTGATCACTCAGTTGGGCGATAAAAGCTTCCAGGCTGACTTTGCCTTCCTTCACGTCTCTCAGCTTGTAACCCTGATTGCCGGTCTGCTCCAGCGTTTGCGGCAAGCATTGTTCAATTCGTTCAGCCATGGATACTTGGCGTGTCGGTACATCTGCAAAGATCAACTCATACGAACCATCTTCCTTGCGCGCTCCCGGCTTCATTCTCGTAAAGCCTTCTGTCGGTGCCATTGCCTCCTGGAGCTGTTCCACGAGTTGAATCGTTTCTATGACATAACCATCCTGACCATCAATACGGACGTGTTCCACATTTTTGACACTGGTTCCCACGTATATGCGGTACGTGCCTGCCTCCAGCACATACGCCGATGCATGGCCCGTTACGCCAGCATCATCATACGATGCCATGGAATCCACAGTGAAGCTTACGGTCAGACGCTGAGACTCACCTGGCTGAAGCAGATTGGTTTTGCCAAATGCCACCAGAGCTTTCGCCGGTTTACCTAATTGGCCTTGTGGGGCTTCATAATAGATCTGTACCACTTCTTTACCAGCATAGGTTGTGCCCGTATTGGTTACGGTTACATTCACCTTAATACTGTTTTCTCCATCTTGCGAGATCCATTTTGCGTCTTCAGCCTTGGTTGTGAATGTGGTATAGGACAAACCATATCCAAATTCAAATTGTACTTTTCCAGGTCGAAACGTTTCGAAATAACGATAGCCTACGTAGATATCTTCTTGATAAAGGTTCTTGAACTCATTCCCGTAATTGCTTGTGGATGGATAATCTTCGATGGAATATGCAATCGTATCGGTTAATTTCCCGCTTGGTGTAACGTCTCCGGCCAGTACATCAGCAATCGCGTTACCACCCTCCATACCGCCATGCCACGAGTAGATGACACTTTGGATCGGATGAACGTAGCTTTCGTTATTCAACCAGCTCATGTCCATAATGTTTGATACATTCAGCACCACGATCGTTTGTTCAAAATGGTTCGTGACCTGCTTCAGCATTGCTTTCTCATCTTCTGTCAACTGGTAGCTGCCTGGGGCATCAACGTTGTCCTGATCTTCACCTGCTGTGCGTCCAATGACCACAATTGCTTTGCTGGATTTCGTTCTGGCCCGGGAGACCAATTCATCCGTTAAAGGCATCTCCTTCTGGTTCCAAGGCTCTGCCGCCCATACTTTTCCACCATCATCGAACGGATTTTCCTCAATCCACTTTTCATAGACAGCTGCAAGCTCTTCATTGACCGTAAGTCCCTTTTTGCTGCGCAGACCATCCAGCAAATTGGTCGTATACGCCACATGTACACTACCGCCCGACCCTGTACCACTCCGATAATAGTTCACTTGAATTCGGCCAAACACTGAAACGTTTTCGTTTTGTCGAATCGGCAGAGCTTGTCCTTCGTTCTTCAAAAGCACTGCGCCTTCAGCGGCAACCGTGCGGCTAAATTCTGCAAACCCTTCCAATGGAACTCCAATTTGATGTGTGCTCAAAGCTTCCCCTCCTGATTGTCATCTCCATCCCCACGAATCGCTATGTATATTCGTTAATCTGGTAGATTCACTGGTATCTAGTCTCATATTAACAGATTCTATAGTAGAAAATAAATCAGGTTAAACGTTTTTTCATATTGTGGACATGATTTTACAAATATCCAACTTAAAAAGCCACGAACGTTATCCGTTCGTGACTTTTATTCTTGTTCAACCCATGCATCAGGTCGTTAATTTGGCATAGACAAGGAAAAACACCATGTTCTCTCCCACAATTGCATAATTAGGCACCTGATAGATGAGATCCACAAGGACGAACGCGGCCAGTAGTCCCAGCATGATCGCCAAGTGCCGAGGACGAAGCCGCATATGGGCATGTCTGTAGCGATGGAACACAAGTGAGGTCGACAAGAAATACAGCAGCACGGATCCAAACATAAACCCGATCATGAACACATAGTTCAATTGATTCTGATACAACAACTGGATCGAAGCAGCGATCATGCTCATAGATATGTAGATGAACAGATGACCATAAATAATCGCTTGCCCGGCAGTCTGAATTTCCTTGCTTACCTTTTTCTCTACATTTTCGAAGTACTGCCACCACATCGCAATGACAAATATCGAAGTAAAAACGGCAAACAGGATCGACTTCATATCCCAATGGTCCGCTTGCAGCACAGCGATAATACTAACGACAGATTCACCCAGCAGAATAAGTGTAAAAAGTGCGAAACGCTCCAGCAAATGATGTGTCTGAACGGGTACTTTCACCAGATTCTTGCGTCCAATCAACGGAAGGATGATATCCACGGCAATTCCCGCATACAAAATCACATAGCGCAGCCAGGAATCGAAAAACAGAGAACCCGATGAAATCAATATACCAATGATGAAACAGGTGCCCAGGTAACGGGCTGCTTGTTGTTGATGTGTGCTTTTGGATTTATGAACAGTCAGGTACTGAATGGCCGTAAACGCCCTCGATCCAATATACCCGATAAAGAATGACAGGTAGTATTGATCAAAATGAGTCGAGAGGCTTGCTGTCATCACCAGAACAGACAAGAGCTGAAGGATGAGGAATATTCGATGGCTCATTATATCCTGACCATAACGGTTAATGAATAGGGTCTGACCGACCCATGCCCACCAGACAGGAATGAAAATCAACACAAATTTCATCAGATATTCAAACGTAATCACGCCATGTTCGGCATGCAGCAGGACATGCCCCGCTTTGGAAACTGCCGCAACAAAGAGCAAATCATAGAACAGCTCCAGCCAGGTAACCTTTTTCTCCATCATCCTTCAATGCTCCTTTATTTTCCTCATAATACAACACTGTTGCTTGTACCTTTACCTACCCGCTGGCTTGATGACGCGCCCAGAGTAAAACTCTGAGCGCCATCCACCTTACTCCATCACTGCTGTTGCAGGTACTAGCGTTCTTACCTGGATCGGCTGCAAATTGCCTTCGATTTGGGCACGATATGGTTCAAACCATTCAGGCAGCATGAGTTTTTGTCCAAGCGACTCCGCCGGCTCATCTTTTGTGAATCCAGGAGGATCGGTAGCAATTTCGAACAGGATACCGCCGGCTTCTCTGAAATAGATTGCGTTAAAATATTGACGGTCCCGAACCGGGGTCGGCTGATAACCATACTGTTGCACAGCCTCTCTCCATTGTGCATGCTCTGCAAAATCTTTGGCACGCCACGCGATATGGTGGACCGTTCCTGCTCCGCCAGCGCCCAGAGCCATGCGGGTCATCGGAACATCCACCACATTACCGATATCGCCGCTGGACCGGAAACGTACATATTCCTCGTTTTGATCTACTTTTGTGAATCCGAGTATTTTATCCAGCGCATCCATCGTTCTCTGCGGATTTACGCTGAACAGCACGGCACCTCCAAACCCTTTGATGGCTTTGTCTGCGGGAATTCCTTCATGCACCCAGGTGCTGGCTGCGCCCTCTTCACGTTCAACCAGTTCAAGACGCAAGCCCTCGCGGTCTTCGAACTGCAGCAGCTCTTCGTTAAAACGATTCGTTTTGGTTACCTCAATGTTATACTGTTCCAGCCGATCCTGCCAGAAGCCAATAGTCCCAGGCGGAATTACATATGAGGTTATGCCAACCTGACCGCCGCCAATTTTGCCTCGTGGTGATCCGGCTGATGGGAAGAATGTAATGATGGTGCCCGGACTTCCGTTCTCATCCCCAAAATACAGATGGTACACATCAGGTGCATCGAAGTTAATCGTTTTTTTCACGAGACGAAGTCCCAAAACTCCAGCATAAAAGTCGACATTGGCCTGTGGATCTCCCGCAAAAGCTGTAATATGGTGAATACCTGCAGTTTGAATAGTCATCATTATTTCCTCCTTGGTTTATCAAACATGTATAGTGGTCAAATATTATCTTTATATTAAGATATTTATTCGGAATAAGTTAGTTATTGTTCTGGTTAGATTGTTCCTGTTTCAATCGATCTGGAGTGACGTCGTCGCCGTTCGGATCATAGATGGTCACATTCAGCAGAATATCATTGATCGAACCGCGAAAGGTTTGCAGATATTCCTGGCGCAGACGAATTTGTTCCGCTCTCTCCATCTCCGTCAACCCTGCAGCTTTGGCTTTTCTTGAAAGTTCATTTATTCTGGTCAATGTTGGGATCATCATCTTGATCTCTCCTCGTAAATCGGATTTAAGATATTTACTTGTTCTCGGCTTTATTTATATTCAAATTAAATATCTTAATTTAAAGATAAATCATTAGAGCTCCGTTGTCAACCCTTTATCTGATATAAAAATCAAATACAAAAAAGGCTCACTCAAAAGTAGTTCACTTCTAAGTAAGCCTTCCTATATTTCAGTGCATTAAGCCAACTTCTGACCACAGTTTGGACAGAAATTTGCTCCTTCATTCTTGGCGCCACAGTTCGGACAGAAGTTCGGTTTTTTGTTGTCTCCCGAGGAAGAAGAAGCACCTGCATCACCGTTTTGGTTTACTGAAGGCTTTGAATCCGAGTTCTGGTTCTGACTGTTCTGATTCTGATTCATGTTTTTCATCATTTCATTTGCCATGTTCATGCCCATCATCATGCCCGCCATATCTGAAGCAGCCCCGCCACCCTGAACTTTACCAGATGAGATGCCGTCCGTCATGCTGACCTGCTGATATTTTTGCAAATTACCAATCATCTCATGTGAAGCTGTCTTCGTAATCATATCCTGGATTTCCTGCGGGTAATTGAAGCTCATCACCTGGAAACCTGTGATTCCGATCCCGATGTCCATCATTTGCATATCCAGATCTTCCTGAATGCCTTTCGCAATATCCGAAGCATTCGCCTGCAGGTTGAACATGTCCTTGCCCTCACGACTAATCCACTTCATCAGCAGCTGATCCAGCACAGACGTAATCCGGATTTTGACATCCTCAACCAGATAACTCTGTTTGATACCCGCGATTTTATCGATTAGCGTGACATAGTCACTCACTTTAAAATTAAACGTCCCATTCGCACGAATCGGCATCCCGCCTGGGAGTTGAGGAGTCGGAATCAGTACCGGGCTTTGCGTACCCCAGCGAACCGTAAACTCCTTCGTATTCACAAACAGCACTTCGACGCGCATACCGCTGTTGAATCCGAACTTGAACCCTTTTGAGGTAGACAAAAACGGTATAATCTCGGAATCAATATTAAACGATCCTTCGTCCTCGAAAATCCCTTCCACCTTGCCGTTATTCAGGAAGATCGCATCCTGCCCTGAACGAATAATCAGCTTACTTCCCTTCTTGATCTCCCGGTTACTCCACTTCCAGAAAATCATATCATCTCTGAACTCTTCCCATTCCACCACATTCGAAAATTGATTTTTGAAAAATCCCATACTCGTTCCCATCCCTTCTATAGTAAGCATTTTGCATCATCATGATATAAGCTGAATCGTTATTTCTCCTACTAGAAAGATCCTCTACTACCACTATGCGAATGACCGCCTCGGCTGGTACCTCCGCCCCCGCCGCCTCCGCCACCATTGTTGTTGTTCTTCTCAATTTTGCGTTTGGTTACGGTAGTACGGATATACCGATCCTGACGATCAATGACGCTGGAAGTACTCGAATCCTCATAGGTCGCCCGGTTGACCGTCACACGTCCGCCAGAACGGTAAGCCATAATCCCAACAGCAATGCCTCCGATCACTACAGATACGCCCAATTGGAACCAGCCATTAAATAAAATATTGTTCGGGTTTACACCCGGTTCATACCCCATATATTTGTAGGAAAGCTTAATATACTTCTCAAAAGCGAGCTTATAATCCCCATTGGATAATTCAGATGTAATCCTGCTTCGGATTGATTGCAGCCGATCATTGTCCAAATAATCTTCGGCTTTATAGAATCCAGCCAGATAGACTTCCCGATTATTCATGTCCATCGTCAGAATGACCGCATTTCCATGCGCTTTATCATACCCAAGAGCGTGTTCATCATAAAAATCCTCGGTCAGCAACTGTACATCCTGATTCTCAAAATTATTTGTTGTCAGAATAACGAAGTCCGTTTGCCTCTCCGCCCCATACTCATTCGCCAATGTGTTCAGTTCACTTTTCTCCTGCTCGTTCAGCAGATTAGCCTCATCGTAAATCAGATTTTTGCTATCTGCTGCCGATACCACTAGTATTGGCATCCATGGAGAACTGAGGGTGATCAGAAATAAGATGAGCGTCGCCATCCATGCCAGATGTATTCTTTTCCTCACAGGAATCCACCTCCCATCATCCAGGAGACCAGTTTCAATGACAACAAGGAAACCGCTGAAATTCCTGCGAACCATCCGGCAACTTTAGCTTTGCTAATGGGCGGTTTGCCCACCACTTTACCCGTCTGCCCATTCATCGCAAAGGTATACTGCGAACGGTTAAAGTCATAGTAAACCATCCACACCGGAAGCAGCACATAGTCCGCATTTTTCATCGTGGTATCAATCTGTTTGTCCGTGTAGCTCACACTGTTATAACCCGAAACTGTTGATGCAATATAAGAATCAATATAAGAGCTCGTTTTTTCTTTGGCGCGCGGGTATAGCTCCTCGTCGGTATAACTATACTTTTCCGCAATATACCCGGCGAGATACGGTGTTTTGAAAAGCTTCAACTGGTTATAAGGAAATGGCTCCAGCTTATCCATCAGTTCATCTTTCATCTTCTCCGAAGCATCAATGGGCAGATTCACATAATTAAGCCGAATCCTCCGGTAAATATCAAAATGCTGTGTTTCCGTATAATGATAATCCCCCTGAGTGTAGGTTCGGATCTTCGTGGCACGGCCGTGAACTTCGATTTTGTTATGTAACTCATATAGCCAAAAAGGTACGTATATCCCGGTAATACTCTGGACCCGGTCAGCCGTCATGAACCCGCTTGGCGTCAGCAGACCGTTTCTGCACCACTTTTTGAACGCCTGCTTGGCCTCATCCTTGCTGATCGAAAAGGGAAGAACCATGGCCGGTGCCAGATCTCCTGTCAACCGGTCACTTAGTACAACGGCAGCTCCGCAGAAGCTGCATGTCGTTGCACTTGTCTCCGGCTCAGTCACGATGTCCGCGCCGCAGCTGTTGCAGTGATACTCCTTGACCTCATTCTCCGTGAACACCTGTTTCTTCAATGGATCGGGGATCTGTTCAATATTATCCTGTCGTCCACAGCTAGGGCAGGACAACGCTCCAGTTGCACTATCAAAAAGCATTCCACTGCCGCAGTTGGGGCACTTGTATTCGATTACCGGCATTTGTTCACCTCCATGTTTAACGAAATGGGATTAAAATCGCATCGCTTCTCCGGCTTATTTCTGCCCTCTTCATAATTGTATATATTTCAACCTTCACCCTTCAATTTCTCCTGTATTGCCGCCAGCTCTTCCTCTGGATTCAGCGACACCTGCCCTTTATTACCCGCTTCAGCATTCATTTGCTGCTCCAACTGCGCAATTAGCACATCCAGATCATCGTCCTGTGCCCCAGCGCGCAGTTCAGCCAAAGCCTCAGCTTCGTTAAGCGCCTGATTTGCTTTGTCTTCCATAGCCTTAAAGGCAGCGTTCGCATTGGCAGCCGAGGCATTCCGTTCATTGGCCTGTTGCTGCGCATGGGCAGCCGCCATTCTGCCCTTCAGCTCCGCATGGCGAGCTTCCAATTGCCCCATATCTGCAACCAGCTTCTCATGCATATGCTTCATCATTTTCGCTTTGGCGGAGGCCCGGTCATAGGCGGCTTGCAACTCGTTCATTTTCTCCGCCTGTTTCACTTTTTTCTCAAGAAAACCACGTGCCTTGTCTTCATCACCGGACTCCGCAGATTTCTCTGCATATCGCTGTAACTTCTTAAGCTCGGAGCTGCATTCATCCAATGCCCGCTTCGCCCGGTTTTCCTCTGACAGCACTGCAGCCGTCTCTGCCTTCACCTGACCCAAATCACTGCTCAAGCTCCGCATATATTCATTCACCGTCTTCTCCGGGTCTTGCGCACGAGCCAGCACATGGTTCACATTGGCTTTCATTACGTCCCTAAACCTCGATAAGATTCCCATCATCCGTTCCTCCTTCGATCAGTTTATATGTACTATAATACATGAATATGAGGTTGAAGGTTTCATTTCCCTTATCCCTGTAAGTAGGGAGACAAATTCACACGCATACCATATCGGCGCCCCCCGCTTGCGGAGGACGCCATCTTTATAACGCAATTATAATTAGCTTGGATTAACTGATGAAGGAGCATCTTTGGCGTTCGTGCAGGAAAACATCCCGGAAGCCTTGCTGATGTGTATCTTCCCATTTGATTCTTTCATTTTCCCTTCCAAAAAAACTTTAAAGGATTGAGCGTCCTGAGGACTCATGACGTGCTTATCCTCTTCCAGCCCATTCATGGATAATACATATTCGACGATGGCATCCGAGTCTGTTATGGAAAGAGAATCTTCGTACACATGTAATTGCACATCCGTAAAGGCATGTTCAAGTTGTTGCTTTCCGTTCTCCATGGAAAATTTCGACTCAATCATGCCAAGAATACTGTCATATTGGCTATCAGGATTAAAGACTTTTACCAACTCTTTCATCTCGGCCATATTTCGTGAACCGATGGTACTGGCGTAAAAGGTCCCGTTCTTCTTAAGCACTCTCCCGATTTCGGACAATGCCCTCTCCAGATTCCCGATATGATATAACATATGATTAGCGATTACGATATCAAAGCTTTCTTCGGGATAATGAATTTTCTCTGCATCCATGACACTCCATTGGATATGTTCCCCAAGATGAGTAAGATTGCGTTGGGCATCCTGAAGCATCCCCGACGATTTGTCCGTAATGGTTATGTTCCAATGATTAGGAATGCGCTCGGCATTGGCCATCCACAACAATCCGTTTCCACCACCCAATTCTAAGACCCTGAGATGATCCTTCTTTGGAAATTGATCAAAGACCCAAAGAGGCCAGGGGTATGGATTCGTACTGTATGTTTTATGCAAATGAATTCTCGCATTGAATTTGCCCGAATTAGCATATTGCTTACTTTGGTCAGGGTTTTCTTTTTTGGCCGACATTTGAGTCCGCTCCTTTAGCCAGACGCCACGTACGCATGGAGTCCGCATAGTTTAATAACTGTTCGGCAAACGTCTGGATCTCACTGTCGTTCCAATCGCGCAAGATATGTGCCAAACCATCAATACTCACTTTCAGGAAATTAGACAATTCCTCTTCTCCCAATGGAGATAAGGTAACCAAACTGGACCGTAAATCATTCGGATCTGAGACCGCTACGATATGACCAGACTGTTTTAACACCTGAATTCTCCGGGTGATTGATGAGGGATTCAAATCTAGTTTGCTCGCAATATCCGTGATCCTCACAGCTCCCTGTTCCTTGACAAACAACAGAATCTCAAACGTTAAGCGGTCCAGATCTGATCGAAGATTTTGTGCATGCGTAAATTCTTTAACTATTCTTAACGTACCGTAAGCCAACTTCTCCAGCTCATCTCGATTGCTTGCCAAAAGTGATCACCTCCAATCTGATCATAATTTATTTGTTTGCGCAAAGCAAATAAATTTTCAATGCTATTTTCGTTCCTGAAGAGGTTTCGGTTATCTCCTTATAGCGAGCTCTACCGGATCCGACATGAGCCAAAGATGCCATTCCTCTGCAAGTTGGCTATAATAAGGGAAGTCTTCTCATTCCGCAGCACCCGAGATGACCAATGAACGATTTTTATAAAAGGCAGGAAAATGATGCGAACACGAGTCCATATTATCGCTCCTTATGAATCCATGACTACGATTATAGAAGAATCCATTCCGTTATTTCCGCAATTAGCCATTCAGTGTGAAGTAGGCGACTTAGTAAAAGGGGCCGAACTGGCGGCCCAAGCCGAACGAAATGGTGCGGATATTATTATTAGCCGCGGGGGAACCGCCCAGCTGATTAAGGAAGCTGTGACCATTCCGGTTATTGATGTGCAATTAACTGGATATGACATGATTCGCTCCCTTACGCTGGCCAGCCAGTTCAACGGCCTAACAGCCATCGTTGGCTTTTCCAACATTACTTCAGGTGCACAATCCATTATTGATTTGATGGACTTACCTTTAAAGGTATACACCATACGCAGTTCCGAAGATGTGGCACGATTGCTGCTGGAGCTCAAAGCTTCCGGGTACCGGCAGATTGTTGGAGATGTCATCACTGTAAATACGGCTAAAACTTATGGAATGGAAGGTTTATTGATCCAATCCGGTAAGGAATCGATTCTTAGAGCCCTTGAAGATGCACAGTTGGTATATCGTTATTTGAGCAAAAACCATGCGATATCGATCATCTTGAATGATCTGGTTACCAAGGAGCATCCTAATCTCATGATCCTGGACGATCAGAACGAAGTTGTATTCGAGAACTTGACGGATTTCGAGCAGAATCCACTGACGGATAATCACATCTATCTTACCAATACCAACCTGGAGTTCCACCAGTCCCAAGTTCAAAATGTGTTCATCGTTGACGATTACCAGCTGACGGTAACAGCCTACGAAACTGCGTTGGATAACAAAAGGTTCAAAGTATTTTTTCTTGAAAAAGGACAGCCTTATGCTTTTGCACAATACGGCATAACAGCGTATAACGACATATCCATGGAGCCGATTGTTGCCGAATCTCCTGCCATGCAGGCCGCATTGAGGAATATACGTACCCTGTATGAAAACCACGAACCCATTTATCTGCTGGGCGAAGCGGATTCGGGCAAATCTTTTCTGGTAAAACATATTCATCAGATGTACTCTGGCGGCGGGTTGCTTTTACAAATGGATCTGACACAAATGCCTCCAGGTCATTTGCACAGAATACCACTTTCCAAGGTTCGAAATGTGGAGATTAACCAGATGGAAAATCGCCTGGAGGATGAGGAATTAATCTCTTTTATCCAGAACTGCCTACAAAGGCAAATCGGTGTGTTTATCCTCGGTGAGCAGCGATTGAATCCAGATCGAACCCTCCATATTGAGCTGAATACGATCATTATGCCGAGCTTGGTGGACAGACAGGAGGATCTTGAACCTCTGATCCAGCATTTCCTTAGTGATTACTATCAGAAGTATGGTACGGTTGCCGTGAAAATGAAAGAGGACGCACTGCGGCTGATCAGAGATCAAGTCCCGTATATGACAGTCAACCAATTGAGGCATCTCATCAAACAGGCTGCACTGAATGAACAGGAATACGTGATCTCCGCTTCAACCGTGTCACTTCTGCTCGGTCAACATCCCTCATCCAATACGATGAAGTTAAATGGTACATTGAAAGAGATCGAAAAAGAGATTATTCAATACGTACTGCAAGAGGAAAACAATAATCAATCCAAGGCAGCCGAACGTCTGGGGATTAACCGGGCCACGTTATGGCGTAAACTTAAAGAGTAACTTTAGGTTTACGCTTTTTTTACAGCTTCATGTGTTGCATTATTAAACACTTAAACGTATTACTTAAAATTTACAATAAATAAGTGTTGCTAAAATAAACAATATGGGATAACATAGTCCCTGCAAGCGCTTTATAAAAACGATTACTTCATAAGGAGCCACTACTATGAACATTAAAGCAACATTAGATCGTATTCCTGGCGGTATGATGGTTGTTCCCCTGCTGCTCGGCGCAACCATTAACACATTCTTTCCGAATGCTTTGCGGATCGGCGGTTTCACCGAAGCCCTGTTCGTAAATAGCTCAAGCACACTGATCGCCCTGTTCCTGTTGATTGCGGGTACGCAAATCACGTTCAAGACGGCCGGTTCTTCGGTTGGTAAAGGCGTTACACTGCTTGTGTTCAAGTGGGCAGTTGGTGCAATATTAGGTTTGATCGCCATCTATTTTGCGGATTCCAATGGTTTATTCCTTGGTTTGGCACCGCTTGCCATTATCGCTGCAATGACGAATTCCAATGGTGGACTGTACATCGCGCTGGCCGGACAGTACGGCAAAGAAGATGACAAGGCGGCTTATCCGTTCCTCGCACTCAGCGATGGACCGTTCCTCACCATGGTTGCTCTTTCCATTTTCGGTGCGATGGGCTTTGCCAACGGCATGTTCTCCCCGATGTCTTTTGTAGCCGTTCTGCTTCCGCTTATCGTCGGCGTTGTTATTGGTAATCTCGATAGAAACATGGCTGATTGGCTGCATAAAGGCAGTGACAAGCTCGTTCCGTTCTTCGCCTTTTCACTGGGTATGGGCATCAACTTCTCGTCGATCATTCAAGGTGGATTAAGTGGGATCCTGTTGGGTGTCCTGACTGTACTGATCACGGGCGGCGTTGGATTCCTGCTGTTCAGAGCCATTGGCTGGAACCCGATTGTTGGAGCTTCCGAAGGTTCTACGGCCGGTAACGCTGTAGGTACGCCTGCTGCCATCGTGGCTGCAAACGCTTCTTTTGCCCCGATTGCCGAGATTGCTACGGTGCAGATTGCTGCAAGTGTGGTCACCACTGCCATACTGCTGCCGATCTTCATCGGATTCCTCTCCAAAAGGCTGGAGAAATCAGGCGGGGTCGAGAAATACAATCAAAGACCGTCCACATAAATGCACGGAATTTAATTGACCGGAATTATAACTATTTTGCTTTCCAAGGAGGGATGACTGCATGAAATTAGCCATTATTGCAGATGATTTGACCGGCGCCAATGACAGCGGGGTGCAGCTTGCCCGTCATGGATTGAAGACCAGTGTCCTGTTTAACATAAATGAGGATAATCTTACCGAATACGATGCGGTCGTATTTGATACCGATAGCCGTTCCATCACACCGGAGGATGCGTATCAGCGCGTAAGCAGAGCAGCTGAGCTGCTGTTGAAGAACGGATTTGGCACTATTTTCAAAAAAATGGACTCGACCATGCGCGGAAACATCGGCAGCGAGATCGATGCTTTGTACGACGTGGTCAAACCCGACTTCATGATGATTGCCCCGGGCTATCCCAAGAACAATCGCACCATTCTTAATGGCACGCATTATCTGAACGGCGTTCCACTGGCCGATACCGAGATTGCGAATGATCCGAAGACACCTGTGACCCTTTCGTATCTTCCGGATTTACTCAAACTCCAGACCAAGTATGAAGTGGGCGGGATTACGGTGCGGGATCTTGAATCGGGTAGGGATCATATGAAGACGCAGCTGGAATACTTTAAAGCTAACGGCATTCCCTATATCCTCGTCGACTCGACGGATGAGCAGCACTTGGAGCAGATTCTACGTATCACCAGTGAGCTGGACTATACCTTTGCCTGGGCAGGTTCAGCGGGAATCGCGAACTACCTGCCTACCCATTATGGCTTGGGAGCCAAGTCCTCGGAATTGACTATCCCAGCGAATCCGGGTCCAATCCTCACCGTTGTGGGGAGCGTAAACCGAAACTCGCGCGAGCAGCTCAAGCAGCTACTACAGAAAACCAATGTATCATCCATTCCATTCCACTCCTTCAAAGCCGTATCGGATTCGGCAGATCGTGAGCAAGAAATCGATCGTGTGTATGAGGAAGTGAAGGCCAAAGCGGTGGAAGGCAATGACGTTGTCCTCTATTCCACCGCCGAACAGGTCGATATTGAACTGGCACGTGCCACGGGCGAAGTCCGAGGGCTTAATCACACCGAGGTCAGCAATGAAATTGTACGAGCCATAGGTGAAATCTGCGCCAAACTGCTGGAGAATGGGTATTTCAAAGGGGTGTCCATGACAGGTGGAGATACAGCGAAACAAATCTGTATGAAGTGGAATATCAGCGGTTTTGAACTGCTCGATGAGCTTGAAATTGGCGTACCCATATCGAAATTTATTGGAATTGAGGATCTGCACGTGATCACCAAAGCGGGCGGATTCGGCAAGCCCGACGTCTTCATCCATGCGATTGAAAAATTAAAAGGAGGAGTTCCCGTATGAAACCAACCGTTGGAATTACAATGGGCGATGCAGCAGGCATTGGACCCGAGATCATTATGAAAGCACTGGGTCATCAGGAGGTCTACAACAACTGCAATCCACTCGTCATTGGCGATGCCAAAATATTGGAGCGTGTTCTGCCTGTCATCGGATCGAGTCTGAAGGTAAATGCTATTCATGAGCCATCCGAAGCCTTGTATGAATTCGGTACTGTAGACGTTATTGATCTGGACCTCGTTCCCGCAGATTTGGAATATGGTAAAGTATCTGCCGTTGCGGGAGATGCAGCCTTTCAATTTCTGGCGAAAGCCATTGATCTGGCCAAAAAACAGCAAATCCACTCCATCTGCACGGCGCCCCTGAACAAGGAAGCCTTGCACCTCGGTGGGCACCTGTATCCAGGTCACACCGAGATTTTGGCCGATCTCACCGATACCGAGGATTTCTCCATGATGCTGACGACGCCCAATCTGCGAGTGATTCACCTTACGACGCATATGGGCCTGATTGATGCCATCGCGAGCATCAACCCGGAAAGAACCTACACCGTGGTTAAACTGGCTCATGATACGTTAAAAAAAGCCGGCTTCGACAATCCGCGTGTAGCTGTTTGCGGGATTAACCCGCATGCAGGTGAGAACGGATTGTTCGGTAATGGTGAAGAGGAAGAAAAACTGCAGCCCGGCATCGAACGTGCACAGCAGGAAGGCATTAACGTCGTTGGTCCACTTCCGGCGGACACATTGTTCTTCCGAGCAGGGCGAGGCGATTTTGATATCGTTGTTGCCTGCTACCACGACCAGGGACATGCTCCGATCAAAGTTATGGGCATCGAAGAAGGCGTAAATATTACAGTAGGTCTTAAAGGTGGTATCATCCGTACCTCTGTAGACCATGGGACAGCCTTTGACATCGCTGGTAAAAATATTGCTGATGACAAGAGCATGCTGGCCGCCATCCGTTCTGCCATTGAACTTGCGCCAAAAACGCAAATTTAACATACGTATTCTCAGAAAAGAAATAAAAGCAGCGATTCTTCTGTAATGGCAGAATCGCTGCTTTTTATTTGTGGTCAACATGGTTTAATTCATCAGCAAAGGAATTTTTTCATGTACATTCTATTGGCGGTCATACCAATAGCCAGGAATGCCCCGTTCCAGCCGCATCAGTGCTTCAAGATAAAAATAATCGCCCCAGATCGTGTAGTCATCCGGTGAATCTCCACCTCTTACAGAGTAGGAACCATGCTTCAGCAGACCCTCCGCTGTATCGGAGCCTTGCGTAGAGTAATGACGAATTAGGGATTTCATGGACGATTCGGCTGCCTTTTGAAAAGCCTCCCGCTCTGGGTCGGCTTCATTTAGCTGTCCGGCAATCTCCAGCAGACCACAGGCAACAATGGCAGATGCAGAGCTGTCCCGTTTCGTGTCGGGCGCCTGCGGAGCATCAAAATCCCAGTACGCTACTTCATCCTCCGGAAGATGGGCAATGAAATAACGGGCGAGCCGCTTGGCTGTCTCCAGCATCTCTGTACTTTGCAGATAGCGGCTGCACAGTGCAAAACCATATATCCCCCATGCCTGTCCACGAGTCCAGGTAGAGCCATCATTGTATCCTTGATGCGTACCGCCTCGAATGGCCTCCCCGGTAGCCTGGTCAAAATAAAACGTATGATAACTGGAGTCGTCTCCACGAACGAGGAAACGGCGGCTTTTCAGCGCATGCAGCTCGGCAACGCGGCGATACTCCTCGTTATTTGTCTGCTCATACGCCCAGAACAGCAGCGGAAGATTGAGCAGGCAATCGATAATGATTCGCCCTCCGTTGTTCACATCGCCTTTCCGTCCCCAAGCCTGGATGAGTCCTGCTTCCTCCCGCCAGCGTTTCATCAGCATATCTGCAGCTTCCAACGTGAGTTTCCTTGCTGCGGCGTCATGCTCCACAATCCACTGCGCCTTGGCAGACAACGAATAGAGAAAGCCAATATCATGATGATCGAAAATGATTTTTTGCTCCATTCGTTTGCGGAAGTTATCGACGGTGCTTGCTGCTGCCTTACGAAACAACGGGTCTTGCGTGTACTCCGTGCATAACCACAGGATCCCCGACCAGAATCCGGCCGTCCACTCTGTATTGTCGTTCAACATATAATGCTCATCCCCGTTACTAACATGGGGAAAGCGCCCCTCGAATCGATCTATATTACGCCGGGTGACATGGAGTGCATCATCAATAGCCTTTTTCCACATGGAACTGTTCCTCCTCTAAGCAAGTAATATTCTTCAATCCTCTTGCTGGACCAGCCTGCTGTTTTGCTTATATTGGCCGGGTGTAATTCCCTCATATTTTTTGAAGACACGAATGAACGAATTGCTGTTCAGGAAACCCACCCGCTCGGATACGTCCTGGATCGTCAATTCCTCTGCCTGCAGAATTTTCTTGGATTGCTCAATTCGATATTGGTTGATGTAATCAATCACGTTGACTCCAGTCTGTTCCTTGAAGTACTTGGAGACATAGGTTGGATGAAAACGAAAACGTTCGGATAAGTGGGTCAAACCGAGATTAACATCGGCATAATTCTCATGGATAAATTCCACCAGTTGATCCCTCAATTCCTCACTGCGGGATCGCTTGCGCTCATGCACTGTCTGGCATACCGTCTCCAGTATCCGCAGCAATTCAGCCTCAATTTCCTCAAACGTCTCACATGCAAACAATTGCCGTACCAGCTCATTGCGCTGCGCCATCTCGTTCTGATCATCCGTCTTGATCTGTTCCGTAGCTTTCAGAAAAGTACCGATCAACTCAAACATCAGACAGCGAGCCAGTTCAACAGACAGGGGCTCTCCCGCAAAATTAGTCATGAGAATTTCGTTCATTACTTCCGTGGAACGGGCATAATTCCCTGTAGCGATATAATTGATGAGCTGTCTCTCCAGATCAAGAGGGTAATACAGCTCCTCCTTGGGCCGACGAATTCGGTTCGGATCAATAATTTGACCGATCCCCAGAATCAGCCTGTATTCCAGCGCTTCTTCCGATTCCCGGAAACAATCTGAGATCTCCACAATACGGTGATGAACATGGCTAACACCAACAGAGAAGTACACGCAGAATCGAGAGCTGATGAAACGCTGGGCTTCTTCGACTGCACGAATTAACCGATGACTGGTATCCGCCTCACACTCCCGAATATTAATAAGGAATGCAATTCTTCCATCAATGTCGGCAGAGTATACATGACCGATCGAGCCGATCATCTCCTCCAGCACATTGGTCAGAATCAGATGCACAAATTGATGCTTCTCCTCCTGGTCCTGCTCACGTACTCTGGAACGGAACAGTCCTTCAACATCCTCAATGTGCAGGAGCAATACGGCAAACGAATTCGTCTCGAACCGAATGCCCGAACGTTCCAGGGTCGAAGCAAAATCCTCACCCACCTGCACCCTTCCCTTCATCAGCTTGGAGAGCAGGCTGCTCCGTATAACGCTCTGCTGATCCTTAAGCCTGTTCGCAAATTGGTCCTGCTCCTCCCAGGCTTGGATTAGGACAGACTGCAAGATGCCATATTCATTATCTGGCTGCTCCAGTTTCCATTTGACCTTATCCGAGATAATGTTCATGATCCGTCCCAGCGGACGGTAATTCCGTCTGGCGAACCACCAGGCTGCCACCCCGCCGAGCATCAGTCCTGCCACAACACCTCCAAGCGTAATATTGCGGATGACCGTCAGCTTCTTGGCATAGATTCGGGTAGGGATGATGGATACATACTTCCAGTCCTGGATCTTGGAAGAAATCTGTGATACGGTCACGGATTCTCCGTTCCAATGGATCGTTTCCGTTCTTTTCCCAGCATCATCGAAAAGGTTAAGGTCCTCCCCATTCATGTAAGGGGTTTCAAGTGATCCGGTAGAAAATAACGTTTGACCGTCGTGATCCAGAATGAACACGGTGCTCTCTTTTTCCAAACGTACGTTGTCAATGGCTTGCTGGAATCGGTTGGGGTCCAGGTTAACGACGAAGGTCGCAGGGCTGTTGGCGCCATTTTGGATAGGAAACGGCTGAATATAGACTAGCGTGTCTTCAATCCGTCGGTCTTCACTCCGTACCTCCATCTTGCGGAACATGCTCTTACCGGAATCATGCATAAGCCGGGTCCACACTTCCTCGGTTACGTTCGTCCCCTGATGGAACAAGTCATAGAGATACTTTTTTTGAATGAGTGAAGAAGAGGACAACGCGATATCGGGTTGTTTGATATAGATATACAGTTCACTAATCAAGCCGTTTCCGACGCGTGTGGATTTCAGGTTTTTGATCAGATCAATCCCCATGAACCTCCAGCGGGCATCCTGTTCAGACGCATGATTAATGAAGCTCATGAGTTGGGAGTCGGCCATTAATTGATTGCTAATGCTGCCAATATCACCAATCTGGTTATCAATGGTTTCCTGCACCTGAGATAACAGCACCATGTTGGAACGATTCACTTCTTCCTCAAGCAACAGGCGAGACTCGGCAAAAACAGCAGCACCGATCACAATCGGTATGAGCAGAATGACCATGTAAGAAATGCCCCAGGATAACAGGATGCTTTTTCTCTTCATGCGTCTCCTCCTCACCGTGTGTTATTTGATATAGCTTGGCATAAGGCAACTCTATTCTTTGATTGCTCCGATCATAACACCTTTAACAAAGTATTTCTGCAGAAACGGATAGATGAACAATATAGGCAGGGTGGCTACCATGACCGTTGCGTATTTCACACTTTCCCCAATGGCCTCTTTGTCCATCGCGGTCGCTCCTGTCGTCATCGAGTCTGTACTATTCTGAATCAGAATTTCCCGCAGCACCAATTGAAGTGGAAACAGGTTCCGGTCCCGAATGTACAGGATCGCACTGAACCATGAATTCCAATGACCGACGCCATAAAAGAGGATCATCACCGCAATAACGGGCATGGACAATGGTACTACGATCCGCCACAGAATGAGCATCTCTCCCGCCCCGTCTATACGGGCCGATTCCAACAGACTTTCCGATATTTCCGCAAAGGAAGTCCGCATAATAATCAGATTATAGCTGCTGATCAAACCAGGTACAATTAGAGCCCAAAGGCTGTTGCCCATATGAAGCGTATTGTTGATCAACAGATAAGACGGGATGATTCCGCCGTTAAAAAACATCGTAAATACGATCGCCAGCATAATCGGATTGCGGAGCATAAAGCTTTTGCGGGACAACGTATAGGCCCCCAGAATGGTGAACAGCAGATTAAGCGCCGTGCCCACCACCACAATGAATATCGTATTCCGGTATCCGGACAGAATGTTGGGGTTGCTCAGCACCAGCTTGTAGCTCTCCATTGTAATCCCTTTGGGGAAAAGCAGCAGGCCTCTATGGGCCATGAGTTGACTTGAGTCGCTAAGCGATGCATTTAGCACATGCAGCAGCGGATACAAGGTTACGATAATCAGCCCTGTCATTAGAATCGCGTTGGCACCGCCAAACAGCCGCTCTCCAATCGATCTTTTCATTTGCAAAGAAATCCCTCCCTTCACCTCGTTCTTGGCTAGAACAGCTTGGTATTGGATATCACCTTGGACAGGCGATTGGCACCGATTAGCAGCGCAAAGTTAATGACTGACTGAAAGAGACCCACCGCAGTTGTATAGCTGAATTCGGCACTTTCACTAATTCCTTTGCGGTAGACAAACGTTGAGATTACATCTGCCGTATCATACACATTCGGGTTATAGAGCAGAATGATTTTCTCGAATCCAATCTCCATCAGTCCGCCAATTCGGAGAATCAGGAGAATCATAATCATCGGAATGATGCCGGGAAGCGTGATATGCCACACCTGGCGAAGCCGACTTGCTCCGTCCACGTTGGCAGCATCGTAGAGCTCAGGATTGATCCCGCTAAGCGCAGCCAAATAAATGATGCTGGAGAAACCAAGCTCCTGCCAGATCGATGAAGCGGTATAGATGGTACGGAAGTTGGCCGGATCGCTGAGAAGCGCGCTGCTCTGTCCGCCAAAATAATCAATAATGGTATTAAACAGTCCATCCCGGGAAGAAAAATCAACAATCATGCCGCAGATGACAACAATGGAAATAAAGTGCGGAATGTACGAGATCGTCTGCACCGTGCGTTTGAAGATTTGACTCCGAAGCTCATTGAGCAGGAGGGCAAGTAGAATGGGAGCCGGGAAACCGAACAACAGCTGGTAAAAACTTAGCAAAAGAGTATTCTTCAGAATTCGCCAGAAATAATAACTCTGAAAGAAATCACGAAAATGCTGCAATCCGACCCAATCACTGCCCCATATTCCTTTGCCCACCGAGTAGTCCTTGAACGCAATAATGGCTCCGTACATCGGCAGGTATTTGAAGATAAGAAAATATAATACGACGGGAAGAGCCATCCAATAGATCGCTTTATTCTTTTTGTAATTGAGCCATAACAAGGAAAGCTTGTGCGACACCTTCTCCATCCCCTTCCTTTTTCATTCGAAAGAAGGCGTCCACGGCAGCAAAGCCGTACAAAGGCTTCACCGCCCGTGAACATCTCTTCCTTATCTGGCGTTATAACGGTCCAGGGCAGCTTGCTGAATTTCAATAGCCCGTTTAACGTTAAACTTGTTGATCTGATCAACAAACTTGTCAAAGTTCTCAATCGGCTCGACCCCAATGACAAATTTGACGAACATCTCATCCCGGTAGGTTCCAATATCACTCATGATTTTGCTATACTCTGCAGATTCTTCTGTCGTCAGACTGGTCGGAGGAAGGCCTACCTTCAGCGTATTCTCGCTGTATTTGGAGAACAGAACCGCCGCATCCTTCTGCTGTTGGAGCTGATAATATTGCTCGTTGTACCGATCGTCATCCTCGCCCACGAAAGGATAGTTCGCAATAAAATGTTTGGCCATGGCTTGAGCAACCGACAGTCCGTCCGGATTTTTCAAAATCTCATCGGTATAGGTCGGGTAACCATCCTTCATCGTATAAGTGAGGCCCTCCACGCCGAAATTTTTGAGCATATGTCCTTCTTCACTGAAGAAATAATCGAGTGCTTTCACCGTCTCCTCGGGATGTTTGTTGCTATTGGTGATCACAACGCCGCTGCTGCTCCATTCCCAGGAACGTCCGGTAAACAGTGGTTCATCACCCTTATTCAGCACTGGATATTGGGTAGCTGTGAGGTTGGCGTTCGGATCCGTTTCCTGCAGAGCGGGCAGATAGCGGCCTACACCTCCACCAATGAAGGTGAAAAACGCACCAGCTTGACTGCTCAAAATTTTGGCGTCGTATGTTTTCTGGTCATTAGTAGCAAAATCGGGATCAATCAATCCCTCCTGATACCAGCGATGGAACATCGTCAGAAATTCTTTGTATTCCGGCTCTATTGGTCCGTAGACTACTTTGCCATCTTTCATAAACGTGTTATTCGTAATGCCGTAAGCCTCCAGATATGTCGGTGCGGCTGGTCCCATCGTGGTCATTTTGGGGGGTGCGCCGAACAACAGCGGCGCAGACACGCCTTTTTTCTCTTTGAAGGCCTTGAGTACCGTCTCCCACTCCTCCAGCGTTTCCGGTTTCTCCAGCTTAAGCTCATCCAACCAATCCTGACGGATGAACGTACCGCCGAAGGTTTTGTATTCCCCCAGACGCAGATGCGGTATTGCATAGATATCTCCGTTATCGGCTTTTAACTGTTTGGCAACCTCGGGATTCTCCTCCAGGATTTTTTTCAAATTGGGAGCGTATTCATCAATGAGTTCGTTAAGTCGAATGATGACACCATCCTTGAATAGCTTGGCGTAATCTCCATTTACAAACATGGCATCAGGGAGCTGATTCGAAGCAATCATGACATTGAACTGTTCGGTCTCGGCACCCACCGCAGGATGCTGGAATTCGATTTTGGTATTGGTTTTCTTTTCCCATTCCTTAATCGCCGTAATTTCATTCATACTCTTGAGTGTGATGGAAGCATTGGTATTCATCGACATCCAGATTGAAATGGGGGTAGGCCCATCTCCTCCTGCTTCACCTGCACTTCCGTTGTCTCCTGAACAGCCCCCAAGAGCAGCAATGCTCATCATTAGGCAGATTCCAATTGTTAGTCGTTTTCTCCATGACCGTTTCATCACTTCACGTCCCCCCATTGAATTTGTATCGTGGATCAGCTAGCCCTGTCTCCATAAAGTTACCGCTTGCCCGCTATAATGGCTATCCTCCATTCTTGCAGACATATCCAAAATTTGATATTTCCTTGTGCAGCGCAGGATTTGCATATGAATGCAAGAGATCAGGATCATATTTCCAGATGGAATGGTGAGCACAAGAAGGAAATCGATCAAGCCTGTTTCCAAAATCAGAGGGTGTTTGACCAGTCGCTAGGACATATATGGAATAAACTAATATCACTTCTTACTTGAACGTGTTCTTTCATAAGGAGCGTCCAACCACGTAAAGGAGGAAACAGGAATGGCGGTCCGCTACAGCATCATTATCCCGACCTATAACCGTGCCCATCAGTTATCGCTTACTCTGGCAGCCTTAGAGACACAAACCTACCCGAAGCACCTTTTCGAAGTCATCGTAGCTGATGACGGTTCCACTGATGGAACGAAAGAACAGATCCAGGCATTCCAGTCTTCATATCCTTTGACCTACGTATCGCAAACGGAGCAGCGTGGCAGATCAGCGATTCGGAATTTGGGGCTTCAGCATGCCAAAGGGCTATATGTTATCTTCTGTGATGCTGACTTTCTGGCATTACCCGAATTTATCCGAACAGTGCGTCAATATCATCGTAAAAATCCCAGAGCCGTCGTTTCTGGTTTTCCACATTCCTTTGCCGATGGTTATACCCACTACTATCCAGACTTCTCGCCATCGGAAAAAGAACATTGCCGTTCGATCCTTACCCCTTCAAACTTATGGCGTCCTGAATTGGACGCAGCGAATGAAATTGTTCCACTGGTCACACCGGAAGATATCATTCATCAGACAGATACATTGTCCAAAGTGATTTTCCCTTCCAAAATACCGCCTGGTGTCATCAAGCAATTTGCCAGCACCGATGTGGCCCCATGGATGCTGCTTGTCACTCGTTGTGTATCCATCCGCCGAAGCCTTCTGAATCGAGTTGGAGGTTTCAATGAACGGTTTGTACTCTACGGGCTTGAAGACTGGGATCTGGGCTACAGGCTGCATCGTTTGAAAGTGCCTTTCTACTGTATGAAGGAAGTCATAGGTTATCACCAAGAACACCCTACCCATTTCCGAGGGGAAGTGCTCAATACAGAGAATCTGAGAATCATGCTCGAAACCTATGGATTCAATGATTCCGCACTCAATTTATTCTGCGTTGTACCACCTTCAGCTGACCTCGAAACCTACAAAAAAACGCTGCGTATTTTGCGCAAAGGCTTCCGGTCTAGAACAACACGCTCTTCCGCAAGATTGTTAAAAAAAACATTACGGATTGCTGCCAAACACTTCGCGCTCCAAACAGATGTGGAAGCATATAAAAAATCTCTCGCAAGAATACAGAGAAAAGCAAAAGGCAGAAAAAGTAAGGTGGCACGCGTTTTACAGGATATGGCGCAGAGGTCTGAGAAACTGGTGGAGTAGTTAGCTGTATCCATAACTACGCCCATACTACTCTTGTTCCCATTGCTTTCGCTTATTTAATACAACAAAAAAGCCCCCTATCTACATCTTTTGTAGAATAGGAGGCTTCGTTTCCTTCATGCACGTCTTCCTCACCCTACGGTGAGTCGCACGTTTACAATTTCAGCAATTTAAAACTCTTCGTATTCACTCGGGTCCTGATTCCACAACCGTCCATCCTTACGATTATAAGAAGAAATGACTTCCATCTCCTTCTCACTCAGCTCGAAATCGAAAATATCGATATTCTCTTGCTGGTGTTGAAGAGAGCCTGCTTTAGGAATAGGAATTGACCCGAGCTGGGTATGCCAGCGTAAAATAACCTGGGTACCCGTTTTGCCATGAGCTTCGGCAATACGAAGGATCTTTTCATCTTTTACGATATCCTGTACAGCATCATTGCCACGCCCAATCGGACTCCACGATTCGTTAACTATACCATGCTGCGCGTCCTTCTCCCGCTGATCAGCCTGGTCAAAGAATGGATGAAGCTCAATCTGATTCAGACTTGGCGCTACTCCCGTCTCCTTAATCAGGCGGTCATTATGTTCTGGAAGGAAATTGCTAACCCCGATGGAACGGATATATCCGCGTTTTTTGGCCTCTATAAGTGCCTGCCAAGCTTCCACATACATATCCTGCTTGGGATTCGGCCAGTGAATCAGATAGAGATCATAATAATCCAGATCTGCTCTGTACAGGGATTCCTGGATGGCTACAATCGCCTTCTCAAAAGCATGGTAACGCCCTGGCAGTTTGGACGAAATCAGCAGCTCTTCTCTGGAAACCGAGCTCTGCTTGATCGCCTTTCCGACAGTCGCCTCGTTCTCATAGTTATACGCTGTGTCAATCAGTCGGTAACCTGCATCCATCGCGGATGCTATGGATTTAACACCTTCTTCCCCTTTTAAGCTATAGGTACCAAAGCCAATGGCTGGTACTTTTAAACCATCATTCAACGTATATTCCGGGATTGTATGAGTCATCTGAAAACTCTCCTTTACGAAAGATATACTAAAACGATATGGAAAAGGTGATATGCTCTCTCGTTTATTCTACCCCTCCCTACGCGGTTGAATCAAATAGAAGAGCCACCAACCCGTTTGAAGGGATAGTGGCTTTCTCATCTAGTTCTATTGGATGGAGTCCCCTCTTCATTCAAGCGAAGAGATGGTTGTGGCCGATAACGGCTGCTTGCCCATAAAATCCTTAATCGCCCTAGCAGCCTGCTTGTATCCGCCAGCTTCGCGAAGCGTTCTCCCAATAACCTCTGCCTGTTCCTTATAGGAGGCGTTACCAAGCACTTCTAATACCGCGTTTCTTAGTACGTCGGCTGTAAGGTTATTTTTATCCACAATGACCCCTGCTCCGAGCTCCTGCACCCGGCCTGCTACACGCGGCTGGTCTGAAGTTAACGGGAGCATAACCAACGGTACATTGTAATATAAAGCTTCGCTTGCACTATTCATACCTGCATGTGTCAGAAAAACATCTACATGCTGCAGCACTTCCAATTGCGGGAGATAGGGTCTGATGATGAAATTTTCAGGAATGAGATCTGCAATGGGTTCTATATCAGTATCCTTCCCCGAAGACAGTATAAACTGCACAGGCAGATCATGAAAAGCCGTAAAGCAAAGCTTATAAAAATCAAGATCCTTATTTAAAATGGTTCCCATCGAAATATAAACTGCCTGTTTATATAGAGCATGCAGAGATTCGCTTGAAAAAGATGGTGCATCCTTGCGAGGTGTAATAGATGGGCCGGTGAATACAAAGCTGTCGTCCAGCTTGTCCCCCATGGGTTGAAAATAACGACTTGTATAGACAATCTTCAATTGCCCTGAATGTCCTGAAAGTTCCGCCAGAGAAGGCACAGCCACATTGAACTGGGAAGCTATTTGCTGGGACATCTCCATGATTCCGTTATGCAGCTCCTTGACCTCCTCATCGTCATCCTTCAGTTGATTATCGAATCCGAGAGGCTCCACAAAAACAAAAGTGGTGGTTGAGCATACCGTTGGTATACCCAGCTTTTCGCCTAAAATTTGCCCTCCCCAACCTATTAAGGAGTCAAAAATTAAATAATCGTAGGTTTCATTTTCAATCAGATTCAGAACATCCGGAATAAATCGTTGAACAATTTTTTTCAAAACCATATATAAAAATTGATAAGGGTGCTTGAGTTCAAATGGCTTCAGATCTGGGTTGTTAAGCAGGGTTGCCTCGTTGAAGGAGTACGCTTTAAACTGTGCGCCTAACGCTTCAATCTTCATCCGGTATTTTTCCGTGCAACAGTAGACGACTTCATCCCCGTTCTCAACCAGTTCCTTGATTACCCCGAGCGACGGATTGATATGTCCTTCTGCAGGTATCATTACAACTAATACACGTGCCACAACATTCACCTCCATTAAATTTTCCAATCTTCAAAGCGGGACATTGTATTTCTAACTTCTAGATGATACATGTACAATAGGAACTGGAAATCATGCCCATATGAATATACTATTAATTATTTCCATTTTTGTAAATGGTATATATGTCACTTTTTAAACAAAAAAAAGCACCTGTACGGTGCTTCCTCTGTTCATATTCATTTGGATCAGTTACATTACATATCTTAATACCCTCTCGAATATTGGGGGGTTTCTTTGAGCTGCACGATATCATGTCCTGTTGGATTTTGGAAGGCACGAAGGCCAAATGTCGGCGCGACGGCAAAGATGTGGTCAAAAATATCCGCTTGAACCGATTCATACACACCCCAGGTGATATCATTGCTAAATGCATAGATTTCAAGTGGTAGTCCGTTATCTCCCGGCGCCAACTGTCTCACGATCAACGTCATATCCTTATGAATTTTCGGATGATTTCTCAGATATTGATGGATATATTCCCTGAATACACCCACATTCGTAAGCTGTCTACCGTTCACAATGCTTTCCGTATTAATGTGGTGTTCCATGTTGTATTCGTTAATTTCATTTAATTTTGACTCAAGATAGTCTGAAAGATAGTGAATCTTCTGAAATTCCCCAATCATTTCCTTGGTGCAAAAGCTTATACTGCTTGTATCAATATAGACGCTTCGCTTAATCCTTCTGCCGCCGGATACCTGCATGCCTCTCCAATTTTTGAATGAATCCGAGATGAGGGCATAGCTAGGAATCATCGTGATCGTTTTATCGAAATTCATAACCTTCACTGTGTTTAATGTAATATCGATGACATCGCCGTCTGCATTATACTTGGGCATTTCAATCCAGTCACCTACACGCACCATGTCATTCGATGATAGTTGCACGCCTGCCACCAGTCCCAATATGGAATCCTTGAAGACGAGCATCAGAACAGCGGATAAAGCGCCAAGCCCACTGAGAATAATCAACGGATTCTGACCGATAAGGCTAGAGATGACGATAATACCCCCAATGATAAAAAGAACGATTTTGGCCACCTGAATATATCCCTTAATGGGTCTGATTTTGGAGACTTCATAGGAACGATATATGGTGTCAAAGGCATTGAGCAGCGCATTTAATACCGTGATGGTTATGACGATCATATACGTTAACGCTGCTTTTTCAATCAAGGCTTGATAGGACGGAAAGATATACGCTGAATAGTAGATGATGATCGCAGGTACGAGATGCGAGAGCTTGTGGAACACTTTTTTCTCCACAATGATTTTATCCCACGTGTACCGATTGTTGTTGATGATTTGGATAATAATCTTCAATACGATTTTCTTGGCTATAAAATTGGCCAGTATGGAGACCACAGCGATAAATACCACCATGATCATATTCGCAAGATATCCAATGGTTTGTTCACTCATGCCCGTTCCGTCTAGTTGATGTTTGATAAAGTCCATTGTATCCTCCTGACGCAGTTTATATTAGCCTATTATTATAGATTAGATTCTAGTACGAAGTAAAATTTCAAAAAAAGTCCTTTAATCTACCCAAAAAGGGCCCTACCATTCTAAAGAATGAAGGGCCAGCACGTTCCGTTCCGTTTCGTTTCGTCAAACATCACTGGAGTTTGCCAACAATTCGCTTACCGTTACGAAACGGTACCCCGCTGCGGCCAGTTCCTCGACCAACACACGAATAGCCTCCACGGTCTGGGAGCGATCCCCGTATCCGTCATGGAACAGGAGAACGCTGCCAGGCTTCACCGTAGACCGGGTATGTTCCAGAATGTGATCGACACCGGGGTTGTCCCAATCCTTCGCACCGCCATTGACCGCACCAATTGATCGATATCCCCGCTCTGCAGCCAGATATAGAATGTCATCATTCACGCCAAAATACGGTGGTCTGAAACACTTCGTAGGTTCCCCCGTCACCTCCCGGATGAGGATTTCCGCACGTTGCAGTTCCTCTCCGGCTTGCTCCAGCGTCAGCTTGGTTAGATCCGGATGAGTATAGGTGTGATTAGCAATCTCATGCCCTTCACGTTGCACCTCAGCTGCTATTCCCGGGTATTCTTCCACTTCCTTGCCAATCATAAAAAAAGTCGCCCGCCCACCCACATTACGGAAAATCTCAAGCAATTGAAGCGTATATACAGGATGTGGTCCATCATCAAACGTGAAGGCCACGGCCTTTTCCCGGATAGAAACCTGCTCTATTAACGATATGTTGACCATGAAACCACGATCTCCTCTCCATTACAGCTCGGCTATGATATCCTCATTATTCCATGCACTTGAGTAATTAGTATCCAACGAGAACAGGATTAGACCAAGCAGGTATTGACTCCACACAATAGATCAAGTTACTCCGCATGATTTCCGCTACTATTAAAGGCTCGTATGTATTATCAATGATGATAACCTGATCTGCAATTGCTAGAGCTGGTTTAAGGTTCTGCAATGACTGACCATATCGAAAACGAATATCGTCCTCTGCAATCCAATGTCCACCTTGTTCGACACGGGATGCAACACGGTCTATATGCATTTGAACGTCCTCAAGGCCGATATAGTATACGACAATCTCATAATGGTGTTCCTTAGCAATTTGCATATGTTTCAAAACAAATGATCCAGATAATGTTGTTTCAATAGCAAAGTTCTCACCACTTTTTATGAGTGATCGGATTCTTTTCACAGCTTCCCTTCCAGCAGAAAGGTCAGCACTACGAGGATCCTCTGGCTTTAATTCCCTTGCAATCTGATCAGGATCAACCAGTTCACCAAGCCACTCTCTCATCTGCATGCTAAGTGTACTTTTCCCTGCTCCATTGGTTCCAGCAAACACAGTCATGACTGGTTTGGTTTCACTCATGATACTCAAACTCCTGGCGTTTCCCAGTAGCATCGAATATAATTTCGAATTTTTTACCTTCAGCATCCTCACGAACGCGTTTGTTATTCTTCATATAATAAATAGAGGCACCTGATTCTTTAGCTTGCTTCCGTGCATGTTGATTTGCTTTTTTTAAAATTTCTTGGAGCTGTTCTCGATTATTAAACACCTAGAGTCCCCCAATCTAAATTTATATCTATTATATCATAAACTGAAAAACCACCAGCCAGTGTCCTGGTTGGTGGTTTTTACTCTAATGGAGGCGAGGGGAGTCGAACCCCTGTCCGAAGATAACGACACATAAGCTTCTACGGGTGTAGTCACAGTTTTGATGTCACCCGAGTATCGCCCCGTAACCGGCTATACGTTGGGTCAGCCTGATTGTCTTCTTCAGCACACCCCAGGCGGAGATGTGACAGCGTATCCCACTACTTGTTAGCCCCTAATCCTGTCACATGGGCGATGCAGGTTAGAAGCACGCACACAGTTTCTTAGGCTGCGAAAGCGTAGTTTGTTTGTTGTTTGCCGTTTAATAGGCTTTAGCGTTGATGAAGTGGACGCGTCCCCACTACCCGCTACCCATGCTCGAACTATCCCCGTCGAATCCATAAACGCCCCCTCATATAAGAAGGGCTCCAGGATTAATCCGTGAACACGGAGCAAAGGTGCTGCACATCTTTTTCCTCCAAGGTAAAAAGATGCTTCTTTCAAACTCGGCATTCCTGCTTGCTACAAGAACATCATAACACAGGACCAATCACCGATATAGTACAGATTGCTGGAAGACGTTCCAGCAGGCTGAGCAACTGTGCAAATTTAACCAGTACAACAGCTGACTCAATCGTCTACATATTATAACGCTTCCCTCCAGGGAAGTAAAGTTGAGTACCTAAGTACTGAAAATCCATGAGCATGAACAGCTTTTCTTAACTATTTTACCCACGATTCGTACAAACTACGAGCCATCAGGCAAACCTTGAGATCCTTATTTCAACATGAGAGCTTATCACTAACTAACTTACCATACGCCAATCAACACATAGCATTCCCAATCAACGAGCAACCTTCTGCTTCTCGCGCAGTACCCGTTGAATATCACGTTGTGCGTCGCGTTTTGCTGCAGACTCCCGTTTATCGTACTGCTTCTTACCTTTACCCAGTCCAAGCAGCAGCTTCGCATAGCCGTTACGAATATAGATCTTCAACGGCACTATGCTGTATCCGTCCTGCTTCGACAGACCAAGCAGCTTGTGGATCTGTACTTTATGCATCAACAGTTTGCGTGTACGTGTTGGATCAATTGGATTATGACGGTTCCCTTGTTCAAAAGGACTAATATGCATATTATGAATATGAATCTCACCGTTCCGAATCGTGGCAAATGCATCACCAATATTCGCACGGCCGTTACGAAGAGATTTAATCTCCGTTCCGGTAAGCACCATGCCCGCTTCATACGTATCTTCAATGAAGTAGTCATGGGAAGCCTTTTTATTCTGTGCAAGCACTTTACTCTGTCCATCACTCTTGCCCATGTCCTCACTCCTTCTCCGTAAAATAAGCCGGTACCCATGCTCTACAGCAGCGTACCACATATTTCTTTTGGCACCACATACCAGACCTTAATTGTAGCAAGGACCGCTGTTAAAATCAAGAAAGAGGCGGTCTGCGCCGCCCCTTCTCATTACACTCATTTCATGCTTAGCGAAACGCAATTACTTTTTCTTCTTCCGTACAAAAGCCGCCGTTCCGTTGGC
The DNA here is from genome assembly GCF_001514495.1 of Paenibacillus pabuli NBRC 13638. Taxonomy (GTDB): domain Bacteria; phylum Bacillota; class Bacilli; order Paenibacillales; family Paenibacillaceae; genus Paenibacillus; species Paenibacillus pabuli. Next base: position 90,340 of record NZ_BCNM01000020.1, read on the forward strand.
AGATGCACCTTTATTTTTCTTGCGCTTACGGCGTGGCGCTCCGCCTTCCTGAACACCGCCTGGTGTAGCTCCTTCTCCGATAAACACACCGCTAGGTGAGGTGTTTTTGCGCCCACTACCGCCTTTGCCACCTTTACCCCCGCCTTTACCGGATTTGAAGCTTCCTTCACCGCGGCTGCTGCCGCTGTTTAGACCATTCCCTTGTCCACCAGCCGAAGTGCCTTCCTGGCCACCCGCTGTAGAACTATAACCGCCTTTGCCAGAGCCAAAGCCAAAGCTTACCGCTCCCTTGCTCCGACCACCTGATCCGCCGGCATCTCCAGCACGACGCTCACCTCTCGGTTTACCGCCAACTTTGCTGCCTGCGCTTCCTGCTGTGTTCGAAGCTCCGCTACGCCCGCCACGGCCGCCTTTACTGCTCTCATCGGCTGATCTGCCACCACGGCTGCCTCCAGCACCAGTTGGGGCGCCTTTACCACCACGCGAGCCACTGAATCCACCGGAACCACTCTTCGCGCCACCGCGTCCTCCGCCGCCACCAGCAGGACGTCCACCTTTACCGCCACGTCCGCCACCAAAGCCGCCTGGGCGCTCGCCGCGAGGTTTCATGTCGACCATTTCAAAGTCAATCGTGTACTCTTCCATGCTCACACGCGCCACACGAATCTTTACCTCATCACCGATGCGGAAGACCTTGGAGGTACGTTCGCCAATCAGAGCCATATGTTGATCGTCAAAATGGTAATAGTCGTCCGTGAGTGCACTCAGGCGAATCAGACCTTCTACGGTGTTCTCCAGTTCAATGAACATACCGAAGCTGGTTACACTGCTGATCATGCCTTCAAACTCTTCGCCGACTTTATCGAGCATGTACTCCGCTTTCTTCATTTTCTCCGTATCCCGCTCAGCTTCAACCGCCACACGTTCACGTTCCGAAGATTGCTGTGCAATATCGGCCATACGTGCAGCCAGATACTCTTGACGGTTCTCAGGCAAAGCCCCATTGTTCTCAATCACTTCCCGTATAACACGGTGAATGACGAGGTCGGGATAACGACGGATTGGCGATGTGAAGTGACTATAGAACTCTGCCGCCAGGCCAAAGTGACCCGACATTTCAGAATCATACTTCGCCTGTTTCATGGAACGCAGCATCATCGTACTAATAACGGTCTGTTCCTTCGTTCCGTTGATATCCTCAAGCAGGGATTGAAGGGCCCGTGGATGAATGGCGTTGCCACGTCCTTTGACATGGTGTCCGAAATTCGCCGCAAAGGCGAGAAAATTTTGCAGTTTTTCCTGATCTGGGTCCTCATGCACACGATAGATGAACGGAACCTTCAACCAGTGGAAATGCTCTGCCACCGTTTCGTTGGCTGCCAGCATGAATTCCTCAATGATTTGCTCCGCAATCGAACGCTCCCGTTTCACGATGTCCACCGGTTTGCATTCTTCATCCACAATGATTTTGGATTCTTCAAAATCAAAGTCAACCGCACCGCGGCGCATACGCATCGCACGAAGTTTCAAGGCAATCTCTTTCATCAAGTGGAAATCATCCACCAGATCCTTGTAACGCTCCAACAGTTCAGGCTCTTCGCCTTCGAGAATTTTGCGTACGTTGGAATATGTCATCCGCTCTTTGGTCTTGATTACACTTGTGAAAATATCGTGTTTAACAACCTTCATCTGGTCGTTGAATTCCATCTCACAAGAAAGGGTCAGACGGTCTACCTGCGGATTCAAACTACAGATCCCGTTGGACAAACGTTGCGGCAGCATCGGAATAACCCGGTCCACCAGATACACACTGCATCCACGGTTATAGGCTTCCTGATCAAGCTTGGAGTTTTCCCGCACGTAATAGCCTACATCGGCAATATGAACGCCCAGACGGTAGTTACCGTTTGGCAGCTTCTCCACGTTGACGGCGTCATCCAGATCCTTGGCGTCTTCTCCATCGATCGTAACGATATTCAGCCCACGCAGATCACGGCGACCCTGCTGTACGATTTCTTCTTCCGTTATAGCATCTGGCGCTTTATCGGCTTCTTCCACCACTTCATCCGGGAAGGCTTCTGGCAGTTGATGCTTCCGGATTACAGACAAAATATCAATGCCCGGTTCATCCTTATGACCGAGAATCTCGATCACTTCACCTTCAGCTGCAGCTCGCCCTTCCGGGTAGCTGACAATACGTGCCACAACCTTTTGCCCATCAACAGCCCCATGAAAGTTCGTACGCGGGATGAAAATATCCCGGTTAATTCGCTTATCATCCGGTATAACGAAACCGTATACTTCGTGGCTTTGGAAGACACCAACAACCTGTGTGACCGCACGGGTAACAATGCGAACAATCTCACCCTCCAAACGTCCACCGGAAGGTCCTTGAGAAGTCACTTTAACCAACACCGTATCACCATTCATAGCGCTTTTCATATCATTCGCATGAATGTACACATCCGGGTGCTCCCGATCCTCAGGGATGAGGAAAGCAAAGCCTTTCGCATGAGCTTGTAACCGTCCGCGAACCAAGTCCATCCGTTCTGGCATGCCGTAGCGGTTGTTGCGGGTCAACAAAATTTTGCCGGATTCCTCCAGCGTATTAAGCATAATCAAAAAGGCTTTAAAATCAGCCGCATCTTCAATCTCGAAGTGCTGTTCCAGTTCCTGATAAGTCATTGGTTTATAGGCGGTTTCCCGCATGAAATCGAGCAATTGTTGTTCAGTTATCATTAATATATTCACCTCGGGAAACGTAAAAGTGTAATCTTGTCTCATCTCTCTCTATGTATCGGTTACCTTGCAGATATTTAAGCCTTTAACGGAAGGCCTCACTATCTCATACCCTAGTATACACGAATTCAATCCGGCCCATCCGTACCCCTGCAAAATAAACCAGGCCTGCGTGGTCCCTCGCATAATCGCGCTTTCATGCATCATACCAGCATTTTATGCTACATGTGATTTGCTCTCATCTGGTTAGCTCTTGCATATCAGAAATTTTTGAGATCTAAGGGCTCAAACATACATCATGGTTCGTTACTGAACAGACAGAAAAGAAACGGCCCAGAACAGGGCGAATATGTGGGAAGACACCGAATGGAAGTGAGAAAAAATCGAAGATCTGGTTCATGTGGATCATTGGAAAAGACTGGACATGAATAAATTTATTAAAAAACCTCCGTTTCTTCTCGAAACGAAGGTTAATCATTCAAGCATCATGCTCTTAACTATCTAGTTATGCATCGTATTCCATTTCTTACTTGGAGAACACTGTAACTACAATAGACAAAATGAAGAATCCTGCACCCAGTACAACCGTTGCACGTTGCAGGAAAAGATCCAGTCCGCGCGCTTTCGTTTTACCGAAAAGATGTTCCGCACCACCGGAGATGGCACCCGCCAAACCAGCGCTTTTCCCGTGCTGCAGCAATACTACAGTGATTAGACCGATCGAAAACACCACGAGCAGCAATTTCAAAGCAATATCCATTCTTTCCACCTCCTACCCATGTGGGCATAACATCTCACCATAAAAACAGTTACTTTAATTGTAACACAGCTATGCATGTGATACAAGTAGTGTCATCTCTACAATTCGATGAATCAAGCCTTCCGTTTCAACCCGATTCAAACTGAAGTTATGGATATGAATGAACTTAACAAAAAAGACAAGCCGGTTACCCGGCTTGCCCGTGAGTTGTCGTAAGACAACTTATTTTTTGAGGTTGTAGAAACCTTTAAGACCATTGTATTGAGCCAGTTCACCCAGTTGATCCTCGATGCGGAGCAATTGGTTGTACTTCGCGATACGGTCTGTACGGGAAGGAGCACCCGTTTTGATTTGACCTGCGTTTGTTGCAACAGCAATGTCAGCGATTGTGCTGTCTTCGGATTCACCGGAACGGTGGGAGATTACAGCAGTGTATCCTGCACGTTTAGCCATCTCGATCGCATCAAATGTTTCAGTCAATGTACCGATTTGGTTCACTTTGATCAGGATGGAGTTACCAATACCTTCATTGATACCTTTTTCCAGACGCTCTGTGTTGGTTACGAACAGATCGTCACCAACGAGTTGTACTTTGTCTCCCAATTTCTCAGTGAGCAATTTCCAACCATCCCAGTCGTCTTCGGACATACCGTCTTCGATTGTGATGATTGGGTATTTCTCAACCCATGAAGCCAGAAGGTCAACATACTCAGCGGAAGTGTAAGATTTACCTTCGCCAGCAAGTGTGTATTTACCATCTTTGTAGAACTCAGTGGAAGCTACGTCCATACCCAGGAATACGTCAACTCCTGGTTTGTAACCTGCTTTTTCAATTGCTTCGATGATTGTAGTGATCGCTTCTTCGTTCGAACTAAGGTTCGGTGCAAAGCCGCCTTCGTCACCTACAGCAGTGTTCAAGCCTTTGGAGCTCAGTACGGATTTCAGGTTGTGGAAGATTTCTGCGCCTACGCGAAGAGCTTCTTTGAACGTTGGTGCGCCAACAGGAAGAACCATGAACTCTTGAACGTCGATGTTGTTGTCAGCATGCTCACCACCGTTGATGATGTTCATCATTGGTACTGGCAGTGCTTTAGCGTTGAATCCGCCCAGGTAAACGTACAATGGCAGGTCCAAAGCGTCAGCAGCTGCGCGAGCTACAGCCATGGATACGGCCAGGATTGCGTTGGCACCCAATTTGCCTTTGTTTGGCGTACCGTCCAAAGCGATCATCAATTTGTCGATACCCAGTTGATCCAAAGCGTCCATACCGATCACTTCTGGAGCGATAGTTTCGTTTACGTTTTTAACAGCTTGCAGAACACCTTTACCCAGGTAACGGGATTTGTCGCCATCGCGAAGCTCAACAGCTTCGTGGGCACCAGTGGATGCACCGGATGGTACGATAGCGCGTCCGATTGCGCCGGACTCCAGGTATACTTCAACTTCAACTGTAGGGTTACCGCGGGAGTCGAGGACTTCGCGAGCGTACACGTCAGAAATAATAGTCATGAGTGATAATCTCCTTTTAATTTGGAATTTTATTTAAAATTAGAACCACTTGGGTTTACCCTTATCCACTGCGTCAGCAGAATCGTCTTCCGATCGCTGTTATCCCCTGATTCCTTGAACTTATTTTCATAAGTTGGAATCATGTGATAAAGGCGAAGCATATGCTTTCGATGCAGCTTTCTTTCAGAAAGCTTTTAGCGTTGCTTCTTCAGACTATTTCTGCTGCCTTCGTTCGGGGGTAAACTCCAAACTGCCCAATTTCATATATGTGGTTGCGTAACTTATTTACGGGTAGCGATGACGGATGTTCCTGTCATTTCTTCCGGTTTAGGCAATTGCATCAGGTCAAGAATCGTTGGAGCGATATCCGCGAGGATTCCGCCTTCACGCAGGGTAACGTTAGCATCTGTAACGATGAATGGAACCGGGTTCGTTGTGTGAGCTGTGAACGGACGCCCTTGCTCATCGAACACCATATCCGCGTTACCATGATCCGCAGTAATCAGCACAACGCCGCCTTTAGCGAGAACGGCATCCACAACACGGCCCATGCATTCGTCTGTTACTTCCACTGCCTTAATCGTAGGCTCCAGCATGCCGGAGTGTCCAACCATATCAGGGTTAGCGAAGTTCAGAATGATAGCATCATGTTTGTCAGCTTCAATCTCGCGAACACATGCATCAGCTACTTCATACGCGCTCATCTCTGGTTGCAAGTCGTACGTTGCAACTTTTGGTGAGTTAATCAGCACACGTGTTTCGCCCGGAAGCTCAACATCACGGCCGCCGCTGAAGAAGAAGGTTACGTGCGGGTATTTCTCGGTTTCTGCAATACGCAATTGTTTCTTATTGTTCTGTACCAGAACTTCACCCAGCGTGTTGTCGAGGTTTTTAGGCGAATACGCCACATAACCTTCAACAGTCTCACTGAACAAGGTCAGGCACACGAAATGCAAGCCCACGGGGAACTTCGGACCACGGTCGAAACCACGGAAATCCTGGTTCGTGAAAACTTGCGACAGTTGGATCGCACGGTCAGGACGGAAGTTGAGGAAAATGACGGAATCGCCGCTCTCCACCAAACCTACCGGCTGGCCATCCGCTTTAACGATAACCGTTGGTTCAACGAATTCGTCAAATACGGATTTTTCATACGATTCTTCAACCGCTTTGAGTGGATCAGTGTATTTGGGTCCATCACCATAAACGATGGCACGATATGATTTCTCAACACGTTCCCAACGTTTGTCACGGTCCATCGCATAATAGCGACCTTGTACCGTGGCGATTTGTCCCACACCAACTTCCTCAATCTTGGCAATCAGCTTCTGCATGAAGTCTTTACCGCTATCTGGCATAACATCACGGCCATCCATGAAGGCATGAATGTATACATCATTCATTTCTTCTTTTTTGGCGAGATCCAGCATAGCGAACAAGTGGTCGATGTGACTATGTACGCCGCCATCGGACAACAAACCATACAAGTGTAGTTTTTTGCCGCTTTGTTTTGCTTCGCGAACAGCTTTAACGAGTGTCTCATTATCGAAAAACTCACCGTCACGAATCGATTTGGAGATACGAGTCAAATCCTGATATACGATCCGGCCGGCACCAATGTTCAGGTGACCTACCTCAGAGTTCCCCATTTGCCCTTCAGGCAAACCTACAGCTTCACCGCAAGCAGTGAGTGTTGTGTGTGGGAATTGGCTCATAAAACGGTCATAGTTCGGTTTCTTGGCTTGCGCTACCGCGTTGCCTTCCACCGTGTTGCGCAGACCAAAGCCGTCCATGATGATCAATGCTACAGGTTTTGGAGCTGTCATTACTTCGCCCCCTCAACAAGTGCGATGAACGAAGCCGGCTGCAAGCTGGCACCGCCAACAAGCGCGCCGTCGATGTCGCTTTGTCCGAGGTATTCTGTTACGTTCTCAGGTTTAACACTGCCGCCGTATTGAATACGAACTGCATCTGCTACCTTCTGGTCGTACAGATCCTTCACCAGGCTGCGGATGTAAGCAATAACTTCATTCGCATCTTGAGATGTGGAGGATTTGCCTGTACCAATCGCCCAGATTGGTTCATAAGCGATAACCACTTGTGCTGCTTGATCTGCGGACAGACCTGCAAAAGCAGCTTCCGTTTGCACTTTGCACACGTCTTTCGTTTGATCAGCTTCACGCTCTTCAAGCGTCTCACCGAGACAAACGATTGGAGTCAATCCATGACGGAATGCTGCATGCGTTTTTTTATTAACAGTCTCATCAGTTTCCGCAAAGTATTGACGGCGCTCCGAGTGACCAATAATGACATAATCCACACCCAGGTCTTTCAGCATAACGCCGCTGATTTCACCTGTGAATGCACCATTGTCTTCAAAATGGAGATTTTGGGCACCAATTTTGATGTTTGTGCCTTTAACGGCTTCTACCAGGGATGGCAGATTCGTAAACGGTGCGCAAATAACAGTCTCTACGCCTTCAACTTCCGCTTTTCCTTTAACTTCCTGAATGAAGTCATTGGATTCGGAAACCGTTTTGAACATTTTCCAGTTACCTGCGATAATCGGTGTTCTCATGGTTTTCAACTCCTTCATGCTATAGCTTAAAGCTTACTTGTCGTTCAATGCAACTACGCCAGGAAGCACTTTGCCTTCCATGAACTCGAGTGATGCACCGCCACCTGTAGAGATGTGGTCCATTTTGTCAGCCAATTTGAACTTCTCAGCTGCTGCTGCGGAGTCACCACCACCAATTACGGTGTATGCTTCTGTCTCAGCACAAGCTTGAGCTACTGCGCGAGTACCGTGGGAGAAAGGCTCGATTTCAAATACGCCCATTGGTCCGTTCCATACTACGAGTTTGGAGTTTTTAACGACGTCAGCATAAATCTCACGTGTTTTAGGACCGATGTCGATACCTTCCCAATCCGCAGGAATGTCGCCAACTTCAACGATTTTGGTGTTTGCGTTAGCGCTGAAGTCATCCGAAATGACGATATCTACTGGCAGGTAGAAGTTTTTACCCAGTTTTTTCGCTTTTTCGATGAAGCCCAGAGCTACATCCAGTTTTGACTCGTCCAACAAGGATTGGCCTACCTCGTGGCCTTGAGCCTTCATGAACGTATAGGACAACCCACCACCGATGATTACGTTGTCTGCAATGTTCAACAGGTTGTCGATCACATCGATTTTGTCTTTAACTTTGGAACCGCCGATGATTGCTGTGAAAGGACGCTCAGGGTTGGAGATTGCTTTGCCCAACACTTCAAGTTCTTTCTCCATCAACAGACCGGATACTGCTGGCAACAGGTGAGCGATACCTTCTGTCGAAGCGTGTGCTCTGTGAGCTGCGCCGAATGCATCGTTAACGAATACGTCAGCCAGTTCAGCAAATTGTTTTGCGAGTTCCGGATCGTTCTTCTCTTCGCCTGCGTGGAAACGAACGTTCTCAAGCAACAATACGTCGCCGTTGTTCAGTTCAGCGATTTGAGCTTTAACAGCGTCACCAACGGAATCATCCGCTTTAACAACTGTTTTACCAAGCAATTCAGACAAACGCTCAGCTGCTGGAGTCAAACGCAAGGATTCAACCACTTCGCCGTTAGGACGACCCATGTGGCTTGCAAGAATGACTTTAGCGCCTTTTTCGATCAAGTAGTTGATCGTAGGAAGCGTTGCACGAATACGTTTGTCATCTGTAATTTTACCATCTTCGAGCGGCACATTGAAATCTACACGGACAAAAGCCCGTTTTCCTGTCAATTCGATATCGCGTACACTTTTTTTGTTCATTTGTATTTCCTCCGCACCCATGTATTTGGTGGACCAATCAAGGGCCCAAATCCCTTGTCAATCCTGGTGTTTTTGAGAAATTTGCAAAATATTGATATATAAAGAGCGGAAACAATAGCATCTGTTTCCGCTCTATGTTATTGCAGATATTACTTGATCATTTTTGCAAAGTGCTCCAAAGTGCGAACCAGTTGAGCAGTGTAGGACATTTCATTGTCATACCAAGCTACAGTTTTAACCAATTGTTGGTCGCCAACAGTCAGAACTTTAGTTTGAGTTGCATCAAACAGGGAACCGAAAGTGATACCTTGGATATCGGAAGATACGATTTCGTCTTCTGTGTATCCGAAAGTTTGTGGATCGGAAGCTTCTTTCATTACTGCGTTAACTTCTTCAGCAGTAACTTTTTTACCCAGAACAGTTACGAGCTCAGTCAGGGAACCAGTAGCTACTGGTACACGTTGAGCTGCACCGTCGAGTTTGCCTTGCAGTTCTGGAATAACCAAACCGATTGCTTTAGCAGCACCAGTTGTGTTAGGGATGATGTTTTCAGCTGCTGCGCGAGCACGACGGAAGTCACCTTTAGGGTGTGGAGCATCCAATGTGTTTTGGTCGCCAGTGTAAGCGTGAATTGTAGTCATCAAACCTTGAACGATTCCGAATTTGTCTTGCAATGTTTTTGCCATAGGTGCCAGGCAGTTTGTTGTGCAAGATGCGCCGGAGATTACAGTTTCAGTACCGTCGAGGATTTCATGGTTTACGTTGTAAACGATGGTTTTCATGTCGCCAGTAGCTGGTGCGGAGATAACAACTTTCTTAGCTCCACCTTTCAAGTGTTTCTCAGCTGCTTCTTTCGTTGTGAAGAAACCAGTACATTCCAGAACGATATCTACGCCCAGGTCGCCCCAAGGAAGTTCTTCCGGGTTACGGTTAGCCAATACTTTAACTTCTTTGCCGTTCACTTTGAAGAAGCCATCGTGTACTTCAACATCGCCATCGAAGCGACCTTGAGTTGTATCATATTTGAGCAAATGAGCCAGCATTTTAGCATCAGTCAAGTCGTTGATTGCTACAACTTCAATGCCCTCTACATTTTGAATACGGCGGAATGCCAAACGACCAATACGTCCAAAACCGTTAATACCTACTTTAATCATGAGTAAGTTCCTCCCAAGTTTTGATTGATTTTTTGTTGAAGCTTATATATTCAAGACAGACGGTGAAGTCCGTCAAGACAACAATAGTTGTGGTGCAAAATAAAACCTTATTCCATTTCCGCGACGATGACTTCAGCAGCAGCCTCATCAATAATCAGAATATCTTCCTGACCAAATCGCAGGACAGAATGTATGGCAGCAGCCTTGCTTTTGCCACCTGCAATCCCAATTACGACATCGGTTCGTTCAATATCCTGGAGTCGCATGCCCAGCGTAAGCATGGTATGTACCACCTCACCCTGATCATTAAAGTAGTAACCGAAGGATTCAGATACGGCCCCTTGCTCTTGAAGTTCATCTATGATCTCTGTTGCAAGTTTGCGGCGCCGTGCCATCTCTACGGCATCACCAATTCCATGAATGACGATCCGCGACTTACGGATCAGCTGCAGAATCTCCTGAACACTCGGGTCCTGGATGAGCGATTCATAAGCATGATCACTAAGCAAATCCGGTACATGAAGGAGTTTATATTGTGCTCCTACCCGTTTTGCCATCGTGGATGCGATCGTATTGGCCTGGATTTCGAGACTTTCTCCCAGCCCGCCGCGTGCCGGTACGAACCAGACACCTTTCAGCGATGTTGGCGGAGTCAGCTGCTCTGCGACTTCAGCCGTTGTTGAACCGCCAGTAACGGCGACAACATCGTTATCACTCATAACATTACTCAGAGCCTTCGCTCCGGCTCTGCCCAGTTCCCGTTTGGCAAATGGAGAAACATCCGAATCGCCAGGAACCACCACTACCTTTTGTAGACCGTAGGCTTGCTTGATGCGTTCTTCCAGTTCGGATAATCCGAACAGTTCTTTGGCGACGGGTTCCAACTGCTGCAGCAATTCATGCCCTGCCTCACTGATCTTCATCCCTGCACTGTCAATTTCAATAAGTCCCTGAGCCTTTAACAAATCGGTCTCAGCCCTCAGAACCCGCTCGGTCATCTGCATGGAATTAGCCAACGTTCTACGTCCGATCACATCCGATAACATGATCTGTTGCAGAATCGTATACCTCTTCTTCAAGACATCCATGAGATCAGGCAGAAGCTGCTTTTGCACTTCTAAAATCGTTCGCATGCTTTCCACTCCCGCAAGCTTCTCGTTCCAAGCTCTCTTTCATGGCCCTAAAACGTCCCGGGTTAACTTTTTAAGTCCCACGTCTATTCTACCTAAAACTGACGCGACATGCAAGTGTTTCAAAGTGATAATTCGACATGTTTCAGGCATTTGTACGCGCCTATTTTCACAATGTCAGCCTCCTATATTTGAGGATAACCTCCTGCATACCATATATAGAAGAAAAGAAAAAATCCTGTCTATATATTGCTTGATTTCACTTTTCATATAGCATGTCCAAAACTTCTCTTAGCATTTACCTAATTGCGCTCTTTATCCACATATCTTCATCATGATCTTTTTCAGTGCAATCCAAACCACAAGTATGATCATCTGCTTGCAATTAAACAACTCATGAGCTATAATCATTATTGCTGTCACATATTTGAAACTCATTTAGGTGTAAGATACTTGCTACATAATTGTAGCAGACAATCAATGTGCGCCCGTGGTCCAATGGATATGACGTAGGCCTCCGAAGCCTGAGATCCAAGTTCGATTCTTGGCGGGCGCGCCATACTTTATTAGCAGCTCATAACCCTTTTAACCAACGAAACCGAATAGGTTTCTTTTTTTTCAAACTTAGTTTGACTTTCTTTGACTTTTTGTTTGAAATTGTTTATGATGTGGGTAATACGGTAACAGTTTATATATAAACACCAATTTAACATTTACATTTCCGAGGAGGTTTTTCACGTGAGTTATATTCCAATGGTCGTTGAACAGAGCAACCGCGGTGAGCGCGCCTATGACATCTATTCCAGATTGCTGAAGGATCGTATCATCTTCCTTGGCAGTGATGTAAATGACGTTGTAGCGAATTCCATCATGGCACAGATGTTGTTCCTTACTGCGGAAGATCCGGAGAAAGACATTCACTTATACATCAATAGCCCAGGCGGATCGATTACAGCCGGTATGGCGATTTACGATACAATGCAATTCATTAAACCGGATGTTTCTACCATCTGTGTAGGTATGGCCGCTTCCATGGGTGCATTCCTGTTGAACGCGGGTGCCAAAGGCAAACGTTTTGCATTGCCTAACAGTGAAATCATGATTCACCAACCACTTGGTGGTGCGCAAGGTCAAGCTTCGGACATCGAAATCCGTGCCCGCCGCATCCTGAAAATGCGTGATACCTTGAACCGTATCATTGCTGAACGTTCAGGCCAACCGCTGGAGCGTATCGAGAAAGATACAGATCGTGACTACTTCATGAGTGCTGCCGAAGCTGCTGATTACGGTATCATTGATAAAGTTATCGAAAACGTAGGTTCCCAAGGCGTCTAAGCCGAGGAGAACGCCAATTACACTGAAATTCCATATAGCCAGTTCAAATGACAACTTCCAGTTGAGCTGGCTATATGAAAAAAGGACGCTCTCGTCAATATGACGAGGGCGTCCTTTTTTTTAGAAGTAACATAAAAAGAGCTTAATATCCATTTCAACGATTCACTTAACTCCCACGGCTTTCCCTATCAATAAATTTCTAGATAGCCTTATAAAGGTACCCCCTGTCCTTTTGACACTTTACTTGTCTGCCGTTAAACCACTGAACGGCTCTGTCCCTTTAGGAAGAAGTTCTTTATACGTGAATGGGAATTCCGGGAAACCCTCCGCATAAGCTGTGTACTCATACAACTGGAAGAATACGACCACACCTGTTGGTGTCACATAGAAATCCTGATCTTTATTCAGGCCTTTATAGCCTTCAAGGTAACCACCACGAGCTTTAAGCTGATCGCCCACTTTTTTGCTTACTGTTTCACGTACGGTTTTGTTATTTTGAATCACATCATCCAGACTCAATTCCTTACCGGAATCCAGAGCAAAGGTGTGACCTGCACGGAACGTCATGCCATGTGCGCCTGCATAGTCCTGATAACTTTGCGTAATGAGACCAAGCACACCATTTTCGTTGTATGTCACGACATAAGAACTCTCAAATGCATATGGACGGTTCGCTGTCGCAGCGCCGAATTCCTTGGTCTGTTTTTTGAAATCTGCCACAAAAGCATCCACTTCATCCTTCAGTACTTTGTTGATCGCTGCTTCTGCTTTATCGTTAGCCAGTCCGCTTACCTGAGGATATTGAATATCGACTTCAGCGTTTTTGATGCTGACCTTCACTGTTGCCGCTTTGACTGACACGCTATTCTGTTTCACTTTGCTCAGCGTAAGGGTCTTGGCTTTGCCTTCCCAGCTACCTTGAACACCCAGATAATCTCTCATTGCAGAGAATGGAATATACAATCGGCCATTGATCATCTTCGCTTCCACTTGCGGGTAGTAGTTGTTAATTCTAACACTCGGCGCACCATCAATCAGACTGATCACCATCGTGTTATTGGCTGCCGTCAAGGAGTACTCTTTAGCCTTTGCATCATATTTCAAGCTTCCCCCTGCAACATCTTTCACTGCAGTAAGCGATACCCAAGTAGAGCCGCCTTGAAGGAGCCCTTTTTGGGTAAGCGTTTTGCCTCCCGACTTCAGGGTTACCTCCGTAGGCGCTGTCACTTTCGTCGATACCGAAGCCGCCTGCACAGAACTATCCTGCCATACCGCCCCGCTCCCTACAATAATTCCTGCCGCCAACAATGCACTTGTCCATTTTTTCCATGATGTCATATATATAACTCCTCTCTCGAATTCACATTTGAGTGTCACTGCGTATGTATCCCGACCTGATCGTATGTCTCATACGCTCACCTCTTTATTATAATTAACCCAATTCCGGAAAGGTTTACAGCTCCAGTTACAATGTTGTTCAATCCAGGAGCTTATAATGAAGGTTTTGTTACGAACAAATGGACAAAAAAGATACCAAATAACAGCATTTTAGTCCCCATTATTCGAATCACGTCCACGTACTTCATCAAAGCTCGCTTTCATAACAAAAAAAGACCCTGCCCACAGGACAACGTCTTTGTCATTATTCTTTTGCCCGTCCAAGCATCACTTGAACGAGCATCAGGCCATATCTGATCATGTTTATTTCATTTCATAAGTAATATTTAGTGTTGTACTCACTTTGACCTGTCCTGTTTCAATAGCTGTACCGCCATCTGCCACTGATTTCGCCTGTGACATCAAAGATTCGGTTGCGTACATCACAGGCACATTAGCATCACCTTGGCTCACAGAAAGAACAGCACCCAGTTGACGTTTCACTGCTTTTGCAATAGCTCCAGCTTTCACATCGGCATTGGCAACAGCTTTCTCAATCACTTGAGCTTCGAAACTTTCAGGTTTTTCGATCGTAAAACGCACGTTTTCAATGTTGTTGGCACCCGCTTGGGAAGCGGCATCCAGAAGCTCACCGATCTTGTCCATATCACGGTATGTTACAGTCAGCGTATGATGCGCTGTGTACCCTTTGATCTTCTGTCCGTCTTTATCACTATACGTGTAGTTAGGCTGTACGTAGAACTGACTGGTTTGAATATCATCTGCACTGATTTTCCACGTATTTTTCAGCAGATTGGTTACCTTCTGAATTTTCGCCGCATTCGCTTTTTGGGCAGATGCTGCTGTTTCCGCAGTACTATTCACTCCAATGGAAAGATAAGCAATGTCCGGCTTTACCTGAATCTCCCCTGTACCCACAACGTTAATCACGTTTTGCTGTACTCCCTGTACTTCAGCAGCATACGCATAGTTCCCCGGTGCCACCCATGCCGTACCTCCAACAAGCAATGTCCCTGCAACCAATACCGCACCTAGCGGTTTCATCCATAGTTTACCCATCACGTTAGCCTCCTTAAGTTTTAACATCTCTAACTCAAATCGATTTGATACCTAACAGACGGGCTTAATTCCAGAATGTTGCACTTGACAGCCTCAAAACGCAAAAAAGCCCCTTTCGGGACTTCTTCATTGGCTTCAAATCATATCTTATTGGTTTTCAAGTTCTTCCTTGCTTACCAGACTAACTAAAGCGTTTACAGCCTGTTCGGCGTCCGCGCCTTCTGCACTAATCTGGATTTCCGTACCTGTGCTGATTGCAAGGCTCATGATCCCCATGATACTTTTTGCATTTACTTTTTTGTCGTCCTTCTCGACGAACACTTCAGATGAGTACTTATTCGCTTCTTGAACGAACAGTGCCGCAGGTCTGGCATGGAGACCCGTTTTCAAACGGACAACTACCGGGTGCTTTGTCATGGAAACTTACCCCCTATTATGAAATCTGGACATTAAATACACAATTATATTTATACAACATTATACCATTAACGCGTGCAGGACACTAGAAGAAAAACTCAAGGCGATTGAGATGCCTTTATTTTGACCTATTTCAGTCTTTTTTAGATCGTCCTTGCAGGTTGCCCTACCCTTAATTTAACCGTATCTCTCGTTACGAACCTTCTCAGCCAACTCATCAATCTTGCGGAGTCGGTGATTCACTCCCGACTTGCTGACTGTACCCTTAAGCAGCTCGCCTACTTCCTTCAGATTGATATCCGGATGGGCGAGTCTGACTTCAGCTACTTCACGAAGCTTTTCAGGCAACGACTCCAGGCCAACTTCCTTTTGCAACAGTTTGATATTATCAATCTGTCTGACTGCTGCTCCAATCGTTTTGTTCAGGTTAGCCGTCTCGCAATTGACGATTCGGTTAACGGAATTACGCATATCCCGCATGATACGCACATCCTCAAACTTGAAAAGGGCCTGATGCGCACCAATGATGCTGAGCAGCTCAATGATTTTCTCGCCTTCCTTAATGTATAGGATGAATCCTTTTTTACGTTCTATACACCGGGCATTAAGATGAAATTCATTTGCCAGGTCCACCAGAGCCTGACAGTGCTCCTCATACATGGACGCAATCTCCAGGTGGTAGGACGAACCTTCGGGATTATTGACCGAGCCTCCCGCCATAAATGCCCCTCGAAGATAGGCGCGTTTACAGCAGTTTTGTTTGAACAGCTCATCACTGATCCCTGGAGTAAACAGAAATCCTTCAGAAACAATGTGCAGATCCTTTAGAATCTCCTGTACCATAGTTGGAATACGGACAATATACACATTGTTCTTTTTCAGCCGCATTTTTTTGCGGACAAGCAATTCCGTATGCACTTGAAAATGCTTTTTAAGCAGAGAGTATGCCCGTCTTGCAATTGCGGCATTCTCCGTCGAAATATCCAAGATGACTTTTTTATTCGATAACTGCACCGCACCAAGCATACGGATGAGGGCTGAAAGTTCCGCCTTTTCGCAGCACGGTTCGCTTTCGATCATCGTTAATTCTTTTTTGGTCTGTGCTGCAAACGACATGGGACTTCACCTCTTCCGTAACATCCAATTTTGTACAAGCTGATAGATGTGATGGCTCAGCTTGTCGGCATCATGACGAAGATAGGTCCGGAATAGGACCAACGTATCCGCCACGACTTGATAGCCGGCACTCTTCAGCACATTCATATCCAGCACAACCGGTTTTGCTCCTTTTTCCGCATACTTATTCTGCACCTGCAGCGGAATATCACCATTATTCACAATGACATAGTCGAAAATTTGATGCCCCACATGCTCATGTACTGCTTTGAGATGGTCACTAACCGTGTAATTATCCGTCTCTCCCGGCTGGGTCATCACGTTGCAAATAAACATCTTCACGGCATCCGCCTCAACGACAGCCTCAGCCAGCTTAGGGACAAGCAGATTGGGCAAAATGCTCGTGTAAAGACTTCCTGGTCCAATCAGGATGGCGTCTGCCTGACGAATGGCCTCAACAGCCTCTGGCAACGGCTCCACGTGATCCGGTTCAAGGAAAACTCGTTTGATCCGTAAGCCAGCTTCAGGGATCTTGGACTCGCCCGTAACAATCGAGCCGTCCTCCATCTCTGCGTGCAGTATAACGGCCTGCCCAGCTGCGGGCAGTACCTCACCCCGAACGGCAAACACGCGGCTAAGTTCCCGCACAGCGGTCACGAAGTCGCCCGATATGT
This sequence comes from Paenibacillus pabuli NBRC 13638, assembly GCF_001514495.1. Lineage (GTDB taxonomy): Bacteria > Bacillota > Bacilli > Paenibacillales > Paenibacillaceae > Paenibacillus > Paenibacillus pabuli. The sequence goes on from NZ_BCNM01000020.1 coordinate 107,427, forward strand.
CCGTCATTGCAGCCAAAATCAAGTTACCCAGGCTGTGGCCTGCAAGCCCTGCGCCTGTATTAAAACGATAATTCAGCATATCCGACAACAACGGTTCTACATCAGCCAGCGCCGTGAGCACGTTACGAATGTCTCCCGGAGGCGGCATCTGCAGCTCATTACGAAGGATGCCAGAACTTCCTCCGTCATCCGCCACCGTCACGATGGCCGTGATGTCCAGCGGCTTTTCCTTCAAACCGCGCAGCATCACGGATAATCCGGTTCCGCCGCCCATGACTACAATTCTCGGACGTTCTCTTCGTGGTCCGGCTTCTTTCATCCCTTCACCCTCTTCAATGACGGTCCCGGTCGGCGTCGCGATGGCTCACGGTGACAGCCTCTGTCTCGCTGCTTCCCAACATTTTGCCCAAATATTCCGATATTGCTACCGAACGATGCTTGCCTCCGGTACAGCCGATTCCAATAATAACCTGGCTTTTGCCTTCCTTCCGGTATTGCGGAATCAGAAAATGCAGCATATCCAGCAGCTTGGTCAGAAACGCTTGCGTTTCCGGCCATTTCATAACATATTCGTATACATCACTATTCTGTCCTGTATTCGGACGTAAATGCTCAATATAATGCGGATTTGGCAAGAAACGAACATCGAACACCAGATCCGCATCGATCGGAATGCCGTATTTGAACCCAAACGAAGTAATATTTACCGACAGCATGTGACTTTCCAGATGGGAAAAGCGTGATATGATACGCTCTTTCAGTTGAGCAGGCTTCATCGTACTGGTATTTAAAACCTGAGTTGCGGAATTTTTGAGCTCCTCCAGCATTTTGCGTTCCAGCCGGATGCCATCCAGCGGCATGCCCTCAGGAGCCAACGGATGTCTGCGTCTGCTCTCCTTATAGCGCTGGACAAGTACAGAGTCTGTCGCATCCAGGAATAGTATTTCGCAATGAATGGTAAAATGATCTTTAATATAGTTCAGTGACTCGGACAAAGCCGTAAAGAACTCTCGCCCGCGCAGATCGATGACAAGTGCAACTTTGCCAATCTTGCCGTTCGATTGTTCGATCAACTCCGCAAATTTCGGAATCAATACCGGCGGAAGATTATCCACACAGAAGAAACCAAGATCCTCCAGGCTTTGTACTGCAATCGTCTTGCCTGCTCCGGACATGCCCGTAATGATAATGAGCGTGGCGCCTGTGCCCGGTGAAACTTCACCTTCAAGCATAAATGTCCCCTCCTTATCATATTGCTGTCGGATTTATACTGCTGCGAGGTTACTAGGAACGCAAGAGAAGACCGGCTGCGCCAACAATACCTGCATTGTTGCCAAGGGTTGCTTCAAGAATCTGAACCCCTTGCTGCAATGGCTCAGGTGTCAGTTCTGCAAAAACAGTGCGTACTTCATCAAACAAAATATTACCCGCTTTGGATACCCCGCCGCCAATAATAAACATCTCAGGGTTAATCACAGCCGCTACGGCCGCCATCGATTTGCCCAGATAGAATGCTGCACGGTTTACAATACGCAGCGCAACTTCATCGCCCGCCTTGGCTGCATCAAAGACTTCCTTGGCTGCAATCTTGTCGACAAGCGCCAACGATGTATGGTCCCCGCGCTCTACAGCGTCTTTGGCCATACGAATAATTCCGGTTGCCGAAGAGACGGTTTCCACACATCCCATTTTGCCGCATCCACACTGAATGGCTTCCAGATCAGGGACAACACTGACATGACCAAGCTCACCAGCCATACCGGAATAGCCCTGATAGATCTTACCGTTCAAGATGAGTCCACCACCAACGCCTGTACCCAGTGTATAGCATACACAATTGTCCACGCCCTTGCCGGCACCTGCCCAGGCTTCACCCAGCGCAGCCACGTTGGCATCATTATCTATTTTGACCGGCTTGCCCAGACGTTCTTCGAGAATCGAACGAATGGCTACATTCCGAAATCCGATGTTAGGGGCAAGAACGATAATTCCCTCGCGTACATTGGTGAACCCAGCCACGCCCGCGCCCACACCTTCAAGCTGTTCCCAGCTGTAAGGCGATTCGGCAACAATATGACGGACATACTTCTCGATGTTGGCAATGACCGTGTCAACGCCCTTATCCACTTCTGTCGGTCCTTCATACGTATGCATAAGCTGACCGTGTTCATCACATATACCGACCTTGATTGCTGTTCCGCCGAGATCGACCCCAACGTAGATTTTCTCAGACATGCTACAAGCCACCTTTATCTATCTAAAATAGTTTAATCCTACGTACCAACTATAATTGAAGGATACGCCTGGGTCAAGACGATAAGACCTTTGCTGTGATTAGCTTCCCCGCTATTGTGAACAACATCACAGGCTATTTTTGAATACGGATACAACCTCTTCTGTCTCTATTAAAAACGCAGGCTGCATTCCTTCCTCCATAGAGGAGGAAGCCTCAACTCATGATATTGCATATCCACTCGTTCCATGCGTAAAAGATGGCAATTGTCATCTGAATTTCATGACAACACTTACCAGCCGCGTCTCAGCAGCTCGCTAAGACGACGCAAAAAACGCCTCCCCGCTAACGGGAGGCGTTTTACCCTTTTTTGGACCCATTCTTGAACCGATCATTCAGCAGCTATTCAGCTGCAGGTCACAATTTCGATTCAACACGTACGGGCTCCTCCGTCTTTTCCATCTTGTTGACGTCCAGAATATCCAGCAGGAAGACAAAGATCGGAATACCGATAATGAGTCCCCAGATCCCCAGGAAATGTTGAGACAGAATCAGCACGATAAACGTGTAGAACATCGGCAATTTCGTTTTGTGTGCCATCAGCTTCGGATTCAGGAAATACGTCTCCAGCGCATGAATGATAATGATCATGATGACCACGATCACACTGAGCTGCAATCCACCCAATTGATAACCGATCAGACACAGCGGAACCAGTGAGATGATAACCCCTGCAACGGGTACCAGACTCAGCATGAATACCAGTATCGTCAGAGCGAACAAATACGGGAATCCGAGTATCCATAATCCCAGAATCGTCAAAGCTGTATTAAACACGGCAATCAACAATTGCGCCTCGATGACTTTACCAAAAGAAGATACAAATTTATCACCAAGGTATGCGACTTCATTATAGAACCAGCCGATCTTGCTTGTTTTGAACTTGGATGTAAACTTGGAGATCTCTTGCTTCTGCAACAAGAAGAACAAACTAAGGATGATGACCAGCAAAATAAACTCAAGCCATTTACTCAACGCAAAAATATATTTCAATGCATCATTGGTATAGTTTTTAATATCGAACGATTGCAGATATCCCGCTATTTTGGAGGCAAAGTTATCACCATCTGCGGTATCCAGAAACTTCATGATTTCATTGGTCAACTGAACGACCTGATCCACAATCCGTGGTGAATATCTGGAGATCCCCAGTACAATGGCTGCAATAACGATAAGATAGAGCAGGATGACGACGACTTTATAGTTAACCGGAAATAACCGATTCAACTTCCCCGTGATAAAATGCTGCAACCTGTTCATGACATACGTCACCAGAAATAACAGCAAAATCATGTGCAGCATACTCCCCATGCTGAAAAGCACCAAACAAAACAACAGCAGAATCAAAAATCGTCGCACTGTTGCATTCTGTAACCAATCTTTTATCATTTCCCCCAAAGTCTTCACCTCACAGCTAATATGCCCAATATGTATACGATCTCATGCCCATTTTGGTTTCAAAAAAAGAGAAGCCTTCCGGCTTCTCACATGATGAGACTTCCCGTTGTCTCTACTACCTAACTTATGCCAAATCATACACTCTTCATGCTTACTTATCCAGTGTTTCGCTCCAGTCATGAACAATGCTGCCCTCAAGGAACTTCTCGCAATCCATTGCAGCCATACACCCTGATCCTGCCGCCGTAATGGCCTGACGGTACTTCGTATCCTGTACATCTCCGCAGGCGAATACACCCGGAATGTTGGTCTCGGTCGTACCTGGTTTAACGACAACATAGCCGTGTTCATCCAGTGCAATTTGGTTGCCAAGGAATCCCGTGTTGGGAGTATGGCCAATCGCTACGAATACGCCATCTGCTTCAAGCAGTTCTTCCTGTCCAGTCTCGTTATTGCGTACTTTCAATCCCTTGACTCCCAGCGCTTCAGGCACAACTTCGAGCGGCGTCCGGTTCAACGCCCACTTCACCTTCTCATTGCTGCGAGCCCGATCCTGCATGATTTTCGACGCACGCAATTCGTCCCGGCGGTGAACCAGAGTAACGTCTGTTGCAAAACGGGTCAGGAAGCTGGCCTCCTCCATCGCAGAGTCTCCGCCCCCAACAACGACGATCTTTTTACCACGGAAAAAGAATCCGTCACATGTAGCACATGTGCTTACCCCGCGACCGACGTTCTCCTGTTCTCCCGGAATCCCGAGGTAACGGGCAGAAGCCCCTGTCGAGATGATAATTGAATCAGCTTCCAGTTCACCGATTCCACCGACCTTAACTTTAAATGGCGGTTTGCTGAAATCTACTTCTTCCACCCAGCCATTCTTGAATTCAGCTCCAAACCGCTCCGCTTGCTTCCGCATATTGTCCATCAATTCCGGACCCATAATGCCCTGTGGAAAACCAGGGAAATTCTCAACTTCCGTTGTCGTCGTCAATTGCCCCCCCGGCTGAAGACCTTCGATCACCAGTGGGTTTAGGTTAGCACGAGCCAGATATATCGCTGCTGTCAGACCCGCAGGTCCTGTTCCGATCACAATCGTTCTGTATTTAGACATATAGATACAGCCTCCTTGATAAGGTTGAGAGTGTGTTGAATGGCGATTAACTTGCTACTATGATGTTATCCTACAGGTTTGTCGAGACCTATTCGTTAAGTTTACCCGTTTTCCCGGCCAATGTATCCTTCATGCAATGAAGTCCATCCAGAAAAGAGCCAAAGCATGTACAAGCTACTGGATTGGTGGAGTGCTGTTGCACACTCGGTTGATCAGACGAGCATATTTGCTAACCGTTGCAGCGGATATGCCGTACCTCTCAGCTATACTTTGATAGGTGACCGGACGACTTTGGATTTTGGCAGCCAAATATTCTAGTCCCGCAGCCAATCCCTCAATTTGCTTGGTGCCCGGCACTTCAGGATGTACTCGAGATACATAGTCCGTCCACAGGCGCTCCATCTCCTGCTGCAATTCGGCTTTGGCTTCAGACATCTGTAACGCCCGATCTACTACTGCCTGCCAATGCGTAGAAGGTTTCATCTCCTTACGCTCCGTCAGCGGCCCGCTTTTCTGAATGGATCGTTTGCTCAGATTAGTCAGGGCCTGAAGAGCAGGAGAGTCATCCGGTTTAGAACCTTCTGAATGCAGATCGTTTAATACAGCACGTGCGACTTTCACCAGTTCCTCATCTTCACCAGGCTCCTGGATAAAGGATTGCAATGCCTGCTGCACCTCATAATCGCCAATCATGCCCAAAGCGTGAATAACCTGAAGTTTGGTTGCCCCATCACCATGTCGCAGCGCCCAGAAGAAGGAAGAACGGATCAGAGGATCGTTTTTCATCTCTTCTGGTATGCCGTTACCATAGTTCTCCCATTGTCTGAATTGCTCGTCAAACGGCAGATGATAGTGATAACTTAGCTTCTCCGGATCTTTCTCTCCCTGCCGTACAGCCTCAAGACCTGATAGATAGTACCGGGAAACCTCAGAACCTGGGTCCAGCTTACCCACATGACGCCACAGACGTTCAGCAGCATCATAGCGTCCCGTATTGTAAGCGGCCACGGCTGCATAATGCGCGAGCGCCGGATCAGCAGCGGTTTCTTCCTCTTTCAACAGGCGCCGAAAATGGATATAAGCCGTATCATGTTGACCCAGGATACCCATCGTGGTAGCCAGTTTATAGACCTGTTCGTGCTGGAAAGGCACGATGACACGCAATTTTTTGATTATAAGCAGCACTTGATCGGCCCGATTCTCATTCTGGTGAAAGATCGCCAGGTTACACAGCGCATGCAAATTGCCAGGCTCCTGTTCCAGTACTTCGGCAATCGTCTCTTTCGCTTTGGGGAACAGCCCCATATAATAATAGGCAAGCGCCAGATTGTTGCGAGCTGCCAAATAATCGGGATAATCCGGCGACATGTCTTCCAACAACTCCGCTGCCTGAGCAAACTTTCCTTGTTCCAGCAATTCTCGAGCCTGATCGTGCTCTACTACACCTTTACGTGATTTGATCCGGTTCAGTTTGGCTGGCCGATCCAGCTCGTAATACAGAAGCTCCATCATCTCTTCGGCTTCCGTCATGAACTGACCCTGGGTATCCTCCTCCAAATACGTAACAAGCGCCTGCTCGGCTTCCTCAAACCGATCCATATTCGCATAATTGTTTGCCATGTAGAAATAACATTCCGTCATGGACGGATCTACCACATCCAGCACATGCGCAAGAACGGCATTGGAAGCCTCGTAATCCCCCTTCTCTGATAATATACCCGCCATATTACAATGATTCACCGGATTTTCCGGTTCATATTCAACAGCTTTACGAAAATATTTTAATGCCTTGTCGACGTGATTACGGTCCAGCGAGCGGACAGCTCTCTCAAAAAAGAAAGAAGCATCCAAGTGAATCGGTATTACATTGGCAAGGTGTCCCTCAGCCCGCAGTAGCTTGCCCTTCATCTCCCAAGGCACCTCCTCTTTGAATTCATTCATACTCTCCAGTATACCACATCTTAAGGCCCACTTCTCAATATGTAGTTTCATGTCGTTTATGCCAAAAATGCACAAAAAAGATGACATCCAATCATTCACTTCGAATGAAATGTCATCTTGCTGCTTCACCCGCTCTTCCTTCTAAAGAAGGATTGAAATCAGCGCTTCAACGCCAGGGATGGCGAAAGTGAAATATGAATCGTCTTGTGAAACGGGGTCACAAAGTTGACTAGAACGACCTTGCAGTTGTCCGGCAGCTTCGCTTCACGTACGGTTACCGCCAGATGCCCCAGCTCACCGCCATTTAGCTCGATCCAATCTCCCCCACAGGAATAACGCAAGGTGCCGCCCTTCCACAGATAATGACCTTCATCCGTCTCAAGCAATTCTCCATCCGACAGTTTGCCCTCGCCTCCGAACACAAAGGATAGCTGCATCATGATCTGCTCCGGTTTATCTCCTGCGAGGCTCAGCATCCAGCCATTCTCAGTTCGTAATACCTCTGTCTGTACATGGAACGTCTGCTCATGGGTAAGCACCCGGGTCTGGTGAGGTAACAAATACCATGGACTGATGGCTGTTCTCGCCGTCTCTGGCAGTTGGCTCTCGGGGATCGGACCGTAGTAGCCCTTCTTCTGTTCACCCGTCAAAAGGTAGCCAGACGGCAATCGGGTCATCTGCTGCATCGGTACATAACCGGGATTAAAGTAGGAGGCCAGCTGCACTGCGAGCAGACGGGCTGCACCATGACGAAGGGCGAAGAATGAAGGGACTTCCGTCATTATGGTCGCGCTTGTACTTCCCGTCCGAATACGCGCTACAGGTGCGCCAAAGTCTGTATGCATCCGACTGTGTGAAATGCGCCCATGATGTCCTGCCGAATCCATCTGCTGCAAATAGCCCTCTCTAGCAAAATACTCGTTCAACATAACCTCATACTGCTCAGGTAACTCACCGCTTGCCTCGCCTACCTGCTGAAGCTCAGGCTCCAGCAAAAGCCGAACGAGTGCATTGACGGAGCAGACACCAGGATCTTTTAACGTATCACCTGCCCAATCGGCCATGCCGGCAAAGAGCGGATCCCCGTCCATGCGAGCCAAAATTGCATATGGCAGGTAGTATGGTGAGAGATCATGCATATTCCCCAGATCTTGACGACCTGAATAATCTGTGACAATCTCGCCAGACGGATGTACAAGATACAGCATCATGCGCAGATTGAGCCTCACCGGTTCCAACAACTCGGGACGATGGAACAGGCGTGCCGCATGAATCAGCATGATATCACTGACCGCACTGTAAATTCCGTTGCTCCGTTCTGTCCATTCCCCATCAGGTGTAATATCCATGCCTTCAGCCAGCCATTGCTCTGCACGCTGTACCACTTCCTCCAGGCCAAACAACTGATGTAGGAAACCGAGGGCCGCGCATATCACCCAGCGATGATTCGGCGTATGACACCCTCCAGTCAACATGACCGGAATGGTTCGCTCCAGAAACAGGTACATGTTATCCAGCACAGGCTGCAGCGGCTCCCACTCCTGCTGCTGAAGTAACTGATATAATTGGGCATACCCCACGACGACAAATGCCGTGTCTGGCGGAGAGTGGTAATTGGTCCAGCCAGGGGAGATGGAGCCATCTTCATGCTGATTGCGGAGCACATACTCCGATGCCAACAACAGACGACCTAGCAGTTCCTCATCCTGGTAATAAATCGAATCCGGATTGGCGAGCGCCGCTCCCCAATAACACATATCCGTAGGTGTTCCGGTCGTATGGTTGACCCAGGCAATACCTGTAGAGGGATCAATGGTTCCCCCATAATAACGGCTTTCCGGGTCAAGCTCCTGACGGGCTAACCCTCTTTGCACTGCTTTATCATTGCTGTCCACCAGCTGCCTGTACATGTGTATTCCCCTCCAAACGATGCATTTTGCCGTCCTTCGCAAGAGTTCATCTCTTATTCATATTCTGCTTCAACCCTTCACTGCCCCAAGCATGGCACCGCTCACAAAATATTTCTGCAGCCACGGATAGACAAGCAGAATGGGTACGGTTGCAAAGATAACTGTGGCAGCCTTGAGACTTTCCGGAGTCAAAGGTGTGCGGTTAGCACCCTCCATTTGGGTAAGCTCGCTTACCATGTTGTTCTGTACCATTTGGAAGAGCTTCAGCTGAAGCGGGTATAGCTTCGGATCATTAATGTACATCAGGGAATCCTGAAAGCCATTCCAGCGTCCAACAGCATAGAACAGAGCTAAGGTAGCCAGCACGGGCATCGATAATGGCAGGATGATTTTAAAGAGTGTGTGTACATGCGAGCTGCCATCAATCTCTGCGGATTCCTCCAGACTTTCCGGAATGCCTCTGAAGAAGGAGATCAGGATAATCAGGTTAAACGGACTGACCAACCCTGGCAGGATCAACGCCCAGACTGAATTTAGCAAATTCAGATCACGGATGAGCAAGTATTCCGGAATAATCCCGCCACTGAAAAACATCGTAATGATGATCACATACATGAAGAGCTTGCGCCCTTTTAATTTTTTCTTGGTTAACGGATAAGCAGCAGCGAGTGTGAACAGCATGCACAGCACTGTCGTGGCGATCGTAAGAAGCGTCGTATAACCCAATGAATAGATCATGGACTGATCCGAAAACACCTGAGTATACGCATCCCAATTGAATTCTTTGGGAAATATGGTCACTTCACCTGATGTAATCGCCCGATTTGAACTGAATGATATGGCAATCGTGTGCAGAAACGGAGCCAGACAGAATATAACAAACAAGGTGATAAAGGAGATATTAACGATATCAAAAATCCGGTTTGAGGTGCGTTCACTCATATGCACACAGCTCCTTTACTGGTGGTCTATACAAACAAGCCGATTGGCGTATCTTTCACTCTTTAATAATCTACAGAATACCTTCCCCGGTTGCTTTTTTCGAAATATAGTTGGAGCCGAGGACGAAGATTAGTCCCACCACTGCCTGGAACAATCCGACAACGGTTGCAAGCGTGTACTGTCCCGATTCCAGACCAACTCTGTATACAAAGGTACTAAGTACATCCGAATATTCACGAACGGCCGTGTTACCGATAATATAAGGACGATCAAAACCGATGCTGACCATATGTCCGAGATTAAGAATAAGCAGGGTCACAATGGTTGGTTTGATACTCGGCAGCGTAATATGCCAGATTCTCTTCAGCCGCGTTGCTCCATCAATCTCAGCCGCTTCGAACAATTCCTTGTTCACCCCGGTTAATGCGGCCAGATATAAAATGGTTCCCCATCCTGCACTTTGCCAGACACCTGTGAACAGGTACGTAACAAGCCAAGGATTCTTCTCTGTCAAAAATGGTATGGAGTTTAATCCCATACTCTCCAGTACTCCATTAACCATACCGGATTGATTGCCGAACAATTGGTATACAATCCCTCCGATGATAACCCAAGAAATAAAGTGAGGAATGTACAGAATCGTCTGCGATATTTTTTTGAACCATTTAAATCGAACTTCATAGAGCATAATGGCCAATATGATTGGAGCAGGGAACGAAACGATCAGATCAAGAAAATTCAGCATAAAAGTATTGCGTAATGTGGTGTAGAAGTCCCGCATCCCAAATACCTCGCGAAAAGCATCGAAACCGATCCACTCACTACCGCTGATCCCCTGAAACAGGTTAAAGTCTTTAAAGGCGATCTGCACACCATACATCGGTCCGTAGCGAAAGATCAAAAAGTAGATAAGCGGCAGGGAAATTAGCGCGTACAATTGCCAATACCTTTTCAAGTATGTGATGGTCAAGTCGGTTTCCTCCTATCAACAAAGAAACGGCTGTGCCGCCAAGCCAGCGGCACACGTTCCTTTCAAAGTTAAGCAGTCGTACGGGTATCTGTCTCGAAATCATGAAGGATTAGTTGGTTTACGTTTCAGTGTTACTTAACAGTTTCCTCAAGCTCTTTCTTCAGCTCTGTGCCGCCCAGCGACATAAAATCATTCATTTCACGTTCATATACCGCTTCGAATTCTTCAGGCTTCGCCATCGCCGTTTTAACAATGATGACATTCAGTTTGTCTTTGAGTGCTGTGCTGTATTTCATCTCTGCCTCAATTGGCTTATCAAAGATAATCGGTCCTACCGTGTCGGTGTTGGCAATATCAATGGACTGTTTCAGCATATCCTGATTATTTTGAGGGAAGCCCAGAATCCATGCTTTTTCATTTGTTGCCTGATCACCAATATTTTTACCGTTCGAGATAATGGCTGTATCCCCTGCGTTGAACAGACGATCCTTCGCTTCCTGGGATGCATCTTCCTTCACGACCGGAATACCATCGACCAGATCATAGTTTTCACCTTCCACACCACTGTAAATATCAATCAAGTTATTGTCAGAGGCCATCCAGTCCAAGTACTTAATCGCTTCCACAGAACGTTTGCTGCTCTTCGGAATCATAATGTACATGCCGTTTGTTCCATAGCGAGATTTGATGTGTTTGTTGTCGGCATTCGGATTGGTGTACACATCAACTGGCAGTACTTCGCTGCCTTCTACATTTTTGTGCAAATTGTCCAGCGTGCCATCACCGTAGAACATGGCATCAACATCTTCAGACCAGTAACCAACGTTGCCATTCTGTATGTCCTTACCTAACTGCGTTTTATCTTCATCCAGACTGAAGTCTTTGCTGATTAACCCTTCATTGTAGAGCTTGTTCAGGAATTTCATCGAATCCTTGAATCCTTCATGGAGCGGCAATTCATAACGTTGACCGTAAGTCAGATCCCCGCTGACTGGCTTGATGAATGAATAAATCAGTGTCTCGAACTGAGCCGGTGCAAGGGCCATACCCATGGGGATGTTCTTACTGCCGAGCTGACCAGGATCTTTCTCTTTAAACGCTTTTAATGTTGTATATAATTCATCAGTTGTCTTCGGTACAGGCAATCCCAGCTTATCGAGCCAGTCCTGACGAATGTAGGAGCTGTATCGGCCTGTAATGGCACGTTTACCCGGAACGGCGAACTGTTGACCTTCTACTTGCCCGAATTTTAATGTGTCTTCACCCAAGAACTTCTTCAGGTTCGGTCCATACTGATCGATCAGTTCACCGACATCTGTCAATCCGCCCTGTTGAGCATACCGATAAAACACGCTGGAGTCATAAACAAAGACAATATCAGGGACATCTGTATTGCTAGCCATCAAAACATTCAGCTTGGTAACTTCCTCGGAACGCTGAACGGGGACGAACTGTACATCAATATTGTTGGGATCGCCGAACTTCTCCTGAATCATTTTAGATAGATAGTTGTTCGTAATAGTGTACGGCGAGGGGCTGTTACCACGATCAAAAATCTCCACCTTTAAGGTAACGCGCTCACCCTTACCCGATGCACCGCCTTCTGCTGATTCCTGATTCGATCCAGACGAGCACCCCGCAAGCAAAGACACTCCCATTACCATCGTAAGCGCCAATCCCATCCATTTCTTGAGACTCCCTTTAGTTGCTTTTCTTGTCATTTTGTCATCCCCTTTGGCTATGCGTGAATGTTTAAAGCTTGCCCAGAGTATTCCACATCATTGCGTACTCTTGCAATAAACCCGTTTCGTAAACGCTTACATACGGATAATGGTTTATCTCCAGTGACGTTTTTCGTATACTAACCATTTTCTGCGCAGCCCTGTTAAGGCCCGTAGAGCCTTTAGTCCTCGCCACTCAAGCATCCTCCTGCCAGGTTCAACAGTGACCGATGCCAATAAACCATTTTCATATACTGACTATATTCGTAAAAGCGCTAAAAAGAGGCTTAAATCAGGGGTCTATTGCATAATCGCAGGTTTCCTGTAGGATTCGGTTTACACCCGCAGCAAAAAGGCGGATTTCTACACAGCTCCTACCGAGAGAAGTCTGCATGAATTCCGCCCCATTGCCTAGCATGATATAATGTGCAGCATGAGTCTAAGATCATGACTCGGTCTCGTGATGATCACGTTTCAAACGGCGGTAGTCCCCCGGTGTAATACCTGCAACCCGTTTGAATACACGTCCCAAGGTAATTCCATTGGCATACCCCACCTTCAGGGCAATGTCCTGGAGCGAAAGATCCGTTTTCCGCAAAAGACGCTCCGTTTCCTTCATCCGTAAATCTGTAAGGAAGTCTACAAATTTCATATTGAACTCCGTCTTGAACAAATAACTTGCATGTTTGCCGGTAATCTGGAATCGATCGCTTAGATGCTTTAGTGATAGGTCAGGATTCGCAAACTGTTCTTCGATATAATTTTTCATTTCATTGACCATCGCTTTGTAGCTTTTGGTTTCGGTTACCGATACATACGTTCTGAACAAATCCGTCAGGCCATCAAACAGAATATCTTTGACACCCTCAAGCGTATCCGCCTCTTTTATCAGCATCAACTGCTTGTTTATGTTTTCCTCCGACAAATCCTCCTGCAGCTTTTCAGACATGACCGCCACTTCTCGGCTAAGCATCTGTAACATCGCCTGAACCAAGGAGTGAATGTCATCATCTGGCAGTTTATCACGTTCAAAATTCGCAAAAATCTCCTCCAGTTGATCGCGCCATTGACTGCTCGACATCCGAAACCTTTTGACGAAATCTGCGATCATCTGCAAATACGTATACGTTTCAAGCAGCTGCTGCTGGGTTTCTCCATACCCGGCCACAGCCACATCCCCGTCCCTCAGCAATTTGCGGTGCATTACCGCCTCAGCCGCGACGTATGAATCCCGGATTGTCTTGATCCCTTCTGCGATCGGTCCGATACCGAAACTCAAGGATATCCGCAGATTCTGCTCAACCCAGGATCGGCATTCCTCGGCAACCAGACAAATCTGCTCAGTCATGTCCGGGCTACGGTCTTTGGATAGGAAAAGGATCGCAATCTGATCCGAGCTGACCCATTCCGTCCAGCATTGCATATCCGCATTGCGTGAGAGCTCTTGCAGAACGTTCATAAGCGCAAATTTAAGTGTATTCTGCTCACCTCTCGTAAACCGTTCCTGGAATCCCTTCTCATATCGGTTAATCTCACCAACCACAACGGCGAAGCAAGATGAAGCTTCAACTCCCGTTAACGGTGATAGATCCTTTAATCGCTCTACCGCATGATCCAAATTCTCCCCATTCAGCAGATCGTTAAACAGTTTGCTGCGCTGCAGCAGTACGTTTTCTCTGCTCTTTTTATCCGAATCCATCATATGGTTGATCAGATTCTCCAACACACCATCAATCAATTTCATCTCATCGGTACGAGAGCCGGTCTGTTCCAGCACCCGAATCTGATGAGCCTCTATTCGATTCATAATAATTTGAATGGGTTTATAGTTACGACGAGTGATATAGATGATATAGATAACAGCGCAGATGACTGTCACAATCGCAATAACAACCCACACATATGAAACCACTGAGACCCAGCCATAAAGGTTGCCCTCCTTGATTCCACTGGAGATCGTCCAACCCAGCCGTTCCAATGAGAGTCTGTTCAGCTCTTGTCCATCTTCACTACCTTCACGATCTGAATGCGCATTGTACACAATCTGACCGTTCTGATCAGATATGGTCATGAAGGAAAGCTGTCCATTGACCATGCTATCAATACTTTGCTCGATACTGCTCATTTTGATATTTATGACAAGTACTCCGTCCGAGCCAAAGGGCAAGGGCATATCCTTGTTCACCGTCAACACCCGGATAGGCATACGCTGATTAACTCCTGCATCGTATTCCCGGACAGGCTGCCAGCCTGAAGTAAGGGAGCCGGAATCAATTCGGTCGATCCACACTTTGTCTGAAAAGTTGTCCAAATCCTTGGAACCGCTCAATGTTAAAACGCTTCCATTTTTCTTGTCGTACAAATAAATGGACTGAATCCAGGAGTTAGAACTCGTCAGCTCACGCAAGCTCTGTGCAATGCTGTATACCGTTTCTTTACCCGCCTGATGTTGGCTGTTGAAATATAGCTTGTACGCCTGATCGTTCTGTACCGACTCCAATACCGATAGCTCAATCCCCCTGATCGTCCGGTCCAGACTATCCACGAGATAACTGGAGGAGATCTGGTCTGCTTTCCTTGTTTCTTCCCTGGAGATATCATTAATGAAAACAAAAGCGATAAAAATGAGTACAGTCATGGTAAGGAAGAAAATAGGAAAATACGAAAACAGTAACCGATAATACCAAGTACGGGACAATAGACCCCACTCCTCACTCCACGACACCACTGTATGTCAGCCGTGGTTCTACTGTTCATTACATCAGTCACATCATTGGAATTGAAATATCCACATAACACATTACCCTATCAATTTGTTGTTATTATAGCACAAGCCACTGCCCAGCAAGGCAAGGAATCGTTTCCCTCCTTCTTCTCTCTCGGCTACCCGCTATACTGCATACAATATAAAAAAACCGTGTTGAGCAGCAAACTACTCAAACACGGAACAGTAGATCTGAATTCGCATCAGTGTGACCTGGTTAAATCCCTGAATCTTTAAACAACGTCGCCATGGAGCCGCCGTCTACAATAATGCGAACAGCACGTGCGAGCATCGGAGCTACAGGCAGCACCTTAAAGCATTCCGGATGGTCATCCGGCAATGCAATGGAGTCCGTGACCACCACTTCTGCAATGGAAGGGTGATTCAGCTTGCCTAATGCTCCATCGGAGAACAGCCCATGGGTTGCGCATACGTATACGTTTTTGGAGCCGCGCTCCTTCAATCCTTCAACCACATTAAGAATGGTAGTTCCGGTATCAATCAGATCCTCAATAATAATCGGGGTCCGACCCTCCACATCCCCAATGACATGCGTAATGATGGATTCGTTGTGGCTTGGCCGCTTCTTGATCATTATGGCAAATGGCGAGTCCAAACGATTCGCCAGTTTCTCCGCCATCGATGCTCGCCCCGCATCAGGAGAGACAACCACCGGATTTTCGATCCCCTTGCTCAGCAAATAGTCACTAATAAGATCCAATGATGTCATATGATCCACTGGAATATTAAAGAACCCTTGAATTGCTGCTGCATGCAGATCAATGGTTACTACCCGGTTTGCTCCGGCGGTAGTCAACACATCTGCAACCATCTTGGCCGAAATGGGCTCACGCGGGGCAGACTTGCGTTCCTGACGGGCATATCCGTAGTAGGGAACAATAATATTTACCGTACGTGCAGAAGCCCTTTTGGCTGCATCAATCATAACAAGCAGTTCAACAAACAACTCATTGATCGGATGAGATAAAGATTGTACCAGAAATACATCACAATTACGGATTGTCTCTTCGTAGTGAACGTATATTTCTCCGCTCTTGAACCGGGACAGTTTGATCTTGCCTAGTTGTACGCCCAGCTTGTCGCATACCTGTTCTGCCAGCTTAGGGTTCGATGAACCGGAAAAAATACGTAACGAATGCTGCATAATGCCCTCCCGAGGGTTGAAGTCCCTATATAATCCCTTATCTAAAAGGTTATTTCTTACCCTCATTATACTCTACTGGCCTATACATTTAAAGAAAGGAACGAACGATGGCGGCTTTCAAAGACCGCCACCTCCGTACAGCCCAGCTCAAGCAGTAGAGCCTCGGCTTCAGGCAGATATTCTCCCAGTTTCAGTGGATCGTGTGCATCTGAACCAAGTGTCAGCGGAATCCCCAACTGAATGGCCTCTGTTAACATCCGGCGGCCAGGGAACATCTCTGCACAGGGTTTCGATAATCCTGAAGCATTGAGCTCCATGGCGCAGCCACTTTTCGCGATAGCTTGCAGCGCTGCATTTTCCAGAGCTATACGCTCTTCCGTCTGCTCTGGTGCTGGAGTATAGCCAAAACGTTTGATCACATCCGTATGGCCCATAATATCGTACATTCCTGTAGCTGCCGCTTTGCTTACGGCATCATAATATTGACGATAGACTTCCAGTACGTCTTTGCCTTCCCAATGATGGGTCTGGCGAAAATCGGTAATATCCCACTCTCCAAGGAAATGAACGGATCCAATTACATAGTCCCAGGGGTACCGTTCAATAATGGCCCGAATTTCAGTTTCCCAGCCTTCAATATAGTCTCCTTCAAGACCAACACGTACATCAATCTGACCACGGTACCGTTCCTTCAGAGAGAAGCACTCTTCCACATAACGGGGCAGCTCGTCCATGGGCATCGCCATCTCAGGTAAATAGTGAGCGGGGTCTACATGCAGCAAAGGCATGTGATCCGACAGCCCAATCTGCGACAGGCCAATCTCCACCCCACGCTGCACATACGCCTCCAGCTTGCCAACGGCATGACCACACCGCTCATGGTGTGTATGATAGTCTATACGCACAGGGCTCGCCTCCTAATCGCGGCGAGGCCGCTCGTGGCGACGGCTCAGCTCGGACATGATGTCATCCAGCGGCAGCTTGCGCTCTTGCAACAGAACGAGCAAGTGATACATCAGGTCACTAACCTCAAGACGAAGCTCGTCATTGTCTTTATTTTTGGCGGCGATGATCGTCTCGGAAGCTTCTTCACCGATTTTTTTCAGGATTTTATCAACACCCTTATCAAACAGGTATGTTGTATATGCGCCTTCTGGACGCTCGCGTTCACGTTCTGCAATAACGGATTCCAATTCAGCTAGTACTTCAAAACGGCTCTCCGAGCTAGCACTTGTAGAAGCAGCACCCCCTACATCTGCACTCGTTCCTTCTGAAGCACGGTCTGCCGAATTCTCTGGCAAGCCTATGATCTCATTATGGAAACAAGTCACTTCTCCTGTATGACATGCAGGTCCGTTCGGCTTCACTTCAACCAGCAAGGTGTCACCATCACAGTCGTATTTCAATGAAGTAATCGTCTGTACGTTGCCTGAAGTTGCCCCCTTGTGCCACAGCTCTTGACGCGAGCGTGACCAGAACCACGTTTCACCGGATTCGAGCGATAATTTCAGGGATTCCCGATTCATATAAGCCATCATCAGAACTTGACGAGTCTCTGCATCCTGAACAATGGCAGGAACCAACCCGTCGCTCCACCGAATGTGCTCCACAACCTGTTCCAAGGATAGCTGTTCCTTGATCTCACTGCTTACGTTAGTCACGGATCTCCACCCCTTGTTCTCTCAAATGTTGTTTTAACGCCGGAACGGCGATTTCTTTGTAATGGAATATCGTTGCTGCTAGACCTGCATCTGCCTTGCCTGTCGTGAACACATCATAGAAATGGGATTCCTTACCCGCACCGCCCGAAGCGATGACCGGAATACGTACCGATTCGGATACCGCTGCGGTCAGCTTCAGATCAAAACCATCCTTCGTTCCGTCCGCGTCCATACTAGTCAGCAGAATTTCCCCAGCACCTAATGTCTCCGCCTGTTTCACCCACTCCAGCGCCTTGATTCCTGAAGGTTTACGGCCACCATGCGTATAGACTTCCCATTCGCCCCATGCCTCATTGTACTTCGCGTCTACCGCAACTACGATACACTGGGAGCCAAAGCGACGTGCCCCGTCTGCAATCAGCTGAGGATTAAGCACAGCCGCCGTATTTACCGCAATCTTGTCTGCTCCTGCACGCAAAATGCGTTTCATGTCTTCCACCTTGGAGATCCCTCCACCCACGGTAAAAGGAATAGCGATCTCGCCTGCAGTTTGCCGCACCACTTCTTCCATCGTTTCGCGGCCTTCCACCGAAGCGGAGATATCGAGAAACACCAGTTCGTCCGCACCCTCGCGGTCATACAGCGCGGCCAGCTCTACCGGATCACCCGCATCGCGGAGATTGACGAAGTTAACGCCTTTGACAACCCGGCCGTCCTTTACGTCCAGACAAGGAATGATTCTTTTTGCCAGCATGTTCCTCTTCCTCTCTCCTGATGATCGTTAACGTGTACATGTTTAATTGAACATATATAGTACTGCTATTATTTATTTACTGCACGAACCGCCTCGGACAGATCAATGCTGCCAGTATACAGTGCTTTGCCTACGATTGCCCCTCCGACACCATCTTCCGCATGCTTGCTTAAACGAAGCAGATCATCCATGACACTAACTCCCCCTGAAGCAATCACCGTACGGCCACTCGCCTTCGCGAGAGACACAATCGCTTCCACGTTAGGACCCTGCATCATGCCATCACGGGAGATATCAGTGAAGATGAAGGTTTCCGCACCGAATGCCGTCAGCTCCTTTGCCAGTACCTCAGCCTGAACCTCCGATGTCTCCAGCCAGCCGCGTGTCGCCACATAGCCGTTACGTGCATCAATACCAATAGCTACTTTGTCTCCATACCGCCCCAGTACTTCTTCTGTAAATGCGCGATCCTCAATAGCAGCTGTTCCGATAATAAGGCGACTTACACCGAGACCCAACAAACGCTCTACATCAGCCACTGTACGAAGACCTCCACCCACCTGAACAGGCACGTTTACGGCCGAAGCAATGCGTCCAATCAGCTCATCATTCACGGGATGACCTGCTTTTGCACCGTCCAGATCCACCAGATGAACGTATGTACCACCTTGCTTTTCCCAGGAAAGAGCAACTTGAACCGGGTCATCGTTATATACCGTCTCCTGATTGTAATCTCCCTGCACCAGTCTTACACATTTGCCGTCCCGGATATCAATTGCCGGATATAGGATAAAAGATGACATACAAGGCCTCCTGAATATATTCATATTTCTGCTCTAAATAAATTGAACTAAAGAATATTTACACTTACCACTCCGATGACAGAACAACCTTCCGATCGCTGTTATCCCCAGATTTTTTTGGATCCCTTATTTAAAGGGGGAACTCCGGGGATAAAGGCGAAGCGTATGCTTCCGATGCAGCTTTCTTTCAGAAAACTTTTAGCTACGTATTACTTACAAGGTTTTCGTTGAAAAATCATATGATTCCGAATGATATTACGCCTTCGAATTAAGCCTTCGATCCAGTCAATGCCAGGAAGTTCCCAAGCAGCTTCATGCCAAGTTCTCCGCTCTTCTCGGGGTGAAACTGCATGCCGAAGTTGGAACCTCTGCCCACAATAGCCGTTACCGGATGTCCGTAATCCGTCACAGCGAGCAGATCGCTTTCTACTTCAGTACGAGCATAATATGAATGGACAAAGTAGACATGGCCCGCCTCCAGCCCCGCGAATAGCGGATTCTCCGGATGCAGGAACGTCAATCGATTCCAGCCCATATGCGGAACCTTTAATTCTCCCGGTGCGAATCGTACCACTTTACCCGGCAAAATATTCAACCCTTCATGCTCGCCATGCTCTTCACTTGAGCTGAATAACAACTGCATGCCCAGACAGATCCCGAGGAGCGGCTTGGGTCCCTCTGCCGCCTCCTTCACTACAGCGTCCAATCCACTCTCCCGCAAGTGCACCATGGCATCGCCAAATGCACCCACACCTGGCAGAATCACTCCATCTGCACCAAGAATAGCATCCCGGTCACCTGTGACCAGCGTTTCGTAGCCAAGACGTTCGACCGCTTTGCCGACGCTGTGCAGGTTCCCCATACCGTAATCGACAATTGCAATCGCCATCGTCTACAGCACTCCTTTCGTGGAAGGCACACCTGTTACACGCGGATCAATCGCTGTCGCTTCATCCAGTGCACGGCCCAGCGCTTTGAAGATCGCCTCGATCATGTGATGCGTATTTTGTCCATAGTGAACAATAACGTGCAGTGTAATACGTGCTTCCAGCGCCAGTTTCCACAGGAATTCATGCACCAGCTCGGTTGAGAAGCTGCCCACTTGCTGAGATGGGTATTGTGCACGGTATTCAAAGTGAGGGCGGTTGCTGACATCGATGACGACCTGAGCGAGAGCCTCATCCATGGGTACAAATACACTGGCATAACGTTTGATGCCCCGCTTGTCACCCAATGCTTCACGAAGAGTCTGTCCCAGACAGATCCCGATATCCTCCACCGTGTGGTGATCATCAATATCAATATCGCCGCGCGCCTGTACGTTCAGGTCGAATTGTCCATGCTTCGTGAACAGATCCAGCATGTGGTTCAAGAAAGGTACATCCGTTTCAATCTCGGATTGTCCAGTGCCGTCTACGGCAAAAGAAAGCTGAATGTTCGTTTCATTTGTTTTGCGGTCTACCTCTGCCTGACGTACAGCACCCTTGTTCTGTAAGTCCAAATTATTATCCTGCTTATCCATGATCCGATTCCGCCTTTCCTTCCTGTTCTAACCGTACAGCGATCGCACGGGCATGTCCTTCGAGCCCTTCATGCCGGGCCAGCTCTATAATAGCCGCTCCGTTTTGGAGCAGCGCTTCCTTGCTGTAATAGATCAAACTCGATTTTTTGATAAAATCATCCACGTCCACAGGTGAACTGAATCGGGCTGTTCCATTGGTCGGGATAATGTGATTTGGTCCGGCAAAATAATCCCCTACCGGCTCCGAACTATATGGGCCGAGGAAGATCGCTCCGGCATTTTCAATCCGGCCAGCGTAAGCCATGGGCTCCTGCACCATGATCTCCAGATGCTCCGGTGCGAGCCGGTTCACCACATCGATTCCCTCATCGATGGAATCGACCACAATAATTGCGCCATATTGCTCTATGGAAGCAGCAGCGATATCGCGCCGAGGCAGCACATCGAGCTGCCGATGCACTTCGCCCTGCACAGCTTCCGCCAGCGCGGGCGAATTCGTGACGAGAATGGCCGATGCCATCTCGTCATGCTCCGCCTGCGACAGCAGGTCGGCGGCGACGTACACCGGATTCGCCGTATCATCGGCGAGCACCACAATCTCACTCGGCCCGGCGATACTGTCGATATCGACTGCACCGTACACCTCGCGCTTCGCGAGCGCCACGTAAATATTACCCGGTCCACAGATCTTGTCGACCGGGGCAATGCTTTCCGTGCCGTAAGCAAGGGCGGCGATTGCTTGTGCGCCGCCAACCCGATACATCTCGCTCACGCCTGCTTCCGCAGCAGCGACGAGAATGTACGGGTTAATGCCTTCGCCGCCATTAGTCGATGGCGGCGTCACCAGAACAATCTCCGGCACACCTGCCACCTGTGCCGGAATCACATTCATCAGCACGGACGAAGGATACGCTGCTTTGCCGCCAGGCACATAGACGCCGACCCGCTTCAGCGGCCGGATCACCTGGCCCAGCAGACTACCGTCCGGCTGCCAATCCATCCACGAGTTGCGCTTCTGCTTCTCGTGGAAAGCACGAATGTTAGCGGCGGCCTGACGGATTGCCGTCACAAAGGAAGACTCGACGGCTGCATAAGCCGCCTGCAGTTCTTCCTGCGGCACGCGGAGCTCCGCAGCTGTCAGCTTCGTGCGGTCCAGCTGCTCCGTATAACGCAGCAGTGCCGCATCTCCTTCCCGGCGAATGTCGCTGACAATGCGCCGTACCGTTTCATTTTGCTCCGGTGAACCGTATTCCACTTCCCGCTTCAGATCAAATTCCCGTGCAGGTACAATTTTCATGCGTACAACCTCCTCTATCCCTGTAGTGCATGTGAAGCCTCTAATACCCGATCAAGCTATAATCAATCTCAATATCTTATTTTCATTCCATATTGCCAGCTTATATTTACCCCCGAAAACTTCCCGCCGACACCTCATTCGAGGCTGGAATGACCTGCTGGAGAGCATCGCATAATGCCTGAATCCGTGCGTTCTTCATCCGATAGCTAACCCGGTTGGCAATAAGGCGGCTCGTAATATCCAGAATACCTGTCATCTCAACGAGTCCGTTCTCGCGGAGCGTCTGACCTGTCTCCACCAGATCGACGATTCGATCAGCCAAACCAATCAGCGGCGCCAGTTCAATGGAACCGTTCAGCTTGATCACTTCCACCTGTTGTCCCTGCTCACGGAAATATTGGGAAGCGATTCTTGGGTACTTCGTTGCCACCCGCTGTTGAATGCCTGGCGTCCAGTCCGGTAATCCAATAACAGACATGCGGCACTGTGCGATTCCCAAGTTCAACAATTCGTATACGTCCCGATTTTCCTCAAGGAGAACGTCTTTGCCCACAATGCCAATATCCGCTACTCCATACTCGACATACGTTGGCACATCCACCGGCTTCGCCATGATGAATTCCATTCCGGCTTCCGGTACTTCAATGACCAGCTTGCGGGTATCGTCCACGTCCACGGGAATGTCGAGCCCTGCTTCGCGGAACAATTTGGAGGCTTTCTTATAGATTCGGCCCTTCGGCATCGCAACCTTCAAAATATCCGACATCTCAGCGTTTCCCTCCCTTTTCAGATCCGAACGTAATAACCTGCTCAGCCTGCATCGACTTGTTGCCTGTTAGAGCTCCAACATTTGTCGTACTTGTCTCTGCTCCATCTTCGGGAAGGAGAAACGTGACTACATTCTGACCGATACTGCGTAATCTCGCCGCTTCGTTTAGAGCCTCTGCTCGGCATTCTGACGTATATTGAATACGCACAGGTTTCTTTTCTTCTATTGTAATGCCGTGAACACCATCGATAATCCGGTTCGTTTTGAGTGCAAACCCTGTAGCTGGCAGCGACCGACCAAACTGCTGTAACAGATTGTCATACCGTCCGCCACTACATACCGGTGATCCAAGTTCTGCCGCGTAACCTTCGAACGTCATGCCTGTATAATAGGAGAAATCACCAATCATCGTCAGATCAATCAACACATGCTCAGATACACCATACGCTTCCAACACTTCAAAAACAGCACATAGATGTGCAATGGATTGTGCTGCTTCAGCACTTGAGCTCAGCTCTGTTGCATGAGTGCATACTTCTTTACCGCCACGCAAACGCAAAATTGCTTCAAGCTGCTCCTTTAGTTTAGGCTCCAGATTCAATGCTTCAATGGATTGACGATAGCCGACATAATCACGTCCGAGCAACCCTTCTTTCAGCTGCTCCTGTTGTACCGTTTGACCTGGAATGACCTCTTCCAGCAACCCGTTCAGGAATCCCATATGACCCATCGCAATTTTAAAGGAAGATACACCCGCTGCCTGCAATGAAGCAATCGCAAGTGCTACAACTTCTGCATCTGCCTCTGGTGAATCATCGCCAACCAGCTCTACACCCGTTTGAAAAAATTCTGCCTCACGTCCCGCTTCCTCTTCAATAGAACGAAACACATTGGCATGATAGGAAAGACGCAGTGGTAGCTCTTCATCTTTCAACAAAGAAGAAACTACCCTTGCAATCGGAGCTGTCAGATCCGATCTCAGCACAAGCGTAGTACCCCGGCTGTTCAGCAATTTAAACAATTTGCGATCTGATGTGGAGCTTGCTACACCCACGGTGTCGTAATATTCAATTGTTGGCGTAATAATTTGACGGTAACCCCAGCGTTCCATGCATTCCAGTACATTCCGCTCAATCGTTCGCAGCTTGGTCACCACATGTGGTGTGTAGTCACGAAAACCGGTCGGTTTTTCAAAGCCTTTTGGTTTGGACATTGGTATTATTCACCCCGAGTCAGTAGTTTAAGATGGGTAGACGTTCTATTTCAACAGGATTTATGTAGTGTAAATCCTCATTCTATCTTGTAACCTAAATTATTATTACTGCTGCCAGGCTGCTTTCAGAAAATAAGCACGTGTCTATTTGTGCTATTCTATACTGTTCTTGCCCCTGTTTTCTTTAACATGGTAAAGTGCTAACAAACTAAAGGATATGGGATATGATAACATGAATGACTATCCATCGTCAACAATGTGACCCCTTTGGTCCGCCTGGCATGAACTCTTCCTTTTGATCTCATGGATAAAGCCATAGTTTCACGATTTATATACGAAAAAAGCTGCCATCAGCAGCCTCCTTAATCCAGTCCGTTCGAGTTTATGCTCGTCCCCTGGTTGAATCAATTCAGGTTATTTATCTATCCTTGATAGCCTTCCTTTTCAGATGTTTCTTCTTCTATTTCTTTTTCAGATACATTCCTATTTTTTACAAAATTTTTCTACAATTGTTTTTTTGTTCTTTATTCGCTCATACTGAGTCTTTTACTCCAAAGTTCCCGGAACAGGTGGCTCAGTCTCTACGACAATCTCCTCCGCTGCATTCGAGCTGGACAGATCGCGGAGTGGGTTCCCTCCGACAAAAGCGCCTGGAGCCACATCCTTATGGACAACCGCGCCAGCCGCTACCACCGCGTTATCTCCGATGGTCACACCCGGCAGGATGGTTGAATTGGCACCGATAAGTACATTCTCCCCGATAATTACCTCACCGAGTCTATACTCCTTAATGAGATACTCGTGAGCCAGGATGGTGGTGTTGTAACCAATCACGGAATTCTCGCCTACCGTAATTTTCTCTGGAAAGAATACATCCACCATCACCATCAATCCAAATGCCGTATGTTTCCCCACCTTCATGCCAAGCATGCGACGATAGATCCAGTTCTTGACCGATAGAATCGGGCAGTATCGTGACAACTGAATCCAGATGAAATTGCGCACGCCTTTCCACGGACTCACTGTCTTGTAGATATGCCAGAGAGCATTATGGCCTTCTACGGGATAGCGGGTTACTTTTCTCATGAACGTCCCGTTTCAATAAGCGTAAGCAAGTCCTTCATGTCGTGCAAAATATAATCCGGGTTATAGCCGCTTAATACAGTCTCTCCCTTAAGAGACCAGGCCACACCTGCTGCCAGTGCACCCGCGTTCTGCGCTGATTGAATATCGACTGGACTATCACCCACCATCAGGGTTTTCGAAGGGTCGGAACCTAGTTCCTCCATCGCTTTCAAGACAGGTTCAGCATGCGGTTTGGGATTTGTTACATCTGTAACCGTCACAATTGATTTCATATATTTTAACAGGTCGAAACGCTCCAGCACCTTGAGTGTGGATGGACGAATCTTGGTCGTAACGACACCCATCACAATTCCCGCTTGATGCAAGGCTTCAATGACCTCAATGACGTGAGGAAATGGCTGCACCATCGCATCGTGATGTACATCATTGTACGCCCGATATCCTTTTACGTATTCCGCAACATCCTCTTTACCTGAAAATGTACGCATCTGATTCTCCAGTGTACCTCCCATATGAGGAATGATCTGTTCCCGCGTCCACGGTGTGGACACCTGCAGCTCCTCTATAACGTGAAGGAAAGAGCTGATAATCAGCTCATTGGTATCAATAATCGTTCCATCCAGATCAAACAAAACCGTGTTAATCATGCTGCATTACTCCTTTTTATCTTCAGCTTGCTTAGGCTCCTCATGGGCAGGCTCTGAAGTTACCGTGCCTTCTTTGCCTGCAACCGAACCCGTATGCACCATATCATCCGATGATTCCGAAAGAACTTTGGAGGATACAATCGGATCACTATATCGCACAGCTGCCTTACCCGTCGTTCTTCTCACGACGATGAATACTACCGCAGCAATAATGATGGCAATAGCCAGCAGTTGCGAGATTCTCACATTACCGTATGCCGGATCCAGATAACCTTGCTCGAAGCCCATAGCTGTCATCGGAGACCATAATCCATTGACCAGCGAAGCAACCCACTGCGGAGCCTGGAATCCCAGACTGTCTGTACGCAGCGCTTCGATAAAGAAACGACCGATCGAGTACCAGATGAAATAGGACATAAACAGCTCACCCGCACGCAGGAACTTCTGACGACGAAGCACCAGCAAGATGACCAAACCAACAAGACTCCACATCGATTCATACAAGAACGCAGGATGATGGAATACACCTTCCACATTCATCTGATTGACAATAAAGTCTGGCAAATGAAGCTTGTCCCTCAAAAATGATTCTTCCACTGGCCCGCCATAGGCTTCCTGGTTTACAAAGTTACCCCAGCGCCCAATCATCTGCCCAACGATAAGCCCAGGTGCACATATGTCCGCCATGCGCCAGAAATTATACCCTTTACGACGGAAGAAAATAACTGCACATATGATTGCTCCAATCAGTGCGCCGTATATGGCGATACCACCATTCCATATTTTAAAGACATCCCAGAAATTATCCTTATAATCATCCCATCGAAATGCCACATAGTATATGCGGGCACCAATAATGGCAGAAGGCACACCAAGCAGAACCATGTCCATGAACACTTCCTGCGGAATGTTGTACCGTTTACCTTCCCGGATGACGAGCAGCAAACCTACAAGTGCTGCTGTACCAAGAATAAGCCCGTACCAGTGAACCTTTAACGCTCCTATGGAGAACGCAATTGGATTCAACAGTAATAATGTATCCATTCATTCACACTCCTATAAAATGACTCATTCAAACGCATGACCAATTGCTGCATGTCTCTACCATCCTAGAACGGAGCAGAGCATGTCAACCATTGGCCCTTTATTCTACATGGAATTCTTCTTAGTCCATGTCTTCCATATCTTCAGAGATGGTTGCTGTAAGCTTATTCGTAAATTGCAGCGCAGCATTTAGCCCCATCTGTTTCAAGCGATAGTTCATTCCCGCTACTTCAATGATAACAGCCAAGTTCCGTCCCGGACGCACAGGGATCGTAACAAGCGGTACATCGGTATCAATAATACGTGTAGTCTCTTCATCCAGACCGAGACGGTCATATTGCTTATCCTGCTGCCAAGCTTCCAAACGGACAACCAGCGTAATTCGTTTGTTATTACGTACCGCGCCCGCACCAAACAATGTCATGACGTTGATGATGCCGACACCACGGATCTCCAGCAGGTGACGGATCAACTCCGGTGCAGTTCCGTGCAGCTGAAAGTCCGATGTCTGGCGGATTTCTACCGCATCGTCGGCAATCAGTCGGTGACCACGTTTCACCAGTTCCAGTGCGGTTTCACTTTTACCAATACCGCTGCTTCCTGTAATCAACATCCCTACGCCATACACATCACAGAGTACACCGTGAATCGTTGCTGTAGGCGCCAGTTTCTTCTCCAGGAATCCAGTAATCCGGCTGGATAGAATCGTTGTAGCCATGTTACTGCGGAGCACAGCCAGGTTCTGTTCTTCACTGATATCGATCAATTCCTGTGGAACTTCCAATCCACGGGTTACTACGATACATGGCGTTTCTTCCGTACAAAGGCGCTGCATTCGATCGCGGCGCTCATCTTCCGGCAGCATCGCAAAAAAGGCCAGCTCTGTTCTACCTAGCAGCTGAACCCGTTCTTGAGGATGATATTCGAAATAACCGGCCATTTCTAGGCCAGGACGGTTCAAATCGTCTACGGTTATGACTCTCTTCAGACCATGAGATCCAGAAACAACCTCTAACTGGAACTGTTGTACCAATTCAGATACTTTCACTTTTTTCACCATTTGTCTC
Organism: Paenibacillus pabuli NBRC 13638; assembly: GCF_001514495.1. Lineage (GTDB taxonomy): Bacteria > Bacillota > Bacilli > Paenibacillales > Paenibacillaceae > Paenibacillus > Paenibacillus pabuli. Next base: position 135,505 of record NZ_BCNM01000020.1, read on the forward strand.
TTCCTTTCAGCATTCGCTGCCCTCTATGTATATCAGCATTAGCGTCATTCATTTGCATTAATAGCGCATTCATGTTGTTTGTTACAGCATCTAACCTTCAAATAATCTTAAATGAATTCCGGACTGAATGCAATCTTGGCTTCATCCACCCATGAGTAAGAAAAGTCTTCTCATCGAAGCACTATCGAGGATACTGCATTCGTGGTTTAAAGATTGATTTTCTTGCGATTATCAAATCCTTCAGCCCCGCTGGAAACTTATAAATTCAATAATCTTCAAAAAAGCCCCTTCCAGCAATAACGGAAGGGGCTCTGATAACAATGTATGATTGCATTAACTGACAGATTCCATCATTACTGAGGAATCCTAGTAATATTAGTCTTGAAGGAGCACGTTCACTTCAGTCTCTTTGTCAAAGATATGAACTTTGTTCATGTCGATTGCCATTTTAACTGTGGAACCATCACGAGTGTTGGAACGTCCGTCTACACGTGCGATTGTAGTATCATTACCTACACCGCTCAAGTAGAGGAGCATTTCGTGACCCAAGTTCTCTGTTACGTCTACGTGTGTAGAGAATACAGAGTTCGGGGATGCTTCCAGGAATACTGGCTCTTCGTGAATATCTTCTGGACGAACACCCAGAATTACTTCTTTGCCAATGTATCCTCTTGATTTCAGCACTTGTGCTTTACCTTGCGGGATTTCAACGTCCACACCAGGAGCTACGAAATGCAGGCTAGTACCTTGCTCAGCCAATTTACCCGAGATAAAGTTCATTGTCGGGGAACCGATGAAACCAGCTACGAACAGGTTAGCAGGGTGGTTATAAAGCTCTTCCGGAGAAGCTGCTTGTTGGATGATACCATCCTTCATAACAACGATCCGATCACCCATTGTCATGGCTTCGATCTGGTCATGCGTTACGTAGATAACGGTTGTTTCCAAACGTTTCGCAAGTTTAGTGATCTCAGCACGCATTTGACCACGCAGTTTTGCATCCAAGTTGGAGAGAGGCTCATCCATCAAGAAGACTTGTGGATCACGGACGATCGCACGTCCCAGAGCGACACGCTGACGTTGACCACCGGACAATGCCTTAGGTTTACGCTCAAGCAAATGTTCGATATCCAGGATTTTAGCTGCTTCACGTACACGTTTGTCGATCTCGTCTTTTTTCACTTTACGCAATTTCAAACCAAACGCCATGTTTTGATATACGCTCATATGCGGATACAAGGCATAGGATTGGAATACCATCGCGATATCGCGGTCTTTAGGAGCAACATCATTAACGACACGGTCACCGATATAGAGTTTACCTTCAGAAATTTCCTCAAGGCCTGCGATCATACGCAGTGTTGTTGATTTACCACAACCGGACGGACCAACCAGTACCAAGAATTCTTTATCTTTGATGTCCAGGTTAATATCAACTACTGTTGCTTTATCAGAACCCGGGTATTTTTTGAAAATATGCTCTAAACGTACACCAGCCATGATTATTGCCTCCTCAGAGATCATTTTGTAATCGAATACATTTTGTAGTTTTATATTAACCCATTTGTGTGATGTTTGACTATTCGCAAACTGCACAAAAATATCAGAGCTTTTTCGTCACTTTGTACATAAGCAGTAAAAGCCTTACCAGAACAGCACTTTCGAAATTTCTCACATCATACCCAATCTCCTGTTTGATCTTATCCAGACGATACACCAGGGTATTGCGGTGAATGAAGAGTCGCTTTGCCGTCTCACTGACATTGCAATCCAGATTAAAAAAGGTCTCCAGGGTGGCAAGTGTCTCACTATCACTAAACAGCGTGGTTCCCTTCCCCGTCTCCTGTATAAAACGAAGACGCTGCTGCTCCGGGATGCTCGCCACCAAACGTTCGAGGTGCAGATCCCATGGGAGATGGATATGTTGTGCGACATGGAAAGACCTGCCCAAATGGATACTTTCTTGAAGAAGAGCCGTAACGGTCGACAACTGTTCGGCCGGGATGCAGGGTAAGGATGCTGACAGATGGAATACACCCGCCCACTCACTGGCTACCAACTCATACAGCCCCTGACAAAAAGCATTCAGTAAGTCCTTTCTGGCTTCTGTCGTATCGTCCTCGGCTTCACCCGTGACAATCTGTTCATCGCCGAGAAATAGCCACTCTTGCTCCCCGACTGGGATTAGCATAATGTCTTCTCCAAAGTAGCTCTCCAGCAACTTGTTCAGTTCCTTGGAACGAATCCGATGGGCATCCGGTGTCTCACACTGCAGCAAAAATGGAATTTTCTCTGTATTCAATTCACCGGCGAATACAAAATGTTCAGGAACCGATTTTTGCTCGGTTGGATGTTTGAGCTGCTGCCGAAGCCACTGTCCCAATTCAGCAAGCAGCTGTTCTCTATCGTTCTCATATATTACGGGCTCCTCTTCATCTATCGGCTCCTTATGACTACTAATGAGAAGTTCAATCAAGCGCTGTACTTCGAGCGTAACCGAGTCAGCAGAGCATACCCAATTTAAAATGGTCCCTTCATGTTCATTCAACCCTACTCTAAAAAATATACGGTCTTCTGTCCGCCAACTGTTCGCACCTTTAACGATATCATTCCTTCTTACATCATCAATCGCTAAACCCACAGCCTCTTTTGTATCAGAATTAAGAAGAACCAATGGATTAGGTTCTCGATCAGTAGAATGCAATGCAGAACGATTCCATTCTTCTATAGTTATCACGGATTCATGTAATGTAGTACCTAGGATTACTTCAATTCGATGTTTTAGATCAGGTATGAGCTTCATATAATGAACGCCACCACTCTGCTTTTTTCTATTATTTTATCATAACTTGGGCAGCATCGCCTTTTTCGATCATTTAGGGTCAAATTTGAACTCAGCTATCCATGCAAACAAAATCATAATCTTTTTTTTACATAACAAAAAAAGTGACCAATCAAATTAATGATTTAATCACTTTTCATATGATGAGTCATGAAGGGCTCGAACCTTCGACACCCTGATTAAAAGTCAGGTGCTCTACCAACTGAGCTAATGACTCATAAAA
>NZ_BCNM01000021.1 GCF_001514495.1 Paenibacillus pabuli NBRC 13638
TGGGTGAGATGCTCTTTAAACTTATGAATTAAATCACCTCTTAAGAATATTGGGCCAATCATATTTGGGCCTCCTCTTTAAAAAAATTCTGTGCTTTCGCCTAACGTTTGTGTATCTACGAACCCGAGAGGCTTAAGGCGCGCACGCGCCGGGTCCAACGGACTTAGCCTCGTAGGGTTGTGAGCTGATTCCACTTCTCTGACTACTCCATCTTGCGAACCAAGGGCAGAGCCCGCAGCGTAGATAATGTGTTATATGATGGATCGGGCATCTTGAACTACTTCCACAACTTTGTATTTATTCATTGTGTTAATCAGTAAAATCTATGCATAATAACCGCCTTCTAATAAATAAGTTCTTGTCTCTTTATAGTGTTTATAGATTTTACTAAATGCCCTGTTTGCTTTATGCTGGTAATCTATATCACTTATGCATGGTTTAATTACTTTCACTACTTCCCTCATATCCGTATCCCTTGGAATCTCGCCTGATATTAATTTTTCTAAATCTAGTTCAAATAATCCCTCAAAGTTTTCTGAACAATCCCCATACGCATATACTGCTTTGTTATCATCCATTCTATATAACTTGAATTTAATACAGATTGCCACAGAATTCATCCTCTATTTCTTTAATTTTATTGAATTACTTGTTTTTCCGATCTTTCATATAACGTTCCTGTATTCATGAATAATGAAGGGATTGTCTGCTGAAACTCCTCTTCGAATTTCACCCAGCAGACCCAGGCTCCTTTAGGAGCCGCTGCTTGAATATGATGTTAAGTGATGTTCCAGTCTTCCTCGAATCACCACTCAATTTTTTGCGTCTTTTATCTCTTATGAACGAAGTAATTTAAATTTTTTTAGATCAATATTAAATTTTCCTTCCGTCAGTACATCGAGTCCCAAAAGTCCGTTAATGTTGTGATATTTAAATGAAGTAAAGTCTATGTATACATCCTTTAAAATGAAATCCCCTACCTGTATACCGTCGATTCGCTTACTGAAGGCATGCTCTTTACCTCCGATTCCGTAGCTGGTTATGATTTCATCGTCCATACTCACTAGGATCCCAATCTCATCCACTTCATCCTGTGAAATCAAGCTATGACTGGCTCCTGTATCGATCACGATGTTTGATATCACTTTCTTCTGCTTATTAAAATGGACTGTTATTTCCGTGAATAACAGCCCATCTCTATATTCAATATTCATTTAAAGATTTCTCCTTAATCCTATATTTTTCCGTACCTTCACAACGATTTGATCTTTGGAAGTATGGTAAACCAGAGTCTTGTCTCTACTGTTCAATAATTCGCGAGTCGCTTCTTCATCGCTGATCGGGCCAATCACGGCCACATCATCAATGATCTCTTGATTGTCTGTTTCTTCAGAATGAAGAACTTCGAATTTTACGAATTGATTCGGAAAAATCTGTTGAACTTCTTGCCATTTCATCATTGTACCTCCTATGTTTTGATGGTTATATTATACCATTTCACAAGCCTATAGCTCTCACTGGAATTTCACTTAACGTTATTGTGTTCACGACGTCCCACCACCTTAAGCCCGAAGGGCGGCCGCGATGCGGTTAGGTGGTGCGGATGTGTCCGGCTGATCCAGCTTCCCCGAACTCTGAAATGCCTCTCTGAATCCTCTTCTTACTCCGGCCGGACCGAGGGCGAATGCCCGATGCGTGAACATGGTGTTAGCAGATGCCTCTGTCTTCTTCGAAAAACATACACTTCACTCTTCTCTACTCATATATCAATTCTTTACCAAAGTTCTAAATTTATTTGTTTCCTTAGCACTAGCTTCTACCTAAACCTCTGTCAGCTTCAATTTGAAGTTGCGTGGTTGTAGGTCCCATATATTCTTTTGCTGTTCTTAGAATATTTTTATCGTTACCTAATATCTCCAATACTGTTACTGAAAAAATGCTATTTATAAAGTAACCGTCATTGCAATTAGATATTTCTTCAAAATAATCAAATATACTTTCTATTAGCTGTGTGTTTTTATTTTCTTTTAATAGCAAAATTATTTCTGGCATGAAGATACCTTCGATTATGACAGTTACTAAGATCTCACCGTGTTCATCAATTGATTTCAAAAAATCATTTGTTGTTTCAGGCAAGAACATTAACATATCTCTTAGAAATTCATCTGTTTGTTTGTTGATGACTTCCAACTCCTCTATTCATGCAGCTTATATTTAGAAACTCAAGTTTTTCAATCATTGTTTTCACATCGCTCTTACAGAGGTTTCTGCTAACGTTGTTGTGTTCCTGAACCCGAGAGACTTAAAGGAGCGTGGCTTCGCCACTTAGCCACGCAGGGTTGTCTGCCTGACATCCCTTCCTCGAAATGCATCGGGCAGACCAAGGAGCGAAAGCGACGCAGCTGGAAAACAGTGTTATCTGATGTAACAAGACTTCTTTGATTTAGCTGTAAAAATCTTGTATCTTTCTACTATTTTCAATTCGATCTTTAAATTCACCTTGCGTGTATTCATTTATGACCTTATTCCAAAATACCTGAGCTTGTTTGTTGCTTTCTAATTGATAAACTTCCCACTGCCCCTTATGTAAATCAAATATTTGTTTTGCTACTGCTTTACCTATTCCCTCTTTTCTATATTTCTTCATAATAAAAAACTCCGCAATCGAGTAGTAATTCCGCTCTTCTGATTCAATAAATCTTACTAACACAAAACCTATATACTTATCTTCTTGCTTAATGATATATGGAAATCGATGATTAACTTCTTTCCAATAGTCTTCCAAATATGGATATGCTCCAAATAATCCATCATCTTCCACATCACATTTTACAAATTCAGAGAAATCATAAATATAAAATTGCATTAGGTTTCTTATGATATCTTCATACTTTTTAGAAGCTTGAATTAATTCATAATTCATTAAAGTGTTACCACCTTTGTTTTATATGTGTGTTGAGTTTCATGTTATTTCAGATAACGTTAATGTATTCACGACGATGAGAGGCTTAAGGCAGCTAAGCTGCCGGGTCCGACGGACTTAGCCTCGAAGATGTGTTCGCCTGATTCCACTTCTCTGCCGTTCCCTTCGGGCGAACCAAGGAGCCGTCAGGCTCCGCAACGTGAATATGATGTTAGATGATGCCAATGCCCTCGTCGATTTGCTTACATAATTGTTTCCAATATTCCCATGCCTGTATATATTCCTTTAAGTCATTCGGATGATGACGCACACTAAGCCCTATTCGACAGTAAAGCTGGATCAAAGTTTCCTCAATCAATCTCGTTCTTTCAATATTTCCATGTTCAAGTAAATCCGATGCTTTAAACAATGTGTCAGAATTAATATCGTCAGGCGAAGAACAAAATGCATATAGAAAATCATATACGATTGGTCCCACCATTGGTGATGGATCAATCACACCAATTAATGTTGCATTATTATAGACGAAGTTATGAACTCCAGTATCACCGTGCAGCAAATATTTAGTTCCTTGCTTTGAATCATCATAAAATAGTTTGCTAGCTTTTAATTTAACGTAATTATAGTCTTCTGTTGATAATACATTCCTCAGATTCATCCTTGCTTCATCAATACTTATTTCATTAAATTCCTTCCATGTCTTTCGTGGGTATTCTATTCTTCCCCATGTACTTGTTTCTTTATGTTCCACGTATTTGTTGAGTAAATCCATTATCAATATTTTCATCCAACTACTCTTTGGACCACGATTAAAATGAGTTGTTCCATCAAGAAATGTATAAACAAAATATGAACTGTCTTCGGCTGAAAAAAGGACTTTCGGCAATAATACTGAGTGCTCATAGGTATGAAGCAGTTGTTCAACTAATCTAATTTGGCTTGGATTATCAAACTTTAAGATATATTTAAATTCATACTCTGATTCTAATCTTAAAACTAATCCAGAGGTTGTTCCTGATAGTCTTTGAAAACTTACAATTTGATCATTGATTTTATGTTTCTGAAATAGAACATTAACTGATTCGATAGTTGGTTCAATCATTGTAGGCTCCCTTACTTTAGATCTTGCATTGGTTTTATCTAACGTTCCTGTATTCATGAACCTCAAAGGGGTTGTCTGCTGAAATGCCTCTCCGAATCCCTTCTCGCAGACCAAGGCTCCATCGGAGCCGCTGCCTGAATATTATGTTATAAGATGTCGGCGTCTTCTTTGAATAACATTCAAATTGTTTATTAGTCTATAAAATTAATTGTAACCCTATGTTCTCTAAGTACTTGAAGAATCTTTTCAATATTTATTGATTTGTTAGCGTATCCACTTAACTCAATCGTAAATGGCGGTATCACACCGAAGCCCCCACATAAACAATCCGACAAACTATCTAGGCACCCTCCAAAATATCCTCCCGGGCCGTTAATAGATTCACCTAGTAAAAAATAAAATGAAGTTACATCTGTGATATTTCGACCATTAAGATAATAAGTTTGATTAGTTTTGTCTTGATGTTGTAAGCAGTTTGCGAAAGTATTACAATTGTTTCTGATTATTCCCATCCAAATATCACGCTGCAACTCGGAAAAGTTTAACCAAATAGCGTATTTACTCGGTATATAATCTTTCCATAAATCCCAAAGTGCTATAGTTTCCTGGAATAGACCTGTTGGCAAATATCCTTCTAGAATAACATCTTGATCATCTATTAGTTCAGAGGTAATAACCCTCTTCCTCGAACTCAATACATAATAGTAACTACCAATTACAAAACCAAATTTATCCAAAACTAAAATATACAAATTACTTATAGAATGTCTTCTAGTTGTACAATACTCTCTAAATTCATTAGTGAAATGAAAATTTTTAAGTTTAAGATGAACAATATCACCATTCTGAGTATCTTTAAGCTCCATGCTTGGTAACCCACAAATATACTCGAAATGGCCAATAAGTAAATTGCTTTCTTCATCCTTTAAACTATATTTATAAGGCATCATTTACTCCTTACTTAAAAATGTATTGTATATGATCTTTATCTTTACGCCGATTTCTTATAACATCTAATTTATGTACTTCGTAAATACCACAGATCCTGCATGATATCTGAACTACGTATATGATAACCTAAGCAGTGGTATTTGCGAAGAATAATTTGGGGAAAAAGGGATATTTATAGGAACACTCAATCTCCAAGATCCAAACGATCCAGCGGGCTCTGAATACGCTGAATATTCTTCGTACTCACATGCGTATATCGCTGGGTTGTTCGTGCACCCGTGTGACCAAGCAGCTCCTGAATATAGCGCAGGTCTGTTCCGTTTTCCAGTAAATGCGTAGCGAAAGAGTGCCTTAAGGCATGAATACTAACTTTTTTTCACAATGCCTGCGCGTTGTCTGCCTTCTTCAAAAACCTTTTGCACGCTACGCTCGGTCAGATGCCTATCCAAAGATTGTCCCGGAAATAACCAACGATTGGGTCTATACTCAGTAATGTATTCCTGCACAATTTCCCAAGCAAGATTGGAGAGGAGAGTTCTTCGTGCCCTTGATTCGACGAATTCACTCAATATGTGCAGGGTTATATGTGATATGAATGCGCAGTAACTCAGCGGAACCTTTAGTTATGGTAATCGCCTTTTCAGTAGTAGCATATTTATTCATAGGAAATTCTCCTTCGTTTGGATAGGTTATGTTTTTGACCCAAATTCGGAAAAACAAAAAAGGAAGGCCCTTCTTCATCCACTAGGGAATCAGACGACCTTCCGATGCTTTCGGAACATGCATGTTTTGATAAAAGGTGAAGCGGAGCGCTGCTTATACAGTGGCAAGCCGCGTAAGGGTGAGGTGCTGCGCCCAATGGGGCAGCACCTCACGGGATTGCACCGCGTCCATAACCGCGGTGCTCACCGTTGTAGCACCAGGACGGCAAAGCCATGGTGCTTCCCCCACTGCATGCAGCCATCGGCCATGCAGCTCCCCAATGCCGCTGCACCTACATGGCAGCGGCTTCTTCTCCCAGCGGCAGCGTGTAATACTGCGCCTGCTGCCCTTCATGCTGCTGGTATACCACAACCAGCAGCGTCCGGCCTTTCGCGGCAAGCGGGCTGGCGCCAGCAAGCACACGCTCAAGCCGGAACGGAAGCACATCCAATACGGTGTGCTTCTGCAATTCCTTTTCGCCGAGACCGAGGTCGGCGAAAGCACGGCCACCCATGACCGTCTGTGCGGTCATGGCCGAAGTCATCGGCAACGCACGCGAAGCGTTGCCGTCCACCCCGTCCGCCGCTCCATCCGCGGCGGACCCTGTTGCGTCGCCCGCAGGAAGCGACGCTGAACCCCCGGCTTCGCTGCCGATCACACCCGCCGCATCCGCAGCGTCTTCCCCGGCAGCAGCCGAACTTCCCTCAGCGGCAATCGCACTTGTGCCGCTGCTTTCCAGCCATGCCGAGCCTGAGGCACCGGCAATGCGGGGCAGACGAACGTCTTCCGGACGTTCAGCCAACGTTTTCATATAACCCGCCCATTGGTCTTTCTGGAGCGGATCTTCCCACCATATTTTGCGTGGTTTGTATTTGTGACCGAGGAAATAATCCAGCTTCATCAGGCCAAGCACAACATCCATGTGCGGTGTGTCGCGCGACTCCAGGAAGCTGTGCAGACGGGTGAACAGATCCTCCAACTGGTGGCCGATCTTCTGCCAGCCCTGCCCCTCCCAGTAATCTCCGAACGCCTGGAAGAAATCAAATGGCGAGTTGAATTCCTGCTCCATCAGATACTTCAACGTATGGTCCATCCGGTGTGCGTTCCAGTATTTCTCCAGCACATCCTCCAACCGCTTCAGGCGCACAATGTCGCTGAACGGCAGCACATCACTGCCCAGAATCTCATACGGCGCGTGATCCATATACGTGTAATTGTACTTCTCCGCATCCAGACGCAGACCCGTACCACGCAGCATTTTGAGGAATCCGAGCTGAAGCTCTTCCGGCCCCAAGGCGAATACATCATTAAACGTCTTGCGGAACGTATTGTAATCTTCCTCCGGCAGTCCGGCGATAAGATCCAGATGCTGGTCGATTTTGCCGCTGGCTTTGACTTTGTTTACCGTACGACTCAGTTTGGAGAAGTTCTGGCGGCGTTTCACCAACTCATTCGTCGGATCATTCGTAGACTGAACCCCGATCTCGAACCGGAATGTGCCCGGAGGTGCATTCTCTGCCAGATAGTCCAATACCTCGGGACGCATAATATCAGCCGTAATTTCAAACTGGAACACCGTCCCCTGATGATTCTCGATCAGGAACTTGAACATCTCCATCGCGTAATCCCGTTTGATGTTAAATGTCCGGTCCACAAACTTGATCAGCTTCGCACCCTTCTCGATCAGGTACAGAATGTCTGACTTCGTCCGCTCAATATCGTAATACCGCACGCCGACCTCAATACTGGACAGACAGAACTGGCAGCTGAACGGACAGCCGCGGCTCGTCTCAAAATAAACAACCCGTTTCCCGAGATCCGGGATATCCTCTTCAAAACGGTGCGGTGACGGCAGATCGTTCAGATCCGCTTTCGGCCGTCCCGGCATGAGAATGACCTCTTCCCCTTTGCGATACGCCAGTCCATACACAAAATGGAACTTCTTGCTCCCCTCCAGCTCCGTCAACAGCTGATGCAGCGTCTCTTCGCCTTCACCCATCACGATGAAATCGACATTGGGAATCCGGTTCATCCAATATTCCGTGTCGTAGGACACTTCCGGCCCGCCCAGCAAAATTTTCACGTCAGGCATAACCTTTTTCAGATTATCAATGACCTTGATCGTCTCTTCGATGTTCCAGATGTAACACGAGAACCCAATCACATCAGCCCCGCGCTGGTACAGATCAGACACAATATTCATGACCGGGTCCTTGATCGTATACTCCGCCAGGTCAATATCAAAATCCTTCTCACTGTACGCCTTCAGACACCGCAAGGCCAGCGAGGTATGAATGTACTTTGCATTTAATGTAGAAAGAATAACCTTCATGGTTCACAACCTTTGCCTGGACACCCAGACCATATTTTTTTGGTAAAAGTAAAGCTCTACAACCATCCTGACCCGGATGCTGTTCATGCAAACCTCTATGGATAGCCATTCCACGTATCGTGGACATATCTAACTTTTGTCTTTCAAAGAGTGGACACTCTTTTCAAAAAGACATATACACCCCGCCACACCAAAACCACAACATACAGTATAAAATCCATTCAATCAAACTACATGCTGTATACGATGCTATCAGCCATTTCTAACGCCACTGTCCACCTTTTGAAAGACAATCCACCATCTTTTGTCCACTCCACAGAGACGACATATCCAAATCCATAATCAACTTCAACTTGTAAAAGACCTCATTCGCATTCCATCCACAATTCGATATCCACATCTTACTGTCTTGAGCCTTGAGCCTTGAGCCTTGAGCCTTGAGCCTTGAGCTTTGAGACTTTAGCCTCAAACCTGTGCCAATCACTTTCCCCGTATCATGGACAAATCATCGACTTGCACGAAGCATATATATCAACTTTTTAATCAATTTAAGCTTTTTTGCGTCATGAACTTCAAAGACCTGAAAGCGCGAATGTAACAACAATTCTCACTCCATCCCAATCAGCCAAACTCGCTCATAATTGATCATACTCACTCATACTTACTTATACCTTCTCATACCTACTCATACTCGTAAAAAGCATCATCATCCGTATCGACGTCTTCGCCCGTTTGCTTCTGGAAAAACTCCAGGAACGGCAGCCCGTACTTGCGGTACTTGACCTCACCGACCCCTTTGATATTCAGCATGTCACGTTCTGACTGTGGACATACCACACTCATCTCGCGCAAGGTCGCGTCATTGAAAATAATGTACGATGGCACATGCTCTTTCGCCGCCAAATCACGACGGATCAGACGCAGCTGCTCAAATACCGTCTCGTTCACCGCAGATGGCATTGCATCGCGTCCGCGGCGTCCGCCGTAGTTTGTACCCGAAGCCGTCGCCGCCGTCTTGCGGACCACCCGCTGCATCACTTCACGCTGACCTTTGAGCACTTCCACCGCGAGTGGCTGCAAACGAACAACCGGATATTGTCCCTCGGACAGCATCAGATAGCCTTCCGACACCATGACGTTGATGATCTCGGCGATCTCACGTTCCGTACGATTCCCCATCACACCATAGGTTGGCAGAGAATTGAAGCCGTAATCGAGCACTTTTTTGGCACGGGAGCCTTTGAGCACGGAAGCGACCAACGATACACCATACCGTTCACGCATGCGGTGAATGCAGCTGAATATTTTCTGTGCATCAATCGTCATATCCACCAGCTCGCGGTCGTCCGTACATGAACTGCATATACCGCACGGCTTGTCCTCATGCACCTCACCGAAATAATCCAGCTGCGCACTGCGCAGGCAGCGCGTCGTGTAGCAGTAATCCACCATCTGCTGCAGCTTCCGGTAGTCGTTTTGTTTCCGGTCGCCCTCCATCGGGTTCTGCTCGATCAGAAACTTCTGAGTAATAATGTCCTGTGCCCCAAATAACAAAATGCACTGGCTCGGCTCCCCGTCTCGGCCCGCACGTCCAGCTTCCTGCACGTAGGCCTCCATGTTCTTCGGCATGCTGTAATGCAGCACATAACGCACATTGGATTTATCAATCCCCATCCCGAACGCATTGGTCGCCACCATCACCCGGATATCATCGTACAAAAAAGCTTCCTGGCTCTGGGCCCGTTCATCGTCCGTCATCCCGGCATGGTAGCGTCCTGCGGGCAATCCCGCGTGCAGCAAACGCTGATGCAGATCGTCCACGTCCTTACGCGTCGCGGCGTACACAATACCCGGCTCGCTCGCATGCTCGCGTGCGTAATTCAGCACAAAGTCTTTCTTGCTCTCGCCGCGCAGCACGCTAAACGCCAGATTATCCCGCCCCAGTCCAGTCACATACGTCTGCGGGTTCTGCAAACGCAGCAGCCGCAGAATATCGCCCATGACCTCGGGCGTCGCTGTCGCCGTAAAGGCCGCAACCACTGGCCGCTCCGGCAAACTGTCCACAAACGGCGCTACCGCCAGGTAGCTTGTCCGAAAATCATGTCCCCACTGCGACACACAGTGGGCCTCATCCACAGCAACGCATGAGATCGGCAAATAGCCCATCTCCTCGCGGAACCAGTCCAGCTCCAGTCGCTCAGGCGCGACATAGAGCAGCTTCAGCTCACCGCGCTGCGCCGCGCGGATGCGATCATTCACTTCTTTGCCGCTGAGTGTACTATTAATATAGGCGGCAGCAATCCCGGCCGTGGTCAGCGCATCGACCTGGTCCTTCATCAATGAGATTAGCGGGGAGACCACCAGGGTCAGCCCCGAATATAACAAAGCGGGGATCTGATAACAGATCGACTTCCCGCCCCCGGTTGGCATAATTCCGAGCGTATCTTCGCGTTCGAGCAGGCTGGCTACGATCTTTTTTTGTCCCTCGCGGAAGTCGGGGTAGCCATAATATTTTTGCAGGAGACCCTGCGCTTCTTCTAATGTAGGTGTTTGCACACTCATGTAAAGACTCCTTACTTATCACCGGTGTTCTTCCACCAGCTTGGTCCGATCCGATTCTGACATCCGAAAGCGGCATATCCCGCATCCTTGACAACAAAATGGCGTTCTCATGACTTGTCCGTCAAGCAAACGCCGCTCCCTTTAGTTTAACGGCCCAGCCCCGAATGAGCAACCGCGTTTTACTGTAAAACGATCTTTAGCAAATGTGTAACAGCCGTACCACCTGAGTGATCGGAAAGATTGCAAGTAGAGTAAGGTGTGATTGAATCATTTTAGGACAAATTAAAAACAACCGTCCTGCCCTTGTTGGACAAAACGATTGCATTAATTGTAACAAACCCCGCTAAGCCATCCAGCGACTGTTTCATCTGGATTGTGCTCCTAATCTTTCAGTGCCTCAACTTCAGATTCAGTTAGACCACTTGTTTTGGCAATCACTGAAATTTCAAGACCAAAAGAAAGCATATTTTTCGCAATCTCAATCGTCTTTCTTTTTTCCCCTTCTACTATTCCCTTTTCAGTGGCCCATTCAATCATCGAGGCTTCATCGTGTAAATACTTCTGCCGTTCTTCATACAAGCGATGCGCTTCCCGATCCTGACTCAGAAACTCCAGTGTATCCATCGCTTTTTTCAATGTAGATTCATTCATTTGCAGCACCCCACGATCTAATTCTCAAAATTCCTCCCGCATATTCATGCGATAGTATAATCCTCTCTTCTCCATCAATTGCTCGTGGGTTCCATCCTCGACAAGTCGACCTGCTTCCATCACAATGATGCGTGAACACTGGCGCGCGATTTCTATACGATGAGTTACGATAAGTGCGGTTCTTCCTTCCATAAAGCTTAACAGATTACTCATGACTCTCTGCTCTGTCTGGATATCCAGCGAAGCTGTCGGTTCATCCAGAATGTACAGATCCGATGTCCGCATGAAAATTCTAGCCAGCGCGAGCCGCTGTTGTTGCCCACCAGACAGATTGGAGCCTTTCTCCTGTAAAGGAGCATCATATTGCCCCTCCTGGGCATCAATGAATTCATGCAATGCTGCTCGCTCTGCCGCGAGTCTTACGCCCGGTAAAGCAGCTTCTGCGGTTAGGCGAATATTCTCTTCTATTGTACCTGTAAAAAAGGTCGGTATCTGGGACATATACGTCAAAATGGGTATGTCATCTATTCCGATATATTGATCAACTGGCGTGTTATGCAGTAATGCTCTTCCTCCTGTAGGTTCAATCAGCCCTGCACAGACTTGGCACAAGGTCGACTTGCCCGAACCACTGGTGCCAACCACAGCTACCATCTCCCCCTGCCTCACATTCAACGTAAATTCATCGAGAATGACACGACCATTTGTCTCATTGGTTACGCTAACCTGTTCAAGTCGAAGGATCGCTTCTGCCGGATCATCGGTTGGTTGTATATTCCATTGTCCATACCGCTTTTTATCACCATCCGCTTCCCCCAACTTCAGCCATTTCGAGATTCGTCCGAATGCCCCCACACTCGCCTGCATTTGGCTCCACTGACTGGACAGCCCGAGTACTGGCCACACGACCAGCTCAAACAGGAGACTGCTGGCTACAACCGTACCTGGTGACAAGCTGTCTCTAGCCGTTGACAAAGCGATCAGAAACAAGGCAGCCAACTGAGCAAGACCAAATACAGCCATAGATACGTTATCTGACAGGCTCAAGGTCATTTTCAATTTTGCCTCACTCTGTTGGAGTGCCTCTTGTTGTGATCGAAAACGAGATAGAAACCAGTCGGAAGCCTTATAGGCTTGAACCAATGGTATCCCCTCAACATACTGCTGAATTTGCTGCTGAGACTCTCCTTCTTTCGCTTCTACCTCATCTGACAGACGTACAATTCGCTGATCATATAGTCTCGCTGTCAACCAGATCGCTGCCGCACTCACTAATGCAATTACAGCGATCCATGGGTCTGCCCTGTACAAATATCCAAGTGACAATACAATAATAAAGACAACGGTTACACCCTCCGCAATGGCCTCCACGACTTCTGCGCCATGTTTGGTGTCTTCTTTAATGCGGAGCATGATATCTCCAGACTTCTGCCTTCGCACCCACGCATACGGCATTTGGTTTAACAGCGTCAGCAGATCCATCGACATATCCCTGTGTAGAGATTCTTTTAACCACACGAGAACATATCGATGCATCGCCAGTAAAACGATAAAACCTATCAGTAGGCCTACGACGAGAATCGCTGTGTCGTTAAGCTGCGCCTGCCCTCCTTGATTAATGGAATCAACGAAGAATCCCTGGACAAAGGCAAGTCCCCAATCAAATACGGCATCTGCTGCTATAAAAATAAGCAAAACCACGATAGCAAGGCCATACGGCTTCATGAAGCGAAAAATAACAGGCCATACATTCGCCAGAGTTGCCGATGACTTATGTTCATTAGCTTGGATTTTTTCATCCATACGTTCCGTTTCCACATTGATGTTACTCATGGTGTTCCTCCACTTCCGGGACCTGCTCCTCAATATAGCTACGATATCCATTCGGGCGAGCCAACAATTCATGATGTGATCCTGTATCCACAATACGGCCTTCCCGCATATAGACCACCTGATCCGCCTGTTCGAGAAGCGGCACTCGGTGTGTAACTGCAATAATCGTCTTTTTTTTCTCCGCAGTAAGTTTGTTGAACATGGTATTTAATCGTTGTTCATTAACGGGGTCTTGTGAAGATGTGGGCTCATCCAGCAATATAACATCAGGCTCTCTGAGAATTGCTCTGGCGAGACTGATTCGCTGAAGTTCACCACCAGACATCGAACTTCCCAGGGGTTCAAGAACCGTGTGATATCCCGAGGTTTGACGCATAATTGCATCATGCACCTGAGCAAGGCATGCGGCATCTACGATTCGTTCCTGTAGGACCTGCTCTTGGCCAAAGGCAATGTTTTCTTCTACAGTACCTGTGAAAATAAAAACTTGCTGTGGTACGTACACCTGACTATAGGCTTTCATGCCCGGAATGTGTCCAAGTATAAATTGCACCGAACCACTCGAAGGCACTTGTACATCTGCTATACATTTTAGCAATGTAGATTTCCCACACCCGCTTGGCCCGGTGATGACGGTGAGCTTTCCCGTTTCAGCCGTAAAGGTGACATCGGATAGTGTGGCTTTCTCCGCGTAGCTGAAGTATATATGCTGTATATGCATGCCTGCCTTTTGGATCTGTCCTTCGCGATCAGCAGTACTTTTCTCCAAGTTTTCATATAGATCCCCATTCACTGAACCAGACTGCATATTCTTCAAGGGCCACGCCATCTGGTTGGTCCAGGTTTTCTTTTTCTCCAAATCCATTACTTCAAAGATTCTCGCCGCATGCGAAGCTGATCCGATAAAACCATTCCAGAGGCCGGATATGGCCTCAATCGGACGAGTTAACTGACTGCTCGCTATGAGAAAAGCTGCCAATCCTCCCACATCCATACGTCCATGTAGCACCTGAATCCCACCGAGATACAAAATTAAAATCATCCCGCCATAAGTTGATACTCGCCCAGCCGCTTCCGAAAGACGCTGCAAAACCGACACAGACATCGTTTGTCTGAATACCTGATTCATTCGTTCCTGATAACGTTTGTATATGTAACCCTTCAGTCCGTAAGATCGAATCTCCAGAGGAGCCTGAATCACTTCAGTCAGCAGTGCATCCCTTGCTGCAGCATCCGCATTCAACTGATCATGTCGTCTTTGCAGGCGGCTGCCCAGACGCATAGTGACAACAGGATAGACCAACGTGAATATAATGATCGCCAAAGACAATGGCAGATTCACCCAACTAAAGTAGGCAAACGCGAGGATGAGTTGAATGATATTTTTGGCCAGCTCAATACCATGCTGATTCAACCCATTTTGCGCTTCTTTGGCAGATGTCCAGACCCTCGCAGTCAAATCGCCTGTGTGATAGTGAGTAAGCTCACGTGGAGCAGTGTCTCCCAGTGAGGTCAATAACATCATCTGTAAAGACAGGAGTGACTTTTGTTGAAATAGCGTCTCAAGCCACGTCATGATTGCGGTTACAATGACTCTTAACGCAACAATAGAAACTCCAATCGCAAGTCCCGAATAGATCAGGGGAAAATGTGACTCCGTGGCGCCTTTGACCAGGCGTCGTATGGATTCCATATAACCTACTTCTATCAATGAGATGGCTAAGGCAGCGCAGAGCAACAGAACAATGAACATCCGATATCTGCCCGTTAATGTCCATAAACGAGTGATCATCCCTCGTGTGGTATACGTTCTTTTTTCAGCATACATGGATGCTTTCTCCAATCTTGTCATTAAATTAAGTACTTGGTTATGATATCATCGGATATAAGGAAAAAATGAACATTTCTTGCTCTAACTACTTGAATTGATAAGGGAGATTCATATGCAACACGATCAGCTACATACCTTTGATAAGTTATTTGACTACATAGAGGATCATATCCATGAAAAATTAACGTTGGACCATCTGGCTATAGCCGCTCACATATCCAAATTCCATCTCCACCGGATGTTCAAACATATGAGCGGACAACTGCCCGGAGAATACATTCGCTCACGCAAACTGGCCCGCAGTCTGGAGCAGTTGGTGGATCAAAACTGGAAGATCATCGATATTAGCGGTCATTATTCTTTCGAACATGAACAGTCCTACATACGTGCATTTAAACAAGCATTTGGTATCACACCTCTGCAATACCGCAAACAAGGGACTGGCGATCTCCAGCTAACCGCACGCTTGACTTCGTCTATGATTACAACGCTTCCGTATGGATATATTTTCAAACCTACGTATGTACGGAAACCAGCTATGATGCTGGTTGGTCAACGTTCACAGATACGGTATATCGATAACGAGGAACATTATGAATCCAACGCAAAAGGGAATAGCTTTTTTGAAAAATATTTCCATACCATACCCGATACGATGCATCCGAATGTCTATATTGGATTCACCAACGAGATTAAGGATGACTACAGTACCTATCTGCCTTCTGTGCAAGTGACATGCTTCGACCGTGCACCCGCAGGATTGGACCAGATCGAGGTTCCGGCCAACCAGTATGCCGTATTCAAATACGTATGTGATTTCCATCCCAGTCTAATCAACATTGATCATCTGGACAGTGTCTGGACGTTTATTGACGAATACTGGCAGAGCCATTCAGGATATTCGAAGAGTGACTCGTATTATTTTGAAAGGATCGACGGTAGCCTCGCGCAGGATCACTACGGGGAGATGGAAATTTATATTCCTGCGAAGCAAACTTCACTTTAAAAGGAGGGTCAATGCGGTATGGACCAGAATCCTCAAGATACCCAATCATCTATAGCAAAGCCGCACAAGTCATGGATACGCCGACATCCAATATTCACTGCATTTTCGATATTGATTCTGGCTCTGTTTGCCGCCGTATTCCTGTATTTCACGCTTCGTCCTTACTACTCCACGTTTGATCGTTCTGAACAAGGGGATCTCGCCTACACGATGCCATCGCCGAATGGAGAGTATGTCGCCGAGATCTACGGGGTGCCTTACGGAGGTGCGGCAGGTGGAGTCACCATCTGGGTGGATGTGAAGAAGATTGTTGCCTCGGACGTGTTTACAGTAAAAACCATATATCGTGCTGAACACCACGGGGCCAACCACCTCGAATGGGAAAATGAAAATACGCTCCGGATTGAAAACCGGAACGAGTACAGCGATGATAGCATTACGCTAAACATCGATGATGAAATATATGACGGCAGGGGCTGGGCATGCCAAAGCCTGCGCATGAAGGATCAGTACGTACGGTGCCTGGCACCCGAATAGTAAAAACTACAAATAAGCAGCCCCGCTTGCCGATTCTCATGGCAAGCGGGGCTACACTTGTTCCACCTCTACAACGGATCAACCCTACTCTTTCTCTTTCTCTTTCTCTTTCTCTTCCGGACTGCTGTTCCCCATACTCAACACCGCTTCAAGCTTCTGCCGATTGGCGAGCAGACCGGGATCATTGGGCATATATTCTCTTGCTTTCCCGTTATGCAGAAGCGCCTGCTCCCAATTTCCCATATGAGCATAACAAAGTGAGAGCCGGGCATGGGGCAGCCAGGTGCGGCATGCCACAGGCACGGGACGCAGACCCGGATCGCGGCTGCTCACATCCAGCGCCTGCATATACCAGTAGATGGCGGAGACCAGCTCCTGCCGCTCCTGGAAACAGGCAGCGATTGCGCAGCAGAAGTCGGCATGGGGCAAGTCGAATTGAAATGATTGCAGCAGCGCCCCCAGCTTCCGGCCCGGCTCGCCAAGCCGCTCATAACATTCTGCCAGCCGCGCGCAGGCAATGAGCCGATCCTCGCGATAACCGCTCGGCTCCAGCAGCAGCTTCGCGTACGCTCGAACCGCCGCCGCATAACGCTTGCGGTCATAACATTCGCCTGCATAATAGAACAGCAGGCGTCCCTGGGCTGCGCCCTCTTCGGCGATCCATTTGCGCAGAATGCGCACGTTTCGCACCGAATGATGGCCCGCTTCGCGGCGGTGCGTGACGGCAATGTCTGCCGTAATGACCCCGCCCGGCGGGAAGCTTAACTGCTCGTGCAGCCGGCCATGCCAGCGGCATCCCGCCTCCCGCTTGACGAGGCGCAGCCGTCGGTCCGTCACGAGCGGACTTCCCTCCGGCCCCTCGGCCAGCGTATAGCCCAAGACCACAGCCGCCGTCTCCCCCCCGGACGGCAGCTGCTGCTTCAACCTTTCCAGCCTCCCCCGTTCCGCGGGCAGCAGCACATCATCCGCATCCAGCCACAGAATATATTCCTGTGTCGCCTGGTCGAATGAATAATTCCGCGCGGCAGCAAAATCGTCCCTCCACTCATACGTGTAGACCCGGTCGGTATACTGCGCGGCAATCTCCTTCGTCCGATCGGATGAACCGGTATCTACAATAACGATCTCGTCCGCGATGCCGGCGACCGAACCCAGACAGCGCGCAAGCGTGCGTTGTTCGTTCTTCACAATCATGCACAGACTGATGGTGATCACGGTTTAAGCCCCTTCCTGTCTTACGCGTATTGCGGTCCTTCTTCTAGAATTATCTGTTACCCTTCTCCGCCCTCTTGACGTCGCAGACGTTTAACCTGCTCCACCGCATTATCCAACGCTTTCTTGCGCTGAGTCATCAGGCGAAGGTGGTTCTTCTCCACGGCGGCAAAATGAAGGTGGTCCAGCTCCATCCATTCCGTCAGCTGGTTCAGGGTCGGTGGCATATGCAGCTGCGTTTTCCGCCTTTTACGTGCCACACAACATAGATATTTATGATGAACTTCCAGCTTCAATACTTCAAAATACGGCAGCAGGCACATCGCCAGATTCCCCGCATAGAACGTTTGCTTGTGATCGTAAAAGGGATGATAGCCATACGGCACAGTTACAACCAGGGTTCCCTCCTCCTGCAGCAGTCGATGAATTTGCAGCAACAACGTCTCCGGATGGGCAAAATGCTCCAGCACCTCGCCGAGCAGTACCGTATCAAAGGTCGTTCTGGCCTTCCATTGTGTAATATCCAGCAGCCGAAAATCCACATTGTTCCGCACCGGTCTGGATTCCTTCGCGAGTTCCTCTCGCGCATATTGTATACTCTCTTCTTCCAGATCAATTCCGGTCACCCGAAAGCCTTCCCGACCCAGCAAAATGGAAGTGACTCCCTGACTGCATCCAATATCCAGAATTCGCTTGCCTGTCGCTTCCCGGCACATCCAGTGAATGCGGGTACGTGTGGCTTCATGCGATTCCTCCGAATTGATCTCGCCGTAATAACGCTCGTTTACCCGATCATGATTCGCCATGGCTGCCTCCAGAATTTTCGTGCGATTGTTTAAAGTGAGATGCACGGTCTGTCTCGGTAAGATCTGTGACCCCTCGCTTATCCCCACCCGCCGTCTGAGACACTCGCATATTCTCATGATTTTGCATTTGATGTATTTCCTTAACGTCGTGCACGGCGTTCACATCCGGTCGAACCGGTTGCCCAAGCACCACGATATTACCACCGACACATCCGGCGGTGGCATTACGTGTATCAAAGATCTGCTTGGCATGATCCGCCATCTCCTGATAATCGAAGCCTGTGTGATCCGTCGTAATAATAACCAGATCAGCTCCTGCCCACAATGCAGGTGATGCTGGTTGAGCCTGGGCAAGCGCACCATCATCCTTGCGGAATACAGGCACCATTGGATCGGTATAAACCACATCTGCCCCTGCTTCACCAAGCAGTCTATAGACATCCAGCGCTGGCGATTCACGCAAGTCGTCGATATCTTTTTTGTATGCCATACCCGCCAGCACAATTCGGGCTCCCTGCATCGATGAACCGTTCTGTTCGAGCAGCTCAGCGGCACGCTTAACCACTCTTTCCGGCATTTTCCGATTGGTCATATCCGCAAGCGAAATGAATTGCAGCTCCGATCCCTGACGGCCTGCGGCCCAGGACAGGTAGATCGGGTCAATTGGAATACAGTGTCCGCCAATGCCCGGACCGGGATAGAACGGCATATAGCCGAACGGCTTGGTCGCCGCAGCGTCCAGCACCTCCCAGATGTTCACGCCCATCTGCTCACAAGCAGGTGTCAGTTCGTTCACGAGCGCGATGTTTACGCTGCGAAACGTGTTTTCGAACAATTTTGCCGTTTCCGCCACCGCCGTTGAACGAACCGGAACGATTTCGTTCAGGAACGAACCGTAGAATGCTTTTCCATAAGACAGACAGGACGGCGTGGATCCGCCAATGATCTTCGGTGTATTTTTCACGCCGTAATGCACACTTCCGGGGTCTACTCTCTCTGGAGAATAACAGACATGGAACTGCTGCCCTACTTTCCACCCTTTTGCGGCTTCGATGGGCTGCTTCACACGCTCCTCGGTGGTGCCGGGATACGTCGTACTCTCCAATATGACCAGGCATCCCTCCCGAAGATAAGGCGTTATGCCATCCACCGCTGCAGCGATAAATGAAATGTCGGGCTGATGCTCTGCGGTCAAAGGCGTAGGTACACAGATGACAATGACATCGGCCTGCGCCACTGCAGCGTAATCCGTCCCTGCTATGAACAATCCGGCCTGAGCAAGAGATTGCACCACCTTATCCTCAATGCCGATCACATACGATTTTCCTGCACGCAGCTTAGCCACTTTTGTCCCATCGATATCAATCCCCTGCACCTGATACCCAGCCTGGGCCATCTCCACCGCCATGGGCAGCCCTACATATCCGAGACCAATGACGGCGGCTTTCAGGGAGCGGTTTTTTATGTTTTGAAGCGTGGTACGTTCCTGTGTTTCCTTCTTTCCTTCGGGTTTGCTGCTCTCTTCCA
This sequence comes from Paenibacillus pabuli NBRC 13638, assembly GCF_001514495.1. Taxonomy (GTDB): domain Bacteria; phylum Bacillota; class Bacilli; order Paenibacillales; family Paenibacillaceae; genus Paenibacillus; species Paenibacillus pabuli. The sequence goes on from NZ_BCNM01000021.1 coordinate 19,976, forward strand.
TTCCTTCCACCTCCAAACGGTCCGCCTCCCTTCTATTAATCGATAAAGCCGCCTGCACGTAAAAATGGGGCAATCGCGGAACGGTTCATCATCGCGCTGTCTGAACGATACTCGGAAAAGGTTACACGAGGCAGGCTGCTATAGGGATCTGTCAGGCTCTTGTCCGGTTCCTGTGGCAAAATCACATAATATTGTTCGTCAAACTTGTAGGTACGTGGTGCTTCGAATGGAGAAATGAGTACTTCATGCAATTTTTCACCTGGACGAATCCCGGTTACTTTATAATCGTGAGCCGGACGACCTGCCTGTTCCAGCATGACCGAAGCCAGATCCGTCATCTTGCAGGCTTTCATTTTCATGACAAATGTCTCTCCGCCCACCGCTACCTCTGCCGCCTTCAGCAACAAATGAATCGCCTCCGTCCGTGTCAGGAAAAAGCGGGTCATGCCTTCGTCCGTGATGGTCAGGCTCTTGCCTTCATCAATCTGACGACGGAACAATGGAACAACACTGCCGCTGGTTCCAAGCACATTGCCCCCGCGAATACAGACAAAACGGGTGGATTCACTCAGCCCGTTGGCACGAATCATCATCTTTTCCCCCAAAGCCTTGGTCATGCCATACACGTTAATCGGATCTACCGCCTTATCGGTGGATACATCAATGACTTTGGCAACTTGCATGCGGATGGCTGCGCGGATAATGTTCTGCGTGCCAATGACATTCGTCTTGAATGCTTCATCCGGCTGATCCTCGCAGACCGGAACGTGTTTCAGTGCAGCCAGATGAAAGAGAACATCCACTCCGCGACAGGCTTCCTCCACTGCCCGATAGTCGCGAATATCTCCGATGACAAAACGCAAACGTGCATCATGACCGAAATCGCGCTGCATCGCAATCTGGGCATACTCATTTCGCGACAGAATCCGAATCTCGGCCGGATTCTGTTTCAGCAGTACCTCCGTCAGTTTTTGTCCCCACGAGCCTGTTCCTCCGGTGATTAGAATCGTTTGTCCTTGAATCATAGGTGAACCCCTCCTTCATTCAGATCATGAATTCGCGTAATACCGCAGCCATCTCTTCCCGGCTCAATCGGTCTTTGGGTGGTACTTTTTTGACAGATGTATTGCTGGAATGCACGATATTCACGTAATTGCGCGGAACCAGCAGCTCGTGCGGCAGATCGATGACATTGCCATGTGTTCCCCTGCCCGGCAGCTTCACCCGGTATCCCGCAGCATACTCCGCCGTTTTATACAGGTAGACATAGAACTGCGGGGAACGGTGAAACACTGGAGCCATCTCATGATTCACGCTGTCCCACAGGTATCCATTCTGGTTGATGAGTGCCATCGTTCCAGGCTGTGGCTGCACATCATAGAGCTGCTGAACAAACGTCCTGTGATATAGATCATCCGAATCCAGTCGCGCTATATAGATATCCTCTGCTCCCTCAGCAAAAGCCAGAATGGCACGCACACTTTCGATATTTGTTCCAAAACGAATATTGGAAGGCAGCGGTTCCTGTTCAGCCAAAATCTCCTGCATTAATTCCCCCGATTCCTTGGACAGCTTCACCACCGTCAGAAAATCCTGATTCGTCTGCGCCTTAAGGCAATGAAGGGTGAATGTACGAAAAATGCTCATTCGCCGCTCCAACCAATCTCTTGTCAAACGCTGTGGGTCCATTCCGTAATTGTTGAAGTTAATCTCAATAACCACTTTTCTGGACATCCCCATCCTCCTCATCTTCTGTGATCTTCTTTCAACTCAGCCAGACTGTTTTCATAGTTTTTACAGCCGACTCTATAAGGTATGAAAAAATAATAGAATCGGTCCGGACACTTGCACAGGTTCTTCCACAAATCAGCTTTTACATAAGCCGACCAACACTTGTCGCTCCCGGAAGTAGATTGAGAACCAGCCGAAGATGCGCCCTGCAGGTCGAACACACAATACGTTACCGAAGCCGCAACATAGAATAGAGCAATGGAATTTTCAAAGGGGGTCTTATATCACAATGAATTCAATCTATCTTGAAATGGAAGGTGTGCTGGATCAACTTGAAGCCGCGGTGAGGGAGCAGCGTCCCTTCTCTCTGGTGCGTGTGGGTGATGGGGAGAATATCGTCATGTCCCAAGAAACAGTCTGGCCCACGGAACAGGTTCTGAAGGAGCGATGGGCCATTAAGGCCAATCTGGGGCAAAAAGGACTGCGTCTGCCCAATCTGCAGCTTCGGGATGAGGTCGCCGCTTCCTTGCAACGGGCCGATATCGTAGGTGTGCTTCCACACGGGGACAGTACCATCAAAGCCCCGGAGCATCTCAAAAGACAATTGACTGACATCGTGTTCGCACATTTTGGCATCTCTCCGGCACTGACTTGCCATGCCTGTATCAATCGGGAACTAGCGCAAATGCCCCGTTTCTGGAATATGCTTTCAGGCAAGCGGGTGCTGCTCGTTACCCGCGAGATTGAGCAGCTGCGGACCATGCTTGTTCGGGAACCGTACCATCTGGATATTACAGCTGCCCTGCCCTTCGACAGCTGGGACCAGATGGGAGAAACATTGCAGTGGATTCAGACGAATCGGGATACCTTCGATGTCGCGCTCTTCTCCTGCGGAGTGAATGCAGTTGTACTGGCCGAGCGCACAGCGGCACTCGCGGGCAAAGTCGCCATCGACTTCGGCAAAGCCAACAACATTATTTTGAAAGGACGTGCGAATTAGTCTGCAAATATGATTAATACAACAAAAATCCCGGACTCCTTGGAGCCGGGATTTTGTTCTGGTTTCTCTCTCTTACCTTCTGTTCATAGAAACCAATTGGTGGATGCAATACCATAGAACATTTCGGGTCCGGTTCGTACCGATGTGGATACCCCGGATATAAACGAGGTATATACACTTTCCAGTGCAGGCGGTGCGGACAGATCCTGTGCCGTGAACGAATGAAATTCAGCGCCGCCATTCTGACCTACCGTACCTTCGGCGCGATAGATCACAAAGAACGGATCATAAACACTGCCCCGTACAAGCTCAACGACGAACGTATCCCCTACTTCTCCGGTAACGCCAACCGTGCCATTCAAGGTGATAATGGGATTTGGGACACCAAGGGTCTGCAGACCGATGGAACCGAACGCTTCCGGCGATGGGCCCAGAGACACATTGGGCTGTCCAACTGTTCCCGAGTTCATCGAACTTCTCATATCGAGAAACACACCCATGAGTAACACCTCCAATGCTATGGGATACGTTATTCTATGAATCTCGACTCTTATTGGTTTGGATGGGTAACAGATTCTCTCCACCTATTTTTATTTGCCCCCGGTTAATGGTATATTGGACTGCATAACGAAATGAACGGATCGTATGCACACAAGCGGTACAGGCTGTTCAGAAGGAGATTACTATTTATGAATAAACGCAAACGTCCTACAAGCAAAACATCGGCCAAAGGGAAAGCATCCGCGGGCTCGTCCACAGCGCGGTCCGGTCGGTCCACTTTTACTTCCGCCAAATCATCAGGACCATCCGCATCCCATCATACAGGAGCGGCGAAAAAGCCAGCAGTCGCCAAATCCTCCGCATCTCCCAAGAAATCCGGAGCACCCAAACCCAAAGCAGCCAACCGTTCGGGCAATTCCTATTATCGCAAGCAAGAACCACCACGTCCGTACAAAGTAACTGAACCGGATGAGCTGCTCAATTTCTTGTTGAAACATCTGAAGTCTGGTCGAAATGCGGTCAAGTCCATTCTGGGTCGCGGACAGGTATCCGTGGATCAGAAGGTCGTAACCAAATTTAATGAGGCATTAACACCAGGTCAGATTGTATACATCCGTAAAGAGGGTGCTGTAGCTGCTCCTTCCTTGACAGGCATTAACATCTTGCATGAAGACGATGATATCATTGTGATCCGCAAGGAAGCCGGACTATTGTCGATTGCTGCTGACAAGACGGATGACCTCACGGCTTATCGCCAACTGACAGAACATGTACGCCGAACCAATCCGCTGAACCGGATTTTTGTCGTCCACCGTCTGGATCGGGATACGTCGGGTGTCATGATGTTTGCCAAAAGTGAAGAGGTACAGCAGAAGCTGCAAAACAACTGGAAAGAAAATGTACAGGACCGCGTCTATGTCGCCCTTGTTGAAGGTTCGGTAGCGAAAGAAGAAGGTACGATCTCTTCCTGGCTGAAAGAAACCAAAACGCTAAAAATGTACTCCAGTTCTCGTCCGAATGATGGACAACATGCCATTACGCATTACAAACGTCTGAAGTCGAACCGTGAGTTCTCCCTGCTGGAAGTGCGTCTGGAGACAGGCCGGAAAAATCAGATTCGTGTGCATATGGAAGATCTCGGACATCCTATTGCGGGTGACAGAAAATACGGCGCACGCACAAGAGACCTCGGCCGTCTCGGACTTCATGCACGTATACTCTCGTTTATTCATCCAACATCGGGTGAGTTGATGACATTTGAGACGGACATTCCGAAGCAGTTCCTGTATCCATTCCGCGCGGATGCCCCACCAGTGAACTAACGGGATCCCTTCGGGAAGAGTATCACTGACTCCGTGGTCTCAGCCGATTATGGACAAGCGCGTCGGTGTAAGAATGGGCCGTATGCCTGACCACTTCTAAAAGGGGGAACGGATGCTGAAAAACTTGCTGATTACCGGTTACCGGGCACATGAACTACAGATTTTTGGACAGAAGCATGAAGGAATTCCTTACATCAAAAAGGCGATCTCCTCCCGTCTTACGCCCCTGGTCGAAGACGGGCTGGAGTGGGTGCTGACACCAGGCCAATACGGTGTGGACCTGTGGGCCTGCGAAGTGGTGCTTGAGCTGAAGAAGACGTTTCCGGATCTGAAGCTGTCGATCATTACCGCTTTCCTGAACCCCGAGGAACAATGGAAGGAAGACAAACAGGAGTATTATCGCTCCATCCTGCAAGGTGTGGACTATTATGGTGCAATTAGTCGCCAGCCGTATATCGGCCCATGGCAGTTCACTGCGCGGGATGACTTGCTGCTGCGCAAAAGCGATGGCCTTCTGCTCGTGTATGATGAAGATGCCGGGGAAGGCAGTCCCCGTTTTATCAAGGAAAAGGCCGTCAAAAAACAACTGAACGAAGACTACACGATCATCAGCGTCACATCGGAGGATATCCAATCGGTCGCCGAGGATGAACGGATGAATGATGTCATGGATTACGGAGATTCTTCACTCTAAGGGATAACGGTTCAACTTTCGCATGACGTACGGATGATGTACACCGCCGGGATGTACTAATTCATGCACTTGGATTAAAGCGGCGAAGTCGCTCAGGAATTGGTACATATGTTTTTTTTGGCAGCAGGTTGGGTATAAGTAGTATTATTACTGCGATTACCATGTCGTATGGGACAAAGGGGAACTGCAACCATGACTTTAACGCCAGAGCAGCGCATTCAGCTGCACGGATTCAACAACCTGACCAAGTCGCTGAGTTTCAATATGTACGATATCTGTTATACGAAAACCAAAGATGAACGCCAAGCTTACATTGAATATATTGATGAACAATATAATGCGGACCGGCTGAGCAACATTCTGAGAAATGTGTCTGACATCATCGGGGCCCACGTCCTGAATGTCGCTCAACAGGATTACGTGCCTCAAGGCGCCAGTGTAACGATGCTTGTCTCGGAAGGACCCATTGTGGAAATTCCCGAGGAATCCTTCGACGAATCGCCTGGTCCCCTGCCTGATAATGTCGTCATGCAGCTCGATAAAAGTCATATTACCGTCCATACGTATCCCGAATTCCATCCGAGTGAAGGCATCAGTACGTTCCGGGCAGATATTGACGTCTCGACCTGCGGCGAAATCTCGCCACTAAAGGCACTGAACTATCTGATTCACTCGTTTGATACGGATATTATGACGATGGATTACCGGGTTCGTGGATTTACACGCGATACGAGCGGACGCAAGCTGTTCATTGATCATGAGATCGGCTCCATTCAGAATTACATCCCGGATGAGATCAAGAGCAGCTTTGACATGATTGACGTGAATGTCTATCAGGAGAACATTTTCCATACCAAATGCAAGCTGAGGGAATTCGACCTTGATAATTATCTGTTTGGGTACACGAAGGATAAGCTAAGCAAGGCTGAGCAGCAGGAAATTACGGAGTGGCTCAAGCTGGAGATGGACGAGATCTATTACGGCAAAAACATCAATCGTCCCTCGTAATGGCCGATCCATAAGGATTGATTCATTAGGGTCGTCTCATAAGGATCACGACAAGGATAAGATGTCATGAAGGCAGGCTTTCTTAGCAGAAGCCCCTGGCATGCGCTTGTCCTTTTCTTTTGTCTCATTTGACAGACAGCCTCTTCATTTTTTATGATGAAAGCAATTGCATTTCCAGTGAAGGAGACTACGCCGTGATCGAATCGAACACTTCCAGACGCAACGAATCTCTCTTGCACGTGCTGAACGTGCAGCACAAGGTTACCGCGGACAACATTGCCAATGCAGACACGCCCAATTACAAAAAGAAATCAGTGGAGTTCCAGGAAGAGCTTAGACGTATCATTGAGAATGGTAAAACAGAGAAGTTGGACATGCACCGGACTCATCCGAAGCATTTTCCGGTCAGTAATCCTGCTTCTTCCGTAGTCCCATACCGAATTGTCGAGAACAATGAAACGACCATGAACAATAATGGCAATAATGTTGACATTGACATGGAAATGGCGAACCTTTCGGAAAACCAGCTCATGTATAACTACATGGTTGATCGGGTCAGTGGACATTACAAAAAAATGAAAAACCTGTTGCAGGATTTGAAATAATGGATGTTAGAGCAGCCCCATTGGCTGCTTTTTATTTTGCATATATTCGGTGCAGACATCCATATCAGCTCATGATTTAACGTCGATTTCCTTTTTATAACCAGGAGGATCCGTTCTTCTGCTTGTGCCCTTGTTCGGTATCCTCCCCCTTTCGTAGTATAATGAGATAAAGTGAATGATTTCATATCCCATAAAAGAGGTGCAACATGGCTCCACGACATTTAAATGCTTTTCAAGGCTCCAAAGTCCGGCTGGCCGCTCCTTGCCCGGAAGACTGCATGCGGCTCGCCCGCTTCACGGACAGTTATGATTACTTGCGGAACCTGGATACCGATATTGCTGTTCCGCTAACTCCGGATGAGACAGGGTCATCCGCCGTTCGGAGAGACAACGGTTTTGAATTCGCGCTGCGTACACTGGAGGACAATCGGTTCATTGGATTCACAGCCCTCTACCGGATTGAGTGGAATAACCGCTCTGCACGTCTGGCCATTGGCATTGGTGATGACAAAGATCGGGGTAAAGGATACGGCAGTGATGCACTTGCCCTGATTATTCGTTATGGATTCCATGAATTGAATCTGAATCGGATTGCGCTCGAAGTGATTGAATACAATGAGGCTGCGAGACATGCATATCTGAAAGCCGGATTTCGGGAGGAAGGGCGCCAGCGCTCTGCGGTTCTGCGGGATGGCACGCATTATGATCTGATCTCGATGAGTATTCTTGCGGAAGAATGGGCAGCGCAGACTAAGCTGCCGTTGGCGTTTCAGTCTACCCATCACCAAGGTCATCAACAGACGGAAAATTCCTTAAACTCCCGACTGCTCGCTGCCGAAGAATCCTCGTTGTCCGATTCAGATGCCAAAGTCACTACGGATGATGCCCCTCTTCAGCCTCGGATCGGTGTTGGCGCCGTCATCCTCAACGAGCGTAATGAAGTCCTTTTGGTTTGGCGGAATCGTCAACCGGAACAATACACCTGGAGTATCCCTGGAGGCAAGGTCGACCCTTACGAATCGCTGGAAACGGCGGTCATTCGGGAAATCAAGGAAGAAGTCGATCTGGAGATTGCCATCGAGGGATTACTCTGCACGGCCGAAACCATTCGTCCGGAACAGGAAGAACACTGGATCTCCGTTCTCTATTTCACGCGGGTCATCCGCGGTATTGCCCGTAATTTGGAAGAAGGCGGTGCCATTGGCGAAATCGGCTGGTTCCCCCTAAACGATCTCCCCTCTCCGCTAGCCCGTTTTACCGTGCCAGGGCTACAAGCCGTAATGCAACTCTATTCCAAAGATTGAGTGAGATACGGTGATTTAGAATGACAAACATCCATAAAATGCATAACAACCGCCGAACTACTTTCTCTAAGACAAAGAGGAGGTTGGCGGTTGTTTTCGATTCTCTGCGTAAATTCCTTCTTTGTGGTAGTCTCAGTACATGTATACATAACTTTTTTTCCAAAACCAAGAACCGTTTGGCTCTTTCCACGGTCTAATACGCAATAACATCCATGAAAGGAGGAGCCATGTGACCCCTACTCAGCTCACCATCGCCGCACAAAAAGGGGATGCCGAGGCTTTTGCAGCCTTAATGGAATTGCATCAAAACCGACTGTACCGTATCGCCTATGCCTATCTTCACAACGAAGGCGATGCGCTGGAAGCAATACAGGAGACTACCTATAGAGCGTACCGTAAACTCCAAAAATTAAAAGAGCCCTCATACTTTGGCACATGGCTCATCCGCATTCTGCTCAACTACTGTGCGGACGAACGCAAACGCAAAAGCCGGTTCAGCCACGTCACTGAGATTCATGAACCCAGCAGCTGGGACCGGCCTGAAGATCCTGATCTTGCCGCAGCTGTCTCTGCGCTGGACCGGGATTGCAAGCAGATTATTATTCTGAGTTATTTCGAGGGATTCTCCTTAACTGAAGTTGCCGATATTCTGGAAATTCCGGCCGGAACCGTAAAATCCCGATTGCACCGGGCACTCGGACAGCTCCGTGATCAACTTGAAACGAAAGGAGATGTAACTTCATGACCGATGGACAAAACCCGTTCGAAGGATTGGAACAACGACTGAATCATCGCAAGACGGAATACGACGCCATTCCTGTACCGGATGCCGCAGCAGATCAGGCTGTACAGACCGGAATACGCCAGGCTGCACACAGGCGCAAATCCCGGCTTCGCTGGTACATAAGTTCCATCTCGGCAGCCGCGATCATCCTGCTGTTTACGGGATGTATTCGTGTCTCCCCTGCCTTTGCCTCCTTTGTGGAGCAGCTGCCTGGCATGGAGGGCATCGTCAGTATGATTCGCCAGGACAAAGGATTAATGATGGCCATCGATCAGTCCCTGCTGCAGAAGGTCGGTGTAACCGACGAGCATGACGGTACTTCCGTAACCGTGGACGGCATCATCACGGACGAGTCTCGCATGGTTATTTTTTATACGATGAAAGGCATAATAAATTCTGAAAAGAGTGATTATGACATCGACTTGCTTGATGAACATGGCAAACAGCTTCCGGTTGCCTTCGGTTATTCTTCACCATTACCAACTTCAGATGAGGATCTCTATGAAAGTTCAATTGATGTCTCATTTACAGAGTCCTTACCGCCGCAAGAGCTGACGGTTATATTCAAGGAGAGAGGAAAGGAAACGAATCATAAGTGGAAGGTCACCTTCCCCGTGGATCACAGCTTAACGAAAGGCATGAAAAAAATCATTCCCGTAAACCAAACAATGACCGTGGATGGGCAGCGTATTCAGGTAAACCAGGCTACACTGTTCCCAACTCGTCTTGTACTTGATATCGAATATGATCGGAACAACACCAAAAAAATCTTCGGCATTCGTGATTTGCAGTTGGTAGATGAGCAAGGCCGGGCATGGCGAACGGATTCATCCTCCATCTCAGGCTCTGGAAGTTCCGTCTTTTTCGAAAGCATGTACTTCTCTACTCCGAAAAAACTGACTTTGCAAGGATCTGGCCTTTCAGCGGTGAATAAGGATGAACTGGTTGTCAACATCGATCCATCTTCAGGTGAAATACAAGGTGGTCCAGCGAGTTTGAAACTCCTGAAAAGCACGGTCCAGGGCAAAAATCTGATCCTCGAGTTTTCAATTGCAGACGCTCAAAATGCTACTTCTGGGCTATCATTTACCAATATCGAGGACAGTAAAGGAAACCCTTTCGACATTAATGAAGTAGGTTGGAGCCCTTCCGTCTTTGAAGCAAGAGTTGTCATTAAAAATGGGGCCGCTGCCAAAGGAAATCTAACCATGGAAATATACTCTTACCCTGATCAGATTCGTGCACCGTTCTCTATTGAAATTCCTGTGACTCCCTAAAGAAAAATGTGAGCAGCCATACTATCAAGCCATATGAAGTAGTCATGCACTATAATGAAAATATCAAACATCTACATTAAATCGATATGTTCACAGGAAAGGGTGTTGTACCAATGAATAAGCGTTCGATCCGATATCCACAGCCACTCGTGCCGGGGGACAACATCGGTGTAGCGGCACCGTCCAGCGGTGTAGGCGAATCCCTGCACTATTACCTTGAAGAGAGCAGGCACAACATGGAGCGCCTTGGTTACGGTGTCGGCACACGGTACGAACTACGTGGATCTAAGATCCAATGAACTTGATCCGGTGACCGCCCGCTGGATGGATGTATTACAGACTGGATACGGAGGGCAGATTACCCAATCCTCCTCCACTCACTATCAATCGGAATGGAAGCCGGAATTAGCCGGGTTCAATCTGGATACCCCTTCTCGCTGGAAACAGCTGGGTCAGTCCGAAGGAGTAGACTCACAAATTACATTCTCAGGTCGGTTAATCGGAGGCTGTATGGACACCATCACTTGTCTTATTGGCACGCCTTACGCGCCTGTTGAAGCGTACCTGGATCAGTACTGTGCAGAAGAAGGAACCATCTGGTATCTGGAGAGCTGTGAGATGAATGCGGGTGATATTTACCGTCATCTGTGGCAGATGAGGCAGGCCGGGTGGTTTGCTGGCGTTACAGGTTTCATGTTCGGACGCCCTGCTGGCTATTCGGATACAGGGGATTTCAATTTTACCGACGCCCTGTCTTCGGCTCTCGGGGATATGGATGTTCCCGTACTGTATGATGTGGATCTGGGCCACATCCCGCCACAGTTAACCTTTGTGAATGGCGCACTGGGCAAAGTGGCATATCAAAATGGGATCGGCAGCCTTGAGATGGCATTTGTGTAATCACCGTTTCACCTTTTGTAGGCAGATGCATACCTTGAAGTAAGAAATGATTTTGAGGAAGGGTTGTGCATCATGTCTGAATCCACATCCACACCATCCGTACGGGTCGTATACCAAGCCAATCAACCAATGCTCCAATCCGTGCAAAGTGTGCGGAATATGCTTCATCATACAGCCCGGCAGCATGTCGGCAAGAAGGTGCAAGTTCAGAATATTGATGGTCAGGTATGGGAAGGTGTCATTATCAGCGCAGATCGGGGTATTCTGTATCTCCAGGTTACGCCGATGCATGGATATCCTGAGCCGCGTGCCTTGTTTGGACCGACCATTTTGCCACTCGTGTTGTATGAGCTGTTGGTCATTACGCTGTTGATGTAGTTGTTTTTATCCAGATCTAGATCGGGAAATAACCATAAAAGCTGCTCTTCTGCGTCCTTTGGGCCGTGGGAACGAAGCTTTTTTTGGGGTTTGGCGTAATTTTGATGTTATTCGGGTTTGTGTTTATCGGTAAATCACTGTAGTTGTAGTTGTAGCTTGGGTGACTTCAGCTAGTCGTGCGGTATGTTTCCTTACTAACGTGTGAAATATGATACAATGGTGTCGTTAATAGCCCTATCTCATATGAACGGAGCTTGATCCGGTTGGAATACATCCCTCATGATCCTCCACCCGTGCCTCCGTCTGAAACGGAGCTGGTGGGGAAGAATCATACTGAACAATCCCGTGTGATTGCGATCTGTCTCTTGGCAGGCAAAATCATGCTGCAAAGCGGTGGTGAAACCTACCGTGTGGAAGATACGATGAAACGCATGGCTGCGGCGCTGGGTCTTCCCCATTCGCATAGTTATGTGGTGCCTACAGGCATCTTCTTCTCGGTTGATGCAACCGAGCCTGCCAAGCTGATTCGAATCTCTGAACGAACTACGGATTTACACAAGGTATCCGAAGTGAATGCCGTTTCCCGGCGAATTGGACAAGGTGAGCTGACCGTTGAGGAAGCACATGCCTTGTTACAACGCATTGAGGGACAGCCTTCCTCTTATTCTGCGGTTGTACGGCTTACTGCGGCAGCATTATCCAGTGGGTGTTTTACCATAATGTTCGGCGGAGGATGGATTGACTTTCTCCCCGCAGTACTCTGCGGTGGGATTGGCTATGCAGCGGTCATTGCCTTCCATCGATTGGTACTGGTGAAGTTTTTCGCGGAGCTGACAGCCTCATTTGTCATTGGCCTGCTCGCCTTTTTGCTTGTCTATATCGGTGCGGGTCATGAACGGGATAAAATCATAATTGGCTCAGTCATGCCCCTGGTACCGGGACTGTTGATTACCAATGCTGTGCGTGACCTGATGGCCGGACATCTCGTATCCGGGTTATCCAAGGGAGCCGAGGCGTTTCTAACCGCTTTTGCCATTGGTACCGGCATTGCTGTTGTTTTTTCACTTTTTACGTAAGACGGAGGAGTGCAGGTTTATGCTTCATTTTATTGAACAAGCCCTGACCAGCTTTGTCGCGTCAGCTGCATTCGGCATTATATTTAATGCCCCCAGGCGAATGCTGCTTCACGGTGGATTTGTCGGCATGATTGGCTGGATCATCTATATTGTGCTCGAATATGCTGCGGATGCCGTTCCTGCTACACTGGCAGCCACCATCGCGGTAGGTGTCATCAGCCAGTTGTTCTCTCGCATGTTTCGTGCACCTGTCATCATTTTTAGCGTTGCAGGTATCATTCCGCTCGTTCCGGGCGGGCTTGCGTATAATGCCATGCGCAGCTTTGTGCAAAATGACTACGGTGCAGCCATGGAAATGGCTGCCAAGGCACTCATGTTATCCGGTGCCATCGCCATCGGACTTGTATTGTCCGAGGTGTTGAACCAGATGATTCGTCGGATACCCGAATCATTGCGAGCAAAATCCTAACAGAAGACGAAAAACATATCACTAACACGATAAGGACCCGCTTGGAGACAGGTAACGCTGTCCTTCACGGGTCTTTTGCTTCAGGCCATGTATGCCAACCATACATATTACCAGCATTGACCGGCGGTTAATCTGCGTAAATCATTGGGCCTGAGAAGGGGAAAAGCATGGAATTCCCGGTACACTTAATACCCTTTCATAATAGATTCAAATATGATTACCTACCCTTCTTCTGAATAGGTTCAATCTATTTCTCTCAACGTATCTAATCCCGGTTTAACCGCTACTCATTGCGGATAACATGCTCTATGTATTCTATTAAATCTTGTTCTTTATTCAGGCAGAACCTCGTATTATTCACCTAGGTCTATCTATTCAAACAATGCCACTTTGGGCTCTATGCCAGTCAGCGTCAGCATCGTATGCAGTTGGCCCCTGTGGTGATATACATGTCCCATGATCTCAAGCAGCCACTCCAGACGACTATAGGAAGCTCCCCAATAGGAGTCCGTCACCTGTAATAATTCCTTTGTATCAAACTGTCTGTACCGATGGTAGAGGTACATCTGATTCGCAATCAGCGCTTCCTTGATCTCGCTCAGCGTATTTGGCTGATTTTTCTCGTAAAACAAAGCCATTTCCTCTTCGGAAGCTCCCTCCGAAATATGTACATCCGCACGACAAATGACGGATATATGTGAAAGTAATTCTCCAACCGGTCGTTTGCCTTCAATCGGAGTCAAAGCCAAATCCTGCTCGGACAGTTGATCACATAAATCGATTAATGATGTCACTGCCACATCAATATGTTTAAATGCAGACTGAATCAACAGATACACTCCCTTTTTATCCCATTATACAGAACATATGATCCCCCATCAACCCATATCCCCCTTTATATATAAACCAGCTATATTCACAAACCAACAAGACGAACAAAAAAAGTCCCGCCTCCCTCTTATAGACGGGATTTGGGACATTTTGTTGCTCCTATGATAACCAATGCGGGCTTAACTTGAATATAACGAACAATACGTTTGGTCGAATCGTCCTGCGAGCAAGTCTGCCTTGCGAATGAAAAATTGCAGCTCCCCGCAGTCCCACCATTGAAAACCGATGGCGTCATGCGTATCAATTTTCAACAGAAGCAGCATATCCGAAAGCTCCTGCTGTGTTCGTTCCTCGTCTCCGCCATAATGAGCAGTCAACTTTTTCTCACACGCCTGCTCGTCATAACCATACTCTTCACCAAGTACGATCTGCAGCAGCGCCCGATGCTCTGCATCTGGATGCTGACCGTCAGGGTATCCGAACATGCCACCCCAGTTCTGTGTACTTGGATGATTCCAGTCGGATTCGAATTCAAGATATCGATCATATAGACCATCCTCCCCTTCGACAGCTACCGTTCCACCAGCCAGCGGGGCAACAAGTGCATTCAGAGCCAGAGCATCAATATATGCATATGTAGGGAACTCAAGATTAGGCAGTACTGTTACCGAATGCGCTACAAAATCAGCCTCGTTCAGCGCGGTTTCGCCCTCAGGCTCTCGCCTCGTCAGGTGATGGGCGTCTGGCTCGTAAATTACACGATGCTCAATATGATAAGCAGGTTCGTCCACACCAATGAAAAAGTATAACATCCCCCGTTCTGGCAAACTTCCGCGCCCATCATTTGGCGTATACGGTGTCAAGTCTACGAGATTCAACTGGGCCAGGAACGTCATGGGCACCCCATCCTGTGTCATAGGCCAATTCATCTGCTCTGGCAGATCCGGATTTCCACCAACACGTGAATTCCCTGTTCTGCGATACTCATCCTCAGTCGATACATCAAGGCGAATTCCCCAACGACTTGAAGATAACAGCAGATCGGCAGCATTCCCCAATCCATATTCCTCAAGAGTTTTCCGGGCTTTTCTGGTTAGACGTTCACATTGTTCAGGTTTAATCATGCAGATCCTCCCCTTCTGACAATACATCTATGTTGAGACATATTCAGGTTCACATCTGTATATTCTTCTGCTGCCTCTTCTTTCCCTGCTTCTAACGAAAAAAGAAACTGACATCCGCTGTCAGCCCTTTTCATGATCTATTCCATTCATTCTGAACGCTTCTGATTCGGTGACTCATCCTGGAAAGCCCGAATATGCTCCTCGCCATCCAGGAATTCATGCGACTGGTGAGCGGCCATTACACCATGGTAACTAATGTCCAGACCCAGATCTTCCTCTTCTTCCGTGGAACGGACAGGAACGATTTTGCCGATCAGCTTCAGACCAATCCAGGTCATGACAAATCCCCAGACGACCAAAGCCGTGAGTCCGAGCGCCTGAACGCCCAGCAGCCTCCAGCCTCCTCCCGTGAACAAGCCACCATCGGTTGCAAACAAACCCACGGCAATGGTTCCCCACATCCCGGATGCGGCATGAACAGGAAACGCGCCTACCGGATCATCAATCTGCCTGCGATCCAGCCAATTCGTTGCAGCCATCATAAGCAGCCCGGATACTGCACCGATGAATATCGCAGCTGCATCGCCAACAAAAGCACACCCTGCAGTAATGCCGACCAGACCGGCCAACGAGCCATTAATGACCGATGGTGCATCCGAACGATTGAACCGGAACAAGGTGTAGAGCAATGTAACCGCGCCGCCTGAAGCAGCAGATAACATCGTAACGATGGCAATGTGACCGATCCTTACATCTGTTGCGCTGAGCGTACTTCCTGCATTGAAGCCAAACCAGCCGAACCACAGCAGAAATGCACCTACAGACGCGAGCGGCAGATTGCTCGGAAGCGCAATGGCACTCACGCCAAGCGGCGTGTATTTGCCTTTCCGTGGCCCAATAATGATCGCAGCAGCCAGTGCCGAGAACCCGCCCAATGCGTGAATGACAGCAGAACCGGCAAAATCCTGCATCCCCAGCTTGCTGAGCCAGCCGCCGCCCCAGGCCCAGTGTCCACCAATCGGATAAATAATGGCCGTCATCAATAGGATGTACAGCAGATAGGCACGAAAGTTAATCCGCTCAGCTACAGCACCCGATACGATGGAAATGACGGCAATGGTGAACGCTGCCTGGAACAGCCAGAATGTCTCCAGTGATACCGGCACGTCCAGATGGGACAGATCACCATTCAGGAAAAACCCGGTTATACCTACCAATCCTCCGGCATCTGAGCCGTACATCAAGCCAAATCCGATGGCATAGAAGAGCAATGTTCCAATCGTGATGTCAGCGAAAACCTTCATAATAATATTCACGCTGTTTTTATAACGTACAAATCCAGCCTCCAGCAGGGCGAATCCGCCCTCCATCAATAAGATCATGGCTGCACTCAGTACGACCCAGACCGTATCGATCCCGGAGCTTAACGTCTCCAAAGTCATGCTTGTACACCCTCCGTTTCCCTAAGCTGTCTGATCTCCCGGATCGTTTCGGGCGTAAGCTCAATTTCGTCCCGTTCAATACTGTCCGGATGCACGATTCGTTCGGCAATGCGATCCAATTCTCGTATCCGCCGCCGGATCTGCTCCATTTTGCGGAAACGTTCCTTCACCTGAACCATATATTCCACCGCCTGGTGGTGGGATGCGGGCCGTCCTGCGAACCATTTGCGTACGGTAGACAAAGATTGATAAGCCACTTCTTCCGCACGTTTTTTTTGTTCGAATTGTTCGATTTTATGTTTGAGCGTTTCGATCTCGTTTTCTTTTTTGACCTTGAGCTGTTGGATAAGGTACAATAAATCGGACGATGATATTTGCAATGCTGTATGGTGATACACCTCGTCAATTACTAACATATCATGTCAGGACTCCTCACATATCGAGTTACTTGTTATCGATTATAGAGTCCAGCAGCACTCAGCGTCAATTCTTTTTTGGCGATGCCAATATTTGAATCTGGTTTTTTTATGAGAAATTACTTATCTCCAGATCCTAACTTCTTATAACAAAGAAAATAAAACATGATTTCGCATTCGCCTTTCATAACCTCTCTGAATTTAATGGAATGCGTGATTGTGAAGCAATGCTGCGCCGCACTGGAGAAAGAACAGCATAAAAAATAACCTCCAATCCACGTCCTGTGGATTCGGAGGTTTTCATTTGCTATGAAACTTTGTTATATTTTTTTGCCCAAAATCGCCAAATCCCGGTTGACACCATCCAGTACAGCTACTTCAGGGTAGTACCCCCACTGTTCAAAGCCATGCTTGCGCAATAACCCCAGACTTGGTTCATTATGACCAAAGACAAAGCCCAGAATAGTCTTGATTCCAAGTGCAGGACAAGCGGCAAAAATCGTGTTCAGCAATCGTCCACCCGCCCCAATTCCCCGGCACTGCTGATCCACATATACACTGACTTCCACTGTTCCATTGTACGCAGGTCGTCCATAAAAGGAGCTAAGACTGGCCCAGGCTACAACTTGCCCCTCATGCCTCATCACCCAAAGTGGACGATAATCCGAAGAATGCTCCTCAAACCAAGGTATACGTTGTTCCACGGTCACCGGCTTCAAATCTGCCGTCACCATCCGGCTCTCGATTGTAGAATTATAGATCTCCACAATTCTCGGCAAGTCCTCACGACGAGCATACTCAATCTGCACACTATCCAGCTCCATGTCTACTCCTCCATCATCCTGATCGATTCTATCTTATGACGGTATTATAACGGAGAAAGGAAGCCAGCGTCATCCCCCAACATTCGGGTCAACTTCACAATTACTCAGGCATTCCCTGGATGGTCTTCCCTCGGGTTAACTGCTGACTTTGATCCGCCCAACGAATGTTGACGGAACGGGAAGTGAATAAATCCGGGCCGTCCGATACCTGGAAGTGCAGATGAGCTTCGCTGGAGTTCCCTGAGTTGCCGAGCTCTCCAATGAGATCTCCCTGCTTGACTTTATCCCCCTTTTTGACTGCTACACTTCCCTTTTTTATGTGTGCTGTAACGCTATATTCGTCCTGACCATGATCAATGACCACATAATTCCCCGCCGGCTCTTCCGGATTCATAACGCCTGGTGTGTTGTCGGGAATGTCATTTTTGATTTCTACAACCGTTCCATCCGCAGCAGCATAGAGTGGTTCACCAAAAGCATAGTAGCTTGCATTCACCTTGGCATCTCCGTTGAAACTGAAAGACTCTTTGGTTCGAACGATATCTAGCGCATAGCGCTGTGTTTCATGCTCGTAATGATAGTTCGACATCACATCATTGCCTCCCCAGAACACGTACCATTCACCCTTCATCGGAAACTGGAATGCGGTTTTGGTGAACTTTTGATCCGTATCTTCATGGGTTTCCAGCGGCTGGATCAACAAACCTTCTATCTGATTTTCTTTGGAAAAATAGGCTTGAATCCCTTTGGTCCCTGTTTGATCCTTCCATGAATGCTCAGTTAAATTGTTCATTTGCGCATCCACCACTTGGCTAAAGGAAGTTACGCCCTGCAGGAACTGGTCGGCAGACGTTTTGAACTGTTCAAGCGTCATCGCTTCCTTCATTTCCGGGGAAAACTGACTATAGATCGCATCCTTCGAACCATTCATTAATGTATCTATGAAATTGTCTGGGGTTACCATCGTGCTCACCTCTGAACCGGAAGTCTGTTCCTGATCGGTATTCTTACCCGTTTCATTTGTATCGGACGTCTGTTCGGCCGACTGCTTTTCCCCCTGTTCGGATGTAATCGAGTTATCGTTGCCACAGGCAGACAATATCACACAGGCACCAAGAGCAATTGCAAGCAGCTTCCAGCCCTTTCTGCTTTGTAATTTGTTGTGTGAAGCTTGCTCTGAATTCAGCTGACTTTCCCTGTTCATTCTCAACACCCCTTCTATTGATCGTTATACTTTCCAGTTAAGTGTACAGAATGAATCTTATGCTTCGTCTAACCCTTCCTTACTTGTAGTTAAATTGTGACAGCTTCCATTGGCTCATAATTAAGATTCCGTTAAGATATCTCACACGCCAAACTGTTCTTATGGATGGTATGATTGCACTATCACAAAGGAAGCCCAGGAGGTCATTACACATCATGGACCACGTCTCCATCCTGCTTGTTGATGATGAACAAGCCATTTTGCATATGCTCAAAACCGTTCTGCTCAAAGAGCAATTTGTGGATATTGACACCGTCACGACTGCAGAAGAAGCGCTCACCGCCTGCGAAAATAAAACCTATCATTGCATCGTACTCGACATCATGCTGCCCGGCAAAAGCGGACTAGACATCTGTCCTTTCCTCCGGCAAGTCACTGATGCACCGATTCTTTTTCTGACCGCAAAAACAACGGATTACGACAAATTAACCGGTTTCGCCGTCGGCGGCGATGACTATGTCGTTAAACCATTTAATCCACTAGAGGTAGTGGCTCGGATTAAATCGCTGCTGAAACGTTATTTGCCTACCAAAATGGCGACGAATACAACGGTGACTCCAACCTCTTCTGACGTAACTTCGTCATCTCCCGCCATGCAGGAAGGGGTATATGATTTTGGCCGCTTTCAAGTATTGGATCAAGCTGGCGAACTTCGGGTTGAAGGTGAATCCGTATCCTGTCCGGCACTTGTTTTCCAATTGCTGCTCTTTTTCTGCAAACATCCCAATCGTATTTTCACCAAATCGGAATTGTATGAGCGGGTATGGGGTTCGGAAGCCATCAGCGACGATAACACCGTTATGGTACATATCCACCGTATCCGTGAGCGTATAGAAGCCGATCCCTCTAACCCTGTCTTTCTTGTGAACGTCCGGGGTCTTGGCTACAAGCTCATTCAGCCAGAAAAAGCGTCCCGTTTATGAGTATTCGTCGCAGATTGATGACCCGGTTTATCGGGATGCTCGCTGGCGCAGTAATCCTAATCATCCTGTTGGGTTCTGCAGCCACCTACTGGGTCGTTCAAAGGATAAATGAAGTAAGTCTGGTGGATGACTTCGCTACAAGCGGACTGGACCAATTAATCAATACTGCAGAGATGAAGCCCGATGGCACGGTCCGATATGACCCCAAGCTGCTGGAGCAGGTTAAACATAATCAGGGATGGTTGCAGGTTCTGGATGAGAAGGGCTATGTCATTGACGATTTCCATACCCCGGACGATGTTCCGAAGCAATATAAGCCTGGAGAGTTGATTGCATACTGGGAAGCCAAAAAGCCGTTCCCCTATCAGATCGTCATGCTGATTCGGGAGAAAAACGGCGAGAATTTTACCTTGCTGTACGGCGAGCGCAATCAGGCCCAATCCTTGCTTGATCAAGCCCGACAAAGCAGTTATTACACGAATGGTGAGCTTGTTCTTCAGCCCAAACAACAGGATGCCCTTCGCTCCAAAGGCGCCTACCTGCAAGTGTTGGACGCTTACGGCCATGAACTGGATTCCTTTAACAAACCCGCCATAGGCGTCCCCAGCAGCTATAACATTCAGGAAATGGTTTTGCGTGTTCGTTATCCCAGTCGGTATGGAATATCGACCGCAACCTTGTACGATGAACAGAACAGCACAACCTGGATGATTAGCATACCTGTAGACCCATCTGCGTCAGGAGATCAGAATCCATATAAATTCATTTTGGCACCCGCTCTACTCGTGCTGCTTCTGTCCGTTGTCATTTTGCTTATCCTTCTGGCCCTATGGTATGCCAATCGTTTCGGTTCTCCCATGCTTCATATGCTCCAATGGCTCCAGCGCCTGGAACAGGGACATTATGAAGAACCCAAAGGCATTGGAGGCGCACCTCGCAGCCAGCGACGAAATGGCAAATGGAAACGGAAATACCACGTGTATGCCGAAGTGCTTCGCTCCATGCAGGCATTATCCGCAACATTGAAACAAGACGAAGAGCTCCGTAAAAAGACCGAGTCACTGCGCGAGGAATGGATTGCCGGTATAACGCATGACCTTAAGACACCGCTGTCCTCCATCCAGGGATACGCCCATATGCTTGAAGCACAGAAATACAGCTGGTCACCGGAAGAAGTACGAGAATTCGCGGGCATTATGCTGGACAAATCCATGTATATGGATCGGCTTGTGAATGACCTTGCCATGACGTACCGTTTGCGCAGCGGCGGATACCAACCCCCCGTCGAAGAGACTGACGTGAATACGTTACTGCATGATCTCGTCCTGCGTGCAGAACGCAACCCGGTATATGGTGAGGGACGTATTTGCTTCCAACCTGCCCACGCTCCGGTATATGGTCATGTGCATATTCCTTCGTTTGAACGAATTGTGGATAACCTGACCGCTAATGCCTTACTGCATAATCCTGCTGAGTCGACTCTGACCGTCAGTGTGCATCCGGGTAAGCAGGCAGGTGAGTTCAGTGTTCATTTTGCCGATGACGGACAAGGAATGGACCCGGAACTGGTCTGGAGGCTGTTTGAACGATATTACCGAGGGACGGATACAGGCACGTCCGATGTCGGATCAGGCCTTGGTATGGCGGTAACAAAAGGCTTAATTGAAGCGATGAAGGGTCGTATTGAGGTACAATCGGTTTCTGGTAAGGGTACCGTCATTCGATTAATATGGGATGGGAAATCCGGACATGGGTAAAAAACATTCCGCTTGACCTTTTCATTTTCAATCTATATAATCGACACTCAATAACACCTGTTCCCATATATTGATATGGACTTCAACAATTTTCAGAATAATATAAGATCCATTCAAGGATATCAACTTTGCATATTTGGCGATGACCAGAGACAAGATTCCGTTTGCGTGCTGCCCAGAGAGAGAAGGGATTGGTGAAACCTTCTTCAGTGAACGGACCGGAATTACCCCTCTGCAGCCGTGAGCTCGAACCTCAGCTTTTCGGTCTTCTTCATGAATTCCGGACAAAGCTGTCAGTAGAGTTCACCGCCTGATCCCCGATAACGGATTCCAATGAGGGTTATGATGTTTCTTGCTTGCGGCGGCTGGTCGTGTTCAGGGGCATTCATAACCAAATTAGGGTGGAACCACGAGCTGAGCGCACTCGTCCCTTTTCCGGGACGGGTGTTTTTTGCGCTTCAAATTTGAATATTGGAGAGTGGTTCACATGAGTAATCCGAATAAAAGTCAGCCTCCCGAATCTTTGATCCATATCCGCTTGCAGGGTGGGGCGGTACGATCTTACGAGGCCGGCATCACTGTAGGCGCAGTCGCTGCATCCATCAGCACAAGTCTGGGTAAACAAGCCATTGGCGGTATTGTTGATGGCATGAATGTCGATCTTGATGGGGTGTTGGAACAAGATTGCGAACTCGTCATTGTTACTTTGGACAGCGTGGAAGGGTTGTATCGTTATCGCCACAGCACAGCTCATGTACTCGCCCAGGCTCTCAAGCGCATCTATGGTGCGGATCAGGTGAAGCTGGGCATTGGTCCAGTCATCGAAGATGGATTCTATTACGATGTCGATCTGGAGCATACTCTGTCCATCAGTGATCTGGCTGCAATAGAGCGGGAAATGAACAAAATCATTCAGGAAAATCAAAAAATTAGCCGCCGGGTGGTTAGCCGGGAAGAAGCCCTCCGCATCTTCGGAGAGATTCAAGACCCGTACAAACTCGAACTTATTCGGGATCTACCAGAGGATGCTGAGCTTTCGATATATGATCAAGGCGAGTTCTTCGATCTGTGTCGCGGTCCCCATCTTCCATCCACTGGCCGAATCAAGGCATTCAAGCTGCTGAATGTGGCTGGTGCGTACTGGCGGGGCAGCTCGGATAATAAGATGCTGCAGCGTATCTACGGCACTTCTTTTCCGAACAAAGCCCAATTGGATGAACATCTGCACATTCTGGAAGAAGCGAAGAAACGGGATCACCGTAAACTCGGCAAAGAGCTTGAACTGTTCATGTTCTCCGAAGAAGCTCCCGGCATGCCCTTCTATCTGCCCAAAGGCATGACTGTTCGTACTGAACTGGAGCAGTTCTCCCGTGAATTGCAACTACAGGAAGGCTATCAGGAAGTTCGCACTCCCCTCATGATGAACAACCGTCTGTGGGAGCAATCCGGCCATTGGGAGCATTACAAAGACAATATGTACTTCTCGGAAGTGGACGATGCCACTTTTGCCTTGAAACCAATGAACTGTCCGGGGCATATGTTGATTTTCAAAAATACACTTCATTCCTATCGTGAGCTGCCGATTCGCATGATGGAATTCGGTCAGGTCCATCGGCATGAATTCTCAGGAGCTCTGAACGGCATGATGCGGGTGCGGACATTCTGTCAGGATGACGCCCATCTCTATGTGATGCCAGAACAGATCGAAGACGAGATTAATCAGGCGATATCCCTGATCGGACGCATGTACGACATCTTTGGATTTGAGTATACAATTGAGCTGTCCACTCGCCCGGATGATTCGATGGGATCGGAGGAGCTGTGGGATCAGGCCGAACGCGCACTGCAAAATGTACTGGATCGGCGCGGTGTGAAATACCGCATTAACGAGGGTGACGGTGCATTTTATGGTCCGAAAATTGACTTCCACATTCTCGATGCACTGAAGCGCAGCTGGCAGTGCGGAACAATCCAGCTTGATTTTCAAATGCCGGAGAAGTTCGATCTCACTTATATTGGCGAGGATAGCCTGAAACACCGTCCAGTCGTGATCCACCGTGCCATCTACGGTTCCATTGACCGCTTTATCGGCATCCTGACTGAACATTATGCAGGAGCTTTTCCACTCTGGCTCGCTCCCGTGCAAGTGAAGCTGCTGCCCGTGTCTGATCACTACGCAGACTATGCACTACAAGTACAGAGCCAGCTCCGGGCTGCCGGCATTCGGGTGGAAACAGATCTGCGCAGCGAGAAGCTCGGCTACAAAATCCGTGAAGCCCAGATGGAAAAAGTGCCTTACTCGCTCGTACTCGGTGAGAATGAGAAAAATGCCTCATCCGCCTCTGTCCGCGCATACGGTCAGGGTGATCAAGGCATTCAGCGTATTGATGCTTTTATTGAATGGATTCAGCAAGCTGTGAAGGCAAAAGCCTAAGCGAATCGGACCTGGTCGGGTTGAATCTTAGGGTCTGAATTTGGTGGCCCGATGTCGATGTTGTGACGTTTCGTACCCGGCACAACTTGGAGTCAATGCAGAAGGTATCACACGGAATAGAAGCGCCTTTATTCTTACGTGCTCGTAATCCGTACCTTCTGCGATGACTGCCTGTTTTAACCTCTCGTCTGTTATAACCTCTCGGCCGCCCTCAGTCCAACCTGTTCTTCGCTCCACGTCCAGAAACGTTCAGCCGTCGCATCATCCGTGGCATGAGCTTTTAACTGCTGCTCCTGCTGTTGGTAGAAATATCGCCCGGTTACTCCCGCGACTTCAGGACTTGTGGCGAGATAGATGGCCGTTTGCGCCCCTTCTTCAGGAGAAAGAAAAAAGGGCAGCTTGCCCACCAAAGCCATAATACGTGTGCCAAACCCGGTATTGCGGTCTACCCCAATACTTGTGCCCACCGCACCGGGATGCAGGCAGTTCACCGTGATTCGGGTATCCGCTAATTTGCGCGCCAGAACACGGGTGAACAATACGTTGGCCAGCTTGGATTGGGCATAACTTTTGATTGGATTGTAGCCTTTGTGCAGATGGGGATCTTCAAAATGGATTTTTCCGGCTTTGTATGCACCCGACGAAACGTTTACAATTCTCCCCTGCTTGGCAGCTTTCAAAGGTTCGATCAGGAGTAAGGTAAGCAGGAAATGTCCAAGATGGTTAATACCGATGGCTTGTTCGAAACCGTTGGAGGTCTCTTGGCGCTTCAACATGACAACACCCGCATTATTAACGAGAACGTCAAGTATGTCGTAACGCTCACGGAATGATTGGGCAAAATGACGGATGCTCTCCAGTGACCCCAGGTCACACAGCATCAGTTCAATCGCAGCAGAGCCGGACGACTGTCGCAGCGCCTCTTCCAGAGCCCGCTGTCCGCGTTTCTCACTGCGGCACGCCATAATTACGCGATACCCTTGTCTTGCAAGTTCAATGGTGGTTGCCAGACCCATGCCTGAGTTGGCTCCCGTAACAATGGCTGTTGGAATGGACATCAGGTACTTCCCTTCTGAACCAGAGGTTCTTCTTATTTTGGAACACTCATCTTCTTGTTTTTGGCACTGCTGACGTCAATATGAGATAATCGAAAGATCATATATAAGTCTTATAGGGAGGATACGCATGCTAACCAAAGAAGACTTCAAGAAACTGAAAAAAGAAGCGAAACATGAGATTGCACTCATAGAAAGGGAGGCTCAACATCTCCAGCAAAAGTCAGAGTCATCACTGCACGAAAAAGATAATCTATGGACTGTTGAAGAGATTGGTGAGCTTATCCAAAAACGGAACGAGCGAAAATATAGTTCATGGACGATTGAATTATGTACCATTATTGAAGAATTGCTGAATCAGCTATACCAACAAACTCATCAAAAAAAGTTTAATTCGATCCAGCTGATGAAAATTCCTGCATACCGTTCATTATCCAATATCGAGATTCTTCAGGCTGAATTGAAAAATCAGTACCTTTCCCTGAAATCGGGGGAAGAAAACGTAGAAAAAGAACTAGCCCAAGTGTTTCAACTACGAAATAAACTTATTCATTCCAACTTTTCTTATGTTTCTATTGTCAGAGCGAATCGCAATGCGAAAAAAGAGTTTGAATTTATCCTGGATACGGTGAAGAAGTATAGAAAATGCTTGAAATATAATCAGCCCGAGTAATAACGAATGCATGATGATTGCAAAATGGAAATTGGTCCTACACCATAAAGGAGGTGCTCCGGATTCGATCCGGAAAACAAATATGAACAAACCATGGATGGATATTACGGTTCTAAATCTTCATATTGTTACACCTGCGGGTAAAAACCCGATCTACCCTGTTATGCTGCGCGATGAAGATGGTATTACGCTTGTGGATACAGGCATGATTGGCCAATTCGCCGAACTTCAGTCCGCACTGGAACATGAAGGCGTTCAGCTATCTGATATCAAGCGCATTATTGTAACCCATTCCGATATAGACCACATTGGTAACCTTGGTGCCCTAGTGAATGCTATTCCGGAAGTGGAAATCTGGGCGCATAACGATGAAATTCCGTATATCACGGGCAAAGAGCCCATGATCAAGTTCACACCAGAACGCAAAGCGTTGCTGCCTGAACCTATAGCGGAGCTGGCGGAACAATTGATCTCACAGCGGACCGAGTTCAAAATATCCAAAGTGTTAGAGGACGGTGACATGCTGCCTCTACAAGGCGGTATCCAGGTCATTCATACACCCGGACACACCCCAGGACATATCTGCCTGTACTTCCGGGAGCAACAGTTCCTGCTCGCTGCCGATGAATTACGTGTGGTCGATGATGAATTGGTGGGACCTGCTCCACCTGCAACACCGGACATGCCCGAAGCCCTGCGCAGCTTGAAGAGGCTGCTCGGCCTGAAGCTGGAGAAGGTGCTTTGTTACCATGGTGGCGAGTACACCGATGAGCCGAGTCGGCGCATTGCCGAACTCGCAGAAAGTGCGGACTAATTGGTACCTGCAACTAACTTAAATTTACGTAAATATTGAAGCAAAGGGGCTGTCCCATACGTCATGAACATGGCGGGACAACCCCTTTCTATTGTAAATGTTACGGTTTCGGCGTCAGAACGATCAGTCGGTCATCCCCATCGCGTGGAGATCCCCGACCATCACGGTTGTTCGTCAGCACATATAAATTCCCGTCTTCTCCGGCTGTCACATTGCGAATACGACCCCACTCGTCTTTGAACATCGGTTCCACCTGTTTGACTTGTGTGCCATCTTCGGACAGCGTAATTTTGAGCAGCTGCTCACCCCGCAGACTGGCAGCAATCAATGACCCGGCCCATGGCCCTTCTTCTATATAGGCTACACCTGATGGAGCCCATGTTTCATCTCCACTATGGGCAAGCGGAGCCTCATAAACGCCATTGCCATCATCGTCTCCCTCTACCTCCGGCCAGCCATAATTCTCACCAGCTTCAATCCGGTTAATTTCATCCAAATTACGCTGACCATGTTCTGTGGCATACAGATAGCCATTGTCCGGGTTCCAAGCCAGGCCCTGTGCATTCCGATGCCCCATACTGTACACAGGTGAATTAGGCCAAGGGTTATCTTCTGGGATCGATCCGTCGAGACCAATCCGCAATATTTTGCCCCCCAAGCTATCTTCGTTCTGGGCCAGCTCCGGTTCATACCGTTCACCTGTCGTAATATAGAGCAAATTGTCCCGGCCAATCTTGATCCGCCCGCCATTGTGATTCACGCCGCCTGGAATGTCACTGAGCAGCTCCTTGTCTATGGTCGCCTTCCCATCACTCACTTTCAAGCGCAATATCCGATTCGCAATGTCATCGCCTTCCAGATAGGAATGGTATGCATACAGATAGCCATTATCATCAAAATTCGGATCAACAGCAAGTCCGAGCAGACCACCTTCGCCCTCTTCATTAAATGGAGCAGCAAATTCAATTAGAGGTTCAGATGCTAGCTTTCCGTTCTCGATGACCCGAATGGTACCCGGTCGCTCGGTTACAAACATCCGTCCATCAGGCACGCTTACCAACTCCCAGGGTACATTGAGTCCGTCGACTAACACAGAAGCCTCGTAAGGAATTACAGTATTTTCGTCCGTTTCCTCTTCCCCACCACCCGTACCGTCATTGCCACCATCCGCCGTCTGCCCCTGTCCTTGGGACGTCTGCTGCGATTCTGCCGTCGAGTCACCCGAAGCACAAGCAGTTAGTAAAGCTATACTGAGTAACGAAGCATATAACGGAACGCTTAATCGATTATTCATCAGTACATCTCCCTTCTGATGTCGTTGTTATATTGTATAATCTTAGTTTCAAGGATCGTCCATTTCCATCTCTAAGTTAGTTAGTTAGTAGGTTAGTAACCCCACTCGGTTTCGCCCTGTATTACCCTTCCTTTCTGCCACTCAAACGCGGATTCTACTCTGATTTTCCATCAAAACCAATGCTTCCATTTGGATTTCCCCAACATTCTTCTATAATAGAAACAAGATATATAAATTGAACTAAACATTTACACAATAACGGAGAGGATAGAAATAACCTGAAGAAGCGGAGCGTTCGCCTTTATCCCCGGATTTCCCCCCTTGAGAAAGACAATCAAAAAATCTGGGGATAACAGCGATCAGAAGGTTGTTCTGTCATCGGAGTGGCAAGTGTAAATATTCTTTAGTTCAATTTATATAGAACGAACTGAAAGGTGGACAACTACACTCATGAATCAAACTCCTTTATCCCGGCTGGAAGCTGGTCTGTCTACGCAAGGATTGGACGCCATGCTAATTACAGATCCGAAACATATTTACTATTTAACAGGTTTTGCGAGCAATCCGCATGAACGTTTCCTCGGACTTGTTCTTGCGCGCGGCGAAGATCCGCTGTTGATCGTGCCCGCACTCGATGAGGAAGCTGCCGCAGCTGCTTCTTCGGTATCCAACATCGCCACGCATTCAGATACGGACAATCCGTATGCCTTATTTGAGCGTTATCAGAGACGTCTGGGCCGTGTAGGTCTCGAAAAAGAGTACGTGACGGTCGCACGTTATGAACAGTTGACCGCCGCGCTGGGCGCTGCCAACTTTGAAGATGTCGGCCCTCTGCTTCGCACCTTGCGTGTGAAAAAAACACCGGATGAAGTCGCTCGCATTCGCCACGCCATTCATCTGATCGAACAGACGCTTCGCCAGGGCCTGTCTCACGTTCGTACTGGTGTAACCGAGATTGAACTGGTTGCCGAGATGGAATACCAGATGAAGAAACTGGGGGCAGACGGTCCTTCCTTCGATACCATGGTGCTCACTGGACCCAAAACCGGCTTGCCACATGGCACACCGGGTGAACGCCAATTGCAGCATGGCGATCTGTTGATGTTTGATATGGGTGTCTACGCTGGTGGGTATGCTTCGGATATTACGCGTACATTTGCCTTTGGTGACATTTCTCCTGAGCTCAAAACCATCTATAACACCGTGCTCGCAGCAAACGAAGCTGCCATTCGTGCAGTGAAGCCTGGCGTCACCTGTGCGGATATTGACCGTGCAGCACGCCAGGTTACGGAAGAAGCCGGATATGGCGAGCGTTTCCTGCACAGAGTCGGACATGGAATGGGCATTGACGTGCATGAGTATCCTTCCCTGCATGGGCAGAACATGGACATTCTGGAGGAAGGTACAGTATTTACGATTGAGCCGGGCATTTATGTAACTGGCGCAGGCGGTGTGCGCATCGAGGATGATGTACTCGTGACAGAAAATGGCGTTGAGGTGCTGACATCCTATCCGAAAGAGCTGCAAATCCTGACGGACTAAATCTTTTGACATCGGGCCCCTCGCGATTCGGTTTTCCTGAAGAAAATAGGGTACCATAACAAAAGTCCCGCGAAACCATGAAAGCATGGTTCTGCGGGACTTTTGTGTTTGGATTCAGCATTTAGTGGACGGACTTCCTACGAATCTAGGCCTCATCCTTGAATTTAAAGCTTCGTGCAGCATATAGAAACGGCGTTCCTACCGCGGTCAATACAAATTTGATCACGTACGTCGTCAGGAAGATTTCAAGCCAGACATCCCATGGATAGATGAAAGCAAACGCAATCGTGCAGAACACCAGCGTATCCGCAAACGAACTGATGATTGAGCTGCCGTTGGTACGGATCCACAACTGATTGCGTCCTGGCGCCACCTTGCGCAGCCAAGTGTACAGACGTACGTCCAAGAACTGACTGATGAAATAGGCCGTGAGACTTCCGAGTGCCAGACGTGGCAGCAGACCAAACAGTGTTTTCATCGACTCCTGTGCAAAGTCCGTCGATGCTGGCTCAAAGAACAATACCATCTGCATGAGCACGGTCGTCATGATCAATGTGAAGAACCCGAACCATACGGCTTTGCGTGCCTCACCTGGTCCATACTTCTCATTGAGCAGATCACTGGTCAGGTACATGCTGACATACATTGTATTGCCCAGCGTGAGAACGATCCCCATAATATCTATCGTTTTGGTCACCTGTATATTGGCAATGACTGTTGCCACACCGATCCAGGCATAAAGACCCTTTTTACCGAATAAACGGTAACACAAAAGAAAAAAGCCATACGTTACGAGAACAAAAAGCGCTCCCCATCCTAAATTAAACACAATTCATACACTGCCTTCCTAGTTTTGATTACGCGGGATGGTTACGAACCGCGGTTTGGCTCCGGGCCAAAACATGAATACTCTATCACATTTCCCCACGCTTGAACAGCACTAAATAACGCCAACTTCATCTTTAATGCAAAAACCGCCCTCCGGGTTAACCCGAAGGACGGCTGATTAAACATATGGTAATTACACATCCACCTACATGTCAGAGGTGAAAAGTTTGTCTGAATCCATTACGCCTGAACGGCGGAATCCAGATCATGGCTTTGATCATTGAATGTATCCTGATCGTTTTCTTTCAGAATTTTGCTGGATACGAGACCCGCGGTCATTGAATCGTTAACATTCAGTGCCGTACGGCCCATGTCGATCAGCGGTTCAACCGAGATCAGCAAGCCTGCCAAAGCTACCGGCAGGTTCATCGTGGACAACACGATCAGGGAAGCAAAGGTTGCCCCGCCACCTACACCGGCTACGCCAAATGAACTGATCACGACCACCAGGATCAGGGTAATAATGAAGTCCCAGCTCATCGGGTCAATCCCGACCGTAGGAGCAATCATGACCGCCAGCATGGCCGGATAGATCCCGGCGCAGCCGTTTTGACCAATCGTAGCCCCGAAACTTGCCGACAGGTTCGCAATCCCGTCCGATACGCCCAATCTCTTCGTTTGTGTCTCCACGTTAAGCGGAATCGCTGCTGCACTTGAACGGGATGTGAAGGCAAATATTAGCGTTGGCAGAACCTTTTTCACATACGTAATTGGATTGAAGCCAAACAGTGAAATAATAATCAGGTGGATGATGAACATAACGATCAACGCCACGTAGGAAGCAATGACGAATTTGATCAGCTTCAGAATCTCATCCGGATTCGTTGTGGCGGTTACCTTCGTAATCAGCGCTAGTATCCCGTATGGCGTCAGCCTGAGCACCAGTGTTACAATCCGCATAACCACCGCATATACCGCATTGACCATGCCGCGGAACGTTTCCGCCTGCTGTGGTTTTTTGCGATCCAATCCGAGAACTGCTACTCCGATAAAGGCCGAGAAAATAACAACTGCCAGTGTAGATGTACGACGTTCTCCGGTCATGTCCGCGAAAGGATTTGACGGAATGAACTCCAATACTTGCTGGGGAATCGTCTGATCCTTCACGTCAACGAGACGTTCCTCCATCTTCTGCCCCTGTGCAAGCTCTCTGTCTCCACCCTCAATCTCAATGGAAGTCAGGTTGAAGCTCAAACTCGTCACAATACTTACGCTTGCGGCAATTGCCGTCGTGATGAGCAAGATCGCGATGATCGAAAGGCTCATTTTACCGAGATTCTGCTTGCCTTTCAGATTCATGATGGCCGAAATGATGGAAACCATAATCAATGGAATCACGACCATTTGTAACAAACGAACATATCCTGAACCGGCCAGATTAAACCAATCGACCGACTTGGTAATGATGTCAGAATCAGATGTGTAAATCAGTTGCAGAATGACGCCGTATACGACTCCAATGCCCAGACCCGCAAATACACGCTTCGTAAAGGAAACATGTTTCTTCTGCATCCAGAACAGGACACCCAGAAGAGCGAGCATAACCACGACATTCAAAATGATTAAAAAGGTATTCATTTGTATAAATCCTCCTCAGTGTGAGTAACCGGATCTTCCGGTTTTCTACTCGCTCAAAAGCGATATTCAACAATATATCACATAACAAACTATTCTGGTAGGTATTAATTGATATTATGTAATATGCATGTAATTAATTCATCTATTTCTGAAAAAAATACACGAAATCGTGAAAATTATAGTATTCAACCTCAGGTTAATTTTGTAATATAGGTATATCCGCTTATTCCCAAGTTTTCTCAACGTGAAAATTAGGCCTTTCTTCGTTGGTATTTAGTCTTATGATGACGGAAAAGCGACAATGTTAATGAACATGACGTGAAAGGATGATTATATGTTTCGAAATCGCACCGTTGCCGGTAAAATCAGAGGCACCTTGTTCCTCGTTCTGCTGGTTGCTTCTCTGTTGTTCAGTATCAGTTTCTACGCCGTGTCCATGAATATTATGCAAAGCTACGTGCTTCCGCAGTTCGACAAGGTCCTTAATACGTCTATTCAGGATATATACAAGAACACATCCTCTTCCAAGATTTTGCAGGTGCAAAGTGGCGGCGCAGGTTCTGATGGTGCAGCGCTGACCGTCGAATCGTATTTGGCTGGTAAAGCAAAAGAGCACAATCTGGATGCGGCCTACGTTGTCGCTGTTCAGGACGGTAAAGCTACCGTTGTGATCGCGAACGCCTCCTCAGGCATGAAAGCCGGGGATGAAATAGACGTAGACGCAGCAATGAATACAGCCACTGAGAAGAAAGAAATGGAAATCAGCGAGGTTTATTCCGATTCCTTCGGTGTACATAAAGCAGCCTTTATCCCAATAGCAGGAAGTAACATGATCATGGCTGTAAGTATGGATGCACAGTTCATCCAGGACAAAATTGCCCAGATTTTCTGGTTATGCCTCGGTATTACGGCATTGGTCTTTGTGCTTGGATGGCTTATCTCGACAAGCATGATCAAAAGAGTAACCAAACCGATCATCCAGCTCGTTCAACATAGCAAACAGATCTCACAAGGTGACTTGACCGCAGAACTTCAGATTAGAGGCAAGGATGAAATCGCACAGCTCGCTTCAAGCTTCCAGACAATGACTCATAATTTGAAAGAAATGATTAGCCGTGCCCTCACTACGTCCAATGAGGTTGTGGAAGGCTCCAATGATCTGCTCAAGCGGGTTGAATCCATGTCCGATATGGTGAAAGATTCCAGTCGCTCTGCTGAAAGTGTGGAGAAAGGCAGTGAAAGCATCGCTTCCAGCGCAGCCGAAAATGCAAGAGCCATGGAAGAAATTACGCAGGGCATTATGCATATCGCCTCTTCTTCTGCCGAAGTGTCCGAGCAGATCGGAGATGCTGCGACCGAAGCGGTTAATGGTAACCGTCTGGCTCAGGATGCCATTCAGCAAATGGAACGTGTGGGTCAGACCGCAAGCGAATCTTTGCGTTATGTGGAAACAATGAACGAGCGTTCGATCGCCATTGGGACCATTGTTCAATCTATTTTTGAAATCACGAAACAGATCAACATGCTGTCCCTCAATGCGTCCATTGAAGCAGCACGCGCTGGAGAGCATGGACGCGGGTTCGCGGTCGTTGCCGGAGAAGTACGCAAGTTAGCTGAACAATCCAAGACAGCTACAGAGGAAATCTCCGACTACTTGAGTACCATTCGTGAAGATGCCGAACGTTCGGTTGATGCCATGAACCGCGTTACCCAAGAGATTGGATCAGGTTCTCATGTGGTGCAGCAGGCAGGTTCCGCGTTCCAACAGCTTAACGAGTTGATTCAGAACGTAAATCTGACGATACAGACGGTATCCGCATCTACTCAGCAAGTATCTGCCGGAGCTGAAGAAGTCAGTGCATCCGTGGAAGAAACGGCTCAGATTACGTCCAAGTCCCGTCAAAGTATGCAGCAAATTGCTTCTACAGCGGATCTTCAACTCAGCGAGATGGATTCACACTCGAACACCGTTCGCCATCTGCATGAACAAGCCGTAGAACTGCAATCCGCCATGAAGAACTTCAAAATAAACTAACAGGTATACCATTAACCCATCATTCCCACATTTAATCAAATCATATCATCAGAATATGCAAATACCCCCATGTTCAGCTTCGTTCCAGGTTATAGGGAACGGCTGCACCATGGGGGTATTATTTTGGACAATATGCTGGGACGCATCTTATTCAGGTGCCTGAACACCCATAATCTCGTACACACGCTGCATATCCAATGAAGAGCGTAATGATTCGGCTACACGGTTAAACTCCATTTCCTTGCGTTCCCGGGCACTGTACGTCTCCAACAGCGGAGCAAGCCCTTTTCCTTCACGAAGACCGTTAAGCCACGAACGCCGGAACTGATCACTTTCAAACAAACCATGCAGGTACGTTCCCCACACTTTGCCGTCCATTGTGCCCCAGCCTTCATTGAAGGGCTGACCACCCGAATGGGCGATTTCGAACAAGGCAGTTACACGTTCAGGCTCATGACACTCGGTAACCCCCATGTGAATCTCATAGCCTTCAATGAGTAACGAGTCTATTGCACTGCTTTCCTCATGCAGACGAATCGGATGAAGACCGTGTACATGCCCGGAGGCTCTTACCGTTTGTTTGTTCTGTAGAAATGTTGTTGATAGAGGCAACCACCCCAATCCGTTGGCTTCCTGAATCTGATTCGCTTCTACCGCATATGGATCCTGGAGGTGCTGACCGAGCATCTGGTATCCACCGCAGATCCCCACAAGCTGAACATGTTCACGCTCGGTCTGGCTGGCAATTGCCTGTTCCAGTCCTGACGAACGCAGAAAGGCCAGGTCGCCAATCGTATCCTTCGTACCCGGGAGCAGAATGGCGTCAGGATTCCCCAGCTCAGCTGGAGAAGTCACATATCGCACATTCACATCCGGTTCCCGGGAAAGGGCATCAAAATCTGTAAAGTTGGAGATACGCGGATAACGAATTACCGCAAGGTCAAGCTCCTGCTGACCGGATTTACCGTGGCGCATCGAGTCCAGCACCACCGAGTCCTCCGCTTCAATCTGAATATCGCTTATGTAAGGCAATACGCCCAATACGGGAATGCCTGTCCGTTCTTCCAGCCAGTCCAATCCGGGCTGCAGCAAGGAGAGATCGCCGCGAAACTTGTTGATGATGAACCCTTTTACACGCTGAACCTCATGTGGCTCAAGCAGCTCCAGCGTACCCACAATGGAAGCAAAGACGCCGCCACGATCAATATCCGAGATCAGAATAACCGGTGCATCGGCCCAGCCGGCCAGATTCATGTTCACGATATCCCGATCCTTCAGATTGATCTCCGCAGGACTTCCCGCGCCTTCCATCAGCACGATATCATACGTCTCGCGTAACCGATTCAGTGCATCCATAACCGTCTGTTTGGCTTCCGGCAGAAAGTGCTGCCGATAGTCCCACGCACTCATCTGTGCAAAAGGTACACCATGTACCACGATCTGGGAATGCATATCCCGAACCGGCTTAATCAGAATCGGATTCATGTCAGTCGTCGCTTCAATACCACACGCCTCAGCCTGTACGCCTTGAGCTCTGCCTATTTCCTTGCCGTCTTCCGTGACATAAGAATTCAGTGCCATGTTCTGTGATTTGAACGGGGCTGGCCTGAAGCCATCCTGCTTGAATATCCGGCATAGCGCCGTCGTAATTACGCTTTTCCCCACATCCGATGCTGTTCCTTGCAGCATTAATACTGCCGCCATTTGTTCGGACGTTTGTGTATGCGTACCTTCCACGTTCCCTCACCTCAGTTTTCAGCGTTATAACCAAAAGAAGCCCTGCAACAGACTAAGTACCGTTAGCAGCACAGCTTCCAGCAGTTCATTCATGGCTCCATACGTGTCCCCTGTAAGTCCACCCAGCCTTTCGCTGATACGCCCGGCTACGAATTTGCCAATCACATAGCCAACCAGTGGAACTGCAATAATAGCTGCAGCAGGGTATAGCCACCATGGTAATGTCCCCAATCCATTCTCCGTTGCCAGTACCTGAAACATGGCAGTATCCGGCTGAAAGATCCATACGGCCGCAAGTGTAATAACACCTGCCAGAAGGGTTAGCCCGGCCGCAGAGCTGCGTGCACGCTGGACTTCCCTCCGCTCTCCCAATCCCTTGAAAAGAACAGCAAGCCCATCGTCGTTCCGGGCATTCGGCCAGGCCGCCATGGCATACACCATGAACCAACGGCTCCAGATCATCGGCAGGATGAGCAAGGCTCCATAGGCCCAGTTGCCACGTGCGATAAAATCAGCGATCAATGCTGCTTTCATCATCAACAGCAGAACACAGGCGATTACGCCCATGGCCCCGACACGGCTGTCCTTCATAATCTCCAGCATTCGCTCACGGGTGCGATAACTGAGCAGCCCGTCTGCCGTATCCATCCACCCGTCCAGATGAAGGCCTCCGGTTAGCCATACCCACAGCGTCAAGGTTAATACCGCTGCCGGAAACGCTGGAAGCAGCGCACCCGTCAGGGCTCCGCCCAGCCAGACACACAATCCGATGGCCGCACCAACCAGCGGGTAATACACGACACTCTCCCGCAATAATGGCGGGACGAAATCGATCTGCATTTTCACCGGAAAACGGGACAGAAATTGAAAAGCGGCCGCAGCCGCATGGTTTTGGTTTTGGTTTTGGCTTCCATCACTCATAAACGATACTCCTTGCTTTTCAGCTCCATCGCAATGCCTACTGTCACCAGAAACACTTCACGGCAAATCGCAGCAATCCGCTGATTGAGAATGCCCGCCAGATCCCGATATCTTCTGCCGAGTGCATACTCCGGTACAATGCCATCCCCGACTTCATTGGTAACAAGTACGAGTAAACCCGGGTAAGACTCAATGGCAGCTACCAGTGCATCCATATGATCATACAGCACCTGCACCGGCTCATGTTCATGCATTAACAGCACATTGCTCAACCATAGGGTCAGACAATCTACCAGAATGGTCGGAGCTGACGTACCTGTATAGGACTCTCCCATTCGTGTAATGAATTCAGGCAGTGCCAATGGCTCCTCCACCGTATGCCACAGATATCCTGCTTCATCCCGCTGCTTCTGATGCAGACGTATACGCTCGCGCATCTCGTCATCATAGGCCTGAGCTGTCGCAACATACCAGGCCTCAGAAGATCGCTGCATACAGAGGCGCTCGGCAAATGAACTCTTTCCACTCCGCGCCCCACCCGTCACAAGTACACTCATGGAGATACCTCTCCTTGAACGGATGAACCAGGAGAAGCGGATGAAGCATCGGCACGTTCAGCGTCGGTCTCCATCGCGCCTCCAGATACGCCTGCACTTGCAAATGTCGCCATTTCGCTGAGAATACGGCATGACGCATCAATCAGATGAAGACTTAGCACGCCTCCAGTACCTTCACCCAGTCGCATGTCGAGATCCAGCATAGGCTTCAGTCCAAGTTCACACAGTAAGGCAGCGTGTCCGCTTTCATGCGATGTGTGAGAAGCAATCATATATGCTGTACTCACTGGAGCCAGCTGCCTCGCAATCAACGCGGCAGCGGTGGAGATAAACCCATCCACAACAACAGGGCATCCGTTTGCAGCAGCAGCCAGAATCACACCCGTCAGCCCGGCGATCTCCAGGCCACCCACTTTGCAAAGTACATCGAGTGCATCGTCTGCATTCGGCGCATTCACGCTAAGAGCCTGGCTGACCACGGCGGCTTTGCGCTGCAAACCGGCATCGTCTACCCCAGTCCCTCGCCCAACCGCTGAAGCAGGAGCTGTTCCGGTTAATGCACACATCACTGCAGCACTTGCAGTCGTATTACCGATCCCCATCTCTCCGGTGACAAACAACTGTGTTCCCTTCTCTACCTCAGCCGAGACCACTTCAACTCCTGCAAGAATGGCCTGAATTGCTTCGTCACGGCTCATCGCAGCCCCCTTCGCCATGTTGGCTGTGCCTTTGCGGACTTTGCGCGAGACCAGATCCGGATGATCCAGATCGGCATTCACGCCGATATCCACACAGATTACATTCGCTTCAGCGTGGCGCGCAAGGACATTGACAGCGGCTCCTCCAGCGAGGAAATTCAGCACCATCTGCGGAGTTACCTCAGCAGGAAAAGCACTAATTCCTTCTTCAACCACCCCATGATCCGCAGCCATAACGATGACAGCTCTTCGATCAAAGCACGGCCGAGCCTTACCGGTGATCCCCGCAAGGCGAATAACCAGCTGTTCCAGCTTGCCCAGACTGCCGGGTGGCTTCGTCAAGGCGTCCACATGCGCAGAGGCTTCTGCCGCGACTTCTTGATTAGGACCCACGATCCGATCCATTAACTGCTTCAACACCTGTTCATTATTCATACAGCCAGCACTTCCTTCATCAAAATATGGGTTCGCCCCCATTTCACTCACTTCTTCTCCCGCCTCAGCAACAGCTGCGGCAGTCCATTGTCAGGATGACTCACCATGGCTGGGCTCACATGGAATATCCGGTGAATGTTCTCTTCCGTCATCAACGAATGGGGTGTACCCTTCCCTACGCATGTTCCGTCACGGAGTGCCAGAATATGATCGCAAAATTGCGCGGCCAGGTTTAGATCATGCAGCACCGCCACAATCGTGATATGATTTTTTTGCCGCCACGCTGATAATAACTCCATGAATTGCAATTGATATTTGATATCGAGAAAGGTGGTTGGCTCGTCAAGCAGCAACAATCTGGGCTCCTGAGCCATGACTTTGGCAAGAGCAACACGCTGCCGCTGCCCACCACTAAGTTCATCCAAAGGCCGTTCGGCCATGTCACTCAAGCCCAATTCTTCGAGTACCCGGTCGACCACTGCCGCTCCATCCGCCGGTTCCTTTCCGAACCAGTTCTGGTAAGGATATCGTCCCATCTCGACAACATCCCTTACAGGATAAGAGATGGCCGGCAGACCATCCTGCTGCAATACCGCTATCATACGTGACAAGTCTTTACGAGTGTATGAGGAGATGTCCCTTCCATCAATCTGAATGCTGCCTGCGTTCGGATGTTCGGTTCCGGCAAGGAGTTGAAGCAGGGTTGATTTGCCACTGCCGTTTGGACCCACAACGCCCCACCATTCACCCTCTGTGACTTGCCAGTCCACCGCGTGCAGCGCCCGATGATTGCCATACATTTTCCCTGCTCCCGTGACTTCAATGATTGGCCTGCTTTCGCTAAGGTCTGTTCTCATGCTCGTAGTCATGGCATCATCCCTTTCCGAAGCTTTTTGTTCCGGTGCAGCAGATACGCGAAGAATGGCGCTCCAACAAAGGCCGTGACCACACCCAGCGGAATTTCGGTCGGTGCCAGTAATGAGCGTGCAATTGTATCTGCCCAGACCATGAAGATGGCCCCACCAATCGCGGACAAAGGCACCAGCAAGCGATAATCGGGCCCAACGATCAACCGAAGAATATGCGGAATGACCAAACCGACGAAGCCAATTACGCCGGATACGGAGACTGCACCTGCCGTAAGCAGCGTACCCACTGCAAGCACGGACAGCTTCAATCCATCCACCTTAACCCCGATATGCGCAGCCTGACGTTCTCCCAGGGCAAGCACATTCAACGAACGCGCACGACTCCAGAGGAAAATCAGGCCCAACACAAAATACGGGAAAAGGATGGCCGTATACGACCACCCGCGCAGTGCCAGACTTCCCATCGTCCAGTATATAATTTCATTGATGGTCTGTTTAGACATGGTCGACAGGAAGGAGACTACGGCTCCCAGGAAACTTTGCATGACCACGCCAGCCAGAATCAGGCTGTGTGTCGGTATTTTACGTCCCTCCCGAGCGAGGGCTAGCACAAACCACAATGTGATAACTCCCGTCACAAACGCAACCAGCGGCAAGGTCCAGATCCCAATCAGCGCATATTGCAATCCGAAAAAAATCAGAAAAGCCGCACCCACTGATGCACCGGACGATACGCCCAAGGTAAACGGATCAGCCAGAGGGTTACGAAGAACCCCCTGGAATCCCGTTCCGGCTATCGCCAGTGATGCACCTACAAGTACGGCCAGCAGTACACGTGGGAACCTGACTTTCCATATAATCTGTTCTGCTGCTGTACTCCAATCAGGAACAATCCAGTCGCCCAGCCAGGGAATACGATGCAGCAGGATGCCTGCAATGTCCCGAACAGGCAGGGCAACCGAACCGATGCCCGTGCAGATGAGCACGGTTAACACAAGCAGCACAATTCCGGCCGTTCCGTACACTGCCAGCTTTTTACTCATTTGAACTGATCAGGATAGATCGCTTTGGCTACTTCTTTCAGACCTTGGGTTACCCGTGGTCCCGGACGGCTCAGCAGGTTGGCATCCAGGCCGATGACTGCATCGTTTTTCACAGCCGTGATTTGATCCCAGCCACTGCGGGCTTTGATGATTTGATCCAATGTTTTGGAATTTTCATCAATGACATCATTCGCATACAGAATCACATCCGGATTGGAAGCAATAACATTCTCTTCGTTAATTTCATACCAACCGTCTTTGTCGGAAGCTATGTTGGTGCCTCCGGCCAGTGTAATCAATTCATCCATGAATTCACCTTTACCTACTGTCCAGCCTGGGGAGAATTCCACATATACTTTTTTCTTTTCTTCCGGTTTAACCGCCTTCACAGCTTCAGTCACATCAGACACGTCCTGTTTCATCTGGGTGATGATCTCCTGTGCCTTTTCCTGATGATCCGTAATTTTACCAAAGGTTTCAATGTTGGTCATCACATCATCAACTGATTTGGGATTTGTTTTGAAAATGGTAATGCCCAAATCGCGCAGTTTCTTCACAGACTCTTCGCTCATCGAAATACCTGTAAATACGATGTCTGCTTCAGCTGCAATAATTGATTCTTCGTTAGGCTTCGTTATGCCGCCCATTTTTGGTTTT
This sequence comes from Paenibacillus pabuli NBRC 13638, assembly GCF_001514495.1. Taxonomy (GTDB): domain Bacteria; phylum Bacillota; class Bacilli; order Paenibacillales; family Paenibacillaceae; genus Paenibacillus; species Paenibacillus pabuli. The sequence goes on from NZ_BCNM01000021.1 coordinate 60,836, forward strand.
TTCGTTGCTGCTTCCGGATAATCGTCATAATCAGATACCCCTACGATCTGCTCGTCCAATCCCAGTGCGAACAGGGATTCCGTTTCAGCCGGAGATACGGATACGATTTTGGCTGGTGCTTTGTCAAAGGTAAACGATTCACCCGTAGCATCTGTAACCGTGATTGGATATTGTGTCTTGAGATCAGCGGTTTGCTCCTGCGCAGGCTGCTGTGGTGTAGTCCCTGTACCCTCGTTACTTGTGGTTGTGCCACATCCGGCCAAAGCCAGTGCCAGCATCGCTGCACTTAGCAGTGACGCCATGCCTTTCCATGTCTTGAAATTCATTGTGTTCATTCTCCCCTTCTCTATCCATTCTGTTGAGTAGTGCTCCTGTCCCAATATCGCTTGAATTTGTGTTCCTATATAAGTTGATCCAGTAAAACTTTACACTAGGCCACTACGATTGCAGTACCATCTTCCGATCGCTGTTATCCCCAGATTTTTTTGATCCCCTTTTTGAAAAGGGAAAATCCGGTGATAAGCGTATGCTTCCGATGCAGCTTTCTTTCAGAAAGCTTTTAGGCGAACACTTCGTTTCTTCAGATTGGTTCTGCACTCTTCGTTCTCTTGTAAATATTCGGTTCATCTTATATGAAAAAATAAAATCCCCAATCCTTAGGTCAGGATCAGGGATGACGTCTCGCATGTGGCGATCTGCGCATGGTCAGCTTGGCGCTGTATATGCACAGAGAACTGCCCGAAACGCTGTCCTTTCCTCGAAGGAACACCGGTTTATACGTCCAGGGCAGGTAACCTGACTTACAGGAATTCATCCTGATTTACAGTGGCGGGACCGTGCCGGATTTACACCGGCTTCCCTATTTCACCCGTTTGCCGTTCATGGCCTCATATAAGCCCATAAAACATTGCTGCATGCACGCGGGACCCTTGGTCGCTAATATTGTTCAACCATTCAAGTGAGCATCCTGCATCTTGGCAGGGCTTATCGCTCCTGTATCCGATGATGCATTTGCTAAGTCACACTTCTGTTGTGATTATAGGTTATATTGTACATCCTTACAACCCGATTTACGGAAAAGTCAATCTGGTTCCAACCCAGCTTTCCCCATAACCATCCAGCCGGATCTTTATCGCTTGTCCTGGTATCACCTGTGTATCCCAAAATTCTTGACCCGAAATGAGACGGGATACCAGATAACGAATGACACCGCCATGCGTAATCACGGCTATCTTCTGCACGTTCGTGTTGCGAGAGTATATCGTTGGTGAAAAGGACAACAGCCGCTCCTCCAGGAATAATTCAATTCGCGCAGAAAATGCCTTCCAGGACTCGCCCTTCAGGGGCGTCACCTCCTGCGGGGCATCAATCCAGTCTCGGTACGTTGGATTATCTTTGAGCTGTTCATAGGTCAGCCCCTCCCACTTACCAAAGTCGATCTCCCTTAGGCGGGGATCAAGCTTGGCTTGTCCCGCTTGAAACGGTGCAATGTGTGCGAGTGTCTGCTGACAACGCAGCAGATCACTGCAATACAGGGCGTCCCATGTGACGTTGCTGAGCTCTTCGCGCAGCAGAGATAGCTCCTGCCCTGCTTTGGGCAGCAGTCCAATGTCGGTATGCCCGAGATATCTTTTTTCCAAGTTCCACGCCGTTGTACCATGACGAATCAGAATAATCTCACGGCTTTGTATTGCACCCTGTCCAGCTTCTATCTCCATAGCAGTGCACCTCCAGCAGACCATATCCCTAAGGTGACCAACCAGCATAATAAAACAAAAGAACCTGCCGACCAGAACATAAGCCTTGTCGTTCGTACGATATCCTCTGCTTCCATCAGCCGTGTCTGCTCACCCATATAGGCGCGAAAAGAAGCCACACCATGGTAAACATTATGTCCGCCAAGTCTTATGCCCAGCGCTCCGGCCACCGCAGACTCGGGAAACCCGCTATTCGGGCTTGGATGCAGTCGTGCATCACGGGATACCATGCGCGCTGCACCTCTGGCATCCAGCTTCATGAACCAAGCCCCCATAATTAACAGCAAAGCGGTAAGCCGTGCAGGAATCCAGTTGGCCCAATCATCCAGACGGGCAGATGCCCAGCCGAGATGCAGATATTTTTCATTTTTATAACCCACCATGGAATCCAGTGTATTCACGGCCCGATAGGCCATGGCCAGCGGTGCACCACCAATCAGGGCATAGAACAGTGGTGAGACGATGGCATCCACGATATTCTCTGCAACCGTCTCCACCGTTCCCCGCACAATCTCCGGTTCATCCAGATGGGCCGTATCACGTCCCACAATCATACCCAGTGAACGTCTCGCCGCAGGCCAATCCTGTTGACTCAGATGGCGGTAGACTTCCATACCTGCGTCTTTCAAACCTTTGGAGGCAATGGTGGTTGCGATCAGCACGACTTCTGCCACAATCGCGACGACAGGATGAATGAGACCCAGCACATACACCAATGCCCAGGTTACCGCAAAAGCTCCCCCTGCAATCAAAACGGGAAATAACACGCCTGCCCTTCTGAGTGCCCGGTTTGAGACCACCCGCGATCTTATCGCCCGCTCCAGTGCAGAGATGGCCTTTCCCATGCCAATCACGGGATGAGGTATCCAGCGTGGATCTCCGATGCAACGATCCAGCAGATATGCCCCAATAATAATCCAGGCGCCTGCCATTCCCGTCCAGATCGGCCAGGAAGCCCATTGATGCAGCAGTGATGTCATGGCTTGTTATTCCTCTCTTTCCACTCCTGCGCGGCTTGCAGGCTTTCCGTTATCGTGTCATACACCAGCCGGCCGATGGCTGCCCCCATTGTCGTTGCTGTCCCGGCATAACGGATCAGCGGTTTGTTCTCGTCCGCCTGATTTACTGCAAGTACGATGGCATCTGTTGTTGTTCCGGTCGCGGTCAGACCATTTTCCGAATCTACCACACCGAAATCAACCAGCGCAGCGGCTTTTGCTTCTACCGCCGTCTGAATGGCATTCACCATTGCTCCAGCGGTCATATGTCCATTCATCCACAACATGATATTAATCGTACCGGGAGTGTAGCTTGAAACCGAACTCTCCCCACGTTTCTGAGACACAGCCTCATTCCCCATCTTCTTCCCCGCAGTATTAAACACGGTTCTTGCAGAACCTGCCCGCGCAGCGTTGGATACCCCTGCTGTCGTACAGCAGAGTAATCCGAACTCATCGCTTTCATATTCCTGGATGGCTGTGTGCTCCAAACGAACTGCAGTCAGAAGTCCGGCACATTGATCCTGCTGCTCTTGCCATTCACTCAACAGATCGGCAATATCTCGCGGGGGATCGTCACAGCGATAATGTCTGTCCACATAGATGTTGAATATACGGTCCAGTTCAATCATGCCACCCCCATACACGGCACTGGAAAGTGCTTTTACAACAGAGGGGCTTGACGCTTTAATATGCCGTTCATGTGCAGAGATGCTTAATCCCGGCCACACTGAGGATCTGTATTCACGTTGGTCTGCTTGATCACCGGTGTGTGGTTTATAGACGTTATAAAATGGCAGTGCCATCGCTCTTCCCCCCTTCCTCTAATTCTGTTATCTCATCAAGCCCAATTACATTTCTCAATGTTTCCAACAAACGTCCGTTAGCCTCCGCGTCCTTGACCGCAAAGCGTACATGTCGTTCCCCAAGTCTAGGATACATCGCGCAGCTTCGGATCAGTATACCGCGTTCACCGAGAGCAGCCTGCATGGATGTCGCTGTCCACGGCTCTGGCAGAGCGGCTAATATAAAGTTCGCTTCCCCTCGCGTCACATTACACCCATAGCCCTCCAGCCCTGCCGTTAATCTCTCCCGCTCGTGTGATACCAGTGTCAGTGTCTCCTGTTCAAAACTCTCCCCGCTGCGCAGACAGGCTTCACCTGCAATCAGCGCCAGCCCATTCACACTCCAGGTCACTTGTTTCTCTGTCATGGCAGTAATCAGTTCGGGTCGACCCATCGCATAACCCAGACGTAAGCCTGGAATCGCATAAAACTTGGTCATCGAGCGAATGATGATCACCTGCGGATACTCGTTCAGTCTGGGCGCAAGCGATTGCCGCTGGGATTCAGGAATAAAGTCGATGAACGCTTCATCAATCACCAGGATCGTGCCTGTGATTTCCGCTTTACGGGCAAGCTGTTGCAGGACTTCCAGCGGATACTGTACCCCATTGGGGTTGTTGGGCTGTCCAAGAAAAAGCAAGTCCACCCGTTCCATCAGATTTTCGATATCCTTCGGTTCTGCTCGCCAGTCCAGTTCTTCCCGCCCTCGAACATGATGGACTTCTGCTCCAAATTGTCTGGATAAGGCACTGTACTCCGAAAAACCGGGCTCTACCGTACCTACTCTACGCGGCGCAAGTCCAAGCAGGATTAGAGCCATGCTTTCCGCCGCCCCGTTGCCCACGGATATGTAATCTGGGGTTAAACCCAGTCGGTCACTGAGCAGCATTTTGAGCGCCCGATGGCCCGGATCGGGGTAACGAAGTACCGTATGTAATCCTTGCTCCAGAGCCTCCAGCACTTCCCGAGGTGGACCCAGCGGATTAATATTTGCGCTAAAATCGAGGAAATCAGCAGCATTCCCTCCAAAACGTGCTGCGGCAGTCTCCACATCACCGCCATGTCCGAAAACTTCAATTAAACCGGTCATCCTGTCCGTCATCCTTTCTGCATGTCTTTTTTATTATGGATGGCTTGGCGGGCAGGGGTCAATCCTGTTTTGGCTGTTCATGCCCTTTGTGGCTTCATATTCCTTTGTGTCCCATCGACAATTCGTTTACAATAGAGAAGGAATTTCGATTCCGTAACGTATTACTACATAAGGGATATGCATCCCTCACATACATTAATGGAGGAATGACCATGCTGTTTGTTGATAACCAGGGCATTACAGATCCTTCTGTAAACCTCGCCATTGAGGAATACATTCTGAAGCATCTGCCGATGGATGACAGCTATTTGCTGTTTTACATCAACCGCCCGTCCATTATTATCGGAAAACACCAGAACACCATTGAAGAAATCAACATGGAGTATGTTCAGGATAACGGTGTTCAAGTCGTACGTCGCCTTTCGGGAGGCGGAGCCGTTTATCACGATCTGGGCAACCTCAATTTCAGCTTTATTACCAAGGATGACGGGCAATCCTTCCATAACTTCCGCAAATTCACGCAGCCCGTGGTGGAGGCTCTGCAAGAGCTTGGTGTGAACGCTGAGTTGACGGGTCGCAATGATCTGCAAGTCGGAGAAAAGAAAATTTCGGGCAACGCCCAATTCTCAACACGCGGACGCATGTTCAGTCACGGTACGTTGATGTTCAACCTGAACCTGGATCATGTTCAGGCTTCGCTTAACGTGAACCCGGAGAAGTTCAAGTCCAAGAGTACCAAATCCGTGCGCAGTCGTGTTGCGAACATTCGGGATCTGATTGACAGCAATCTGACCATCGAACAATTCCGGGACGAGCTGCTGCGTCATATTTTCCGTATGGAGCCACAGGACGTTCCTCAATATGAACTCACGGAGACAGATTGGGACAAAATCAAGGAAATCTCCGCCGAGCGTTATAGCAACTGGGACTGGAACTACGGGCTTTCTCCGGAAAGCAATGTGAAGCATACCCGCAAATTCCCTGTCGGGATCATTGATCTGCGCATGAATATCAAAGATGGACACATTGAGGACATCAAGATCTTTGGTGACTTCTTCGGCGTAGGCGATGTAGCAGATATTGAAGACATGCTGCGTGGCAAGCGTTACGAGGAATCCGAGGTGCGTATTGCTCTTGAAGGTCTGGATGTAAAACATTACTTCGGCAACCTTGAGCTGGAAGACTTTATCGGCCTTGTTTTCCTGGAGGAGTAAGATTTAAATGTAAGCATAGTTTTAGAACGAAGTCTTTGTTTACACGTTAACGGAGAAGACAGAATTCATCGGGAGAAGCGAAGCGTTCGCCTTTATCAACGGATTTCTCCTTGGGGGAATGGAATCAAAAAAATCCGGGGATAACAGCGATCGAAAGATGAATCTGTATTCGGAGTGGCCTCGTGTAAAACTTATTTTTTCGTTCGTTATTATAGATACAGATAAAAAAGGAGAGAAACACAGATGACCTACAAATTAATCGCAATCGATATTGATGATACCCTGATCAACGACAACAAGGAAGTAACGCCTGCAACACAGACTGCCCTGGAACAAGCGGTAGCTCATGGTGTCGTTGTAACTTTGGCAACGGGACGTGCTTATGCTTCAGCCCAAGCGCTCGCTCGCCAAACAAAGCTGAACGTGCCAATCATTACATATCAAGGTGCTTTGGTGAAAAACTTGCTGGACGAAAAAGTACTCTACGAGCGCTACGTTCCACAGGATGCTTCCCGCAAATTGTACGACTACTGCCTGGAGCATAATTTGCACCTGCAAACGTATATTGACGACAAGCTGTATGCCCGTGAAGAAAACGACAAACTGCGTGACTACGCCAAGCTGAATGGAACGCAATATCACATCGAGCCTGACTTCATCAAAGTCATCGAGCAAAAAACACCGAAACTGCTCATCATCGATGAGCCGGATTACCTCGACGAGGTTGCGGTTGCCCTGCGTGAACTGCTCGGACCTGAAGTACACATTACCAAATCCAAGCCATACTTCCTTGAAATCATGCACCGCGAGGGAACGAAAGGCCATGCACTAACGTTCCTGGCAGATCACTTCGGTCACCAATTGAGCGAGTGCATTGCCATCGGGGATTCCTGGAATGACCATGAGATGCTGGAAGTTGCTGGTCTTGGTGTAGCGATGGGGAATGCCATCCCTGCTCTGAAAGAGCTGGCAGATTACATTACTGCGAGCAATAACGAAGACGGCGTGAAGCAGGTTATTGAGAAGTTTGTACTGAACGCGGAGTAATTGCCTCAGAAACAGAACAGCCCGGAACCACAATAGATTGTGGATTCCGGGTTGTTTTTCTATTCAGCGCTTCAGAACATGCGTTATTAAAATGTAGATCAACTACTTTTTGTTCGCCATTCGTTCCAAAGCACGAACCGCTCGTTCCCGCTGCTCTCGCTTTTCAGCTCGCCTCTGCCCACTATCCTCCATTTCCCCAGCCATGAAACCCCAAATATGACCAAAGATACTCCCGAGTATACTTGGAACAAATTGAGTCGCCAAATCGGTGTCCAAATCTAGTCTGATCCCTAGATAGAACAATCCTCCCCAAAGAAAAAACAGTACAAAAAAAGCTAAAAAACGATGATACATTGTGAAAACCAGAAAAATCAAAAAAGGTGCAATGCCCACCAAATATGAAATCATATGTATTTCTTCTTCCATAATGCCTCCAATTTAATTAAATCTCTCCTACTCTTTCTAAATGAATCTTAGAAAATCTATATTATTTCTAATCTGCTTCTATAACTACTGATAACTCTCAATAATACTCTCCTCTCCTAAGTTAAATCCATTTTACACTATAACATATCCTGGAGATCCCGATATATATTTTATTGAATACAAAGAAAATAACTCTTCGATTACGACATTATAAATGCGTAGCTGAAGAGTTTTTGACCTAAAGCATATTGGTCTGACCCAATGAAGTTGTACGTTTTCCCTTTTTAAGCCAGACCACCACCTTCTCATTCATCGCCAGCAAACCAGAAACGATCAACGCAACGCCAAACCATGTAATCCAGCTTACATGTTCATTGTAGAGTACCGCACCCAGGCCCACTGCAATCGGTGGCGAAATGTATAACCAGGTCGCCGGGAACAACGGATTAGTACGAGACATAATCCAATAAAACAAGCTGTGCCCGACCATCGAACCGATTACCGTCAGATAGATCAGGGAAGATACCGCTGGCATCCAATCCAGTCCAGTAGTGTTCCATGATTCCGTCACCCCCGAAAGACCGGATAACAGCAAACCTCCGTACATCATTTGCACTGCATTGATCGCTACAGGACTAGCCTCCTTAAACTGGTTAATGACCTTTTTGGAGTACAACGCACCTGCCGAATAACAGACTTCACCCACCAATACGGCAATACAGCCCCATAGCCACAAGGAATTACCACCAATAGATACACCTGGCAATACAACGAGGATAACCCCGGCAAAACCGATCAGGCATCCCGCAATCATGCGTGCAGACGTTTTTTGACGCAACAGCGCTGTCTGCATCACCATAATCATCAGTGGCCCTGTTGCGGACAGAATCGCACCAACACCCGAGCTCACATATTGTTCAGCCCAATATAAGGTCGCAAACGTACCAAATGTCAGTCCCGCCCCCGTCAAAAGCATCTCTTTCCGCCATAGTAAAGAAAGGTTCACTTTTCCTTTCATCCACATCCATGCAAACATTAGAGCACCTGCAATGATAAAGCGTAGTCCGGCCGATAGAAAAGGCGGCATGCCTGCCTCCACGCCAATTTTAATCGCTAGAAACGTTGTTCCAAAAATAAGACACATTACGGTAAATGCTACTGCAACCATGCTAGCCCCTCCTTCATCTGTTCTCCATCATATAGCACCGTCTACAGAACAGAATAAATAAAACAGAACAGTTAGTTCTCATTTGCTGTTACAATAGAGTTCAAAAGGAGCGTGAGCCGGGTGGGCAAAGCCGTGTTAATGACAGATAACAGCCTGAAACTATATGAGCAAGTAGTACATTATCTGGTTGTACGGATTGAGGCCGGAGAGTGGAAGGAACATGAGAAACTGCCGTCCGTACGAAGCCTGTCCGAGCTGCTCGGTGTACACCGTCTAACCGTTTTCAAAGCTTATCAGGAATTAAAGGAGCGCGGGAACGTTTACGTCAAGGACAAGTCAGGCTATTTCGTCAGTCCTGCCGACCCTTCTCCTGTAACCGATCAGGCCGATGACCCGGCTGTGTCCGCTTGGCTGCATTGGGATTCACTTGCCCGCGTGCAGTCCCTTGAAGCGGAATACCAATTTTCCAAATCATTGATCGACCCCGCCCTGCTGCCCAACCGATATTGGGGAGAACTGATGCGAGATTTACTGGATTTATATCCCCGTCTGCTGGGCACATATTCCACGATTCAGGGAGATCTGGAGCTGCGTACTGCTTTGGCAAGCCATCTGACGATGAGGGAACGCTTCTACCTCTCGGCCGATGAAGTGCTGATTACTTCCGGTGCACAGCAGGCCATTGATGTAATCTCCCGAAGCCTCGTCAGACCCGGTGACCGTGTGCTCATGGAGAGACCAACATATGGCCCTGCGATGGAAATTTTCCGTAAGCAGGGAGCAAGGCTGATTTTCACCGACATTCACCCGGAGGGTTATGATCTGGAACAGATCGAGCATCTGATGAAGACTGAGAAACCGCGTGTGTTCTACATGACACCTACCTTCCAGAATCCAACCGGGATTAATATTCCAGCAGAACAGCGCAAACACTTGCCTGAACTGGCGGAACAGTACGGATGTTTTCTGGTAGAGGATGACAGTACCTATGATATCTATTTCAAGGAAAAACCTCCTGCGCCGATCTTCACATACGACACGACAGGGCATACCCTCTACATTCGCAGTTATAGCAAATATGTCGTGCCCGGGCTGCGAATTGCAGCCATCATGTGTCGCCAGCGATTCATGCCGGGATTACAGGCCGTAAAAGCTCTGACAGATAACGGATCACCTCTGCTGAATCAGAAGCTTTTCCTCCGTTATTTCCAGTCTCCACGCATGCACCAGCACCTGTCCAAACTCCGGACAGCCATCCAACTGCGGATGGAAGTCATGGAACAGTGCCTGCAAGAAACAAACTGGATCTGGACCCGGCCTGAAGGCGGGCTCAATATTTGGGTGGAGCTTCCGGAAGGAGTAGATACGGGGCGCTTACTTCATCGATGCATGGAGCATTCTGTCGCTTTTGTGCCAGGAACGGTATTCGATCCTTCGGATGCAAACGCCAGTCGCAAGCTGCGTCTCTCCTTCTCCTATGCTCACGAGCAGCAAATCCGGGAAGGTATGAGCAGGCTGATTACGCTGGCTGAACATGGAAACTAATCCTTTTTCAAAAAATCCGTAATTGCAGATTAACGAATACCTTGTCTGGCAGGTTGCGAAGATACCACATCTTCCGTAACACAAAAAAGTCGCCACATGGCGACTTTTTTAGCTGCTGCTGTTCTCGACTGGGAGATTAGTTGATGTTTCTTATAGAACTCCTTATTCATGCCTCCTATAGGTCCTTCCTTGCAAACAGGCGAACCGTTACAAAATAGGAGGCAATGAACAACAGAAGAATGCAAACTGAAACAAAAACATAAACCGAAGCACGACCCATTCCGTTCTCTCCTGCCATACTCATGAGTGAGGCAACAGGTTGCGCTAGAATAATGAGAACGATCATAAATACCGCATTAATTATTCCGGCTCCCTTTTTACTAAGAGCGTAAAAAAGAGGCATATAGATCGAAATTAAAACCAGCACCATTCCAACCGAAATCAGGATGTCCAGTACCGAAAAGTCGGGCTTGTTCAGTTCGGGGAAAAGGAAGTTAACCAGCCAGTGAGCGCCAGACGAAGCGAAAACTCCAAAAAGCGTATAGAGAACGGCAGACAGATACTTCGCTTGCACAATATTTCTGCGGCTAAGCGGTAGCGTGACAAGAAATTTATGATTATGGTTTTTGATATCGTTCATGGTTGCAAGCATAATTGAACCGAAGGCGGTATAGATTCCTACAAAATATATCGACATTTCCACTGTCGGGATAAATGCGACACTGAATACAACAAAATAAAAAAGAATCACCCATAGCGAGCTTTTTAAAGCGATATAATCTTTGCGAAGCAAGTTAAGCATGATGCCGTTCCCCCTTGGCCGTAAAATAGATAAGGTCTTCAAGAGATGGTCTGTGTAAAAGAGCGTGACTACCGAATAAGCGCTCTGCCTCCGCCCTGTGATCTGCCAAGCCTTCAAAACCAACCACTGTCTCACGGATTCCCACAAATTGCCTTCGGGTGTCTGCATCAAGCAACTTCATGTCCCCCTTTACAATCGTATATCTCTCAAGCACATCATCTTTTGCTTCATTAAAGACAAGCTTTCCTTTATGGATAAATGCAATATAGTCTGCTATACGCTCCAAATCGGTCGTAATATGAGTGGAGAAAATAATGGATCTGGTTTCGTCCTGTATTACATCTGCAAGCAGGTCAAGCAGTTCTCTACGAAACACAGGATCAAGCCCGGATGTCGGCTCATCCATGATAAGCAGCTCAGCTTCATGAGATAAAGCAACAGCCAGTGAAAATTTTATTTTCATGCCTTTGGACAGTTCTTGAATCTTCTTTTTGGGAGACAATTCGAACTGCTCCAGGTAGCTGGTAAATTGCTGTTCGTCCCATTTCTTGTAAAAGGGGGCTATCATATTTTTCATTTCACGTATCGTAAGATGCTCATAATAGAAACATTCATCTGAAACAATGCCAATGCGTTCTTTAACGTTAACTTCCTGAGCAGGCATCTCTTTTCCCAATGTTTTGATGCTCCCGGAGTCCGGACGAATCAAACCGGTGATCAGGTTGATCAGTGTGCTTTTCCCCGCCCCATTCGGGCCGATAAGCCCGGTAATATAACCTTGTTTTACATCCAATGATATCTGATCCAGCTTGAATAAGGGGTACTTTTTCGATAGGTTGCGCAATTCAATTGCATTCATTATATGTGTTCCTCCTCCACTAACATCGTAAAATGCCGGATTACATCTTGGGCACTCATGCCCACTTCTTTGCCCTCACGAAGGATATCAAGCATTTTCTCTTCGATTCGTTTCAGTCGCTGTTCCCGAATAAACTCCTGATTAGCCCCAGAGACAAAACAACCTTTACCTATGACGGAATCAATCAGTTTTTCTTTCTCCAGCTCTTCATAAACACGTTTGGTTGTAATCACACTAACCTGCAGATCCTTCGCAAGTTGCCTTATTGAGGGAAGACTCTCTCCCGCAACCAGCTCCCCGCTTAAGATGCTCTGTCTAATCTGGGTCAGGATCTGTATGTAGATTGGATCGCTCGATGCATTGGATATTAGGATTCTAATGTTACCTCACCTCATAGTCATCATTCATCACAAATATAGTGTATATATACAATATACACACTATACATACATAAGGTCAATAATTATTTCACTCATCTCCATACGATTACACATATGCCCTAAAGAAACCTCGTTCTCCCGGCTCCCCGTTCTAAAAAGACATAAAAAAAGGTTAACCATTAATTACTGGTTAACCTGATTACACATAAGGATAGATACCATTTTTCATCCGACCGCTCCAAGCACTAACGAACCCTACGTACTGGATATAACCTTATCCACCAATCCATACTCCACAGCTTCTGCCGCAGTCAGGAAATAATCTCTGTCGGTATCCTTTTCAATTCGCTCCATCGGCTGTCCCGTATGATCGGCAAGCAGCTTGTTGAGGCGCTGACGGTGCTGGATAATCCGGTTGGCGTGAATTAACATATCCGAGGCCTGCCCCCGTGTTCCGCCAAGCGGCTGGTGAATCATGATTTCACTGTTTGGCAACGCCAGCCGTTTCCCTTTTGTTCCGCCAACCAGCAGGATCGTCCCAAAGCTGGCTGCCATACCAGTGCAGATCGTCGAAATGTCCGGTTTCACGAATTGCATCGTGTCATAGATGGAGAATCCAGCAGTCACGGAACCACCTGGACTGTTAATGTACATCTGGATATCCTTCTCCGGGTCCTCTGCGGTCAAAAATAACAACTGGGCCACAATGGCATTGGCCATCTGATCCTCAATCTCCCCGGATACCATAATAATCCGATCTTTCAGCAAACGGGAATAAATGTCATAGCTCCGCTCTCCGCGGGCTGTCTGTTCAACAACATAAGGTACTACGTTCATGCATTTTGCCTCCCCGGTTTACGCAACCATGCTGACCGTATATCCTCCCCCATACGACATGGAATTCGTACCGGAGCTTGAATAACTGTACATCACTGGCTGCATCGATTGAGACGGCAGAGTCTGCTGCAAAATCGTTCCCGCCACAGCCATCGGATCATCGGTCTGATTCAGGCATAGATCAATTAAACGGGCTGTATCCCCGCTGCGGAACGCCAGTAAATAACTGCGCAGTTCATCCCGATTTTGCTGATGTTCTTCCAATCGATTTGTCTGATCAGCATCCGTTTCGCTCAGTCTGTGCCTCAATTTGGCAAAGGTAGCACGGGCACGACTCAGGGCAGCTTTGACCGCGCCTTCCGTCGTGTCCAACAGTTCAGCAGTCTCTACCGTCGTGTATCCCATTAAATCGCGTAGTATATATATCGCTCGCTGCCACGGTGGCAGTTCATCCACAAGGATCTGTACAGCGGACTCGATTTCCTCGAATCGCCCTTCTTCCTCAAATTCTTGCATCAACGGCTTCATGCTTTCCAATTTGCTTGCCCATTTCTCACGCTTCCGTATGGCGTCAATCCAGGTGTTGCGAGCAACACGGATGAGATAGGCTTCCCAGTTCATGTCCTCTGTCATTCCCGTTCTTCGGGTAGAGGCAAAGGTTAGTGCTTTAACACATGTATCCTGAACCAGGTCCTCAGTCTCCCAGACTGAACCCGTCAATGACATGCAGTAGGCGTACAACGTACTCAGCAGGTTCGGCAGCACCGTTTCCATTGTTTGCTCTAACGTATATCCGGTTTGAACACCGAAATGGCTGTATGGTTCGACTTGTTTATCGTCATGTGGTCTGTTGATTCTGCAATCCACGGACTTCACAAAGGCCATGTTTGGGGCCCCCCTTTGTTGGTTCCTGATTGATCTTGCTTCAATTCACTTGTTATAATGGCCTTACACTATGTAAACGAAGAACCTCCGGCAAAGGATACGCTCTTCTGAATTTATTTTTAGCATTCCTGTCCTATTCTCCCAACTTCACCTTCAGACCGGTAAGTGCCAGCGTAATCTTCGGATCCAGGTCATAATTCTGGCGTACATCCACGTCGTGAGACATATGGGTAAAATAAGTCTGACCCGGCTTTAAATCCTGCAGCAGCTCCTGTGCCTCAATCATATCGTACACCGAGCGTGTGGAGAATTCCGCAAGCTCATGGACAAAGCTCGTGCCGAGTATCAGCAGATCCAGCCCGTATAGTGGCTGCTTCTCCGAAGCCTTCAGATCAATGGCATCGGAGCAATACGCCCAGCTATACTCTTCTCGTTCAAGCCGATACGCATAGGAATAACCGTTTTTGCCGTGGCAAACTTTCCAGGAGTGCACCTTCCATCCACCGAGCTCGATATCCGCATCCGTTTCCAGAAAATTCATATGATGACCGAGCCATGGAAATTGACTCTGGATGGTCGCGATCACCTCACGTGGTGCATACAACTTCCCTTTTACACCCAACCAGCGACACGCATCTGCCCATTCGGGCAAACCTCCAATATGATCAAAATGCGCATGAGTGATCAGCAGTGTCTGCACCATCCGCATCCCCTGGTCTTCCATCTGTGATCTCCAGTCTGGTCCGCAATCCATCATGAAAGGTTCATGATCGCCATCTCCATGGATCAAAACGGCAGAACGTCTGCGGCGGTTCATCCCGGTAAGCCGGGCTTCTGTGCAGACGGCGCAATCACAATACACCCGCGGGACACCCATCGCATCCCCTGTTCCCAGAAATGTTAGCTGATTCATTATGAAAGTCCCCTCTCCATCCCGGAAGCAATACACGCCAAATTCATGTTCCATCCGAATAATGATATGTAGATTGTAATCTCCCACCTCTGTTTTTGCAAAAAAAAGACCATCCCGCCGCAGCTATTCACTGCAAACGGGACAGCCTGTCATCTGACATTTCGCAGTCAGACTTCCTATATGTTGATTCGCTATGAACTAAACGAAAGCCCTCAGCTTCAATGTCAATTCCTGACCCTCAGGCACTTCCTTCGATTCGGTAATGACCCAATTCGAGGCAAGCCGTTTTGCCAGCATATCTGCCTGCTCCGGTTTTAATTTCAACCCGGTTACAATGCCTTCACCAACAGTAAAGTCTTTCTCCAGCTGTAATCCAAAGGCCTTCTCCAAATATATCCCCAGACCACCACGAGTGTTAAAGGTAATCCGGTAACCGTCTTTGACCGCACCTTCCAGATTCTCGCCATGCTCATCCGCATAGGAGAAAAAATCATCATATCTGTAGTGCTCCTCAGACACGGCATCAAAGGCAGCAACATCTTTGGCCTGTATTGCTTCTAACAAGGCTGCATCTGACATGCCTTTGCCACGGGCTTGCTCCAACCGAATAGCTGTATTTTGGGATAACTTCAACTCAGCACTCATCCAACTCACACCTTCCTGTCAACATATTCCTAATCCATTATATCCTGTCCCGATATCCGGATACAAAGTGTCCTGGCGAAACTTCCATCCACTCCGGTTCTTCATCCCGTCCCCTGGCGGAAGGATCCGTATCTCCGCTATAGATCGGCGGCGCCACGTTCCGAACGCTTGGATCAGGAACAGGAATTGCCGCAAGTAGTGCCTGGGTGTAAGGATGTACCGGATTACGGTACAGTTCTTCTGTTGGTGCAACTTCCACCAGTTTGCCGCGATACATCACACCGATCCGGTTCGAAATGTGGCGTACCATCGACAGATCATGGGCAATAAACAAATAAGTCAGCCCCATCTCTGCCTGCAAATCTTCAAGCATATTGACCACCTGTGCCTGTACAGATACATCCAGGGCGGACAAGGGCTCGTCACATAAAATAAACTCCGGGTTCACCGACAATGCACGTGCAATACTGATCCGTTGACGCTGCCCGCCACTGAATTCATGCGGATAACGCTCCGCGTGTTCTGGTTTCAGGCCAACACGGTTCATGAGGTCAAGCGCTCGTCCCTTCATTTCTGCCTTGGAAGCATAATTATGAATTTCCATCGGCTCACTAATAATCTGCAGGACATTCATTCCCGGATTCAGTGAAGAATAAGGGTCCTGGAATATCGTCTGCATTCGTTTGCGAAACGGCTTCAACTGGCGTTCATTCATCTTGGCAACATCCTGTCCGCCAAACATAATGCTTCCGTCCGTTACATCAAAGAGTCTCACAATGCTGCGTCCAGTCGTTGATTTACCACAGCCAGATTCTCCAACCAGCCCAAATGTCTCTCCCTTGTGAATATGAAAACTGACGTTATCCACGGCTTTCACGACGTCTTTGCTTTTGCCAGCACCACGGACCGGAAAGTGTTTTTTCAATCCACGCACGTCCAGCAGTACTTCACGCTGATCTATTCCTGAACTCATTTCTCCACCTCCTCTGACGCTGCATCTGCTTGTACTTGATGCTGTTCCCGACCCTGATCGTCCAGCAACCAGCATAGCGCTCTATGACCGGGCGCAGTCTCGGTGTACGCAGGCATCTGCTTGCATACCTCCATGGCGTGCGGGCAGCGTTCCATAAACGGGCACCCGGTTGGCGGATGAAGCAGATTGGGCGGTGTACCTTCAATGGTTGCCAGTCGCTGGCGTCCACCTTCCTCACCCGGTTTCGGAATGGAACGCAGCAACCCCTGCGTATACGGATGCTGCGGACGAGCGAAAATACGTTCCACAGGCCCTTCTTCCATAATGAGTCCGCCGTACATCACAATCACACGGGTACAGACCTGAGCAACGACACCAAGGTCATGCGTAATCATCAGAATGGATGTCTGCGTGGATTCTTTCAGTTCCTGCATCAGCTGCAAGATCTGTGCCTGAATGGTCACATCCAGGGCTGTCGTCGGTTCATCAGCGATCAATAACTCCGGTTTGCAGGACAAGGCCATGGCGATCATTACCCGCTGTCTCATGCCTCCGCTGAATTCATGTGGATATTGGTCAATCCGTTCTTCCGGAGATGGAATGCCCACTTGTCGCAGCAGTTCAATTGCTTCCTTGCGTGCAGCCGACTTGTCCATTTTTCGGTGGCGACGAATGACCTCTGTCATCTGTTTGCCTACGCGAACCACTGGATTAAGTGATGTCATTGGGTCCTGGAAAATCATCGAAATGCGGTTGCCCCGGATTTTGCGCAGTTCCTTGTCTGACTTGGTCAGCAAATCCTCTCCACGGAACAGAATCTGACCATCCGTAATGTGGCCCGGCGGCTGGATCAGTCGGATCAGCGAACGTGCGGTTACACTTTTGCCGCTGCCGGACTCGCCGACCAGTCCAACCACTTCGCCTTCATTTAACGTAAAACTCACACCCCGAACGGACTGTACCTCACCTTCCCGGGTTGCAAAAGACGTTTTCAGTTGTTTGACCGATAATAAATCTGTCATTGTTGTATTCACCCCGCTGTGTACATGATATGGGTTGTCATAAATCTATGTGTAAATGAAAACTCAACTTCTATATTTCAAAAACTGTTGGCAGTAAAAAATCCTCTATCGCTTGTTCGCTTTCGGCTCGAAGGCTACGCGGAACACGTCCCCGAGGAAGTTAAACGACAGCACCGTCAGCAAAATAAACAGTCCCGGGAAGATCGCCATATACGGCGCTTCACTAATAAAGCCCTGCGCATCGTTCAACATGCTGCCCCAAGAGGAGTTCGGCTGTTTGACACCCAGTCCGAGGAAGCTTAGCGACGATTCCATCAGAATCGCACTTGCGATGTTGATTGTGGCAGCCACAATAATGGTGGGCATAACGTTGGGAATGATGTGTTTCATAATAATCCGGCCCGGCTTCTGACCCGATACACGCGCATAAAGTACATATTCCCGCTGCTTGACCGACATCGCTTCTGCCCTGACAATCCGGGCAATGTTCATCCAGCTTAACACCCCGATAATGACAATAATCGTACCGATCCCCGGCTTCAGATAGGCGTTCAGGATTAACATCAGGAAGAAGGATGGAATCGACATGAGCACATCAACAATACGCATCAACGTGTTATCCACCCAGCCGCCAAAATAACCACTAACCGTACCTACAAGTGTACCTACAATAACCGCGATTGCCATCGACAGGAAACCTACGGCGAGAGACACCCGTCCCCCGTACAACGCCCGGGCCAAATAATCCCGTCCGTAATCATCCGTACCAAACCAGTGATCTGCACTCGGCTGTTGAAGCCGCTCCATGACCACAATTTCATTCGGATCATGTGGAGACAGAAATGCAAACAGGGATGCGAGCACAAAGATGCCCAATATGATGACAGCCGCAAGGCCCAGTTTCTGCTGCCGGAACTGCGTCCGTAAATTACGCCAGCGCATTGAATTCATTCTTGTCTCACCCCGTTGTCTTGATTCGTGGATCTACCACGCCATATAAAATATCAGCTACCAGGTTTCCGACAACCAGCAGCACAGAGGACATCATCGTAATGCCCATAATAATTGGGTAATCCAGGCCGTGAACGGCTGAAATCCCGAGAGATCCCATTCCCGGCCACGAGAAAACGGACTCCGTAATAAATGCTCCCGCAATCAGCTCCGGCAAAGACATGCCCAGAATGGTGATTACGGGCAGCAGTACATTTTTCAGCACATGACGAAGCAGTACCGTTCCCTTGGTTGCACCATATGCATACTGAATCTGAACATAGTCCTCTTCCAATTGACTGATCGTATTCGAACGAATATAGCGCATGTATACAGACACGTTCATGAAGGTCAACACAGTGCATGGCAGAATGCCGTGTTTGATAATATCCCATGCCGAGTCCATACCTACCGTTCGCATACCCATGCTGGGCAACCAGTGCAGTTCTACGGCAAAGAAATAGATGAGCATCATGCCGAACCAGAAGCTTGGAATCGATATCCCGATATACGAGATCAGGCTGAGTCCGCGGTCAAACAGGCTGTTCTGACGCGAACCTGCAATCATGCTGAGCGGAATGGAAATCAGTAAAGATAATAATAGCGATGCTCCCATTAATCCAAAGGTAGCGGGCAATCGTTCAATAATCATTTCGGCAACCGGGCGATGGTTCACCAGTGAATAACCCAGATCACCAGACAGTACATTTTTGAGCCATACGACATATTGCACATACATCGGCTGATCCAGCCCAAGATTTTGCCGTATACGCTCCACATCTTCTGCCCCCATATTTGGGGTAACAAAGGAAAGCACCGGATCGCCTGGCGCCAGCTTGATCAAGGTGAACGATACGATGGAGATTACAAAAAGAAGAGGGATCGCTTGTGCGATCCTTCGGACAATATAGTTGTTCACATGGGCACCTCCGAATCAACGCCGGCCTCGCGGCCGGCGTTATTGGCTTGTTATATAGAATGAACGCATGTGGATTGAACCAAGGATTCACATTGGCCACTCCGATGACAGAACAACCTTCCGATCGCTGTTACCCCCAGATTTCTTTGATTCCTTTATAAAAAGGGAAAATCCGGGGATAGCGTATGCTTCCGATGCAGCTTTCTTTCAGAAAGCTTTTAGGCGAACGCTTTGCTTCTTCAGGTTATTTCTGCCCTCTACGTTCTTTGTGAATCTCAAAGGTTCAAACAATACGTTCATTCTATATGATTATTTTTTAAAGATTTTAGACAGATCTTCAAGCATCACGACTGGTTTCGGATTTGCATCTTCAACGCCGCCGTATGTGTTATCCACAGCCACTACAGCTTTCGTGTAGGCGATTGGGTATACCGTCATTTCGTTTGCTACGGTTTGTTGGATTTGTTTGTACAAATCACCACGTTTGGTTTCGTCAATCTCAACGGCTGCTTCACTCCACAGCTTGTCGAAATCAGCATTTTTGTAATGCGAGTAGTTGTATGCCGCATCACTCAGGAAGAGAGATTTATACGCATCTGGCTCATAACCCATGATATAACCGCCAAAGGACAATTCGAAGTCTGTATTGTTCATGTCCAGTGTACGGTTACCATACGCCGTTCCATCCATCGGCAGCAATTCCACTTCAATACCAACGTCTTTCAGCTTTTGCTGAATGTACAGCGCTTGGCTTGTTTGTGGTTTGTTGGTGTTTGTGTAAGCCAGACGCAACTTCAGGTTGCTTACGCCTGCATCAGCCAGCAATTGTTTTGCTTTTTCCAGGTTGTAGTCGTACTTCTCGACATCATCCGTTTGGTACAACGTGTCCGGTGTCAGAATCGACGGAGCCGGTTCAGCAAAATCAGCTGAGGAATACGAAGCGGTAATCAGTTCATTTTTATCCAAAGCATATGCAATGGCTTGACGAACTTCTTTCTTTTGCATCGAAGGCACGTTCAGGTTGAACACCATGTATTGCAAGCGGCCTTCCGGGTAAGTCAGCATGTTGAATTTGCCTGTGTCATTCAATTTGTTGTAATCCTGTGTGTCGACCATACGCATTTGAATTTCGCCATTTTGCAAAGCCAGGTTCGCTGCATTTGGATCTTTCGCTACACGATACGTCACACTATCCAGATGAGCTTTGCCTGCAAAGTAATCATCAAAACGTTCCAGTGTTACGTATTCGCCCGGACGGTATTCCTTGAACTTGAACGGACCGGAACCGATCGGGTTGTTATTTTTATCGCTTTTCTCAATATCGGCTTCGCCTTCAAAAATGTGTTTGGGAATTGGATAGAAAGAAACCAATGCTCCTTCAAAAGCAGCTGACACTTCCGGCAATTTAAATTCCACCGTCAGGTCATCGATCTTGGTTACTTTCACCGGTTTGCCATCAAAAACATACTGACTGCGGGAAGAACTATGCTGTTTCTCATCCAGAATGCTATCCATTGTGAACACGATATCATCCGCTGTCAAAGGCTGTCCGTCATGCCATTTCAGGCCGTCTTTCAACTTCAACGTATACGTCAGATGATCATCAGAAAAGCTGTCGCTGTCTGCGAGCACATACGTTTTTTTGCCATCATTCACATTGAACAGTGGAGCATATAAGGATTGATCAATCGTCAACGTTACACGGTCACCCGCATAAATCGGATTCATCACTTTAGGGTCATCCTGAACAGCAATAATGATGCTGCCGCCGTCTTTCGGTTGACCATCATCTGTAGTTGCTGTGTTTTCTCCGGTATTAGACGAAGAATTTGTTGCGTCACCGCTGCTTCCACATGCACTCATGATCGCTACGACCAGAACCAGCATCAATGACAGCCACATTTTTTTTGATTTCATTATGATATTTCCCCTCGCTGTAATTTAACGTTCTTTTAGATAGTATAGGCAAGGATTCGACAAATTGCAACGATTTTTTCCAACTTAACCTATCGGGTTTAAATGAAATAACATCTTAGTCTATAAATGCAAAAAACCTCCAGCTCACTTTGTATCGTGAAATGAAGGTTTGGGTCATCATTTTATCGTTGAAATTCAATAACCGAGTGATCGTTGTATCGTTTATAATCCAGCCAACACCTGGTACCATACGCCTCGTTTGGAGTACAGTGTACTGCGCACTTTATCCCATCCACCGAGGTAGTTAATATCGAACAGACCTTCAGGCGTTGGGAACGAGGATTTCGTCTCTGCAAACACTTCAGGGTCTACCGAACGGAAACCGTGCTTGGCAAAAATGCGCTGTGCTTCCGGCGTACGCAGATACGCTACAAAGGCCTCCGCCAATTCACGATTGCCATGCTTATCCGCATATTGGTCTACAACAACCGCCGGATTTTCAATCAGGATCGTATTTTTGGGAACCACGATGTCATAATGTACACCCTTGGCAATCCGGGCAAGCAATTCATTCTCATACGTGACGATTACATCCCCCACACCATATTCGAAAGCCGCCATGGAGGATCGACCACTCTTATCCAGTGACTCGACGTTCTCATGTACTTTTTCCAAAAAGCCTTTAGCCACGGCGGGATCTTTCTTGCCTTGCTCCTCGGATAGCTTCAACCCTGCACCGTAGATGGCGTTAATATCCCATTGGGCTCCGCCCGACGTCTTCGGATTAGGATAGAGCACCTTAACCCCCGGCTTGGTCAAATCTTCAAAATCACGAATCCCAAGCGGGTTGCCTGTTCTTGTGCCGAGAACAACAATCGAACGAGTGATCATGCCATCATTCGGTGCCTGCTTCCAATTGGAGCTGACCAGATCGGCTTTGACCAGCTTATCGATATCACTTTCCATCGCCAAAAGCGCAACATCGGCTTCGAATCCCCCAACGATGGCTCTTGCTTGTGTGCCGGAAGCTTCATAGGATTCCTGAAAGTTAACGGTGTGCCCCGTCTTGGCTTTCCATTCCTCCTTGAATTTGGGTAGCAGCTCTCCAACAGCGTCTTTGGCTACACTGTAAGCACCGATAACCAGCGTATTGGATTGGTCGGCCGATAGCCCGCTCTGTTCGCTCGCATCCTCTTGCTTGCTGCATCCGACGGTCATGCAGACGAGCAGAAGCATGAGGACAACATATAAAGGTGTGTTTTTCTTCTTCCTCGTCTGCATGGGCAGCACCTCTCTCCAAAATTCTAGATCATGCCTTGAATGATTCACGTTCTTCTGATCAGATGATGACCGGCATTGGGTCTTCCTTCAATCGGTTCTCCACAACCCAGCTATCGGAATCATTGAACAGATATGCCCGATGCACAAGTACCCGGATCTGCTGACCGACTTGCAAGGTTGTTTTCTCCAGGGAACGATACGTAATGAGTTTATGGCCCTCAACTTCCACTTCCACCATCCATTCACTTCCGCGGAAATGAAGGTGTTTGACGATACCCTTTTCAGTAGCAGACAACATGCTGAACTCATTTTTCAAACCGATCTCGATATACTCCGGCCGGATCAGCGCACGTGTGCGCTCCCCTTCCACTGCATGTTCGAAGCCCTTAAGCTGTGAAGCATCCTCCACAACGGTAGATTCCCCGATAAATGTGGCGACAAAAGGGGTCTCCGGGTTCTTGTATATATCCCATGGCGTGCCCTTCTGCTCCAACCGTCCTTGGCTGATAATCATGATTTCATCGGCAACTTCAATCGCCTCATCCTGGTCATGGGTTACAAAAATCGAAGTGATGCCCACCCGCTCAATCAGCTCTCTGAGCCATGAACGCAGCTCCTGACGGATCTTGGCATCAATGGCGGCAAACGGTTCATCCAGCAGCAGCAGCTGCGGCTCCGGGGCCAACGCTCTGGCAAAAGCGACACGCTGACGCTGTCCTCCAGACAACTGATGCGGATAACGCTGTTCGAAACCTTTCAGCCCTGTTAATTCCACAAGCTCCATAACCCGATCACGGATCTGGGCTTTGGGTGTCTTTTTGACCTTGAGTCCAAAGGCGATATTATCAAATACCGTCATATGTTTGAACAAGGCATAGTTCTGAAATACAAATCCGATTCCCCGCTCTTGCGGAGGCAGATGGTTTACGACTTTCCCATGAAAGCGAATCTCTCCGGAACCCGGATTCTCCAGACCCGCCAGCATACGCAGAATGGATGTTTTCCCACCTCCGCTGGGTCCCAGCAATCCGATCAGATGGCCTTTGGCAATATCGAACGAGACATCTTTTACCGCATGAAAATCACCGAAATGTTTGTTCAGATCACGGACTTCCACATGCATCTCAATGCACTTCCTTTCGCTTCTTGGCCCATTCCATCATAAGCAGCAGTCCGACAGAAAAGGTAACCAGTACCAATGCCACACCATTTGCGGCAGCTACGTTAAAATTCTCAACATCCTGATATACAAGCGTTGTTGCCGTCTGCGTTTTGTTCATAATGTTACCCGATACAACCAGCACTGCACCGAACTCCCCTAGCGAGCGGGCAACCGTCAACACAAGACCGTACACAACTGCCCAGCGAATTGATGGCCAAGTAACACTCCAGAACGTTCTCCAGCCGTATGCACCAAGCGTGGACGCAGCTTCTTCCTGCTGAGATCCAAGCTCCTGCAGGACAGGCATCACCTCTCGGACCATCAGCGGAAATGTGACAAACAACGTTGCAATGACCATGCCCGGGAAGGCATACACCACATTGAATCCAATCCCTTCAAAAAAAGCACCCATAATGCTGTTGGGACCGAGCAGCAACACAATCATCAATCCGCCAATGACTGGTGATACAGCATAGGGCAGATCCACGATGCTGTTCAGCAGTCCTTTCACCCGATCACTCAGCCATCCGGCCCGAACCAGATAAATGGCCATCATAACGCCAAACAATGTATTTAGCAGCGTGACGACAAGTACAACAAGCCCTGTCATCATCAAGGCATGCAGCGCTTCAGGACGCAGCAGCCCTTTCAGGAATCCTCCTGCACCGTCTTCAAATGCACCAATAAAAATACGTCCAAGCGGGATGATCAGCAGTACAACAAACACCGCAAACGTCAGTCCGATTAATAGTCGCCTCATCGTCTTCTCCCCCGCATCTGCACCAGATTAATCAGCCAGAGGATCAGGAACGAGAGTGTTAAGAGCAGTACGGATACGGCAGCGGCCCCGGTTGGATTGTCACTTTCGATCTCGCCGTAAATAAATACGGAAGCCGTCAATGTTCTTCCCGGAATATTGCCTGCCACCAGCACAACAGCCCCAAATTCGGCCAGTGCTCTGGAGAATGCCAGCATCCCACCACTAATCATGCCCGGAGCCATGGACGGAAGAATGACCTGCCTGAACGTGCGCGCCTTCGACGCACCCATCGTGTAGGATGCTTCTTCCTCCGAAGGATCGATCTCTTCGAGTAAAGGCTGCACCGCACGAATAACAAAAGGAAACGTAACAAAGGTCATCGCGATCACAATTGCAGGCTGGTGAAATACAATTTCAAACCCCATGGATTCCGCCAGTTTCCCAATGGCACTGACCGGACCCAGGAGCAGCATGATCATCAGTCCACCAACAGCTGTTGGCAGTGCGAAAGGAAGATCTACCAGACTGTTCAGGAATGACCTTCCAAAAAATCGATAACGTGTCAGCACCCAGGCGATCATGGTTCCCAGAACGACATTAATCACGGTGGCTATAACGGCCAGCCGGATAGTTAATAACACAGCTTTCCATGCGATCGGGTCCATAATGCTCTGGATAAAGTTGCTCCATCCTTCAGAGAAGGAATTGACGTACACACCGATGATTGGAAGTACAATGAGTACGATAAAATATAACAATACGGTACTGCGGAATCCCCAAGTCCATCCCTTGTGACGAAGAACGGTATTCATTGCTGCATTCCCTCCCAGCCTCCGGTTCTATGTCCGGTCGGCAGTCTCCCTGTTTTCATACAACCTTTTTCCTAAGTTGGATTTTATTACTTTAACATTATTCCCATTAGTCTACTTGGTTTTTGCTTATCTGATACTTTACCAGTTTGCAGTGCTAATCGTCAATGCTTTTATTGAATAAATCGGGGCTTATATGAGATGGATTTCCTAAAAAACACATTCATACTACGCGGCCAGAACGACCTTCCGATCGCTGTTATCCCAAATCTCTTTGACCCTTTATCAAATTTTAAATGCGTTGATAACGGCAAAGCATATGCTTCGGAAGCAGCATTTTTAACAGAAAGCTTTTATCTCTCGCTTATTCTTGATTCCAGCTTCCATAGGTGGTTTGTTTGGAACGTAGTGGTTAAGGTACAATTTAGGGGACAAATTTGAGACAAAAGGAGTGGTGTAGCATGTTATATACAAAAAATGTATCAACATCCCGACGGGATGAAATGAAAGATATTACGCGGGAGGTAGAGCAGGTCGTCCGTGACAGTGGTATGCAGCATGGAACTGTATTGATTTATTGTCCACATACAACAGCAGGCATTGCCATTAATGAAAATGCAGACCCCGACGTCAAGCATGACGTACTTCTTCGCCTGAACGAAGTCTTTCCTTGGGAGCATCCTGAATATCGGCATGCGGAGGGGAATACGGCTTCTCACCTGAAATCAATCACAACCGGACCCTCACAGACGGTGATTATACATGAGGGCAGATTACTGCTTGGCAGATGGCAGGGGATTTATTTTTGCGAATTCGATGGCCCACGTCAGCGGGAATATTTTCTTAAACTTATGGAAGGTTAGAAACAAAAACAGGCGGTCCACCCTATTTCAGGATGTGATCCGCCTGTCTTGGTCTTCTTTACGAAAAAACTTTCGCAAGACAACGTTATAAAGAATTAATGTTATGACAAATCACCGCCCTGAAGTATAGGAGTGCGACAAAAGCGCCTTATTGGACGCCAGGCTGGTGTTGGAGATTGCGACAAAGCACTTTGACATGAGACAATGCAGCCGACTCAATCTCTGCAAAGGTCAAACGGTCCTGAATATAATACGATATGAATCCATGCATGGATAAAAAAAGCGTACGTGGTACACATTGAATATCTTCTTCCGTACAACCCTCTTCATTCATGTATTGCCGAATAATGGAGGCAAACAATTCAAAGCATCTTCCTTGTTCCGTACGACAATATGATAGTAATTCTTCATCCCGAATCATGAACATGATCTCGTACTGATACGGGTTCTCCAGACCAAACCGGATAAACTCCATCATGATATGTTCTACCTTGCTCACGCCGCCCACGACTGGCCTGACCATGGCTTGCAGCAGCAAATGCCCCAGATGATTGAAATCTTCAACCACGATGGCATAGAACAGCTCTGCCTTTTCCTTAAAATGATAATACAGCGACCCATGACTATAGCCCAGATGCTGGCCGATGCTTCGCATCGAAATGGCGCGGTATCCTTTGGTAATAAAAAGATGCCTCGCCGCCTCCAGTATCCGCTCCCTCGACAACTCCTGTTCGACTGCTCTTCTAGCCATATATTTTATTCCCCTTCAATAAAATAAAGCCGCTGTCCCTCCGTGATCCGGGATTGCCCTTGCGTCAAATCTGTGATCCAGGCTACAAATGCCTCGGTTTCACTATCCGGCGGAAGACAAGTCAACGTAACCTTATCGGTGAATCCAGTTTCACCTGTACGGACTTCCCGGCTCCTTAATTCATTTTCCACTTTGCCCAGCCATGTGTAATCCAGTTCAACAAATACTTCACGATGCAGTACTTTGGTGATGGCTTTCCCCGCCTCAATGGCTGCAACTGCTCCATCCGTATAAGCGCGAATCAACCCACCTGCTCCAAGCATGATTCCTCCAAAGTAACGTGTAACCACAATAGCCACATTTTTCAATTGCTGATTTTTGATCACTTCAAGAATCGGTTTCCCGGCAGTTCCGCTAGGTTCGCCATCATCGGATTGCTTCTGGATCTCATCCCGCTCACCAATCACATACGCGGAGCAGTTATGAGTCGCATTCCAATGTTTTTTCTTGATTTCATCAATAAAAGCGTTGGCTTCCTCTTCCGTCGTGACCGGCATAATATGACCTATAAATCGCGACTTTTTGATTACAATTTCCAGATGGCCCGGTCCTCGAACCGTACGGTAACGTTCAATCATCCCTATCCAACTTTCCAATTTGATCCATTTTACAAGAAAGCAGTTCCCCACGCGGACGTGGACGAACTGCCTTGGTTTAAACATTGGGAATCATTGCTTCACAATGACTCCCCATGTAATTACATTACTTTATTTAACTATATGAGCAGACCGAAGAGTTATTCGGAAAGTCTCGCTTCCAGTGCTGCTTTCTCTTCTTCAAAACCTGGTTTGCCCAGCAAAGCGAACATATTTTTCTTGTAAGCTTCCACACCTGGTTGGTCAAATGGATTGACGCCGAGCAGGTAACCACTAATGCCGCATGCTTTTTCAAAGAAGTATACCAGATATCCGAAAGAATATGGAGACATATCCGGAATGTTCACAATCAGGTTTGGCACTTGGCCATCTGTGTGTGCAAGCAGTGTTCCTTGGAATGCTTTTTTGTTAACAAAGTCCATCGTTTTACCTTCCAGGAAATTCAGGCCATCCAGATCATCCGGATCAGCTTCGATGGAGATATGCTCCGATACTTCAGCAACCTGAATCACGGTTTCGAAGATGTTCCGGCTGCCCTCTTGAATGAATTGACCCATGGAGTGCAAGTCAGTCGAGAAATCAACGGATGCAGGATAGATACCTTTATAGTCTTTACCTTCACTCTCTCCGTACAGCTGTTTCCACCACTCGGATACAAAGTGCAGGGATGGCTCGTAGTTCACGAGAATTTCTGTTCCTTTACCTTTACGATACAATGCGTTACGAACAGCTGCATATTGATACGCTTCGTTCTCGGCTACGTTCGGGTTGCTGTATTCTTTGGAAGCATCCGCCGCACCTTGCATCATTTCTTCGATGCTGATGCCAGCTGCTGCGATTGGCAGCAAACCTACAGCCGTCAGAACGGAGTAACGTCCACCTACATCATCCGGGATAATGAAGGATTCATAGCCTTCTTCATTCGCCAGTTTTTTCAGTGCACCGCGCTCTTTGTCTGTTGTTGCGTAGATACGTTTGCGAGCTTCTTCTTTACCGTATTTTTTCTCCAGTGCAGCACGGAAGATACGGAAAGCAATCGCTGGCTCTGTTGTTGTACCGGATTTGGAGATAACGTTAACGGAGAAGTCTTTGCCTTCAATCAGATCCAGCAAATGAGTTACATACGTGGAGCTGATGTTGTTTCCAGCAAAATAGATTTCAGGCGTTTTGCGTTTATCTTTAGGCAGATTGTTGTAGAAAGAGTGCGTCAGCATCTCAATCGCTGCACGAGCACCAAGGTATGATCCACCGATACCTATAACAATCAATACTTCAGAATCGCTTTGAATTTTGGCAGCCGCTTTTTGGATACGTGAAAACTCTTCTTTGTCATAAGCGGTAGGCAGGTCAATCCAGCCCAGATAATCCGATCCTGTTCCCGTTCCGTTGTGGAGCTGCTCGTGAGCCAAACGAATCGGTTCAGCGAAATAGTCCACTTCATGCTGATTGACGAATTGCAGGGCAGTGCTGTAGTCAAACTTCACTTTTTTTGCCATGATCTATAAAACCTCCTGATATCGGTAGCATATTTTTTTCCGTTTTCCATTCTAAACAACTTAGCCTAAGGATACTGCAAATCCTCGGGACTGACAAGCTTGCAGCCCGAACTTTGTCGTTAAAGTTCAAGAAGCAAAAAGGGTAAACCGAATCCGCATGTTGCGGTTCCGGTTACCCTTTTGTGTTATTCCGCCGGGTACGAACAGCAGTAGTCGGTAACGCTGCGTATCTCCAGTTTGAATTTGGATTCGGCAGGCACGTGGAACGTAGCTTGACCTTGAATCTCTTGCCAATCTTCTTCTCCGGGAAGCAATACGCTCAGGTCGCCGGACAGAATCTCCATAATCTCGCGGGAATCCGTACCGAACTCATAACTGCCTGGTAGCATAATGCCCAGAGTCACCTTGCTGCCATCCCCCAAAATAACTGTTCTGCTGGTTACCTGACCTCCATAATAAATGTTGGCCTCTTTTACTACACTGACTTGATCAAACTGTGACATGCGTACCCGCTCCCCCTGAAGTTAATGAAAACAAAAGGCAAAACAGATCAGGACGGTTGCCCGCCCTTCATCTGTCGGAAATCACTTGCCGCCTGGACAGGACTCGCAGCTTGAGCTCATCCCATTCATTGCAGCGCTTATGAAGCTATTACAGCAATGCATTCACGCGGCTAACCACGTTATCCACAGTGAAACCATACTCCTGGATCACACGGTCGCCAGGCGCGGATGCACCAAATGTGTTGATTCCGAGAATGTCGCCTTGATCGCCGACATATTTTTCCCAGCCCATTGGGTGAGCCATTTCAATCGCCAGACGAGCTTTAACATCCGGAAGCAGGACGGATTCTTTGTATGCTTTGTCCTGTTTCTCGAACAGATCCCAGCTCGGCATGCTGATTACACGAACTTGGATGCCTTGTTCAGCAAGTGCTGCTTGAGCTTTAACAGCCAATTGCACTTCGGAACCTGTTGCAATGATTTGAGCAACAGCTTTGCCATCTTTTGCGTCAGAGACAACATATGCACCACGTTTTACGTTCTCACGGGAACCTTCAACAGTACCTTCCAGAATCGGCAGGTTTTGACGAGTGAGTACGAGTGCAACCGGGTTGCTCTTATTCTCAAGCGCATAAGCCCATGCTGCGGAAGTTTCATTACCGTCAGCCGGACGAATAACCGTCAGGTTAGGAATGATACGCAGGGATGCCAATTGCTCGATTGGTTCGTGGGTAGGACCGTCTTCACCAACAGCGATACTGTCGTGAGTCAGGACGTACGTTACAGGCAGACCCATCAGGGCAGCCAGACGAACAGCTGGACGCAGATAGTCTGTAAATACGAAGAATGTACCTCCGAATACTTTCACACCACTGTGCAGTGCCATACCGTTCATTGCTCCAGCCATACCGAATTCACGGATACCGAAGTAGATGTTGCGACCGGAGTAATCTTCAGGCGTGAAGTTCTCCAGATTGTTCAGGTGAGTCATTGTGGAGCTTTCCAAGTCGGCAGATCCGCCTGTCAGGTTAGGTACGTTATGCGCCAGACCGTTCAGTGCATTACCGGATGCTACACGAGTGGATACAGCTTTGTCTGTTGCTGCATATTTAGGCAGATCGCGATCCCAACCTTCTGGAAGGTCGCCATTGATTGCCGTTTCAAATTGAGCTGCCAGCTCAGGGAAAGCTTTTTTGTACTCAGCAAATTTCTCGTCCCATGCTTTGTTTGCAGAGATACCACGATCTTTCACTTGTGCAAAGTGTTCGCGGACTTCAGTTGGAACGTGGAAATCTTCCTCGTAAACCCATTTGTAAAACTCTTTAGTTAGTTTGGCTTCGTCTGCACCCAGTGGAGATCCGTGAGTACCGCCGTGGCCGCCTTTACCTTGTTTGTTCGGGCTACCGTAACCAATTACAGTTTTAACTTCAATCAGTGTAGGACGAAGCGTATCTGCTTGACCTTCCTCAATTGCTTTTTGGATTGCAGGCAGATCGTTACCATCTTCAACGCGCAGCACTTGCCAGCCATAAGCTTCAAAACGCTTTGCAATGCTTTCGGAAGAAGACAGATTCAATTTACCATCCAAAGTGATGTCATTGGAGTCGAACAACATGATCAATTTGCCCAGGTGCAAACGTCCAGCCAGGGAAGCTGATTCATGGGATACGCCTTCCATCAAGTCACCGTCACCACAGATTGCATAAGTATAGTGGTCGATTACGTTGAATTTATCTTTGTTGTATGTTGCGCCCAGTTGAGCTTCAGCCATCGCCATACCTACAGCCATTGCAATCCCTTGACCCAGTGGGCCAGTCGTTGCATCAACGCCTGCAGTATGTCCGAATTCCGGGTGACCCGGAGTTTTGCTTCCCCATTGGCGGAATTGTTTCAATTCTTCCATAGGAAGATCGTAGCCGCTCAGGTGCAGCAAGCTGTACAGCAACATGGAACCATGTCCTGCAGACAGCACAAAACGGTCCCGGTTAACCCAAGTTGGGTGGTCCGGGTTATGTGTCATCGTTTTTGCAAAAAGTTGGTACCCCATTGGAGCGGAGCCCATAGGCATTCCCGGGTGACCGGAATTTGCCTTCTCGATTGCATCAATCGCCAGTGTACGTACGGTTGTGATCGACAGGTTGTCGATCGTATTGTTCTCTTCCTTTTGAATCGCTTCGTTCTTGTCAGTCATGGTTTGTCCTCCTCATGTCTTTAGATAAGTCGGGTTGCGCAAGCGAATCCCTCTCATCATACAAGTAAACCGAATTTCACAATAAGTGAATCCGCTTGAGTGTTTCATTTTGACTTATTCACTTTTGTATTGTATCACTTGGCGTGAAGCTTTTCCATAACCTTCTTTTAGAAGATCGGGAAAATTCGGCTGATTGTGACGAGGGATTTGTTTCCAGCAGGAAAGAAAACGCTCTGTACAGTGCATTTCAACTTAGGTTCCAGCTCGTTGATCCTCGCAAATCCATCGCATGAAGTATAACCTTTAACCGGAAAACCATACTCTTTTTAGATTTCAAAGTTGTTTTTGCATATAATGGTCCTTAATCCGGTCAGCATTCAGACTATGGTATACATCAGGTTGTACTTCAAAATGAAGGGGAGATTAACACATGCCACATCATTTTGCGAAGCCACCAGTCACGAAGCCAATACAATCGTTAAAGCACATATTACCCTGGAAATGCGGGATTTTAACAGGCATCTTTTCCGGATTTGTGCTTGGATTCTTTTTAAAAGCCATTGAGGCTTCCACCGATGAGAAGGTTTACACCCTGCTATTGAATATCGATTTTGTTCCATGGCTTCCGTCAACATTCCCCGAATACATCGAATTTGCCCTACATCTTGTCGTATCCATAGTCATTGGCACGTTCTACATATGGTGGGTTCAGCGTTCGGGGCATCCAATGTTCAAAGGTATTTTGATCGGCGTCCTCTCTTCCCTCCTGTATATTCCGCTATCTCAGTTGTCTAATCGCGTGCCCGATCTGTACGATGGGAAAGCGATACTATACTGGCTGGCAGGCCATCTGTTGTTTGGTACGGCAATAGGGATATGCGGACAGATCTGGCAGCATACCAAAAAAGGCGAGTTCCCTTTCAAACATGACTAGGGAATTCGCCTTTTCTTTGGACAGAAATAGAAATTATATCGTTTCGAATCAACCTTGCACAGTATTAAAGCATCAGCTTAAAATACAACCGTTTTATTCTCATGAACCAGAACACGATCTTCGACATGCCATTTGACAGCGCGAGCAAGAACTACACGCTCAATGGTACGTCCAATCCGTTTAAGTTCACTTACATCATCCCCGTGGCTGACACGCTGTACATCCTGTTCAATGATCGGTCCGCCATCCAGTTCTTCCGTAACATAGTGAGCTGTTGCACCGATAATTTTCACACCGCGGTTGTACGCTTGGGCATACGGCTTACCACCAACAAAGGCTGGCAGGAACGAATGATGAATGTTAATGATCCGGTTGCGGAAATGCTCAATGAACATTGGGGAGATAATCTGCATGTAACGTGCAAGGATAATCACATCGATATCATCGCCAATGACGTCGAGCTGACGTTGTTCCGCATCCTTCTTCGTATCTGCTGTAACCGGAATATGATGATAAGGAATGCCAAATGACTCCACATAATCCTTCATGTCCAGATGATTGCTCACGACAAGCGCGATATCTGCATCCAGGTCGCCAGCCTGCCATTGCCATAACAGCTCGACCAGACAGTGGTCTTCCTTGGATACAAAGATGGCAAGTTTCTTCTTGCGGCTAACCGCAGAAAGACTCCAATCCATTTTGAAACGACCTGCGACTTCTGCAAAATCCGCTTCCAGTTTGGGCAGGTTCAATGATAACTGCGGTAGATCGAATTCGATCCGCATGAAAAACATACCGCCAGCCGGGTCCATGGTGTACTGGTCCGACTGTACAATGTTTGCACCATGCTGGTGCAGGAAATGCGATACTGCGGCAACAATTCCGGGTCCATCCGGACAGGAAATAAGCATCCGCGCCCGATCGGCGCGGTTTTTTACATCAGGACGTACTTGTTTAGCGTGAATCTCCATCGGGTTATTCTTCCTCCTTCAACTAGGCCGTGACAAAAATTTCTTTTCCTGCTAGCCAGGCAATCAAACGATGATTCAGTTGTTCTTCACTCAAATGCGGGAAAAGTGCAGCTTCAGCCACAAGGTCATACAGACGTTCCAAAGGCTCACGCGGATCGGCTTTTTTGGCTTTGGCATCATTTTTGAGCAATGTCCAGATATCCAGAACATACGAACGGGACTCAATCTCTTTTCCTTGGAAGAAGTGATGCAATTGTTCCACTTCTGTCAGGAATTCCGGACCGAATCGACCAGCGACATCCCCGCGCAGCAGCGCGATCTCCACTTCATACATTGGACGCTGTGTTTTGGCTTCCTTCCCAATCCAAGGCGTCTCCAGAATAAACGGACGGCCCTGAAGGGCCTCGTGATGCACGATACGGTTAATCGCCTCAAAACCTATCCAGCCGGAGCCAATCGGAGTATGACGGTCCTTATGCGCACCCACAGCGTTCTTACTATCATTAATATGCATTACGGCAATGCGGTCAAGCCCTACCGTACGATCAAATTGTTCAAGAACACCATCCAGGTCGTTCACGATATCATAACCTGCGTCATGAATGTGACATGTGTCCATACATACCGTAAGACGTTCATTGTGTGTAACCTTCTCCATGATCTGAGCGATCTCTTCAAAGCTGCGGCCCATTTCAGTTCCTTTGCCAGCCATCGTTTCCAGAGCGATATTTACATCCGTCTCTTTTACACCGTCCAGCACTTCATTCAAACCTTCAGCGATACGTCCGATGCCATAGTGAGCATCCTTGTCCGTAAATGCGCCGGGATGCAGCACGATATTTTTGACACCAATCGCATGTGTACGGCGAATCTCTTCCTGAAGGAAACTTACTGCGAGCTCATACGTGTTTTCTTTGTAGGAACCGAGGTTAATAATGTATGGCGCATGGACAACGATATCTTCCATCCCGCCTTCTTGCATGGCAAGCTTGCCTTCCTCAATAAACATGGACTCAATAGGCTTGCGACGGGTATTTTGCGGTGCACCCGTATATATCATAAACGAACTGGAACCGTACGAAGCCGCTTCCTTCGTTGCACTTAATAATCCCTTGTCCGAAAAGGACACATGGGAGCCGATTTTCAGCATCATTGATCCCCCTTTTTCTGAATTATCCCTTATTCTAACGCGATTATCGAAATAAATCTAGAAATGCGCTATAATTCGGGGTACAGGCTATTTTTTACAGCTGATATTTGGAACATGGGCGGGCGGATTCCGTCTTTCCGTGGAAATCAATGAACCGAGGTGACTCCGCAATGATTTTCGGCTTCTTCGCTTTGACGTTGACCAGCAGTTCCCCCAGCAATTGGTTTATGAATACGATGGCATTCTGGACATTTGTTTTACTTGGAAGCATGTGTGTTGGCGGATTTTTTATGATGCGCAAGTTTCTGAAAGTGCTGCCAAAGGCAGACGGAAAATCCAAGCTCGATTGGCAGAATTATTGGGTGGAAGCCAGCCGCCACTTGTGGACCGATGAAGCAAAATCTTTTTTGGACCAGCTTGTGGAGCCTGTGCCTGGACCATTTCGCGATATTGCCAAGCATTCTATTGCTGCTGAGATCGGTAAAATTGCGGTTGAAGACAATGCGTCTGAAGTATCCAGAGATCATTGCATTAAAGGATACATCATCGCCACACCGAAGCGGGATAATAAATTTCTGGTGAAATTTCTGGAGAAAAACCAAATTGACTATTCGCCTTATAAACATTTGATGAATAAATAGAAGTACTACTTTCAATCAATGAAGCGTCACTATATCAGTTACATATCGGCCAACATGCCCCGTGAGGTAAGCCATTCCCAGCAGGCAGCACTTACCATCCGGGGCTGTTTGTTGATCGGAGAATACACATCACATTCCAGCAGAATTTCAAGGAGGACGTCAAAGATGAAGATTGCAATTTGTGGAGGTACTGGTTTTGTCGGAGGGGCACTCGTGGATTACTGGCTTCAGGCAGGACATCATGTGAAAGTTATTACACGTAAGCTTCCAGATTTACATAACCCTAGCCACAACCTTACATATATTTCATGGGAACAGGTAGAGGAACAGCCTCATTTGCTGGAAGGAATGGATGCCCTGGTTAACCTTGCCGGGGAAACGTTGAATCAACGGTGGACAACCAAAGCGAAGCTGGAGATCGTTCAATCCAGAGTAACCACCGTAGCCCGTGTAGCTAGATTGATAGATTCACTGGAGCACAAGCCGGAGGTGGTCGTTCAGGCATCTGCCATGGCAATCTACGGAACCTCTTCCACAGAAACATTTGATGAGAACAGTCCACAACAATCAATGAATTTCCCCTCCCGCGTCTCGGAGCAATGGGAAGTTGCTGCTGAAGCCATTAAACATGTGAGACTCGTAAAAATTCGTGTCAGCCTGGTATTGGGTCATAAAAGAGGTGCTTTTCCATTAATGAAATTACCCTATATGCTTGGCGTTGGGGGCAGGGTTGGAAGTGGTAAACAGTGGACCAGTTGGATTCATATTATGGATATTGTACGGTTGATTGATTTTACAATCCATAATAAAGAAATCTCTGGCCCGGTAAACGCCTCTTCACCCAACCCGGTTACCAACGATGAATTTGGGCGCACGGTAGGCAAAGTGTATCATCGCCCACACTGGTTTCCCGTACCAGCTGTTCTGATCAAGGCACTGGTTGGAGAACTTTCTGTGGTGCTTCTTCAAGGACAGCGGGTTATCCCGCAAAAAGCACTGGATCACGGATTCCAGTTCACGTTCCCTACATTAACCAAAGCACTTGAAGATTTGAAACACCGCGGCTTATCCGACTGATCGATACGTGTAAACAGACTCAGCCAACGTAAAGGTGTCCCCATCTTCAAGTGGGTACTCTTTGTATGGAGCAAGAACATTGCCCTGAAGAATGGTTCCATTCACAGAACCCAGGTCCTTAATCACATAGCCCGATTTGTTCCGGCTCAATTCCACATGAGCACGGGACACGCCGGTTGTTGAATCAACCCATTGAACCATATCCGCTGATCTTCCAATGACAAACGATGCTCCTCGGACATCCATCCGTTCATTTTTGTCTCCGGTTGCTGATCTGCGTTCAAGATAAAAAGAAGGAACCACTGGACCTGCTCCTGTAATGCCACCTTGGGACATGCTCTGCAAGTTTACCGTTGCATCCGCTCCCGCATTATGACGGGGTAAGTCTCCTGTCTCAGCCGCGACTTCGACAACATGCTGAACAAGTGGTATCTCCGATTCAAAAACATCATTGTTCCCCAACCGGGAATGGTGCATGTCAGCAAAACTTTCCTGATTGGTGTAACCTTGTCCTTTAACACTGCCCTCGGCCGACATATCCGAAACATTCCAACGCCAGCTTTCCTGAAACATTTCTTCTTTGCTCTCTTTCTGCTTGATACCTCCTCTGCCCAATCCAAAAAAGGCTGAGCGCTTATTGGATGACTCCTTCTGTAATCCGCCCGTTATTCTCTCTACCTGAAAACGTCCATTACGCAGCTGTTCCCATTCCTTATCTTCAGTGAAATCCGCATTTTCTGCTTCCCCCAGCTTTTTGCCTTGCAGATTGGATTTCGATTTTGCCCATTTACCCTTGGTCACCCATACCCAACCCGCAACTCCAAGCAATGCAACACTCAATGCTGCAGATAGAATCATTTGTGCCTGACCGGGCTGTTCCATATAAATAAATCTCCATATTAACGCCATGGCTACCATACAGCCCAAAATGATATAGGTCACTTTGGACCCCGACTTCTCTTCCTCTTCCAAAACCTCTCCCTGAAAAGAATCAAACGTTCGATGCTGAGAGGGATCTCTAGCACCATTGGAATGGAATGAAGAGTCTCCTGATGAATGTTTTCCGGAAGAGCCCGAAAAATGGTTGTTGCGCGAAATCTCTTCCTCCGGCACAGACTTCTGTGGTAGCTGACGTGAATTCATCTGCTTCCCAGCAGCATTATTTCGATTGGATTGACGATACTGATTTTGGCCAGTTCTACTTGAAAGCAGTTCATCTCCCCGCTCAGGCGTCACCAATGGTGAACGATCCAACTTGCTGTCTACTGATCCGGACGAAGCACGTGAGGACAGAACTGATGCATGGCCTGAACCGCTCTGCTCATCCGCATATAATTCCAGTAATAGCTCACGCAACCGTCTGATATCCCAGTGCTCGCTGTCACACATCTGGAGGACACGCTGAATGCCTTCGCCCTGAAGTTCCTGCACATGGGCCATGAGCCTGATCACGAGTTCACGGAATTGCTGAGGGGTCGGGTCTATCTCGACCGTATCCATAATCGGGATGTATACCATGCCAAGTTCTCCCTGTTCCATTGAACCATCAATGAATATGTAATCTTCCTGCATCTGTAATTTACGGGAGTCCAGCATATATTGCCTGCATTCCGTGAAGGTGTCCGCCAGTTGAAACAACAGACCATATAACACATGCAACTCTATTTTTCCGGACTTTAACATCTGGGACAACATCTTGTACCCAGAAATGTCATAATGCAGCGTTACATTTCGATCCAGTTCCCGGATATGGACAGGAAGAAGCCTTGGAATCTGATTGGAAGACAACATGCCCATCTGCACGCGGCTCAGTTCATCCATCCGCAATCCTTCCTCTTTCTCCAAAACCATGAATGCCCCGCCATTTCGAATAAAATCTCTCTTTAATCCATACATGCCAATCCTCTCTTTCCGTTACCGTTAATAAGGTATTAGCCAAACTCTACACACCTATAGACTTTTTTATGAAGTCATGTAGAAATAGGCACTGATGAATCCAGGCAAAACGGCCAGCATAAAGGGAAACTTCAACGTCTTTTCCTTGTTAACCAACTTAAGCGAGCCCAGCATGAAGAAACCCGCAAGATTCCCTGCCATACCACGAATTCGCTTCCCTGAATCCCTGCGGAACAATAGAATGACCAGGCCGATTGCCCCTGCATACAAAACGGAATAAATAATAACATGAACACCAAAGGCCAGCCCCGTCCATGCACCCATTCCACCAAACCATTTCACATCTCCCGCACCTACTGCCCCGATCATATACATCAGAAGCAACACACCGAACCCAACTGCGAATCCGACTGCTGAGAACAGAAATCCCTCCCAGCCTCCCGAAATGATATGAGCCAGAAACCCCGCCGCAGTAACTGGTATAGTTAAACGATTAGGGATTTTCATCGAACGAACGTCTGTAACAAAAGCTGCAATTACGTATAGACCACAGGCCAAATAAAACCATTCCACCTCCATCATCCCCTTCATTATTTTCTGGAAGCCACATTAAACTCAGTTACCGTCTTCGCACCATCCGCTGTCTCTACAACAAATGACCAGGTGCCCTCCGTGGTACGTGTGCCAACAAACCAGTTCCACTCAATTACACCATGTTCATCGGCAGTCGCCCATCCGATATGCTTGGCTGAACTTTCACCGGACTTGTAAAAAATCGTTAAATTTGCTGTAGCTCCGGGCTCCACTTTAACCTTAATTGTCGCATTATTGCCTATGTATGCCGGCTCCGGCTTGGATAACACGATTGCTGCTCCTGCAGAATCAGCTTCTCCCCCACTACTATTGGAGCCTTCTCCGGTATCTCCGATCCATACCCGTTCTGCTGCAGCCGCTTGAATGCGTAATGACTTTCCCAGAAAGGGAACTTTAACAGGCAATTCATAGCTCAATTCAAGCCGGAAGTAAGGATTCGTTTTATTTTTGAGATCAGGTATGGAAATCCCGTTAACATGCACACGCTCTACATCCAGCACAGAAGTATTAATAAAAGGCTTGAGCAGCGGTTTTACGGCCGGATCAAGAACGGTCTCTAGAACGGATGTTTTGATCTCCTGTAAAGGTTGTTCACCTCTTGCAGCGGCTGCACGCACCCAATCGCTTAACGGCTCCGGTAGCGAAGAGGCATACTCTTCAGCCCATTCCTTCAGGGAAAACTCAGGAACTCTCCATCCACCTTCCGAACCTCCATTGCCAGCGGAATCAGAAGGCGTGAATACTAGGGAAACCGGATATATTTGGGCAGATAATTGCTTCACTGCTTCACCTGCTGTGCTCTGCAACGCTGTCGATACCAATGTCATCTGTACAATGTAAATCAGGAACATGACAAAGAACAAAAACACAGGCAAAACCAATGAGGCTTCCAAAACGATGCTACCTTGTTCCCTTTCTGGAGAATGTACCTTATCAGGTGAACATACCTTTTCAGGTAAACGTCTCTGTTCACGCCGGGATTTCAGCTTTTCCATTTTGCGTATTTGTGTTAGTCGATTCTGTAAACATGCCAATTTTTTTTGCTGCTGATGCTGCTTATCCATAATCCCTCCACCGAAACGACCCAAATTACCTTAGTAGGAATAATCGGCCTTCCGATCAATGAAAAATCGCCCATCTTCCACCTGGTCTGCACTGCCCATAACAGCGCCTATGCTTTTGGTGACCCCTGGCAGAAACCACAGCTTGATACTGCTGCGCATATTGCCCGAAGCATATGTCTGTTTCTCATCCGGATTCACACCGGTATTCATTCGAATCAAAGCCAACATTCTGGACATTTTGCGTTCATTGTTGCTATGCATCAGCAGAAACAGCCTAAGATGGTCTCTGTAGGTAAGCTTGACTTTGATATACTTGGATAGTTCCACGCTTCCTTCTTTGGCCAATTTCACCATATCTGCTATGGCGTTTGTAATTCCGTATAAGATCGCCGCAGACAATACAAGTAGTGGATTCCCAAGCTTACTGTTCTCCATTAACCCTTCTGCTGTTCGAATAGCCAGACGCATACCAAAGATCTCCGCATAAGCAGCGGCAATGTTACCAGAAGGATTATGAAAACCATATATGATATACTCCAGTTCCTGATTTTCCAGTTTGAACACTTCACCGGCATCTCCACTACCTTCGGTCCAGCTCAACAACTGTCCAAAATCCATTGAATTGAAATACGCCAGCGCATACTCATTCTGGAACAATTCATCACCAAGGCTATCCAGCAGGTTGGACATCCCGCCGAACAGACTGTCCATCCCGGTCATCGCATCCCCACCGGAGTCATACGGGTCACCAGCAATCTCTGCCTTTTTGACTTCCTCACGGCTTGCCTCGTTAAAGGAAAGG
This sequence comes from Paenibacillus pabuli NBRC 13638, assembly GCF_001514495.1. Classification (GTDB taxonomy): domain Bacteria; phylum Bacillota; class Bacilli; order Paenibacillales; family Paenibacillaceae; genus Paenibacillus; species Paenibacillus pabuli. The sequence continues at coordinate 101,669 of NZ_BCNM01000021.1, forward strand.
TTGGCGTTATAGTACTCTTCCAGCTGTTTGAAAGCTTCCATTGATCCAGAGCTTCCCTTTTCAATCTGTGATAATATGCGTTTAACATCCTTCAACTTCCCTTTGGATTCCTTGTCATTTGCTTTGCGCTGGGCATCGGATCCTCGACCGCTCTCCAACTGCTGTTTGCTTTGAAAAATGACATTGGAGGATCCACTTCTCACGTAAGTGTCCATGTATCGTTCCGTGACCTGACTAGCCTGCCTAACCGCTGGTTTAATGGGAACACCGCTCATTACCGTAACAGTGCGAAGTTGGATATTAAGCTCCATACTGTCATTTCTGACATTGGTAAAATCCGAATTTTGTGAACGAACACGTGCATTCAACTGATCAAAAAGTGTGTCGGCTCTTACAAGTTCCGAAGCAAGGGAGCGTGTACTCTTGGCTTCACTTCCCGATCCGGTAGACGGAGGGCTCGTCCCAGGCAGCGATGAGTTGCCTACTTTTTCGTAACTGGCATTCTGTGAACGGTTCTCCCCTTCAGCGATTACCTGCTTCATTTCCTCATTGATTTTGCGCGCTTCTTCAATCTTGGCTTGGGCTTCCTCCAATTTTGTCTGGTGTGCCTGCAATGCTGGCTGAATGATCATGCTTATGCCTGTCGCCACATTCCCTACGCCTGTCCTATACCGGGCCAGCTCCAGAATGTACTGCTGCTGGTTGAATGGCAGTCCCTCATCCATTTGTTTCTTGTTCAAATAATCGGCATAACGCGCTGCTGCTTCGGCAGCTGTCTCTGGCGTCTCTCTTAGCATCTCATCGTACATGGCAGAGGAAGGCGGATTCATGATCAGCGTGGGCAGTTTCTTCAGCTTTTCGGCAGATTCCGTCTGATTGGCTATCGCTTCGTCCAGCAATTCCTCACGTTTGTCATAAAGCTTCTGCAATTTTTTGAGCAAATCCACGGTATGGGCAGCTTCTTTCATCTCTTCCGACATCGGCTTAAACCGATTGACCACTTCTAGGGTAAAATCAACCGGCGCTCGATATTTCATATCTTCCTGAATCTGACGATTAAAAATATCGTATCTTCCCAGTTCACGCTCCATGCTCAATGAAGTGGTATCCCATTGGATATCCAAAATTGGAAAACCATCTTTCACAGCTGAGGGCTTCACACTATCATTCAGTACCTTGGCCATGATTTCCTCACCACTGCTGTCACCATAGCCGAATAACCCATACTCCCGCAGGGACGGATCATATGCTGACATCACTGATCTCATCGCTGCATGCGTCATTCGTTCTGCCTGTACTTTGAAAGCAGCAATACGTGCATAATCAATGAAAATGGAAACAAACATAAAGATTCCAGCCAAAATCAAGATCAAGAATACGGTTACGGCTCCGGATTCACCGTCTTTTTTTCTGAACAGCGCTTCCTCCTCCCTCCTCATTTGGTTTTGCCAAAATGCTGCACAACCTGTCCTGCTTCAGCGGCAGTACTGGCTGCGGTTTCGCCCTTTCCTTTAAACCTGGCTGTATAATAACGGACCAGATCCACCGTTCGAATGAATTCCGTTGGTTCTACAACTGTAGATGATCCATGCGTGAGTACACTGTTACCTGAATCAAATAAAAAAGAAGGCAGCGGTAATGAAATCACCTGCTCCAGCTTGGTCGTTACTTTTCGCTGGACCAGTGAGTTCTGATAATCAATGGTTCCGTTCATGCCGGAAGGCATGCCTTGTGCAGCCTGGGAAAGTTTCTTTTCCGATAGACCTCCGCCTTCTCCTGCTGGCACAGAAACCATAATCTCATTATCCGCTCCCGCCCAGCCAAACAGCGCTCCAAGCAATCGATCATCGGTCAATCTCCAGTACAAATTGTCATGCTTCCCAGCCACAACTTCACCCGTCATTGCCTGTTTATAGCTGTTGTCCCAGCTGTAGGCGGCACGTTCCGAAGATGCGTACGCATGCTGGTTCAGAAATGTCTTCTGATACATGTACATGGAGAAAAAGAGAATCAGGACGAGAATAAACAACACAACAGGGAAGACCAGGGAGGCTTCAATGGTGAAGCTCCCTTCTTCCTTTTTAAAATTTTTATTCAAAAAACTCATTACTTTTATTGCTAACATTTTTCAACAATCTTTCTACTAATGCCTTAATTTGATCTTTAAAAATCAATGCAATAATGATAATTACACCAATAATCAGAATCAATTCCAGTGTACCGAGCCCGTCTTCTTCCTTCCAAAATGCAGTTGCCTTGCTTTTCATCAATTCCAGCATCCCTATTCCTCCTACATATTCATCATCATAAAAGCTGGTGCTCCGATCATCACCACGATCGAAAAAAAGATCAGTACCATCGGAAATACCAGTTTGGAAGAAGCCTGTTCTCCCTTTGCCCGACTCACGGCCTTGCGTTTCTCCCACAACACATGTGACAGATCCCGCAGCGCCAATACAAAGTCACCTCCCCCTCGCCGGAAATTCAACAGTACTGTTGTTGTAAATATCGTCACTTCCTGTACACCACAGCGGCGGCTAAACTGTTCAAAGGATTGTTGAAACGAATAACCGTTGTTCCAGTCTCCAACTGTTCTTCGCAGCTCGTTGTATAGAGGATGATCCCGTTCTTCCTGACTGGCTACACAATGTACAATGGCGCGTTGCACCGTTTCTCCTGCACCAACCAGCAGAACAATTCGGTTCAGCAGCTCCGGTAACTCCATGAGTATGTCCTGATCTCTTCGCTGCACCTTCGTGTTAAGATCTTTGTAGAGTGCAAAGGGCAGCACAACACCCAACGCCAGTCCACCGACCATACCTCCCAGCCCCATATCGCCAACGAGTGACAACAGGCATCCTACGAGTAACATCAGCCACGAATACGTCAGCATTTCAGCACTGTAAAGCATCGTTTTTTCTCCACTATGCTGTATGCCATACATTTTCTGAATAGCATGCTGCATGCGGAACATGAGTACAGGCAATCTACGGCCCACCTCAAACTTCTCCAACAAAAACAGAAAGGGACCATGCAGCTTCTTCAGACGTAATCCTTCCATATCCAGTTTGCGCAAATGCCGATAGGTCTGCCCTCGCGTTCGATCCAGCACCAGCCATCCCGCCCCGAGCATCCCTCCAAAAATAACAGGAAGCAGCATCGTGTCATCTCCTTATACTTTGATATCCATAATGCGTATAATCCACAGATAACAACAGGCAAGTAAAGCCAGTGCACCACTGGAGATCAGATAACCCATCCCGCTGTATAATGGCTCCATAAAATCCTTGGCCGTAAAGTTGAGAAAAATCAGAAAAATAAACGGAGCGGCAAACATCACTTTGGATTCAAACTTTTTCTGTGCCACTGCCACCATGATGTCCTGCTGGATATCCAGCTTCTCACCAATGACCGCTGAGGTCCGTCTCACAACTTCAACCAGATCTCCACCGGTTCGCTTACAAGTGATAAACACATCGGCAAAGTTTGTAATATCCTCAATTTTGGCACGATCCGAGAAGTCTTGCAGCGCCTCTTCGATGGGCTGACCATACTCCATCCTCGTCCTCAGAATAGTGAATTCACGGATAAGATCCGTATCCGCTTCAGGGTTCAGCATGCGCAGATCCTCCACGGATTCCTTAAAACCGTTTTCTACTGATTTTCCCGCAGCAAGCGCGGAGGACAACGCGTATAATGCCTGTTTAAAATGTAAACTTAGCGTCATTCTTCTCCGTTCCAAAAGCACCCTGGTCCAATGTTTTGGTACCCATATACACCCCACAGCCAATATCATTCCGGCCAACCAGTGGTGATAGAACAGAATACCGATACCGAAGAATAACAAACCGCTAATCAGCATGCAGACCATCCGCTGTCTCCCGGATAACGTATATACGGTGTAGTCCGTTAACGCTTGTCTGGCCTCGCCCAATTTCATCACCTTCCAATAAATCAACTAATTTACGTTGTTATCTGATTCATTTAACCCATCACTATAACGTCCTATGTACTCGTTCAGCCATTCCCCAAGTCCCGCCATCTGAATCTTGTCCACTTGTCTTAGCTTCCCTACTTGCACGAGTCCGCCAATAATTCTGCCTTCTTTTTCTTCGATCTCTTGGAAACGAAATAGTGGATTCAGCAGTACTTCTCCCTCCTGCATACCGATCACTTCGCTAATTTCGGTTACCCGACGCGAACGGTCTCGCATCCGGGATAAATGAACAAAGATATCAATGGCCGAGCTAATCTGCTGCCGAACAACTGCAATGGGAAGATCCGCTCCGCTGAGCACCATGGTCTCCAATCTGCTGATCATATCCGAGATTGTATTCGCATGTCCTGTGGACAAGCTTCCATCATGTCCAGTATTCATGGCCTGCAGCATATCCAGCGCTTCCGCTCCCCTCACCTCACCAATGACAATTCGGTTCGGACGCATCCGCAAGGACGACTTAATCAGGTCCCGAATGGATATTTGCCCCTTGCCCTCGGTATTGGCATTGCGCGTCTCCAGCGATACCAGATTCGGCACCGTGACAATCTGCAATTCAGCAGAGTCCTCAATCGTAATAATCCGTTCATCCGCCGGGATATACTGGGATAATGCGTTGAGAAAAGTTGTTTTTCCCGATCCGGTTCCACCGCCGATAAAAATATTGTATTTGCTGCGCACTAGCTGCTGCAGCAATTCTGCCGCTGCCTCATGCAGGGCACCTTTATCAATCAGATCGGACATCTTCATCGGTTCACTCGGGAACTTCCGAATCGTCATAGTGGGGCCTTTCAACGCAATCGGAGGCAGCACGATATTAACCCGCGAGCCATCTTTCAACCGCGCATCCACGATTGGAAAAGACTCATTCACAATCCGGTTCACGCCGGATACAATCATCTGAATGATGTCTTCCAGCCTTTCCTTAGACTCGAACTCCAGCGTGATCTGTCTGACTTCACCTTCCTGCTCAACAAAAATCTCCCGGTGACTGTTGATCATAATCTCTGTAATCTCGGGATGATCCACTAATGGCTGCAAAATATCCAGTCCTCGAAAGGAGTCAAATAACCGCTGTACCAGCGTATGGCGCTCCCCGGAGGTCAGATCATCCAGCTTCGGATCAGAAAGTACTTTACGCTCAATCCCCTGCCACAGTTCTTCATCTCCGGCAGAGGACGTCAAATCCAGGCCAGCCCTGACTTCTCTACGCATGATCTGAAATTGATCTTCACGATCCAACGTCATCTTGGACGAATCCATCATAATGACCACCCATCACCCTTATGGAATCGTCCCGCCTTCAGTTCTTCTTCCCCGTCCTGTACGATCATGGCGCAGAGTCTCTTCACTTCGCGTTGAAAGATCGGCGAACTAAGCATCACTTCTTCCTGACTCAGCTGCTTCCAGGAAGGGATATAGGGCAGCACTGCGTCCAGATGCAGGTCGGGTCTTGGCAAGACGTTGATGACACTATCCCGGTACTTGTTGACAATGAAGCGGGCACGATCCAGTACACTTTCATGCAGTTCCGGCCTTGTACGCTCCATATGCTGCATCCATTGACCCCAGCGGTGCATAGAAGAGATGTCATCCTCGACCAGCCAGACGAATGCATCTGCACGATCCAAAATCCCCTCACTGCGTCCATCCCAACCTGAATCCCCATCCAGAATAAGCACATCATACTGCCCGCAGTCTGCCAGATACCGGATCAGGCTTTTCGTATCCTCATGGGACATTTGCAGCAGTTCCTTCCGATTGGACAGCGGCCAGAATACATCCGACTTCAACCCTTCGTGACGAAGCACGTAGCTGTCAACGCCTTTGGACAAAGATTGTACTTGTCCCGGATTACCTGATTCCTTCCTGCCTACCTTCAAATCGTAAAGCAGACGTGACAGCCCTACTTCTGTATCAGGTGTACGCTGTCCACTTTTAGACAACCCCTTTTCCAGAAACGGCATCGAGCTATCCAGCGTCTCCAAATTGAGATATAGAACAGCATATCCTGCAATCCCCAGCTGCTTCGCCATATGCATTGCCACCGCAGTCTTCCCACTTCCTCCTGAGGCAGATACAACTGCAATGGATAGCGTCTCCTGTCCTGGATGATGGATCTTCCTCCGACGCGGCTGCCGACAAGCATTAAGAACAGCGTCTAACAGTGCAGACAAAGGTTGATATTTCATCAGCCGTTTGTCCTCATCCACCTCATCCAGTCCTTCACTGAGCGTCAACCAGGGAATACCCGATGTTTCGCCACCATTACTCAGCCAGTTGCTGAGAAACTCCGGTTCCGCAATCACCAGATCCGGCATTTCCCTGCCTTCCTGTTCGATCATGTGATCCTTGAACGGTTCCCATTGTGAAAAGGCGGTAAAGCGTATACTGGAGCCGGACTGGCTCCCTTGTACAAAATCAAGCCAGGCATTGATATATTCTTTGTCTTTGGAAGCCAGCACTGCATTTAGAACAATCAATTTTTCTTCCCTCCCTGCAAAAAAAGCACAAAAAAGCACCGCCCATTAACCGCAAATATGCAGTATATGGACGGTGCTTCCGTCACGTGCTATGAATGTATGGATAATATAGCATACAATTTCTGGGGGAGCAAGGGATTTATTTCTGTTGTTCCACGTCAAAACATCCTCAACTATTCACCCATATCGAATAATGTCTATCCGTTTTTATGAACTTGCTCTTTACAAAATTAAAAATCTCAAAACTATTATATAGTTCACATAATATTCATCCACAAACAAACCATTTTTACCAATCTTAATTTACTTTTGGATATATATTCTATATAATAGAATTGTATTCCAAATATGAGAGGATGATAACGATGAAAAAGAAACTTATTACTGGTTTATTAACTGTCGTTGCCTGCTTCACTGTTGGATCTACATCTTTTGCAGCTAGTACTACATCAGTTCCTAATACTACTCTACCAGAAACCTCCAATGTGATTACTCTAGCAGATCAAATTTCCGTCCCTATTAGTTTGAGAGTTGGCGAGAGCATTACAGTTGCTGGCTCCAACTTTTGGATTAGCGGAGATTATGGCGGTATTTATCTAAATCAACAAGGATTAATAATTGGACTGTCACCAGGAGTTTGTACAGTAGTTGGAGATTTACCTAACGGTGATACTGTACTCTACACTGTCACTGTAAGATAAACTTATACCTAACCAGAGGGGATGTAACCCATCCCCTCTTTCCTATGATATTTTTATGTAAAATATATCTTCTTGGGAGTTTCCAAAATGATTTATTTGCTTCTCTATCCCCCTTCGGTTCCTCAAAAAAAACACCATCCGGTATCCACATGAACATGCAGAAATATGGAAGGCGCTTTTCTCGAGTTCAAATTTTAATTAGATAGTGAATTGGGTCTAGTCCCCTATTTCGCCTTTCAAGAATGATAAGGCGCATCAAATTCTATAATGTTACGATCCGGATCAAGCACAAAAATCTGTGCAAACCCCGCAACACTATCCGGTCTTGCCTCATATTCGATCCCCTGTTGTTCCAGCCAGGCCAAAGTCTCCTTGTAACTCTTCACCCAAATCGCAAAATGTCCATCCGTTGTATCGATGCCAGCCTCACGAAGCGTATGTCCCTGCGGGTGCTGCAACAGATGAAGCTGCTGACTTCCAATCGAATACCATGTGCCTGTAGAATTAAAAGGCGGACGTTCAATCTCCTGCATGCGTAGTAACCCGGAATAGAACTTCTTCGCAACTTCCAGATCACGTACAGCCAGACTCACATGGTGTATGTGTACATATTCAATCATTTCTTCAACCTCCACCTCAAATAGATTCCCTTCAACTTCCCATCAACGCTAAATTCAATCGCTTACATGACTATACTATAACATCTTAAATACTGACCAGAATGAAAGCAAAAAAAGAAAGCACCCCCGATTCATTCGCAGAACCACCCGGTTCACACAAATGATCAAAGGTGCCTTTCAAACGATATATCATCACATCACTGGTCAGGAATACACTTTCATCAGAGAATATAAATCCGCTTCACAGCTGATGGATTCTTATTTGGCACTATCCAATGCTTCTTGTGGGATCTTGATCTCTTTCACGCCGTTATGGTTGGAGAACGTGCTGGTCATTTTCATGTCCATCGAAATTTTCTGTCCTTCCTGCTCCATCTCCATGACCATGTTGACATCTGTACTTGCAGGTAGGTAAGTTTCTTTGTTAATCATATATTTCATTTTCATGCTGGTAATATTCATTTGATCAAGCATCGCTTGAGTTTGAGCATCCGATCCATTTTGCTCCATGACTGCTTTGGCCAGTTCCTTTACGTTATCACCGGATACGTCAGCGTTAATGACGTAGTTGTCGCCTTCTTCCGTAATTTTGGTGTCTTCGGCAATCTTTTTGAATTGCTCCAGTTCACCTTCCGGATTCATGCTTGCCTGCATCTGCTCAATCAGTGGTTTTGTTTGTTCGTCGGGAATTTTGACCCATTGGCCCCCCACCTGGGAATAGATGTTATCCGAAGTGATGTACTGCTTCACGTTCTGCGCTTCCTGTCCGGACATTTCCATTTTCATCTCCTGATAGATCATCATTGGATCTTTGATGATATCCATCTTCAGCGATGTTTTCACCTGCTGATCCTGGGACTGTTCCCCAGCTGCCAGTTTCATATTTTGATCAATATTGGCTTCCGTAGTGAAGCTTTTCATGTCTTTGGTCGCAGTATTCGTTTTCTCAATCAACTCGTCCAATGTAGGGATCTTTGTCTCCTGCTCCGCAGTTTTATTGCCCTCGTTGGACGTTTCGTTGCCAGCTGGCGGTGTTGCTGTACTGTTATCCGCATCGCTACCACAAGCTGTCATGCTTACCGCTAATAATGCCCCAATAAATAATGTAGTCCACTTCTTCAAATGATTTGCCTCCCAGTATAAAGTTTATCCGTAGTCATTACCCAATAATTTCCGTTATCAATCAATAACTAATGATACAATATGTCTCATGTAAGCTTTTTCAAAGAAATCGATCCTTTATTTCAGGCGTAGGCAGCATGCACGCTTCATCTTTACCAAACCAGCGATATCGGTTACGAGCTACCATGTTATATATGGCGTTCCGAATAAACTTCGGTACAATAATTAACCCGTACAATAGAGGATAAGGGAATTTTAGCCCTTTCGCCAGCCGCAGCGCTGCGGTTGAACGTGTATAATATTTTCCGTCCTCAATAAGTACAAACGTATCCATGCTGTCTGTGGACAGATTGCCTTTCTCCAGCAGCGCTTTCGCTACATCCGATTGGAGTGATGCAAAATGATATTTCCCCTCAGGGTCACGCTTGATAATCCATTTGGTTAATCCTTGGCAGAAATGACAGACTCCGTCGACAAGCACAATCGGGTGTCCCTGTTGCTGATCCGTTTGATTTGATGTCATAGTCATGACCTCCTCATTATTGTGCTATTAGAGTAACTTACCCGTTTTGGGACATTCCTGACGTTTATTTTACATTTTATTTCTTTTTAACCGAAAATAGAAAAAGAGCGCAGGCTCTACGCCCACGCTCGTATCTGTCTTGGCAATTACTCAGCAATTGCCTTTTCCATCCATTGGTCGTCAATCATTTGTTGATGCAGATCGGCCGAATATTGTTCCATGCATTTGCAAATGAAATCTTTGCGGCATACTGGACAAGGCGTTTTCTGCAGACGGCTGATCGCAGTCATTTTCCAATCCGGAGATTTGGAGTAGAATACACGGCACTGTGTGCCATCTACCAATTTCATGGTAAATTCATACAATCCGTCTTTTTCGTTTTTGCTGGCTACTTGCAATTTCGCAATACTTGGTCTATAAGACATGGATATCACCTGTTAATTCAAATTTGGTTCATGCAATGACACTGACACTTCTCAGTACTAAGTCATATTAAAGAAATTTTAGTTCGATGTCAACTCACGCACCTTTATCCACCAAACAGAATATCAAGAATGGTACCCACCTGCCCCTGTTTTTTGCCCTTTAGCACATCTGGATCGAACACTTCAACATACCCACAGGAAGAACAAGCGACAAAGAGATAATGATTATGCTGAATATCAAACATCTTGCTGAGACCTGCCCCTGACATGGATACTTCCTTAATGTTACAATCCGTCCCCCTGCATTTTGTACATACAAATCGCCGCTCAATCATCTCTTCAATACTCATTGTCCTTCCCCCTTATTCGAATGTATGACATCAAGCAAGAGTAGATTATGTAAAATAGTACGCTGTTCAACAGGCAATCTCCTGCATCAAAACTGTATTTTAAAATACAAAACCCTGCCGTAAACCAGCAGGGTCTTGTACTTGAACATCAGGTATCCAAGGATACTCTGCTCTATATGTTCCCTGATATCCTTCGAATCAGGGCTTAAACTACATTAAGTACCACGTCAATATTACCGCGTGTTGCTTTGGAGTAAGGACAGAAATCATGGGCCTTGCGCGCCAGATCCTCGGCTTGACTGTGATCCACGCCAGGCATGCTTACGTCCAGACGTACCGACAGTTGGAAGCCGTCATCCGCAGGGTCTTTGCCGATAGATACGTTACTTGTAACGACTACATTCTCCAGCTTCACACCTGCTTTACGAGCAACATTGGCTAGAGCACTTTCATAACATGCGCCATATCCAGCAGCGAAGAGCTGCTCAGGGTTAGTCCCTTCACCACCGGAACCACCCAGCTCTTTAGGCATTTTCAGATCATGCTTGAGCACACCATCCGAAGAAGCCACCGAACCTGTACGTCCACCTTGAACTGTCGCTGTTGCTGTATATAAAGCTTCCATTAAGAATCTCTCCTTCACCTTCAATTTTTTTACTGCCTACTATTCCATTTAAACCTCTGGCTTATTTTGAAACGTTTTTGAATCCTTATTCAGCTTTTACATCTTTATCATTTTCATGCATTCTCGATACCATAGGTAATTTATCCAAGCTTGGGTAATATACTAAGGCACTATTCACTCCTTACCAAATCTTGTCCCCATACACAAAAGTTGCACTAGACAAAAATATTTGAAGGAGTACAATGTATGTATCGACATAAACGTTTGGACATATCGAAAGACGTTTAATTACGTTTTTGATTTTAGAATCCATCTTCCAAATTTAATCAAAGGAATGACACCGTTCCTCTTTCATATAGAATATCAATACTTCAAAGTCGGGTGATTATATTATGAGTAAAAAAAATCCGTTCAACACTCCTTCAAATGAGCCATTGGCTGCAGGTATGGCCCCTTCTCTCGGGGAAGCCCATAGCTCCATGAAGGTTCCTCAGAATGTCGCATGGTGGAAAAAGTTTCTTGCTTTTGTTGGCCCAGGGTATCTGGTTGCCGTAGGTTATATGGACCCCGGAAACTGGGCAACAGATATTGCAGGTGGTTCACAGTTTGGGTATACCCTATTGTCGGTTATATTGATCTCAAACCTGATGGCAGTTGTGCTGCAGTCACTTGCCGGCAAACTCGGAATCGTTACGGGCAGAGATCTGGCTCAAGCCTGTCGTGAACGGTTCAGTATGCCTGTCGTCATGATGTTATGGATTTTGTGCGAGCTTGCGATTGCAGCCACCGATCTTGCCGAGGTCATTGGTTCGGCCATCGCGCTCAAGCTGCTCTTTAACATTCCCATGTTATATGGCGTCATTATTACCGCCGTCGATGTACTGGTCATTCTTTTGCTGCAAAATAAAGGCTTCCGCGCATTGGAATCCCTCGTCATTGTGCTAATGGCTACCATCGCGCTCTGCTTCGGTATTGACCTGTTTCTCGCTAAACCGGATATGGGCGGCGTCATGCATGGTTTTGTACCCAGTGCCGAGATTTTGCAAAATCCAGCCATGCTTTATATCGCTATCGGAATTATCGGTGCAACGGTCATGCCCCATAATCTGTATCTGCATTCATCCATCGTGCAGACCCGTCAGATTGAACAGACACCACAGGGGAAAAAAGAAGCGATCCGTTATTCCACCATGGATTCAACTATCGCTTTAACGCTGGCCCTGTTCATCAATGCAGCCATCCTGATTGTATCCGCTGCGGTGTTCCATAGTGCAGGCATGACCCAGGTTGCGGAAATTACAGACGCTTACCATCTGTTGACACCTCTGCTGGGTACCACCATTGCAAGCATCCTGTTCGGTGTAGCCCTGCTGGCTTCAGGTCAGAACTCAACGCTCACCGGTACACTGTCTGGACAGATTGTAATGGAAGGATTCCTGAACATTCGTATCCCGGCTTGGCTTCGTCGTCTGGTGACACGTCTAATCGCCATCATCCCGGCTGTCATCGTGACGGCCATTGCCGGGGAGCATGGAACAGAGGAGCTGCTCATTCTGAGTCAGGTTATACTGTCGCTGCAGCTGCCCTTTGCCGTCATCCCGCTGGTAATGTTTACGAGTGACAAAAAAAGCATGGGGGCATTTGCCAATAAGTTGTGGCTCAAAATCATCTCCTGGATCATTGCCGGAGTGATCGTTGTCCTGAATGTATATCTGATCATCCAGACCATTCTGTTGTTCTAGGCACGCGGCAGCTTGCAATATGTTTCATAACTCAAAAAGGCTGATCGTCTCAAGTCATATCTCTCTTGAGTCGATCAGCCTTTGGTATGGTGTTGGAGCAGCTTGATCCTAATGCATAACCATATCGATTAGATCTCATATAACGCTATAATTTAATTGTCTGATGATTGAGTTATCAACAACGGAAGAAGTTCATCCAGTGATTCAATAGTCCAGTCAGGCCCCTCCGCATCTGGAAGCTCCGGTTGAAACCTGCCATAACCCTGTAAAATTCGGATCGTATGCATGCCCAGCTTCTTGGCCGGAATAATATCATTATCCATCCGATCTCCAATCATAACTGCCTCTTCGGGTTTACAACCTGCCTGTTTCAGCGCCACAGCATACAATTCAGGGTCAGGCTTGGACACCCCTTCTTCAGCCGAACAGGCCAGCACATCCACATACCTGCGCAAACCGTAGCTATCCAGCCGATTCTCCGTTCCCGGGCTTTGATTGGCAATAATGCCAATCTTATAATGTTGCGACAACGTCTGGAGAACAGAGCTGGCTGACGCGAAGGGGCGCTCAAGCTCTTTGCGGAACTTCAGCTTCTCCTGTATCTGTTTGCGGTGCTCCTCATCGCTAATCAGGGTTCGAATCGCCAATTTCATAGGCCACTGCTCGTAATTTCGGTAAGAGGCGGCAAATATATCTCGCACCGTCTGCATCTCCACCTGATAACCAAGCGCACCAGCCTCACGAACGAACTGACCAATAATATCATCCACCGGCTCCCATTCGTCCACGAGCGTATCGCCTACATCAAAGAACAACCATTGTATCCCACGTACTTCCGGCACACCCATTCCTCCTCGTTAGCCACAGGAAATTCTTATCCCCATTCCCCAAACCATAAAAAAGAAGACCCACCATCATGCATGAGTCTCCTCAAGATTCCGTTTATTTATGATTTCAATTATAACAGGCAGCTGACACCGGATCAATCACAGGTATGGAACTAACAACTAAACACTATCCATTAAGCAGGAATCCCACTTCCCCATTTAAAGAGTACACAATCCGGTCAGCTCCCATTCCCCGATAGATCCCTTTGGGATGACTCTGCTCTGTAATGACACAGAGGGACTTGGATGTCCATGAGCGGCAGATTTGCAAATATCGACAGGTCAGGTTTAGGCTATTTTCAAAAATAAAAACATTACCGACACTGCCTTGCGGCAAAAACCATTTCTGAGCTGCAGCTGTGTTCATGCGAATGACATGCTCCACACCGATTCTCCGGAGCCTGCGCTCTTCCCCTGCACTGTTGGTCAGAACGGCAAACGGCATTTTTTTGTACATCAGCAATTTGATAAATTTACGTCCTGCTTCATTTGGAGCAGTCACTAAGATCATCTCTTTATCCATCATTCGTTCCTCCCTTGGCGTGAAAAGACAACAAAAAAGAAGCGTGGGGGACCAAGGCCTCCCGAACGCTTCTTCAATAATCCACAGCAAAAAGACACTATGAACCAGCGTACGGCTTGTTGCCTCTCCCTTTAACGCTTACGAGGTTAGCTGACGGATTCGGACGCGAGAGTCGCCCTATTTCCGGCTGTCACCGGAAAATTCACCCCATGGATGCCTACTGTCCTGGACAGTTCATCCTGTTGGTTCCCCCGTTTCCCACCCATGAATGAATGGAAACTCAGCGATTAAAACATCGTTCCATTGTGATCATTAATCAGAGCGATATTATCGTTTGTTTCGTTTTTCATGTAAATTTATTTTAAATTGGAATTACGATATGAATCATACACCCGTGCCATATTGGTGTAAAGTCTGCGCAGATCACCGAATCGACGGATTTTTGCCATTTCCCATCAATAATAGCGCTTACAACACATCCATTCTCTACCCATCTCATCAAAGCTCTCTAATTCTCTGTTTAGCGAAAATTAGGTATTAAATCAGTCACAGATCATACACGACAGGTTCAAATTGAGTTAAAAAAGCAATATTAATTTTGCAATATTTAATTGCAATCAATATAATAGAAGAAAGAAGAATATGAAATGGAGGCGATTTTCATGTCAGTCTACGACTACAAAGTAAACACCCTTCGCGGCCAGGAAGTTGAAATGTCCAACTATCGTGACAAAGTACTGCTTATTGTGAATACAGCAAGTCAATGCGGCCTTACACCCCAATTTAAAGGGCTGCAAGAACTTCAGGACAAATTCAAAGACTCCCCATTTGAAGTGCTCGGATTTCCAAGCAACCAGTTTGCACAGGAAAAAGGGTCCTCCGATGATATTGCCGAGTTCTGCCAGATGAACTATGGTGTCAGCTTCCCGATGTTTGAGAAAATCGACGTGAACGGTTCAAGCGCTCATCCTCTATTCCAGCACCTTACCAAAGAAGCACCGGGCGTACTCGGCTCAAAAGCCATCAAATGGAACTTCACCAAGTTCCTTGTGGATCAGAACGGACGTGTTCTGAAACGGTATGCCCCCAAAACAACACCGGATAAAATTGAAGCAGATATCAGAGAATTACTTAAATAAAAAATAGCCGTCATCCGCATCCAGCAGACAGAGCAAAACTTCAACTGGGTAAGCGGGTGATTTTTTTCTTTGTCCAATTACGATAGAAAAACAAAAAAAAGAAGCTTCCCATACGGAAAGCTTCTTCTTAATCGTCCTTATGATGCGGTCGAGAGGACTCGAACCTCCACGGGCATACGCCCACTACCCCCTCAAGATAGCGTGTCTGCCATTCCACCACGACCGCATGTCGTAAATAATCGGCAACAGAATTGATTATACCCGGTCCCGATTTAAAAGTAAAGTATTTTTTAACAACTCATTTCAACTTCACTTTTTCTCCCATAAATCGTATGATCTCGTCATTTTATCCCATGAACTGCATATCATTAAATTGGTCTCATTTTAAATGAATCACCAAAAAAACTCACTAAACAAGTTAAGTAATATAACATAATTTTATTTATTATCTTTAATTATCTAGAAACTATTGACAAAAAGCGGATATTTGTGTGAATATATATATCATATAATTCGGAATTTCACACATAAAGCTATAAAAAAAGGATTAAAAATGTTATTTTATATAACATAAAACGAACGTAGGAGGCGAAAGACAGTGAACCGTGGGAATAAGCTGCTCGATTATGTCAAACTGCTTGATTCCTCTATCCAAGTCGGAGGCTTCACCCATTCCTTTGGCATGGATATCCATATTGCCGAAGGCACCATTCGTAATGCGGAAGATTTGGAATCGTTCATGCGTTGTCAGTTACACCCCAGTATCGTTCGTCTTGAAGGCATAGCGATCAGAGGCATATACACAGCCGCAGATCACAATGACACATGGCGCACTGCCCTCATCGACAAACTCGTTCATGTGCAGCGCACCCCCGCCAGCCTAAGGGAGCAAGCCTCCACCATGGGCAAACGCTTGATCAAGCTGGCCCGCGCACTCCACCCCTGGATTGATTTTAGCCAGCTTGAACAAACCCTGGCTAAGTATGAATCCGTCGGTTGCCTCCCCACCGTTCACGCCTGGATTAACCACCACCTCGAAATCCCTGTCGAGGAGGCGGTCCTTGGTTATCTGCATTCAGCCATGAGTGCCTGCATAACCGAAGCCTCCAAAGTCATCCCCCTCCAACCCGATACAACCCAGGACCTGTTGGTTCGCCTGGCCGCAGACCTGGAGCATGAATGGCATACCGTCAGCGCCTCCGCGACGGACGGATTGGCACAGCCAACCTCAATGTCCATGAAAACGTTGTTCCCCAGCTTCCACATGCTTGGAGCCGGACTTCATGCTTATAGAGCCTGATTTCCTTCCCACTCCCCTCAAACACCGCCTTTCTACTACAGTAAGACGCAAAAAAAACACGCCGCAACCTCCTTGCTGGCGTGCTTTTTTATGTGGTCTACCCTGCCTATTTAACGTATTTACGCCATTTTACACATTAAAATACACTTATTTCCGTCTTTTTTAATTGTTAGATGACGCAAATGCGTATATAATAAATTATACAGCTCGCATATCCATATATTTTACATCAAGAATGACCGGCTGAATACTACATTCTAACTGAGGGGTGAACCCTTTTGAACAAAAAGAAACCTGTTACTCCGTTCGGTTGGGCGATCAAACGACGGCTAACCGAACTCCAGGTCGATCAGAAGACATTTTGCGAACAGCACGGCATTCCACCATACCGTCTCTCCAATCTCATTCATGGCACACGCAAAGCAACCCGGTTCAGGAACCAGGTCGCAGACATTTTGGAAATTCCTGATGATTTAAGATAAGATTTCTGCCAAGGAGGACCTCATTTCATGAGATATTTAATATCCGATCTGGAGAGATTATCGTTCCAGTCCATGCATCACCAGCTTATCATCGTTGACCACAACTGGATCATCCGAAGCTGCAATACCGCTTGGCAGCAGGGGCTCGGACAGCCGCATCCCAAGCCGGACATATCAGGTACCTCCAGAACATCCGAAGCATCCCATTACCTTCAGCTCATGGAGTCGTGGACATCACGCGAGGAGAAAGCAAAGAATGCGAAGATTGTTCAAGAGTTGAAAAATATCACCATACCCTTTAACGACTGTTGTACATATGAGATTCCCATTCAAACGATCCACAGGGAGCAGCGCTGGTTCCGTCTGGAGCTCACCCCGTTAAGGCAGGCCGATCCAACGCTGCTGTCTGATCTCGCCCTAATCGCTCACACCGATGTCACCGAACAGAAACACACAGAACAGCAACTGAAGAAAGCCCTGTCCGAAGTTCGTACATTACGCGGGCTGCTCCCCATCTGCGCTGTCTGCAAACAGATCAAGGATGAACAGGATGCCTGGAACTCTGTCGAGAGTTATCTGGAGAAGCACACCCATGCCGAATTCACCCACGATATCTGCCCGGATTGCATCCGGCGTCTATATCCCAAGTACTCCAATATTCTGGACAAGCGCTCCTGAACTCAATTTCGTACAACCCGTCTACACAGACAGATGATGTTCAAACTGCGACATATCCAGTTCTTGAGGCATGCCTTGCAGAGCAATTGCACCTTTGTCCATCACATAAATATAATCTGCAGCGCCGCGAACAAAATCAATACTCTGCTCCACCAGTAAAATGGAGATCTCTCCCTTGGCCTTAATTTGCAAAATGACCTGCCGGATATCCTCCACGATGGAAGGCTGAATGCCTTCTGTCGGCTCATCCAGAAGCAACAATCCGGGCCGGGATGCCAACGCGCGGGCGAATGCCAGCTGCTGCTGCTGCCCCCCACTCAGATCTCCCCCCTGCCGTCCATACATTGTGGCAAGGACCGGAAACATTGCCAGTACATCCTCCGGGAACGTCTTCACACCCGGAGCACTTGTCTCCAGTCCCAACAACAGATTCTCTTTAACCGTAAGCTGGGGGAAAATTTCCCGCCCTTGCGGTACATATCCAATTCCTGCCCTGGCCCGTCTGGCCGGATCATGGGAGGATAAGTCCTGACCTTTCCACAGGATACTGCCCTTGCGCGTTTTAAGCAGTCCCATCAGCGTTTTCATCAGGGTGGTTTTCCCCACGCCATTGCGCCCCATCAGGCACACCACCTGACCTGGCTCAACATCCAGATTCACACCTCGCAGTACATTGCTTTCTCCATAACCGGATTCAATTCGTTTCAGCGACAGCATGGTCATCTCTCCTTTTGCCCAGGTACACTTCAGCCACCCTCGGATCTTCCTGCACTTCCGCCATCGTCCCCTCCTTCAAGAGCTTGCCTTCATGCATTACCGTCACTTTGGCCGCATACTCGCGAACAAATTCCATATCATGCTCTACCACTACAACAGACCGTTCACGTGCAATTTCCTGTAATAATCGGCCCGTCTTATGTGTTTCCTCATCCGTCATGCCTGCCGCCGGTTCATCCAGCAGTAATACACGCGGTTCTTGCAGCAGCAGCATGCCAATCTCAAGCCATTGCTTCTCCCCATGCGATAGCGCCCCTGCACGGGTGTGCACACGGTCCTGCAGACCAATCTGGCGCGTAATCCGCTCCATTGCTGAACTTATTTTCCCATAACGTTGAATACCCAGAGCTTGCAAGGGAGAACGACGAGTCTCCGCAGCCAGCGTCAGGTTCTCCTGCACGGTCAGCCCCCCAAAGATCGAAGGAGCCTGGAATTTGCGCCCTACCCCTTTCCGTACAATCTGATGCTCCTTCAGACGAGTCAGTTCCGTACCATCAGCCAGCTTCACCGCACCGGACACAGGCTTGGTCTTGCCGCAAATGACATCCAGCATCGTGGTTTTTCCTGCCCCATTGGGGCCGATCAGAAAATGCAGATCATGCTCATACAGCTTCAGATTCATGCCTTTGACCGCAACAAAGCCTCCAAACGCTACCGTGATTCCTTCAGCGGTCAGGACCACCGGGACCTCAGTAGACTTCGGGTTTTTCCGAACTGACTGGAACATGCACAACCTCTCCTCTCCGCTTCAGCAAACGAATTACATAACGGTACACACCAACAAGCCCATTTGGCATGAACAAAACCACCGTTACAAAGAGTCCTCCGATTACAAATAACCAGCCTTCCGGATAAGCCTCACTGATGCCGGTTTTGGCTGCATTCAGCACCACAGCTCCGATCACCGCACCAATCAGGGTTCCACGACCACCCAACGCAACCCATAACACCATTTCAATGGAAGGCACAATCCCCATCATCGAAGGCGAAATGATCCCTACCTGGAGCACAAATAACATACCAGCGATTCCCGCAAGCGCCCCGGAAAGGGCAAAAGCCAGTGTTTTGAACCCGGCCGGATCATATCCAAGAAAGCGAACCCGATTCTCCCCGTCGCGCGCAGCTTCAAGCACCTGACCGAACCTGCTGTTCACAACCCGTCGACAGAGCAGATAGGCGAGCACCAGAACAACAAGCGTTATATAGTAGAGAGCAATCGTTGTGCCTGCCGAATGAAGTGTAAATCCAAAGATGGCGTTATATCCTGTAATGCCATTGGTCCCCCCTGTCCACTCCTGTTTGCCAACAAACAACGTTACGGTAATGAGTACAAGCGCTTGCGTCAGGATCGTAAAATAAACGCCGGTAATCCGGTTACGGAACGTGAACCAGCCCAGGGCAAAGGCTAGCAATGCCGGAAGAGCAATGCCCAGGAATAGTGCCACCGGGAACGATCTGAACGGTTCCCAGAACCACGGCAGACCACTAAGACCACTCCATCCCATAAAGTCAGGAAGCGTCACTCCACTGGCCTGCAGCTTCAGATACATCGCCATGGCGTAACCGCCCAGGCCGAAGAACACACCATGCCCCAGACTTAGCACACCTCCATACCCCCAGATCAGATCCAGACCGATGGCCAGAATGGCCAGAGCCAAGAATTTCGCCAACAGACTAAGACGGAATTCCGTGGAGATAAGCGGAGCAAGACACATCATAATCAGGACAACCGCCCAGATGATCTTCATTTTCAGACTACCCGTCTTGAGAAGTGCAGACATCATATAACCCCCTTCTTCGCATTAATCCAGACTCCGGGTCCGCATGGCAACAAGTCCGCGCGGCTTCCACTGCAGAAAGGCCACGATACAGACAAATACCAGCACCTTGCCGATAGAGGCGGAAGTGTATGTTTCGAATAACGTATTGAACATGCCGATTCCGAGCGCACCGCACACGGTTCCCACCAGTTTTCCGACACCACCCAGCACAACCACCATGAACGCATCCACGATATAATACGTCCCCAGTGAAGGACCAATCGGGCCAATGAGGGTCAATGCACATCCGGCGATTCCCGCAATCCCCGAACCAATCGCAAAGGTCATGCCATCCACTCGTCTGGTGGAAATCCCGAGACAGCCCGCCATGCTTCGATTCTGCATCACAGCCCTCATTCGTCTACCGGAGGAAGTCCGATAGATGTACAAATACATGCACAGTAACACAACTGCAACCAGCGCGATAATGAAAAGACGTTTATACGGAAATACAATGCCATCCGCAATGGTTAGACCTCCATTAAGCCAAGTTGGACTGGACACCCCCACATTCGGCGCCCCAAATATGGTTCGGGCCAGTTGCTGCAGCATCATACCCACGCCCCACGTAGCGAGCAAACTGTCGAGCGGCCTTCCATACAGATGCCTGATCAGCACCACTTCCAGCAGCCAGCCTATAAGGGCTGCCACACCAAAGGCGATTGGCAGAGCCACAATAAAATAAACATCGAACCATGCTGGCGGAGCATAAGAAATGAACAGGTTCTGCGTCACGTATGTGGCATAGGCACCAATCATGATCAATTCCCCATGAGCCATGTTAATGACATTCATCAGACCAAATGTAACCGCGAGCCCCAATGCAATCAGCAGCAGGATTGAACTGATGCTTAACCCATTGAACATTTGCAGGACAAACATATCCATCGCCTTTCCCCTCCTTATGCTAAACATCTGACATTTCACACAAGATAACATTCGTATTTCACATCAACGCTTTACCGTAATGTTGTAAGAGGGTGTGTTGTTTCACCCTCCCTCTGTTATTCAGAAGTTTTGACGTGAACCGCCTGCACTATTTGTTACTGAGGGAAGCTCCCCAATCATAGGTTTTCAGATACGGATCAGGCTTCACTGGTGCACCGGAGTTCCACAATTCCTTAAACTGTCCATCTTCTTGCACTTCGCCAATCCGCACCGTTTTGTAGATATGCTGGTTCTCCCCGTCCACTGTCACTTTTCCTTCCGGCGCATTAAATTCCAGACCTTTGGCAGCCTCTTTCACCTTTTCCACATCGGTTGACCCGGCCTTTTCTACGGCCGCTTTCCACAGATAGACTGCCACATATCCCGCTTCAATCGGATCAGCCGTCACCCGGTCAGCGCCGTATTTTTCTTTATACTTTTCAACAAATGTTTTATTCTCAGGTGTATCTGTCGTCTGATAATAGTTCCACGAAGCGAGATGCCCCTTCAGCACATCCGCACCAATTCCCCGAATTTCTTCCTCCGCCACGCTCACCGACAGAGTTGTCAACTGATCCGAAGAGATCCCGGCATCCTTCAATTGCTTGAAAAAGGCGACATTACTATCTCCGTTCAGCGTGTTATATACAATATCCGGCTTGGCAGCCTTGATTTTGCTGATGATTGTGCTGTAATCCGTATGCCCCAGCGGTGTATATTCCTCCCCCACCACTTCGCCTCCCTCAGCTGCGAGCTGAGCTTTGATGACCTGATTGGCTGTTTTTGGGAACACATAATCCGAACCAAGCAGATAAAACTTCTTGCCTCTGTTCTCCAGCAACCAGGTCACGGATGGAACAATCTGCTGATTCGTTGTGGCTCCTGTATAAAAAATGTTAGGCGAGGATTCCAATCCTTCATATTGCACCGGGTAAAACAACAGACCTTTGTTCTGTTCAAATACCGGAAGCATGGCCTTTCGACTTGCAGAGGTCCACCCTCCGAATACGGCAGCTACCTTATCCTGTTGAAGCAGTTTCCCCGCTTTCTCCGCAAACGTTGGCCAATCAGAAGCACCATCTTCAACCACAGGCTCGATCTGTTTACCCAAAACTCCACCTGCTGCATTGATCTCTTCAATGGCAAGCATCTCCGCATCCTTAACGGACACTTCACTGATCGCCATCGTTCCACTTAGGGAGTGAAGAATACCTACTTTAATCGTGTCTCCGGGTGAAGCAGACTCACCTGTCTCAACGGAACCCGATGCCTTAGGCGGCGTGCCACCTTCCACACATCCTGTCAATGCAATGACCGCACCGAGCAAAATACCCCATAACTTGACCGACCTCTTCTTCAATAGCTTACACTCCCTTTTTTTAGTCTATTGACGAACATTAAGGTTATATATCACCGGAATGTTCGTTGATCCAAATTATGGAGGGTCACACTCACCATGTCAATAATGCTTACACAATTTTATTTCATGCATACTTGTTTCATGCATACTCCTAATATGATTGGAACCATATTGACAAAGGGCCCACCCTGTGTGAGTATATTTAACATACAACATTATCCATAAAGATAGAGATTACCTAAGGGAAAGGTCGGATTGCCTTGCACTGGACTGAACAGGAAAAAGAAAAACTCCTGATTACTGTCGCTGCTAATCTTGCTCGCGAACGCAGAGGACGCGGCCTGAAGCTGAATGTTCCCGAAGCCATCGCATTGCTAACCTCCGAACTCATGGAACGCGCACGCGATGGCATGAGTGTTGCAGAATTAATGAGATACGGCGGCACGATCCTGACACGCGAAGACTGTATGGACGGTGTACCAGACATGATCCCTGAGGTACAGGTGGAAGCCACTTTTCCCGACGGAACAAAACTGGTCACTGTACATGAACCTATACGCTGAGAAAGGCAGGAGAACTCCATGATCCCTGGTGAATATCGTTTGAAACAGGATGATGAGATCATCTGTCATCCCGATCGTCCAATCATACGACTGATCGTACTGAACCGCGGCGACCGTCCCGTACAGGTCGGTTCTCACGTTCACTTCTATGAAGTCAATGCCGCGCTGGACTTCGATCGCCCTTCCGCTTTTGGGCACCGCCTGCATATTCCGGCAGGTACGGCTGTCCGTTTTGAACCAGGCGAAGAAAAACCGGTTGAACTCACTACATTTGGCGGTAAACGTCAGATTTATGGATTTAACGGATTAACCGAAGGATCAGCGGATCAGCCACCTGATCCACAGAAACTGGAAACATTCCTGAAGGCATTTGCGCCTCCGGTGCAGGATGGAGAGGACTCTTTATGAAACGAATGAGCCGCGAACAATACGCATCCATGTTTGGCCCCACAACCGGGGATGCCGTCAGGCTTGCAGATACGGAATTATGGGCAGAGATTGAACATGATTATGCAGTCTATGGGGATGAAAGCAAATTCGGTGGCGGCAAGGTTATTCGTGACGGGATGGGCCAGTCCACATCCGCTCTGCGCAGTGAGGGTACACCCGATACAGTCATCACCAACGCCATCATTATTGATCATTGGGGGATTGTAAAAGCGGACATCGGCATTCGAGATGGCCTCATCTGCGCAATCGGCAAATCAGGGAACCCGGATACGATGGACGGAGTCGATCCTGCGCTGGTTATTGGCGCTTCGACCGAAATTATTGCCGGGGAAGGCATGATTGTAACCGCAGGAGGCATCGATACCCATATTCATTTTATCTGTCCGCAACAGATTCAAACGGCATTATCTTCGGGAGTAACGACCATGATCGGTGGGGGTACTGGACCTGCAACAGGTACTAAAGCTACCACTTGCACACCCGGAGCCTGGCACATCCACCGTATGTTGGAGTCCGCAGAGGCATTTCCCATGAATATCGGTTATCTGGGTAAAGGCAACAGTTCAAGTACCGCACCATTAATTGAACAGATTGAAGCCGGTGTCATTGGACTGAAGCTGCATGAAGATTGGGGTACGACGCCCAGCGCCATCGATGCATGCCTCACTGCAGCCGGAGAACATGATGTTCAAGTAGCCATTCATACCGATACACTGAACGAGACCGGTTTTCTGGAGAATACACTGGCTGCCATTAATGGGCGCACCATTCATACCTATCATACGGAAGGTGCTGGCGGCGGACATGCGCCGGATATTATCCGCGCTGCCGGAGAGTCTTACGTCATCCCCTCCTCAACCAATCCAACACGTCCTTACACACGCAATACGGTAGAAGAACATCTTGATATGCTAATGGTTTGTCACCACCTGGACCCATCCATTCCTGAAGACGTCGCCTTTGCCGATTCGCGGATTCGTCCGGAAACGATCGCGGCAGAAGACATTTTGCATGATCTTGGCGTATTCAGCATCATCAGTTCCGATTCGCAGGCAATGGGACGAGTGGGCGAGGTCATTATTCGCACCTGGCAAACCGCTGACAAAATGAAAAAACAGCGCGGGAAACTGGAAATGACCAACAGCTCTCCATCCGATAACGATCGGATCAAGAGGTATGTCGCCAAGTATACAATCAATCCGGCGATCGCTCACGGAATCGGCCATCTTGTCGGTTCTGTGGAGGTCGGCAAATTGGCTGATCTGATTATTTGGAACCCGGCCTATTTTGGGGTAAAACCCGAGATGGTCATCAAGGGCGGCATGATTGCCTTTGCCCAGATGGGAGATCCCAACGCATCAATTCCCACGCCGCAGCCCGTTTTCGGGAGACCGATGTTTGGCGCATACGGCGGCGCAATCGCCAAAGGCTCCATCACCTTTGTCTCCCAAGCCGCAGCGGATGCAGGGATCAAAGAGACGCTTGGCTTGAACAAGCGTGTAGAACCCGTCAAAGGCTGCCGCTCCGTGAGTAAAAAAGACATGATTCATAATGACGTAACTCCCGTCATTGAAGTTGATCCTGAAACCTATGAGGTACGGGCTGATGGAGAACTTCTCACCTGCGAGCCCGCAGATGAGCTGCCAATGGCACAACGCTATTTCATGTTTTGACAAAGGGAGGAACACATGATGATGCACAGCGGCACGAAATTACTCCGTTATGTTCAACTGCTGGATTCAGCCTTACCCATCGGCGGGTTCTCCCACTCGTTCGGTCTCGAGGCATACACCCATGATGGCACGATAAGGACCACCGCCCAGCTTGAACAATTCATTCGCAGCCAGCTTCATTCCAGCCTCGTGCGACTCGATGGGCTTGCCATCAAAGGCGTCTATCAGGCTATGGATCAACAGGATGCAGCCCTTCTCGCCCTTTATGACAAACGTGTACACGCCCAGCGGACCCCCAGGGAACTGAGGGAAAGCGGACACAAGATGGGGAAGCGATTACTCAAGCTCGCAAGATCACTTTATCCGTGGATGGACTTTTCTCTAATTGATGAAGCTGTACAGGAACACGGTGCCTTTTGCGGCATTACAACTATTCACGGCTACATCAATTATCAGCTGGAAATCGGACTGGACGAAGCCGTCACCGGACATCTATACACCTCTGTTAACGCTTATGTAAATAGCGCACTGCGTCTTCTGGCTATCGGGCAAACTGAGGCACAGATGCTGATCCAGAAACTTTTGAATGATATTGATTCTGAATGGTCTCAAATCCGGGATGACGACCCGGAAGATATGCACAGCTTCGGTATTGCCCAGGAAATCTATGCTATGCGGCACGAGAGCCTGCCAGCCCGTCTGTTCATGTCCTAACGACATTAATTGAAAACTAAGGAGGAATTTGTTATGTGTGGAGGAGCTAATCATACGCATCATGCAGAATGGGAACGCAAGGTATTTGATCGGAGTCGCCCGATGCGAATCGGAATCGGTGGGCCGGTAGGTTCAGGAAAAACAGCCCTGGTGGAGAAGCTGTCCAAGGCACTCCGTACACGCTACAGCCTGGCCGTTATTACCAATGATATTTACACGAAGGAAGATGCCGAAATCTTGCTGCGTCAGAACGCCCTTGCACCGGAACGTATTATCGGTGTTGAGACAGGCGGATGCCCGCATACCGCCATCCGAGAGGATGCTTCCATGAATTTCGAAGCTGTTGATGAGTTGATTGAACGCTTCCCGGATCTGCAACTGATCTTTATCGAAAGCGGCGGCGACAACCTTTCTGCTGCATTCAGCCCGGAACTGGCGGACGTATTTATTTACATTATCGATGTGGCTCAAGGTGAAAAACTGCCTCGCAAAGGTGGTCCGGGTATTACACGTTCAGACCTGCTCCTGATTAACAAGACTGACCTCGCTCCTTATGTTGGTGCAAGTCTGGAAGTCATGAAGAATGATACCGAGCGGGTACGTGAAGGACGGCCTTATGTAATGTCGAACTTGATGAGCGGTGAAGGGGTATCCGAGATTGTGCATTGGCTTGAACATCAATATATGGATGACGATGCTTCCGCTGCGCATCTGCATACGCACACCCATGAACACGGCACAACCCACAGCCATTAATTCATCTTCACCTTTACATGGAGTTGAACTTGGACTGAACCGCAGTGCTGGAGAGGCCGTGATACGCCGCAGCGAGCTCAGGGCCACATTTGCCCTCCAAGGCGGGCGCACTGTCATGACAGATCGTTATTACAGTGCCCCTCTCCGGTTCAGTCGATCCTTTCGACCTCCGGGTGGCGGAGATGAATTATGTGTATACACTTCAGACGTTTCTCCAGGCGTGCTGAACGGTGACCATTATCGATCCGATTGGCAATTGGGCCAGAACACCCACCTCATGCTAAGCAGCACATCAGCGACGAGGCTTCACCCCACCCCCTCTGCTCCGTCGTCTGTGAATCATCATTTCCAGCTGGAGCAAGGAGCGGTGCTGGAGTATTTCCCTGAATGTGTCATTCCATTCAAAGGCAGTTCTTCCTCTCTAACCACAACCTTCGAGCTGGGAGAACAAGCCGTACTTGCGTATGCCGATATCTGGTCCGCTGGACGAATTCATCGGGGTGAAGCCTTTCAGTTCAAGCGCTATCGAAGTCTAACAGAAATCTGGCAAGGAAAGCAGCTGGCAGTATGGGACCGCTTCGGACTTAAGCCAGAATGCGACGACCCCAAACCATCCGCAGCGTTGATGGGCTATACTCATACTGCTGCTTTGTGGATGATCGCCCCTGGATTAGGCGCAGCACAATTGGAATCTGTACAATCCACTCTGCCACCAGATGGCCGCATGCTTGCCGGAGCCAGTGTACTCGCCACAGGCGGGATTGGTGTTCGTTTGCTTGGAATGGCAGCCTGGGAACTTCAGGAACAATGCCTTCGGATCTGGAACTCCCTTCGCCCCACCCTTTTGGACAAACCAAGCCTCACATTCCGCAAGTGAAAGCTATACGTATATCGGATTAACTTCGGAATTGCATATTGCAGCGAGTTCAAAAGACAAAAACCTCTGAACAACTTCCGACGGGTTTCGGATTTGTTCAGAGGTTTTTTATACATCCAGAGGGTCCAGCCAAGATGCAGTCTTCACTATCTTTGCACTACAACGTCTCGTCACCTTTGGGCTTATCTTCTCCCCTGTAACGAAAGTCGCCAGAATCTTTGCTTTCCTTGGATTTGCGATAACGGGTAAATTCAATATATTCACTGATAAAAGACTGTTCCACAGTCGATAATTCGCTTTCTTGGCAATTCAATTGCCGTAAAACGTCAAAAAAATAATCCTCCCGTTTTTCCCGCACCATCGCCTCCTTGGATGGACGCCCAATCATGAGCCAATCGAGGCTCACATCAAAAAACGAAGCAATCTCAATTAGTTTATTCGTACTCGGAATAGATTTACCGCGTTTCCAGTCACCCAGATTGCCTGTGCTGATCTTCAGCTGTTGGCAGAAAGCCTTCTTGGTCATTCCTCGTTCGGCAATCAGGTGTTCAATTCGCTCATAGATCGACTGCATACAGAACCGCCTTCCAACCGTAATAATCATTGCATGTACCTAAATTATACCACAACCTCCCTGAATCCTCAGCCTTTTAATCCCAGAAATACGTTTCCGGTAATTTCGCATAACACAAAGATAGACTCCCATGCATAACCATGGAAGTCTATCTCATAATGTTTGTTGCTCTGATGCGGTCGAGAGGACTCGAACCTCCACGGGTATACACCCACTACCCCCTCAAGATAGCGTGTCTGCCATTCCACCACGACCGCATATTCAATTGTAAAAATGGTGAGCCATGAAGGGCTCGAACCTTCGACACCCTGATTAAAAGTCAGGTGCTCTACCAACTGAGCTAATGGCTCTTGCTGTAACTTCACCGGATGTGCCATGCGTAACTCTTTTGTTTAGGAGCTATGACTTTTTGAGGATTCCTCATTAGGATTATGCATCCCTGAGGTGGTGAAG
>NZ_BCNM01000022.1 GCF_001514495.1 Paenibacillus pabuli NBRC 13638
TTGCCCCGCGAGCACACGCACGAATGAACCATAGCAAGATCAAACCAGCCACCCCTGCACCGCTTGTTTGGCGGGTGTCCAGAGGGCCTGCCAAGGTCCTATGGGGTCCTCCCGGGCGGGAGGATTTAGGAGGGGCGAAAAAAAGGAGATGATTCCACTTGTCCGAAGCATATAAAAAGGCCGGCGTCGATATCGCGGCAGGTAATGAAGCGGTTGAACGGATGAAAAAACACGTAAAGCGCACCTTCCGTCCGGAAGTGATGACAGATCTGGGGGGCTTTGGCGCCCTGTTCGGTTTGAACAAAGATAAATATGATGAGCCGGTACTCGTATCTGGAACAGACGGTGTAGGAACCAAGTTAAAAATCGCGTTTGCCATGGACCGTCACGACACGATCGGTATCGACGCGGTAGCCATGTGTGTGAACGACATTGTGGTACAGGGGGCAGAGCCACTCTTTTTCCTGGACTACCTCGCATGTGACAAAGTCATCCCTGAGAAGATCGAAGCAATCGTTGCGGGTATCGCGGAAGGCTGTCATCAATCGGGCTGTGCATTGATTGGCGGCGAAACGGCTGAAATGCCGGGCATGTACAGCGAAGGGGAGTATGATATTGCCGGATTTACCGTAGGTATCGTGGACAAAGCCAAGATCATCAACGGTACAACCATCGCTCATGGTGATGCGGTGATTGGTCTGGCTTCCAGCGGTGTGCATAGTAACGGGTTCTCGTTGGTACG
The DNA here is from genome assembly GCF_001514495.1 of Paenibacillus pabuli NBRC 13638. Classification (GTDB taxonomy): domain Bacteria; phylum Bacillota; class Bacilli; order Paenibacillales; family Paenibacillaceae; genus Paenibacillus; species Paenibacillus pabuli. Next base: position 743 of record NZ_BCNM01000022.1, read on the forward strand.
CCGACTGCTGCTAGAAGAAGCAGGATTGGATCTTCACACTGACATAGCGGAACTGGGCGGCAAGCTTGGTGATGCACTGCTGGAACCTACGAAAATCTATGTGAAACCACTTCTATCCCTCCTTGAAAAGGTAAACGTAAAAGGCATGGCTCACATTACTGGTGGCGGCTTTATCGAGAATATTCCGCGCATGTTGCCAAGCAGCGTAAATGTAGATATTGATTACGGCTCTTGGCCGATCCTGCCGATCTTCAACCTGTTGCAGGAAAAGGGAACGGTCTCGAACCGTGACATGTTCACCACATTTAACATGGGTATTGGACTTGTACTGGTCGTGAACGAAGCAGATGCAGCTGAAGCGCTGGAACATTTGAAATCTTCTGGCGAAGAAGCGTACATCATTGGACGTGTTACAGAAGGAGATGCGCGAGTAACCTTCACGGGAGCGGATGTTTAATGGCGAACTACCGTATTGCTGTATTTGCCTCTGGTGAAGGGTCGAACTTTCAGGCATTGGTTGATGCAGCACGGAGCGGAGGACTGGGTGCATCCATAGATCTGCTGGTATGTGACAAGCCGACTGCACGTGTGGTGCAGCGAGCACAGGATGCTGGCGTGGAATGCCATCTGTTTACTCCCAAAAATTATGATTCCCGCGAAGCCTACGAGGCTGAGATTGTGGAAGTGCTTGAATCCAAGAAGATCGACTTGGTTGTTCTTGCGGGATATATGAGATTGCTGACTGCTGTTGTGGTGGATCGTTACGCAGGGCGGTTGATTAACATTCATCCATCCTTGCTACCGGCATTTGCAGGTAAGGATGCGATTGGACAGGCTCTTGACTATGGCGTGAAAGTTACGGGCGTGACCGTGCACTTTGTGGACGGTGGCATGGATACAGGGCCGATTATTGCCCAGCATCCCGTTCCTATTTTGCCAGAGGATACTGCTGAATCCATCAGCCGTTCCATTCATGCGGCCGAACAGCAGTTATATCCTGAAGTTGTTTCCTGGTTCGCTCAAGGTCTGGTTCAGTTAGACGGACGTCACGTCACTGTTAACAAATCGGTTTGATATAAGTTGAAAATTTTTTTTACACATTCACGGAGAGGACAGAAAAAACCTGAAAAAGCGAAGCTAAAAGCTTTCTGCAAGAAAGCTGCATCGGAAGCATAAACTTCGCCTTTATCACCGGATTTTCCCTTTAAGAAAAGGGAATCAAAAAATCTGGGGATAACAGCGATTGGAAGGTTGTTCTGTAATCGGAGTGTCCCGTGTAAACATCTTGGTTCCACTTATATAACAGAAGTCGAATATTGGTACGCATTTTGTGATATTTCTCGGGAAATAAATCGGTTGTGTTTCGTCATGAAACGCGAAGCCATGGGACATTAAAGGAGGAGCATATTGTGAGTATCAAAAGAGCGCTGGTCAGCGTATGGGATAAAACAGGCATCGTGGACTTTTGCCGCGAGCTGTCGCAAATGGGTGTGGAGATTATTTCGACAGGAGGTACAAGCAGCCTGTTGTCGAAGGAAGGCGTACCTGTCATCGGAATTTCGGATGTGACCGGATTTCCGGAGATCATGGATGGACGTGTCAAAACATTGCATCCGGCAGTTCATGGTGGTTTGCTGGCTGTTCGTGACAGCGAAGAGCACAAGCGCCAGATGGAAGAGAACGGACTGGGTTATATCGACCTTGTAGTTGTGAATCTGTATCCGTTCCAGGACACCATCGCCAAACCAGACGTAACGTATGAGGATGCGATTGAGAATATTGATATCGGTGGTCCAACCATGCTTCGTTCTGCTGCCAAAAACCATGCATATGTTAGTGTCGTTGTAGACACCGCAGATTATGGCAAGGTGCTTGAAGAAGTTCGCAGCAATGGGGACACCACACTCGAAACACGCAAACGGCTTGCGGCAAAAGTGTTCCGTCATACGGCGGCTTACGATGCAGTCATTTCCGATTATCTCTCCAACCTGAATGGTGATCCATTGCCAGAGCGTCTGACGGTTACTTACGAAAAACTCCAGGATTTGCGCTACGGCGAAAATCCACATCAGCAGGCGGCATTCTACCGCAAACCGCTGGCAGCCCAAGATACGTTGACAACAGCCGAGCAAGTGCACGGCAAAGAATTGTCTTACAATAATATCAACGATGCAAATGCAGCTTTGCAGATCGTTAAAGAGTTTGAAGAACCGGCCGTTGTGGCGGTTAAACATATGAATCCTTGCGGCGTAGGTATTGGCGAAAGCATCTACGAAGCTTATGGCAAAGCCTATGCGGCAGATCCAACTTCCATCTTTGGCGGAATTGTGGCAGCTAACCGCATTATTGACAGTGATACAGCAGGCAAATTGAGTGAGATTTTCCTGGAAATTGTGCTGGCTCCTGACTTTACACAAGAGGCGCTTGATATTCTGACCAAAAAGAAAAACATTCGTTTGCTCAAAACGGGTGAACTGAACACTGCCCGCAAACGGGAGAGCCAATTCGTAGTCACTTCCATCGACGGCGGCATGATTGTACAACAAAGCGATGTGCATTCGATCGAAGCGAGCGAGTTGAAAGTTGTTACTGATCGTGCACCATCGGAAGAAGAACTGAAACAGCTGCTATTTGGCTGGAAAGTAGTTAAACACGTGAAATCCAACGCAGTTGTACTTGCTGCGAATGATATGACGGTAGGTGTGGGCGCTGGACAAATGAATCGTGTGGGTGCAGCCAAAATTGCGATTGAGCAAGCTGGCGAGCAAGCAAAAGGTGCCATTCTGGCATCCGATGCGTTCTTCCCAATGGGTGATACGCTGGAACTGGCAGCAAAAGCTGGAATTACGGCCGTTATTCAACCAGGTGGCTCGATCAAGGACGAAGAGTCTATCAAAGTAGCGAATGAATACGGAATTGCCATGGTCTTCACAGGCGTTCGTCACTTCAAGCACTAAGCAACAACAATATATAAATCCCATGTGATGTTATCTTGGGGAAAAACAGATTAAGGTCCTACAGTTGGAGGGAATAACGTCTCTGTGATCCGTTAAACTGCAAATCTGTAGAAACTGGCGTAAATAGAGTGCATTCAATTCTTTAAAGTGGAAATGCACTATCAAGGGGTGTCCCCGTCATGCTCATGACTTATGGGACACCCTCTCTTTTTCAGCTTTTTTGCGAGCATAGGCAGACAACATCCTGTAATTCATGGAGGGGGAAATGAGCAAATGGATATTCTGGTAGTGGGCGGCGGAGGCCGGGAACATGCAATCATTTGGGCGCTGGCAAAGAGTCCAAAGGTAGACAAGATTCATTGTGCGCCTGGAAATGCAGGTATTGCACAACTCGCCGAGTGTCATCCGATTGCGGTCAATGAATTCGATAAACTGACGGCGCTTGCCGTGGAACTTCAAGTGGGTCTGGTGGTGATTGGGCCAGACGATCCGCTTGCAGAAGGCATTGTAGATGCTTTTGACAAGACTGGCATTCCGGTATTTGGTCCACGCCGTAATGCAGCGGAGATTGAGGGCAGCAAAACGTTCATGAAAGATCTGCTGCACAAATACCATATTCCGACTGCAGCCTATGAGAAATTTGATAACTACGAGCAGGCACAGGCTTATCTGGATGAGCAAGCGATTCCGGTGGTCATCAAGGCAGATGGACTTGCAGCGGGTAAAGGTGTTACAGTCGCCTATTCCCGTGAAGAAGCGAATCAGGCACTTCGCAGTATCATGGTGGACAAGGTGTTTGGAGAAGCAGGAGCCAAGGTTATCATCGAGGAATTTCTGGCAGGTCAGGAAATGTCGATTTTGGCTTTTGTCGATGGGGAGACCGTTCGTCCAATGGCGGCTGCACAGGATCACAAACCGGTATTCGATAACGACCAAGGGCCAAATACAGGCGGTATGGGGACGTACTCACCATTGCCGCATATTCCCGCATCGATCATTGAGGAAGCCGTGGAGACGATCATCAAACCAACAGCCAAAGCAATGGTTTCCGAGGGACGTCCGTTTCAAGGCGTATTGTTTGCAGGATTAATGATCTCGCCGGATGGCAAACCCAAAACGATCGAGTTCAATGCCCGTTTCGGTGATCCCGAGACACAGGTGGTATTGCCGCGTCTGAAGAGTGATCTGTTCGATATCTTCTGGGCGACCGTTCACGGCAAATTGGCTGACATCGAGATTGAATGGAGCGATGAAGCTGCGGTATGTGTAGTGCTTGCTTCAGGAGGTTATCCGGGTCCTTATGCGAAAGGCGTAGCCATTGAGGGACTGGATCAGATTGATGATGCGGTGGTATTCCATGCAGGTACAGCTCGGAGTGAATCTGGAGAATGGGTGACGAACGGTGGGCGGATTCTAGGCGTTGTGGGTCTTGGCTCTGATATTGCCGCAGCCAGAGCGAAAGCCTATGCTCAAGCGGAACGAATCCATTTTGACGGAAAACATCAGCGTTCCGACATCGCTGCCAAAGCTTTGGTTTAACCCGTTTTAATTGAATACAATCACACATGAGGGTCCGTAAAGATGTGCACCGGAAAAAGGTGTTTGCATCCTGCGGGCCCTTTTCAACGTATACAGGGTTATGATGTAATTTGCTGGACTTTCACTGTCTGGATCCGGCCAAGAGAATGGTTGTAAATAAAGAAGCCTAATAGGTTTAATTCAGTAAAGTAGAGGGTAGTACTTCTATAAATGTCTATACTATACATGTGAACAATATCACAAAAAATCTGTGGTAAAAGTGGGAAGACGATATACATAAAAGTTTATTTTGTGAACTCATTCTAGAACTCATATGTCAAACCATAACGTGCAACTGGATGGTTTGACGTAGATCATGTTATACTTTTCCGAAACAGGAATGAACAAGAGGGGAGGTGGATATCTATTGGGAAGGCGATATTGTAAACTGTCCAAATGGAGAATTTTGGTGGAGTAAATCGAGAAACCATGACAGCATGAGGGGAAACCCTGTTTTAGTGAAGTTGTTTCTGTAAATGATGGACTTCATCCTGAATTCCTGTTTTGAATTTACAAGGTCAGAGTACAACCTATACGAACGTTATGATCAGATTGATTTTATATAAGGCATATGCTGTGTTTGAACGAAAATCAGCGGTTGAATGGTTAACACAGTTAACAGATCACGCTGTAACTAACTCTGGAGGTGAATCCCTGAGAAGCGGGGAAATCATTGGACATAATTACCATATTGAATATTGTATTACTCATTATTTTGATTGCGTTAACCGCATTTTTCGTTGCATCCGAGTTCGCTGTGGTCAAGATTCGTACGTCAAAAATAGATCAGCTTGTTGCCGAGGGTAATAAGAAGGCTGTTTTGGCCAAAAAAGTAGTGTCGGATCTGGATTATTATCTGTCAGCCTGTCAGCTCGGTATTACCGTCACTGCCCTTGGATTGGGTGCGCTCGGTAAACCCACTGTTGAGAGGCTCTTATATCCGGTATTTAATTATCTAGACATACCGGCTTCAATCTCGTCCGTTGCATCGTATGCGATTGCATTTATCCTCGTCACGTTCCTTCACGTTGTTGTTGGTGAGATGGCTCCCAAAACGATGGCCATTCAATTCTCGGAGAGATTGACCCTGCTGCTCTCCCCGCCATTGTACTGGTTTGGAAAAATTATGTACCCGTTCATCTGGACTCTCAACGGGGCATCCCGTGTCATTCTTCGGGCTTTTGGCGTAAAGCCTGTCGGTCATGAACAAGCCTACTCGGAGGATGAGATCAAGATCATCATGAACCAGAGTTATGAGGGTGACGAGACCAATCAAATGAAGCTTTCATATATGGCAAATGTATTTGTGTTCGATGAACGTGATGCCAAAGATATCATGGTTCCGAGGACGGAGCTTGTGACACTGAATCAGAATATGACTTATAACGATATTATTCCAATACTGGATGAATATAATTATTCACGTTATCCCGTGATCGAGGATGGAGATAAGGACCGAATTGTCGGTGTAGTGAATGTGAAAAAGATTTTGCCTGATATGGTTGCCCTTAGGGAGCACCAACTTGTCGATTTTGTTCGCGAAATCCCTTTCGTTTCTGAAGTTACAAGTATCCAGGATGCCATGATCAAGATGCAGCAGGAACGCGTGCACATGGCTGTGGTCGTGGATGAATACGGAGGTACTTCGGGAATCATTACAATGGAAGATATTCTCGAGGAGCTTGTCGGCGAGATACGTGATGAGTTCGATGCCGATGAAGTTGCTGATATTCAGGAAACTGGACAGAACCAATATCTCATTAACGGCCGGGTGCTTCTGGATGAGCTGGAGCGGCAGTTTGGGCTTGTTTTTGAAGGCAATGAAGAGATGGATACCGTGGCCGGATGGATTCAGTTCCAGAAGGGTGTCGGTGTGGAAAAAGGAGATACGGTAGACCACGGTGATTATATCTGGACCGTTGTGGACGCAGAAAATTTCCACATTAAGCAGGTTCTGCTTGAACGTGTAAAGGGTGCTGAGGTCGATGAATCTTCCAGTGATCTGGCGTGATTTTGATTCGATCAGGGCTGTAATTTTGGGTTTGACTGCGCAATTGGCTATGCCCTCAGGATTTAAAAGTTTTGGCAACGTAGCAATGTAGGGACGGAATCGCTTCTGAAGAAGCGTAGCGCGCGTTTGCAAACAAATTTTAAACCTTTGAAAACAACAATCAGGGAAATTTGGAGGCAATGGCGATCGGAAGAACGAGCCGTCACCGGAACGTCAATCGTGCAACCTTATTTTAAATTTTAATGGAGGTGAATCCCTCATATTGAGGGAAATCATTGGACGGAATAATAGCCTTAAACTTATTTTTAGTAGCCGTATTTATAGGTCTGACCGCCTTTTTCGTTGGAGCGGAATTTGCAATTCTGAAAGTACGGATGTCCCAAGTCGATCAGCTGATCCTGGAAGGGAACAAAAAAGCGGTATTGGCCAAAAAAGTGGCTCAAAATCTAGATTATTATCTATCTGCGTGTCAATTGGGTATCACAATCACGGCTCTTGTATTGGGTGCATTGGGAGAACCTACTGTTGAGAAAATGCTGCATCCCCTGTTTGAGCGACTGGAAGTGCCAGCAGCCTTGTCTACAGTGCTCTCTTACGGGATTGCCCTCGCGATCATCACGTTCCTGCATGTCGTTATCGGGGAATTGGCACCAAAAACACTGGCGATTCAGTTTGCCGAGAAGATGACACTTATGCTGGCACCACCGCTGTACTGGTTTGGCAAGATCATGAATCCGTTCATTTACGCGCTGAATGGGGCTGCCCGTCTATTGCTTGGCATCTTTGGTATAAAGCCTGCCGGTCATGATACGGTTCACTCTGAAGAGGAATTGAAGCTGATCATGGCACAAAGTTATGAGAGTGGGGAGATTAATCAGACGGAGCTGGACTACCTGAAGAACATTTTTGCTTTTGATGAGCGTCTGCTCCAGGAGATTATGATCCGCAAAGAAAAAATCGTCACGCTGGACAAAGAAATGCCGCTCAATCGTATGATTGAGATTCTACAGCAGCATGAATATACACGTTTCCCTGTGATCGAAAGGGGAAATTCGGATCAATTCGTTGGATTTATCCATACCAAAGAGATGCTTACAAGTGTTGCCGCAGGTCGGGCATTTAACATGGATACCTATATACACGACATGTTGAAATTTTCGGAGTTATCGCCAATTAAGGATGTTTTGGTCCAGATGCAGCAGAGTCGTTCCCATATCGCTGCGGTGCATAATGCAGCGGGGGAAACGGTTGGTCTGGTTACGATGGAGGACATTCTTGAAGAAATTGTTGGGGATATTAAGGATGAGTATGATAGCCATGATCTGGTTCAACCGCCAAAGCGATTAAAGTTAACTAAAGCCTAACACGACTTTTGAGGATCGATGCTGGGTGGCGGGAAATAAACAAGATCAAGGAAGGCGGGTTTCCGAGTAATCGGGAACCTGTTTTTTGTTAATGAAGGGAGCTCTAGCTATGGCGCAGCAGGGTGAAGAGCGATAATATCTTTATTTTAAAACAAAAGCTTGCATATTGACCGAGAATGAATTAATATAAATTTAAAGAATCTTAATTTAAAGATAAATAACAAAATGCAATGCATAACCAACTGCCAAATATAACAATGCTACGAATAAAACCAAAGGGAGTGGAGATTAATGTTCAGAACTTCAGGGATCCATCACGTTACGGCTTTTGTAGATGACGCACAGAAAAATGTTGATTTTTACGCAGGTGTATTGGCACTGAGACTGGTGAAAAAAACAATTAACTTTGATGCACCGGATGTATACCATCTGTATTATGGCAATGAGGATGGGGCACCGGGCACTATTATCACATTCTTCCCGCAGCAAAATGCCAGAAGAGGTGTGATCGGCTCAGGACAGACTGGTGTAACGGTATATGCCATTCCGATGGGCAGTCTGCCATTCTGGAAAGAACGTCTGACTTCCTTCGATATTCCATTTGAAAATAAAACCAGATTTGGCGAGCAGTACATTCGCTTCTTCGATAAGGGCGGCCTATTGCTCGAATTGGTCGAGCGTGAAGGAGGTCAACCAAGTCAATGGGCTTTCAATGGTGTACCGACTGAACATGCGATCAAAGGCTTTGGCGGGGCTGTATTATTCAGCCATGTACCTGACAAAACAATGGATGTGCTGACAACGATGCTCGGTCTGGAGCAGGTTGGAGAAGAGGATGGAATCATTCGCTTGCAGGCGACTGGTGACATCGGTCAACTGATCGACATTCAATCGACGGGAATCCAGCGGGGGATTGGCGGAGCAGGTACGGTTCACCATATTGCATGGCGTGCAAAAGATTATGTCGAGCATGAACAAATGCAGCAGGATCTTCAAAAAGCAGGATACCATCCTACGCCGGTCATTGACCGCCAGTACTTCAACGCCGTCTATTTCCGGGAACCGGGAGGTATACTGTTTGAACTGGCTACGGATCCTCCAGGATTCGCACGGGATGAACCACAGGAGAGCATGGGTCAGAAACTGATGCTGCCTGAATGGTATGAACCACAGCGTGAGCAGATTGAACAGCTGCTTCCACCTATTCAAGTACGTGAATGGAAAGGAGAGTCCAAATCATGACTACTACCAATACAATGAAACATATTTATAAAGCAGGTGCACAACCGGATGCCCCTACACTGCTGCTGCTGCACGGGACAGGTGGAACGGAGAATGATCTGGTAGGGTTGGCCGAGATGATCGCGCCAGGAGCAGGTATTCTGGGTGTGCGTGGTAATGTATCCGAAAATGGAATGCCCCGTTTCTTCCGCCGTTTGGCGGAAGGGGTGTTTGACGAAGAAGATCTCATTGCGCGGACAGCAGAACTGGGTTCATTTGTGGATGCGGCTGCTGTAGAGTATGGCTTTGATCGTGCCAATGTCTTCGCACTGGGCTATTCCAACGGTGCTAATATCGCAGCAAGTCTGATCTTCCATCAGGCTGACGTATTCAAAGGAGCCATTCTGCACCATCCGATGGTACCGCTGCGCGGTCTTGAACTGCCGGATCTGAAGGGACTGTCTGTATTTATCGGAGCTGGAGAGAATGATCCAATCGTGCCAAAACGCGAAACGGATGAACTTGCTTCACTTCTGAGTGGAGCAGGCGCAGGCGTTCACATGCACTGGGAGCGTCAGGGTCATCAGTTGACCCGTACGGAGGCGGAAGCCGCCGCGGCTTGGTTTAAGAACCAAGGCTGAAAATCTGACTCACTGCCTAAATAATTCTTTGAAAAGGGATGCCCCGTTAGTCATGTAAATGACGAGGGACACCCTTTTTGGTGTTTATACAGGTTCACAACCCGAGCACACGCTATGAGTGCCAATTTTCACAGGTCTACGTTTTTATGAATCAGAGCGACACTATGCCTTGTCCTAAAGAGTGGAATAATCTATAATCAAGTAATTGATAATCATTTTCAATTAGATTCGGTTTATGATGACGATGCGTGTAATCAGGAGGGGAAGATGAAGCCTAACCATAGCCCTGGGGGCTGGTAGCACCTGCTGTTGCTGTCGTCAAACAGTGAGTACACTATCTAATAACAAAAGTGATACAATAAAAAGAAAAAGCAATGCTTGCATTGCCAACCAAGATAAGCGGAGTGTGGAGAAGAGATGAAACCAGTGGAACAAGAGCCAACGGGAACTACAAATCCCGGCCGTGCCAGTGTTGGCATGGAAGATATCGTGCGCGCACATCATGTGCTGCGTGAAGTCATTGTAAGAACGCCGCTGCAGCGGGACGCTGTATTGTCGGCCAAATATAACTGTAACGTATATCTCAAAAGGGAAGACTTGCAAGTGGTACGTTCATTCAAAATTCGCGGTGCGTACAACATGATTCGCAGTCTGACTCCGGCAGAGATGGAGAAAGGCATTGTCTGTGCCAGCGCAGGAAACCACGCACAGGGCGTTGCTTTTTCCTGTAATGCGCTAGGCATCCACGGCAAAATCTTTATGCCGAGCACGACTCCCAACCAAAAGGTAAAACAGGTGCGCCGGTTTGGTGGAAATAATGTTGAGGTTGTGCTTACGGGCGATACGTATGACGATGCTTATGAAGAAGCAATACGTACGTGTAATGAACAAGGCATGACATTTATCCATCCATTCGACCAACCAAAGATTATTGCGGGCAATGGTACGGTAGCGATGGAAATCATGGAGAGCCTGGATGAGAATGCGGACTACATGTTTGTTACGATTGGCGGCGGCGGTCTCGCTGCTGGAGTCGGAACCTATATGAAGACGGTCAGTCCGGAAACACGTATCATTGGTGTAGAGCCACTTGGCGCGGCTTCCATGAGTGAAGCCATGTTCCGTAAGCAGGTAGTCACGCTGGATGATATCGATAAATTCGTGGACGGTGCTGCGGTAAAACGCGTGGGTGACCTGACCTTCGATATCTGTAGTGGCACGCTGGATGACATTGTGAAGGTACCAGAAGGTAAAGCCTGCACCACCATTTTGGAGTTATATAATGAAAATGCCATTGTTGTGGAGCCTGCCGGTTCTTTGGCGGTTGCTGCACTGGAGCAGTATCGTGAGCAGATTGCAGGCAAGACCGTTGTTTGTGTAATCAGCGGTGGGAATAATGACATCGACCGGATGCAGGAAATTAAGGAGCGTTCATTAATCTACGAAGGTCTTAAATATTATTTCATGGTTAATTTCCCACAGCGTGCGGGAGCTTTGCGTGAGTTCCTTGAGGAAGTATTGGGACCGAATGACGACATTGCCCGTTTTGAATATACGAAGAAGACTGATAAGGAAAACGGCCCTGCCTTGGTAGGCATCGAGTTGATGTACAAGGAAGATTACCAGCCGCTGATTGAACGCATGAATCGCAAAGGCCTCGCGTATACGGAGCTGAACAAAAATCTTAATCTGTTCAACATGTTAATCTGATGAATCATTCCCATGTGAAGTCGGACCGTAGGGAGACACAACCTCTGTTGAGACCTGCTCGCAAAGAAGATGCAGCACAAGTCATTCCTCTGCTCTATCAGGCGATTGGTGATATTGCCTATGCTCTGGCCGGTGAAGAGGACCATGAGAAGGCGATGCAGATTTTGCAGCAATTTTATGTGCAGGAAGACAATCGGATCAGTTATCGCAATATAACGGTAATGGAGCAGAATGAGCAGGTCGCGGGAATCCTGGTAGCGTATGATGGCGGAGAAGCGGACATTCTGGATCAGCCGATTCTGGATCGGCCTGGTCGGAGTACAGATAAGAAATATACGTTGGTCAAAGAAACCCGTCCGGGGGAGTATTATCTGGATACTTTATCGGTAAGCGAAGCATATCAGGGGCAGGGGATCGGCAAGGCGTTGATGGCTGCTTTTGAGCAGCGTGGCCGAGAACTTGGACACTCGCAGGTGTCTCTCATTGTAGAACGTGACAATGGCCGGGCCTTGATGTTATACGAACGGCAAGGGTACACCAAAGATGATGTGATTGTAATTGCCGGACATGAATATCATCATATGGTCAAGCCAATTCTATAGTTCTTAACTCTGAGTTAGCCTGGAGAAGGACATTCAATTCATCGATAGAATCCAAAGAAAACCGACATGGGAGCGAATCCTATGTCGGTTCTTTTGCGTTCATTAGGTGGTTAATATCATGAAGCATTAGTAGCCGGCATTCGCCCCGGTCGGAACATTCTGTTCCAGCCATTTCTCCACCGCTGCTGTTTTCTCATACTTCGCTTCCTTCACCACATCCATAAAGGCATCCAGCTTGGTGAGGAATTCGCTATCGACCGATGCAAGACGCTGTAAAACGCCGTTGTAGCCTCTCTGAGCGTTCGCAACCATTTTGTTCGTGTCATAATCAAACAGCGGTGTGTTGTTCAGCCCATAAAAGGTATACAGGGTATAACTGTTCAACAGATCCTGCACCTGTTTAGCCCGATTCGATTTCGGATGCAGCTCCAGGAATCTTTCCTGGCTGAGTGCTCGATGGAGAATTTCCTGATAGCCAATGACCAGAGCTCCGTCATCCGCAGGCAAGTTCTTCGTTTCCTTCGTCATGATAAAGATGTAGCTTGAGATATCCTCAGTAATATCAGAGGTATATTTCACGAGTGCCGCATAATTCATAATGGGGTAGAGGGAGCCTTCGAGCATGACGAGGCGATAGCCGCTGTCACGGGCTTCTTTTAGCAGTGCACGCAGATCGGAGTCCTGGGTACGCTCCATGAGTTTGGTGAAGCTGTCGTTCGCTTGATATGCCTTGAGCATCTTATCCTGAACGTTTGGCACGAGCAGACGGTCCGTCATGGCGGTTAGAGCCTTCAGGCGTGCATTCTCCAATTGGAGCACCATGAGGGTAGCGTGATGCGTTGTTACTTTTTTGATATTGGATTCCAGATAAGTGTCAGCGGCGGGTAAGCCGTTCTTTTTTTGGAGCATGGACTGAAATGTTTTATATATGGTGGTTGAACTGCTGGTGGTTACTTTGGCATCCGGACTTGTGGGAGCTGCAGCAGCGAGTTCAGGTGTGGCCGCAGTTCCTGTGACGATTGCAGCAAGGGCAGCGAGGGTGATGTAGAAACGCAGCCCTTTACGCTGGCCTGATCCATCTGTTGGTGTCATTCTGTAAACCTCCCGTAGTTTTAGAGATATTAAGGTGTTATTTCCTATACATTAACCGAAATGGGGCAGGATGTGGTTGCGGAATAATGACAAAATATTCTGTTATTTTTAACCTTTCGCAGGTAGATGATGGAAGGGTATTTCTGCGAAAATATTTTTTGTGGGATTGGAAACTTTTACGCTTATTCAAACGTCTTAGTTGTGCACAGGAAATTACAGGAATTAATGAAATTCAAAAACGAACACAATTATCTTAAATAATGAAGAGAATGGGGATACTGGATATGAAGAAAGCGGGAGGACGCCAAGTAAAAAAGGTGATGTCAGCACTGGCCGTGTCGGCCATGTTGATGTCTGCACTACCAACGTCGGTTATGGATGCAGCTGCAAGAATCAGCATATATATTAACGATGCGGAGCTGGCATCAGCACAAGCGCCTGTCATGAAGGGTGGACGCGTACTGGTTCCGTTGCGCTCCATTTTTGAAGGCTTGGATGCAACAGTAAAGTATACGAACAAAACCAAAACGATTACCGCAAGCCGGGATGATCAGGAAGTGATCCTGAAGTTGGGCTCCAAAACGGCATACATCAACGGAGAAGCGATCTCATTGGATGTACCTGCGAATACAATCAAAGGCAATACGATGGTTCCCATTCGTTTTGTCAGTGAAGCATTTGGAGAAAAAGTATTCTGGAACTCTCGTAAACAGCGGGTAGATATCAAAACAACATCCACCCCTCCTGTGGATGAGACGAAATATGCAGCATGGAACGTTTATGGTTCTGTATCCGGAAGCAATGGGGATGGTCGTGATCTGACCGTAAGCTTCACGCGTCCATCGTCCGAGAAAGCTGTATCCGCATATCGAATTATGCTGGTGAAAACACGTGATGTGAATAGCTTTAATGAGTCTGCGGCATCGGCTGTGCCTGCTTCAAACTATACATCCGTTACTCCAAATGGCAGTAACCCTAGACTGACGCTTAATGCACAGACCCGTGACGTGAACGGGGATCTGTTGAATTCCAATGAGACCTATCGTCTGTATGTGCTTACAGTGGGGAACAGCAGCAACAGCTACAAAAATCAGCTGGCGTGGTCTTCCCAGTCCTTGAAACTTAACAATGTGAAAACGACGGTTCAACCTGTCACGGGCCTGAAGATCGCAGATATCAGTGACTATGGGGATGGTCGTGACCTGGAAGTGAACTTCACACAACCGAGCACCACATCCAATATTACGTATTACCGTGCTTTTGTAGTCAAGGCGAAAGACGCTTCTTCCTTCAATCTGACTGCGGCGAATAATGTGTCCAGTTCGAATTCAACCATTATATATAAAGGTAACAGCACAACAGTCAAAAGCCAGCTAAGTTCCTCAACGCGTGATACATCCGGGGAATTGATCAAAAGCGGTACATCCTATGTCGTCTACATTATGTCCGTAAGCTCCAATGCGGCAACAGCAGACAACAAACTGTCGGCAGTATCATCTTCGCTTACGCTGGGAGTAAATACAGCAACAGCCCCTGTCATCACGTCAGTGAGAGATATTACGGATTATGGAGACGGCCGTGATATTCAGGTGAGCTTCAACCGTTCATCGGATGAGTCCAAAGTTGCTAATTATCGAATTTTCGTAGTTCGCAACTCGGTATCCAGCAGCTTTAACCTGACTACGGCGAGCAATCTGTCTTCGAGCTTGTACTATACTGTGAACAAAACAGGCAACAACATTACAACCACACTGCCATCCTCCATGAAGGATACCAGTGGTTATAACGTAACGAATCTGCAGGATTACCGGATCTATGTGATGGCAGTGGGTAATCAGCAGAATGGATATACCAATGCGCTGTCTTTCTCGTCAGGGCAGTTGAGACTGACAACGAATAGTAATGCTGGAGTCGCAAGCAACATCGGCGTGGCTGATGTGAGTGACTACGGCGATGGGCGTGACTTGAAGGTTTCGTTTACGAAAGCTTCAGATGAATCCAATGTGTCTGCGTATCGGGTGTATGTAGTGCGTTCCAACATTGCAGGCAGCTTCACGCTGAGCGCGGCTAATGCATCGAATAATTATTATCAGGTGAACAAGACGGGTGGAAATCAGTCCTTTACTCTTCCTAGCAATGCGGTCGATACCAGTGGTTACAGAATTGCTAACAATGTAGGCTATCGTGTATTTGTCCTGTCGGTAAGCACAAGCGGGAACTCCAGCCAGAACGCGCTGTCCTCGTATTCTTCACAGATTACGTTAACACAGAACGCCACTGCAGCGGCTCCGACCAGCGTGACTGCAGCAGACATCGGAGATAATGGAGACGGTCGTGATTTGCAGGTGACATTTAATAGATCGTCTAATGAGGCGAATGTTTATCATTACCGTGTTTTCGTAGTCAAAACTGGGAACTTGAGTGGGTTTGATTTGGCAGAAGCAAATCGGAACTCAAACTTTAAGGTTGTAAATAAAGCTAGCGGAAGCGGAAATTATACGTTGACTTTAAATGATGTAAAAGCAACAGATGGTACAAATATTCGCAATGATGAAAACTATCGTATATTTGTGCTCGCAGTAAGCAATACAGGCAACTCTTCCAACGTGCTGTCGACAGCGTATGCTGACATTAAATTGTCTGTAACGAGTGCCGTTGGAGCAGTTAAAATCACCGATGTAGAAGTTAAAAATGAAGAACAGGCAGCTGGAGATGCAACGGATGTGACTTTGCGATATACAGAACCTGCTTCCAAAGTAGGAATTGGACGTTATGTTGTAATGATTGCCCCGACTGGAAGCGCATTTGATCTCAGTATGGCGAAGAACATTGCATCAGCTAAAAATAGTAGATCTGTAGGGATAAATGGAAGCCCGGCCTTACTGTCAAATGCTCTGTTTGATATCAACGGTCAGAAAATTGAAGCAGGTAAATCGTACACTGCTTATATTTTATCGGAATCTTCAGACAACAAACGTGATTCCAGTCTGGCTTCATCGTCTGAATTCACGATTAATGGCAAGAAACAGGCACCAGTGCCTGTTGAAAAAGCTACTGGTGTGACAGCAACAGCAACTACTTCTTCAATTGATGTCAGCTTCACCAAGCCGGCAAGCGAAACTGGAATTGCACGCTATGATATTTACATTGTCAAAGATACGAGCAACACACTCGATAACGGTCGTGGTATTCGAGTAGGAACGGTGAATAGTGGGGCTGGCAATCCTTCAACAGCGAACGTTAACATTACCGGTAATTCAACGGATTCAGATGGAGTTGCCTTTGGTCCAGGAAAATATAAAATCAGGGTAGTGTCAGTAGCTAGTGATGTGAAATATACAACCACCCAGTCAGAAGTAGCTACATTTCCCATTCCTGCAGCTCCTACGGGTACAGACCAAGGAAGCAGCAATACACCTGCGCCAGCATCCAATCCGGATACTGGTAATCCAGCAACTGCTGGAGACACACCATCTTCATAGTAATAAAGAAAGTTTAAAGTAAGTTAAGTAGTTCGTTTTGATGAGCGCTAAAAGTAGTGGAGGGGACGGAATCGATTCTGAAGAAGCGATAGCGCTCGCCTTTGTCTCCGAATTTAAACCTTATAGAGGTTGAATCAAATAAATTTGGAGACAACAGCGATCGAAAGAACGATCCGTAACCGAAACGGTCACTCAAAGAAAGAATAATCTTATCAATCAGTTTTGTTAACAATCCAGGCTCCCTTTCCATATGAGAAGGGGAGCTTTTTGTTATTATGATCGAAAAGTTGTTCTGTTACCCGAGTAGTACACGTTAGGTCTAAGGATCGAATGAACTCCATTTTAAAAATCCTGTCACCAAAAAGGTTCCTTTGACCGTTGCTGCAACGGGGCAAGCCGAGGGATAATAGGAGAAAGAAGAGCATGATCCGAAAGGAATGATGGAATGCTTGCATTGCGCTTGACTGGCCTGCCGGATTCCCGGTTGCCTCTGTATCTGTATTGTGTCGGAACACAAGAAGAGAAAGTCCAGTTCAGACCGGATGGATTTCCGGTGTATCAGCTTTTTTTGTTACGCAGCGGCAAAGGGGAATTCAGGGTTCCAGGCAAGGGAACATGGAGCGTAACAGCGGGGCAGCTGTTCGTGATGGAACCGGGGACGGCACACGAGTATATTCCACATTCCAAAACACATGGGGAGCTTGGATATATCGGCATTGGTGGAGAGGCGGCGGGGGCGGTGCTTCGGTCGGCAGGACTGCTCCCTATGGGGCCACGAAGATTGTCCGAATTGGAACAGTTCTGGTCACGCATGACAGATATCTGGCACTCGCTGGGCAGGATGACTGAAATGTGGAACAGCTCAACAATCCTCTACCAGCTTATTCTGGACATGTCACGGTCCACCCTCCCGCTGCATGATGAGACAGAAGAACGAGAAGCACGGAGTGGGTCATTAACGCGTTCAGAGCGCGAGTCGGAATCGGCCAATGAAGCATTCACCCGCGCTGTGTCGCTGATGCACACACACTACCAGGATGATCTGCTGCTGAAGCATGTAGCTGAAGCCGTTGGTTATTCGGTGCAGCACCTGAACCGATTATTTCACCAGAGACATGGGGTGACAGGACATCAGTACATGCAGCGATTGCGTTTGCAGAAGGCGTCCGAATGGTTGGACAAACACCCACAAGCAAGTGTAAGAGAGGCTGCGGAGACGGTTGGTATGGAAGTGAACTACTTTATCCGCATGTATAAGCGAGAATTCGGAGAGACCCCGGGCAAGGAGATCAAGCATCGCATTCAGCTCAAAATAATAGAGAAAGATCTTTACCTCTGATTGAGTGAGATCGACACTTGATATTGTCCCCTCACGAAAGTCATTACTTCCTTTTCACACACCATATTCCGTTGTGACTGTGTTGCTGCTCCACAGTGGGCAATACTTATGCTTTCTTCTGTCCGAAGAGTGGTCTCAATGTCGCCAGTCCCACAATCCCGATGACGAGACTTATCCACGGAGCCAGCGTAAATACGGGAAGTCTGTCACGCAGCGGATAACCTACGAATAAGACCAGCACAACGATGACGATATAAATGACGATTCCGCGAAGGTTGATTTGTGGTCTGGCCGTCTTGTCTGCTCCCTGATCGTCTGGTCGCTCAGCGAGACGACGAAGCATTTCTACCAGTGCAATTCCGCCAACTGCCGCTACAATTAGCGAGAACAGGCTGATATGGCTAAACGGTTCCGTATCTCCACCTGTCCAGCCGACAAATAGCCCTACACCACCCTGAATCAGCATGACAAAAGACAAAGCAGCCCAGGAAATCATGGCATACCATTTGGGCGTGCGTCTGATCTGCTCTGGTGTCTCCGAAGATTCGGGTTTATCCGTTGGATCTTTCTTCTTGGTGGAAGCATTGTGTGTGTTGAATTGGTTCCGTGTACCGGATGCAGCTGTACTTGAAGCTCCGGATGGGTGAACCTTGGCATGGACAGCAGTGGCCTCCTGTGTATGCTCTTCAACCCCAAGCTGCGAACGAATATCCTGCTCCAGATCAGGTCCATATAACTCACGAGCAGGCTGTCCATCACGCTGAGCTTGTACGATGGCTTTTCCTGCATAGAGAATCCATTCCTCCTGCGTTCGCTCGTCAGCAGGTGTATGGCGCGCAATGGTGCTGATCTGGTCGAACAGCTTTACATGTTCAGGCGTCATTTTACTCATTTCGGTCATTTGGCGATTCTGTATTTCTTTCAACTTTTTATAGGAAATTCCCAATGATTGCTCCCCCTGTCTACACACGTTCTGATCCCCGACGATCTGGAGACCCTGACGGTATTTTAGTATACGGGAAGGGCTATCGTTTCGCAAAGTCATTCCTTATAAAACAACTGTTTGTGATTCGCCCATAGCCATGCGCAGGCCAGAATGACACAGGTGCACAGCAGCACCAGCTTACCGTGACTGCGAATCCATTCCAAGATGTGTTCCATGAGTTCAATCCTTTCACCGGAAGGAATCGAAAGGCAAATGTTGCCTGAGATATATGGTTTATTTTCCCCTTGATCCGCCGTAAATATGCGCAGGGTTGTGTTCATTTCCAACGATTGTGTGAAGCATGAATAAAGTAGAGCCGAATCCACCACAATAGTAGCATTTCCAACAGAAACCAGGGATTGGAGTGTGCCAGATATGGATGAACAATTAACCAGAAAGCTGTTGTTAAACAGTAACTCTCGTGGAGTTAAGGACGAGGTTGTGCCTATGGAAGAGACGCTGGAGGATACTGAATATGCCGAAGAATATACAGAAGGCACCTTTCCGTCAGGAAGCTTCTGGGAAGGCTCCAACTCGGCACATGAAGAGGATTGGCAGGGACGGGTGGAGACCCATGCGATGTTCCGGCGGAGCTACGAATAGCTGTCTCGCCAGATATTAAGCTCCCAATATCAATACGATCAGGTCACCTTCGACAAGAGACTCGGATGAGCAAGTTATTCGCCTATCTTCATGTATAAACAAGTTTAGGAATGATTCGAGTCAGCTGCTCTCAGCATGGCTCATTTTTTTTGGGGGAAATTCCGATAAAATGGTGACAAGCAGCCTCTTGGAAAAGGACATTTCCTCTCGTTGACTTGAGGATCACAGGATGATAATATACTAATATCATCTTAATACACATTAAACTTATCGGATTTATAGATAATTAACAAAATGAACATGAGCAGGGAAGAATGGAAAGGGGAAATGAGCATGGAGCGTCAGATCAGTATTCGTCATGGGCAGGAGGAATTAACAGCTACGATTCATTATCCGGTTGTGAAAGACATCAAGGAGGAGAATCAACAGAAGCGTGTACCTCTGGCTGTCATTTGCCATGGCTTTGTAGGAAGCCGGATCGGTGTAGATCGTCTGTTTGTAAAAACAGCTCGTGAGTTGGCCGAAGATGGGTATCTGGTTCTGCGCTTTGATTATATTGGCTGCGGGGAGAGCAGTGGGGAGTACGGCGCGGAGGGACTGGAGTCCATGATTCTTCAGACGCGCTCCGTGTTGGATTACGCGGTGAATTGCAGTGATGTAGACCCAACCCGTGTAACGTTAATCGGTCATAGTCTGGGCGGCGCTGTGGCCCTGCTAACCGCGGTTCGAGACAAACGTGTCAAAAACCTGGTAATGTGGTCATCCGTAGGATATCCATTCAATGACATCGTGAAGATTACGGGACGGGAAGTTTACGATGAAGGGGTGAAGCAGGGTTCTGCCGATTATCTCGGTTATAAGTTCACGCCGGCATTCTTTGAGTCACTCGCTGAGCATCAGCCATTCCAGGAAGCTGTTAAGTTTAACGGGGATGTTCTGGTGGTACACGGCACTTCGGATGAGATCATTCCTGTAGATTACGCCTTCCTGTATCAAAAGGTACTCTGGATGCGTCAGGAAGGCCGCTGCGACAAGGAGATTATTTTCCAGGGGGATCATACCTTCTCTTCTGGTAAAGAGCGGGAACAACTGATTACTCGGACGAGAGAATGGCTCGGAGAGCGTCAGAAGATTGAACAGGATTGGCAGCACTGGATGATCTAAGAGCAATATGGATTGAGTATCTTCCTTCCGTGCCGTTGGAACATCACAGGGTCAACATGATCGATCTAAATGGCAACATGGGAGTCCGTAGGGCAACAGATTGGGATGTCTGCTTGGAAAAGCGCCTTCTTCGGAGTAAAATAGGGGAGTAAGCATCCTATCGTGTCTGGAGGTTGGCAGCAATGACATTACCCGCATTTTTCATTGCGCATGGTTCTCCCGCTCTTGCGGTGGAGAGCAATGACTACACTCACTTCTTGAAACAGCTTGGAGACAGGCTGCCGGCTCCGAAAGCCATTGTTGTATTTACGGCGCATTGGGATTGTCCCGAACCGTCCGTCACAATGGATGATACACATCAGACTCTGCATGATTTTTACGGATTTCCATCTAATATGTATACAAAGGATTACCCTGCACCTGGCCAACCAGATATTGCGAATGAAATCTGCGCTTTGTTCGCCCGGAGTAATCTTCCGCATCAACCGATCCGAGGCCGTGGTCTGGATCATGGCGTATGGGTACCGCTGTTACACATGTATCCAGAGGCCCAGATTCCTGTAATAGCGGTGTCCGTGGATTCGCTGCGTTCCCCGCAGGAACAGTATGATATTGGCCGGATGCTGGAGCAGCTGCGTCATAATGATGTGCTGATCCTTGGCAGCGGTGGAACGGTCCATAATTTGCGCTTGCTTGGGAGTGACGATGAACCGCAAGAATGGGCGGTTGAGTTCGATAACTGGATTGGCGAGCGACTCATACAGTGGAATACGAGAGAGCTGTTTCAATATGACAAAAAAGCTCCCCATGCTCGCACAGCTGTTCCATCCTATGGAACGGAGCACATTGCACCTTTGTTCTATGCCATGGGTACAGCGGATATGTCGCGTTCTGCCAAACGTCTATTTCAGTCGTATCCTTACGGTACGCTCAGTTTGAACTGCTGGCAGTTTGGTGACGGCGCGTAACTTGGAGCAGACAACAGAGCGTATATCGGATCTTGAACATCTGGTTGTCCTATGCAAAAAAGACAGACGTTTCGTTGAATAGCAAGAGAAAAAGGTTTCTGCAGCCAGCATGGTGGGCTGCAGGAACCTTTTTTAACTTGGGCAACTTTTGTACGATACGTTAACTACTTGCGAATCTCGAAGAGCTCACATGCTGTACGTGAATGATAAGCCAGTTCACTAACACTAGACTGCACAACAACCGTGTTATTGTCGAACCGGATAATGACGCCACCGGAGTCAATCTGGTGGTTATCTTTAAAAACACGAACCTTATGCTTCATTTCCATGGCTTCCTGGAAGTCGGCATCGGTTTCAAGACGGCGCTGGGTTGGCATGTCATGTACTCCTTTAATTATAATCAATCGATATGTTCATCATAATACGTGTTTCTGTGGATGAGCAAGCGAGACTGAATACGTAGCTTATGAAAAGAACAAAAAAGTTCTGCTCTCCAGGGGGAGAAGAGCAGAACCGAGTGATTCATCGAATGATTAAGCTGTTTTATGTGTAGGGCTGATCGTTGGTGTGTCTTTAGGCTGGTTGCCTTTATTACGAGTAAACAATCCGCGGAGGTAAGGCATTACCCAACGATCCAGACCGATCTTACCAGCGTTGGCACCAGCGACCACAAGGAAGATTTCCAACAGAACCAGTTGTGCATTCGTGCTTACAGTTCCCGAGAAGAGGAACGCGAAGTTCATGACCATGGCCATCAATGCTGCCAGTGTTGTGAAGCATCCAAGAATGAGGCCCAGACCTACAAGGAACTCACCGAGAGGGATGACGAAGTCGAACAGTCCTGCATTCGGTACTGCAAATTTCTCAAGGAAGGTTGCCCACCAAGCTTGAACTGCTGGATGATCACCCGTTGCTTTCTCTACAGCTCCAGCAAGGAAGCCACCTGCTTCAAATCCGCCTGTCAGTTTGCCCCAGCCGTGTGTCATCCAGTCGTAACCGATATACACCCGAAGTACTGTCAAAATCCACATTGCCACTTTGTTTTCTCTAAGCCATTGGTTGAAGCTGAACATATAAACCACTCCTTCATGGAATTTAGTGTGTGTTGTTTTTGTTTTTCTAAGTGATCACCTTTGATGTCTTTATTGTATAGTTCAAAAGTCATCTTGTTTGTGATTAAAATCACAATCTAGTTCAAATTTTAAGTAAGGTTTGAGAAGTTCACATTTAGGACTTATTTTCATGCCCGTATGAAGTTTCATACATAAAATACAGGGTACCAAATGCTCCTCTAATCGAAGACAAATGCGGTAGTGTGTGATTAAATGGAAAGAAATACGTGAAATGGTTACCTGCATAGAGCAACCACAACTTAGATTTCAGCCATACCGTCCAGGAGGTACATATATTGAAGCAATGGAAATGGAACAAAACGACATCTGCGGCGTCGCTGCTCATTCTGGCCATGAGTCTGGTGGCTTGTCAGAACAAGGAGATGGTCCAGCTACCAGAGCCGGAGTCCGTTCCTGCACCTGTACAGGAAGAAACCATAACCGAGGAACCTGCCACGTCACTCTACACAGCACCGCTGACGGGGCTGCCTGCGGATGAAGCCATTACGCGCCGCCCGCTGGCCGTTATGATTAACAATGCACCTGCAGCAAGGCCCCAATCAGGTCTGAGTGCGGCCGACATTATTATCGAAGTGCTTGCCGAGGGTGGCATTACCCGATTTATTGCAATCTTCCAGAGTGAAGGAGGTACGGAGACGGTGGGTCCTGTGCGCAGTATTCGTCCTTACCTGATCGAGCTTGGCGAGAGTTATGATGGTGTACTGGTTCATGCGGGCGGGAGCCCTGAAGCCTATTCCATTTTGCAAAAGCAGCAGAAGCAGCATATGGATGAGATCTCGAATGGCGGCCCCTATTTCTGGCGTTCCTCCGATCGTAAAGCACCGCATAATCTGTACACGTCATCGGACAAGCTGAGAGAAGGAGCGGATACCAAAGGCTATAGTCACGACTTCAAGTCGCCTGTGTATTCGTATAACGAAGAAGGTTCTGCTTCCTCTGGCGAGACGGCCAAGCGATTCGATATTCATTATTTATTGGAGAGTTACCGGGTCACGTATGATTATGATGAAGTTAGCGGACGATATATGAGATTGGTGAACGGGAAGACAGATCAGGATATGGATAACGACGAACAGATCGGAGCGGCCAATATTATGGTCGTCGGTGCGAATCATAAGGTGCTCGACAACGTGGGCAGACTGTCCGTTAATCTGGAGCAGGGCGGGGAAGCTATGCTGTTTCAGAAGGGGAAGGTCATTCATGGACAGTGGGTAAAGAAACCGGGTGATATTATTCGTTTTGTGCAAAATGGGACCGAAATGGCCCTTGTTCCTGGCAAGACCTTTATTTGTATCGTTCCGAATCAGCCTGACTTTGCAGAGCATGTCGAAATTCAAAATTAATCCAATTTCAGGAGAAATGTAAACGCAGTGTAAAATTTCATCATCATTTTTCCAGTCATTCCAAATAATTAAGATTCATTTCAGATTTATGTGATAAGAATATAAAAAAGGATCATGCCTTATGTACAAACCGTGAAACATTTATGATAAGATATCAAAGGTTGTCATTTCATGTTTCATCGGTTATCGGCAATTTCTCGTAAAGGGGATAGAGCTATGAAGCTTAAGA
This sequence comes from Paenibacillus pabuli NBRC 13638, assembly GCF_001514495.1. GTDB lineage: Bacteria > Bacillota > Bacilli > Paenibacillales > Paenibacillaceae > Paenibacillus > Paenibacillus pabuli. The sequence goes on from NZ_BCNM01000022.1 coordinate 25,165, forward strand.
AGAAGAAGGATATATTTTTTGAAACACTGGAGAACATGGCAGATACGGTTGTTCAAGCGGCAGATTATTTCTCCCAGCATGTTTCCAACCTTCAGGATGTGACTCTTTTTGCCAATGAAATGAAGAAGTACGAGTCCCAATGTGATGACTATGTGCACACGATCATTACAGAACTCAACAAAACATTTATCACGCCGATCGAACGCGATGATATTATGGAACTGACAACGACACTTGATGACGTATTGGACGGACTCGAAGCAACGGCTTCCCGTTTCTATATGTACCAACTGACTGACCCGGACGAATATATTGTTCAATTCGCTGAAATTTTGCGCCAATCGGCTTACGAAATTCAGAAGGCCATTCATTTGCTGTCTCAGAAAAAATTGCTGGCGATTCGCGAGTACACGATTCGTTTGAATGATCTGGAGAACCAGGGCGATGAAGTGCTGCGCAACTGTATCAAGAACCTTTTCGCAACAGTGCCTGATCCGATTGAATTGATCAAGCGCAAAGAAATCTATGAACGTCTTGAGACAACAACGGATGCTTGTGAACATGTTGCGAACGTGCTTGAATCCATCATCATGCGTAATTCTTAAGGAGCCAGAGAATAATGGAAACAACGATTTGGGTATTGGGTATAGTCGTCTTCCTTGCACTGGCGTTTGACTTCATTAATGGTTTTCACGATACAGCGAACGCCATTGCAACTTCGGTCTCGACACGGGCACTAACTCCGCGCCGGGCAATCCTTATGGCTGCCGTGATGAACTTTGTCGGTGCCATGATGTTTACAGGAGTAGCGAAGACGATTGGGGGCAGCGTAACAGACCCCACCAAGCTGGATAACGGGATAGAGGTCGTCATCGTCACCTTGATCGCCGCGATTATCTGGAATCTGGTTACATGGTGGTTCGGTATTCCTTCTTCATCCTCGCATGCACTTATTGGAGCCCTTGCAGGAGCAGTACTTGTTGGTGCGGGCGCTGATAAAGTGAAATGGAGTGGATTTATTGATATCGTCGGAGGATTGTTGTTATCACCTCTGATTGCATTTGCCATAGGTTATGTGGTCATGACGATTCTCAAATATGTTTTTGCGAAACGCAGTCCGCATAACGTGAACAAAGGTTTCCGTACAGTTCAGATTTTTACAGCCGCTCTCCAGGCGTTTACACATGGTACGAATGATGCTCAGAAAGCCATGGGGATTATTACGTTTGCATTGGTTGCAGCCGGGGTACAGGATCATCTGGATGTCCCGCTGTGGGTTAAAATCTCTGCAGCAACAGCAATGGCTCTGGGTACGTCCATCGGTGGTTGGAAAATCATCAAAACGATGGGAACCAAAATCTTTAAAATTGAACCGATTAACGGTTTTGCCGCGGATTTGTCAGCTGCATCCGTTATTTTCTCAGCAACTTTGCTTCATCTTCCAGTAAGTACAACACATGCGATCACATCGGCCATTCTAGGTGTTGGTTCCGCGAAGCGTTTTTCTGCTGTAAAATGGGGACTAGCTGGACGTATTATTATTACGTGGTTTATTACGATTCCGATTACTGGGGCGTTGGCAGGATTGTTGTACTGGATCATTTTCTAATTCGAAAAAGTGTTCTAGGACAAATTCTGGGTTTAAGGCAAACTGTTCATAACTATGTGAATATCGGGATATGTGGACAATTATACAACCAAAAAGAAGAGACGCCTGTGCATGAGCGTGTGGACAGGCTGGATATGTGGATAGCCATCCGTGGAATGATAAACCAAAAGAAGATATTCCTGTGGATACAGGGAACTGTGGATAGGGAAATGAGAGAAGCCAACAGGGTTGGCTTTTTTTGTTGTCGCGTCCCCAGGATAAGTGGGATCATGGGCCTGCTGCAGGAGACGATTCAGTGGTTAAAGTTGTACAATAACGTAAAGGATACAAGACAAGGACGTGGTCTGATTTATGATTCGTACACTCGCGATTACACGGGAACATCAGGTTTCCGTGAATGTACCGCTGACACAGCTGGACCTGCAGGATTATGCTTGGGTATGGGCAGACTTCAACCAGCCTTCGGAAGAGGAAAGCCGATTGCTGGATACATATTTTCATTTTCACCCATTGGCGATTGAAGATTGCCTACATGTATTACAGCGCCCCAAACTCGACTATTACGACAATTTGCAGTTCCTTGTACTGCATGCATTGAATCCATCCACATTGGAAGCAGAAGAGGTGGATCTGTTCCTCGGGACGAACTTTCTGGTGTCCTTTCATCATGGCGTACTGGAAGAAGTGGATGAAGCATGGGAACGGTTGTTGCATCATGCACACGAACGAACCATTTGGGCTCGTGGCCCGGTGGCAGCAGCATATACGGTGATGGACAAGCTGGTTGATCATTATTTCCCGTCGCTGTTTGCCATTGAGGATGAGCTGGCTGAACTGGAAAACCGGGGTGGAACAGAGTCGGTGGAAGATCTGATGAACCAGGTGTTTGACCTGCGGAGTCGATTGCTGAAGCTTAGACGCACCGTAGTGCCGATGCGGGATCTGCTGTATCGAGTGGTCAATTCCCAACATGTGCAGCGATCAGGGGAGCATACGGCATATTTCACGGATATCTATGATCATCTGCTGAAGCTGACCGACATGATTGAAGCCGATCGGGAGATGACCGCAGACCTGAGGGACAGTTATATTTCACTGAATTCCAACCGAATGAATGCCATTATGAAGACTCTTACGGTAATTACGACCGTCTTTATGCCGCTGACGCTGATCGCCGGAATTTATGGAATGAACTTTGCCTATATGCCTGAGCTGCAATGGAAGTATGGATATGGGGCGGTAATGCTGTTGATGTTCGTACTTGGCGGGATCATGGTGGCTTGGTTTGTAAAGCGCGGCTGGTTTAAGTAGAGTAAATGGAGCCAGATATCAATGTGGACAAGTCCAACGTATGTATTGTAACCAAGCGATGATCTTTTTGGCAATTGTGGCTGCGCCATAAAAAGATCATCGCTTGTTGTCTCCAAAATTCCAGCAGGCGGCTGGATGTTCTAGAATGTAGGGTTACAGTGAGGGTCATCAAGATCGGGATGCTCCGAAATTTCCCGGTAATGCTGAAGCTTATACGCTATAATTTCTGAGGTTTCGTTCAGTCTGGATATCTCCTGCTGAATTTTACGTTGATGCTCTTCAAGGATGGCGTATCTGGCAGACAGGGTTTCAGGGCCCTGTTCAGAGAGCTCCCGATAGTACTTCATTTGTTCTATGGTCATCCCGGTTGCCTTGAGCCGTGTTAAAAAAATGATGCCAAGGATATGATCCTTGCTATATTGTCGATGTCCGTTCGTTTTTCGCTCTGCATAAGGCAGGAGGCCTACTTTTTCATAATAACGGATAGTATCTTCAGTTAAACCGGTTAGCGCTGCTGCTTCCCGGATGGACGTAACGATGTCTGGAATGTCCTGCATGAGATCAAACTCCTTAGTGTTGGATTACCAAGGTAGTTCTCCATCGTTTCCATGGAATCCTCCTGTTGGACCATCTTCATCCAAGACAGCTAACTTAACCACAATAGCAGCAGCTTGCTGCACGGTGCCTATTCCTGTGAAGCCGTTTAGATCGGTTGCCGTAAAGCCGGGATCGGCAGAATTGATTTTGAGCGGTGTATCCCTGAATTCTTTGGCAAGTGTAACGGTGAACATATTAACCGCTGCTTTACTGCTGTTGTAAGCGAGCAGGTTAAATTGAGCATGTTCGTGCTCGGGATCGCTATTAAAGGCAAGTGAGCCGAGACCACTTGTCAGGTTGACGATTCGTCCTGCAGGGGATTGCTGCAATAAAGGCAGCAGGGCCTGAGTAACGGAAATCATACCAAAGAAATTGGTGTCGTAGGTTTTCCGAATGTCCTCCAAAGAAATCTGACTGGGCAGAGCAGCCCCTCCAACAGAGATTCCTGCATTGTTAATCAGGACGTCCAGCGAGCCAAACTTTTGCTCCATTTGACTGACAGCAGCCTGAATGGTATCTTGGCGGGTTACATCAAGCATGATCCCATGAGCCTCGATGCCCTCGTTAACCAGGATTCGGGCGGCTTCCTCGCCTTTGAGTTCATTTCTCGCTCCCAGGAGAATAACATATCCCATTTTTCCTAACTGCCGAGCGGTTTCGAACCCGATTCCCTTATTTGCTCCAGTAATGAAAACGTACTTTTTCGTTTGCATCTGTCATTCCTCTTTTCATGAATAATGTAATGTAGGGTGATGATCTCCGAATGGTACAACTTGGAGTGTACTCCAAGTCAACAGGGAGTTTGGAAGATGATGATCGGGGCGAGTGCTGTGAGTGCGCCAAATAACCGAATACCCGTCTGTAACAGACTTCTGCATTCGGTTAAGGGTGTTTTTAATCTTATCCACATGTGAATAAATCTTTTTATTCATAAGCTGTGCATAACTTTTTCGTTGGACTGTACTATTCTTGTTCCAAAACAAAGGCCGTGCTGGCCGCAGGTTGTCCATTTACAACAATCGTAAGTGTATGCAATCCAGCATAATAAAGTCTGGTCGTAATCACTTTGAACGATTGTTTCGTTGAAACCTTGGTTCTTCCGGTAGGGTAAGTCTTGTCAGAGCACTTAAAACGCTTTGGTGCCTGCTTGCCATTCGCTTTCATGTATCCGATCTCATATTCGATACGCAGCATCTGTGACTGACCACTTTCATTAACGACATCAAAGGAAAAATGAAGATCTTCCCCAATGGCTACGGTATCTCTTGCAAGTTGAAGATGCTCGATATGTGTCGCATCCTGCTCGACATATCCAAAGAGACTCAGCGCTTTCGGATGTCCCTTTTTCAGCAAAGAGCGGCTTGCGTGACGAACGATCCAGTCCGTATGCTCATGTTGTCCGTACCAGCTTGAGGCCAAATCCAGGACCAGTTCCGGATGGTCTTTCGAGATATCGTTCAGATGATTGGCAACACTCTTTCTAACGTATAAGGACTCGTCCTGCTTCAATGTATGCAAAATCGGAAGTACAGGCGTTGGATCGGTAATAAATCCCCGTAGTTTGGACCCCCACGGAAGCCGCGGGCGGCTGCCTTCACTGGCAAGTCTGCGAATATGTTCATTGGAGCTGTCTGCCCACTCCATCATGTGTTTCATCGTTTCGATCGGGTAACGTTCAATAAACGGGCGTACCGCGAACTCGGAACTGGAATAAGGTGTGAAAACGGTCAAGTATTTCATGGATAGCTCGTAGTTTTCCGATGCCAGTCCGTTCACTTCAATAAAATCCGGTACGAACAAATACTCAACGCCACGCATATATGGTGCAGCCTGCTCGATAATCGTCAATGCTTCTTCATAGCTGTCAGGCAGCACTTCAGTCAACGCCAATGTGATTCGGCGAATACGGGCTTTGAATTCCAGTTGATCCCAGCCCTCGGCAAATACAAGTTCTCTGAATTGCTGTATGTTCAGCTGGGGATAGAATTGGTGCAGCTGCTCTCCGGTTCGATGGATTAAAGCGGGAGTATATTTATCTTTGATCAGTTCCATAGTCCGCCTCCTTTACCTGCATCCAGTATACCTCAATTCACATGAATAAGAACATAGGTTCCTGGTCAGCCATGAACAAAAGATGAAGGCACCCTCTTTATGCAAGAGAGTGCCTGGGAATGGAATTAGATTTTTTTGCTGCTTTTGGGACGACGTCTGGTAGAGCTGGATTTACGACTGGGTTTGCTGCTGGAGCTGCGTTTACGCGGTGCAGCAGTCGTTTTCTTACGGCGTTTGCGTGAGCGAGGCGGCGAATATTCTTCATAATCTTTATCCGCAGCGCTGCTGTTGTTTTTTCCTTTGCCAAAAGGAAGCATACCCATTACGAGCTTCATCATTGGTGCCATCTGCTGAAAGCCGCCAACGACCTTTTGCATTTTGCCGATCCCGTTCATGATGCCATCGATTCCTCCAAAGCGGTCGATCATACCCTTCAGTTCTCCGATGTTGGGCAGTGAAAAGCCAGAGGAAGATGCAGGTGCTGTCACCGGAGCAGGAGGGGCTGCAGGGGCTCCTCCGCCAAAGAGACTTCCTCCGGGTCCTCCCGGGCCCCCTGGACTATAAGGCACAAGTCCGGATGCTTCGACTTCCTGGAATGGAGGATAATATGGATCAACTCCAGGATATACGGGGTGAACCTCCACTTCATTCAATGCCCGCGGCGGCATGTATGCAGATGTATAAGCCTGCCGAGGCGAATGGGAAGAGGGACGCTGCCGCGAGGCGGGCTGGCGGTGATAATAATGCTGTGGCATGAACTATCACGTTCCTTCTATGTTGGATTTCGGAATTGCGTTCCATCAGCTGTATGACAGATGTGCATAACATACCGAGATGGAACTCCCTTTTGATATACTGTATGTCATTAGCGGAGAGACGGCGTAGGCGCTTATCCCGGAAAACGGGATATTTGCGGATTTGGGCGCAGAGGAAGATAAGAGGTTTTGAGTTGGGTGATATAGTTTAGACACAAATTTGTAACATTTTAAATGTATAAAATCCTACTTAATTAATCGGATATACACAGGTGAAAAATGGGGAAAATCGCGATATAGTCAGGGGTTGTACACGAGGGAAGGACAATAGTACCTATTGAAAGCGGTAACATGTATTTTTATTCTGTACTGCGTGAAATCGTTAACGCTTGAAATACCAACTCAGGGTGGGTACAATGAAGGTACACAGTAACCGCTAGGGGATGATGATGAAATGCAGCTGAAAAAGCTAAATGATAAAAGTATTGAACAACTATTTGAGGCCATTTTGACTCTGAAAGATATTGAAGAGTGCTATGTATTTTTTGATGACCTCTGCACCGTAAATGAGATCCAATCCATGTCCCAACGGCTGGAAGTAGCTCGTATGCTTGGCAAAGGAAATACCTATAACCAAATTGAAGCAGAGACGGGGGCAAGTACAGCCACGATCTCTCGTGTAAAACGCTGTCTGAATTATGGCAATGACGGTTATAAAATGACGCTGGAACGCCTGGGACGTTAAACAATGAAGAAACCGGGTGTACTCATCATTAGTCACGGTTCTCAGGAGAAAACCTGGGTGGAATCCGTCGATGGCGCGGTCTCCCGGTTAAATCTGCCTGAACCATTACCCGTTGAAGCCGTGTTTCTTGAACTTGTGGAAGGGCGCCTGATCCAGGACGGTATCGACCGACTGGAAGCAGAGGGTGTAACGGACATCCTGGTGGTACCTTTATTTGTTTCCTCCGGCAGTACACATGTGGATGAAATTGAATATGCCATCGGTGCCAAAGAAGCCCCGGAACGCGAGACTGATCTGGAACCGTTTAACGTACAAGCGCGGGTTCACTTCGGTTATCCTGTGGATAATGATCCGGATATTGCGGTCATGGTGTGGGATAAGGTGAAGTCCCTGTCGCAGCACCCAGAACAGGAAACGATTCTGTTGATAGGACATGGAAGTATCCATAATGGATTCCGTCAGCGCTGGGAAACAGGAATTTCTTCCCTCGCACAGCGGGTACAGGAAGTCAGCGGTGTCGCGCATACCGATTATGCGCTGCTTAATCCGGATAGTGTGTATGACAAGGCGAAACACTGGATTGAAGAGCGGGGGAGCCGTGTTATTGTGGCGCCGCTGTTTTTGAGTGCCGGTTATTTCACCATGAAGGTGATCCCAGACCGACTGAAGGAATTGGATTATGCATATAGTGGTGAGACGCTGCTTCCGCATCCGCTGTTAGGAAAGTGGCTGGAGCGTCAGATTCAACGTTTACTGGAAAGATGTGATGAGGTTAAGGTTTCTTTCTGAAAAGGGCCTTGGCTTCACGAATGAGCGTATTACTGGCAGCGAAGCCTGTTCGCGGAGCGATCCGATGGGTTTGCCAAATAAACGAAGCCACGTCCTCGGGACGTGGCTTTTTGTGATTACAAGTGATTTAGCAAACCGATCGGGTTTAACCCTTCACTGAAGAAGGAAGAACCAGATGAAGCTCTAGCAAAGACATCAATTCTTCGACGATCTCCTCTGCTGGATAAGGCATAGAATTCATGATCCACCATTCCATCAGGCCAGCGGCGGCAGAAGCCAGGAATTGCACAGTGATTTCCCTATTGATCCCCTTATGAATGCCACATGCATCAACCTGCTCCTCCACCCCCTGAATCAGGAGCACCATCAGCCGATTACGGAAGGCTGGAATTCCTTTCCGGGTTAATAGCGTGGTATAAACGGAAGCGTGCTGTTCCAGGTAACGGAAGGTGCGAAGCAGTGCTTCCTTAATGGTCATGGGAGTCGTAGGACTCTCGACCATACAGCTGTCCACCAATTGCTGCAAATAGGTCTCAATGCTTTGATCCAGCAGATCGAATTTGTCTGTATAGTGCAAGTAGATGGTACCTCGGTTGACATCAGCCCGATCGGCAATATCATTTATCGTAATCTGCTCGAAATCCCGCGCTTCCAACAACCCGATTAAGGCATCGGTTATGGCTTTTCTTGTTTTGACCACTCGTCTGTCCATGGCGCCTCCTCTGATGTTTTCAACATTATCGATTCATTCGTTGATTATTCAACAATAACGGATATTTTAGCGATTGAAGCATTGCGGTTGCTTTGTTACTCTTATTTTATCAACAACTGTTGATAAAGCAACGATTATCCATAAAATCTGAAATAAAGGGGCAACCAATGAATATATTAGTGTATGGCGCTGGCGTTCTGGGTAGTCAACTGGCTCAGGTTTTGGTGCGCGGGGGAAATGACGTCACCATTCTGGCTAGAGGAAAGCGGGCAGAGGAACTGGAAAGGGACGGGATCGTCATTCGTCATGTGTTCCAGTTTAAAACAACCGTTGATCCGGTTCGGGTAACCCGGAGCCTGGAAGAGGACGACATCTATGATCTTATTTTCGTGGTTATGAAATATAACGATTTTCCATCGGTGCTGCCTATTTTGGCGGCCAATCGGAGCAGTAACGTGGTAATCGTAGGCAACAACGCCGATGCACGAAGCATGCAAACCTTTTTGGAGGAAAACAGCAGAGTGGAAAAGAAAGTCGCATTTGGTTTTCATGTCAGCGGCGGGCGGCGGCAAGAAGATCGCATGTTATCCATTGGTGGAGCAGGTGGACAAATGGTGATTGGTGGGCTGGACGGTGAGATTGCCTTTAAATCCATACTGGATCAAGCTTTTGAGAAGACGAAATACAAGTTGAATTACCTGGACGATATCGATGCCTGGCTGAAAAGCCATATTGTGCCCATTCTGATGCTTAATGGGGTGAGCTTCAATGAGAAGCGTGAGATGATCAAGCTGGACGGAAACAGAAAGCAACTCCAGCATATGATTGGAGCGATGGATGAAGGGTTTGGCGTGCTTGAAGCTATGGGCATATCGATTATACCGGAGATCCAGGCCAAACTGATTCGAAAGCATCAACGGATGCTTTACCTTCTATTGAAGATTTATAGTGTGCTTCCGTTGTATAAACTGGTTGCGGGTTCTTTTGGAGAGATCGAGGCGTTAAATGATGCCTTTAACGGTTGGAAGAAGGTTACCCACATGTCTACTCCTCATTGGGATGTGCTTAAAAAGGGATATTCTAACCTCAAATGAGATGACTATTGCTCGAAATCCCGATCCCGGCTACAATTAAACCAACTAATAAAATGGGGATAAGGTGATATGCAGATGCGGGAAGTACCTATGCGCTATGTCAAAGCGAACCAAATCGGGATTGTGCTAGTTGTAGTCCTGTCATTTCTGTTCAACCAGCCGTTAATTCTGGGAGCGTTATGGATTATCCAGGTCGTCGGTCTGGCATCTGGAGGCAAGCTTAATCTGTTTGTGCAGATTGGTAAGGCCGTGTTAACGGGAAAAGGGACAGAGACACAGGCAGTGGAACTGCAACGCTTCAACAATGTTCTGGCCGTATTGTTTCTTACGCTGGCCCTTGTCTCATTCGGCCTTGGTTGGCAGGTAGCGGGTTATATTTTCTCGTCGATGCTTCTCCTCGCTGCAAGTGCCGCATTGTTCGGTTACTGTGTAGGCTGCACCGTATATTTTTGGTATAAACAGCTCCGCGCTGGCAGAAAGATTGGCTTCTAAACTACATGTGAATGCACAAACAATCCCCTCCAAGTTCTGTGTCTACTTGAAGGGGATTTTACTTTTTTATAAGAGGATGGCTGTTAATCTGTTCTCTGCACGAAAATGTTTCATTTTATTTGTCATCTCGTTCGGTTCTTTTGTAAATTTTTTGAAGTATATAGTTGTTCTCATGATTTGAGAGGATAGAAGACTAATTCCTGTTCAGGCGGGCAGAATGGTGATGGATGGTTCTGGATGACGGGAAATTCATAGGATTAGATTCAAGAGGAGTGGGATAGGTTTATTTTGTAAAAGATAGCAGGATCGGAAATATGGGAAAGCATGCCTGCAATGCTGCCGGAGAGAGGTGGCTCTCTTGAATTTGGTGTTATTGTCCTCGCAATGTAAAAATCAGTTTTCTGAATATGAAAATAATTACTTATCATTCGCAGGCTAGGACATCTTTACATTTGATGATATGATAGTACATAAAGGCTTTGGAATGAGATGGAATTCCTTATGCATAGATATAGGTATGGGTGAATATTTGATCTGTATTAACGGATGTGAATGATTGAGTAAAATGATACCTGATTATATTTGCTCGCAAATGAACGAAAATGAGGTCGATCAGACTCATGGATAATGTGGAATAGGTGGCGTATGAGATGAAAAAAGCTCGCTTAATATATAATCCGACCTCAGGCCGGGAAGAAATGAAGAAACGTCTGGCTGATATTTTGCAGCGTTTGGATCAAGGTGGCATCGAAGCCTCTTGTCACGCAACTACGGGTGAGGGAGATGCAACCCGTGAAGCGGAGCTGGCGATAGAGCGCGGATATGACATGATTATTGCTGCTGGCGGCGATGGTACGCTGTACGAAGTCATTAACGGTATGGCCGAGCGGGAGAATCGTCCTCCGCTGGGTGTGTTTCCTGTGGGAACAACGAATGATTTTGCGCGTGCGTTGGGAATTCCGAGACAGTGGGAAGATTACGTAGATCTGGTCATTAACCAGCAGCTTCGTCCACTTGACCTGGGAAAGGCAAACAATAAATATTTTATCAATATTGCAGGCGGAGGTTCGTTAACCGAACTGACCTATGAGGTGCCAAGCCGTCTCAAAACGATGATTGGGCAGCTTGCCTACTATATGAAGGGTATTGAGAAAATGGCGAGTCTGTCTCCGCAGGAACTGGTTATCCGCGCGGCAGGTCAGGAAACGATTCATGATGAGTTCATGCTGTTCCTGATCGCCAATACGAACTCTGTCGGCGGCTTCGAGAAGCTGGCTCCGGGTGCAACTATTGATGATGGTCTGTTCGATGTGATCGGTGTACGCAAATGTAATCTGGCTGACATGATTCGCCTCGTAACCCTTGCGCTGCGTGGTGAACATCTGAATGACAAGAAGGTTGTTCATTTTCAAACGGATTATATGGAAGTGACGTCACCAGGGTATGTTCAGTTGAACCTGGATGGCGAGCTGGGTGGCACATTGCCAGCGACCTTCAGAAACCTGCGTCATCACCTGATGTTGTATCGTTAAGAATGGTGTGGGCAATGTGTTTTTCCAGTTGCCGTCCGTGTAGGGATCACGTATAATCTCAGGGTGAAACGGTAAAGATCGAATGGAATGAACTCCCCAAGCATGGGGTGATATATAAGAAGAAAGAAGTGAATGTACGTTGTCTAATACGAACCGCAGCGGTCGTGGAAAAAACCGCCGGAATTCGGCTGCCTCTCAGGGGCCAGGGAACGCTTCAACGTCCCGTCAGTCAAGCAAATCAGCTCGTCCATCTACACGTCAGCAAGGGAAAGAGGTGCGGTCACAAGGCGCATCTCTTTCTGCCGTTCGTCCAAAGGGACGGGAACGTCAATCTGCATCAATCGAAGGACTTCCTGTTAGCAAAAATGAAGAGACTGTCATCGACATCATTGGTATGAACCATGACGGTGAGGGTGTCGGTCGTGCCAACGGGTACACGTTGTTCGTGCAAGGCGCGCTTCCGGGCGAAACCGTACGCGTGAGAGTGATGAAAACCAAGAAGCAGTACGGCTACGCCAAACTGCTGGAGATTGTGAAGGCCAGCCCGGATCGTGTATCCGCGCCTTGCCCGATCTACGATCAATGCGGCGGCTGCCAGATCCAGCATATGAGTTACGCCGGACAGCTTGCGTGGAAGCGCCAGCTGGTGGTGGATAATTTGCAGCGGATTGGCAAGCTGAACGTGTTGGTGGAGGATGCGGAGACGCTTGAACAGAGCTTGCAGGATGACACTTCAGTTGGTGAGGTGAAGCTGGAGGAACGGTTGAAACAGAATGCGAACCAGGCAACTGAACCAACACAAGAATCTTCCGAAGTACAACTGAAGGGAAACAATCGTATTCGTCTTCGAATGGAAGGTATTATGGACGAAGAAGGTACTGAGCACGCGATCCGTGTGCTGCCTACCATGGGTATGGACGAGCCATGGCGCTATCGCAACAAGGCACAGGTGCCGATCGGTGTGACCGAAGGTGGTTTGGTAGGCGGATTTTATGCCAAAGGAAGCCATCGGATCATCGACATGGAGACATGCCTCATTCAACACGAACATAATGACGAAGTGGTGGCGAAGGTTAAGGAGATCGGCAGTCATTTTGGAATCAGCGCATATAACGAAGAGACAGGTCGCGGTTTGCTGCGCCACGTAGTCGTTAAGAAGGCATTTCGTACAGGCGAGATGATGCTCGTCCTCGTCACCAATGGGCGAGATATTCCGTACAAGGACGAATGGATCGGTAGCATTCGTGAAGCGATTCCGCATGTCGCGAGCATATGCCAGAATGTGAACAAGAAACAGACGAACGTCATCTTCGGCGATGAAACCCGCGTCCTGTGGGGCCGTGATGTAATCTACGATTATATCGGGGATGTACAGTTTGCGATCTCCCCTCGTTCGTTCTACCAGGTGAATCCGGTGCAGACGGAAGTGCTGTATGGGAAAACGGTAGAGTACGCAGGACTGAGCGGCAAAGAAACTGTCATCGATGCCTATTGCGGCATCGGAACGATTTCTCTTTTCCTCGCGCAGCATGCGGATCAGGTGTACGGGGTGGAGATTGTGCCCGAAGCGATCGAGGACGCTCGCAGCAATGCGCTCTTGAATGAGATGAAGAACGTGATGTTCGAAGTTGGCGCTTCCGAGGATGTTATCCCACGCTGGAAAGAACAAGGCATCGAAGCCGATGTCATCGTCGTCGATCCACCGCGTAAGGGCTGTGATCCACGTTTGCTGGATACGATCTTGGAGATGAAGCCTGAGCGCGTGGTGTATGTGAGTTGTAACCCGAGCACGCTGGCACGTGATCTGCGTGTGCTGGAGGATGGTGGGTATCGGACGGTTGAGGTAACGCCGGTGGATATGTTCCCGCATACGGTGCATGTGGAGTCAGTGGCGATGTTGATCAGATAAGATTAATAGTTGAGGTGTATTGGCGTGGAATAGTAACGAAGTGGGTCAATAGCCCACTTCTTTTTTATGCTTAATGTGGGCTGTGCAGATAAGATGTCCTTTCTGTACCCAATATAAAAGTCCACAAAGGTGTTTTTCAACTTGAATCGCAAGGACGGAGAGTGATTTTTTCTTTGAATCTTATTATTGTTAATGATCTGAGCCACCCCATGTAAGTATCAAAAATGCAGAAAAGGCCGCCCCTGCTGACACAGGGAGCGACCGCTAACCAACATGTGAACGGGCAGGAAGCCTTGGGCTTCTGAACATCTCACAGCTTAATTATACAAAAAGTCTGCATTTCGTAAGAGTACTGTAACTCTCTTATGGTACAACATTAGCGCGGCGGGGGAAATCAAAATCTTACCCACCCCCACCAATAGTTTACTTCCTCTTAGCAGGTCTCCATTTAAAACCGCAGTTCATACAGCCGTTTACAATTTCACTTCTCCCAACGAATCCAATTAGGATGCTTACGGGTAAAGATATAAAGATTGATATCCCGAAAATAACTCCGATGATAGCTATCAAACCTTCAACAACTCCACCTCCACCTCCAGTGCTACTTCCACCAATTCCAACTGCTACATTCATGTGAAAAGAATAAGCTCCAATCGTACCGATTAAGACTAATATGAGAGGAAATAATCCCATCCACCACAGTGTTTTAAACAAGTTTGCGAAACTGTACCCTCTTTTGTTGGCTACTACTTGCTGTGACTTGCATTTGCGGCATGCAACAGCTGCAGTATTCGATTGACTGACCGCTCCCGCTGTTTGGTTTAGAATAGCCTTGTTAGTTTGGGCTTGCGTTGTCCTGTTGGGATGATTGACTATGGGTCTAGTGGTACGTTGCACTTCTTTTGACTCCCTCCTGATGGCCTATTATAGGTATGTATTTAGAACTAATTCGGCAAAACTTTCCAAAATCCTCTTTACAGCCTTTCTATTCTATTATTGTTCGCATTTGCTCAAGCACATAGAGCGAACATTGATAGCAAGGGAGATGATATCAAGGAAAATCGAAAGAAATTCTAATGGAAACAAGTCATTTATTAGTCTGCTACTGCCATTGATTGATGCTGAGATTGACAGGATTATGGAACAGCAGGATGACTTGATGCATAATGATAGTAGCGCCAATACACCTAATAGTGAATAGGTAGCGTAACTATGAGGTGTGCAGTATATATTCATGTGTCAACGGGGATATTGCCACAGTAATTAATTCCACGCAGCACAGTGGATGAGGCTTACGTTCGTCGGATGGAGAATCGTTTTATATAATCATTTGGAGAGTTGATGTCGGTCTGAACAATATCAAGTTGTCGAGTTTTTCAGCTTTCAATAACTTTAATGTTGTTCAGTGTTATCAAGTGCTGTAGTAAGACGTGGTAAAGGTATGCCTAACTTTTTGGCTTCTCTCACAACTTCAAGTACCGCAAAATTTGGTTTGCTATTGTTGTATTCGATGATAAGCCGTGGTATGCTGCCCTTTGCCAAAATAAACTTGTTAAAAAGCGTGCCGAGAAGTGCCGGTGGAATCTTGGTTAGCAGGAGAGAAATCATATCAATTTTTGCACCTCTTGCTTTGAGTACAGGTACAATTTCCCTCATATTCTTCCCAACATTTGTGAATGAGTCACGATGATTCATGATTGCTGGAAAACTTCCCACTTTTAGTACTTCGGTTTCCATAGCCGCATTCATGGCAAAGTGATTCCATAGCCAGTTTTGCATATCCTTTATCCAACTAATTTTAAAATGGGCACTTTCAAATAGTTCCTTGACCTTGTTGTTTATCTGTTCCGTGCCTACCCGTGGTTTTTCCAGAAATATCGTTTTTAAAAAGCCGCCCCTAAGCTTATTGTCCTCAATGCCGCCTCCGGCTCCTGGGAACCCAAAGACAACATTGTTCATAGACAAAGGTGAGATCGATGATTTCAAATCTTGCCAAATGTTATTGAATATGAGGACAGGGGTGTTTCCAGCAACAGTCGATAGTAATTGTGCTGCTTTTGGAAGTTGTTCCGTGTTGACACTTACAATAATGAGATCATAATTTGCGCTAATCTCCTCATGTAGTTTGACTTTCCAGTTTTCTTGTATTAGCTGTTTCCCTCTTCGTGCATCCCACATTTCAAGCTCTATATGGCTTCCGAAGGTTTCTTTTCTCCCTTTTCTAACGTAAAACTCTACTGTATGTCCTGCCTTTTCAAAAGCCCAAGCATATTGGGTCGATATTACACCTCTACCAAAGAATAAAATTCTCATATTACCTCCTAAAAATGTATTTCAGTCCTTGTTAATAATCCAACAACGTGTTGTATAATGTTATTGTATTGATTCACTATAGGGTCATCAACCATCAGATTTTTAATATCTGTCGTATGATTGGTTGGACTGATTGAACAGAAATTGGAGGAAAATCATGCATAAGCAACCTGAAATTACGGACAAAACAAGGCAGACATTTGTAAATGTATTCTGCGATTTATATAGCCGAAAACCAATCGAAAAAATATCCATTCAAGAGATTGCTAAACAATCAGGATATAATCGCAGTACATTTTATCAATACTTTACGGATATCTATGAGTTGTTGGACTACGTTGAAGAGCGTGTCTTTAAATCCATTAACGAGGAAATGGCAGGCAGAGAGTTTTCTACACATACTTTTCAAGACGCACTTCAATGCTTGGAAAATGCAGAGGACATTTCAGTTCTTAAGGCCCTCTTGGGCGACTATGGTTCTGTTCATTTTATTGAACGTCTGAAAAGAGAAATTCCCTTTGAGCGATTGATTGTGGACTTTCCAACAAATGATGCTTTAGCGCCATATATCATTGAGTTTTACATATCAACATTAATATCTATGTTTCGTCTTTGGATACGCAACGGCAAAGATCTATCGTCAGAAGAATTGGTCGGACTGATCGATAGCCTATTTGCAAAGGGGATAACCCCGTATCATATCTTTGGCAAGGCCAATCCGCATCGCTTTGATTCGAATAAAAAGTAAGGGGACGAGGAGAAAGAGAATGAGGGACTTGCTGTAACAGAATCCCTGATATCAGGGTCGCTTCCCTAATCATTTTGCAAGAGCCTTTTCTGGTGTGCCTACAAACAGATCATACAGATATCCTCGCGAAAATAGTAAAGAGGAGCATTTGCTCCTCTTTACTTCTTTAACTATAGTAGTCTAAAACTCTCCATCATCCCAGGCGGTAATTAATATACGTGCACACCCGTACCAAGCACGGATTTGTTTTGTACGGAATTACCGGTTAGATATACCTTTTGCAGATTAGGCAGCTGGCTTAGGGTCTCGATATTGGAAATGGCATTGTTCTCGAGATGAAGCTCTTCTATGGCCTGCCAGTTACTCATAAATTCCAGAGAAGCCAAATTGCTGTCCTGCAGGGTGAAGGAACGCAGAGCGGACATTTTGGCAAAGTAAGGCATCATTTGGTCAACTTCAGTAACAGAGGTGTTGTTTATGCTGAAATATGGCTGCTCTAAGGTCAAGTGTTCAAGCACGCTGTTCTCCCCGGCCGCCTTTTGTTCAAAGTTCAGCCTGCATTCGGAGCACACCAAAGATTTCACTTGCTTTAAACGAAATAAAGCATCGCTCTCCTTGTACAGTGACGAGTCGTAAATTTTTAGAGTCTGTAGGCGTGGCAAGCCGTCCAGGGCGCCAAGACGGGTTATTTCACTGATTTCCCAAAGGGAAAGCTGCTCCAGTTTCGGGAACTTTCCCAGCTCAGCCAAATTTAACTCACCGCTTCCGCCACGGAGCGTCAGGCTGGTTGCGGCGGGAGCCTTCAGCCCGGAGAGAAAGGAGCCTGGGATTTCCACTCGTCCTACATTAGGTAAAGATAGCGCCTCTGCGTTCTCGTAGTAGCCGGACAACGTTAATTCTCGTAGAGAAGACAGACTGTTTATGGTCTTTACCGAGCTAAGTTTGCTTAAGGAAGCCAGGCGTAGTTTGGTAATGGAGGTCTTGCCGGCTAGGCGCTCCAGACTGGAAAAATTTAAATTTTCGATATCTAGCGTTTGTAGTGCAGGCATATTTTGCACAAAGTCGATGGACTTTACGTTGGTTAAATAGGAAAGCTGAAGCTCCTGAAGCTGGGTTAAGGCATACAGCGGCTGTAGGTCTGTAGCTTCACTGTAATGTATAGACAAGGATGACAGCCCGGTCATGGACGACAACCATCCCAGTTCATTGACATAGGTGAGTGACAGAGACTTGAGCGGCAGCTTGTTTAACAGAAAAAAATCCGTTACGGACTCATCCACATAGGTAATGGATAAAGAGTTCAGATTGGGGAATTCCAGAAGTAAGGCTAATTCCTGATTGCTGCGAAGCTGGGTAGAAAGCTCCGTAATTTTAGACTTGTCACCAAAGTAGCCAGAAAACGTGCTAAAGGATTCGTTAAAAGCACCACCATAGCTTTTTAAACCGGACATATGGGCAAGAGTGGTTTGATCCGTCTGGGAGATTTCATAGTTATTCGTCAGGTCCAATGCCGTCAGTCCCTTAAAAGCTTCAAAATCTCGCTGATCAATCTTCTGGGCATTCAGTCTCTTGTCCTGAGTAACATAAGTGATCTTCTCGGCGTGCTCATCGCTGAAGGGATCGGAGAAGCTATAGGTAAACTGCCACTGGTCATTATCCGAATACTCCACGGTCAAATAGCGCAGACGAGCCAATTCCTCCTCTGTCGGCAAGGCAGATCCTTTATCGAAGATATCCTGCAAAAAGGAGAGCAGAACCTCGCTTTCAGGCATCTTCCGTACAGACAGATTGGCCTCTGTTTTCGGATGAGTGGAGCTGACGCTGTAATAAAAATAAGTACCGATGGCGCCTGATATGACGAGCAGCAGGACCAATACCAGCCTTAGGGGGACGGAGACGGAGACGGACGGCTTCGGCGTGGCCTCAGGAACTGTCCCGTGGTAATGGTTAATGGTCTGATCCACATAGTAGACATGATTTTGTTTCAATAAAAGCTCTGTTTCACAATAGGGACACTTTAAAACTTCATCCTCCTTGTATTCAATTCTTCCGTTGCAATTGGGACAGTTTAACGGAATAAATGCCACGGATGCTCCTCCTTCATTATGATAATAAGATCATGCTGAACTGTCATTTGACTTCATTATACCCGGTCTATTCTATGAAACCTTCTCTATGTAAAAAAACAACTTCGAATTTTACCTTAGAGGTGGGCTCCATACCGTTACTCCGGCCAATCAAGTTAACTTTATCCCGAATCATGGACCTTTGTATACTATAGATTGGAAGAGCTTCAAAACAAGCACCCTTCAAGTATATTAAAATAATGTTCAAACCTAGAAAGGATCATGTGTATCGTTTATATCCAAAATGGAAGTTTAACTTTTGACGCTGAGCGAGAAGTGTACTTCTGTCCAGGAACTGAAGTACCGAACGACGGATTACAAAGGTTAACAGCAATATGCGTCCGATCCAGAGCAGTACCAAAGCTGTCCGGTTTTATGGCGGCTTCAAACCTGGGTTGCCGGAGGGCTCTGTCAGCTTTCTAACCTGATCTATTGGATGACGCTGCACACACCGCTCGCCGTTGTTGAGCATCATCCGCACACAACCGTTTGGAAGCGGGGCAACGTGTGCATATAACTATCTGGATCTGATGATCTCGAATCCGATGACAACATGTTACCAGCTTCATCTAGAATTGAAAGATCATGTGCTGCGAGGAGAATGGCGTGCAGACGAGAAAGCACTGCATTCTTATGAAATCTATGAGAAGCAGCACCGCATTGAGCAGCAGCATTGGGGAGGTTACGTGAGGAGAAATGTGCTTCATCGGCAGCACTCATGATGTATTCCCCCTAAATAACTGAAACAGCGAGCATTGGTTAGCTACATGTTGCTTTGGCTGGGCAGGTTATCTAATGGATAACATGCCCATTTCCTTTTTACGAAATCGCATATTCCCTACTCTTGTCCATCAATCTACGGCAAAATGTACAACCGCACTATATAGCATTTTGTTGCGAATCGGGTCGAACGTCACTTGATGCTGAACCTGCCTCACTCGCAGCATTAGCGCCTTATTCATTCCGATCCTGTCTTCGATCGCTCGTTCCAGTTCACGGAAGTCATAAGCCTGCAGGCATTCGACTTTGTCTTTGATAATATCCAGCGTAATTTCCATGTTTGATCCATGCCTCTCCATGTAAGGATTTGCAGGTTAAAAGCCTGCCGAGCTTCATTTTAGAGGAGCTTTTCCAGATCGGCAAGAGAAATCACGCTGAAATTCAAACAAAGACATGATAAAATCGGTAATGGGGAATTCCGGATTCAATGAACATTTCAGTAAATAGAAGATCTATTGGAAGTACTAACAGATAATGCTGTTTGAGCGAAGTTCATTTGCATGGTATAAGTGAAGAAGAAGCAAGGACATCAAAATGTAAATTGTAATGAAACGGCTAATGCTAATTTAAAGGATAAGTATGCAAATGCATGAGCTGCGATTTTTTACTATTAATGAGGACAACAAATTGTCCTGGTATATATAGAGGGGTTTTGGATATGACAAAGGAAAACTTTTGGCGTGATTTGCCACGGCCATTTTTTATACTTGCGCCCATGGAAGATGTGACGGATGTTGTGTTTCGGCATGTCGTAAGTGAAGCAGCCAGACCGGATGTGTTTTTTACGGAGTTTGCGAATACAGAGAGTTATTGTCACCCGGAGGGGAACAAAAGTGTGCGCGGGCGTTTGACTTTTACAGCAGATGAACAGCCGATTGTGGCGCATATCTGGGGAGATAAACCTGAGTTCTTTCGAGAGATGAGCATCGGTATGGCGAAAGAAGGTTTTAAAGGCATCGATATTAATATGGGGTGCCCTGTAGCGAATGTAGCACAGAACGGAAAGGGAAGCGGTCTAATCTGCCGTCCCGAAGTTGCAGGGGAAATCATCCAGGCGGCTAAAGCGGGGGGACTGCCCGTCAGTGTAAAAACAAGGCTCGGTTTCACTGCTGTAGACGAATGGCGTGACTGGTTAACCCATATTCTGAAACAGGACATTGTGAATCTGTCCATTCATCTTCGGACAAGAGAGGAAATGAGCAAAGTAGACGCTCACTGGGAACTGATTCCGGAGATTAAGAAACTTCGTGATGAGGTGGCGCCCCATACACTACTGACGATTAACGGGGATATCCCTGACCGTCAGACCGGATTGAAGCTTGCGGAGCAATATGGTGTGGATGGTATCATGATTGGGCGCGGTATTTTCCAGAATCCGTTTGCTTTTGAGAAGGAGCCGAAGGAACACAGCAGTGAGGAGCTGCTTGATCTGCTGCGGTTACATCTGGATCTCTATGATCAATATTCAGCACAGGAGCCACGTTCGTTCAGCCCGCTTGCTCGCTTCTTCAAAATTTATGTCCGTGGATTCCGCGGGGCAAGTGAACTCAGAAACAGCTTAATGAACGCCAAATCAACTAATGAAGTGCGTGCGCTGCTTGATGAATTTGCAAGTAAGGATCACGATGAGGCGGAGTAACGTGGAAGTTAACTTTTCTTTGCTAAGGGAATGTGCGAAATAGGAGAGGGAAGACTGGAAATCCATGTGGCTGTTTGAAATATAATTAAAGCTAAACGGCAATTCTTCCAATAATTTTGGGAGAGAGCTGTTTAGCTTTTTTGCATTATTTCTAATTCAATAGATAAAGAATAAGCCCGCGATTTTATTGAAAAGGCCTAGAGCGTTAACGCGTATACTCCGGTTGTGCCATCGGGACGGGCTGAGGATTGGCAAGCACCCATAGCACGGCCAACTCGCATAATCTGGCAGGCGCATCATAATCCGATCCATTGCGAAGCCTGCTGGCCAAATCTGCTGCCTCTTGAAGGAGTGCCGGAGCTAATGGCGCTCCAGTGCCCAGGTAGCGAATCAGGGCATCCAGCATCTTGCGATACTCCGCATCCCAGTTTCCACCGCCATTATCCAGTACTTCATGGGACACGCGCCCTGTGATGCGGATAACCTCTCCCTGCACCGTTTGAGCGTGGCCCTTGGCCGGGATGAGATATTCCCACAGTTCCTGGTGTTGCTCGGGCCAAGTGGTTGCCTTTACCTGAATGGGTGCAGTCCCATCATGGATGATCCGATTCGCTACCGGCTCGACATCAAATAGCTGGTACAGCTTGATCAATGCGTCTGAGACTTCGTCAACCTTGTCCTTATTGAACTTGTCCCGTGCGAATTCAAAATCTTTGCCAATTCGCTTCACCGACTCTTTCATCGTTGGGGTGATGGATGCTCCGGCATCCAGCAGGATCGTGGAAATCTCCGCCAGATTGACAATATCCCCATTCCGGCTATTAACTAATCCCTTAGCTAATGGGGTATTCCCCTGTTTATTCTCTACATTGATATTAGCACCTTGGCTTACTAGTTCTCGTACCGCATCCGTTCTATACGCATTGACTGCTGCGTGCAACGGTGTTTCATTGCTATAATCAACAGCGTCCAGCTCCGCACCCAATTCGAGGAGCAAAGCTGCATTTCCCGACCAGTGTGCAGCATGAGCGTGTAAAGGCGTGCGTTCATATTTGTCCCGTGCGTTGATATCGGCCCCTTGCTCTACCAACCAGCGAATCAATTCATCGGAAATCTGCCGAAAGCTGAGGGCGGTACCTTTGCTGTAGCCTCCGCGGGCATCCCATTCGCATTGCTCAAAGACTTCTTTTACAGCAGCAATATCATTTGTTTTAATAAGTTGATTCATATTAGCGGGTAATGTTGATTTCTTCTTGGTCATTAAACTGTTCCTCTCCTTTGTGAATAGGAATGTGTGATCAATGATAGGCAATGATAGTTTAATAGGATGCAGATAATTTTCTGCAAGTCTATCACATAGGGAAGTTGAAAACCAATCATTGGGGTGCTCTCGTTTGAGTCGTGCCTTATTATATGACGTCGATTTGTTGTGCTGTGTTATAATTTAAGTGAAAGTCGATATTGGAGATAGGTTGAAAAAAGATAATTGAAATGATTGCCGCAATTTTGACGGCAGGCTTTATAAAATAGGAGGATATATGTCCTGGAGCAAATTGAAGCAGCAGCTGGAGAGTTTCCTCTGTCCTGCGTTAGTAGGTAGGGTCGAATACCGCGCAACAAGTTACCGTTATTTACTTGGTAAATCAGGGGATTGTTACATTACCGTAGATAAAAAGAACATACTCAATATGAGTGATACTACAACCTCAATCCGATGGTATCAGACCGATCAGGAGATTAAGAACGATCCCAATATCCTGATTCCTGTGAATAATGAAGAGATTGAAGCCATCCGAAAAGAGTCCAAAGGGAACGTTCCCGAGGATCGTCTTCAAGTCATGGCAAGAAGCAGAAAAATCTCCGTACATGCCAAAGAGCTTCTGTTGGTGCAGGCCGCATTAAGTAAATCGAATTTTACCGTTGCAGCTACAACGTTTTTATCCACTTCTATAGAGGAAAACTTGGAGAGTAGTGATATCCTGTTAAATATTCTGGCTTTGGTGGACAGACGGGTTGGCAAAAAGCGAATCTTAAACATGACTGAACAGATGAAATTAAAGCACCCAGCTGTGCAGTATTTTTATGAACTACGGCGCAGTACATTGTAGGTCGGTTTAGCCGCTTTTAAGGGCGGTGAGCTTAGCAAGAGGATATACGTCAAGTAGACCGCAACCTTTGCATGGGGGGCGGTCTACTTGTGTTTATTGAGAAAGTTTATTTGTTTGCTATAGCCTGTACCTATAACCAGTTATGGTTTTTAAGTATCTGATCTAACCCCATTCAGCATGATATGATAATCCTATACAACGAGGGGGTTTTTTACATGACTGATAAGTTCCAGATCGTAGGAAGTTTATTGCGGCCCGATGAGCTGCTGACATATAAAACGCAAATTGAACATCGTGATGACATCCAATATCCATTCTATGAAAACTTCGAAGGTTATGAGAAATGTGAGACGGAGGCAATTCAACAGGTTGTGAAAAAGGAGATTGAGCATGACCTGTCGATTATTACAGATGGCGAGTTCTCCAAATCGATGTGGCATCTGGATTTTGTGTGGGGCTTTGGCGGAGTTGAGCGTTATATCGCGGATCACGGATATTTTTTCAGAGATGTTGATGGGACTTCGAAATATGAAACACGCAAGGATATTGGCCTGCGCATTACGGGCGAACTGAGCGGCAAGAATCATCATTTCATTCAATTGTTCAAACAGCTGCAAGACACAGCGGGCGATCAGCAAACAAAACTTTGCGTACCGTCACCATCCCATATCTTCGGCGAACTTTCCTGGTCGGATAACATTGGCGGTACGGATGCTGTTTATCAGAACAATCAGGAACTCAAAGCGGGCCTTGTGAAGGCGTATAAGGAATTTGTGGAGGAATTCGCTGCGGCAGGCGGCAAAATTCTGCAATTCGATGATTGCTTGTGGGAGTTGTTTGCGGACGATAACCCGAACTCTCCGTTTACAGGGGAGCATATTAATCAAGAGGAAGTACAGGGTCTCGCTACCGAATTTATTGATATTAACAATACGGTGATTGACTTCGGTCATAGCCTGGGCTTGAAAATGTGGACACACAACTGCCGGGGGAACTATGATTCCCGCAACATGGGTGGTGGATCTTACGCGAAAATTGCGAATCTGTTCCTGAAGCAGTTGAAGTATGATCGTTTCTTCCTGGAGTGGGATGATGATCGTGCGGGTTCGATTGAAGCACTGGAAGTGTTCAAGGACAGACCTGAAACGGAAATTGTACTGGGTTTGCTGTCTTCCAAAACGAGTACCCTTGATGATGAGGCCCGTGTCGTTCGTTTACTTGACGAAGCATCCAAAATCATCGATAAGGATCGCCTGTTGTTGTCCCATCAATGCGGCTTTGCGTCCTGCGATGGCGGAAACGAACTAACCGAAGCCGAGCAATGGGCAAAGATCGATCAAGGCCAAAAGATTGCCAAGCAGTACTGGAGCAACTAAATTGTAAAAAAAGAGAACGTTTATATAGAGCGGCGGTCTTTTCCTGAATTCAATCCGGGAGAGGTCGCCGCTTTTGTTGTAGAAACGTTCCTTGGTGTGAACCGATCTGGATGGATATTCGGATATGGTCAACTCTATTGTGCACGCTGAGCAAGCCACTCTTTTTTCAGTAATGCATACTGATACGTATTCTCGTATTTTGGCGTGCCGTCTTCATTTTTAACAAATGAAACGAATTCGATGAAACAGCCTTCCTGGCGCATGCCCAGTTTCTCACACAGCTTCTGTGACCTGAAGTTATCGTCCTCGACATAAGCGTACAGTCTTCTTACTTCCTGTTGCGTAAAGAGGTACGCTATGAAGGCGTTCGCGCTCTCACTTGCGTATCCTTTCCCTTCAAATCTGGCATTAAAATTCCATCCGATACCATACGTATCCGAATCTCGTTCTTCTTTCATACCAAATAGCTCCCCGATCAGTTCGTTGCTGTCTTTCAGGCAGACCGCGATATGGGAGTCGTCACTGCTTCTTTTTTCGACCTCCGCAGAAGCTTCTTCCAACGTCGAAATCTGGTGATCTCTAAAGCAGTTTACTCTGGGATTTGCCGTATACTCCAATAATCCTGCTGCGTCGGTTGTGGTAAAATTTCTTAGCTTCAACCGATTGGTTTCGAGTGTTTGCATGAGTAATACCTCCATATCATTGTTCAAAAATATAGGCAAAACGTAAATAATGAATAGCTTTTCTCTGAGTTTGAATTCCGCATTTGAATGCAATATTTCATATTCTTGTAATTTTGAAAGTCTGGCCTTCATTCCATAATGTAAAATGTACAAGTATATATGAGCTGTGACAAGTAAAAAGCTGTGGAATAACAGGTTGTTTTTCGACTGTGAATTTACTAGAATTTAGTTGGACAAGAATGATTGAAATTGTACCCATTAAAGAAGCTGGCATATTCTCTAGCTTGCACTTACGCTTTATTAGCCCGATGAATTCTAATAAATTCGGCAATACTATTTTAACATCTAACAAAGAAACAGCCTATTGAAGGGAGAAATGTAAATGACAACAAGTCCAGTTGGAAGTGAGAGGGAATTATCACCAGAACAACGTGAGGGGCTGCTCACAACGTTGAAAGCCCGTTTTGAAAAAAACATGAACCGCCATCTAGGTTTGGAATGGGCCAGCGTGCAAGCCAAATTCGAAGCTCAACCTGAAAAACTGTGGTCACTCCATGAAATGGAGAGAACTGGCGGCGAACCGGATGTTGTTGACTATGACAGCAGGGCAGACGAATATACTTTTGTGGATTGTTCAGCGGAAAGTCCCAAGGGTCGGAGAAGTGTCTGTTATGACCGAGAAGCATTGGAGTCAAGGAAAGAACATAAACCACAAAATAATGCGATTGAAATGGCAGCAGCTATGGGTATTGAGCTTTTAACTGAAGAGCAGTACCGGGAGCTGCAGAAGCTGGGAAACTATGATTTGAAAACGTCAAGCTGGGTGACAACACCCGCTAATATTCGAAAGTTGGGCGGAGCCATCTTTTGTGATCGCCGCTATGACACGATTTTTGTGTACCACAATGGAGCAGAATCCTACTATGGTGCAAGAGGATTTCGCGGATCATTAAGGGTCTGACTTGTTAAGGGCATAAACCTGAATAGTTCTACCTGTGTTTTAAGCTCAAGTGGTATTGTGACTTGAGTTTTTTTGTTATCGGCAAGCAAAACGTATACTAAGAAAGCTGCAGGGCTAGTGCCAATATTAAACTTATGCAATGAGGGGTTCAATATATGAATAATGAATATAAAGATAGAATGGATAAAGTAGTTCAATATATTAGGCAAAATAGCCAGCAAAAGCTCAACCTCGATATGTTGGCTGACATTTCAGGTTTTTCAAAATATCATTTCACAAGAATATTCACCTCGTTGGAAGGTGTGTCTCCAATTGCATTTGTGAATCGAGAGCGTTTACAGAAGTCTGTATGTCTTTTGGGGGAAAACAATCGAACCATATTGGAGATATCGAATGATTGCGGCTTCGAATCGGTATCCGCCTTCAATGCTCTCTTTAAGAAACACTATGGCAAGACCCCAAGTGAAGTTCGAAATAACATCAGAAAACATAGCAATTATCCTTTACATTTTAGCAAGAAGCAAGAAGAGTTATCCTCTTTGGAAGATTACAATAGAAATGGAAGAAATCATCTTTTGGAGAGGGCTTGGAAAAAAATGATAACGATCAAGGAACTTCCGGAATATGAAGTGGCGTACGTCAGACATGTGGGGAGTTATTTGCATACTCATGTGGCATGGGAGAAGTTGGGTTGCTGGGCAAACGGGCAAGGATTTACTCCGAACGATCATTATTTTATCGGGGTGTCTTTGGATGATGGAAATTTGGTTGAAGAATGGGCTTGCCGTTACGATGCTTGCGTAACATTGCCCCGTGGATTTGAGAAGCTTCAGCATCAAGGGCATGTAGAAT
This sequence comes from Paenibacillus pabuli NBRC 13638, assembly GCF_001514495.1. GTDB lineage: Bacteria > Bacillota > Bacilli > Paenibacillales > Paenibacillaceae > Paenibacillus > Paenibacillus pabuli. Next base: position 52,348 of record NZ_BCNM01000022.1, read on the forward strand.
TTAAAACGCTATCTGGTGGAATGTATGCTGTATATCCATTCTACGATACCATTGACCATTTCGTTCTCGCTTATGAAAGCGTATTTGGCTTATGGCTGCCGAATAGTGAGTATGATGCCGATGACAGACCAAGCCTTGAATTCTGCATGAATGATCCGGCGAAGGATGAGCAGGGGAAATGCAAAATCGATCTATGTATTCCGATCAAAAAGTCAACGTAACGATGCATCCGATGAATCATAATTATAGCTATAAAAGCTGAGGTGAAGCACGTGCTTGGTGGTTCATGATATCCCAATGAAAAGAGAAAATATGGAGAGGTGAAGGAATGAATTTGGAAGCCGTTTATGATCAATTTCCAATCCTAAAGTCAGATGAATGGATATTGAAAAGAATTGAGGATCAGCATGTTAACGAAGTTTTCGAAATCTACGACAATGACAACGTGTTTGAATACTGCGGCATCATACCGAAACACAATAAAGATACCGTAAAGAAGATGATCGGGCATTTTGAGAGAGATTATAATAAGAGATCCAGGGTGAAGTGGGGCATATTCGCCAATTGTGAACCCGATCGGTTGCTTGGCATTATGGAGGCTGTCGATTTCAACCTGAAAGTGAATATGGTGACGATCGGCTACTTTTTAGCGGAATCTCAATGGGGGAAGGGAATTGCGACCCGCGCGGTGGGGATGTTGCTCGAATTTTTGTTTACGAAGGTTAACGTTAACAGAATTCAGGCAGAAGTGATGCCTGCCAATGAACTTTCAAAGAAGGTGCTATTAAAAAACGGCTTCATCCATGAGGGAACGCTTAGACAAGCAACCTTATGGTCAGGCAAAGGAATTGTCGACTTGGAGATGTACAGTATTCTAAGAGAAGACTATATCATATTACATCGGGATTCTATAGATGGTGGGGAAGGCGCTCGAGTAGGCGAATGAAATAAATGGCTCAATGATCCAACCGGTAAAAAAGAGCCATGCGTTGGCATGGCCCATACATATATCGTTAGAAGACAAGCTTTATGTTTTAAACAACAGGAGCACTCTGTTTCTTGAAATATTGTTCAATTAGAAATGCCAACATCGGTCCAGGGTCTGCCTTCTGTAATTGAGCCTGATCGCCAAACTCCATGAGATATGGCTGCTCCGTGGTACAAGGAATCCAATGAGGCATCGGCTTTCCGGTAGAGTCTGGACCGTTCGGGTCACCCGTAGCAATAAAATTGGACATATAATTGCACATCTGGCGGGCCAGATCGTAATGCTTGCCTACGAAAGGGCGCCAGCACTTGGCGAGCGTTTCAAAGAAAAACCATAGATCGACGGAGTGGAAGGTACCCGGTTGGTCCCAACCCGGAATCTCGGCGTCGAAGTTATAATAGTAAAGCGGCGTTTCAGATGGATGACCGCTGTTTGCACGGATGGCAAGCTGGATAGCATGCTCGATCATGCGGACAGATGCTTGCTGCAGGGCATGCTCCATTGAGTCGGTATCTGTCTCACATAGCTGCAAAAAGGCAGGAGCATCGTCGCCGAACATCTCCACAGCCATCTGTTTCAGTTCTTCCAGATCGGCAGCAGCGGGACGGGTCCAAAACTCGGAAGAAGTATGTCCCAGCATGACGGGGATTGGCTCGCGCTCCTGTTGAATAAAGCGGGTAAACGGATCACCTGCACAGAATTGTTCGTCGATGACGGTTCCCCAGAAGCCTTTGTATTCCAGCGCTTTGTCGCGAACATATTCGGCATCCAGTTGTCTGGCCTCTGCCAGGGAAGATACGCCCAGGAAACGGAAAAATTCAACTCCTTCCTGCTCTGCATCCCGCAGGGTGGAGCGGACAGAGGGCACGCGGACCTTGGGGTACAGCTCGGTGGCTATGCCGCTCATAATGACGGCTCGCTGGAACAAGCCTTTATTTTGCGGAGAGGTCATCTGGCTTAGTACACTGCCTCCTCCAGCCGACTGCCCGCCGATCGTGATCTGGTCAGGATCACCGCCAAAGGCGGCAATGTTGCGTTTGACCCACTGGGTACCTGCTTGCTGATCGAGATGTCCGAAGTTGGCCGGTGCTTGTGGAGATTCAGCACTAATCTCGGGGTGACACAGGAAGCCGAAGGCATTCAGCCGATAGTTAATTGTGACAACGACAATACCTCTGCGGGCGATCCGCTCGCCATCGAACTCCATTTCGGCTGTATTTCCGACCTGCAGCCCTCCGCCAAAATACCAGACAAAGACAGGCAGCTTCTCGTCCGTGCGCTTGGCGGGTGTCCAGACGTTCAGATACAGACAATCCTCGTTCATGGGCAGGTCGGGATCAACAGACCATTCGCGAGTATAAATATTGTTATCGTCGATGACCGTTTTGGCCTGCATGGAGATCGGGGCAAAATCAAAAGCCTTCAGAATGCCATCCCAATTGGACGGCGGCTGCGGAGCGCGCCAGCGATTCTCACCTACAGGAGGTGCAGCAAAAGGAATTCCCTTGAAACTGGTAATCCGCGGGTCCGCCGCGGGCAGCCCTTGCACTTGTCCGTTTTCTACCGTAACCATCCTAAGCAACACAACATTCTCCTCTCTGGATTAAAGCGTATATAGTTCATGCCGACCAAAGATGTGTGGGTGCGCTTACAAATCTGTGGGGTAAGATGCCCTCTATTTCCATAATAAGCAACTTTCAGGGACCTTTCCAGTACCAAACGATAGTAAACCATTCAGTCGACGATATATGTGGAACGGGGGAATCAGGATTGAATCCGATATGGCATGAGAGCAGCAGAAGCAGTCATTTGTATTTTATCAGCGGCGGTCACAAGCCAGCCAACCTTCACCAATGGGGGCCAGGAGTTCGTGACGTTTATGCGCTGCACTATGTTATCCGTGGCCAAGGAACACTGGAGACGGGCGGCTGCGTTTATCAGCTGGGTGCAGGGGAAAGTTTTATCATTTTTCCGCAAAAGGAGATCTACTATTACCCAGACCCGCAAGATTCGTGGGAGTATGTCTGGGTGGAATTCAGTGGTGCGGATGCCGGGCAGTTGCTGGAATTGACGCAGTTTTCAGAGGCACAACCTGTGGTGAAAGTCGCACCGGAGTCGCTGCAGCCCTTTTTCCACCTGGCCTGGAATGCAGGTACATCTCCCTATGACATACTACGGGCCGATGCCCGTTTGCGTCTGCTGCTGTCCTATTACATGGAGTATTATCCAAAGGAGCCGCAGATGGATACGAAGGATTATGTCTGGCTGGCGAGAAAATACATCGAGCAGAATTACTGGAAGCCGGCATTGACCGTCACGGAGATCGTAAAGGCAGTCAATCTGGAGCGCAGCTATTTGTTTCGACTATTTAAGGGAGCTACCGGCAAGTCTGTACTGGAGTATATTACATCCTGCCGAATCCGACGTGCCTGTGAACTACTGAAGACATCGGGTTTGCCCATTCAATCGGTAGCCTACTCCGTCGGCTACAATGATCCGTTATATTTTTCCAAAGTATTCAAGAAAGCCACATCGCATACGCCATCAGCATACATGATGCTGCATACAGAACCGACAGAGCTTCAGCGGAACAGGGCGCAGTTGCCGGATTCCCGGAAATAACGAATCAGCTTCTCAATGGGCTCGCGTCCGCAATTCAGCTTATGGCCAAGGCAGTCGATACACGAGAATTGCTGGGCAGAGCGCGATACCAGCTTCAGGTAGATGGCTACATCGTCCGCCGCAAGCGGAACCTGACAGGACTGGCACAGGCGGTTGCTGACCATCTACTTCACCAGCTTAGCCCGGACAATGAGGCAGTCATGTGCTGCGACAACGGGAGCGAAGCGTTCACGGAACACGCCCAGTTCTTGATGTTCCCAGCAGTCGTACAGTGACAGAGCGTAACCGGCAGCGTAAGGCAGACCCATGTCCCAAAATTGCAGTGACAACTCCCGCTGGCTGTCGCTCAGATTGAAGAAACCGATGGCCAGATCGCCGTCTGTCAGCACTTTTACCAGCATAAATACATCGTCTGAGTGAAACCACTGCGGCTCTGGTTTAATGCGGTAAGCTCCGCGTGCCTCCATATCCTGATTGATGGCGATCATGTCGGGGTTCAGCAAAATATCCTTCGAGACCTGGTTAGCCTTACGCACGTCGCATCCGATCATCAATGGTGAACCCATCATGGACCAGAGCGAGAAATGGGTTTTATACTCGATGTCATTGCATCCGCCGATGCTGCCAATATAATCATTGTTGCTTCCGCCGTACATGCCCACAATCAGCATGTCCATGTCGTTATGGCAGAAGGAGCCGGTGTAGCTTTGTTTACCGAGCTGCGACAGGGCAAGTTCTTTCACCGAATCCCAGTTGTCGCGGATATCGCCAGTGGAGCGGTACATATGAGCACCGGATTCCCGAATCCAGTCGTATACGTCGTCGGCTCCCCAGTTGCAGGCGGAGAACAGGATATCGCGTCCGCAGTTTTTGAGTGCGAGGCTCATCCGTTTGTACAGCAGCTCACCGGAGATATGACGCGGCTTGAAGCAGTAGTCATACTTCAAATAATCGACGCCCCACTCGGCAAAAAGTGCAGCATCCTGGAATTCATGCTCAAAGCTGCCTGGGTACCCGGCACAAGTATGCGTGCCAACGCACGAGTACATGCCGAACTTCAGTCCTTTGTCATGGATATAATTGGCAAGCGCTTTCATTCCGCTTGGGAATTTCTCAGGATCTGCCACCAGATTGCCGCTTGTGTCCCTTTCCTTCAGGCTCCAGCAATCATCTATGACAATATACTCGTAGCCAGCGGCCAGATAACCTTCCGATACGAACACATCAGCGACATCCCGAATTAACTGTTCGTTAATATCCCACGTAAACGTATTCCACGAATTCCAGCCCAGGGCGGGGGCAAAGCCTAACACTTGGTTGTTGCTCATCTTCTCGCATCCTTCCTCATCTCGTTTTCGTAACAGTACTAAACTGAACATAAACGATGAGCGTCGTTTCCTACCATAGCTTGACGTTGCTTGGACATGGACAAATGATGCTCTACTGGTGGACATAGCTTTCCCGCTTTAGACAAGTGGAGGGTATTCAGAATGTTCCCTGGATCAGCATAAAGAAAGGAGAAATGCCTGCCTGCGAAGAAGTTATATTCTTTCAGGTGTCTGTGCGAAATAATGGCATGGATGCTATGATTGGTGATAATATAATCATCCGACAGGATGAAGCGGAAGGCGTATCGAGGCATGAGCATAAAGGAGAGAGCCGATGATATATTTAAGCAATTTCCAATTGTCTTCACAAATTTCCGGCAATCCTAATATATATCCTGATCATGTATTCAAGCATATGTCAGGGGAAGTTCTTTTTTTTGATCGGGTTACGGTGCTCTATGGCAGCAACGGTTCTGGCAAATCCACCTTGCTGAACGTGATTGCCAACAAGTTGGGAATCAAGGGTTCTGAACGAATGACAACTTATGGACACAGCGCCTATGTGCAGCGTTTTCTAGATATGAGCAGTTATGAACTTGGGCATGACGAACAAGAGCGTGTCATCCGGCAACTGCCGGAAGGGAGCCGATACATCAAGTCAGAGGACATTTTGTATGAAATCAAGAAGATTCAGCAAGCAAATGTGCTTCGTGAAGGACTGTTGTATGAACAGATCCAGCAAGGAATGAGCCAGGCCGAGACAGATAAGTTAGAGCATTCCTATGCATTCAAGAAAAAGCTGGATAACATTCAGTTTTCTCAGGAAAAATACTCCAATGGGGAAACCTCTATGCAGTTTTTCGAAGAGTACCTGCTTCCGGGCCAATTGTATTTATTGGATGAACCGGAAACGTCACTTTCTCCTGCGAACCAAATCAGGTTGGCAGAGCAAATCAATGAGTTGGCGCGTTATTTCGACAGTCAATTTATTATTTCGACGCACTCGCCTTTTGTTCTGGGGACACTCCATGCTAAAATTTATAATCTCGACGGAACGATGTTGCAAACGGCAGAATGGTTCGAACTGGACAATGTGCGATTTTTTCACCAGTTTTTCGACAAACATAAACGTCTGTTTGATCAGACATAAAAATTTTATAGGATTGAGGAGTGTTGCGAAGTGAATCTGGATGAAGTGATGCAAGAGCTGGAAGCGCTGGGCAAAGAACGAACCAAAAAAATGTACATGTCTAATGGGGCACATGAGCCGCTCTTTGGCGTAGCAACAGGGGCAATGAAACCGATCGCGAAAAAAATAAAAAAGGATCAACCTTTGGCGGATCAGCTATACGCTACTGGGAATTATGATGCCATGTACTTCGCCGGAATCATAGCCGATCCTAAAGCCATGACCCGAGCGGATTTTGAGCGATGGATGGATACGGCTTATTTTTACATGATCTCGGATTATATCGTTGCGGTCACGCTTGCCGAGACGGATATTGCGCAAGAGGTTGCGGATGCATGGATTGCAAGCGGGGATGAGCTGCGAATGTCCGCAGGCTGGAGCTGTTATTGCTGGTTGCTTGGTAGCCGTCCGGATCATGAATTTGACGAAGGTAAACTAAGCGATATGCTTGGACAGGTACAGCAGACGATTCACGAAGCACCTGAACGAACGAAATATTCGATGAACAACTTCCTGTATACCGTGGCAACTTCCTATCAACCTTTGCACGATCAGGCGGTGGAGACAGCTAAGGCCGTTGGCCCTGTCGAAGTGAACAAGGACAAGCCCAAGAGCACGTTTCTGCAAGCTTCCGAAAATATTCAAAAGGCCGTGGACAAAGGGCGTATCGGGTTTAAGCGTAAATATGTAAGATGCTAAAACGATCGCTAAATGGTCAGTTCTCATATACGGATCATGTGGAGATCGTGGCTACGCTGTGGATTGAAATCTGCAATCACCATGTTATAATAAGGACAGAAACAGCTTATAATGCAAAGAGAGCCGTGCGCTAACACGACTCTCTAATGCAATAGCCGCTTTTAAGGGCGGTGGGCTTAACAAGAGGATACACGATCAAGTAGACCGCAACCTTTGCATGGGGGGCGGTCTACTTGTGTTTATTGGACAGCAACGCTACGATCAGCGAACCGAAGGTAAGCATCAGCATAATCGCTTCAAACACTGTCACAAGGCATCACCTCCCTTCCGGGAGATTAGCCGACCGCACATATAAGCCTTTCTATTGCTCAGAAATTATACCATATTTTTCTTGAGGATGAATAGATGAACCATTATTCGTTCCACTTCCGAGTTGAACATTTTCAACGGGAATCCGACAAGGTTACTCCCAACCGGGGACTACTGTTGAATGCGGACGTTCTGCTGAACGGCTGTTAGAATCACGAAAAAAGGCGTAAGCGAATCATTTCCTAGGCGTCTTTCTTTTTTTGTGCTGCACGCCTTGGAGTGTCAATGTAAATGTTCTTTAGTTGAACTTATCTAGCGAAGGGTTTTTATATCCTTTATACTAATAAAGCCAGAAACATACCTAAGGAGTTGCCAAATTCAATATGAATAAAAAAGAAGTCGCGCATATACGTAAGCAATTTAAGATGGATCATGATTTACTGAATATTTACGATATTCTCAACGTGTATATTACGAAGGAAACGAACGAGGTCTATCACTGGGAACGCCATCCGTTTGAGCTGGTGGACAGAGAGAAACAGGAACTGTACATGGGTAATTTCAAAAAATTGCTGACAGGCGAGTTGGATCAGAAATTGTTTGAGCTGAAGTTCCAGGAACAAGCGGAGGAGCCAGCTCAGGTAATGCTTCACCAAGCACTGGTAACAGGAGATCCGGAAGAATGGCAGGACCTGATGCTGCTGCTCGTGGATCGAATGCTGGTGGATGCGAAGTATGAACGGGATATGGTGGTCACATTCGTTCGTGGACAGTATTACTTGCCGACCAAGGCCCGTAACGATGAAGCGGAAGAGAGCGAGAAAAATGAAGTGTTCGCACATCCATTCATTCTGTGCAGTGTGAATTCCACAGAGAAGCAGCGGAAGACGCTCTTGTTTGATTATGTGGAGAGAGAATTTAAGTACAATGTCATTGTAGATCCGGTTGTCAAATTAAGCACCCCGGAGCAGGGTTTCCTGTACCCGAGCGTAACGGACAACTACTCCGATGTGAATCGTGTTCTATATTGCACAGGGAAATCCAATTTCCCGGATCCGCATTTTGTTGAAAATGTTTTGAATGGAGAAAGGTCTGTGACAGCGCTGGAAGAACGGGCGATCTTCGAAGATATCGTGAAGGAAGTGGCCGGTGAACAACTCGACTCAGCCACAATTGCACATGTGTATGAGGAGATCAATCGGGTCATCGAAATTAACGAAGAGTCACATGAGGAAGAACCTCCGAAGCTCGATTATAAAGATCTGGAACGTGTGCTGACTGCAAGCGGTGTAGAGGACCTGACGTCGGAGAAAGTGGAACGTGCATTTGAAACCATCGTCGACAACAAGAATTATGAAATGAAAGCGACCAGTGTTATGCCGAAGTTTACGTCCAAGTCCATTAAGATTGAAACCAAAGTTGCTACGATTTCGGTTAGCCCACAAGACTTGAGATATGTGAAACAAGTGAATTTTCAAGGCAGACGGTGTATCATGATTGAAGTGGATGAAGATGTCGTGATTGAAGGGTTCACGCTTACGACAGAGGTACTGTAGAATTGCCTCACGGTTTTGTTTTTTGAGATAAATAGATGGAAATTAATATGGGCTATTCTTAAAATCTTTTATCAGGATTTTGGATAGCCCATATTGTAGTTGTAACTCATTTTTCTCTTTTGGGCTTGAAATATTTGGTATAGTACATCTTAAGTCTGTATCATAAAGGTGGGAACGCTATATTATGGAACTGAAAAAATTAAATGAATCTATTTATTATTCCGAAAGTGTCAGAGAAACAGATAGACCTGTTTTAGGGTATGTATTAGGTAGAAACTTCTCCATTATGATTGATTGTGGCAATTCTAAATCGCATTTCGATGCATTTATCAAGTGTCTGGATGATCAAGATCTACCACGTCCCAAATATGCTTTGATCACCCACTGGCATTGGGATCATACTTTTGGCATGCATGCGTTTGATGGAGAAACCATAGTCTCATCGGCAACGAATGAAATACTCCAGAGACTAAAAGGATGGGAATGGGATGAAGAATCTGTCTTAAAACGTCTGGAGACTAAAGAAGAAATAGATTTTGCCTATAATTGTATGAAAAAAGAATATGATACGTTTGATGATATTGCGGTTAGCACGGGTTCGATTATGTTCGAGGATTTTTTGACGCTAGATTTGGGGGATACTACTTGCCAGATACTAAAGGTAGGCGGACCTCATGAAGAAGATTCTTGTGTTGTATATTTAAAAGAAGCCGGAATTTTATTTGCAGGTGATGCACATAGTGGAGATTACTATCATGGGGAAGGCAAGATTGATCCTATTAAAATGAGAGCATATGTTGAGTTTTTGAAGGACCTTTCATTTACTACGTATGTTCCAGGACATGATGCACCAATGAGCAAGGATCAAATCATTCAAGTGTTAAGTCGTTTTTGTAATGTGTAGTACAGTAAGTGGTATCTTCATTACGGCAATTAAATTAAACATTTCAATTCAAGGAGACGCTCGAGACTTGCCCCCGAAGCGTCTTAAATTTGCCTATAAACTCTTTCGCAGATATCCCATCCCTACATCCACCCCGTAAATTCCAATATCGACGCTTTCGCGGATTGCACTTCGGACTGTGCGCCTTTGCGCCATTCTTTTGGCGATTTCCCCATAAGTCTGGAGAAACATCGGTTGAAGCTGGAAATGGACTGAAAACCGACTTGTTCGGAGATCGAAAGAATGGAAGCGTCTGTGCTTTTTAATTGCTTGCAGGCTTCTTCGATCCGGGTGCTGTTTAGGAAATCCAGAGGTGCGGTTCCCATAATGTCATGGAATTTTCTTCGAAAATGAGTGGTGCTCAGATGGCACAGATTAGCTAGGAAATCGATGGTGATGGGTGACATATAGTTTTTGGCGATATACTCCAGAACCGGAGAAATAACAAGATCACCTTTTGAATGATGCTGCGTTTCTTGATCTGCCAAGGGTTCATTCCGGGAATGGATTCGCAGGAGTTCGATATAAAGGGATAACAATAAACCATAGGCACTTTCCTGATAAAAAGGATTTTTCTGCTTTATTTCTTCTACGACGGATGTCGCAAGGGTGTAAATCCTCGGATGTTCTTCCCTGTTTAGAATGCAGTTCAATCCCTGAATTCGCCACCAATTGGGCTCAAAGTTACTGTCGGCACTGCTCTTAAACGAATGTTGAAAGAGGTCCTCCGGTGAGAAAAAGAGATAAGACCATAAACTGGCTTCATTGGGTGAGCTGTACGTCGTATGAGGAAGATACCTGGGGATAAAGGTCACATCACCGGCTTTAAAAGGTACCGATTCACCTTTGATCTCCATAATGCCGCTATCCGAATGGCAAATACCAATCTCCAAATGGTTATGGAAATGAAGATGTTCACTTTTGATATCGGAAATCTTCCAACGTTCTCCGCTTAACAACAGAATAGGAAAGTGGATCGGCAAGCTGTAGTGACGGTATTCAATGATGGGCTGCTTTTTTCTGGGCACATTCGATAACTCCCGTTCATAAATGATTGAAATTGCGCAGTTTTGTTGCGAATATGCTTAGATTGAGACTATTTTACTTCGTACAATGGAATAAGTAAAGCGTTTACAAAAATGGACGAACACCTCTCAGGGCGCACTTGGGGGCGTGAGCGCAGGGAGAGGGGAATTACCGATGCTTCAAGTGAAATATGACAGGGAACAGATTCTACACGTAATCGAGAACGTTACCAAGAAAACACTGGATATGGATCTGACATGGGATTGGCCCGGCGGTGTGGCTTATTATGGCGTATCCAGAGCCTATCAAACGACAGGCAACCAAGAGATTCTGGACAGGCTGGTGAAATGGGCAGACGAATATATCGAGCTGGGACTGCCGAGTTGGACGGTAAATACATGTGCCATGGGCCATGTGCTCATCACTTTATATGAAGAAACCGGAGATCAGAAATATTGGGATATTGTCCTCAGCAAGGTGGATTATCTGCAAAATCATGCGCTTAGATTCGGAGATAACGTGCTGCAGCATACGGTATCCGTTTCCAATGATTTTCCGGAACAGGCTTGGGCGGATACCTTGTTTATGGCGGCATTTTTCCTGCTGCGCGTAGGTAGCAAATTAAAAGATGAGGCCATGATTCAGGATGCGCTGAATCAGTACTACTGGCATATCAAATACCTTCAAGATCCGAGCAGCAGTCTGTGGTATCACGGTTATAACAATATCAACAAGGACCATATGTCCGGATTTTACTGGGGAAGAGCGAACGCTTGGGGAGCCTATACGATGTCTCAAGTGAAGCCGCAATTGAACGACTGGTACCTGTATCCGCAATGTATGGATGTAGAATGTGCACTTCGCGATCAATTGGCGGCTCTCAAGCTGTTGCAGACCGAGAATGGTTTGTGGCGTACGGTTCTGGATGACGAAGATTCGTATGAAGAGGTATCGGCTTCTGCTGGAATTGCAGCAGCCATGATTAATAACGGCAATCCACTGCATACCAAATATGTGCAAAAGGCACTGGAAGGCATCCTGAGCAACATTAGCGAAGATGGACGCGTGCTTGGGGTATCTGGCGGTACAGCGGTGATGAAGGATCGGGATGGCTATCGCAATATTCCAAAAGACTGGATTCAGGGCTGGGGTCAGGGCCTTGCGCTCGCTTTCCTGTCCGACATGTTGAAATAGGGAGGGAACCAAGTTGTCCAAACCTAGCAAAGGCTCCTTTACGCTGCCTGGGGAATCCGGTTATGAGGAATTGACTTTACAACTTGCCGGTCGCTGGGGTGCCGATGTGATTCGAGATAGTGACGGTACAAAATTGTCCGATGAGATTATCAATGCCGGATATGGTATCTATTCAACCATTTGCATTATTCGGGATCATAATGAGTGGGCATCCCGTAATCTGGATAAGTTGCAGCAATGTTTTCTCATTACGAATCCGAAGGTCGCTGTACAAGATTATGTATCCATCTATCTGATGGAGGACTTCTTCGCTGAACAATTCAGGGTGAATGATTCCAAAGAAGCGTTTAAATATTGGCAGGTGTACGACCGAACGACTGGGGAAGAAGTTCCTAGAGGACAGTGGAATTATGAAAGGGAATCTGGCAATGTTGTGATTACTGGCGTTGCTCCTTGGCATAAATACACGGTAAGTTTCATGGTTTATCGGATATGGGAAGAGATTTCCATGTACAATCATACAACGAATGATTGGGACAAAGAGCATCTGATGCAGATTGATCCGATCTATACAGAAACGCAAACGTATCTGCTGGACTGGATGGAAAAGTGGTGCCAAGACCATCCGGAAACAACAGTTGTCCGGTTCACCTCCTTATTCTATAATTTCGCCTGGATCTGGGGCAGTGATGAGCGGAATCGCCATCTGTTCTCGGACTGGGGTTCATATGATTTCACGGTAAGTTCGAGAGCGCTGGATCTGTTTGCTCAGAAATATGGATACTCCCTCTCTGCCGAAGACTTTGTGAATGGCGGTAAATATCAGGTCACTCATATGCCTGCGGATCAGCGCAAGCTGGACTGGATGGCATTTATCAATGATTTTGTGATTGAATTCGGTAAAAAGTTAATTGATATTGTACACAAGCATGACAAGCTGGCGTATGTCTTCTATGATGACAGCTGGGTAGGCATGGAGCCTTACAATGATCGCTTTCAGGAGTTTGGATTCGACGGCATGATCAAATGTGTGTTCTCCGGCTATGAGGCAAGAATGTGTTTAGGCGTTAAGGTGGATATCCATGAGATCCGTCTGCACCCCTACTTGTTTCCGGTTGGTTTAGGCGGGCTACCTACCTTTAAGGAAGGCGGAGACCCTACGCTGGATGCCAAAAAGTATTGGATCAACATAAGGCGTGCTTTGCTCAGAGAGCCGATGGATCGGATTGGATTGGGCGGATATCTGCATCTGGTTGAGCCATACCCGGACTTTGTGGATTACATCGAGAAGATTGCGAATGAGTTCAGGGAAATAAAAGAGCTGCATCATGATGGCAAGCCTTATCAGATTAAGACGAAGGTAGCTGTGCTGCATAGCTGGGGCAAATTAAGATCGTGGACATTGTCCGGCCATTTTCATGAAACGGTTATGCATGACTTGATTCATGTAAATGAAGCCTTATCGGGATTACCGGTTGAAGTACAGTTCATTGATTTTGAAGATATCCGTCAGGGCATATTGCAAAATATAGATGTCGTGATCAATGCCGGCTCTGCCGGTTCAGCCTGGAGCGGCGGAGATCATTGGAATGACCACCAGTGTGTGGACCTGCTGACCAAATGGGTGTATGAGGGCGGTGCCTTTATTGGCATCAACCAGCCATCGGCGGTAGACGGGTACGACAGCTTTTTCCGAATGGCACATGTGCTTGGGGTGGATGAGGATACTGGTGCCAGAGTTGTTCATGGAAAATGGTCATATGAGACTAGTGATAAGCATGGTTTGGTGCCTGAGGGGGCAAGCATAACGCCGAAGAATGGTATTTATCTTACCGATGGATCGGCGGATGTGCTGTACGAAACGGAAGGCAACATTACGCTGTCTACGCATTCGTTCGGCAAAGGAAAAGGGATCTATCTTCCAGCATTCGAATTCAACTGGGAGAACACCAGATTGCTGCTGAATCTAATTCGCTTTGCCGGCCATGAATCTCATGAAACGAAGTACATCACGGATAACGTATATACAGAGTGTACTTATTATCCGGAGAGTAAAATATTGGTCGTTATTAACAATAGTGATCAGGTTGAAACCACGACGATCGATACCGAGTATGGAAAACAGACCCTGGAATTGGCCCCGTATGATACGGTTATCACCAGAATAGGTTTAACAAAATCGGTATCCCCATAGAATAGTGACTCAATAGACCGCATTCCCTAACCAGGAAGCGGTCTATTTTATCTGAAAAGGAATTTTACCCATTCATATTTTTTAATGTAAACCATGGAGCTCGGTTGTTCTTTAATATATACATTATAGAGGCAGGAGGAGATCAACTTGAATGCAGAATATAAATACCTGACCCAAATTTTGGAATGTCACAATGATACGGAAGAATCCATTTCCGAGGAAGACATTCGTGAACAGGAACATCGTCTTAGTATTCAATTTCCGAAAGCACTGCGCGAATACTATAAAAGGTTTGGCAATTCCATGTACATCACGCAACATTGCAATAATCAGTATGAGCCGATGACCCTGCAGAATATTTTTGTGCCGGGTCCCGATTTCTTTACGAGGGACAAGGATTTTCTGGTGTTCTATCAATGTGAAGAATCAGTAATCTATTGTGGCATTCGATTCAGCGATCTGACAAGGGAAGATCCTCCGGTTTATATATGCGCGTGGAACAATCCCGACTGGGTTTTGGAGAACGAATCGCTCACGAATTTTTTGGTATGCAAGGCTTTCATTCAGATGGGTATAGAAGACAGGCTGCCCTATTGGGTTATTTTTGATGAAAATATGTGGGGTTTATCCGAATATCAAGCGTATTGGAATTTAAACGACGAGCAATATGAAATAAAAGAAACGTCATCCATGCAGGCATGGCGAATATTTTATAAGAATGATGTCATCCTTCTGTTTGAAATGGCTCTTGAAGAAAATGATGATGATATTTTGGCCGTATATTTGGCGTCTTTCAATAAGCAGAGTATGTTGGACCTTACAACTCAGGATGTTGCGCTGCCTGAATACAGGACCAATATAGGCTCATAGTTCAAACGGATTCACTGCTCGGAATCACGATCTTATTTCTAATTTCAGCTCGGTTTTTCTTATTCTATGACGTTTATAGTGCGGGTTTTACTGTATCGTGTTAGCATTATTTAGTAAAATATTTAAATAAGGGCAGAGATCATGAGCCCTAATATGTTATTGCTGTCTTTTCAAAGGAGAGAGTGCCCGAATGTACACTTATAAAATGTTGGACAAAATAAGCATGGAAACACTTCACCAAGCGTTTGTGGATGCCTTTTCCGATTACCAGGTTAAAATGGATTTGCCTTTTTGGAAATTTCAGCAAATGCTTCAACGAAGGGGCTACCACCCCGAAATATCTATGGGAGCCTTTAAGGATGAGAAAATGGTCGGGTTTGTTATCAATGGACTTCGAAACTGGAATGGAAAGGCAACCGCATATGACCTCGGAACAGGTGTTGTAAAAGAATTTAGACGGCAGGGCATAACAAGCGATCTGCTCTTGAATATACAAAAGCTGCTAAAAGAAAAAAATGTAGAGCAATATTTGCTGGAAGTCATCCAATCCAACGAATCTGCAGTTCAGCTTTACAGTAAACAAAACTTCAAAATTCAAAGGGAATTTTCATGTTTCCAGTTGCAAAAAGATAAATTCATACCGCAAACGACCTGCACGGTGGAATGTGTGGAGAGGATCGATCTGGAGCAGTACAAGGCATTTTGGGATATGGAGCCATCCTGGCAAAATTCAATTGATTCCATCTACGCTGTGCCGGAAGCTTTTATCTATGTGGTTGCACGTCTGGATCACAGCATTGTTGGCTATGGCATTATAGATAAAAAAACAGGTGATATTCCTCAGCTCGCAGTCAACCAAAATTACCGGGGCAAAGGCGTTGCAAGCAATATCCTGACAGAGATGGTCCTTAATACTGAATCCCCTAAGGTCAGTGTCCTCAATATGGAAGCTCATCTGAAACCGATGGAAGATTTCCTGGTCAAATCAGGCTTTGCGTATCATGTTGGCCAGTACGAAATGCTCTTGAAATTATAACGTGGTTGCCGACAGCCTTTTCCGAATGACACATGTGCTTGGGGGTTGGGACTAATTCCTGAAGCGTCTTATTTTTGCACATTGTAGTACAAAGCCGATCCCATGAATTATGGACCGGCTGTTGTTGTAAATCAGCATCTATATGGAATTCTTTTCAACTAATCCTCCAGTCAATCCCGTTATTGCAGCTGCCAGAGGGTTGGTGTTGCCGAAGGGATCCAATCCACTTGAGACTTGTGGGTTAGGAGGCATTTGTATGTCAGGTTATTGTAGCTCACGATTGTACCCGCTGTGTATTGCGTATTGGCTGCCCATGCAGGTGCAGCAGCAGCTGCGGCTGTTTTACCGCTGACTGTGCTAGCAGCCGATTGGTTGCCTGCTGCATCCACAGCATAAACCGAGAAGTTGTAGGTTGTGTTCGCTTCAAGATTAGTTACCGTATAAGACGTTGCCGTCCCGGATGTCGTTGTAACTAAAGTAGAGCCGTTATAAATTTTATACCCTGTCACTCCTACATTATCCGTGGATGCCGTCCACATCAGCTGAATGCTGGACGCGGTTGGTGTTCCCATCACATGCAGCCCGCCTGGAGCTGTCGGTGCGGTAGTGTCATTAGCAGGAGGTGCAGTTGTGGTAACGCTTACACTATTACTGGCTGCAGATTCGTTGCCTGCTGCGTCGACTGCTTTGACAGTAAAGGTATATGCCGTATTTGCTGTCAGCCCCGTTACCGTATAGCTTGTAGTTGTGCCGGGGACATTCCCTACCAAAGTATTCCCGTTGTAAATTTTATACCCTGTTACACCTACATTATCTGTTGAAGCCTTCCATGATAAAGATGTACTGGTCGCAGCAGTTGCAGTTGCTACAAGGGAAGTTGGAGCTGTTGGTGCTACGTTGTCCACCGGATTCGTCCCGGAGAAGTTTACGTCGATGACATTATAGAAGGCGTTGGCAGTATCCGCAACCTCCCAGACGGCTAGAATGACATGATAACCGCTGCGTTCTGGTACGTTGCATGAGTTGGTGTAACTAAATGGAGGTTGGCTGCCATTATAGGCAACGGAACAGAACGGTGTCAGGTCAAACGAATCACGAGATAGAGGTGCATTCGGATTCCAGTTCGTTTTCGTAATATAATACTTCCAGCTTGCCGTTGAATGGTTAGCTGTTAGCTTCCAAGTAAACGTATTACTACCACTAGACATATTCACTTTCGACCAACGCGTAGCAGATTGCTCATCAAGCTTAGGGAACACACCGTTAGCACTTGCAATGTGGCCGTCGGTAGGTCCAGCACTAGGGAAACCCTTAGTTGCTTCCAGGCTTTGGGGTTCATACACGATATTGCCGCAATCCTGATTGACTCCCGAAGCACACAGTGCAGCCCGGCTCGCTGGCCCTTCTACGTAACCATGTGACAATGCCCTTGGACTGTTGAACAGCATGCTTACCGTTGTAAGTACCAGCAAACAGCAAATCAATACGAGCTTTGAAGACGGTAAAATGAATCTGAACATTCGATAGCCTCCTGTATCATTTTTTTATATAAACTCAAGTCAGAGCTTATATCGTAAGGAAGTGCTATACATGGATGTTGTTTATAAAGAAATCGATATAGGGGAATTTCTAAAGTTATTGTATAGGACGCACATTTGCTGAACAAGGATAAATTTGATAGATAATCCAGTTATTCAAAGCTTAGGTAGTCATGCAAAAAGGCCTTCATCACCTTGAGTTTGGTGCTTGGAAGTAAACCAAATTTTTCATTATTTTTTTGTGGGGTGATATGGTTATGGAAAAAGTATTGGGTATTGTCGGTGGTCTGATTGGTATTCTTGCTTTTATTTTTGTTAATATTGCTCCTAATTCAAATGAAATTTCAACCGTTATTTTGGTTTTTGGTTTGCTTATTCCATCCTGTGGTGTGATATATGCTTCTTTAACTCAAAGAATTTTATTATTTATAATTTTTGTGATTTGGTCTTTACCATTAAGCCTTTATATCTCTTCTGGTGAAGGATTTTTCAAGTATATTTGGATTAATCTTGCTTTATTTTTAATCAGTTTTGTATTAATGGTAATAAAAAAGAGACCAGGCATCTGATGCCAGAGCTCTTTTTTATCAGTAAATTTCGATGGTGCTTGTTAGCAAAACGTTAGCTTCCCAGTTGCATCCTCAATAGCATCATAATCGATTAAATATATATTCTGGAAAATAAAATAAAAATATACTATGTTATAGGTAGATAGATGAAGCATCATTATCTGTATCTATAGTGATGATTATATTAAACTAAAGGGAGCATACATATGTTTAACCAACCGACTGCTTTACGTTCAGTGCTCAATCCTAAATATCTGGAGTTTGTATTGAGTGATCAATATGACATCGGACCATGGAAAGAATGTTTATTTTGGCTGCGAGGGTTAAATGATACCTACCGGGTACGTACTTCCAACGGTTTGTATATTCTGCGTGTCTACCGTACAGAAATTACGGAGGAAGATGTTCGTTATGAACTGTCCTTATTGTCTGCATTAAAAGGTAATCTGAGTTCATCTGCACATACCGACATTGGAGAGTATATCGAGAAAAAGGATCACACCGGATATACGATGCTTGATGCGGCAGAAGGAAAGCGTGTGGCGGTGATGTTTCGCTATATCGAGGGAGCAGAGAATAACCTTGAGGATGAGGAATCCTGTTATACCTTTGGTCAGTCTGCCGCCGAATTGCACAGTGCCATGGATCGGGTAACGCTGGAGCTGCCACGGTATGAGCTGGATACGAAGTTCCTGATCGACGAGCCGCTGGAGCTAATCTTGAATTATGTCGGGAAAAGTAGTGAAGCAGTACCATTTCTGAATGCGTTTACACAAGTGTTAAAAGAACGGATTGCTGCCATATCCAGTCAAGGCCTGGATGTTGGACTGTGCCATGGCGATATGCATGGGAACAATAATGCTTTTCTGCAGGGGAAACAGTTTATCCATTACGACTTCGAGTGGGCGGCCCCTGGCTGGCGTGCCTATGATCTGGCTCAGGTGAAGGCTCGAAAGAGACAATCCGGTGAGCGTAAAGCAGTCTTGTGGGATGCACTCATGGCGGGTTATCGTTCGGTTCGAAGCTTCTCCAAACAGGATGAAGAGGCTGTTGATCTTTTCATCATCGCTCGCAGATTTTGGGTGATGGGTCTGGATGTTGCGTTTATTGAGAGTGATACGGGCGGGCTGGATTATGGTTCGGATTGGCTGGACAGTTTCATTGAGGAGTTTCGTGAGGCAGGAATTGTTGTAAGTGATGACTTACAGCAATTATGGATTCAATGAAGAATGCCTTCTGGATGGGGCTGGCGATTTTAAAATCTTCATGCGCATCGTGCTTCCGCTGTCCAAGCCCGTCAAAGATGTAACCAACATGGTCACTCCCGTATTCATTCGGGCAGCGATCACGGTTGTGACGGCCATGCCTATCGTTTTACTGTATCCGTTCTTGCAAAAATACTTTGTGACTGGACTCACTAGTGGAGGGGTAAAAGAATGAAAAAAGTAATGGAAGGCCAGCAATGCAAGTTCAAAAACCCGATTATGCCCGGGTTTTATCCAGATCCATCCATATGTCGGGTGGGGGAAGATTTTTATTTGGTGACATCGACTTTTGCCTATTTTCCTGGCGTTCCGATCTTTCAAAGCCGTGATCTTGTAAATTGGAAACAGATTGGCAATGTGCTGGATCGTCCTTCCCAGTTGAATCTTGAGGGTGCTGGTCATTCACAGGGCATTTTCGCTCCAACGATTCGTTATCATGAAGGAACCTTCTATATGATTACAACCAATGTATCACATGGCGGGAATTTTGTTGTAACGGCTACTGATCCGGCGGGGCCATGGTCCGATCCTTATTTTATCGAAGGAGCAGAAGGCATCGACCCAACGATTTTCTTCGATGATGGCAAAGCCTATTACCTGGGAACGCGGCCTTGCTCGCAAGGGGTCCGTTATAACGGCAATTGGGAAGTATGGCTGAGGGAGCTGGATCTGACAACCATGAAGCTGGTAGGTGATAGCCATGTGCTCTGGCGCGGGGCTATGGTGGATGTCATTTGGCCGGAAGGTCCGCATTTGTATAAAATCGACGAATATTACTATTTGTTGATTGCAGAAGGAGGTACAGGACCGAACCATGCCGTGACTGTTGCTCGCAGCAAAAGCTTGACTGAAGGATTCGTCGGTAATCCGAACAATCCGATTATTACGCATCGCCATTTGGGCAAGCGTTACCCCATTGTTAATGTGGGACATGCCGACCTGGTGCAGAGTGCGAACGGTCAATGGTTCATGGTCATGCTGGCTTCCCGTCCGTATGGAGGAAGCTTTAGCAACTTGGGCCGGGAGACGTTCCTCGCTTCGGTCGATTGGGAGGACGGATGGCCGGTAGTGAATGAAGGCCGCGGAATTCTGGAGGAGCAGGGTATTGTGAGTTTGACACCAGCTCCCGTCGAGCCGCCATTGCGAACCGACCACTTTGACAGTGATCATCTGGGCTTGCAATGGATGTTTCTGCGTAATCCCCAGGAGGACCTCTATTCATTAACCGAGCGAAAAGGATACTTAAGGCTGAAGCTGAAACCGCAAACATTGAAAGAGAAAGAGAATTCCAGCTTTGTTTGCCTGCGGCAAAGGCATATGGATTACGTGGCAGGCACAGTGATGGAATTTGTGCCCCAAAGCGTTCATGAGACGGCTGGTCTTGTCGTCATTCAGAATGATCAATATCATGTTCGGATTGAGCGTGCGATGACCGAGCAGCAGCAGGTGCTGCGCGTGATGTCCTGGATCGACGGTCAGGAAACCCGCATTGCGCAAATCGTGCTGGACAGCGATGCTTCGCGAGTGTATATCAAAATGGCTGCATTAGGACAGCAGCTCAGTTTTTACTACAGCACGGATGGAAGTCAGTATCATCTGGTTGCAGAACAGGTGGATACGAGCAGCTTGAGTACCGAGGTGGCCGGGGGCTTCGTTGGCTGCTGTATCGGCATGTTTAGCACCAGCAATGGCGAGCCATCGGATCAGGCAGCCGATTTTGACTGGTTTGAATACGGTTCCTACTGACGGAGCCGATAACTCCCAGAAAGACCATCACGGGATGAGGGGACTCCCTTTCAATATGTTATATGTTATGATATTTGCATCTTCAAAAGTTCGATTGAAGGGGCATAGCGTATGAATCAGAGCATACAACAGTTTAAAGCGGATTTTTTCAAAGCGTTAGCGCATCCAATGCGGATTCAGATTCTGGAGCTGTTGAGTGAAGGCGAGAAAAACGTTAACGAGTTGCAAAGTATTCTAGGCTCGGAAGGCTCGGCTGTCTCGCAGCAGTTGGCTGTATTACGCAGTAAAAATGTTGTGCAAGGACTGAAAGAAGGGACCACGGTTATATACTCTCTGCGGGACCCCTTGATTAAAGACTTGCTGGTGGTCACCAAACAGATTTTTGATAATCATCTGGTCGATGCCATTTCCATGTTGGAAGATATACGAAAAGAAACATAAACACATTAAACAAGAGGAACCGGAAGTAAATTCAGGTAACTTCTTGTTTTTTGTGTTGTGGGCCTGCATGACATGTGAGGAGTAAGATTGACAGGGGATCTACTAGGGAGTAGTCTTCATATTATATTCAAATATTCAAATATATGAAGAAAAGAAGGTTAGTGTAGATGAAATGGATGGGGAGATATGCAGGTTACAATGCTGCCGCTTTTCGCAAGGATCTGTTATCAGGGCTGATTGTAGGAATTATTGCGATTCCACTGGGTATGGCGTTTGCCATCGCTTCCGGGGTCAAACCAGAGTATGGCTTGTATACAACGGTGATTGCAGGTATTCTCATTTCTTTGCTGGGTGGGTCCAAGTTCCAGATTGGCGGACCAACGGGTGCATTCATTCCAATCCTCTTCGCAATTGTGATGCAATATGGATACGAAAATCTATTGATTGCCGGGATCATGGCCGGATTGATTCTTGTATTGATGGGGCTGTTTAAACTTGGCGCATTGATCAAATTCATACCACGACCTGTGACCATCGGTTTTACGGCGGGTATTGCTGTTATTATTTTCAGTGGGCAGATTGCTAATTTCCTGGGATTAAGCGGGATTAAAAAACACGAGGATTTTTGGTCCAATATGAAAGAAATCGGGATGCATATCTCAACCGTTAATATATACAGTTTGCTGACAGCAGGCAGTTGTCTGGCTGTTATTTTGCTTGTGCCGAGGTTTGCGCCGAAGGTGCCTGCCTCACTGGTCGGGCTGGTTCTTTCGACGGTAGTCGCAGCGTTCTTTTTTGAAGGACAGGTGGCTACGATCGGATCGTCCTTTGGCGCCATACCTAACTCCTTGCCGCAGTTTCATGTGCCGGAGATCACTTGGGAGCGAATTGTAAACTTGCTGCAACCCGCCTTTGTCATCGCCATGTTGGGTGGAATCGAATCGCTGCTGTCTGCTGTTGTTGCCGATGGCATGACCGGAAGCCGGCATAATAGCAATCGAGAGCTGATTGGGCAGGGGATCGCCAACCTGGTGACCCCGCTATTCGGTGGTATTCCCGCAACAGGAGCGATTGCACGTACAGCAACGAATATCAAATCCGGCGCGGTATCCCCATTTTCGGGGGTTATTCATGGCGTAGTCGTTCTACTGGTACTCGTTCTGTTCGCACCGTATGCATCTCACATTCCACTTGCCAGTATGGCTCCAGTCCTGATGATGGTTGCCTGGAATATGAGTGAACGGAAATCGTTCATGCATGTAATGAAAACCAAAACGAGCGATTCGCTTGTGCTACTCATTACCTTCTTGCTCACTGTATTTACAAGTTTAACAACGGCGGTAGAGGTTGGGTTGATTCTGGCTGTTCTTTTATTCGTAAAGCGGATGAGTGAGATGTTGAAGGTTGCCAAAGTATTGCCCGATCCCGATCATAAACATGAGAAAGTCATGGCCCACATGGTTCAGGAGGGACATGACTGTCCGCAGATCAGCCTTTATACAATTGAAGGGCCACTTTTTTTCGGCGCAGCGGATAGTTTTGAGAAGTCGGTCATGGAATCGATTCATCGACGACCGGGTACTTTGTTGTTGCGCATGAGCAAGGTGCCCTTTATGGATACGACGGGGGAATCCAATCTGGCCAGAGTTGTCAAACATATGGAGAGATCTGGCGGAAGAGTTCTGCTATCAGGCATTCAGGCTCAACCCCTTGAGATGATGAAAAGAACGGGATTGATTGGACGGATCAGTCCAGAGCATATGTTCGAGCATACAGGTGAAGCGATCAATGATGCATTAATGCATCTGGATGTTCAGAAATGTAGGGGATGCAAGCATTTTGCCTTTCGTGAGTGTGCTGCTTTGTCGAGTTCAGGTCCAATCCTGAGCGTAAGAGCCTGTTGGAGCAGTGAAAGGGAGTCAAAGCAAACAGTTTTCAACAGAAATAATCAAAAACTATCCATTCATAATTTTGTAAGAGACACTGATAACAAATCCTGATTGCAGGAATTTCTATTTTTGGAACGTTATTAAGCCTTGCTTTATGTAAAGCATAAACCAAAGGATAAGTTGTCGAAAAGAAAAGACACTTGTTTTAAAACCGTTGATCTCAAAGAAAGATCAACGGTTTTTTATGCTTTGTAGTGTAAGAACAAAGTTGTTTAAGTAGTCGTCTAGTAAAAGAACTTGGTACTATTGCCGAATTAGTTGAAGAAGGGAGGTCTCCTGGTGCATTTCAATTCATTCAGTGATCTGTTATGGTTTAATATTGACACTTGTAGCATACCAGTGCCCGTTCTTGATTTTTAAATTAATTGTTAGCGGCTCACGAAATCCAAAGTTAGGCTGATTATATTCGTGAGTTACGAATACCTTAGCTATAAAAAAGAAATGTAATGGGAACGCGGCACCTATTTTATGATTTTCGGGTTCATATGAAAAATTGTCTGAAGTATCGCCTCGTGCTATTAAATTTGTTTTATCAAAGACAGATTGACTCATGTATTCTCCATAGTTACTGTCTGATTCCAAGGACTTTTCCAAGATAATTTTAGTATCCTTCGCTATCCAAACACCAAACGAAATGTAAATTAATGCGAACAAAAAAATAAGTGTTAGGAACCATTTCTTTTTATTCATAATTAGTCCTCCTATACTAAAAAGTTGGTACAGTTATTAGGAGTTTCGTGAGACAGGAATTGTTCAGTAAGTGATGACTTACAGCAATTATGGATTCAATGAAGAAGGCCTTCTGGATGGTTCCAGAGGGCCTGTTTTATTTTGCAAGATGCATTTCATGACCTTAATTCGATGAAGTCGAAGCGACGACGGCGGCCGAAGTTGCAGCAGCGGCCATGGCAGCCTGTTGAGCGATAATAATGTTGGTGATGCTAGTAGAGACTGTCGTGGTCAGAACTCCGTTTCGAAGCTCCTCCACATATTGTACCGCCACCAGCGAGGACGAGAGCAGCAGCAATTCCTGTTTGTTGATTGACCAGGCACCAAAGCCCTTCTGTGTGCGCAACCATTCGTATGTTTCCTCAACTTGGTCTACTA
The DNA here is from genome assembly GCF_001514495.1 of Paenibacillus pabuli NBRC 13638. GTDB lineage: Bacteria > Bacillota > Bacilli > Paenibacillales > Paenibacillaceae > Paenibacillus > Paenibacillus pabuli. The sequence goes on from NZ_BCNM01000022.1 coordinate 76,917, forward strand.
GCGTATCTCTGTCAGCGGGCAGTAGGGATAGGATCCCCAGAGATGGCAGGGTGTACATTTTGTCTAATCGTATTCCCCGTCTGCGGAATGCCTCATTTAGCGCTAGCACATGAGCGCCCGCCTCCGGATTTTCATCTCCTAGGACCAGCACCTGTGTCAATGCTTGCACGCTATTGCCCGGCGAGAACTCAGGTTTTAATTCAGTATAGAGCTGCTCCATACGGCTCCCACCGGATTCCACGTCCAGATCGGAAAGGGCCAGCATGGAAGCAAAAATATAGTCGTCCTGTCCGGTAAGAAAGCGATGCTGTGCTTTCATGTGATCATAAAATGCTTTGGCTCGTTCGACCTTATGCTCGAATTGGTCAGGCGTCGCGTGAGCTGCAATCTGATAGGCGGCAATAACCAGATAATCGGATGTGCGGAATTTGTTCTGTTTCATTAGCTCGTAGATAAGAAGAGTGTCTTTCAGTTTCTTTTCCTGATCTGTTGTAAGCGAGAGTAAGGTAGCGACGCTGATTGCCGAATTTCCTCTGAAGGCCGAGAAGAGATTGGTGTTTTGTTTAATCAATTCATGACTTTGACGAATGGCATCGCCATCGGCTTGTTTATTTTCCGTTGCATATAAAAGGGCCGCCAGACGGTGCATCATCGCATTTTGCCACTTGAATGATTTCTTGATGATCTGAGTGTTGGAAACGAATAATTCGACTCGTGCAGCATGTTGCTCTTGCATAAGCAGACCTCCCGAATGATTGGACCTTTTCTCCAGTTTACTATATATGAGTTGGTTTTTGTTGGATGAAAATGGGAAAAGTATTCACGCTCCGTTCATACGTTCTTGATATGCTCTCGAAAGAAAGCGTAAGGAACAGGTATTAAAAAATATGCGGAGTGGTGGAGGTTGGTCATGTCATCGTCGATAAGGAAGATTTTTGGGAAAATGATGTTACTGGTGTTGTTAGGCGTTACATTAGGGACAACGGGGTTAGGGACTGTGGTTCCCGTATCGGCAGCAGTATCCAATCCGGGATTAAATTCGGGTCAATTGGACCAAGGAGCCGCAGCGAATCTGGATGATTCCGATCAGTTAACGGCGTTCATTGATGGGATTATGGATGTGCAGATGGGTTCTTTACAAATTCCGGGCGCAGTCGTTTCGATTGTGAAGGATGGTAAGATTCTGCTCTCCAAAGGGTACGGACGTTCGAACATTGAAGAAAATAAAGCCGTTGATCCTAAAACCAGCTTATTTCGAATCGCTTCGACAACGAAGCTGTTCACATGGACCGCAGTGATGCAATTGGTTGAGGCAGGCAAGCTTGATCTTGATACAGATGTGAACACCTATCTAAAAACGGTGAAAATACCGAAAACCTATAAGCAGCCGATTACGTTGCGCCATCTCATGACCCATACCGCAGGCTTCGAGGAAGGCGGTGTAGGTTATCAGATCACTACCGATCCGGGGAAACTTCCCGTCTCTATTGCTGAAACGATGGAGAAACATATGCCTGCACGGGTTAAGCCACCAGGCGAGATGCTGTCGTATTCCAATTATGGCGCCTCACTCGCGGGACTTATCGTCGAAGAAGTCAGCGGTATTGCCTACAATGACTATATACAGAAAAATATATTTGATCCGCTGGGCATGAATTATGCTACGGTAGAAGAGCCTGTTCCAGCCTCTTTGGAGCCTTATGCCGTCCTTGGATACGCCCGAGCCAATGGCGAGTTTGTAACTAAGCGACCAACGTTTGAGGGAGGCTTCCGGCCTGCGGGATCAGGCAGCGTCTCGGCGAACGATATGGCTCATTTCATGATTGCCCATCTACAGGACGGGCGATATGAGGATAAGCAAATGCTCAAGTCGGAAACCGCCAGGCTCATGCATTCCCCGGCATTCCAGTTCGACGAACGTTTACCCGCTATGGACTTGGGTTTTTATGAGTTGAATATGAATGGACTGCGTGTCATCTCTCATGGAGGTGCCGACGAGTTGTTTAATACAGCGCTCTATCTTGTACCGGACCAACAAGTCGGCATATTTGTTTCCTATAGTGGAGGAGATGGTGGAACGGCAGCAGGAGGATTGGCGCAAGCTTTTTTTGACCGATACTATCCTGCCCATGCGGCTAAGCAGCCTGCTGCAACCTCTATTGAACTGGGGGAACCCCTGGAGAAATATGCAGGCTCCTATCAATTTACACGTCGTAATCACACGAAGATCGATAAGTTTTTCAGTTTTCTGACTCAGATCACTATTGAGGTTTCGGATAACCGGCTGTCGCTTGGAAGTGGTGCAGATCAGCAAGTATACACTCCGATTGGGGTGAATCTATTCCAGGAAGTCGGCGGGACGCATCAGATGGGATTCCGTACGGATACAGAGGCAAGGTCACGTATCTGTTTCTGGATATGCTCAACCCCATGCCACTGGAGCCAACCCCGCTAATCAATCAATCGAAGTTTTGGCTTACGTTGCTCGGTATCTCGGCCGTTCTGTTCATTACCGTATTAATGGGAGCTATGTATCGCAGACACGAAATCAAAGCGAAGCCAAGGGCGCAGAAATGGGCAGTCTGGCTGTCGGTAGTTATGTCTGTGTGGTCACTGGTGACCTTGGAAGCTACAATTCTGGTAATGAACATGGATTTGATCGATCGACTCAGTTACATTCCACTATCTCTACGTCTTTATCTGTTCATGCCTCTGATTCTTGTAGGTTTGACTGCTTCCATATTCATGATGACCATTCTGGCATGGAAGAACAAATATTGGACGTTACCTAGGCGTGTGTATTATACATTTGTAACTCTAGCAGCAGTAACCTTATGTTTATTTTTCTATCATTGGAATTTGTTAGGCTGGCATTTTGGTTGACCCTCCACCCAGGTGGATGAGGAGAAGAAAGATATTGGAGGCATGCATTTCATATGACCCAAATCCTTGTCGTGGACGACGATGTGCATATTCGTGAGCTGATTACCTTGTTTTTGCGGAATGAGGGATTTGAGATTGTGGTGGCTAAAGACGGTGAGGAAGCATTGGAGATTGTGGGGAAATCCCAAATCGATCTGGTGATCCTCGATATTATGATGCCGCGATTGGATGGTTGGGAACTATGCCGGGAGATCCGGCGCCTGGACCTGAATATGCCGCTCTTGATGGTCACGGTGAAAGGGGAATCAGCTCAGAAAGTGAAGGGATTCCAGCTTGGAACAGACGACTATGTAACGAAGCCCTTCGATCCGCTGGAGCTTGTGATGAGAGTGAAAGCATTGCTGAAACGGTATCGGATTGTCTCTTCCCAAACGATTCAATTGGGGGGCATCACGCTGAATCGCCGCAGCTTTCAAGTGATTCGAGGTGAAGAGACGCTCAATCTGCCTCTAAAGGAGTTCGAATTGCTGTTCATGCTGGCGAACCAGCCTGGACAGATATTTACCCGGGAACAGTTAATTACGAAGATCTGGGGGAGTGACTATGAAGGGGATGATCGGACGGTTGATGTTCATATTAAGCGATTGAGGGAAAAATTTGCTGACGATGCACACCATTTTCAGATTGAAACGGCCCGCAGTCTGGGCTACCGGTTAATGATCACATGATCAAAACCTTATACGTTCGCATCATTTTAACATTTCTGGTTGTCATTATCTTCAGTCTGCTGTCGTCTTTCCTCATAGGGCTCTTTCTGTTCAAAAAAGAAGTAAACCATCTCGGTCAGAATGACATGATTGCAGCAGGTGAGGAAATGATACGTCTCTATGAACAAACACACCCGGAGGACCGGGAGGCTTTCATTAAAAGTATGGTGAAGATATCCACCTATCCCATTCATCTATATGATGTTTCCGGCAACGTAACATACTATGATCTGGACAATACGGATACCGTTCACATTGCACCAGAGGTGGTTCAAATGGTGTTACAGGATCAGGTCTATCGTTCTCCGGCTGAGGGGGATCAGACCTTTATCGGTCTTCCTTTCCCATTTCAAGGGGAGCCACGAGCCGTGTTTATGCAATTTTCCCCACAGAACGAAAATATCATTAATCGGATGGTCTTCCTGATATTATTACTCGCACTGTTTATCGGAAGCTTCTGTATTCTTATTGCTGCGAGGTACTTGGTGAAACCCATTCAGGTATTAACGCGTGCAACGAAGCGGCTGGCGAAGGGTGATTTTGACGTGGACATCCAAACGAAACGTGTGGACGAAATGGGAGCTTTAACGCACAGTTTTAATGTGATGGCGAGTGAGCTTAAACAGTTGGAACAGATGAGACAGGATTTTGTTTCCTATGTATCCCATGAGATTCAAACCCCGTTGACCTCTATTTCCGGTTTTGCCGTGGCGATGAAAAATAGCAGTCTGGTTGCGGAGGCTGATCGTCATTATTACCTTGATATCATTATTACGGAGAGTGGACGGCTATCCAGACTTAGCGATAATCTGCTGGAGCTTGCATCTCTGGACTCTGATCATCATCCGTTCGAGGCCACTACCTATAATCTGGATGAGCAAATCCGGCAAATTATCGTTACCTGCGAGCCGCAGTGGTCCACCCAAAATATTCAGGTTCATCTCGAATTGGCAGAACCGATTCAAGTTACAGCGGATCGGGATCAGCTTAATCAGGTTTGGATGAATCTGCTGGGAAACAGTATCAAGTTTACGCCAGCGGGCGGGCATATTCACATACAGACCAGTCAGGTAGCGAATGGAGTTCTCTTCACGATAACAGATACGGGTATTGGAATAGCGCCAGAGCAGCTGGAGTATGTATTTGATCGGTTTTATAAAACAGACCTGTCGCGAAACCGCAGCATCAGCGGCAACGGTTTAGGCCTTGCGATCGTCAAGAAAATCGTGATGCTCCATCACGGAACCGTCGAAATGAAAAGCCAGGAGGGTGAGGGTACGACGGTGAAGGTTCATCTGCCTTTTAGATGAGTTCTTGTTCTAGCGTTTAACTCCAAACCATACAGTCCACAGGTCCTTTTCGACAATCGGGTGATGAACGGGCTCCAGCTTACGTTCCACGTATTCCACTAATTCTTGCATCTCCTCATCGGACAGTTCATGAAGGAGTGAGCGGCCGGTGCGCAACAATATATCTTCCTTCAAAGACTCCATATCTTCGTACACACGGCGAGTTTCCCATAGGGAAATGGTCTGGTCGAGCCTGAACCCGTTTGCTTCCATCGCCTGCTGGACCTGATTGGCATCATATCTGCGATTCACTTCCAACTCGATCAACTGAGGGAATTTTTCGAAGAAAAAACCTCTTAAATGATGTTCGTTTCCAGGGTGTATGCAGTCCTGAGGAGTACGATCCTGAATGATGAGAGTTCCACCTGGTTTTAAAATTCGATGGGCTTCCCGAAAACAAGCGTCTAAATCGTTAAGGTGATGAATCAACGCCCGCTCTAACACAAGGTCGAATTTATGATCAGGGAGGTGGGTATCGTAGGCATTGCCTAGTGAAAAAGTAATGTGCTGAATCGATTTGCAGTTTGTAGTGGCTCCCTTTAACATCTCCTGGGAAAAATCAACACCGGTAACCTGTACAGCTCCCATATGGGCCAGAGCTTGAGTATATATACCACCGCCACAGCCAATGTCAGCGACATATTTCCCGGATACGTCCACATTTTCTTGGATCATGGAGATCCAGGATTCGTTCGCAGACCTTGTAGTATAAGTGGAACGATTCTGTTCATCATGAAAATCAATAGGCATATAAACGACTCCTCTCCCTTGTTTTAATTTCATCTGATGAAACTTGGTTTCATTAAATCAACACCATTATACCATAGATATCCAGTGCCGTTTGAGGTAAAATCTCGTCTTTTCCAACTCATTTCTGCTTTTTCAATAAATCCACCTTCCACGGTCTGCCGTATTCATTAAGGGGTTATCCTGTTACTGTGTGCTGAATCCGCTTCCTTACATTCCTTGTTGTATTTCTGCGGCACATCTCGTACAATTTGGTGAAGCAATCCTGTATTGCGTTAATGTGAAAATGAAAATGTAATCTTACAACACGAAGCTGTACACAAGAAAAGGGGAGAATCGTTTGGAATCGAAGCAACTATCAAGAGGGCTGAAGCCCCGTCATGTAGAGCTGATTGCACTCGGGGGTACGATCGGCGTTGGATTGTTCATGGGATCGGCAAGTACGATCAAATGGGCAGGTCCTTCCGTACTGCTGGCCTATTTGCTGGCCGGGATCATTATCTTTTTTGTCATGCGTATTATGGGAGAAATGTTGATTCAGGAACCGGTCACCGGTTCGTTTGCCACATTTGCTCACAAATATATCAGTCCGCTTGCCGGGTTCCTGACTGCCTGGAGTTACTGGTTCCTCTGGGTCACGGTTGGGATGGCGGAAGTTACGGCGATCGGGATTTATGTAGGCTATTGGTTCCCGGATATTCCACAATGGCTGCCTGCCTTGGCTGGTGTGCTTATTATTGCGGCAGCGAATCTGGCAGCGGTAAAGTACTATGGCGAATTCGAATTCTGGTTTGCACTGATCAAGGTAACGGCAATTGTCTTCATGATTGTGATCGGAACCGGACTTATCTTCTTCGGCTGGGGGAACGGAGGACAGCCAATCGGGCTATCAAATCTGGTGAGCCATGGCGGTTTTTTCCCTGGAGGGATCAAAGGCTTCCTCTTCGCGCTGTGTATTGTTACGGCTGCGTATCAGGGCGTTGAAATGGTCGGTATTACAGCAGGCGAAGCGGAGAATCCGAAGCATACGCTGCGTAAAGCGATCAAAAATATTGTGTGGCGTATTCTCATTTTTTACGTCGGCGCGATCTTTGTCATCGTGACATTGTACCCTTGGAATGAAGTGGGAGAGACGGGAAGTCCGTTTGTAGTGACGTTTGCCAAAGTCGGCATTGTGGCTGCTGCGGGGATTATCAACTTTGTCGTGCTTACCGCTGCGATGTCGGGATGTAACAGTGGGATCTATAGTGCAGGACGTATGCTTTACACCCTTGCGGAGAATGGACAGGCACCGGCCTTTTTCAAAAAGTTATCCAAAGGCGGGGTTCCCCGCAACAGTATTGTCATTACGATTTCCTTGCTGCTGGTGGGTGTGATACTCAACTACCTGATGCCGGATTCCAAGCTGTTCCTGTACATCTACAGTGCAAGTGTTCTTCCGGGGATGGTTCCGTGGTTTGCTCTGGCCTTCAGCCAGTTCAGGTTCAGAAAGCGTTGGGGCAATGAGATGGGAGACCACAATTTTAAATCCAAATGGTTCCCGATCAGCAACTATATCATCATCGTCTATTTGACGCTCGTTATTATCGGTATGGCGTTTAACCCGGATACCCGGCTACCCCTGATTGTCGGGGCTACATTTATGGCGATCGTTGTGATCGGATATTTCGTATTTGGCATAGGAAAAAGACAGCGGGTAGATGAAGGCGAAGATCACTAGCCTCATATTATAAAATCGTTGAGATGAACGTGTTTAGAAGTTGTACCTGAATTTTACACCGGAACGGAGAGGGCAGAACCAATCTGAAGAAGCGAAGCGTGCGCCTTTATCCCCGGATTTTCCCTTTTTAAAAAGGTGAATCAAAAAATCTGGGGATAAGAGCGATCGGAAGATGGTACTGCACTCGTAGTGGCAAGGTGTATAATTTCCCTAGTCAACTTATTATCGTAATATCATACGTGCATTCCTTGAATACATTGGAGAACCTTCGGGAGATCCAGTGTCATGAAGGGAGTGCATTTTTTGTTTTGGATTTATCTTATATTCAATGTAGTGATGCTGGTGTGGCTGATTGGGGGCCGAAACAAACCTCGGAAAATGGTGTGGGGAGGATGGGGCATATCGGTTGTATTTTTGTTGGTCCATGGGATGATTGAGGGATTGCGTTGGCCCATGATTCCGGCGTATCTGCTTACACTGGTTCCACTGATTGTTTTAATTGCTAAGGCTGGAGTTTCCAAGTCAACAGGTCAGGCTCTATTATACAACCTCCAGTCACTGGAGATTCAAAGTCGGAAGGTTTGCCATGGAAATGTTCCGATTCAGTTTAAATTCCACCCATCTCGGTTACAAAGGAAAGAGTGCAACTTTTATGAAAACAACTTACAAAATAAAATAAATCCGAGGAGGAATTGAACATGGCTAATCAAGACCAACACACCATTCAAGATCCGACGACACAATACCCGAAGGCTACATCAGATTGGAAACAACAGCAGGAGGAGCCGGGGCTTCAGCGGGAAATGAACCCTGTACCTGATGCAGGTGAGAAAAGCTATAAAGGCAGCGGGCGTCTGACCGGACGTAAAGCCGTTGTGACCGGAGCCGATAGCGGTATTGGTCGGGCAGCAGCCATCGCTTTTGCTCGTGAAGGCGCGGATGTCGTTCTGGCTTACCTTCCTGAGGAAGAAGCAGATGCGAAGGAAGTGGTCAAGCTGATCGAGGAAGCAGGCCGCAAAGCTGTTGCGATTCCAGGTGACCTGAAGGATGAGAAATACTGCGAAGAACTCATTGAGTCTGCTGTAAAAGAGCTGGGCGGGATCGATATTCTTGCTAACGTGGCAGGTAAACAACAGTTTGTTGAGCAGATCGCTGATCTGACCACAGAACAATTTGATGCGACGTTCAAAACCAATGTCTATTCGATGTTCTGGCTCTGCAAAGCAGCGGTGAAACACATGAAACCAGGCAGTTCCATTATTAACACGTCTTCTATTCAGGCATATAAGCCATCTCCAATCCTGCTGGATTATGCAACAACAAAGGCAGCAATCAATACCTTCAGCAAAGCGCTGGCCCAGCAAGTCGGCAGCAAAGGCATCCGTGTAAATGTCGTCGCACCAGGTCCGGTATGGACACCGCTGCAGGTCGTTGGTGGACAACCCGTAGAGAAACTTGCAAGTTTCGGCTCCAATACTCCGCTTGGTCGGGCAGGGCAGCCTGCCGAGATGGCGCCTGCGTTTGTCTTCCTGGCAAGTCAGGAATCGAGCTATGTGAGCGGTGAGACATTGAACGCCAACGGCGGTACAGTTAGTCCGTAATATTGGATATAAAAGGTCTATGAGTCATAGGTCAGTGATCATCGGCAAGTGAAGCAAAGAACTCCATTCCCGAATGTAGGGGAATGGAGTTCTTTGTTGATATGGAATTTTTCATAATTATTGAATTACTTCTGTTCCGGGTTAGAGTCCAGAATGGCGTAACTGCCGAGTGTAGCCAACTGCGCCGTACCCAGAAGGGCTTCATCTACGGCAGCAAGAGCTTCGCCTGCAGCGGTCATCAGTTCATCTGAATCAACGGGCGAGGCAAAACGGAGAATGACCCGTTTCTCCCCATTTTTCAGTTCACTCTCAGTCTTCGTTTTGTATTCACTAATCGAAGCGACTTCGAGATCGTTCTGTACATAATAATCGTTCGCATCACTTTCGCCATTAAACAGAGCGAGTTCGGAATCAAGCCAGTAATCCTTATCCGCAATCGTTTTCTGACTTTCAGCCGTCTCATCATTTGCATTGTACAGGAAGTAAGGAATACCGGAATTGGTCAGGTTGTTGGTGGCATCCACATGGAACCATTCATTCCCGATTTTGACCTTGTTCCACGCATGAGGAACACCGCTGGATGCTCCAGTTACGACAATGCTTTCCAGTCCAGACAGATCGGAGAGCAGTTTGTAGACGGAAGCATAGCTGGCACATACGCCAACGCCTTTGACAAGGATACCGTAAGTTGTAAACGAATCGTTGAACTGTGCATCCACATTTTTAAAGTTGTTCTGTTCCGCATTTTCCAATGCAGCATCATCATACTTCGCGTTATCGTTCAGATAATCGTAGATGGCTTTCCGTTTCTCATCATCCTTCATGTCATGCTTGATGATGGAAGCAACCACTTCGTTTGCTTTGGCAATAATCTCGTCCTGTTTCTTCTGGATGACATCTGCCGACTCATTGTAATGGATCGAAAGGGTAAGTGTACCGTAATTGTATTCAAAACCTTCTACACCAAGAATCAATGGATTCTGGTACATCACTTTCAGGACAACATCCGAGAGCGTTGTGAAATTTTGGGCTTCTGGAAAAGCTTTTAATGAGATCTTGTCTTGGGCAGCGATCATGTTTTTGGCTAAAACTTCTTCCAATGCAGAATCTGCATTGATCATTGCATCGCCTGTAGCCGGCTCAGGAACCGTCTCCTGATTGCCTTGTTCAACATTTTGCTGTGTATTGGATTTTTGCTCATCTACCAGATTATCCTCTTCAATTTCGGAAGCTGGATCAGGAGATTCACTCGTAATTTCATCAGAAGCTTTATCGGAAGTTTCATCGGCAGCCTCGGTGGATACCGGATCTGTTTTATCTTCTGACGCTCCAGTATCGGTTGTGGACTCCGTAGAAGGAGCTTCTTCCACCGTCGGTTCTGCTTCTGTTTCCGTTGCCGGCTCAGTCGCATCATGATTGTTGATAATGGTTGGCACATTAGGTGCAGGGACGTATGGTGTGTCATTTTTTGGTTCCACGAGTCCGTTACTGGACTCAGCGACCGTTTGATTATTCAATTTGTCCAGGTCTTCTTGGGTGATATTTTCTACCCGTACGTAACTTTTCAGAGCTGTTCCTTTAATGTGAAAAGGAATATTCGTTTCGTTAAATTCTGAGATTTCTACGTTGGCGGTATCATAGACAATGGTTTCACGGGCTAGAGATCCGTCATTGTACTCAACTGTTGTTTTCTGAGGAAGTAGATCTATATTCTTTAGTTTCTCCATGTACAGTTGTTCTTTCAACGCTGTCGGTAATTGGGAAGCAAGTGGAGCAGTAGGGACCCCTTTGCTAAAATTGGACTCTTTGCCTCCACCCATTGCAGTGACGTAATATTCTCCTCGTATACCATGGTTCTGATGAGTAGTTATCATTTCATTATAAGTCCCAAGCCCGCCTCTTCCGTCCTTCATAAAATCATTAAAGGAAGTCTCAGTCGTTACCGCAATATCTAAAGGTATACTATTGCTGAAAGCATCCTCTTCGCCAGTTAAAGGCTTGTTTGTATCAAAGTCGGTTAGGTCAGAACGTTTATAAATTTTATATTCAGTTGCACCCTCAACCTTGTCCCAGACCAACTTGAACCGTCTATCTTTGTCAATTTCGTATCTTAAGTTGGGTACAGGTAACTCTGATTTCACTGTGAACGGAATGATGATTGGATGGTCGAGCAATGTCAGTTTCGCTGAATCTGGATCATAATTCAGACGAATGTAATAAATGGGGGCCCCACCCCAAGAGCTTTGACCCTTGGTTCTCATTGAATCTGAGCTTAAAACTCCCCAACCAAGAGGTTTAATAGAAATACTATTGTCATGAATATTGGACAACAATGCTACTTCACTTGCTTTAAGTGCTTTTATATCGGTATGTACTGAAATCATATCACTCAGCGACCAGTTAGATTTACTTAAATCAGCTTTAAACTTAAACGTAAATTCTTCATCCTGAGCTACGTTATACATCGGCATGATTGCTTTATCCGAATCGGAGCCGTACTTCTGCTTCAAACTTAATACGCTAGAGCCTTCTAATGTTTCTGTGGGGTTATTCTCGGACGGACTACTCTCCTTGTCATTGCTCTGGCAACCAGCCAATAACAGAGTGAGCGCAAACATAATCAAAAATAAACGTTTCATGGTACACCGCTTTCTCGTTTTTCTAAGTTGTTGCAAAGGCTAATTCCTGAAAAATTCCAAACACCGGAGATTATCATCTCTGGTTAAAACCCATTTTCGAACCTCTTATCAGCAAAACCTCCTATTAATTCCCTAATGTCTTTTGCTAGTCTATGGTCATATAGACTTATTGTCAAGATATGTAATGGTATATTATGACTATATACAATAGAGTAAGAATCCTGTATAAGAGCCAGTTAAATTGATCTTTGCGAGAGAGTGAGTATTGTCGAGACTTCTGATACAATGCATGATAAAGCGAAAAATGGAGTGGATCGAATGACGCCAGAACAGATTGTCAGGACTTTTTTTGAAGAAGTGCGCTCGGGTCGCAATCTTGATTATGCCAATACACTGATGGCTGAGCAGGTATTAGCTCACCAAGTGATCTCGGAAGAGGAAGTGACAGTCACAAGAACACCTTCCGATTATGCAGATCATGTGAGGGAAATGATCGAGGCCTATGGAGATTTTTCGCTCCAGATTCAGGAGCTGCTTGCACAGGGAGATAAAGTATATGTACGCTGGAGACAAGTGGGTACTCATGTCGGAGAGGTGGATGGATATGCGCCGACCAACCTGCCAGTAATTGAGATTGCGAGTGCAGTATATCGAGTGGAGAATGGAAGAATTGCAGAATATTGGATTCAGATCGACAGGCTGGGGATCGAAAAGCAATTGGAACGCAATCAGAGCTGAGAACCAGCTCTTTGTTTGTTGTTTAAAATTACGCGAAGCCAAAGTCTGATCTAGATCAGACTTTGGCTTCCTTGACTCTATAGCAGTAGGTATAGATTTTCGAGAATCCAAGCTTGGCATACAGTTTTAATGCAGGCGCATTATTGGCCACAACGGCCAAGTAACTGAACGCAGCGCCATTCTCTTTTCCCCAATGTAACAGATGCAGGATCATCTGCTCGGCTAATCCCCGATTCCGAAAGTTAGCGTCCGTAATGATGTCATACAATCCCATATAGCCACGTTCCACCACACCGAACCCACAAGCGACGACCTGCCCGTCGATTAACAAGGATATGAAACCTACACGTGTACAGATGTTGGTCAACATTTGTTCCATCGTTCCCCGATGCAGATCATTCACCTGATTCAATCTGCAAAAGTGATCCAGCCACTCTTCCGTTAACTGTTCGTTAATTTTTACATCAGGGTGATCAGGCTCCTTTAGATTTTCCAGACTTCGGGTCTGGATATGGGTCCGATCCACAATCGTATATCCTCTTTCCTGCAAAAGCTGGTCTAAGTGATTCGGCTGGACAAACGGCGTAATCTTGAATATGGTACTTAACTGATGAGAAGCGTAGATTCGCTCACATTCTTCAATCTTTTCATGCACATCTTGGGTAGAGTAGTGAATGGGTTGAATGGAGTTGGCACGTTTCGTATATCCTTTTGCAAAACGCAGCACCCATCCGTCATATAGCAAGGTGGATAAGGGCTGCCAATGATTGAGCGATAGCTCTTCAATCATTTTGTGGTCTGGATTCGTTGTAGGGTTCATATCATTCCTCCGATTTTGTAATTCAATAATAATACATATTAATGAATAAAAATTCAATATTTAATATCAATTATCGCGGAATATTATGCATAGATACACTGGATGGTATACAATCTTCATGAGTGAAAGAACATGGTGAAGTTGAAATATTGGAAGAAGCGGAGCGCATTATGCTAACTATTGAAATAAACAATCACATGATTAACTGTCATATCGAATACGGGAAACGGAAGAAAGTTTCCATTACGATGGATTTACCCTATATGGTCACAATCAAGGCTCCTAATGGAACCAGTGAAGAGATGATCCAGCAGCTTGTGGAGCAGCACGGAGAAGTGATTTTGAAGAAATCAGCTCTGATGCAGCAGGCATTGGACGGTCCTCAAGCGAAAGAATACGAAGAAGAAGGCAGAGGGAAGTTTCTTCTCTTTGGCAAAGAACATGCACTCCATGAGTTAATTGAAGTAGAGGGACGTTCGGAAGAGGATTTGCGTGCGAATCTGAAGAAGTTTTATTTTGCCGAGTGTAAAAGAATGATCGGTGAACGAATCGGTCGTTACCAGCAGGCGTTGAAGGTGAAGCCGAAGTCGGTGGATATCGTGGAATCGGCGACCAAGTGGGGCAGCTGCAGTTGGGATAAAAAACTGACGTTTAACTACCGCTTGGCGATGGCGCCGCTGGAAGTCATTGATTACGTGATCATTCATGAGTTATGCCACATCCATCATATGAATCATGATCGTTCGTTCTGGCGCCGTGTGGGCAGTATTATGCCTGACTACAAAGCCAAGGAGGATTATCTGATGCGAAATGGCCGAGCCATGACGTTGTGAAAAATGCCCATACCACGAATGGACGTGGTGGAAGGAGTTCAAGATGTCAGAGAGTACCTCTTTTGATGTGCTGGTAGATGATTATATCTCGCAATTCCCTTCGGATGTACAGATCAAATTACAAGCATTAAGACAGATGATTCGCGATTCCGCTCCCAATGCCGTGGAGAAGATCAGTTACAAGATGCCAACGTATGCAGAGCACGGGAACTTGGTCCATTTTGCTGCGTACTCCAAGCATATCGGATTTTACCCGGGTGCCAGTGGAATCGAGGCATTTAAGGAAGAACTCTCACGATATAAAGGGGCCAAAGGATCGGTACAATTTCCTTTGGATCAACCATTGCCAGAAGAATTAATCCGCCGGATCGTGGAATTTCGGGTGCAGGCAAATGTGGAAAAGGCTCGGGAAAAGAAGCGAAAGAAGTAGTGGATCGGGGAAAACGCCTATTGATCTACTATAGCAAGGGGAGAGCGTATGAATAAAGCCCTGATTGTGTTGGATGTGCAATACGGGATTACGTCATTGAGGGATTTCAAAGCACAGGTAGGCAAAATTGAAGCGATTATCACTGATTTTGAACAGCGGAATGAACCGGTCATTTACTTGAAACATGTAGACTATGATCATGAGGGGTCTTCACTTTTTTACAAGAATACTGCGGATCTGGAAATTGTCGTTGACACTGGGCGGCATGCGGTTTTGGAAAAAAGTAAACCTAACGCCTTTAGCAACCCGGAGTTGAAGAAATGGCTTCATGAACAGCAGGTGGAACATGTGTTTATTGTTGGATTTAACACAGAATATTGTTGCCTGTTTACGGCAATTACTGCGGAACATGAAGGATTCAAAGTCACTCTGATCGAGGATGCAACGGGTACGGTAAACACAGAAGAGACGTATGAAATGCCGGGATTGGACATCCAGGACTTTGTCGGTTCGATTCTGAACTGGTCCAATTGCATTGAGGTTCTATATTGGCATGAATATAAGGAATTGTATGAGGATTAACACGGTTTATATGTGACTTCAAAGATTTTGAGTATGGTATAATGAGAGCAGATTAGACGTAAAATGCTCAGAGAGCCGTGCTGGTAACACGACTCCTCTGAGCAATAGCCGCTTTTAAGGGCGGCGGGCTTCGGTAACATAACGGCACGATGAAATAGACCGCAATCCTTTGCTACGGGGGCGGTCTATTTGCGTTTATCGGACAGAATGGCAACGATGAGTGTACCAAAGGTAAGCATCAGCATGATTGCTTCAAACACTGTCACAGGGCATCCCGAAACCCTTGTAAATAAATCTCTCTTTCCAGAAGTGTTTGCATAGAAAGTTGAGTATCTTCATATAAAAAAATGGTCTGATTCAGATGTTCAGGTAAAGCTTGGCGAATGGTATGAAAATAATGATCAGATTCTTCAGATCGTTAGGTATAATCAGGCTGCGTGTGACCGCCTTTGTGAAAAGGCGGTTAATTGCGCTGTCGTCTCCCGTTAGCGTAATCACTTAAGTGACAAGGTCATCTTACCGTCTGGTAAACGAGACCTATGGCTCCAGAATCAAAGGTCTTGTTTTCGATTAGCTTAAGATTGATCTTCTCCTTGATGCCTTGGAATAACGGCAATCCCTTACCGATCAGCACAGGAGAAACCGTAATTTTATACTCATCAATTAAATCAAGCTGCATAAGATGGTGTGCGAACCTAGGACTGCCGAGGATGACCATATCCTTGCCAGGCTGCCGTTTGAGATTATTGATCTCTTCCTCGATATCTTCTTTCACGAGTCTGGAATTATTCCATTCGACGGTCTCCAACGTCGTGGAAAAAACGATTTTGGCTGTCTTTTCGATCCACTCGGCATGATTCCGTTCATGTTCCGAAGCTGATGGGTCCGAAGGCACAGATGGCCAGTAACTGTGCATCATCTGATAAGTCCCACGTCCCCAAATAACAGTATCGGCAGTACTCAGAATTTCTTTCGCGTGCTTCTCCAAATCAGCATCGTAGGAAACCCAGCCAATGTCCATTGCACCATTCGGCCCTTCTACAAAACCGTCAAGCGATGTGTGCAGAAATAGAACGAGTTTTCTCATTTTTCAGTTCTCCTTTGTTCAAGCATAATTTAGCCTGGGTTGTTTCTTATGGATTGCTAATCCCACACCTGCCCGTTAGCTTAATAAGAAGAAGCAGAAAGCCGAAGCTTTGTGTTCGTGTCGGTGACAGTAACCAGGCACGATTTGATCAACATATTCTTCTTATTCGATGAGGTATTCTCATATTCCTTGTTGTCTTTATAACAGAACCCAGCCAAATAACTTTGAGTTAAAAAAATAGACATGGGACCGTTACCTTATCCAAGGGACGGCTTTTTTGTGTTTGAAATCATCCCCCAATAAGCATTCTTAAGCACGAAACTGAATTCAGCCTTTTTTCAGGTAGAGGCATTATACTATTCCCGAATCCTGTACTGGAAAAGGAGTTTTGGCATGTCTAAGGTGATTCATAAGTCGCTTTATCTCATTATGCTTGTTTTTGTCGGCGTGTTTATCGTTTCGTCCCTGTTCGTCAGGGCCCAGTACAACTACACCCTGTACGGGGATAATCCGATTCTGGGCACGCAGCAGTGGAGTATATTTATCCCGGTGATTGCTTTGCTTCTGGTATCGGGTGTTGGATTGTACCGACTTTGCCTGAAGCTGAACAAATACAGTCCGAAGGTTGTCATTCCGGTGGTGCTGCTATGTTCTCTCGGAATTCAAATCCTAATTATCTTCGTATTTCCACGAGTGCCCACGGATGATTCACAGACCGTGCTTTCACTCGCGATGAACATGCTCTACAATCAGGACTATTCATCATTTGAAACGGGCGGATATCTGCACATGTTCCCGTTTAACTATTCCACCGTCTTGTATCTCAAAACATTGCTGTACCTGTTCCCGGATAATTATCTGGTAATCAAGTTGTTTAATAGTTTGTTTTCAACGGTAACGACGTTAATGATTTATCTCATTTATAAACAGTTAAATACCAAGTCCGCGGAACGTGATTACGGGGTTCTGATCTTTGCAGCCACGTACCTGCCATCCCTGTTTCTGAACAACCTGATCTATAACGATGTAATTGCTACAGCATTTCTAACAACTTGTTTATATTTTTTGATTCGGTTTGTACGGGAAAAGTCTTGGCAGACGATCGTCATTGCCGCCATTTTGCTCGCGATTGGCAACGACTTCCGAAGCATCGGCGTGATCGTGCTGATTGCTGCTATGTTAACCATCCTGCTAAATATGCGAAGTATTGGATTCAAGAAAGGGATTGCCTCCATCTTCGTGCTGGCTATTTTGTTTAACGTCCCAGGGTGGACTCAGAATGCGGCATTAAAATCTTCAGGTGCTGTAAGTGAGCCTGTTGGGGAAAATTCGGCACCGGTCTATATGTGGCTGAACATGGGTATTAATCTGGAACGTTTCGGGTTCTGGGACAATATGGAGAGCTACCAGATTTATCAGAGACAGGCCAATTATAATAAAGCTAAAAGTACAGCACTGTACAAACAGGAGATTGAACGCAAGCTGTCGGAAGCCAGCTTAAGTGACTTGGCTCAGATGTATTACAAAAAAATGATTTGGACCTGGACCGAGGGTACCTACCAAATGGATCGATATGGCATCGGCAATGAAAACAGCTCCTCAGGTATGGGAAGAGGACGGGCAGGCGGAATCGCAGGCTCCTACAGTTATACCAATGCGGTAACAGACTTATTCCAGGGATATTCCGTCTACCGGATAGGGTTGCTCTGGGTCGTTTATGTGATGAATTTCCTGATGTACTGTTTTATTTTCATTCGATTAATCGGTGGAATTTGTGGAAAGCGGTATGACGAGGTTCCTTTGATTCTAATCATTCTCGGATTTATCGGGTTCTATATACTGTGGGAGATTAAATCGAGGTATATCTACCCCGTATATCCGCTGCTGGTTGTATTGTCGTACATGGGATTCAAAGATGCGTATAACTTCATGTTTCATAGAAAACTCGGCTGGGAACGTTCTTCCCTGGGAAAAAGGTGATCCGTATGCGAAAAAATAGTTACCTCACATCGGCTATGCTCATGTTGTTGACCTGCTCAGTCTTGCTCGCAGCCTGCGACGCCATTACTGCCCAGAACATTACGAATACCGGTTCTGCACAAGGCATGAATGGTGGTGGTCCGGGCATGAACGGAGGCACACAGAGGGGCGGAGGCCAAGGGATGAATGGCAGAACAGGCGGCCAGAACGATATACGTGGCATGATGAATGCCGATATTACAGGCAGAGTCATTTCTGCTACAGGGAGTACAGTCACGATCATGTTACTTGAGGTGCAGGACAGCTCATCCACAGGCTCCACGAACGGAAATGGAAGACAATCAGGCGCATCCAGAGGCGGAAGCATGGATATGAAAGATACGGGCATCGAAATGGAATTGAACATCAGCGAGGATGTGAAGATCACTGAAGGTATGGGCATGGATGCCCCTGGTAACAACCAAAACGCTAATTCATCTATTCAGGTGTCTGATCTGAAAGAGGGAAATGTCGTTATGGTTTGGTATAAGGAGAACACCGAGACCGTAGAACGAGTGGTCGTTACCCAATACTGATATTCGTTGCCTATACTCACGTGTTGGAGTGTTATGGAAATCACTTGTTTCTCGAAGGGAGTGAGTGTCATGAAACGACGAGCTAAGATGATGCACAGTGTGACTACAACAATTAAGGTGATCACCAATTGAATAGAGCCGGCAGAGCAACGGACGCATGGCCGGAATGGATCCTGATTACTTATCCAGTCGAGATGATTTAGCTTAATTCAGGCACTTGCATAAACTTCATAAATAATGATTGATTTTTCATTCGGCTCCATTGTAACATTGGATTAAGCGCTATACCTTACATTGGGCTTTCATGTTTGATTACATGGTCAAACGGAAAACTGTAAGCGGTTTCGACAATTGAATGAAGAGGACGGTCATGACGAATATGGACAACAAAAAGTTAATTATCTTTTTTGACAGCGGCGATACTATCGTTGATGAATCGACCGAGATTCGGGACGAAGAAGGAATCGTTCTGAGTGCGGATCTGATTCCGGGTGCGGATATCACAATCCGAACGCTTCATGAAAAGGGGTATACGCTAGCCCTGGTTGCTGACGGGGATGCACAATCCTTTAAGAACGTATTTAAGCAGCATGGGCTTCACGATTATTTCAGCACAATGATTATTTCGGAGAACATTAAAGCCAGCAAGCCAAGCCCGCGGATGTTCAAGGCCGCAATTGGTGCGCTTGATTTGTCTGAAGTTGATTTCTCCAGGACAGTGATGATTGGCAATAACCTGAGCCGTGATATGAAGGGAGCCAACGCACTTGGCATCACCAGCATCTTTCAGAGCTGGACGCCGCGTTATCCCCATGAGCCGGTGGATGAAATGGAGCGTCCGACTCATACGGTCAGTGAACCAATGGAGCTGCTTGAACTTATTGAACGGCTGAATGCCGAGGTCAAATAAATCAGTTTCAACCATGCCCTTGGATAGAAGGATGGAATGTCATTCTATCTTCTGCTCAGGGGCGTAAAATCCGTAACTGGGGTAGGTGTCCAGTGTCCACATGGAAGAATCACATCGGAAGCCGTTGCTATACTTGGGCATATTTCAGCAGATTAAGCACCAGCACATTTTCACTGCAATTTATAAATTACATACCCTATAACCACTATTACAATAAGAATTCCGGTCCCTTTCCATCCCAAACCGCCAACTAAATCTGCGAAACTTCCAAATTGGGCACGATTTATGCCATCACCAAACGTACTCATGTGGTTTCCCTTTAATTCTTCTTGTCTCAAACGCTCTCTTTTTTCTTCTGGTGTTTCTTCTCGAAAATCCAATGTAACCACCCCTGAGATTTTTTTTCGGTAAACAGAACCTATATTCCAAAAGAACACAGGTGATCCGAAGTAAGTCAGGAACGCTTTGTGCTCTTGGCTGTATTCAAATGATGTTGGAATTAGGGTTCGATGCTTAGATCAAAATCAGGCTCACACATATAGTCAATTGGATAGAGATCATCTCTCGCCGAGATTAATGCACGAAGGTGCAGGTAACGATTTTGGGGTTGTTTGACAACACCATCGACAGAATAGGGGACAAGTTCAGCCACGACGAAAACATCCTCTGCATGGTTACATTTAAAGATTACATTATTCGGGTTACACACTTCCTCCATATAACTGTAGGTCATGACATGAAAGGAACGGCCCTTCCAAATCGTCTTAATCACTTTATAGGACTGCGTCCGCACAAGATCAAGATAACGCTCCAGTGCAAAGGTATGCTCGAACTGGGTGATATACCCTTTTTTATCCACATCAATCGTAAATTCCACATCATAGCTTTCGTGAAACTCTTCCTTATACGTTCCCTTCATCATCTTCATCGCATCAAAGTAAGAACCGAATTCAGAATCTTCCACATAGGGAATGGCAATAAGCTTAGGCTCAACATGATCGGTAATTTCGGTATTCTTGGAAGTGCCCGTAATAAACTTGGATGGCTGAAGGTCAATCGACCCAATCATTTTTCCAGCATAAGCAGGACTGCAGGTAATTCGCATAGTCATCTCCTTTGTTGTTAGTCAGTAATTAGACGAAAGGCAAAGGCGAAAGTTGCGCCAAAATAAGGAAATGAAGATTAGTTATGGCCGCGCAATACTCTATCGTCGAGCAAAATGGTTACAGAGTTGCGCCGCTGTATTCGCCGTCATTCTTGTGTTTTGGTAGCGTTTTGCTCCCTATATTGCTGGGGTGTGATGCCGAAGTGATCCTGAAATTTTTTATAAAAATAACTGAGATTGCTATGTCCCGTACTGCTGGCTATGTCATAGATCGTACGATCGGTATTCACGAGTAGAAACGAGCAATAGTTTAGTTTTTCGCTTTGAACCAAATCTTTGAATGTATGTCCCGTCGCTTTTTTAATGAAAGTGGATAAATAATTTGGATTGAAATTGAAATGGCTTGCCGTGCTTGTAAGTGAGCAGTCCATGTAATGATTCTCGATGTATTTCAGAATTTCGATGATTGTCACCTTGTTCTGCGCCAGTGTGCGGGGGCGATTCGTATCATACTGAAACACACGCAGCAGCTCGTGGAAGATCAGCAGCATGTAGGAATCCATCATTTCGGACGAGCCGAGTGATTGGTCATAATATTCACAGAGCAACTGTCTCATCAGAATGGGAATGTTGCGGTTATTCTCCGAGTGAAAAATAACGTAGCGGTTGTGATTCTGCCGATCCGAAATCGCATTCGCTAGAAAGTGAGACAAAATGCCGTTGTTCGCCAACTTGCTCAGAAATGAAGAGGAGAAGTATTTCTTACGAATCAGCATGTTGATGATCACATCATCTTCCGATGTGGGCAGAATGGCGTGAGGCACACCTGTATCTACAATACAGAACTGTCCTTGCTTTAGCGTGACCTTTTTACCATTAATGATCTGAGCGCACTGACCCGAATACACGAAGCTGAGCTCAATGAAGGTGTGAATGTGAAGCGGCACCTCGGCAAACCGTGTGTGCTTGGAAATCGTGATGTTGTCTTTTTCCGCAATCATGTCCGCAAAAACATAGACTTCCTGTCCATCATGAACGATTTTTTTCATTGAATCATAGGTGGCAGAGCGGGAGGATGGATGAGCCTGATAATGCAACTCCCTGTCTGTGAGTGTCCGAAGCTTCACATCCAGTTGATCATGGTCCATGTCGGCTGCCTCCATTCGGCTGAAGTTTGTAGGTAACCATAACATCTGAAATTATGACAGTCAATATGTACTGTTTTGATATTTCAGTCTTTGTTTGAAAGCGCTATATCAAAAGTGTGATATAAAAATAATCTTTGTTTATATTTATCTTCACCCGTTTTCGACTGTTTCATGAGTTTTATGCACTTACTTGTATTTGAATTAAACTCTAATCGCCTTTCTATAATATGTAATTTTGATACTTATATAAGTTGAACCTGAATTTTTACATCATAACGGAGAGTGCAGAACCAAGTTGTTCGTATTGCAGAAAGGAAGGATGTTGGATGAGAAAGATTACCGAAGTATTGGAAAACCGGGAGGGAAATTATATTCTGCCTTTCTTCTGGCAGCACGGTGAGGAGGAGCATGTACTGCGTGAGCATATGCAGGTCATAGACGAGAGCGGAATCAAGGCAGTGTGTGTGGAATCCCGTCCTCACCCGGATTTTGTTGGACCCCGTTGGTGGGCAGATCTGGACATTATCATGGATGAGGCGCGTAACCGGAACATGAAAGTGTGGATTCTGGACGATTCTCATTTTCCTACAGGATACGCGGCAGGAAGAATCAAGACGGATTATCCCCAGTACCAGAAGCAGTTTCTGAAAGTACATCAGCAGGATTTCGTCGGACCGCAGCTGCAGGCGGGAATCATGGTGAAATGGGCGCTGCAACGACCGGGCCAGAGAGGCATCAGTGTTGGGGTGGAGCAAGTGAAGTCGGATCAGGGGGGCGAACAAAAGGAAGCCTTCTCGGCTAAAGATCGGATTGTCGGGGTAGTGGCGGCTCGCAAAACAGGTCCCGATGAGATTGATCCGGATTCCCTGGTTGATCTGACCGCACAACTGCACGAAGGAACAGTCCACTGGGATCTGCCGGAAGGGCGCTGGAGAATCTTCACACTGGTTCTGACCTATGACGGGGGTGAGAAAGCAACCGAGGGATATCTCAACCCTATCGTACCAGAGGCGACGCAAGTGCTGATTGATACGGTGTACGAGGCACATTATGACCGGTACAAGGCTGACTTTGGATCCACACTGGCCGGGTTTTTCTCGGATGAGCCGAGGTTTGGCAATGTAAAAGGACCGCTGGCTTCCATTGGACGCATGGATATGATTCTTCCGTGGCGGGAGGATCTGCCTGACATGTTGAAGCAGCATATCCCGGATGAGGAGGTTATTCGCTTGCTACCCCTGTTATGGGCGAATGCAGGAGTAAAAGGCCATGAGATGCGCTATCGCTACATGGATCTGATCACCCGATTATACGCCGAACATTTTACGGGCAGACTGGGAGATTGGTGTCGCGCCCATCATGTAGAGTACATTGGGCACGTGATTGAAGACAATAACGCCCATGCGAGACTTGGTTATGGAGCAGGGCATTTCTATCGCAGTCTGTGGGGGCAGGACATGTCCGGCATTGACGTGGTGCTGCATCAGATTTTGCCTGGCATGGATGACGGCTATTACAAATCCTTCACATCAACCGGATGGGACGGAGAGTTCTTCCATTATGGCATGGCGAAAATGGGGACTTCACTCGGGCACCTGGACCCCAAGAAACAAGGACGGACCATGTGTGAGGTATATGGCGCTTACGGATTTGGAGAAGGTCTCAAGCTGATGAAATGGATCACGGACCATATGCTGGTGAGGGGGGTTAACCACTTTGTACCTCATGCGTTTTCACCGAAAAAATACCCCGATCCGGACTGTCCGCCGCATTTATATGCCAACGGATATGATCCGCAGTATCGATATTTGCCAATACTGACACATTACATGAACCGAGTAAGCCATCTGTTATCCGATGGGGTGCATGTTGCACCAGCGGCCATACTATATCACGCAGAAGCCGAGTGGTCCGGAGAGTATATGCTGTTCCAGAAACCAGCGAGAGAACTCACACAGCACCAGATCGATTTTGACGTAATCTCGGCTGAGCTTGTTGCTTCATCGCAGGTAGAAGGCGGAAAACTTCACATTAACGGAGAGCACTTCTCTGCCCTGATTATCCCTTATGCCGAGGCGTTGCCGGAGCACCTGATTGCTCAGCTTTATGCATATGTAGAAGCGGGTTTGCAGGTCTATTTCGTGGATGGACTGCCTGATCGCAGCAGCGAAGGGGAGGCTTGCGAAACCGAATTGTCAGTACTGGATCAACATGAACGAGTAAGTATTGTTCCATTGCATGAACTTGCGGCACGGCTGCGGAGCGATGACGTGTATGAGATTTCCGTGTCTGAACACCAGCCGTACTTGCGTTATTATCACTATCGTCATGACGATGGCGATGTATATATGTTCTTCAATGAAGATCCGGCGAAAGCTATCGATACAACGATTGAAATCCCCGTGTTAGACGGAGTGAATGAGGCCTACATCTATGATGCTTTTGCCAATGCACTCTCACCATTACAGGTTAGCACAGGTGAGAACAAGCAGACGTTCACTCTGAGACTTGAAAAATATGAGTCTGTAATGATTGTGCAGGGTGCTGGACTGGCGGATCAGATCACAGAAGCTTCAAACTCAGATCGTTCGTACCCAAAAGTGCAGGAGATCACAGGAGAGTGGAACCTCTCGTTGGCAACGGCCATGCAATACCCGGAATTCTCGGCGTATGGGACGTGTTCGGAGCTTGCTTCTCTCGCTGTACCAGAGGTGCTGCCAGACTTCTCGGGAACCGCAAGATATGAAATTGAGTTTGACATGGATGAAGTACCTGAAGCAGCCCGACTGGTGATTAATGAACCGTATGAAGTGGCTCAGGTTTGGCTGAATGGTCATGACATCGGAACGCGAATCAGTCCACCGTACGCGTACGACGCCAGCGGATGTTTACAACCGAAGAACAACACCCTTGCGATCGAAGTGACAAACACCCTTGTGAAGGAACAGCAAGACTTCCTGTCGCAATTCCTGATTCAGGAACCGACAGGCATCGTAGGCAGCGTCTATTTACAATACTGAAAATGGATATGGATGAAAGTGTGAGAATGGATTGTTCATTCATATCGCACCTATGAGGGAGTGATCAGGCATGGATCATCGTCAACTGGCAACGGATGTGTTACGCAGTGTCGGAGGCAAAGAAAACATCAACAAGGTTACGCACTGTGTTACCCGTTTGAGATTTGAACTGAAAAACAGCAAAATTCCCAATGCCGAAGAAATCAAGAAAATGGATGGCGTGCTTACCGTCATCCAGCAAGGGGGGCAGTATCAAGTGGTCATTGGGAACCAGGTGGTTCCCGTATTTAACGAGCTGTCTTCCCTTCTGGGAGACATGAGCAATACTGAATCCTATAATGATGTACAAGGAGAGAAAAAGAGTCTCTTTGACCGCTTCACATCCATGATTTCCGGTGTATTCACGCCTGTTATGGGAGCGCTTGCAGCAAGCGGTATTATCAAAGGGTTGCTGGCGTGTTTGTCTGCATTCGGTGTTCTAACCGCAACGGATGGAACGTACATCGTGCTCAATGCGATCGGGGACGCATTATTCTACTTCTTCCCGATTTTTCTGGGTAGCTCGGCGGCGAAATACTTCGGTCTGAATCAATATGTGGGGATGATTATCGGGGGCTCCATGGTATATCCCACGCTTGTGAGCTTTGTAGGTTCCGAGCAGCAGTTGACCTTCCTCAGCCTGCCAATGAATATGATGAATTATACGTCATCCGTATTCCCGGCAATTGTAGCGGTGTGGATTGCATCCCTGTTGAATCGTGTCATCGAGAAGCGTATACCGCAAGGCTTCAAATATTTTCTGGCTCCGTTTATCGTGCTGCTGATTACGGTCCCCCTGACCCTATTCATCATTGGTCCAGTGATATCGTACCTCAGTAACGGACTGGCCGATATTACGACAGCCATCTACAATTTCAATCCGGTTCTGGCAGGACTTGTGCTTGGTGGACCGTGGATTCTCATTGTCATGTTTGGTTTGCACTGGGCCTTTATTCCGATCTTTATTAACAATATGGCAACCATCGGTTACGATTCCGTGATGGGATTGCTGGCAGCGAATCAGTTTGCGATGGCAGGCGCAGCTTTGGCCTTTGGACTGAGAGCACGGGACAAACAGGTGAAAACGCTGGGTATTTCAACTGGCGGTACAGCCTTGCTTGGTGTGAGTGAACCCGCATTGTATGGTGTGCTACTTCCACAGAAAAAACCTTTAATCATGGCTATTATCGGTGGTAGTGTTGGTGGAGTCATTGGTGGAGCCTTTTTGTCCAAAGTCTATGCGTTTGCTCCGTCCGGTGTATTTGCTATTCCGGGTGCCGTTAATCCTCAAGGCATTGATGCTGGATTCTACGGTTATGTAGTACAGATGGCGGTGGGTCTCGTTATTGGTTTCATTCTAACCTATCTCTGGGGGTACAAAACCCGATCGGAATCTGCGAAGTCTACACCCCAAGGTTCAGTAAATTCCGTATCTGTATCTGATGTCCGTGGACAAAATAACGATTCAGGTTCCCCCGTACAAAAGGCAGAGATGACGGTACACAGTCCGCTGTCGGGCGAGGTGGTAGAACTGGCCAGTGTAGCGGATGAAGCATTCTCCAGTGAAGCCATGGGAAAAGGAGTTGCCATTATCCCTTCGAGTGGCACAGTGGTTTCTCCTGTTGAGGGTGTAGTAACAACCATCACCAAATCCAGACATGCGATTGCCGTCATTGGCAACGATGGGGTGGAGGTATTGATCCATGTGGGCCTGGATACTGTCAAACTGAAAGGCGAGGGCTTTACCCTCAAAGTGCAGGAAGGTGATCAGGTGAATGTCGGGGATGTAATGATGGAAGTGGATTTGGCAAAAATCAAGGAAAGAGGTTTTGAATGGATTACTCCGGTAATCATCACGAATTCTGGCAATTATTCATCGGTAAGTGGAATCGGGGAACGGAACATCTCTGCAGGTGAGCCAGTGATCGCGATAAAAGTGTAGATTTATCCGTTAATGATCCATTAATTTAAGATGTATGATAATATGACTCCAAGCCTGCGTTCATCGCGGGCTTTTCTGCATTCAGAATATATACATAAATATTTTTGATCTTTTATGATCGAGGCATCGTTAATTGAATTGAGGGGGTGAGGGAGCGTTGAATGATGAAGAGCTTATTCAGGAGATTCGTGAAGGCAGCCGGGCTGCGATGGAAGTATTGGTGAAGCGGCATTATAAGTCGATATTCGCTTATGTGTACCGGAAAACGGGTGACTATCATACTGCTTATGATCTGACCCAAGAGATATTTGTGAAAATGATGAATTCACTGGACAAGTATCGGGACACCGGAAAATTCAGTCACTGGCTGCTGAAAATTGCAGTAAATCATTGCCTGGATTATTTTCGTGGACGCAATTTCAAACAACAGCAGAGAGAGTGTGAGTTAACGGAAGGGGCGCTCCCTGCCAGTGAACACCAGAATGTATGGAACATATTCCATAAACGGCTTCAGAACGAACAAGTCAGGCAGGCGGTATTAAGTTTGCCCGAGCACCAGAGGGACGCGGTTATCCTGAACTATTACAACGGACTAAAGATCAGGGAGGTTGCCGATCTTACGGGAGCAAATGAATCGACAGTAAAGTCACGCATACGTTTGGGCATAACGAAATTAAGGGAAATCATTCTGGGAGGTGAACGGGATGAAACGAAGAGGACACGGAGATAAACGAAATCGAGCAGCTGAATTGGAGATGGAGGAGTACAACGAAATTGCTCCCTATCTGGACGAGTATGCGGTCGATTTTCCATCCGAAATGGAGATCGACAGAATGATCAGGGCACTGGATGCCCATATGCCGGATCAGGCGGGCGTTCGACCGAAACCATCATACGGAAGGTCAATGAGGGAATTGTTCCAGCTTGTTCGGGGTGAGGTCGCAGTTTTCCACAAATCATACTGGTTGGTTTGTTCACTGCTCTTGCTGCTCGGATTTTGGCTGGGAACACACAGTAAAATCGATCCTTACATGAGCGGTCTCGTTCTGGTTCCTGTACCTTTTGTTCTTGGATTGCTGGAAGTATTCAAAGGCAGGGATCAGGGGCTCATGGAAATCGAGCTGACCTGCAAAATAACGGCACAGCAGCTGATGCTGACCCGTCTGATCGTAGTGCTCGCAGGGAATATGGCATTTATATTTTTGCTTATGCTGGCGATATCCGGTGGAACAGACAGTTCCATCTCATGGAGTGCAATCGGTCTATGGTACACACAGCTGATGATCGCTGCAGGGGCCAGTCTGTGGCTAGCGATGCGTGTCAGGGGTGGAACAGCTGTCAGTATCTTTTTGACACTATGGTTCGGACTGATATGGCTTGCATTAAGTAATCCCAAGTTCATTGCGCTATTTCAATCGATCCAGCCGTCTGTACAGATCGCAATTGCGCTATGCGGAGTGATCCTGTTGATCAGTCAGATCTACCAGATGGCGCGAAAATACACATCACAAACGGAAAGAGGTTATTCCTTTGATATTGACCATGGATAACGTATCCAAGAATTATAGGAAAAAGTGGGCCGTGCAATCGTTCTCGCTCGAGCTGTCCAGCGGAGGCGTCTACGGTCTGCTCGGACCGAACGGAGCTGGCAAAACAACGTTGCTTCGCATGCTTGTAGACATTTCCAAGCCAACGTCTGGGCAAATTATGCTGGATGGGCAACCCATAGCGCAGCTGGGAGATCGATATCGCAGCATATTGGGATATATGCCACAGCGCTTTGGATTTTATAACCGTTTCAGCGCACATAAATTTCTCATGTATATGTGTTCGTTGAAAGGGCTGAGTGTGGAACAGGCCTCTGTCCGTGTGCAGGAGACATTACGTATGGTTGATCTGGAGAAGCAGGCGCAGCATAAAATTCGCACGTTCTCTGGAGGCATGAGGCAGAGGCTCGGCATTGCACAAGCCTTGCTGAATGATCCGCAGATTCTGGTTCTCGACGAACCCACGGCTGGGCTGGACCCGAAAGAGCGCATTCGATTCCGCAATATTATTGGCGAGTTGGGAAGAGATCGGATTGTATTGTTATCGACACATATCATTTCGGACCTGGAGTTTTCGTGTAAGGAAATGATCCTGATGAACGATGGCAAGCTTATTACCCGGAATACACCGACTGAAATTATGAACAGCATGAAGGGCAGTGTATGGAAAGCAATTTTGACGGAGCAGCAGCTTACCGAACTTACATCTCATTTCAAGGTAAGTGGTTTGTCCTATCAGGCAGACGGGATTGTAGCCAGAATCCTGGGCAAAGAACGTCCTGTTCCGCAAGCGGTACCAGAGCCACCTCGGCTCGAAGATGTATATATGCACTATTTTGACGAGGAGGCGACATCGTGATTCGTTTAACCCAATTTGAATTTTTAAAAATTATGACACGTAAAAGCATTTATCTGGCACTCGCCGGGCTCCTTGTGCTGCTTGTTTTATATGCCTGTTTCAGACATTCCGGACCGATGAACGGTACATCATATTACAAACCCTATGAAGGCCCCATTACAGCCGAGAAGGTGAAAGTCGCACAGGATCAAATCCAAAATTATAGCGAAGAAACCCAGAATCGTTATGGTGTATTTTATGATATTTCCGTATTTTCGCCATTCAAGAACTCGATAAGATATGACGAGCACGGCAATGTTATGGAGCGCACGGTAACCGTCTCCGAAATTCACTACAATAAACCATGGGGCTATCTGCTGGAATACATTGATCAATTTGGAGTACTCTTTATGATGGTCATGATTTTACTGGGCTTGGCTCCGGTATTTGCAGAGGAGTATGCATTGGGAACAGCGGCGTTATTGCGAAGTAGCAAACGGGGAAAAGGGCAACTTGTATCGGCAAAATTGATGGCGTCCATGTTCTATGTTGTGATATGTGTTGCTGTGTTCACAAGCGTTAACTTGCTGGTGTACTGGCTGAGGTTTGGCAATCTGGCCGGGGCGGATACACCAATACAGAGTGTTGGGATGTACTTTTACAGTTTTGATTATGAGTTCTCACCCTATAAGTTCACCGCAATTCAGTACTATGGGGTTCAACTCGTTACACATTTGGTGGGCTGCCTGATCTTTGGGTGTATTGTATTGTTGGTGTCTGCCCTCAGTTCCACGTCGTTTATTGCCATGGTCGTGAATGTAGCGCTTGTAGGGGTACCTTATTTGGCATTTGATGTAATGAATTTTAATCCGGGCTGGGCTACGTGGATTGAGGAATTCTCATTTAGCACGATGATGCGGGTAACGAGGTTTTTTCTAACGCCGGTAAGTTATTCCGTATTTGGAATAGAGCTGTCCTATTTGAATTGGTATATGATCATCATGGCTGTGGTTACTATTGGAGTCATACTTGGTACTTATCGTACGTTCCGCACTCGCGAGGTGTTTTCTTGATATAATTCGATTAGGGATGATTATTATTAAATTGGGGTCCGCAGTTATGCGGGCTTCTTTTACATCATGTGATATTTCCAATCGTTCTACTCTTTTGATACAGTAACAGTGCACCCTATCGTTCTGCGCTTGATGAGAGAGTATGGATTCCTGTTAAACCTTTGTCGTGATTTAACGGATAAAGGCGATCGTAGGGGCTGTTCTATCATCACAGTGTCAAGTGTGAAAAATTTTTAGTTCACTTGATATAGTACCTGAGGGTTTTATCATCATGGCTGCATCATGTTCGATTCATTAGGAGGCTTAATATGTTATCTAATAAAGTGATTGATTATTGCCAAAATCAGGGCTGGTGGCATGAAGATGTGCTGGCAGAGTACGAAGAAGCTTTACGTAAACTCGGTATTGATCTTGAATCTGATTTTGCACATTTTTATTTGCATGCTGATGATGGTCCGACCTTTTACAGCAGACATCAGGAAATCTA
Organism: Paenibacillus pabuli NBRC 13638; assembly: GCF_001514495.1. Taxonomy (GTDB): domain Bacteria; phylum Bacillota; class Bacilli; order Paenibacillales; family Paenibacillaceae; genus Paenibacillus; species Paenibacillus pabuli. The sequence goes on from NZ_BCNM01000022.1 coordinate 107,777, forward strand.
TCAGATCTGCTGGGTTATGGAAAACACCGTATATTTGGAGGACATGACGGTAGCTCAACTCACGTTGGGATTGCCTGAAGCCTACATACCGCTTGACAGCTTTGAGGGCGAGGGTGGATTCTTTTATAACCGCCAAACGGGAGATGTGGTCCTGGTGGAGCTTGGTGAGTCGATCGAACGTTTCCTGAACGGTGAGAGTACACCGCAGTGGGCGAGCTTCAATAACTTTTTGGAATGGTATTTCGAACTGGAGTAGGAGGTTATGGAATGAAGGATCTGACACCGGAACATCCCGAACTGGAGAGAGAAATTATCAAAACAGTTGAAGCGGGCAATGTTCTGGATGAAACGAAGCAGCATGAGCAGGCCCTGATCTATTATGATCAGGCTTGGGGGATGCTGCCTGAGCCGAAGACTGACTGGGAAATGGCAAGCTGGATCGCTTCCTGTCATGTGAATGCACATATGGACCTGGAGCAATACACACTGGCGAAGCCGTGGGCTGAAATGGCCCTGCAAACGAGAGGTTCCGATATTAATACCGGGCCGTGGATTGAGCTGGGTATAGTCTGCATGAGGCTAGAGCAGCATGATGAAGCTTTTGCTCATTTGAACCAGGCATATGCATATGGCAAGGAAAGGGCGTTTCAAGGCAGTCCGCGTGACGTTTTGCAATATTATAAGGAACAAAAGATGAAACGTGAACAAAACTGATTCTACGGATTACAGGATAAAGGGTACCCTATCTGCCAAATCAATGGCCGTCGGATACCCTTTCTTTCTAATTTATATATAGGTTTGATCCTTCACCTGGTTAATCTTTCGCTCCGTAAGGGAAAAATTCATCCACGAGATCCTGCGGCGATATGGACACTAATACGTGCATTTTACATGCGAAAAGGACGTCGTGCTTTTCGATCTTCCCGGGAGCGTCGCTTTATGGCGCCATGGGTATTCCGTTGTCTTCTCCACATCCAGTAGAGGACGAGTCCATGGATTCCGGCAGCCGTTAACAAGAGTCGAATAAACCATCCCACCGATGTTTTCATCAGTGGGTCCGCAGGGCTGAGGACCTTGGTAACTTCAGATGGGTCAGGAATAGAACGTGGCGTCCCGTCTTTCTCTTGCACATTCATTGCTGAAGAGCGATCCAGCAGAACGGTCGTTGTCAGATTCCATTTGCCATTCACAAGTGCACGTATGGTGGCCCGCTCAGCATCGGCATCGGTATGAAGCGTCAGCAGTCCATCCGGCGTAATAGATATTCCCTGCACGGGGGTGTCGAGCTGGAACTTTACATCAGGCGTTTCCTCTGAGGAGGATTGAACACGGTATTGGACAACGGATTCCCCGGTTACAGGCTTCACCACACGCTCGTCACCAGTCAGTTGCAGTGTGGTGAGCGCGTTCTCCGCAATAGCTTGCTTCTTGGACAAAGGCTTGATATTGCCGATGCGGAAGCTCAATTTGGCGTTTTCGGGAGTTGTGGTTGTAATGCCCCAGCCAATGACTGTGCCCAAGTTCACTTGGCCTGCCGTGCTGGCCTTGTTTTGGACCATTAGGCTGGAAAAGGGAATACGAATCTGTCCGACAAATCCCGGTTCTAACTCAATCAGACCGGAAACCGGGTGAACCAGTTCAGCCTGTCCGGTTGATTTTTCGACGACGATGATGTTTCGATCATCAGACACAGTAAGGGAGCTTTTATCCGATCGGGTCAGTACGATATTAAGAGGCAGCTTTCGGTCCGAGGCATTGCGGATGGAGAAGGTCAAAGCCCCATAGGCTGACCAGTCCCGATTCTTCAGCTCATAGACGTAAGCCGAATAGTCTCCTTTTTTGAGCCCCTGCGTAGAGGTCTTAATCTGAATACTGCCTTTGTTATCAACGCTGGTGTCTACCTTCGCTCCGTCGTTCCATTCATGGAGTGTATTCTCACTCACTTTGAGCTGCTCTGCCTGAACAGCCTGAATAGGATATACGTTCCATAACACAGCAAGGCTGGCGACAAGCGTCAATTGTTTCCACTTTTTGATCATTTGTATTGCCTCCGCTCTATAAATAAGCCATCTCGTTCAGTTCGTCTGGAGAGATGTTGTTTAGCCATTTAATCTATTTTCAATGGGTGTATTTTGTCGAATAATAATAATCATTGTATTTATATGTCGAAAATTGTGCAATATAACGGTTTTATTTATTCGTATACATGAGGAGAAAATTAAAAGTGTTCTGGCATGAGCATCTAACACAAAAAATGACGAGCTGGGGCTCGCCATTTTTGTTTCAGCCTTTGCCATCTTCATTTTCCATCGCTAAAGACCTATATTCAATTGAAAATTAGTCGGATATGTTGCGCGTATAATACTCAATAATATCCTTGCGACGAATAATACCGAGGAAGACACGGTCTACGTCCACTACAGGCACAAAGTTTTGGTCAGCTGCCAGCGTCAGCATATCCTCCATCTCAGCCTTGATAAAGACGCATTCATTATATACCCGGTTGTCAATCTCATGGACCTGAACTTGATCCATGGTTTCGAAGGTCAGACCCGGAGTGCTCCGCATTTTCCATAACAGATCGCCTTCGGACAGGGTGGCAACATATTTTCCATCCTGGTCAATCACGGGAATGGCGGTATAGTGCTGTAATTCAAGCATCTCGATCGCATCTTTCATGGAAGCGGAGGAGTCAATATAGGCCACTTCGGCTTTAGGGAGTAAAAAATAGCTGATTTCCATCATCGGGCTCCTTTACTATAATCTCACTATCCTTATTTAAACATATTATGTGAGCTTCCGGCTATTTTTAATGATAAATTCATCAGATTTGTTCCATTGTTTAATTGGGGCTGGAAATCTATAGTATATATTAGAGGTGATATGATCATGAAATCAAAACGTAAAATCTTATACGGGCTGCTTCCCATCTTGTTTGCCGGTGGAATCGGAATGTACTTATACATGCAGAATAACAAAACAGAGGAAGTGAAGCCGGAGGTCACTGTTAATCAATACATAGAGCATTTGCACAAGAAAGAATTCGATCAGCTGTATACCTTGATGACCCCTGCTTCGCTGAGTGAGTCAGGCATGAATCGGGAGCAATTTGTGGAGAAATACAATGCAATCTATTCGGGTATGGAGGTTTCTGCGATTAAGGCAGAGTTGAAACCAAAAGTAGCAAACGTAGAGACAACAGACGGCACTAGTAACGAAGAGGAAAGCAAAAACCAAAACCTGGATATCTATGAAGTGGACTACAATCTGCAATTAATGACCTTCCTGGGGGAAGTCAATGAGACACATACACTGAAACTGGTACGTGAAGAATTGGAGGATGGCGGCAAAATATGGCGGATCAACTGGAAGCCATCCCTGATTCTGACCGACATGGTTAAGGGAAGCAAAGTCCGGGTGAGGACACTCTTCCCGGAACGTGGGGACATTGTTGATCGTGATGGACTTCCTCTCGCCACCAAGGGAAACATATATGAATGGGGCATTGTGCCGGAGAAGCTTGGAGAGAACCCGGATGCCATGATTGCTCGGATTGCGAAGCATTACAAGGTAACGGAAGATGTAATTACTCAAGCGCTTGGCCAGAAATGGGTGAAACCGGAATATTTTGTCCCCATCGCTTCAACAGAGGACTCCAGGGTGCCTGATGCCCTGGCGGGTGTGCAAGTTCAATCCAAGGAAATCCGATATTATCCGCTTGGTGAGGCTGCTGCACATCTGATCGGTTACGTGCGCAAGGCCACCAAAGAAGATCTGGAAAAAGATACAGAAGGATACTACCGTGCGGAAGATTGGATTGGCAAAGCGGGACTGGAGCAATCGCTGGAGAAACAGCTTCGCGGCGAACGTGGGGGTCTGATCGAGATTACGGATGAATCTGGCAACACTCGCAACGAGCTAATCCGCAAGGATGCGGTAGATGGAGAGAACATCCAACTGACGATCAGCTCAGCAAAACAGCGGAAGTTATATAAAACGTTATCCAGCAGCGGTGACGCCGGGGCAATGGTGTTGATGAACCCGACAGATGGGAACCTGTTGGCACTGGTTAGTGCGCCTGCCTACAATCCGAACAAGATGGTTACAGGGCTGACACAGGCAGAGTGGGATGCCTATTCAGCAGATGAGAAGCTTCCATTTATCAACCGATTCACAAATCGTTATGCACCAGGTTCAACCTTCAAAGCCATTACGGCAGCGGCAGGGCTGATGGAGAAGGTCACTACTGCGGACAAATCGCATGACATCTCCGGCCTACAGTGGCGCAAGGACGAGAGTTGGGGCGGGTATTATGTTAAACGTGTAAAAGATGTGTCTCCTGTAAACATGGTGGATGCGTTGGTTTACTCGGACAATATTTATTTTGCGAAGGAAGCCGTAGAGATGGGCAGCGCCAAGTTTATCGACGGTATCCAGAAGTTCGGTTTTGGAGACAATTTTGGGTTGGATGAACTGTATTTGAAACCAAGTCAGTATGCAAACGAGGCTCATCTTGATCTGTCGTCCGAGGTGCTGCTCGCTGACACATCCTATGGACAGGGAGAGATGTTGATGTCGCCGATTCATCTGGCGTCGTCCTTCACCCCTTTTATTAATGAAGGAAAAATGGTGAAGCCTGTACTGATAGAGGAAAAGGAAACCGTCCAACCGGAAGTTGTAATTACACCCGAGGTTGCAAATACGGTGAAGGATGCCTTGGGCCAGGTGGTAACCCGAGCGGGAGGAACCGCCCATTCCTTGAACTCACTCCCTGAAGGATTGGCAGCTAAGACAGGGACTGCCGAGTTGAAGACCAAGAAGGGAGAGAAGGGACAGGAGAACGGTTTTGTCGTGGTATTTGATACCGATTCGCCATCCTTCCTTATAGCCGCAGTCATTGAAGGGGTCAACGGACGAGGCGGCAGCCATTATGTTTTGGATAAACTGAAGCCTTTCCTGGAGAAGTAGGGAGTAACGCAGTAATTATTCAAGATGCAAATATGCAATAATCGTAATATGTTAAATGTTGTGGAGGTGTTGTTAATGTCATCAAATGAGGATATAAAAAAAATCATTAAATTAACAGGTGAAAGAGCACGCCTCGACGCTAAAATACATGCAACATATGTTGTCTACAGCACTCCGAATGGAGAGATTGTAAAAGAATATGCTGACGGAGTAAAAGAAACTATATCTCATGGACCAAGTTTGGATGATGCATAGATGGGATCTACAATGTTTGTTTTTGCAGGTAATAACGGCAGTGGTAAAAGTACAATTAGGAACTTGATCATTGATCGTATTGGAACAAACGTTAATATTGATCCTGACGCTCTAGCTAGAAGAATTAATTCTCCATTTCCTGAAACGGTTCGAGTATCTGCAGGCTAATCAAGATGGCTTGCAAGAATGTGTGTCAGAGTTTCCTGAATGGGCAGTACAAATAAAAGAACAAATTCATAATAGAAGCAATAATTAAAACAGAAGTTTTTTTTAAAAGGCCCAGCCTCCATTCATATGATTTGTGAATGGGGCTGGGCTTTATCTTTTGCTGCTTATTGTTGAAAAATATAAATTCAGTTTATTTCCGGGCAGTCAGCATAAAGCGTGCCGAGTTCGTTCGAATCCCTTTATCGCAGCGATTTTGCTCGACAAACTGCTGGAAACGCTCTAAGTCGGATTCCTTCTCTCCAAAACCGGGAATGATCGGTGCATGGGTCAGCAGGAAAAGCAGATCATCAGTCGTGGCGTAATACTCTGTTGCATTATATTCACGGATCCGGATGTCATGGAAACCGGCTTCGTGAAGTTCATTTTGATAGCGCATCATCAATGTGCCGGAACAGTCAGCAGACTGTCCACGACCGAATGCTTCGGATATGTTGTGTTTATCCTGCTCGCTGACCTGCTGGGTGAGAAACACGCCATCGTCGTCGAGCACTCGAAACACTTCTGCCGCGCAAAAGGGAGCATGCCTGGAAGTAACAATAGTAAAGAATCCATCCGGAAATGTCAGTTGATCTGCGTTCATGGACATAAAACGTACATTCGGACTGGAACCTGACTTAGCCAGATTACGCTTGGCGGTTTCAATCATGCTTTGGGAAAGATCGATCCCAACCAATAACAGGGCTGCATGTGCGATGGACAGTACAGCTTCTCCACCACCTGTGCCAATGTCGAGCAGCAGATCGGATGGGCAAGCGCAGCGCGCAACTTCCTCATAGAAGTTCCACTCCACACCCTCTGCAATGACGTTCAGGGAACTGAAGTCCCAGCCATTCAAACGACCCATGTGTTCGTAAAAAGCATTATAGTCCATCGTTTTTTTCATTATATATGTTCCTCCAATGTGAATTATGGATTCAAGGCCAAATGTTGTTCATCATCGTTACGGTTCTATGTCGAGCAGACTCAAAAGGACAGACGTATCCCATGATAAGCTGGTACGCGTTTTGACCCAGCCCGACGACTAATTACTTCGACGATTCGGAAGCAACATCCGTTTCACCTCACATTGTGGAATATCGTTATTATAATGAATTGACAGCGCATACGCGAGATGTTATTTTGAGGTGAAATCCATTCTTTTCAATTGAGGTGATCCATGGTGGCTGTTCGTGCCAAGCAGATTTTTGTCAACTTGCCCGTTAAGGATTTAAAGAAGTCCGTCGAATTTTTTACCAAAGTAGGTTTTGAGTTCAATGCGAATTTTACAGACGAGTCTGCGACTTGCATGATCATTGGAGACAATATCTATGCGATGCTGCTGGTGGAGGATCGTTTTCAATCGTTTATTTCCAAAAAAATATCCAATGCGGCGGAAACGACAGAAGTTATCGTAGCCTTATCGGTTGAGAGTCGTGAACAGGTTGATGTCATTGTACAAGCTGCCCTGGATGCTGGCGGTAAGCCATCTAATGATCCTCAGGATCATGGGTTTATGTATGGCTGGAGTTTTCAGGACCTGGATGATCATCTGTGGGAAGTTTCCTATATGGATCTAAGCAGTTTTCCCACACCAGAATAGAATAGTTTGTCAGTGCCTTCCTACCTAGTAGGGAGGCATTTTTTGCGTTTATTTATCCAAATCATACACCCTGCAACCGTCCATTTCGATTCTGAAGAACATGCACGGGTTTTTATCCTGATTACATATGGTGTAATTTACCTTTTTGCTATATGATAAGTGTCGATTCATGTAAAAATAGCATAGTATACATACGTTTCTTTTTGATGGAGGGATCAGGGTGTATTGTCACGTATGTGGGACCAAAAGCAGTTCAGGGGACAGCACATGTAGAAAGTGTAGAACAAAATTAAAAGATTCAAGCTCTACAGATGTACAGATTCGGGCAGAAACAGCGGTTGGTCTGGAAAGTGGAGCGGGAAACGCAGTAAATCAACTATCCAGACAGCAGCAGCCTGCCCCAAAGAAGAGTAACACTGCTCAAGGACGTGCATTTACCTGGATTATTCCACTGCTGCTTGCAGCCGTGATGGGGGCTTTACTGACGTACTACTACAAGCAGGAAATGGGCATTAATGCGGAGGTCAAATCACTGCATCAACAGGCGGAACAAGCGGCTCTGGAAGGTAAATACAATGAAGCACTTCAGTTGCTGGACACCGCTCTGGTGAAACGACCGAACTATAATGCACTTGTACAGGATCGCCAAATTACAGCGAAAGCGTTCAATCTGATGAATCAGTTAAATGAGGCTTCCACAAGTCTGAAGACAGGAAAACTGTCGGCAGGAGACAAGACTCTACAGGCTGTAGCGAAAGTTCTGAATGAGCGGGAAGAACCTGTGTTTACCAAAGTGCGTGCCACATTAAATAACAGAAAGGTCACGCTGGCTGTACTGAAGGTGAAAAAGGAAATTGATAGTTTGACTACGGTGGGGGCACTTGCAGAGAAGCTGGATAACGTATCGAAACTGAAGGGTAAGGAAGTCGAGGCGGTAAAGAAGCAAATCGTCGACAAACTGGCAGGCATTAGTTACAAGCAAGCTGAACAGCAAGTGAAGAAAAAGGATTTTACGGCTGCATTGCAAACCGTTGATCAGGGGCTGTCCTATGCGCCGGAAGATGACAAATTGACAGCATATCGCGAACGGGTGCTGAGTGAGAAGAAGGCTTTTGAAAAGGCAGAAGCTGAACGTATTCAACTGGCTGAGCAACAGGCAGCAGAAGAAGAGCTGAAGAACCGCACAGCAGCGGTGAGCATTGTAAACGTAGAAGCGACGCTTGATATGTATGGCGACCTGTATATAAGCGGTTCAATCGTGAATAATGCCACTCGGCCCATCTCTTCCGTCACGGTTATGGTTGATATTTATGGTACTGACGGTACCTATCTGGGCCAGACGTATGTGGATGTGTATCCGAGCTGGCTGGATGTGGGAGAAGAAGGTTTCTTTGAAACGTATTATTATGGTGTGTACCAGGAAGCGGAAGTCTCTGTTGTGAATGCAACGTGGTATCTGGAATAGGAGGACAGGTTGGAAATGGCCAAACGAACATGGAGTACGATCATATCCAGTGCCATCATTATCGCTGCTGGAGCAGGAGGCGTGTTCTGGATACATCAGCATTCAGCAGATCAGCTGCAGGATGGGCCCAGACTGGCCGTTGTTGCTGCGAAGGAAACGGAAACCGCGGCAGCGGCGACTGCTTCCAAGAAACCCGAGAAGAAGACGCGGAAACAGATTATTGAAGAGAGCCAGAAGAAAGTGGTCACGATTGAGAGCAGCAGTGGATTGGGTTCCGGTTTTCTCTACAATGATCAGGGGGATATCGTTACGAATGCACATGTGGTGGAAGGTTCAAAAGAAGTGACCGTCCGTACCCTGAATCATGAGGAATATAAAGGAACGGTGATTGGTATCGGGGATGAGACGGACGTGGCCGTTGTCAGGGTGCCGGATCTGAAAAAGGTCAAACCACTATCCATTGCCAAGTCCAAAGCCGAGACCGGAGACGAGATCCTGGCGCTGGGCAGTCCGCTCGGGCTGGAGAACACTGTAACTACGGGGATTATTAGCGGTGTAGGACGCAGTTTTGAAATAGCGCCGTATATCTATAGCAATCTTTATCAGATCTCAGCTCCGATAACCCATGGTAACAGCGGCGGACCACTGATTAGTGCGGAGACTGGCGAAGTGCTCGGCATCAATTCAGCTGTGGTGGAACAGGAGGGCGGAATTGGATTCAGCATTCCTATGACCAGTGTACTCAAGCAGGTACAGGCGTGGTCCAATAAACCTTCCGGTGGAACACCGGTTCAGACGGTAGGGGATAAGCAATCGGAGGCATCTTCGGCATCATTGGAAGCGGAAGGACTTGTGACGGACTTCTATATGAGCCTGAATCTAAGTGATTATGTCACCGCCTATGCATTGCTCGGCAGCGAATGGCAGAGTGGGACGACATATGCCAAGTTCCGCGAAGGGTATATCAATACGAGCTATGTAACCATCGGTGATCTGGCCTCTACGGTTAACGAAAATAAAGAGATGGAAGTGACGGCGGTCATTACAGCAGATGAGCGTAGAGATGGCGAGTATGTAACAACGAAATACAAGGTTACGTATCAGATAGGGTATGAGAATGGTCAGCTGAAAATATTGCATGGTCAAGGTAAAAAAATGAAATAAAGCGCGTAAGGGGAGCTGGCCATTCTGCCAACTCCCTTTTTGGTTTGCTTAAGTTCGATGCATCTGTTAAAATACAGAACGAACGTTCAGTATGCACGATGAATTGATGTGGAGTGAAACGGATGAATATGAATAAAAAACAACTACAAACCGAGCAGACCAAGAAGAAACTTGCGGATGCCTCAAGAGCCCTTTTTGTACAAAAAGGTTATAAAGCAACGTCCATTGAGGATATTGTAGCTGCGACGGGCAGCAGCAAAGGCAATATATATTACCATTTTAAAAGTAAGGAAGGTCTGTTCCTCTATCTAATCGATGAGTGGGACCGGGAGTGGGAAGAGAGTTGGGCGGCCAAAGAACATCTCTATCGCACCTCCACGGAGAAAATTTATGGTTTGGCGGAACAACTCGTCATGGATGATATGAATCACCCGCTGACGAAGGCAGCTGATGAGTTCTTCACAGGGGAAAAGAAAGAAAATGATATTGAGGAGCGGATCTCCTTAATGTTTGAGCGGCATATTCAATTTAATAAACAAATGATAGAGCAAGGCATTGAGAGCGGTGAGTTCAAAGCAGACAATGTAGATAATCTCGCGCTCATATTGGAAAGTACCATTATTGGCCTTAGTCAGATGTCACGGGGGATGGAGCCTGATCAGGCTCTTGCGTTATACCGCCAGGCCGCTAGTGTGTTCTTGCACGGGATTGCAAAAGATAAAGCTTAAGCAACATTTTGACAACTACGGAGGATGGAATCATGGCATTACTAACACGGAACAGGGGCGCACTGCTGCTGTTAATGTTTAATATTTTTCTCGTTTTTACGGGTATTGGTCTGGTTGTACCGATCATGCCTGCGTATATGGATCTACTGCATATCACCGGATTCACGGTTGGATTGCTGGTAGCGGCATTTTCCTTCACCCAGTTTCTGTTCTCCCCGCTTGCGGGTCGTTGGTCGGATACATGGGGACGTAAAAAAATTATCGTTGGCGGCATGCTGATCTTTGCCGTATCCGAGTTTATGTTTGGTGCGGTCAATGCACCAGTCTTGCTCTTCGCAGCCCGGATGTTAGGCGGTATTGGTGCGGCGATGATCTTCCCGGCGGTTATGGCTTACACCGCAGATATTACAACAGAGGAAGAACGCGGCAAAGGTATGGGCTTGATTAATGCAGCGATTACAACCGGATTTATCATCGGTCCGGGAATTGGTGGATACATTGCGGACTTTGGCATTCGAATTCCATTCTACGCCGCTGGGGTTGCCGGTTTGCTGGCATCCATCATTACATTGATTATTTTGCCGGAATCTGCACGAAGTACAGGAGAACAAAGTAAACCTATCCCTGGTTTAACGAAGGCCAAAGCTCCGGGTATGGTATCCCAATTGCTGAATTCATACCGTGAACCGTACTTTTTCAGTTTGATTATTGTATTTGTTATGGCATTTGGTCTAGCGAACTATGAGACGGTATTTTCACTATTTGTGGATCACAAGTTTGGCTTCACGACCAAAGACATTGCATTTATTATTACATTTGGTTCCATCGCAGGTGCGGTTGTGCAAGTATCCCTGATCGGTTGGTTGCTCAATCGATTTGGTGAAAAGATGGTCATTTCAGTCTGTCTGTTATTTGTAGCCGTATTTGTACTGTTGACCTTGTTTGTAAGTACGTACTGGATGATTCTCGTCGTAACGTTTATCGTCTTTCTGGGTATGGATATTTTACGTCCGGCGATCAGTACACAGATGTCCAAACTGGCACAAGAACAACAGGGCTTTGTGGCCGGACTGAACTCGGCGTATACCAGTTTGGGGAATATCGCAGGTCCAATCGTAGCTGGAGCGCTGTTCGATGTGAATATTAACTATCCTTATGTTTCGGCAGCTGCCGTTCTGGCGATCTGTTTCCTGTTATCCCTACGAGTACTCAGAGGGGCCAAAGCGGTAAAACAACCGAAGGCTGAAATGTAATTTTATAATTGGAAAAGAAAGCTTCCATATCAATGCATCAACACCAAAAAAGTCGACTACACATGTTTCATGTGCAGTCGACTTTTTTATTAGTGCGTGTATTAACGAATTTCTCCATTCGTTTCAATCAGTTTTTGATACCAGTGGAAACTCTGTTTGCGGATACGTCTCAATTCCTTGATATCGAATTCCTCACGATCCACATAGATGAATCCATAACGTTTGCTCGACCCTTGATGTGTGCTGACCAGATCGATCGCAGACCAAGGGCAGAAGCCAAATACATCCACGCCGTCCGTAATCGCCAGTTGAATCTGTTCGATATGTTTATTGAAGAATTCAATACGATATGGATCGTTAACCACGTCGCCTTCCTCCAGTTTATCAAAGGCACCCAGACCATTTTCCGTAACAATCAATGGCAGGTGATAACGGGAGTAGATCTGGCGCAGGGTAGAGCGGAAGCCCACGGGATCAATTTCCCAACCAAACTCCGTTTTTTGCAAATTGGGATTCACAGATCCTCTATATGCGCCCGGTTCACCTACGATTTCATGCTGGTCTCCTGTATGGGAGAAGTCATTACCATCGTTCAGGCTTTCACCAACCGTTTGGGAAGTATAATAGTTGAACGCAATAAAGTCAGGTTTTCCTTGAGCTAGGATGTCCATATCTCCGTCTTCAATGATGGGAGTATATCCTTTCTCTTCGAGATAACTCCAGGCAATATGATTATAACGTCCATATACCGCCATATCGAGATAGAGCCAGTTACGAATGGCAGCATAGTTATCAGCCGCGAGTGTGTCTTCCGGTTTGGAGCTCGCCGGGTAAATTACACCGATATTAGGAGCTGGGCCAATCTTGGCTTCAGGCAGCATTTCATGACACAGGACCATGGCTTTAGCTTGAGCAACCAGCATGTGATGATTTTGCTGATACAGTGTTTTTTGCGGATCAACAAGTGTTGTATCCAGTGTACCCAGAGAGCCAGGATGCAGGATTAGCATATTTTGTTCGTTGATGGTCAGCCAATATTTAACCCGATCTCCGTAGTTTTCATAAAGAGTCTTGGCATATTGTTCAAAAGCATCAATCGTTGCTCGGTTGGACCAGCCGCCTTTTTCTTCAAGCGCATAAGGAAGATCGAAGTGATACATCGTCACAATGGGTTCAATACCGTATTTAATTAACTCATTAATGAGAGAATCGTAAAAGGCGAGTCCCTTCGGATTCACCTCACCCGCTCCTTGCGGATAGATGCGTGTCCATGCGATGGAGAAACGGTAGGCTTTAAAGCCCATTTCGGCGAGCAACGCCACATCTTCTTTGTACATATGATAGTGATCACTGGTTACCTTGAAGTCGGTTACGCCTTCCACATGATTCCCCATGTCGATGACAGAAGGGCCTTTACCATCTTCATTCCAGGCTCCCTCAATCTGATAGGCAGAGGTTGAACCTCCCCAGAAAAAATCTTTAGGAAATGGTTTCAGTTGAGTATGTTTCATAGTTAGTTCCTCCTAAATTGAATTCGTATAATATAAGTTGGGTCAGACTACGAGAGTCAGCAGGACATCATTTTTCTGTACCTGTTCCTGAGTTGTTTCGAACACATCCACTTCTTGTTGCGTTAGAGTGACAATGACAGGTGTTACGGTTTCATATCCGGCTTCCTTGATCTTATCGATGTCAAACTGGATCAACAGATCGCCCTGTCTGACGATATCACCTTCCTGAACAACCGGAGAGAAGTGTTTTCCCTTCAGCGCTACTGTGTTGATGCCAACATGAATCAGGATTTCCGTTCCTGCGTTGGTGGTTAGTCCAATGGCATGTCCAGTCGGGAAGAGGGAAGTGACAACACCGTCTACCGGAGCGACAACTTCACCAATCTCAGGCACAATCGCCAAACCTTTGCCCATAGCACCAGTTGAAAAGGCTGGGTCGTTAATGGTACTCAGTGCTACGGCTTTACCTGTGAGCGGGCTATAAATTTGTTCTTTCTTGATCTCCGTTGTTTTGGTCTCAGGTACGACAGGAAGCTCTACCGGCGTACTTTCAGCCGATGTGCTGGAGACGGATTCGTTTTTAACGGAATCTGTATCTTTGGTTTTGCTTTCGTAACCAAACATTACGGTTAATACAGCGGCTACCGTAAAGGAGCAGGCAATCGCAATCACGTAGACAACCGTTGGTGTATAGACAGGAATGGCAAATATATTGTGGAACACATAAGCAGTCATTTTAACACCAAAGTGACCATTGATGGCACCGCCGATCGCACCTGCGATAACCACGATAGGAATCACACGTTTATAACGCAGGATCAGACCGTATACGATTGGTTCAGTTACTCCTGCAAGCAAACCGGTAAGGCTGGTTGAGCCAGCGAGAGTGCGCAGCGTTTTGTTCTTTTTGGCTTTCAGGAAAATACCGAAAGCTACACCGATTTGTGCAAATACAGCTGCAGCAGCCATGGCTTCAATCGGATCGCCGCCAACCCCGATATTTTGTATCGTGATTGGAGTAAAGCCCCAGTGGAGTCCAAAGACAACCATGAAGGTCATGAATCCACCCAGTACAACCCCTGATAGTATACCGCTGACACCGATGAGCCAAGTTACGCCGGAGGAGATCCAGTCACCTACCGTGGTGCCAAATGGTCCAAAGGCCATTGCGGACAGCGGAACCATAATCATCAAAGCAATCATTGGTACAAGGAACAATTGCAGGTCTTTCAAAATGATTTTCTTGAGTAACTTATCCAGAACAGCGTAGATACTAATCGATATGAAGATTGGGAATACGCTGGCTGAATAATTCATCATCACAACCGGTATGCCCAGGAACGATACATCCGAGCCTTTATCCATGAGCCCCGTGAAGCTCGGTTCCATCAGAGCGGCACCAATTACACCAGCTACATAAGGATTGGCTTTCAGCTTCATACCCAGTGTGATGCCGAGGAAAATGGGCAAGAAATAAAATACAGCGTTACCGGCAGCAGATAAAATCAGGTATGTGTCACTTGTATCAGACATCCATCCGAGCATGGTCAGGACAGTCAGCAAAGCTTTTAACATACCTGATCCTGCCATAGCCGGAATTAACGGCGAGAAACTTCCGGATATAATTTCAAAAACTTTGGATAATAGCGAGGTTTTTTCCCCTGTGGACTCAGCCGATGAGGAGGAATCTCCTCCAAAATCCCGGTTTTTCATAATCTCCGCATATACATGAGCCACGTTACTACCGATGACAACCTGGAACTGGCCGCCGCTTTCGACAACGGTAATAATGCCGTCATGTTTTTCAAGCGTTTCGCGTTCGGCCTTTTTCGAATCTTTCAGGTCGAATCTCAGCCGGGTCGCACAGTGGACAAGACCATTGATATTGGCTTCTCCGCCGACGAGACGAACGATGTCATCCCCCATTTTTTTATGATCCATGTTCATTCTCCTTTGTTGTTAAGATTGCCTGAAAACAAAAAAATACCTAAACGAATGGCTAGATCATCGGAAAGATGAGCTGTTGCCAATCATTTAGGTATCGCCTGCTTGAGCAGTAACAATCCTTGTCGTTAAGTTGTGAGACCTACTATATATGACGCCGAAATCGTTTGCAAGCTTTTTTTATTCCGCGTCCAGCAACTCGTTACGGGAAGTGACACGTTGAATATGGATCGTCAAGTACACCTTTTCATCAATGGACATGGCGCTTTCAAACTTGTCTTCAAGGTACTGATTGATCCGTTGTGTGCATTCAAATGCTTTGCTATATTTGTCCTTCACCTGCTCATACAGAAAGTTATCTCCTGAAGCAAATTGCTCCTGTTCATTACTCAACATTCGCTGCACAAAGTATTGCAGATGGGTAATAAACCGGGAATAATTAAATGAATTTTCATCCAGGGCGATGTGATAATGGTTGGTCACAATGTTGAAGATATCATCAATAACTTCAGTAATTTCAACGGTTTGTTTCATGCCTTGAGCATCTTGACGAGCGTTTACAAAATGCATCGCAATAAAGCTGGCCTCATGTTCATCCATCTGGATGCCGAATTGTTCCTGAATCAGCTCCACAGCGTTCATGCCAATCCCAAACTCCTTTTTGTAGAACTTCTTGATCTGCCACAAAAGGGAATTCTTCAGCCCGACGGATTTACGGTACCGGGTAATGGCAAACTGAATATGATCGATCAATGATATATAGATATTATCACTAAAAATATCGCCCATTTCCTGTTTGGCATGACCCACAATTTCGTCCGCTAACTTCAAATATTCGACCGATGTTTCCCCAATCAGATCGATTAATTTTTGTGGTATTTTATCCGATTTCAGCACAAAGGTTTTTTCGATTTTATCCTCATCCACGGGCTGTCCGTTTTTCTTTTTGAAGCCAAGACCGTTGCCAATGACAACAAATTCGTGACCAACCTGGTTCTCAGCCCGGATGACATTGTTGTTAAAAATCTGACGGATGATCATATATGTGTTTCACCTCAATTGGTCGTAATAAAAACAAAAAACCCAAACTAAGGCTTAATAGCCTTGGTTTGGGTATCGCCTGCTTACCAGTAACAATCCCGAAGAAGACGCAGCTTCCTCTTTCAATTATGTCCACTATACCGCTTTCATAACAGAATAACAATACAATGATTTATGGAAATGGACGTAAAGACGTGGATTTTTGGTATAATAAGAAATGCTGGAAGTGAATTAGATGGGCTGGGTTGCATAATAAGTTACCGAGGACGGTCATTTTTAAGCATATACAGGATTATTGGAGTGATAACATGAGCAATGCAAAAGGAAAAGGCGGCACCGGCCGTGGTACGGGTAAAAAAGGCTGGAACCGTTGGCAAGCCGCTGCTAACCGGGCGAAAAGTGCCCCGAAACCTTATAAAAGTAAAGGCACAAAGAAGAAGGACGATACCGAAACTTCAAGTGGCAAGCCCGAGTAAGTATGGCTTGATGATGCCAGAGGAGAGAGCTGCCTGACTAACGGGTGGGTCTCTTTTTGCTTGAAAAGATAAAAAATTAAATTGACAGTATTGTAAATATGGTAATAATATAGAGCTTACGCAAATTAGATGGTAGTGCTACTATATAGAGAAAGGAGCATCAGCATGCCTGTTAATATGGATGAAAATCCACTTGGATTGATTCTGTCACGGACGTATCTGGCATACAAAAAAACAACAACCAGAAATCTGAGCGAACAGGATATTACTCCGGAACAATTTGCAGTTCTGAATGAATTGAGCAAGGCTGGAAGCCATATATCACAGAAGAAACTGGCTGAGTTAACGGTACGGGACCAGACAACTGTAGGCAAAATCATAGACAAGTTGATTCGCAAAGGTCTGGTGACGAGAGAAGAAGATCCTCAGGACCGAAGAGCCGTTTTGCTTTATTTGACGGCGGAAGGATTGGAAATGAATAACGTTCTGTCACCAAAGGCAAAACAGCAAGAGCAAGAGGCACTCGCCGAATGTTCCTCTGAAGAGCTTGAAGCATTCATGAATGTGATGAATCGCATCTATGAGAAGATGAAATAAATTTTTTTGGCCAATTATGTGCATGTGCATATATATGTAGTGCAATTATTTTAATTTTAACTAATGGGAGTCGTGAACGAATGAGAAGCTTCAAAGATTTTCTTAAAGTGCCACAGACAAAAATAGGATTGGTTTTTGCATTGATTGTTCCGCTGTTATTTGTTGTGATCTGGATGACGGGTTATCATCAAGCCACGGAGAGAGTGGATCAACTTCAAGTTGCTCTGGTGAACGAAGACGGGACACAGGGAAAAGAGGTGCAGAAGCAGATTGAAACGCTCGCGCCTTTCCATGTCAATGTACTGGGTTCTGCCGAGGAAGCTGAGCAACAGATGAATGCAGGTAACTATGCGATGGTTATTGTTATTCCGGAAGGATTCACTGACCAGATTGCAGGAGGCACAGAGGCGAGCTTACCCTTTTATATCAATCAGGGAAATGCCGATGTAGCCAAATCCATTGTGGAACATGCTGCGACCGGAATGACTGCACAAATGGGTCAAGGGATTCTGGAATCCAAGGTTCAAGTGACACTCAATAACGATAGTATAAACAGCGATGAACTGAGTGTAGCTATTGGACAAGCGATGGCGAAGATGAATGAAGGGCCTGTGAAGGCTGAAATTAATAAAACGAACAGCGTGAGTGATTTTGCAACATCGATGCTGCCCATGATTCTTGGTTTTATCACCTATATTGCTTCGATGACTATGAATATTCAGTTTAATATTACGTCGAATATCATGAAGCGTACCCATTCCAAATGGGAAATCTTCTGGGGACGGCAATTGCTGTTATTGTGTATAGCTGTGATTGTTCCCCTAATTGTGGATACAGTAGCTCTTCAGTTCACAGATGTTGCGAGCTCCTTCGGCGCTTTGTATGTGTATCATGTGCTGGTGAGTCTGGCTTGTATTTGTTTTACACAAATGAGTTTTGCCCTGTTTGGTAATGCAGGCCCTCTATTTAATGTAGCGATGGTTCCACTCCAGTTGATGACAGCAGGAAATATCATTCCAGCCGAGATGCTGGCGCCATTCTACCGTTACATCGGAAACTTTCTACCCGCTTCCAATGGGGTACAGGGATTTATGCGTTTGATCTATAGTGGAGAAGCTGTGGGTGGATTCATGCTCCATCTGCTGTTGATCTCGGTTGTAACGTGGGGGATTACCTTGCTCAGAGTAGGTTTACAAAAAGAAGCAGCTCAACAAGTGTCAATGTCCACTGCAATAGCAGTACAGACGCCGCATTAATAATTTTTTCTATAATAATATCAGGACATATCCAAAAGCGATGCATAAAAGGTTTAATCCTTCGTGCATCGCTTTTTACATAAGAAAAGCCAAACTCAACCGTCAGCTTCCAACATTTAATTGGCGCGTCGGTGAATTTGGCTTGAATCCGCAGAGGGTAATAATAAAAGGAATCTAATTTGCTCTTACTTTGAAGAATGAGATCAATTCTTGTAATTGCTCCGATACTGCCGAGAGCTCATCAGAAGCAGTCACGATGGACGCCATGGAAGTCTCTTGTTCAGCGATGGATTGTTCGATCTGTTTACTACTATGTGCTGCTTTACTGACGCTCGCCGATAATTCATCCGCAGTGGCAGACATCTCTTGGGTGCTTGCTGAAATTTCTTCAGTAGAACTGGATATGTCCTGAATCTGATTGGCGACTTTATTCGTAGCTGTCAGAATATCCTCAAAGAATTGACCCGTCTCCATAGTGACATGAGATCCCTTCTCCACTTCTTGAGAGCCAAGCTGCATGGCTTCGGCAGATTGAAGGATATCTCGCTGAATACCATCAATCAAGGTGCGGATCTGTTTGGCCGAGTCCTGGGACTGTTCGGCAAGTTTTCGAACTTCCCCTGCGACAACCGCGAAGCCTTTTCCTTCCTCACCGACACGTGCCGCTTCAATGGAAGCATTGAGAGCAAGCAAATTCGTCTGTTCGGCAATTTGTGTAATCATATTCACGATGCTGCTAATCTCATTGGAGCGGCTTTCCAAAGACTGTATGGATTCCGATGTATGCTTTACCGCACCTGAAATCAGGCGCATCTGTTCAATGACTTGTTGCATGATTTCATGCCCTGTATTAGAACGTTGTTCCATGCTCAGGGCTTCATCCGCTACATCTGCAGAACTGCTGGCAATGGTGTGTACAACGGTAGACATTTCCGTCATTGCTCGGGCACTTTCCACGCTGGCCTTATCCTGAGAGCGAAGTCCCAGTGATATATCCCGGATGTTACTGCTAATCAATTGAATATTATCATTGTTTTTACCGGAAATTTCCAACAGTTTCCTGGATGAGTCGGAAAGATGATAAGATGTCGTCTGTACTTTATACATGGTGTCATTGAAACGCTGAATCATTGTATTGAATTTTTGATTAATAATTCCTAGGTCATCTCGGCCAGTTTGGATGGATACGTCCAGATTTCCCGAGCTTGCAGCCTCGATCCCTTTCATCAGGTTGTTGATCGGCTTAAGTGTTTTCTTCAACAGGATATACTGAAGGATCATAAACAGAATCAGGAAAGCTACAAGGAAAATGCTACTGTATGTAATCAGTTTATGAAGTCCTTTGGGAATTGCGTTTGCATCAACATCGAAGTAAAGGGCGGCGTACATTTTTCCCTCGGCGTTTTTAATAGGGTACATAATGGTTGTCCACGTACCATATTCATCGGTATAAAAGCTGCTCAAGGCTGGTTCCTCATCGACTTTCATACCTTCAAGTGCATTGACATTTTGTTTTGGTAATGGATACATCGAACCTGCTGAAAGATTGCCTTCCTCAAAAGGCTCCAGAAGGTTGGTAGGTATCGCAATGATAGACGTCTGATTTCCTTCCTCTAATTCAGTACCAAAAATGTAGGCCTGTGCAATATTAGGATATAGCTCGTGGATGGAATCGAGATATTCTCTTAACTCTTTCTGAATAGGTCCGGAATAACTTTTCTCCTTTATCGCTTCAAGCACTTTGTCTGTATCCAGATCATCAGACCATTTTTGTGTTGTAACTTTAGCCTGATCATACAGTTGTTGACTCAAAATGCCTTTTTGAAACTGATATCCAGCTGTAATTAAGATAACGCCAATTAGCGTTATGCTGCCGAATGAAATAACGAGATTTTTAGCAAAGAAGGGGAGAGTACTCCACCGTATCTTATCAAACAACATAGTTCACTCCTTTTCTAATGTGGCCATCTGAATGCGTATTTGCTCTGCGGATGGTGCTTTGTATCCATGTGATATATCGTAATGGCATTATATTAATGTTAGTTTAAGGAATGAAAATGATGCTTTAGAACCAAAGATTTTCATAAATTTTCTCATTTCTTTCATTATTGTGTTCATTTATGATAAATGCGCAAATGCATTAGCATCATTACCTTCAAAAAGGAGAAAATTATTATAATGAACTTGAAGTCCACATCTATTTGATGGGAAAAGTGAAGCCTAACATGTATATACATAAAGGGAAGATGGGTTAACGCTGAATTAAAGATATGCGCATGTATGAAGTACATGAATACGCAAAAATAGCTTATATCGATATTTTGCAGATTAAACGGATTACTCAACAATATCCTTTATTACAATGATAGGCAGAAATATATAAGTGAAGCTACGACTATAAGTAGTGACATTATTGAAGAAAAGTTTTTATAGCCCTGCGAGTACAACTATTCATTAGCGCTTGGGGTTTAGGATTACAGTCAATGAAGATATCCCTTATTATTCATAGGGCGTATGGCGAGATACCGTTAGCTTATCAACCGCTGGAGTACATATGGAGTCAAAAGTAATTGTAGTGATAAGAGGAGAGAATAGTTATGCTTCATTAATAATGAAGCATAACAAAGCAAGGTTAAGCTTTCAGCACCCAAAGGCTTAAATACGGAGTTGAAGAGGGAGAGTTGATCAACTTAATTAGATAGATAAAATAATTTATAAATATATGTTGTAATTAATAAGAGAACATGATATATTATTAATCCGGCCAAGAGAA
>NZ_BCNM01000023.1 GCF_001514495.1 Paenibacillus pabuli NBRC 13638
CAACAGGAATCACCGGAGCGACTGGGGTTACTGGAGATACGGGAGTCACAGGCATCGGTGTAACTGGAAGTACAGGAGCCCCAGGGGCAACCGGAGTCACCGGAGCGACTGGGGTCACTGGAGAAACGGGAGTCACGGGAGCCACAGGCGTCGGTGTAACCGGAAGTACGGGAGATACGGGGCCAACAGGAACCACCGGAGCGACTGGGGTTACTGGAGATACGGGAGTCACGGGAGCGACAGGCGTAGGTGTAACCGGAGGAACAGGAGCTACAGGCGCAACAGGGGCCACCGGAGCGACAGGCGTAACAGGTGCTACAGGAACTTCCGTAACTTCCAATTCGGCTTTCGCAGAAAACACGAATGGTACGATTGTTGTAATATTAGGTGGCACACTCATTGCTTTGCCAAATAACCAAAATATAGGAACGGGCATAACGGTTAATGGGACGAATGACACCTTCACTCTTACAAATGCAGGTCGTTACTATATCTCTTACAAAATAAATCTGACAGTCGCACTCGCGATTCAATCTCGAATTTTGCTTAACGGGACCGCAATTCCGGCGAGTGTAGTATCTCCAACCCTTTCGCTCAGTCAATTGCAATCTGATTTTATTGTGACTGTTACTGCTGGTTCAACAATCCAGTTTCAATTATTTGGGCTTATTGCTACAGCTGTTCTATCTCCTCCGGGGGCGACACTAAACATTATTCAGTTAAGTTAACCAAAAAAAAGAGGCAGTCCCTTTCGGGATTGCCTCTTTTGATTATGGGGTAATTGTTTAATTAGTTAAAGTACAATTTCAACAGCTGTATTTATTTCTGGAAGAGCCGCGAGCTGAACCAGCACGTCTTTTGGAACTTCTTTGTCGACTGTCAGAATCATGATAGCAGCTCCACCGATAATTTTCCGTCCTACTTGCATTGAGGCGATGTTCACATCGTTTTGTCCGAGCAAGGTTCCCACTCGTCCGATAATACCTGGTTTGTCATTATGCGAGATCAGAATTTGGTGACTTTCCGGAGCAATATCCACTGGGAATTTGTCCAGACGCACGATTCGTTCTCCGTAACCGGCAAGCAATGTGCCCGCAACGCGACGCTCCTCGGCATCCTGAGTCGTTACAAGTGTAACGGTAATCAGATTTGTAAATCCTTTGGTAGTCGATGTTTGGCTAACCACTACATTGAGATCCCGCACTTTAGCCAAATGCATGGAATTGACAATATTGGCTTCTCCACCTAAATGTCTTGCCAGAATCCCTTTTACAATGTAACGAGTCAAAGGGGAAGTATCCACTTCAGACAGGTCTCCAGCATAGTCGATCCGAATTTCCTGAACGGCATTTTGAGTGATCTGAGCCGCGAAGCTACCCAGTGTTTCGCCCAGTTTAAAGTACGGCTGTAATTTGTTCATTACTGTTGGAGCCACAGCTGGCATGTTAACCGCGTTTTTGAACGGTTCGTTGCGCAGGATGTGAAGTACTTGTTCTGATACATCAATAGCTACGTTTTCTTGGGCTTCTACTGTGGATGCACCCAGGTGAGGCGTAACTATAATGCTTGGGTGATTCAGGAACGGGTGATCAGCAGCTGGTGGCTCGCTCTCGAAAACGTCAAACGCAGCACCGGCAACGATACCTTCGTCAATGGCTTCTACAAGTGCCATTTCATCAACAACTCCACCACGGGCACAGTTGATAATACGCATTCCCTTTTTCATGACTTCAAATTGTGGCCGGGAAATCATATGACGTGTTTCAGGTGTTAATGGTGTGTGTACAGTCATGAAGTCAGCATTGCGAATGATGTCATCCACGCTGGCCAGTTTAACTTGCAGTTTTTCTGCGCGCTCTTGTGTGAGGAACGGGTCGAATGCAAGAATATCCATACCGAACGCTTTAGCTCTTTTGGCAACTTCGCTCCCAATCCGTCCCATTCCGAGTACACCCAGTGTTTTGTTTCTTAATTCCACACCAAGGAAGGTTTTACGATCCCATGTACCTTGAATGGTTTTGGCATAAGCTTGAGGAATATGTCGTGCAAGTGCCATCATCATGGCAAATGTATGCTCACATGTCGTAATGGTGTTACCGTCAGGAGCATTTATAACAATGATCCCGCGTTGTGTAGCAGCTTCCAGATCAATGTTATCTACACCTACACCAGCACGTCCGATGACTTTAAGATTTGTACCTGCAGTCATAATACGATCCGTAACACGAGTCTGACTACGAACCAGAAGGGCATCATAATTGCCGATAATGGCAACAAGTTCATCTTCGCTAAGACCTGTTTTCTTCTCAACAACAACATCATTTGCATCCACCAGCTGCTGGATACCCAGATCACTAATAGGGTCCGACACTAACACTTTGTACATGGTTTCTTCCTCCTTGGTATGTGTATCTATATCGTCAAGGTCTGACCTCATAAAAGAGGTATTCCTTAAAACCATTTCGATCCTTCCTCTCAACAACGCGGTGTCGCAGCAGAGGGAGAGGATGTAGCGAATAGGGCAATTCCACGTCTGTACTTAAAAATAAATCAAAAAACTCTCAACCCACATACTGCTTGCGCAATAAGGGACGAGAGTTGTCGTGGTACCACCCTAATTCACCGCCGTTTCGCAACGGCAGTCTTAGCGGTCAATGAAGACCGAAGAGGATAACGGGTCTAAACCGATTGCACCTACTCCAATTTCAATGCAATAACTCAGGAGCGCTCAAGATCATCTGCCTGCCACCGATTTACACCATCCATCGGCTCTCTGTAAGACTAGGCAACATCTTTTTTCCATCATCGTGTTTAACTTGACTAATTTTTTCATAATGTATCATGGCTGACATGAGCATGTCAATAGGCTTAAATGTTTTAATCCTATTTACGAATGTCATTTTCTTCAGTCGCAGACAAAGCACATAAATGTTAGCAATTGGGATCATTAATCGATAAGAACAGCTTGATAACAAGCTGTTTTGTGAATCGGATTTTATTGCATTAATGAACTAATTCATCGGGCATGGCTACGCAGAGAAACCGGGACTTGGGGCAGGCCTTGAACCTATTTGGTTTTTTGGCTATCATTTAGTATACTATCCGATTGGACAACGATCTTGTTATCCATCAAATATAAGTCAAGAGGACAGACACATCGATGAAAAAGTTGAAGTTTCCCAAGTTCAAGATTCAGAAGGCTGAACCACAGCAGCTTACCGAGCGTTTGCTCCTGATCAATCTTTATTTTACACAAGGTTTGACTCTGATTATTGGAGTTGTGTGGATATTATTGCAGAAGCGAAATTTGTTGGATGTGTTTGCATGGCCTGACAGCTACCATTTTTTGTGGTGGGGACTTGGACTTGCTGGCATAATGCTTGTAATGGACTTGGTTCTGTCCTATGTCATTCCTCAAGAAAGTATGGACGACGGGGGGATTAACGAGATGCTGTTTCGACAGCGTCCGATCGGGCATATTGTATGCATAGCAGCCATCGTTGCTGTCTGCGAAGAATTGTTATTTCGTGGAGCCATACAGTATGCGATAGGTCCTTACTGGACAAGTATTATATTTGCAGTGATCCATATCCGATATCTGCGGCATTGGATTCCAACAGGTTGGGTGTTTGTTTCCAGTTATGGATTGGGTTGGATTTATTTGCAATCCGGCACATTATGGGCGCCAATATTATGCCATTTTATTATTGATTTGGTGTCTGGATTAGCGATACGTTTTCGGAGGGGATCATGAATCAGCAATTAAGCAGAATGAAGACATATGGCAGACAGCGCCATCGTAACTCGGAAAAGACAAAGACATCTGAGCGTACTGAAACTTCTCAAGTCAATTTGGTTGTTGAATCAGCTGCTGCCGCGGAGGTGGGCATCATCCCGCAGATCACTTCTGTCTCCATACCAAGATCACAACGCAAATCGTATACAACATCGTTGGAAAGTCCGGTACTCCCCCAGCGGGCACCAGCACGCACCAATAAAGCACAAACCCCACCGAAAGAATCCGTTTCCGAAGCAGGTACGCTGCCTACACGGACGGAGCTTCATCCTTCTCGGCGTTTGCGGCTTAGTAAACGATTTGTAAACTCACTCATAGTTATATTTATTTTGCTTACCATAAGTCTTGTTTGGTGGGGAGTAAAAGGAGCGCCTCCTCTGAATACGTTTCTTCCATGGCCTTGGTAATGTTGATCTGGTGTTTGGTCATTATTTTGGCAGGGATTATCTTGCTGGTTCATATGTGGCGTGAGGCGCATCTTCACCACATTGTTTCCGAAGAGGTTGAGGTTCCGAATTTGCCATCTTCTTTTGATGGGAGCAAAATCCTGTATTTATCGGATATCCATAAACGCAGGCTGAAACAGAAGGATCTGGAGTACCTTCGAAACCAGGTTGACTGGGTTATCATTGGGGGAGACGTTGCGGAAAAAGGAATTTCATGGCCCATTGTCAGACATAATATGAGCTTGCTATCATATATTGCACCAGCTTATACCGTGTATGGGAACCATGATAAAAGAGCAGGAACTGTGCAGCTAGAACAGATATTTCGGGATACAGGCATTCAACTTTTGCAAGATTCTATCGCCGATCTTCACAAAGGCAAAAGTAAACTTAGCCTGGTTGGATTTGATTATCGTTCACGGCGAGGGGATTCGCTGCTTGCAGAGCTGGATGCCAAAGATTGCAGAATCGCTATCGTGCACGATCCTCTACAGGCTCTTCATTTGAATGAACCCGTCGATCTGATATTAAGTGGTCACACGCATGGTGGACAATTGGTACTACCCGGCTTTGGCCCCGTTTTTCTCAACAAAGCGTACCGCTCGGTATCCAGCGGGTGGTTCTCTTTGAAAAAAGATGGTAATGATACCGAGCAGGAAGGCAAAATGCTGGTTAGCAAAGGATATGGCACAAATCATTTGCCATTCAGACTTTGTTGTCCCGCAGAAATGCATATCATTACATTGCGAATGCTCTCAAACAAACAGCCTTGATCCGCATGGGACCAAGGCTGTTTGTTTTACTTTGTATGTTCCTTTATGTCAATACCAACAAATTACTTAGGTTAAGCTGAGTGTTGGCCAAAGAAGTGAAGTTTAGCGTGCTTCCAGTTCAATTGAGCGGGGATCGACAAATGTGTAGCCTTTCTTTTCAAGTTTGGTTAACAACTCATCGAGTGCATCAACAGTCCAGGGCAGCTCATGCATCAAAATATTACTACCCGGATTTAATTGATCCAGTACATTCTGGATGACTTTCTCCGGTTTGTTTTTGGTACTCTTGTCCCAGTCCAGTGAACCATTGGACCATGTCATATACAACATGCCATTCTTTTTGACAGTGGCTTTCAAAGCCTCATTACCTGAGCCGAAGGGTGGACGGAAGAACTGGGGCTCCACGCCGATGGTATCTTTCACAATCTTTTGGACATCCGTGACCTGCTTGGCAGCGGCTGTACTGGACATTTTTTTCAGATCCTCATGATCCCACGCATGATTTCCTACTACCTGTCCACGTTTATGAATGATCTCTAACAACTCGGGATGACTTTTCACTCGGTATCCGTTAACAAAAAATATCGCTTTCGCTTCATGTTTATCCAATGTGTCGATTAAGCCGTTAATCATTTTTTCTTCTTTGGGGCCATCATCAAATGTCAGCAAAACCACTTTGCTTTCGCTCGTTTTATCATTGGGCTTAATGTAATAATTGGCGTTCATGTGATATTTTTTTTCAAAATTATCCGCAGTTGCTTCTGTCCCGTCATCACCGAGTGTTTCCTGTTCAGATGTTATATCCGCTTCGGACTGGGAATCAGTGGAATGAGTTTCCTCTGTGCCAGTGGCAGTTGGACCGTTCTGCTTGTCCTGGGTGGAAGTGGCCGATTCGTTGCTGGACCTTGCGATTTCAGGTGATGTTTGTTCTTTGGCTCCACATGCTGACAACAGCATGCATGCAATCATAATTAAGGCGGCGGTGTGTCTAACCATGATTTCAACTCGCTTTCCTGTATTTATGGGGAATGATATGGCGCGCTCCCGCAAACACTAGTTGTGATTTTAACATTAAGAGGAGGTTGGTGTAATGAAGGCGTCATCCTTTTTTTGGGGTATTGTAGTTGGCGTTGCAGCCAGCACTTGGCTTTCCAAAGGAAAAATGCCAATGCTGTCTTCCGGTTCATCCCGCAGCATGATGAATCAGGCCAAACATAAGATGATGGAGATGACATTCCCGGGCATGGACGGATTTAGCTCCAAACCAAATGAACATGGTAATGAGTCACACAAGAACTCGCTTAAAAAGACAACCAGAACAGTTACTCCGCAGGAAAAAGAAGAGAACATGAACATGTTAAAGGATTTTATTCGCACCAATCCAGATGTTAAACATGAAGTTGAGCAGATTTTAACTCAAACAAACACAACAGTACCGGGTTTATAAACCAAAACTCACCATTAGAATCATCCACAGTCCTGTTTTGATGTGGAATGATTCTTTTTTTGTCGATTTTACTTCGTGCATTTGCAGGTATAAAATGATAACATAACTACATAGATTTATTTTCAGCACATATTGTTTTGTGCATCATAATCTGTTATAAGACTTGCTTATAAAGGGGAGATCCTGTATGAAAATAGAACGATTAAGTCACGATAAGATACGGATTTTCCTGACCTTTGACGATCTGAGCGAGCGCGGAATACAAAAAGAAGATATGTGGCAGGAAATACCTAAAGTTCATGAACTGTTCACTGAAATGATGGACCAGGCTTATTCCGAACTTGGATTTGATGCTACAGGTCCACTTGCTGTCGAAGTATTCGCACTTCCCGCTCAAGGGATGGTTGTCATTGTCACCCGGGGGAAATATGATCCGCAACAATATGGTTCAGGTAATGAGGATGATCTGCCTGAAGAAGTTTATGAGATGGAAGTTACACTTGAGCAAAGTGATTCCATCGTCTATGCATTTAAGGATTTTGAAGTGCTTATTGAGGCTGCACATATGTTGCGTCAGCACGTAACGGATGCGGGAAGACTTTATTCCTATAAAGACAAGTGGTTTTTGCATTTGGAACCGGATGACGTGGATTCCACCAAACATGCAGCATTGATTGCGTTGCTTGCTGAATTCGGTGAAGGCTCTTCCGTTACTCCAGCTGTTATGGAAGAGTATGGAAAGGTCGTTATGCCTGAAAAAGCGATTGAGGTTATCTGCACCCACTTCAAACGTCAAGAATAAGCTCAAGTTGTAACTGCGTCTTAGTCAGAGGAGGGAATTTCGGTGCTTTTGTTTTCGGTTTTAGCGGCAGCAGTAGCTCCGGGTCTCGCCTTGTTAACATACTTTTATCTGAAAGACCGTTATGACTCCGAACCTCTTCACATGGTATTTAGAGTTTTTCTTATGGGGATTCTGATGGTACTGCCCGTCATGATTATTCAACGTGGCATGATGATCTGGCTTGGAGATAATCCTTATGTTGAAGCCATCCTGATTTCGGGTGGAGTCGAAGAGTTCGTCAAATGGTTTGTGATATATCATATTATCTATAACCACACGGAGTTCGACGAGCCTTATGACGGGATTCTTTACTCCGTTGCTGTTTCACTTGGATTTGCTACAGTAGAGAATGTGTTGTATGCCTTTGCGGGGAATGCTTCCGTCTCAGCCATGTTTATTCGAGCGTTGCTTCCGGTATCGGGTCACGCCATGTTTGCCGTCATTATGGGTTATTACATGGGGCGGGCCAAGTTCACGGAAGGTAAGAAAAAACGCTGGTTTCTTATGCTTTCACTCATCCTGCCGTTTTTCTGGCATGCGCTTTACGATGTCATCATGAACACCATGGTGAATCATTGGTTGTGGTTCATAGCCCCACTGATGGCTGGCTTATGGTACGGAGCGATCGGGAAGATTACAAGGGCCAATAACCGTTCTCCTTTTCGTTTTGTGAAGCGTGAGGAAGAGATTAAATTATAAAAATTCGGACACACTGGTGGACATGGAGCGCAACCTGCGCCTGATGCCCCGGTGTGTTTTTTGTTGCACAATATTAAATATCTCCGGGGAAAGACAAATAGAAACGGGGATATGCGTGATGAGAATCAAGATCAAAATCAGATGCAAACAATGTGGAGAACGTTTTACGCTGCGAGGCAAGAAGGAGCGAGGGAGAATTGAGACCGGCTTCAAACAATGTCTATGCGATAATCGGGATCAGTTTGAAATTGAGGAAGATGGCGGTACGACCTGGGTTCAGCTGAATTAAACGAACAATATGAACCAATAATTACGGACCCTTATTGGGCTGACTGGAAATCGCATGCATAAGAGGTCTTTCTTCGATCCACAATAGAGGTAGTGGCTTAGAAGAAAGGAGACTCTACCGATGTATAAACGTTTAAGTTCAGTTATGTTCCCGATATTTGCAGTTTTGCTGATCGGTGCTCTCGTATGGGGATACCAAGAGAACCAAGAGAAAAATGCAATTCTGATCAAAGCAGAGAATCAATATCAGCGTGCTTTTCACGATTTATCTTTTCATATGGACAAATTGCATTCGGAGATTGGGAATACTTTGGCTGTTCATGCTACGTCCCAGGGAATGCATCGCAAAGGTTTGATGAACGTGTGGCGGCTTACCAGTGAAGCGCAAAATGAGATAAATCAACTGCCGCTCACGATGCTGCCGTTTAATGAAACGGAGGAATTTCTCTCCCGTATTTCAAACTTTGCTTATCAGGCGTCCATGCGTGATTTGACAAATGAACCTTTAAGTGAAAAAGAAATGGGCAACCTGAAGAAACTGTATGCGAATTCATCCGAGATAACCAAAAATCTGCAGGATGTACAGCAGAAGGTTATTAACGATCGCTTACGCTGGATGGATGCCGAGTCAGCAATGGCAACGGAACAACAAACGATGGACAATAGCATCGTCGACGGATTCCGGACGGTGAACAAAAAGGTTCAGGAATACCCTGAGCTTGATTGGGGACCTTCAGTTTCCAGTATATATGCCAAACGTTCGGTGAAGAAGCTCGATGGATTGCCTATGACCAAGGAGCAGATACAAACTAAAGCAGCCAAGTTCTCCAATGCCGAGAATGGCAAGATCCAGGTGCAGGAAAACGGCAAAGGTACAGACTGGGAATCCTATACAGCCACGATTGATCAATCCAAAGACAGTAAATTAATGATGGATTTCACGCGTAATGGCGGTATGCTTATCTCTTACAGTGACACTCGTCCCATTGGAGCAAAGAAAGTAAGCCGTAAGGATGCCATGTCAAAAGCGGATCAATTCCTTTCCAATAAGGGTTATAAGGATATGAAGGCTGTCAATTATGACGAATATGGCAATCTGGGCAACTTGACTTATGTACGCAAGCAAGGCGATACGTTGATTTATCCGGAAAAAATGTCCGTTCGGGTAGGACTTGATACCGGGGACGTTACCGGGTTCCAGGCAAGTGATTTTGTATATGAACATCAGAAGAAGCGTGAGATTCCCAAAGCAGCTCTCACCGTCGAACAGGCTCGCAAGAAGCTGAATCCGGATTTTAAGGAGAGCTATGCACGTAAGTCACTCATTAAGAATGATTACAGCAAAGAAGTTCTTTGTTACGAATTCGGTGGTCGGATTAATGGTGCAAAATATAAAATTTACATCAACGCCGATACAGGTGTGGAAGAAGCCGTTGAAGAAATCAAACCGGTGAATGAAACCACCTGATATCCAAAGCCGGGGGCGTTTTAGGAGTACAAATAGATTATCAAACAGACCACGTGGTGGTCTGTTTTTTGTTGTTCACTATGAGAAAGGTCATGGTATAATAGTCCTTGTACATACGATATGAACATAAAAGCTAAGGTGGCGGTGAACAGCTTGTTTCCCAAAATAAATGAAGTTCTATACATCCAGATTGCCTCTGCAGATGAAAAAGAGGAAAGCAAAGAGTACAAATCACGCATTGCAGATGTAGACGATAACAGTTTTCTGATCGAAGTTCCGATGCAGCAAGGAAGCAGTCGGCTGAAAAGGTTGTTTTTTGGCGAGGAGTTGTCCATTTCTTATATTACGGAAGATGGGGTCCGTCATTATTTCAACACGTACGTGACCGGATTTGAAGAAGACGTTGTCCGGCTTGTACGAATCCGCAAGCCATTACCGGATGACATTACCAAAATCCAGCGTCGCAGTTTTTTGCGTGTCCATGCAAATCTTGAAATGGCCATCCAGAGTGAAGATTTGACCCGTGCAGTAGGGTTGACTGAAGATATTGGGGGCGGTGGGTTATCCATATACGGTGAACCCGGCTTTATCATTGCTGAAGGACAGAAGCTGAAATGCTGGTTGCTGATTCCCTATCGTAATGCAGCAATTGAACATGCGAATTTTGAAGCTGAAGTGGTTCGAATCAAAACACTGGAAACAGGCAGACAGCTATGCATGTTAAAGTTCGTGCAGATTACAGATTCGGAACGACAGAAGATCATCAAGTTTTGTTTTGAACGACAATTAGATTATCGAACGAAATAAAATGTTGTTTGTCTGGGATAAAAAGGGACAGTAGTGGGAACGGTAATGGAAAAACGGAGGTTCGGCTCCATGAACAATCGTCATGCATCCCGAAGATACAAACGCCTGTATTATGTGTTATCCATGAGGATGGAGAGAAGGGTTATGAAGCTGATCATGCTCCTTTTGATCCTGCTTGTGATATATCAATTATTACTTCAAGTGCCTGATTTGAAAAAGAATATGACGAGGATTGACCGTTTGGAAGGTACACCAATTCAGGTGCAAATGGTAAACGATCAGGAGCATCACTGATTTGTCTGTTTTTGCATCCATGTGTATAGTGTGGTATAATTTTGACGATGCAGGCAATGCCTGTTTTTTTATTGAGGCTTATCGTTTGAGGAGGAATGCCCCGTTGGCAAGCCAGAACACATCAGAGAACGGGAAAATGAACGTTGCAATTGACGGACCTGCCGGTGCCGGGAAAAGCACGGTGGCCCGATTGGTTGCAGAAGCGCTCGCGTATATATATGTCGACACTGGCGCAATGTACCGTGCGGTAACCCTGCATATGCTTCGGAAAGGAATCTCTCCGGAAGATGTGCCAGAGGTGCTTCAGGAAACCCAAAAGCTGGTTATTGATTTACAACCGGATCCCGACGGACAGAAAGTGTTCTGTAATGGGGAAGATGTAACCTCGGAAATCCGCTCCCGTGAAGTGACGGGAATCGTGTCCCGATATGCGCAAATCGAGGGGCTGCGTACACAATTAGTGGATACACAGCGGCAAATGGCTTTGCGCAAGGGCGTCGTCATGGATGGACGCGATATCGGAACGACAGTATTGCCCGATGCGGAAGTGAAAATCTTCATGACTGCCAGTGTGGAAGAGCGTGCACTTCGCCGCTTCAAAGAACTGGACCCCTCTGAAGGACTGACGTTGCAGCAACTTGAGCGAGACATTGCCACCCGTGACAAATTGGATGAAGGTCGGGAAATTTCCCCGCTTCGTTGTGCTGAGGACGCTACAGTGCTCGATACAACCAAGATGAGCATCCATGAAGTGGTTGACAAAATCGTGTCTTATTGCACAATGGTCAGAGGAGAGATCGGTCTATGATTTACACATTTTGCAGCACATTACTGCGGATCATTTACACCCTTCTTTTCCGCCTGGAAGCTGTTGGACGGGAGAACATCCCGAAAGAAGGCGGCGTACTTTTATGTTCTAATCATATCAGTAACTTTGACCCTCCAACGGTGGGTATCAAGATTAGCCGTCAGGTGCGTTTTATGGCCAAAAGCGAGTTGTTTGATATTCCGGTCTTTGGCCGAATTATCAAAGCCGTAGGCGCCTTCCCCGTTAAACGCGGAGGTGTCAGCAAGGAGTCCATCAAGACCTCGCTCAACATTTTGCGTGATGGTCAAGTGCTCGGTATTTTCCCTTCAGGGAGCCGTCATAATGATGGAGGCATCGGTAAAAAAGGGGCAGCAAGCTTTGCTCTCCGAAGTGGTGCTACTGTTATTCCTACTGCTATTATCGGTAACTACAAGGTTTTTCGTAAGATGAAAGTTGTGTATGGAGCACCTGTTAATTTGGACGAGTTCAAAGAAGATCCATCCGGAGATGCTCTGGAGAGAGCGACGGAGAAGATTATGTCCAAGATTAACGAAATGGTGGAAACGGGCGTGCCGAGCAAGTAAGCAAGGTGACGTAGGACAACGGAGTGCATGTTTCCATTTTTTTGAGGGAAGCTAAGCTATGCATTCTGTTCTGAAAGTGTTTTGAACTCTGCTACAGGCAGGTTTGAATATAATGGGGTTTTTGAATTGAGGAGGGTATTTGACATGTCGGAAGAAATGAAAAATCAAGAAGCAACCCAAGATGAGTTGGATCAATTCGTTTCCTTGAAAAAAGGAGATACCGTAAAAGGAACCATCGTCAAATTGGAAGATAACCAAGCCTATGTGAGCATTGGATATAAATATGACGGTGTAATTCCAATTCGTGAACTGTCTTCTTTACATGTAGACAGCGCGTCTGATGCAGTTGAAGTTGGACAAGAAGTTGAAGCTAAAGTACTTAGCATCGATGACGAGAAAGAAAAACTCGTTCTGTCCAAACGTGCAATCGACAGCGAAAACGCTTGGGACGTATTGCAAAAGCATTTTGAAGACCAAGACGTATTCGAAGTTGTTGTAGCTGACGTTGTTAAAGGCGGTCTGGTAGCAGATGTGGGCGTACGCGGATTTATCCCGGCTTCCATGGTAGAACGCCATTTCGTTGAAGATTTCAGCGATTACAAAGGACGCACATTGCGTGTTAAAGTGAAAGAGATCGACCGTGAGAACAACAAAGTGATCCTTTCCCAAAAAGACGTATTGGAGCAAGAATTCGAAGCAAACAAAGCAACGGTTATGGCTGGTTTGCAAGAAGGTCAAGTCATCGAAGGTACGGTACAACGCTTGACTCAATTTGGTGCTTTTGTTGATGTAGGCGGAGTAGACGGATTGGTTCACGTATCCGAGCTGGCTTGGACACACGTTGACAAACCATCGGACGTTCTGTCTGAAGGCGATAAAGTAAACGTAAAAGTGCTGAAAGTTGACCCTGAAAAAGGTAAAATCAGCCTGAGCATGAAAGCTGTTCAACCAGGTCCTTGGGAAACAGCTGGCGACAAATTCAACTCCAGCGATATCGTAACAGGTGTTGTAAAACGTCTGGTTGACTTCGGTGCTTTTGTTGAAATCGCTCCTGGTGTAGAGGGACTTGTGCATATCTCGCAAATCTCCCACAAACACATCGGCACTCCTCATGAAGTGCTGAAAGAAGGACAAGAAGTTCAAGTTAAAATCTTGGACATGAACCCTTCTGAGCAACGTGTAAGCCTGAGCATCAAAGAAACAGAAGAAGCTCCTGCACAAGCGCCTAAATCGGAAAGACCAGCAAGAAACAACGCTCCACGTGAAGAAATCAATAACCCGAACGTTTCCATGAGCAATCAAGGTCTGAGTATCACGCTCGGCGAACGCTTCGGTGACAAACTCAGCAAATTCAAATAAGTTATCTGTGCATGGTTCTTAGTTATATACTGCATATTTTGCTGAACAATAAAAGCAAGATCGGCGAGCCCAAGCGGGTTCGCCGATTGTTGTTATTGCGAGTATAACGGCATGAAACGTTAGCCAAGACAGGTGTTTTTTGCTATGATGAGTATCGTAAGTATGGACAGGAGGAGTGGAATGTATGGCAAGACCCGTTGTGGCAATTGTCGGGCGACCGAATGTGGGCAAATCCACCATTTTTAATCGGATTATCGGCGACAGATTGGCCATTGTGGAAGACAAGCCGGGCATTACCCGTGACCGGATCTACGGAATCGGTGAATGGAACGGTAAACCATTTAGCATTATTGATACCGGTGGTATCGAAATCGACGGCGAGGACGTCATTCTAAAATCAATCCGGATGCAGGCAGAGCTCGCCATTGAAGAAGCGGATGTTATTGTATTCATGTGTGATGCAAAAGCAGGGATTACGCAATCTGATGAAGAAGTCGCAGAGATGTTGTACCGCTCAGGCAAGCCTATCGTTGTAGCCGTTAACAAAGTGGATAATATCGGGCGCAGTGAGCTCATTTATGAGTTTTATGGATTTGGATTTGGTGATCCAATCGGAGTATCGGGAAGTCATGGTACGGGTGTAGGTGATTTGCTCGATGCGATCGTCGAGAAATTGCCTGAACTTGAGGAAGAGACTTACGATGACGATGTCATTCGTGTAGCTCTGATCGGACGTCCTAACGTGGGGAAATCTTCACTGGTTAACGCCATTTTGGGCGAAGAACGTGTTATTGTCAGTGATGTTGCTGGAACGACGCGTGACGCAATTGATACCCCCTTCGAAAAAGACGGCCAGCGCTATGTGCTGATTGATACAGCAGGTATGCGTAAGCGCGGTAAAGTGTATGAAACGACGGAGAAATACAGCGTGATGCGTGCCATGCGTGCCATTGAACGTGCAGATGTGGTTCTGATTGTTATTAATGGCGAAGAAGGCATTATTGAACAGGACAAGCATATTGCTGGGTATGCATTCGAAGCAGGTAAAGCCTCTATGTTTGTTGTAAACAAATGGGACGTTGTGGAAAAGTCGGATAAAACAATGAACGAGTTTGAGAAAAAAATTCGGGACCATTTCCTATTTATGACTTACGCTCCGGTGGTATTTTTGTCAGCTAAAACGAAACAACGCTTACAAAAATTATTGCCTGTTGTGCAACGTGTAGCACAGCAGCATTCCATGCGTGTTCAGACGCATTTGCTCAACGATGTGGTCTCTGATGCAGTGGCGATTAATCCGCCACCGACAGATAAAGGACGCAGAATGCGCATTAACTATGTAACTCAGGTTGCTGTTAAACCTCCAACCATGGTTATTTTTGTGAACGATCCGGAATTGATGCACTTTTCTTACGAACGCTACCTGGAGAATAAAATTCGTGCAGCGTTTGATTTTGAAGGGACGCCTATTCGTATATTTACTCGGAGGAAGTCCGACGAAGGTTAGGGGAGAAGTTTGTGATTTTACAAATCGCAGCGATTGTACTGAGCTATTTGCTCGGTTCAATCAGCTTTAGTGTCCTCCTTGCAAAAGCACTACGGGGGATCGATATCCGTCAGCACGGAAGCGGAAATGCTGGTGCTACCAATACATTGCGGATATTGGGTAAGGGACCGGCAATTCTCGTACTGCTGCTGGATGTACTTAAAGGTATTGCGGCTGTTTGGATTGGGGTTTGGCTCAGTAACGGTTCCGATTGGATTCCTGCACTCAGTGGGATTGCTGCTATTGCGGGACATAACTGGCCGCTGTACTTCCGTTTCCGTGGAGGAAAAGGCATCGCGACAGCCATTGGTGTGCTCGTGACTCTTGCTCTTGTTCCTGCGCTTTGTGCCGGAGTATTTGCGATCCTGTCCATCGTAATGACACGGTATGTTTCACTGGGCTCCTTGATTTTTGTAGCTTTGACACCGCTCTTCATCCTTGTGTTACCCGGATATTCGATGAGTATCTTCTGGGGGAGTCTGATTATTTGTCTGTTTGCGTTCTGGAGACATCGTACCAACATTGCGAAGCTCGCCAAAGGACAGGAAAATAAATTGGGATCGAAAAACCCTGGAGGGGGAAAACGCGTTGTCTAAAAAAGTTGCTGTTCTGGTTGCAGGCAGTTGGGGAACTGCACTCGCCAGTGTATTGGCTGCCAATCAGTTGGACGTTTTCATGTGGACACGTGGCGAAGACCAGGCCGCAGAGATCAATAATAAACATACCAATCAACGCTACCTTCCCGATGCAGAGCTGTCACCCCGTATTCATGCAACAACGGATATGGCAACGGCAGTGGAAGGGGCTTCAGCGGTGTTAATTGTTGCTCCTTCATCGGCGATGCGTTCGGTGGCACACCAGCTTAAGGCGTATTACAAACCGGAAATGTTAATTATTCATGCAACCAAGGGCTTTGAAACGGAGAGCCTGAAACGAATGTCCACCGTCATTTCGGAAGAACTTGGATGTGAAGAAGGACATATCGTTGTACTCTCCGGTCCAAGCCATGCGGAAGAAGTGGTAAAGCGTTGCCCAACAACGGTTGTTGTAGCTTCATTGGACAAAGCTTTTGCCGAGGCAGCCCAAGGTTTGTTCATGAATGCCTATTTCCGTGTCTATACGAATCGCGATATGCTGGGTGTTGAATTGGCAGGAGCGTTCAAGAACATCATTGCTCTTGGTGCGGGGATGTCCGATGGGCTTAATTTTGGTGACAATGCGAAGGCTGCCTTGTTAACCCGTGGACTTGCTGAAATCACCCGTATAGGTGTGGAGATGGGTGCAAATCCGCTTACATTTTCGGGGCTTGCAGGGATCGGCGATCTGGTCGTGACCGCGACAAGCCAGCACAGTCGTAACTGGAGAGCGGGGTCCATGCTGGGTCAAGGACAAAAACTGGACGATGTTTTGAATTCCATGGGCATGGTGGTGGAAGGCATTCGAACCACGCAGGCAGCCTACTTCATTTCTCAGAAATACGGTGTTCAAATGCCGATTGCAGATCAGCTGTATCACGTTCTTTTTCAGGAAAGAGAGCCGCGGGCTGCGGTTGAAGCCTTAATGGGACGTGATCCGAAAACCGAAATGGAAGTCATGACGCTTGAAACCTGGGAGCAATGGCACTCATAATATGGATTTGAGGGCGATATAGGCAAATTCTTCGAAACGGTAAGCTTATTCACCTTTTCTGCGGTGCACTCATACTATACACATGAGTATTACCGGAGGAGGGGAGACGAATGGGTAACAACATTTCCAAAGATGCGCTGAAGGCGATCAACAAAAAAACAGGCAAAACAATCACAGAAGGTGCCGTCAAGAAATTGGCGAGTACAGTGAAACCGTCCACCATGCAGAATGAAGCTCAGTTGCGCCAATTGATCAAGCAGGTATCCGCTATGGCGAAAGTACCAGTATCTGAAGATACCGTTCAGGACATTGTAAGTGCCGTCAAAAAAAGCGGATTAAACCCAAACAGTATGGAATCATTAATGAAAATGATGATGAAAAAATAATAGATCGCACCTGCCCTGGCAGGTTGTCGAGCAAGACAAAAAGACGAGTCGGCCTCTGCCGACTTGCTTTTTGTCTTTTTTTTGGAAAGTTGGGCCGAGTTTCGTGTTATAATAATTGCAATTGTCACAGTGTCAGTGATGAATAACGGATTGAAGGGGAGACTTCTGGATTATGAGCGCAATGGACAAGATGTGGCTGTCTTTGGTCGCCATCCTCATTATGGGACTATCTGTATTCCTGATTACGTTTGCTCGTGCCAAAACAAAAGGCATTGTACGAGGAATTCTTTCTTTAATTGCTTTTCTAATTATGCTGATTGGTTTTTTCGGCGGAATTGCTTCTCTGACCTGATCCTCCTAACCTGAGAGATAACATCCGCATAAACACATCATAAGAACTGACACAACGAAAACGGATGAGGGGAAGGTGAGCCGATGGGGCCGCATGAAACGGAGGATCGGACAGAACGCTTTCCGGAATTGCACGCGGCTTTGCTGGAAACGGCGAAAGCCTGGAGTACAGAGCCTTACACATGGTTGCTTGGGGGAAGTTGTGGTCTATTGCTTCAGCAGGTGGAGTTACTGCAGCCTCCCAGAGATATTGATATTTACGCCGATATCACCGCAGCCAAAGAACTGCATAAATCTGCTCCTGGAGTGGGGTTGGACGAGCCGGTAGTAGATAGGACTGGACCTTACGCATCACTCCTCAGTCATTATCAGGTGGGGAATTGTGCGTTGGAGCTGGTTGGGGGGTTCGAAGTATGGTCAAGAAAAAGCTGGTATCGCATTGAGATTGAACATGTCTTGGTGAAGTATGCAACTGAAGCCAAGGTCGGTGCCTACTCCGTAAGACTGATGCCGCTTGCTCATGAGCTGTTATTCAATCTGCTGAGAGGTCGAGCTGATCGTTATGAACCCATTGCAAGACAGATTCGGCAGAGGCCAGAATTGCATCAACCTCTAATGGTTTTATTGGGGCAGCAAAATGTATGGACAAGCCGTTTCAGAGCAGAAGTGGAAGAGCTTGTTGGTTTTGAATGGACCCAGTAGGCTGAGGGAGGACAAATAATGGATTACACGATTACATTTTTACCACAAAACAAAACGATTCGGATAAAACCTGGGGTAACACTGCTAAATGCTGCACGACGTGCAGGTGTAAAAATACCGACCCGATGCGATGGTAAGGCAGCCTGCCTGATGTGTAAGGTGAAAGTGGACGCAGAGCATCTTGCAGCACTGCACCTACCAACGGATGCAGAGAAGCATAAGCTGGGTTCGCTATTGGATGCAGGGACTCGGCTTGCTTGTCAAGCGAAGGTAAGGGGATCAATGGCAGTTCACGTACCGGAGGATCCCCTGAAGGCGGCAATTCGCAAACAATTAGAGCGTCAGCAGGAAGAGGATGACTGGTTCTAAGTAGACCTGAAGGGAACGATTCGAGGAGGATACGGATGAATGGGGAGAAGTGGAAATACGTGAAGTTAAGCGGACGGCGGCGTGCAAAGCAGCAGATGACGTGTCTGCTGTTACTCCTGCTGTTTGCGTTGACAGCGAGTGGTTGCATGTATCAATCCCAGAGTAATGCTGATCCCAAGGTTGCTTACAGGGAAAGTATAAGTCGGATCCAGACGGCAGTAGAAGCATTCCAACAGGATCAGGGGATATTGCCCATCGTTAATGCAGATATGGAAACACCTAAATATGAAAAATTTAGAGTCGATCTGTCCAAGCTGAAACAGCAGGGATATTTGGATGAAATTCCTGGAACTGCTTTTGAGAGCGGTGGGAGCGCTTACTTTATCATCCAGGATGAAGAAGTGAAGCCGACTGTCAAAGTTATGGATCTGCAAACAGTGCAGAAAGTTAATGATGTCCAGCGAATGGTCAATCAATACAAATCTGTACATAATAATCAACTGCCAAGTGGGGAAAAACTGTATCCGGGGCTATATGCTGTCGATATGGAACAAGCCGCACAGGCTGGATCTCCAGTGGTTACGCTCAACAGTGTATACTCGGGTCAGGAGCTTCCTTTGATGATGGACGATGAGGGCAATGTTTATGTGGATTACGCCTTTGACATTATGCAGGCAGTAGAGAAGTCGGAAAATACCCCGACGGAAGCAGGGGATATGCGTGAAGTGCTGCTGGAGCATTCTTACTTTGTTCCTGTAAAATCGGTTGCTTACGCTTGGGAAAATAATGCCCTGGTTGCACAAAGTGATTAAAGAGCGAGTTGATTTTGCTTAACACTAACTTCATTAAGTAACGTGCACAGGTTCGTTAGACCACAATAACGCTAAAAGGGACGTCCGCCGTCATGCTCATGACTTACGGGACATCCCTTTTTTAATGACAGGTTCATCTGCAATTCAGAGTAAACAAGAAAAAGTTCAGAATACTTTGTTCAGACATCCACTTGATAAGACAAGTCAAGCTCATCTCCAGGCAATCCACGAATCCCCCAATGACTGCGCGGCGTTTCGAACAGGGTAATCTCCACATCCATGGCTGACAAATTCAATTGATCATTTAACCTTGAGAATAATTGCATCAAGAGTTCTCTCTTCGACAGATCGGATCGGCCCTCGAACATGCTAATTTCAATAATTGTATAATTTGCTGAACGATCCGGAGAGAAGAGGAAGTCCTCCGTCTCCATAGGGAAGTACCGATGAAACTTCTTGTTCTCGGGTAATCCCAAGACATCCATCGTAACGGAATGTATGACTTGTGAAAGCTGCTCTTTTATTGGATTCAGTTGGTCTCTCAATCCGTAAATCTTGATCTGTGCCACACTCATCTCACCTTTCTCTGCTCATCTCTTTTCTATGCTCTGCTCTGTTTATAATGGTTTCCTCTTAAGTATAACTTTCGTAAGGCTCGCCGAACACCACCAATTACAAATCAATGGAAAGGTCATAAATGCTTCGCCTTGCACATAAAGTAGATTGAAATAAAGACGCGCAGTCCGAGAGAAGGCGATTCTCATAAGGTCACTACCTTGAGAAAAAAACAAAAAACGCGTCATAATGCTGCATACGGATACATAAGATGATACTAGTCCAATTGCATGTACGAGTTAACGCCGCTTTCGCCGGTTTCATCAGAATGCAACGTTCGGCGGCGGACGACTTCCGGGCACTCACAAAGGCGGCTCTACCGTTGCAGGGATTTCAGTCTTCTGATTGAAAAAACGAAGCGGATGCTCTTTAGCATTTTTCCTTCGGAGTAATTTAGGGAGGGGATTTCATTGGAGAAAGTGGACATTTTTAAGGACATTGCCGAGCGGACCGGAGGGGATATCTATCTCGGGGTTGTCGGCGCAGTCCGGACGGGTAAATCAACATTTATCAAACGTTTCATGGAAACGATTGTGTTGCCAAACATCACAAACGAGGCAGACCGCGCGAGGGCAGTTGATGAACTGCCACAGAGCGCAGCTGGCAAAACAATCATGACTACGGAGCCAAAATTCGTACCCAATAACGCGGTTCAAATCAAGGTTGCCGAAGGACTGGATGTCAATGTGCGCCTTGTGGATTGTGTAGGTTACGCAGTGGAAGGAGCCAAGGGTTACGAGGATGAGAATGGACCTCGCATGATCTCCACACCTTGGTTCGAAGAGCCGATTCCTTTTCAGGAAGCAGCAGAAATCGGCACACGCAAGGTCATTCAGGAGCATTCCACGTTGGGTGTGGTTGTCACAACAGATGGTACGATCGCAGAAATTGCCCGCAGCTCCTATGTGGAGTCGGAAGAACGGGTTATTGCTGAACTGAAGGAAGTCGGTAAGCCGTTTGTACTGGTGATCAACTCGACCCGTCCTCGCAGTGAGGAAGCACTGCAGTTGCGCAGTGAGCTTGCAGCCAAGTATGACATACCAGTTATGACACTCAGTGCAGCGACAATGACAGAAGATGATGTGACAGGAGTGCTTCGTGAAGTACTCTATGAATTCCCTGTACATGAAGTGAATGTAAACCTGCCGAGCTGGGTGATGGTGCTCAATGAGAACCACTGGCTGCGCAGCAACTACGAAAACTCAGTACGCGACACGGTTAAGGATATTCGCAGGTTGCGTGATGTGGATCGGGTTGTCGCCCAGTTTATGGAGTATGAATTCATCGACCGAGCAGGGCTGAGCGGCATGAATATGGGGCAGGGCGTGGCGGAAATTGACTTGTATGCACCAGATGAATTATACGATCAGATCCTGGTGGAAGTCGTCGGTATTGAAATTCGAGGGAAGGATCATCTGCTGCAGCTAATGCAGGAATTCTCCCATGCGAAGAGAGAGTATGATCGCTTTGCTGAAGCGCTGGAGATGGTCAAAACGACGGGTTACGGTATTGCAGCGCCATCTCTCGCCGAGATGGCACTGGATGAACCAGAACTCATTCGGCAGGGGACCAAATTTGGTGTCCGTCTGAAAGCGACCGCGCCTTCCATTCACATGATCCGGGTGGATGTAGAATCGGAGTTTGCTCCGATTATCGGAACGGAGAAGCAGAGTGAGGAACTGGTGAGGTACCTCATGCAGGACTTCGAGAACGATCCAATCAAGGTATGGGATTCAGATATGTTCGGTCGTTCGCTGCACTCCATCGTGAGAGAAGGTATACAGGGTAAGATCGCGATGATGCCGGACAATGCACGATACAAACTGCAAGAGACGCTGGGACGTATCATCAACGAAGGTTCGGGTGGATTGATCGCCATTATTCTCTAATGCCAAAAGACCGTAAAGGCCCCCCTTTACGGTCTTTTTCTTTGTTTCGTTTTTTACTTGATTCTGGATGAATTGGATGGAAAGATAGATGTTTCGTGAAAACTTAGCGAGTTTTAGCTTTAAATTGCTAAAACCCATTTACATACTAGGGATTAGCCGTTATATTAATATTCAACGATTGTGATCGAGATCACAGAGAGTGTGAACAGGGGGAGTCAGAGATGAAAAAGAAAGATACAAAATGGGTATGGTTGAGTGTATTGCTCGTATTTACATTAGCGCTGTCCGCTTGCGGGATCAAAAAAGAACCTGCTTCGACTACAGCTTCGGGGACGACGGAGGACAAGCCCAAGACCGAAGCGGTCACTGGTCCATTGAGCGGCAAGAGAGTCGCATTGATTATGGAATTTAACACAGGTACGTTCTCACAGCAATATGTGCAAGGCGTTAAAGAAGAAATCGAAAAATTCGGTGGGGAACTGACTACGTTTGTTGCCGATAATGATAAAGCCAAGATGGTTTCGCTGCTGGATAGCGCGATTAATCAGAAGTTCGATGCCATTTTGACCGACCACGGGGATTCCTTGCTGGAGCCAGGTGTAAAAAAGGCAGTAGCGCAAAATATTCCGGTGGTTGTATTCGACGCAGATATTAGCGTTCCTGGAGCAACAGTGCTGTCCCAGGATGATCAAAAGATGGCT
Organism: Paenibacillus pabuli NBRC 13638; assembly: GCF_001514495.1. Lineage (GTDB taxonomy): Bacteria > Bacillota > Bacilli > Paenibacillales > Paenibacillaceae > Paenibacillus > Paenibacillus pabuli. The sequence continues at coordinate 22,611 of NZ_BCNM01000023.1, forward strand.
GAATTGACATTGGAGCAAATGAAGAAGGACATCAATGGACAGGGCAACATCGTAAAAGTATGGGTAGCCGGATTTGCACCGATGGAACGCCGCCAAGTTGCCTACGGCAAGTTCTTGAAAGATAACCCGGATATTAAGGAGATTGCGACATTTGGTTCAGCACAGAACCCAGCTTTGGATACACAAGCCAAGATGGAAGCCATTCTGAAACAATATCCAAAAGGTGAAATCACAGCAGTCTGGACTGCATGGGATGAGTTCGCCAAAGGTGCTGCACGTGCCATTCAGCAAGCGGGACGGGATGAAATCAAAGTGTACGGCATTGATATGAGTGATGAAGACTTGCAGATGATCCAAGATCCGAAAAATCCGTGGGTTGCTTCCGCAGCGGTTGATCCAACAGACATTGGTCGTGTACAGGTTCGTTATGCTTACCAGAAACTGAACGGGGATGAGACGGAAGACCAAGTGGTTCTCAATCCAGTCTATGTGCAACGTGAGGCGCTGCCTGACAAACAAATCTCCACTTCAGAGCTGTCCGAGTATGTTGAGGGTTGGGGAGGAAGTACACAGGGAATCAAGGATTGGATGTCAGAATACGGAGTTACTGCTAAATAAAGCAGCGTAAGGGGCGCGCCGCAAGGCGCGCTTTTTCCAACCATGATGACGAAATTTAACTGTATGAGAATAGCAATACTCCCAGCGGGGAGTGATAGGAGGTTTGCGTCATGAGCACTGTACCGATTCTGCTTCAAATGGAACACATTCATAAACAGTTTGCAGGCATTCCTGCCCTGAAAGATGTGCAGTTCTCGGTAAAGGGCGGAGAGATTCATGCACTTCTGGGTGCAAATGGTGCGGGGAAGAGCACTTTGATGAAAATTCTGTCTGGCGCATATCAGTTGGATCAAGGCACAATCCGATTGAGTGGACAAGCGCTTCAATTTTCTTCGCCAGGTGAGGCCAAGGCCAATGGTATTCATTGTGTGTACCAAGAGGTAGATGCTGCACTGGTGCCTCAGTTGACGGCTGCTGAGAACATCATGCTGGACCACCTGGCGTCGTCTGGCGGAGGCTGGTGGAAAAGTCCTCGGAAATTGCAACAGCGTGCGGCTGAAGCTTTGCAGCAATTGGGAGCAGACATATCGGTACACAAAAAAGTAGCCGACCTGACATTGGCAGAGAAACAAATGATTCTACTGGCACGCATTCTGATTCAGGACGCCAAGGTTATTATATTTGATGAACCCACTGCCCCTTTGAGCCAGGAAGAGACCGATGCCTTTTTTAGAATTGTGCATGTATTGAAAGATCGAGGTGTGGCATGTATTTTCATTACTCACCGTCTTCCAGAAGTTACGAGTCACTGTGATCGGGTCACAGTAATGAGAGATGGGCAGCATGTGTTCACAGATGAAGCACAGGGGCTTACGATTAATGATCTGGTGACGCAAATGCTGGGAAAACCGTTTGAGGAAGAGTTTCCCAAAACTGAAGCGCCCATAGGCGAGGTACTGCTGGAAGCACATGGGCTTCGTCGTGGAGTCAGGGTCAAAGGAGTGAATCTGTCTGTTCGTCGAGGCGAAGTGCTTGCCGTGGTAGGCCTGGTCGGTGCCGGCAAAACGGAATGCTCTCGCTTGCTCATTGGTGCAGATCGTCTGGAGAGTGGAGAAATTCGGCTTAATCACCGTGAGCTTCACCTCTCCCAACCTGCGGACGCCGCCGCTCTTGGCATTGTTTCCGTGCCGGAAGAACGTCGTAAACAGGGGATTCTGATCCAGGAAAATGTGGAACGCAATTTGAGTCTGCCGTTACTGGGACGTCTGAGTACATTGGGCTTTGTAAGTCGAAAGCGTGAACGTGAGAACGCAGAATCTCTGGTACAGCAACTCGGAATCAAAACGTCGTCCGTGCGGCAGGAAGTGAAATATTTAAGCGGTGGCAATCAACAGAAGGTGGCTATTGGCAAATGGCTGAATGCAGATGCAGACGTATTTATATTTGATGAGCCGACAAAAGGTGTTGATATCGGTGCAAAAAGCGACATTTTTCGCATTATTAACGAATTGGCTTTGGCAGGAAAGGCTGTAATCTATTTCACATGTGAACTGGATGAAGGATTGGGTATTGGTGATCGGATTGCGGTTATGTGTGAAGGGACTATTGTCAAGGAATTCAAACGGGGCGAGACTAACCAAGAACAGCTGCTATACTATGCAAGCGGTGGACAAGAGGTGGAAGCATGAAAGATAAATCATTGGATTTTGCGTTCCGTTATGGCGCGATTATCGTTATCATTGGTGTTATTGCATTTTTCGGAATTAAGTTACCTTACTTCTTTACGTACAGTAACTTGACCGATATTTTGGGCTCAATCTCCATCGTGACGTTTGTAGCGATTGGTGTTACTTTATCTCTCATTGTTGATGGTTTTGATCTCTCGGTTGGAGCAACCGTCTCACTGACAACCGTCGTGACCGCCTCATTAATGATTTGGTACCAGCAACCGTTGGCCGTTGTCATTATTGTTCCGCTGATCATCGGGGCTGTGATCGGATTGCTCAATGCCTTGCTGATTGTGAAAATGCGAATTCCGGACCTGTTGGCTACCCTAGCCACGATGTATATCATTGGTGGTATTCATAAAACGTATGCCCAGGGATACACGATTTACAACCATATGCAATTTCCTGACGGGAGTAAAGCTGCCGGGGAGATGGATCCCACATTTCTATTGATTGGGCAGGGAAAATGGCTGGGCATGCCGATTTCAGTCATACTGCTGCTCGTTGCCGTTATTGCTGTTCATATCTTTTTGACGTATACAAAGTATGGTCGCCAGATGTACGTTACCGGGGGCAATGAGGAAGCGGCACGTCTGTCTGGAATCAAGGTGAAAAAGGTGCGCACACTGGCCTATGTGGCAGCTGGAGTATTTGCTGCAATTGGCGGTATTATCTATGCTTCCAAGGTAGGATCAGGTCAAATTGATGCCGGATCTCCGTTGTTAATGGAATCGGTGGCAGCTGTGTTTGTCGGTTTCTCTGTATTTGGGGCAGGTAAACCGAACGTAATTGGAACGTTTATCGGATCGGTTCTAATTGGTGTACTGGTTAACGGTTTAACCATGATGAATGTCCAATATTTCACCCATGATATTGTCAAAGGTGGAGTGCTTGTGCTTGCCCTGGCAGTTACATTTTACGTCTTAAACCGCAACCGCACTTGAAATTGTGTGCTGTCTGTATTAGTATAAAATTTGTTCGGCGTCCGAAACAACCTTTGTTTCAGGCGACATTCTGCCGGAAATGACTGTTGACCGCAGGCGGAGATTGGTGTTCATCACGCTCAAGATGTACGTAGATTTTTTGCGTATGAACGTATATTTCGCTATAAAACGGAAACACAGTATAACATTCAGGACATTGATTCAGGAGGTGAAAAAACAATGAACAAATCAGACTTGATTACACAAGTGTCTGAAGCAACTGAATTGTCCAAGAAGGATGTAACGAAAGCGGTTGATGCCGTATTCGAAGCAATCTCTGGTGCTCTTCAAAGCGGAGACAAAGTACAATTGGTTGGTTTTGGGAACTTCGAAGTTCGCGAGCGCTCTGCACGTAAAGGACGCAACCCGCAAACAGGTGAAGAAATCGAAATTCCTGCGAGCAAAATTCCTGCATTCAAACCAGGTAAAGCGCTCAAAGACGGAATTAAATAAGATTTCTACATATTCCATATGTCGACAAAAAGACCGTGACTTGTTCACGGCCTTTTCTTTTGCCCACTAATGTTCTGTCTCCCTTTTAATCAGGGACTCTGGCTCGTCCGATTGTTGTGCATAGGCAATGAGAATGAGTTCTTCTCCAGCGGCTGCAGACAGATGCTGCTCTATTTCTTTTAATTGGAGAATATGCTCGTCTGTCAGTGCTGCCGGGGCATATTTCATGAAGTCTCTCCTTTCTGTGGAGGGATTAAGGGTAGTATGACCAAGGGGAAACAAAATATTGCGCACTATACAGATAAGGGTTGGTTGACAAATGAAACAATCTTTATCATCATTAACGCTATTGAACTAGGAGAGGGGTTGTGCGTGATGGATCATCCAACCGGCAGTGATTATATTGTAATTAAGGCAGAGGAGAATGGTGTCCAGGTGATCGGCTTAACCCGAGGTCAGGATACACGCTTTCATCATACCGAGAAGCTGGACAAGGGAGAAGTCATGTTTGCCCAATTTACGAACCACACTTCAGCCATTAAAATCCGTGGAAAAGCTACGCTGATTACCAAGCATGGGCAGGTTCAGTCCGAATAATGAAAATTGCAGGCATAGCCTGCTTTTTTTCATTGTACAATGAGGTATGAGCCTTTACCGGACAGACTACACTAACAGGTAAGGGCAGGGAGGCATTTATGAAACCGCGGATGATCGTGACTGCTTCACTGCTGGCAACGGTTGCAGCGGTCCTTCTGCTTGTTGCCATACAAACCTTACATATTCGAACATGGGGTGGAGAAAGGGCACAACCAGTCTCTGCCACAAGGTATCCAGCCCAGTTATCGGAAGAAAATCTGGTGGATGTATTGAGTACCCTTCAATTATCCACGCCCATCGCCAGAGTGGAATGGAAACAATCGATTTTGACGCTCGATCTGAAAGTTATCGGAACCGGCACAAGTTACACCGAAATCTATGCTAATATGGCTGCTGTGGCTGATCTTGGTTTTCAAAGTCTCGACAATGTGAACCAGGTGCTGCTGCGAGTAATGGCTGAGGACGAATGGCTGCACAAAAGGCATTTATTACTTGCAGCTGATTTCCGGCGTGGAGAATGGCCGATGTATGCAATCGAAACGCTTCGAAGCTGGAAAAGTCCAATCCTCTCGGAAGAATTAAAGGACTGGTTTCATATGATGGAGACGGAACTGTGGAAGAAGCAATTCGAAATGACAAGTCAGGGGTAATAGAATAGCAGGATTCAGTGCGTGCCCGATAAACATATGCTATAATATATAAGATTGTAGTGCAGAAATGGTTTAACAATGTAAAGGCTCGGAGGCTGAGAATGAATTCATATCGCGTACCCCAACTAGCAAAGAAATATACGGATTACGACATGATTCGACAACATACGGAAATCCCATCATTTCCGGATAGCCGGGCACGTCTGCTGCAGGTATTTGTGGGCCGCACAGACGAAAAGGTGCATGACGAGCTATACGCTCTTGCAACCTCGCTCGTTCAGTTGGCTATGGATACGCATGATCGAATTGATACGATATCCGGAGAGCGCAGAGAACAGGAGATGCGTTCACGCCAGTTGAACGTGCTTGCCGGAGACTATCTGAGCAGTCGTTTCTATCAGCTGCTTGCTCATGCGGGCAGAATTGAAATGATCGGCAAACTCAGTGGTGCTGTATCCGAAGTGAATGCACGCAAGATGACGCTGTATGAACGGATGAAAAAACTCCTCGTTTCGGCTGAAGAATACTTGCGTGAAACGGTACAGCTGAAGATGCAGCTGTTTCTTTCTTTTTCAGACATGATTGGTCCTAAGGAACAGTCCCTATGGAACAATCTGCTGTCGGAATTCAGCTGCTGCGAAATGATCGCGGAAGAGTTGCGACGGATGAACCACGATCAGAACTTTTATCACAGTTATGCTTTCTGGCATATTTACGAACACGGCAACGAGGACGAGCAGAAATGGCTTCGTCAGCCAGAGATGGATGCACGGACATGGAGCAGTATGGTCCTCAGGCATCGGATTGGCGAGGTTCTGCTGGACAAGCTTCGCGACTGCACACACCGCATACAGCAGTTGTTGCAAGACGAGGAAGATCAATTGGGCTTGCATGAGTTCGATGCAATCCTGGAGCCTTACCTGACGTATTTGCAGCCTTCACACGCGGCAGTAAGGGAAGATTGAGGGGGAGACAGACGAATGGGGAGCGGGGAGACCAAACCGAAAGAAGAATTTGTCCATTCGGTTTTTCAGAGTATAGCCGGGAAATATGACGTTATGAATGATATTCTGAGTTTCCGCAGGCACAAGGCTTGGCGTAAATTCACCATGAAGAAGATGAATATGTCCAAAGGCGATACTGGGCTCGATTTATGCTGCGGTACGTGTGACTGGACACTCGCCATGGCCCAGGCAAGTGAAACGGGTCACATGCATGGACTTGATTTTAGCAGCAATATGCTGGAAGTTGGACAGACGAAGGTTAATGCTGTAAACCGTCAGAAACAGATCACGCTGGTTCAAGGCAATGCGATGTCACTTCCCTTTGAGGACAATTCATTTGATTATGTCACTATTGGATTTGGATTACGCAACGTTCCTGATCTTCGTCAGGTTCTGTCGGAAATGAAGCGTGTCGTGAAGCCTGGAGGTATGGTAGTCTGTCTGGAGTTATCTAAGCCGACATGGCAACCGTTTAAAGCTATTTATTATTTTTATTTTGAACAATTACTACCGAAGATTGCCAAATTGTTTGCCAAACGTTATGAGCAGTATAAATGGCTGCCGGACTCACTGGCACTTTTTCCAGGGAGGAAGGAACTGGCCGACATTTTTGCAGAAACCGGATTGAAGCAAGTGCAGGCCTACCCTCTGACCGGAGGTATCGCGGCACTGCATATTGGAACCAAGGAGAATCAGCATGTTTAGGAAAATTCGCATCTTTTTAGAAATGATCAAGATTGAACATACGCTTTTCGCATTACCTTTTGCATTTATGGGAGCCATTCTCGGTTCCATGGTAGTGAATGATACATTCCCAACCTGGCTGCAGATTATGTGGGTGTTACTGGCGATGATTGGCGCAAGAAGCGCTGCTTTTGGCTTGAACCGCATGATTGACCAGGCGATCGACAAGAAAAATCCACGTACCGCGATGAGAGCAATTCCGGCCGGTTTGTTAAAAAACGGTGAGGTCGTTATTTTTATCATATTGTCGTTTGTGCTCTTGTTCTGGGCCTCGTCTAACCTTAACGTGTTATCCATGCAGCTGCTGCCGATAGCTGTATTTATGTTGGTATTGTATTCATATACCAAACGTTTCACATGGCTGTGCCACATAGTACTCGGCATGACCATTGGTCTGGCTCCGCTTGGGGGCTGGGTAGCTGTAACGGGTACAATGGATTGGACAGCGATTGTGCTGTACGTTACGATTGTGTTCTGGACAGCCGGTTTCGATATCATCTATGCATGTCAGGATTTGGAGTTCGATCAGGGTGAGGGTCTTCATTCCATACCTTCCCGTTTCGGTCTTAACACATCATTGCAGATCGCCAAGTTCTTTCACGTGATTACCGCAGTTGGTTTTCTTGCGCTGTTATTGATGACTGATCTGAGCTGGTGGTATGGTGCAGGAATGCTGATTACGTATGGTATTCTTTTCTATGAGCACTATATTGTATCGCCAAATGACATGAGCCGGGTGCAAACTGCGTTCTTTACCATGAACAGTGTACTCAGCCTGGTTGTATTTACATTCACTCTAATTGATCTGGCGGTGAAATAAAGATGAATCTGCCGGAGAATAAACGACTCGTTGTCGGAATTACCGGAGCCAGTGGCAGTATATATGGCATCAGATTAATTGAAACGTTGCTTGATATGGAATACACCGTGCATCTGGTGATATCCAACGCCGGCTGGCGTGTATTGAAAGAAGAAATGGAATGGGATGTTACGAACCGTGACCGTATGCTGGAAGAAAAATTCGGCAATCGTGCCGGTTCTCTGATCTATCATTCCGTTAGTGATATTGGTGCTTCCATCGCAAGTGGTTCGTTTCTGGCAGAAGGCATGATTATTATGCCATGTTCCATGGGCACTCTTTCATCGATTGCACAAGGGTCGTCCGACAATCTGATGTCCCGTGCTGCCGATGTTATGATGAAAGAGGGAAGAACACTGATTCTGGTCCCTCGTGAGACACCACTGCATGCGATTCATCTTGAAAACATGTTGAAGCTCACCCGGCTTGGTGTTCGAATGATACCCGCCATGCCTGCTTTTTATTACAAGCCCCAAACGATGGATGAGTTGATTCTATTTCTGGTGGGTAAAGTGCTCGATAGCCTGCGCATTCCACATCAACTGTTTACAAGATGGGGAGAACCGGATGAACGGGGATAGGATCAAGTCCTCTCGCTTTGTATCTGATCGTAAGTGCATAAGTGACTTGGTCGCCCCCAAATACCGGGGTATTGGTGAGCGCTGATGGTTAAGCTTCGTATGAACCACAGCCTTGACCCATGCTCCGGCAGCTTCTGGACTTATGTTTCAGAACAAGTCGCAGAGTTTAATTCCCGGATGTCAGCCCTGACATTCGAACAAGGTTAGTACGTTAAAGAAGAACGCAAGCAGGAAAGGCAAGCCCTGGTTTTTCGTTATGCCTGCAGGCCCGACTTGCTGGAGGGGAAGGTAAGCATGGATTTATGGACTGATAATACGCTGACACGGGTGAACGAATGAAACTATTGGATATTTTCGGGTTGTTAAAAAAGGACATGAATTACATTGAAAAAGAGTTGTATCGCAGTGTTCAGGGAGAACAGAAACTGCTGAGCGAAACCTCACTTCACCTGCTTAAGGCAGGTGGAAAGCGATTACGCCCTGTATTTGTGCTGCTTGGCGGGAAATATGGTACATACGACATCGAACGCCTGAAGCTGGTAGCAGTTCCGTTGGAATTGATTCACTCCGCTTCCCTGGTTCATGATGATGTTATTGATAATGCCGAGACACGACGTGGCAAACCAACGGTAAAATCCAAATGGGATAATCGGATTGCAATGTATACCGGAGATTATATTTACGGCAAAGCGCTTGAAATGACAGCAGGCCTGTCCGACCCGGCGATACACCGTATTCTGGCCAAAGCTATGGTGCAGATGTCCATTGGTGAAATGGAGCAAATTCGAGATTTTTTCAATACGGGACAAAGTGTACGCAACTATCTCTTGCGAATTCGTCGCAAAACGGCGCTTCTTATTGCTGTCAGCTGCCAGTTGGGGGCGCTTGCTACTCGTGCGCCGGAACATGAATCTTCGTTGCTGTATACCTACGGTTACAATGTGGGCATGGCTTTCCAGATTCAGGACGATGTACTTGATCTGGTCGGCACCGAGAAGCAGCTGGGCAAGCCCCCAGGCAGTGACATGAAGCAGGGCAATATTACGCTGCCAGTATTGTACGCCTTGCAGGAGCCTGAGCTGCGTGAACCTTTGCTAAAGGAAATTTCCCGTGTTCAGCATGAGGAAGGGCGGGCAAGTGCATCCGACGCTATTGGAATGATTCGCCAAAGTCAAGGAATTGCTAAAGCAGAAGCCCTGGCTGACCGATATATGAAGAAAGCGCTCGATGCTCTGGATCAACTGCCTAACATCAAGACGACCAAAAACCTGCGTGATATCGCACATTTTGTAGTCAAACGTACTCATTAATCTACTCAAAAAATAACAAACATGTGACATTCCTCATTGGGAGGATCTGGACATGTATGTTACAATCAAAGGGATTGCGTTTACATAATGAAATAACTTTGAACCGTGAGTGAGGAGTGAGCCGATGGATCGTACATTTTTGATGGTGAAGCCGGATGGTGTGCAGCGTGGTTTGATTGGGCGTATCGTTAGCCGTCTGGAAGACAAAGGATTTAAGTTGGTGGCAGGCAAGCTGGTGCAGATGTCTGAGGATCAGGCCAAACGCCATTATGCTGAACATGAGGGAAAACCGTTTTTCGATGATTTGGTGAGTTTCATCACTTCTGGACCTGTATTTGCCATGGTTTGGGAAGGTGACGACATCGTGGCGCTTGCGCGCATCGTAATCGGTAAAACCAATGTGAAGGAAGCGGCTCCCGGAACGATTCGCGGAGATTTCGCCAGCCACACACCGCATAATCTGATTCATGGAGCAGATTCACCTGAAAGTGCCTCCCGTGAAGCAGCAAACTTCTTTGCTCCCGATGAGCTGGTAACGTACGACAAGAGCATCGCAGCCTGGTTGTAATTTATTAGCCAGAAGGGTGATACGATGCTGGAGCAGGAACAACTACTAGACCCGGATTACACCGGATTTATTCGTAAAATCAAAGAGAGCACAGGCATTGATCTTGCTCAATACAAGGAAGGCCAGATGAAAAGAAGGCTGACCACACTTCGTAACAAAAACGGATTTCATACGTTTTCTATCTTTTTTGATGCCATGCAGAAAGACAAGTCACTGTTCTACGAGTTTCTGGATCGCATGACCATTAACGTCTCGGAATTTTGGCGGAATCCCAATCGCTGGGAAGTGCTGCGAGATGAAATCCTGCCTGAGTTGCAGGGTTCGAAACGTGGAGTTAAAGTCTGGAGTGCGGCTTGCTCCACAGGCGAGGAGCCTTACACTTTGGCGATGATACTGGACACGATGGGGATTCTTAAGGGAAGCTCCATCACAGCAAGTGATCTGGATGAAGGAGCTCTCGCGAAAGCCAAGGAAGGGCGTTATATGGAACGCTCGCTCAAAGACGTACCGAAGGAAACGGCCAATCGATACTTCAAGCAGGATGGCTTGGTATACCGCATTGATGAGCAATTAAAAAGTTCGGTCAAGTTCATGAAACAAAATCTGTTGCTCGATCGTTTTGACGATGGGTATGATCTGATTGTGTGCCGCAATGTCATGATTTATTTTACCGAGGAAGCCAAAAACCTGCTGTACCATAAGTTTGCAGCAAGCTTGCGTCCAGGCGGTATTTTATTTGTGGGCAGTACAGAACAGATTTTCTCCCCGGGGCAATATGGTCTGGAGACAGCGGAGACATTCTTTTATCGCAAAAAATAACTTCAATTTGATGTCATAACCGTCTGGAGTGCACATGTACATGTGTCCAGGCGGTTATTTGTATAACGGTTGGATGGAAAATAACCCACACACGTCATAATCTTGGTTATCACTAATCCAGGAGGTCAATCTGGGGGAAGAAACGATCGGCTTTCTTGTCAAAGCCCGTCAGCTATACTATAATAAGCAAAGAAATTATGGGATTTTAGCAATGTGAAGTTTAACAGTTTAAAGGGGGAACGTATTATGAGTTTACGCTATTTAACCGCAGGGGAGACGCACGGACCCCAATTAACCGCAATTATTGAAGGTTTGCCTAGTAATCTGAATATTGACTTTGAAGAGCTGAATTTCCAGCTTCAACGCCGCCAGAAAGGATATGGCCGCGGTCGCCGGATGCAAATCGAGAAGGATCAGGCCAATTTCGTTGGTGGTATCCGTCACGGATATACAACGGGTGCTCCCGTAGCGTTGGTCGTTCAAAATAATGACTGGAAACACTGGCAGAAGATTATGAATATTGAGCCGATTGAAGGCAGCGATGAAGAGAAACGTCGCGTTCATCGTCCACGTCCGGGACATGCTGATCTGAACGGAGGACTCAAGTATAACCTGAAAGACTTGCGTAACGTACTGGAGCGTTCCAGTGCTCGTGAGACAACCGTTCGTGTAGCTTGTGGCGCCATTGCACGTCAATTCCTTGCTGAATTTGGGATCAAAGTAGCAGGACGTGTGCTGCGCATTGGAGAGATCGAAGCACCTTATCAGGATCTGCCGATCGATGAACTGATCGAAGTGACAGAAGCTTCCTCCGTACGTGTGACTGATGCAGAAACCGAGAAGAAGATGGAGGCCTACATCGACCAAATCAAGCAGGAAGGCGACTCCATCGGGGGAATCGTGGAATGTATCGTTGAAGGTGTGCCTGTGGGTCTTGGGAGCTACGTACAGTATGATCGCAAACTGGATGCACGAATCGCTCAGGGTGTAATGTCTATTAATGCATTCAAGGGTGTTGAAATTGGTATCGGCTTCGAAGCCGGAACAATTCGTGGTTCTCAGGTACATGATGAGATCATGCATAGTGAAGAGCGCGGTTACCATCGGGCGACTAACCGTCTTGGCGGATTCGAAGGTGGAATGACCAACGGAATGCCGGTTGTGGTACGTGGAGTTATGAAACCTATTCCTACATTGTACAAACCGCTTCAAAGTGTGGATATCGATACAAAAGAAGCATTTACAGCTCAGGTTGAGCGTTCAGATGCATGTGCGGTTCCGGCAGCTAGTGTCGTTATGGAGCATGTGGTAGCCTGGGAAATTGCGAAGGCTTTCCTTGAGAAATTCGGTGGAGATTCCATGGAGGAAATCCGCGCAAACTTTGAAAGCTACAATAATCAACTGGAGAATTACTAAGATGCGCCAGCTGACAGTGCAGTTGGCGGAACGCTCTTATCCAATCCTGATTGGCAGCGGCCTGCTGGCTCAAGCACCTCAATATTTTGAGCAATATGGCTTGACTAAAAAAAGCCCGCTGCTCGTTATTACCGACGAGAATGTGGCACCCAAATATTTGTCAGATCTTGAACAAACGCTGCGTGCGGCAGGATTTATGGTCGTCTCAGCAGTTGTTCCTTCGGGTGAAACATCGAAATCCCTTTCGGTTTATCAAGATATGATGACTGTTGCCATCGAAGGCAAGCTGGACCGCAGTTCGGCTGTTGTTGCTTTAGGTGGCGGTGTTGTGGGAGATCTGGCTGGTTTTGTTGCTGCTACATATATGCGCGGAATCAAGTTTATACAAGTGCCTACGACGATCCTGGCGCACGACAGCAGTGTTGGCGGCAAGGTAGCAGTCAATCATCCACTGGCGAAAAATATGATTGGTGCATTCCATCAGCCAGAGCTTGTGCTCTATGATGTGGATACTCTTCAATCCTTGCCGCCACGCGATGTTTCAGCTGGCTTGTCAGAAATGTTAAAGCACGGACTGATTCGGGACGAAGCTTTTGCATACTGGTGTGAGGAGCATGCGGAGGAACTGCTTGCCCTTGATCCAGAAGCTCTGGGATACGGTTTGGAACGTGGCTGTGGCATCAAGGCGGAGATTGTATCCAGAGACGAACGTGAAAATGGAGAACGTGCGTTGTTAAACCTGGGTCATACGATTGGTCATGCCATTGAGGCGATTGCCGGCTACGGCGAATTTTTGCATGGAGAGGCCATCTCCATTGGTATGGCAGGGTCGGCATTGCTTGGCGAGAAGCTGGGAGCGCCGGCAGGACTCTATGACGATACGGTCCGCATGCTGCGTTCTTTGCGCCTTCCGGTGACGATGCCAAAACATCTGGATACGGATGCATTAATGGAAGCCATGATGCACGACAAAAAGTTCCGTGAAGGTCATATGGTCTTCATTATCCCTGATCGGATCGGCGCTGCCCGAATTGTAAAAGACGTGCCTGTAACGGCAGTACGTGACGTCATTGAATTGCTCAAGAAGGGAGAATAGAAGCGATGGTTACTCGGGGAATTCGCGGGGCTACAACGGTCACGCATAACAACGAAGAACAGATTTTGAAAGAAACGGCTGTACTATTGCAGGAAATTGTAGATCGTAACGAGATTACACCTGAAGATATTTGCAGTGTGTGGATTACGATGACAGGAGATCTGGATGCTGCGTTCCCGGCAAAGGCGATTCGTCAGTTGGACGGCTGGGAGCTTGTACCCTTGATGTGTGCACTCGAAGTTCCGGTTGCAGGAGCTTTGCCGCAGTGCATTCGTTTTATGGTACACATCAACACAGCAAAAGGTCAGAATGAAATCAACCATGTGTATCTTAACGGGGCACAGTCTCTCCGTCCCGATTTGGCGGCACCCTCCAATTCGTAACATGAGAGTGGTTGTCAAATCATTCGGAATGATGTATAGTGAGAACCAGTTGAGTAGAGTATGAGATTGAGCTGAGAGCAGCTGAGATGAGTGGAGTATATAGCAGAGTCCAGCGGGTGGTAGCCGGAGCAACAGAAGCCGGTCAACTGATTCGCGGTACGTCATGCTACGGAATTTGAAACAGGGTTAAGGGAAGCGAACGTGTCTCAATGACATCGTTTGTTTTGGTATAACACATTCGATATCCTTATTGCATTTTTTTGAAAGAATGCATGAATTGGAGAAGATCAGTGTATGCCGCTACATTTCCTTTGTTTTGGATGGATGATACATCCATACAACTGCCTGTGTGATAATTCGGTAAGGATGCATGTATAGGGACTTGTTATTTATGAAGCACCAACCTGTTGAAACAGCTTATAACCAAGCCTCTACCTGATGGTAGAGGCTTTTTTGTTGTATGTAGTACTTTTCTTCTACCTAATCTGAAAGGACGTGATCTGATGATAACGCCAAACGTTAATCAAGTACTGAAAATGTCGAATGAATATAATCTGATTCCGGTAGTCAAACGGATTCTGGCAGACATGGAGACCCCAATTCGGATTTTCCGCCGTTATGCTGACAACGACCGGGCATTTCTGCTGGAAAGTGTGGAGGGCGGGATTCAATGGGCAAGATATTCCTTCATCGGTACAGATCCGTTCCTGATGATCTCAGCCAAAAAAGGCCGGATTGTGGTAGAAGAAGCGGGACAGATTCGAGAACTGCCAGGCAAACCGATTGAAGAACTCAAAGCGCTGCTGCGTAAGTATCGCAGTCCGAAAGATGATGAACTGCCGCCATTTACGGGCGGGGCCATTGGTTTCTTTGGATACGATCTGCTGCAATATTATGAGAAGCTCCCAGCTCATGCGTTGGATGATCTGAAAATGGACGATATTCGCTTTATGTTCTGTGACCAGATTATCGTGTTCGACCATGTGAAGCAGCAGATGCTGCTGGTGGGGAATGTGCACGTGAAAGACGGTGCAACGGATGATGATATTCGTCAGGCTTATGCCTTAACCTCAGAGAAGCTGGAACAAGCCGCTGAACGATTACAGCAGCAAGGACCTGGGGAGAACCTGAATCCGCGCTCCATTCCAGGAGACATTGAATTAGGGGATATTCAATCCAATCTAACCAAAGAACAGTTTATCGGCAATGTGGAGCAAGCCAAAGAATACATTCGTGCAGGTGATATTTTTCAAGTGGTATTATCCCAGCGTTTCCACATTGATACGGAGGTTTCTCCACTTCACGTGTATCGGGTTCTTCGGACATTGAACCCATCGCCTTATATGTACTATCTGAAGATGGATGATGAGATTATTGTTGGAACTTCACCGGAAGCTCTGGTCAAAGTGGATGGAAACCGCGTAGAGACACGGCCAATTGCGGGAACTCGCCCAAGAGGAGTTACGGAAGCGGAAGATCGAGCGCTGGCAGCGGATCTGCTTCAGGATGAGAAGGAACGTGCAGAACATCTGATGCTTGTGGATCTGGGCCGCAATGATCTGGGACGTGTATCTAACTTCGGCAGTGTGAAATGTGACATGTTCATGGAAATCGAACGATATTCGCACGTCATGCACATGGTGTCCAACGTTACAGGTGAGCTTAGAGAAGACAAGGACTTCTTCGATGCATTTCTATCATGCTTGCCTGCGGGAACAGTATCCGGTGCACCAAAGCTGCGCGCAATGGAAATTATAGCGGAGCTGGAGAAAGAAGCGCGTGGTGCGTATGCAGGAGCCATTGGTTATCTGGGATTCTCAGGCAACATGGATTCCTGTATCACCATTCGAACGATTATTTTTAAAAAGGGAAAAGCATATGTGCAGGCTGGAGCCGGAATCGTATGGGACTCGTTGCCAGAGAATGAATATGAAGAAACGGTAAATAAGGCCAAGGCACTCCTTAAGGCGATTCGTACAGCAGAAGCCATGTTTCCGGCAAAAGAAAAGGACAGCATCATGAACCTGGCCAACGCTGATTATTTTGTTACTCCAGCCACAGCTGTACAGAACTGAGAGAGGAGAGACCGGATATGAGTATGAACCCAGTATTGAATGAAGAATCCAAAAGGTCCGTAAAGGAAGCTAACCAAGCGGAAGGAATGAAGAATGGTCTTGCCAAAATTTTGGAGGGCAGTCATCTGGAGCAGGCTGAAGCACGCGACTTGATGTATTCCATTATGAGAGGTGAAGCGACTCCGGCTCAAATCGGAGGTTTGCTTATGGCTTTGCGGATGAAGGGAGAAACGGTGGATGAAATTACCGGGTTTGCGGAAGCCATGCGTGGTCAAGGCGGACGTATCCTCACGGATGGCAGCGGCTTGCTGGATACTTGTGGAACAGGCGGATCAGGTATTCACAAATTCAACATTTCCACAGCATCCGCCATCATTGCTTCGGCCGTCTCGGTTCGGGTCGCGAAACATGGCAACCGTTCAGCTTCGGGCAAAGCGGGAAGTGCAGATGTACTTGAGGCACTCGGTGTAAATATTCATCTGAACGGTGAGCAGGCCAGACAATGTCTGGACGATATCGGAATCTGTTTCTGTTTTGCCCAGGTGTATCATCCTTCCATGAAACATGCAGCTGCGCCAAGAAAAGAGCTCGGTGTACGCACAATCTTTAACATGCTTGGACCGCTAACCAATCCTGCCGGAGCCGATCGCCAATTGCTTGGCCTGTATGACCGCAGCCGGACTCCGATGATTGCTGAGGTATTGAATCGTTTGGGATTGAAAAGAGCTTTGGTCGTTGCGAGTCATGATGGTCTGGATGAAATCAGTATTTCCGCACCTACCCAGGTATCTGAATTGCGTAACGGTGAAGTACAGACCTATGATCTTGATCCACGTGATGTGGGGCTGTCATTGCATCCGCTGGAATCGGTCCTTGGAGGAAATGCAGCCCAGAATGCCGAAATTATTAAAAGGATCTTCCAGGGAGAGCAAAGTGCATACCGTGATGTCGTTCTCTTGAATGCCGGTGCGTGCATTTACGTATCTGGTCTTGCAGACACCATTGCAGAAGGTGTGTTGATGGCGACAGAAGCTTTAGACTCCGGCAAGGCTGCCGGGAAACTGGAACAGTTAATTCATACAACGGAGGCGTACAGTCATGTATCTTGATCGAATCGTAGCTACCAAGCATAAAGAAGTTGAAGTTCTCGCACAAACCTTTCAGATGGACGAAGCACTGAAAAAGATAGAGGCATTACCCAATACGCGTGGATTCGAACGAGCTTTATCAGAAAGCCGCAACCGTGAGCTTGGCCTCATTGCAGAGGTGAAGAAGGCATCTCCGTCCAAAGGACTGATCCGTCCTGATTTCCATCCGGTAGAGATTGCTTCAGCATACGAGCGGGCTGGAGCAGATTGTATCTCGGTATTAACCGATGTTTCTTATTTCCAGGGAAATAGCGAATATTTGCAGGCCATTCATCAGGCGGTGAACATACCGCTGCTGCGCAAGGATTTTATTATAGATGAACGACAGATTGCCGAGGCGAGGCTGCTTGGTGCGGATGCTGTTTTGCTGATTGCGAGCATTCTGACACCCGAACAGATGCGTCAATATCTGACGTTTGCCAAAAGTCTGGGTCTAGATGCTTTAATTGAAGTCCATGATCGGACCGAACTGGAGCAAGTATTGGATATTCCGCAGGCAACACTTATAGGTATAAACAACCGTAATCTGAAAACATTTGAAACCAGTCTGAACACCACGTTGGATTTGATGGGCTTGATTCCGGATAGCGTAACATTGATCAGTGAAAGTGGAATTGACGGTCCGCAGCCATTGGAATCTCTTATTGAGGCAGGTGTACATGGTATCCTTGTTGGGGAGCATCTGATGCGCAAGGATGATGTTGAGGCCGCAGTATATGAACTGATGGGTCCCAAAGCATGAATGCATTCAATAATGACGGCACAAGCAGCGTAGATAAAAACCTGCGAAGCCAGCCGGCAGCGGCTGTAAAAATATGTGGACTTCAGGACGTTGAAGTGCTAAAATCGATGATAAACTTGCCTGTGGATTACATTGGTGTTGTTTTTGCCCCATCCCGACGCCGTATTACACCTGAACAGGGTGCCGAGCTAAGAACTGTTCTTTTGGAGTGGACGATGTTTGATCGGCCGAAGCTGGCGGGTGTTTTCGTGAATCCCACGCTCGAAGAGCTGGACCGTGTCATGAAGGTTTCACCCCTGGAAGTCGTTCAGCTTCATGGACAGGAATCGCCGGATTTTTGTGAACAGGTGAAGCAGCGCTTTGATACTGAAGTGTTCAAGGCTTTTTCTTTTCCGAAGGATGAAGCAGGTTCATTAACTGAAGATAATGCCTTGATGGCACTTGATCCATATAAAAATGTGGTGGACGCCATATTGCTCGATACTTACGACCCGCTCTATGGAGGGGGATCTGGTACAACCTTTGCCTGGGAACGAATTCCTTTCTATGCCGAATGGGCGAGAAACCAAGGAATTGCGTTGTTTGTGGCAGGTGGATTACAGCCGGATAATGTGCAACAACTGATACAGACATATGAACCGGACGGCGTCGATGTATCCAGCGGCGTAGAGTCCGAAGGTGTGAAGGATATTGCGAAAATAACAGCATTTGTAGAAAGGGTGAAGCAGGCATGACACATCAATTGCCGGATCAACACGGGCGTTTCGGTCCCTTCGGAGGCCGCTTTGTACCTGAGACACTAATGAACGCTCTGATCGAGCTGGAAGAAGCGTACAGCCACTTCTCAGAAGACGAGGAATTCAACAAGGAATTAAATTATTTGCTAAGTGAGTATTCTGGCCGGGAAACACCTTTGTACCATGCAGAGCAATTGTCTCGCCGCTTGGGTGGTCCCAAAATTTATCTGAAACGCGAAGACCTGAATCATACAGGAGCGCACAAGATCAATAATGCTATTGGACAGGGACTGCTGGCTAAACGGATGGGTAAAAAGAAAGTGATCGCAGAAACGGGTGCAGGGCAACATGGTGTTGCCACGGCAACCGTCGCTGCACTGCTGGGGCTTGAATGTAAAGTGTTTATGGGTGAAGAAGATACACAGCGACAACAGCTGAACGTATTTCGGATGAAGCTGCTTGGAGCAGAAGTCATTCCGGTCACATCGGGGACGCGGACATTGAAAGATGCAGGTAACGAGGCACTACGCTACTGGGTTAGTAATGTAGAAGATACCTTTTACGTGCTTGGATCCGTAGTAGGTCCTCATCCGTACCCAATGATGGTTCGTAACTTCCAGAGAGTCATTGGTGATGAGACCAGACGTCAGATTCAGGAGATTGAAGGACGGTTGCCGGATGTAATTGTTGCAGCTGTAGGCGGGGGAAGTAATGCCATCGGCATGTTCTATCCGTTTATAGAAGATCAGGATGTGAAGCTTGTTGGTGTTGAGGCTGCAGGTAAAGGGGTAGATACCGAATTCCATGCGGCTACGATGAGCAAAGGAACACATGGCGTGTTCCAGGGTTCGATGAGTTACCTATTGCAGGATGAATACGGTCAGGTTCAGCCAGCGCATTCCATTTCGGCAGGACTTGATTATCCGGGTGTTGGTCCCGAACATTCCTATCTTAAGGACATCGAACGGGCGAAATACGTACCCATTACGGATCAAGAAGCATTGGACGCCCTTCAATTGCTAAGCCGAACAGAAGGGATCATACCCGCGTTGGAGTCAGCACATGCTGTCGCTCAGGTCATCAAGCTCGCACCTGAACTCAGTGCTGATGATATCGTTGTGATCTGTCTGTCCGGTCGTGGTGACAAAGATGTTGAATCGATTATGAAATATACGGGAGGAGACTTGGCATGAACCTGATGGACCAGACCTTCCGGCAATTGAAAGAACAGAACCGGACAGCATTGATTCCATTCCTTACTGTTGGAGATCCAGATGTGAATACAACGGTGGAAATCATTAAGGAGCTGGAACAGGCGGGAGCGGACATTTTGGAACTCGGTGTTCCCTATTCCGATCCGCTCGCGGACGGACCCGTAATTCAGCGTGCTTCGGAGCGTGCCCTGAAAAGTCAGATCACGATTCGGACTTGTATGGAAACAGCAGCAAGAGCACGTGCGGAGGGTGTAAAGATGCCTTTTGTGCTGTTCACTTATTATAATCCGGTGCTGCAGACCGGGCTGGATGAATTTTTTGAAGAGTTGGTCAAACATGAAATCAGCGGCATGATCATCCCTGATCTTCCGATTGAGGAAGCAGAGGATATGCGTCGCCGTGCGGATTCAGCAGGTGTGCACTTAGTTCCACTTGTGGCTCCTACCTCTAACGCCCGGATCGAACGTATTGTTACAGGAGCACGTGGTTTCATCTATTGTGTCTCTTCACTGGGCGTAACAGGAGAACGAGCTTCTTTCTTTGATGGCGTAGAAAGCTTCATTGAAACGGTCAAAAGTCTGACAGACCTCCCGGTTGCTGTAGGATTTGGTATCTCCAGCCACGAGCAGGTGGCTCGCTTCTCCCGTATCTGTGACGGTGTAGTTGTCGGCAGTGCGATCGTTCGTCAGGTGGAAGAAGCGATTCCTCTTCTTGAAAACCCGGATACACGTGAGGCGGGATTGTTGCAAATTCGCAACTTTGTGGCACAATTAAAAGGATAGGGATTGAATAATGTTATATCCTTGGGACATGCTCAGCGACGTGCTGAGCATGTCCATAACTATTTTAGCGAACAGGAGGCGGTCGGGTTGAAACCGAAGTCCCAAATTGTACATTTGCCTGTATATCAGCCGGGCAAACCGATTGAAGAAGTAAAACGTGAATTGGGTTTGGAGCAAGTGATTAAGCTGGCTTCCAACGAGAACCCATACGGTAGTTCGCCTGCTGCACTTGAAGCAATCACCAAAGAGTTGGTTAATGTAAGCATATATCCGGATGGGGGTTCCGTGGAGCTGAGCGAAGTACTCGCTAAGCATCTTGGTGTGGAACGGAATAATCTGATCTTTGGCTGTGGATCGGATGAGATCATTGCGTTGATTACTCGTGCATTCTTCCTCCCGGGGGACGAGAACATCATGGCGGACCAGACGTTCTCCGTGTATAAAAGCAACGCGGACATTGAGGGTGCTGTCAGCATTGAAGTCCCCCTCAAAGATGGAACTCATGATCTGACTTCCATGCTGTCACAAATTAATGATAAGACGAAAGCGGTTTGGGTGTGTAACCCGAATAACCCAACAGGTACAATCATCTCAGAGCAGGAATTGACGGCATTTATGGACCGTGTGCCTTCTCATGTCATGGTTGTGCTGGATGAAGCTTATTATGAATTTGTAACGGATGAAGCTTATCCACAAAGCATTCCTATGATTGAGCGTTATCCTAACCTGGTTATTTTGCGGACATTCTCCAAAATCTATGGGCTGGCATCATTACGCATTGGATATGGTATTGCACGACCGGAAGTGATTGATCTCATTAATCGTGTGCGTGAGCCGTTTAATACTTCACGTTTCGGTCAAGTTGCGGCGAAGGCTGCACTTAAGGATCAGACCTTCATCCAGGAGTGCGCCAAGCGGAATAAAGAAGATCGCGATTATTTGCAAAATGAATTTACGCATTTGGGACTTCCATTTTTCCCTTCGCAGGGGAATTTCATTTTGGTTGATGTCGGTATGCCATCCCGGGATGCGTTCCAATCCCTCCTTAAGCAGGGCATTATTGTTCGTGCTGGATTTGATAAATACCCAACGTACATTCGTGTGTCCGTCGGTACATCAGAACAGAATCGTGCGTTTGTCACGGCACTGGAGAACACGCTGGCTGAGAAGGCGATAGTACGCCCTTAATACTGGCGACGAAAAGAGTGAGGACCCATGAAACTAAAAATTGCAATGATCGGTGTAGGGCTCATCGGCGGATCACTTGCGCTTTGCTTTAAAGGCAAGCCTGGTGTATCGGTGATGGGCTATGCTCACCTGCCTGAACTGAAGGATAAGTACATAACAAGCGGAGTAGTGGATGATGCTACGCTTTCTCTGGAGGAAGCGGTAGAGGATGCTGACTTTATTTTTTTGTGTGTACCTGTAGGTCTGCTGGAAACCTACTTCGAAAAATTATCCAAGCTTCCCTTGAAAAAGGGATGCATTATTACGGATGTAGGAAGCACCAAGGCTTCCATTGCAGCATGTGCTGAACATGTCCGCATGAGTGATGCATACTTTATCGGCGGTCATCCGATGGCCGGATCAGAGCGTGCGGGTGTGGATGCCGCCTCGGCTGTGTTATTCGAGAATGCTTATTATGTCTTGACCCCTTCAGAACATGTACCTGAGGAAGCCTATGGCAGATTGTCTGATCTTCTTGCGTATACACGTGCCCAGATTGTTCGCGTAGAGCCTATGCTGCATGATGATATTGTGGGGGCGATCAGCCATTTGCCGCATGTTATTGCGGTGGCGCTAGTGAATCAGGTACGTGAATATAATGAATCGAACCCTCTGTATAAAATGCTGGCTGCAGGCGGATTCCGGGATATTACCAGGATTGCCTCCAGTGATGCCATTGTATGGAGAGATATCCTGCTGAGCAACCGTGAGGTGCTGCTGGGCCTGCTGAAGGACTGGAATGACCAGATGACTGCTTTTACCGATATGCTGGAGCAACAGAATGGTGAGGGCATTGAAGAGGCGTTCCGACAGGCACGCGAGTTCCGCAGCGTGTTGCCTGAACGACGGAAAGGTATGATCTCGTCGTTATTTGATCTTTATACGGATGTGCAGGATGCTCCGGGGATGATCGGGAAGATTGCCACTGAGCTTGGGGCGAATGATATTAACTTGAGTAATATGGAGATTATTGAGAACCGGGTCGATGTTCCGGGCATTATGCGTTTGTCTTTTCGTCAGGAAGAGGATATGGAACGGGCCAAGGCATTGCTGGATTCTCTTGGGTATCAGGTGTGGGTTTAGCAAGATAAGAGAGGGCGAAAGCCCTCTTTTTTGGTGTTGTTAAGCAGTTGTTACTGTACATAACTAAAAAAGGACAAAAAAAAGACCGCTTACATAAGCGGCCATTGCTCACGTGGAGCAATACAGTTATTGGATAGGAGTGGAGAGAAACCATACTGTACTTTTATTATATGTATACGTTTTCATTTTGTCAACACTTTGAGTAAAATTGTTTGAATTAATTAAAACTTTCGTCAATTCAGGGGATTTAATCCAGTTCGAAGGAGCAGTGAAACGGTGTATATGGGAATTGTTGGTTTAAAATACATCCGATCAGGGTAACGAGAAATTAAATGTTATCAAAGAAATGATGAGGAATTTTAAAATGATGTTTATTTCCTTCAACTTTTTCGGGACTCCATTCGTCTAATATAATATCGGCTAGTATAAAATGACCCAAATTAAAGTCATACAGGCGAAAAATGGCGCATATGAATGACAGGTCGGGCTGCGATGAGGAGCACTGGATTTGCCAGAATGATGCAGACCGTTGTACAATAAATACTGTTAATGTAGAAACGTTGGGGAAATTGCCATTACATAGGGGAATTTGGCGGGAAGGCCTGTTAAGGCACTGACCGCTGTTTTATGCGGTGAGAACCGCAACTTTTTTGTGCCTGTTCGGTAATACATGGATAGAGTCGAACGGGGAGAAGCACATGGATGGGCGAGGAGGGGTCGCACTCAAATGACGGATTCCCAGTTGATTCGAGAGATCAAGGAAGGTAACCTGGAGTTATATTCCGAGCTGATGAGTCGTTATCAGCGTAAAATACTGGCTTTCGTATATCATATGTTGAAAAGTTCCAATATGGAGCTGCTTGCGGAAGATCTCTGTTCTGAGACTTTCTATAAGGCGTTCCGCAGTCTGCACTCATTCCGAGAGGTGGATGCCTCATTCTCAACCTGGTTGTATACCATAGCGAGAAATACGGTACTGAGTGAGCTTCGCAAACAGCGCAGCGGGAGTGTTCCGCTCGAAGAGAGCGGTATTGTACCGATCGCTCCTTCCGAGAACGCGCCAGAGCATGCTGTATTGCGCAGTGAGCGGGTGATGCTGGTTAGAGATGCGATTAACAATTTACCGGAGAAGCAGCGTTCTGCCATTATACTCCGTGAGTATGATCAACTAGACTACCAGGAGATTGCAAATATTCTTGGGCAGAGCGTCAGTTCTGTGAAATCGTTATTGTTCAGAGCAAGGTCAAGCGTAAAAACTCAATTGGAACCTTATTTCTTCGAACCGGTCTACGAGCCATATGAAGGGATGAAGAACCGATGAATTGCAATGAAGCCCAGGAACTGTTTGCACTGGTCTGGGACTTGCCGGAAGCTCATCCTCAGCGGATTGCATTTCATGCTCATCTCGCTGGTTGTGAAGAGTGCTCGCAGCAATTTGAGGTCTGGGAAGAAGCTCAGATTCTGCTGCACAGCATACCGGTCCCAGTGACAGAACAACAAGCAGAGAAAGTAAACCGTAATGTTATGGACCGGATCTATGCGGAGTCTCCATGGCTGCTGCCGGAAGAGGCAAAGGTGAATCGTTTCTCTGCTGTGATCCGCAAGCATATGTCTTTGTGGATTGCTGCGTTCCTGGCAATATTTTTATGCAGCTTTCTGTACATGGCGATGTTTAAGCCGGATGTATCGGAAGCTGAACAGACCAGAGTGGTCTCTACGGGTATTTTGGAGACTGGGGTGGCGGGTAGTGAACCTTCTTCTTCTGGATTGTACAAGTACAATATGACGGGAGCGGACAGAGGGAGTATTATGGAGCCCTTCGTTGTGAGCATGGGGCCGGCCTACCCTCAGTATTGGATGGCGTTGTCATTGCTCGCCATAGGTATGGCGTTGTTCTCTCTTGGACGTATGCATCGTACAACAAACAAACGCAAACAAGGTGCACGTGCTTAGGTAAGGCTTTCGTTCACCGTATAGAGAAATGAGGGATGAGATGAGGATTGGGCTTATTCGTCACGGTCTAACTGATTGGAATGCGGCAGGACGCATTCAGGGGCAGACAGATATACCTTTGAATGCAGAAGGTCGTGAGCAAGCACTGCGTCTGGGAAGACGTTTGCTCTCCGAAGAGTATCACTGGGACCATATCATTACAAGCGGGCTGTCCAGGGCTCAGGAGACTGGAGAGATCATCTCCGGGCTTCTAAATGTTCCCTTGTTGGAGCCAGATGCACGTTTGAAGGAGAGGGCCTTTGGTCAGATTGAAGGTCTGACATCCGAAGAACGTATCGCTCGCTGGGGCACTACCTGGGAGACGCTGGATTTGGGCCAGGAACAGATTGCTGATATTCAATCACGAGCTTTGGGCTTTCTGGAGGATTTATGGGAGGCCTATCAGGACAAAAATGTGCTGATTGTCTCTCATGGCGCTTTCCTTGCCAATCTGCTTTCAGCTTTGTATAAAGACCGCTATACGGAACGAATTGGTAACCTGTCGCTTACAATCCTGGAGAAGGAACGTGAGAATTGGAGTCCATTGCTTTACAACTGCACAAGACACCTTTCAATGGATCTGGCGAAACAATCTGAGTAATTAGCTCAGGTTGTTTTTTTGCGTTATAGCAATTTATAACTGCCACTCTATAAATATTGAATTAAACATTTGCATGAGAACTTCTATATGAATTTGAACCTCTCATTCTTCTTCTGAGCAGGCTACTTCGGGCATAGTATGGTTAAAACATAAAAAATTTCCAAAAAAAGAGGTTTAGATCATGGGAATTCCGTCAACGATGTTTACAAAACCAAACTACTTCAGGCCCCGAATCATCAGCCAAAAAGTAGTCAGCGGGCGAGGCGATGGACCCATGAATCTAGCGGATATGCTTACTTTTGCCGATATCGGCCAGCTTAATCGAATAGCAGACTATTATCAATGCGAGTGCAAGCCCAATTCCAAACATGAACTCATCCAGAGTATCCTCACTACATTGGGCAGCAGACCTTTTTTCGAACAGCAGGTTCGCGAATTGAATCAAGTAGATCTGCGATTTTTGAACAACTTGCTGTTTGATGCCCGGCAATATTTCGGGATGGAGGAGCTCGTCGCCATTGCTCGCCAGTCGATGGACAAAAAAGATAGTGAGGCTGGAGCCAGTCCTCGTGATCTTATCGTACGCTTTACGAAGAGCGGATGGTTGTTCAATGGCACAACTCAGCAGACAAGATACCTGTATCAGGTACCCCAGGATTTGCAAATGAGATTCCGGGATGTACTAGCCAACCGCCTGAAGGCAGGGATAGCACAGACAAGCGAGCCTTCCGTGTACAGGGATGAATACCATCTTCTCGCGGAAGATCTCAAGCTGTTTCTGCAATTTGTCCAGCAGCAAGAAATTGCTCTAAATGCAGAGGGCATGATGTATCGACGTTCTCAGCAGCAGATCATGGAGCATTTGCATGTCAGTGAAACACTGGTGGGAAAAGCTGGATGGAGATTCGGCTATGGTCGTTCGTTCAAAGACTACCCCGACCGATTTGCCTTCATCTATGACTACGCTTTTCATCATCGTCTGGTACGTGAGGACCATGGCATGCTGAAATTGTCCCCATCAGGTGAAGACAAGCTGGGGGCAGAGAAAACAGCCGAGATGATACAGTTATTTAGGTTTTGGTTAAGACTTTATAAAGGTGCTATTCCCAATCTGTCCTCCATCGTGTACTGGACAGGAGAATGTGCAGCCGGCTGGTCAACAGCAGAGTCTTTATTCCGCCAGATAGGTCCCTTCATTCAGCCGTTCTACTACGACACAGCAGAGACGATTTATGACAACAGGGTACTCAAAATGATGCTTCATCTGGGTATGCTTCGTATTGGGGAGCATACGGATGGACGAACGATACAAATGACAGCATGGGGTTCACGTCTCGCGTCATCTTGTCGCTCGCTGTCCAAGGACATTACACCTGTCATGTTTGACAATTGAAGGACAAGTTGCTAAAATCACTCCCAAATTAAGGAGTGATACGAATGATAATTCCATACAAAGGTATTCAACCGCAGTTACACCCTTCGGTATATATGGCTGAAGGGGCCAAACTTATAGGTGATCTCAAAATGGGGGAAGAGTCTACAGTCTGGTTCAATGCTGTGCTGCGAGCCGATCTGGCACCGATTGTAATTGGACGACGTTGTAATATACAGGACAATGTTGTTGGACATGTCAACACGGATCAGCCTTTGATCTTGGAAGACGATGTGTCGGTAGGACATTCTGCGATCATCCATGGTTGTCGTATCGGAACAGGTTCACTGATTGGTATGGGAACTATCCTTCTCAATGGAGCCGAAATTGGCGAATATACGCTGATCGGGGCCGGTTCTGTTGTCACTGAAAATACTAAAATACCGCCCTATACCCTTGCTTTGGGCACACCAGCCAAAGTGATACGTGAGTTGACGGATGCTGATCTTGAGCGGATGTCAAGAACTACACTAGGTTATGTCTCCAAAGGAAAGGAATATAGGAGCTCTTAAATCCGTTTTGGAGGTGCATCCTATTGGATAAAATGAAAGTTACGTATGAAGTCATGTTGGGGCTGGCTGCTGAGATGGTGTGGGACGACGCGCTTCGTAAACAGCGCAGTGAGAAGCTGTATATGGAAATCGATAAGGCGTTGGCTACCGGAGACGAAGTAGCTTTCCGGAATCTGACGGATGAACTGAAAGCCATAAACTGATGAGCATGTCAAAATAAAAATACAGGAAATGCGTGGAAACGCATTTCTTTTTTTGTTTATGAAAAACATCATAAAAGATAATAAAGTACCCGTTCTACACGAATCTCTGGATTTATAATATAGGGTCATATATAATATGGGAATAAAATGGATAGAGAGGGGAATTAGGGAATTGAAATTCAGTGAGATGTCTCAAGACAGCTGGGCGGAACTGCAACTCTATCTGGATACATGCCTTATTCCATATACAGCCCTGAATGGCGAGCAGACTCCGGTTGAAACGACAGAAGCGCTGGAACGGCTTAGAGATTTTTTGGATTTGGTGGAGATTCCTTTTAAAGGACGTATCATGACTTACCCTGCATTCCATTACGGATATCCAGATATGTCAATGGCATTAAATACCTTATGCGAACAACTTAAATCTTCCGGTTTCAAATATGTGGTTGTAATGTCATCGGATGGTGTATTGGAAAAAGCCAAAATTCCTTTCGCGGATTTGGTTTTAAGTCGCTCCATTTTGACTCAAGAGGTAGGAGAAGACGGAATTGCGCGTTTTGTCGGGGAAAAAATTCGTGAGTTATGGAAAAGATGACCTTCCAGTGACAAATGTGACAATTTACCAACACTTTTTTAATAACGCTTACAAATGTACCTTAAAAATGTGTGACAAATTCTTGACGGTGTTCTAGGGCTACTATATGATTATGTATGTTCTAGTAAGTCGTGGAATTTCTGATAATGAAAACGATTGAGAGAGTTGGCTGAAAAAGGGGGTTGGAGACAGTATGAGCAGTGAGCATGACCAGCACGAAGCTTCGATGAAATTGCCAAGCCGCATGGAGATGTCACGCAGGCAGTTTTTGACGTACACGCTTGGTGGAGCTACCGCCTACATGGCCGCCGGTGCAATACTTCCTATGGTCCGTTTTGCGGTGGACCCGATTTTGCAGCACAAGGGAGAAGGCACCTCTGTCAAAGTAGCAGAAATTAGCAAAATTACGAATGAACCTCAAGAATTTACGTTTGAACTGCAGCAACAAGACGGTTGGTATTTGAGCAATGCTTCGTTAATCGCCTGGATCAGGAAAGATGAACAGGGTAAAATTTATGCGCTTTCACCCATTTGTAAACATTTGGGTTGTACCGTAGGTTGGAATAGCGATAAGCAGTTCCCTGATGAATATCATTGCCCCTGCCATGGCGCACACTATGACAAAGAAGGCAAGAATCTTGCCGTAGCCCCGAAGCCACTGGATGAGTATGTGGTTAAAGAAGATCAGGGCTGGGTTTATTTGGGCGACATTGTTCCGAACACCCGAGTCAAATAGGAGGCGTGAACGCAGATGTTTAAAAATGTCTATGACTGGATTGACGAGCGTCTCGATATCACGCCAATTTGGAGGGACGTTGCGGATCATGAAGTTCCAGAGCACGTTAACCCGGCTCATCACTTTTCCGCATTCGTTTACTGCTTTGGTGGATTGACGTTCTTTATCACTGTAATTCAGATTTTGTCAGGAATGTTCCTGACGATGTACTATGTGCCTGATATTATTAATGCTTACGCCAGTGTCGAGTATTTGCAGACCAAAGTAGCCTTCGGCCAAATTGTACGCGGTATGCACCATTGGGGAGCCAGTCTGGTTATCGTTATGATGTTCTTACATACGATGCGTGTGTTCTTTACCGGCTCTTACAAAGCACCGCGCGAAATGAACTGGGTTGTCGGCATGCTGATCTTTTTTGTCATGCTGGGTCTGGGGCTTACCGGGTACTTGTTACCATGGGACAATAAAGCCTACTTTGCAACCAAAGTTACTTTGGAGATAGCGAATACGGTTCCTTGGCTGGGGCCGATCATTAAAGAGTTCCTGCAAGGCGGAACTATTGTAGGTGCACAGACGTTAACGCGGTTCTTTGCCCTTCACGTATTCTTCCTCCCCGCTGTGCTTCTGGTGCTTCTGGTCGGACACTTCATTATGATCCGCAGACAGGGCATTTCGGGACCACTATAATTGAGAAGGGAGGAATCGACATGGCTCACGGACACAAGTCGGATGACCAGGAAAAGATTATCTTCGTTGGGGATTCACGGGTCCGTAAAGGGGCGGGGTTTATTACTCCACCGGACTACACGGCGTATCCCGGCAAATCAGAGGCTTTTATACCTAACTTCTTGTTAAAGGAATGGATGGTTGGTGTCGTTGTACTGGTTGGTATTCTGGTATTAACGATTTCGGAGCCTGCACCTTTGGGCTATCCGGCCAATCCAAGTGCATCGGTTATTCCGATGCCGGACTGGTATTTCCTTTTTCTGTACCAGTATTTGAAATACCCGTATGCTTCAGGCGATTATGTCCTATTGGGGGTGCTGGGGGTCAGCGGAGTTGCTTTCGGCGCTCTGTTGCTGGCTCCATTTCTGGATACAGGCAAAGAGCGGCGCTTCTACAAACGCCCTATTGCATCTTCACTCATGATTCTGTCGATAATGTCGGTCTTCTATCTGACTAACGTGGCGTGGACGCATTACAAGCATGAATTGGAAGCAAGCGGTCAGAAGCCGGAACATATTCAGCGTGAAGAAGAAGCGCGGGAGAAACACGCGCAGGGTCTTCCTACGTCGAATGCGCCAGGTCAGAAACAAGAGGTGGCCATCGTAGACAAGGATGATCCGGCAATGGAAACCTTCAAAAAGGCCGGTTGTATTGGATGTCATGCCGCCGATATGAAGGGAGCAGGCGGACCTTCACTTCGTGGTGTAGGTGATAAACACAGCCAGGAAGAAATCCTGACGATTATCAAAGAAGGATATAACAGCATGCCTGCTCAGTATGACAACGCCATCGCCCAAGGTTTGACAGATGACGACATCAATCACTTGGCAGAATGGCTTGCGAAACAGAAGGCGGAACAGTAAAATCGAAATAAGCAATGAAACCTGATCGTTTATGCGGTCAGGTTTTTTTGAGGAGATTTTCGCAACACCTTTCTTTGGAACGCTGAACACATAGAATGGAAGGGGCAGAAGATGTGGCTTTATCGTACTTTTGGAGCCGGGAATTTCTAACGAACCGTTATTTCCTGTGGCTTTTATTTTGGTGTAATGCATTGGGAACGGTGTACGGATACATATGGTACGGGGATCAATTGGAGTATACTTTGGCACGGCAACCCTTGTGGCAGATTGTGTTTGTGCCGGATAGTCCGACAGCGAGCTTGTTCTTCACATTGTCATTATTGTGGGTGTTGTACAAGCCGCAGTCCAGAATCCTGAACTGGATCGGACATGTCATTCAGGCGCTCGCCGTAGTCACTTCGGTAAAGTATGGTGTATGGGCGGTATCCATTATTTTTGCTGGCTGGATGCAGGGAGGTTCGCAAAACTGGCAGGATTGGATGTTAATTGCATCGCATAGCGCGATGGCTGTTGAAGCTTTGCTGTATGTACGGTTCTTCGGTTTCCGATGGGGGGCCCTGGTGATTGCCGGATTGTGGACTTTGCTAAATGATACAGTAGACTATACCTATGACATTTTCCCTTGGCTGCCTGCATCGCTGATGGATCATCTGGATGGTGTGCGCAATTTCACTGTAGGACTGACGCTGGTGAGCATCCTGTGTGCATGGGTGGCCTTGAGACAGGCAAGACGGGCCTAATTTCAATGAGCAAGCTTGTTCTAAGGGGCTACACCCTGCCATACATTGATGGTGGGAGGGATGTCCATGAAGAGAACGTTCAGGATCAAAACTGGATTAATGGTGGTGTCGTTCATGGCTCTGCTGTTCTGGACGAACTTGTCATACAGCGTATCAGCGGAAAGTAGTGGGGTTAACGAAGAGAAGAGCAAAGAAGTCTCTGTCAAAAATTCAATTGAGCAATTAAATGAAGAAGCGGCGCTGCTGTATCGACATGCCCTCGATCATGATATTGAGGAAGTGAGAGGCAGTATTTTGCGAATCAGTAAAGGTCTGGAGCATATATCCTTTGAGGGTCAAACGACAGTCGAAGGCATACACGCCCTATCCGAAACCATTGTTGAAGTGAAAGAAGCCGCCGTCCGGGTTAAAAGTGATGAGGCGTCACTCCAGCTGGCCTCTGCCAAACTTCGGCTTGCAGCAGACAGTCTTGCTAATCCAGCCAAACCTTTATGGCTCCAGTATTATAAAATTGTGAAAAATGATCTTGATGCGCTATCAACCGCCGCTGATCAGCAGCAAAGTGCAGCGATAATAGGAACCCGCTATGCCTTGCTGGAAGAGCATTATGAGACCATCCGCCCTGCGGCTATGATCCGCCGTGAACCCTACGAAATTGCCCAGCTGGACGCCTGGTTATCTCATACCAAGGGTCTGACAACGGCCAAGCAACCTGATATTGCCCAATTGAAGAGTATGGTCATTCATGGTGAAGAGCTGGTGAACCAGTTGTTTGGTCGGGAAAAGGACGAAAGTGCCTTTGTACCATTTGTTGAAGGTCCCAACCGCAGGGCTGCCGGATTGTTCATTAGTTCCGTGATCGTAGCAGCGCTTGGTTATGCAGGTTATCGTAAATACCGGGCACAGCAGCAGGGGATATTTCCTTTTCGCCGCTGAATTTAAACAAAACAATAGAAAAATAGAAAAACCCCGATTCCGAGAATGGCCAATTCGCTGGCTCTTCTTATGATTCGAGGTTTTTTCAGCAATCTGGATCAACTTTCCTTGAACCCTTCTCCGTGCACATCATGGACATCGCTGATGATAACAAAAGCTCTGGGATCAACGGAGCGCACAATCGTCTGTAAACGTCTGAATTCTTGCCTGGAAATGACACAATAGGCTACATGCTTGGCCTGTTTTGAATAGGCACCAACAGCTGGAATGAGTGTGACGCCGCGATCCATATCACGGGTAATCAAGTCGGCAATTTCCGGTGCATGATCACTGATAATCATAAAGGCGCGAGCAGAATATGCTCCTTCCTGAATGAAGTCGATCACTTTAGAGGCGATAAATACAGCGACCAGCGTATACAGTATTTTTTCTTTTGGAATGTATATGAGCGAAATGCCAATAATGATGAAATCGATCCCCAGCAATACACGTCCCATACTCCATCCATATTTTCGATTGAGAATGCGGGCAATGATGTCAGAGCCGCCTGTCGTTCCGCCCCAGCGAAATACGATGCCAAGCCCTGCGCCAAGGGTGACCCCGGCATATAATGCCGCAAGCAAAAGATCATTCTCGGTATGTAGCGGCTCGATCCAGCCGATCTGTATCCATTTTTCGAACAACCAGAGGAACACTGTCAGTGCTCCAATACCAACGCCTGTATAGATCATCTGTCTGCCGCCCAGAATTTTGAGTCCAATCAGAAAAAGCGGAATGTTAACAACTAAGGTTGTTAGTGAAGGAGAGATGCCGAACGCATAATTTAGCAGCACCGTAATTCCCGTTACTCCGCCTTCCATGAGCTGATTGGGAATGATGAAATACAGAAGTCCAAAGGCATATAATGCGGTTCCCAACAGGATGGGCAGAATCATTTTGAATTGAACCCAGGTTTTGGAAGTGCTCATAAGTTCACTCTCCGTTTGCAAATTAGAATGTGAAAGCAATCATTCCCACCTTAGTATACCTGTTTATCGATTCTTTAAAAATGATTTGTCATTTATGATGGTGGAAGTGAATCTAAATAACTGATATATTAGGTAAAATACGACACAATTTCAAAAGGAGAATCCGTTCTCATGGAGAAAAGCATTGCAGAAATGCAGCGTGAGGTTGATCTGTATATTTCCCAGTTTAAAGAAGGATATTTCAGTCCGCTGGCCATGCTGGCTCGGATGTCTGAAGAGGTGGGAGAACTTGCGAGGGAAGTCAATCATGAGTTCGGCGAAAAACCGAAAAAGTCTTCCGAAGCAGAAAATTCCATTGAGCTTGAACTTGGGGACATTTTATTTATCACGATTTGTTTTGCGAACTCTCTAGGGATTGATCTGGCAGAGGCCCATAACAAAGTCATGCATAAATTTAACACACGCGATGCAGATCGGTGGACTCCTAAAAACACCGATTAGGCGTAGATTACATATGCTGTACCATCACCTCAATGGGGAGGGACAGCTTGGATGATGAAACCGGAAGAGTACATGCAGCAAGCATACCGCTGCATTTTGCAAAATGATTTTGAACAGGCGATTCGTTGGTTTGAATCCGCCATCGATGCTCACCCGGAACATGCGGAGCTCTATTATCGCTGTTCCATTACACATGCCCGCAGTCAGCATTTGAGTCAAGCGCTTGATTACGCACGTAAGGCTGTTGAGCTGTCTCAGGGCATAGAGGAGTATGTGTTGCATTTACAGACTCTGGAAGCCAAACAGCTCAGTACACAGGCCAAATTGCTGCTCGAACAGGCAGGGAACGGAACACATGAACGATATGTTCAGGCGGCCGATTTGCTGAGACGGGCGGTTAAACTTGACCCGTTATATGTGGAAGCGCATATCATGCTTGCTCTTGCATACAGCGACCTGAATGAGTTCGACCTTGCAACCAGGTCCGTTCGTGACGCACTGTTACTGGACCCGCAGAATGTGCAACTGCATCAATTATTACAGGAAATTAAGCAGCGTATGAAGTCTATACAATAAGAATCCATTTCATAGGGTATAAGGGATTGTTATGAAATGGATTCAGCCGATTGAGCCAACATAGTGAGGAGATGCAGCCAAGATGAGTGAAGTAATACGCGTTGCCGTAATTGGAGCGGCTGGCCGGATGGGCCGTGAAGTCGTGAAATTGGTGCTTCAAGATCCTGAACTGGAGCTCGCAGCGGCGGTTAACCGCTCCGGCGTAGGCACGGATGCCGGAACACTTGTCGGTCTGCCTGAATGTGGGGTGCTTTTGACCGACGATATCGAGATGGCTTTTGCAGAGACGAAACCACAGGTTATGGTGGACTTCACCGTCCCCCAATATGCCTATGCCCATACAGAGATCGCAATCCGTCATGGGGTTAGACCTGTTATGGGTGTTACCGGCTTTACGCCGGAGCAGATTGAACAGCTGGACAAGCAGTGTCAGGAGAAAGGCATTGGAGGGTTGATTGCCCCGAACTTTTCCATCGGAGCTATTTTGATGATGAGGTTTGCCGCACAGGCTGCCAAACATATGCCCAATGTGGAGATCATCGAATATCACGGCGATCAAAAGCTGGATGCTCCTTCAGGTACAGCCATCAAAACAGCCGAGCTGATTGCGGCAAATCGTGAGGAGTTTCGTCAGGGCAATCCGAATGAAGAAGAGACGATCGAAGGATCGCGTGGCGGATATTATAATGGATTCCGAATTCACAGTGTACGGCTGCCGGGTGTATTCGCCCAGCAGGAAGTGGTGTTTGGAGATTTTGGCCAATCCCTCAAAATACGTCATGATTCCTATGAACGGGCAGGTTATATGCCTGGTGTTAAAATTGGAGTACAAAAGGTTATGGAATATACAGGACTTATCTACGGATTTGATCACTTTATCGACTAAAAGAGGTAGTTCAAAAAGTCAACTTTTGATCACGAGGTCACTCGAGAAGCGGATACAACATCGAATCTTGAATTCAGCCGGGCCTTCCGTTGCTCACGTAGGTTCGCCTACGCTCCGCTACTCAGTCCCTAGCTTCATCCAACCTTCTTGGTGCTGAAAACCTGACTTTTTGAACACACACTAAAAGGAGATTGTCATGTTGAAAATCGCATTTATTGCCCATGATCGCAAAAAGGAAGAGATGGTTAACTTCGTGACAGCTTACGAACCTGTATTTACAGACCATCAACTATACTCTACCGGCACAACCGGCCTACGCATTATGGAAGGAACCTCATTACAGATACACCGTTTTGAATCCGGGCCGTTGGGCGGGGATCAACAGATCGGTGCTCTGGTTGCACAAAATGAGATGGATCTGATTATTTTCCTGCGTGATCCTTTGATGGCACAACCTCATGAACCAGATATTAACGCTTTGCTGCGTCTCTGCGATGTGCAGGGAATTCCGCTTGCCACCAACATCGCAACTGCGGAAATTCTCGTTAAAGCGCTGGATCGCGGCGATTTTGGCTGGAGAGAGCTTGTACATAAATACAAGCCAGAGGGCGGATTAAAATCGGGTGATGCTCAATGAGTTTGGACATTCTCATATTTGGTGCACACGCGGATGATGCAGAGATTGGTATGGGGGGAACGATTGCCAAACATACTGCTGCAGGACTCAAAGTTGGCGTGTGTGATCTGACCCGGGCAGAGATGTCGTCGAACGGGACGGTAGAGCGCAGAGCCGAGGAAGCGGAGCAAGCCTCCCGCGTCCTCGGTCTTTCGTGTCGAAGCAATCTTGGTTTGCCTGACAGAGGTCTGCACGTTACCCCTGAACACATTCAGGCCATAACTGCCGAGATACGCCGCCATGCACCCCGAATCGTGTTTGCTCCATATTGGGAGGATCGCCATCCAGACCATGTGATGTGCAGCAAGCTTGTGCAGGAAGCCGTATTCAATGCCAAGCTTAGAAATTATATGCCGGACATGCCTGCTGTTCAGGTGAAAGAATTGTATTTTTACTTCATCAACGATATCGGGCCAACGGATTTGATTGTGGATATTACGGAACACTATGAACAAAAGGAACATTCGTTGCTTAGTTATCGTTCCCAATTTGAATTGGGAGAAGGTGCAGTTTCCACTCCGCTCAATCAAGGGTATATTGAACGTGTGAGAGCTCGGGATTCCTTGCTCGGACAGCGCAGCTTTATTCCTTATGCGGAAGGGTTCGCAAGTATCACACCTTATGTGGTTAATCAGTTTGGCCTAGCAGCCAAGTAATACAGGATCGAGCTTGCTCGTATGTATATTTATCAGTGCAATTCCGTTGCATTACATCAACCTGCACTTGCGGGAGATTAAAGGAGCGTCCACCGGATGGATCAAAAGCTAAAAATTGGTATCACCTGTTATCCGTCCCTCGGAGGATCTGGCGTTGTCGCAACGGAGCTGGGCAAGTTGCTTGCCGAACAGGGGCACCAAGTTCACTTTATTGCTAACAGTATCCCGTTCAGACTGGGTACATTTCAGAAAAATATTTTTTATCATGAAGTGGAAGTCAACGATTATTACGTATTCCGTTATCCGCCATATGATCTATCTTTGGCAACAAAGATGGCCCAAGTAGCCAAATCACAGCAGCTGGACCTGCTGCATGTACATTATGCAGTACCACACGCCGTGTGTGCCTTTTTGGCAAAACAAATGGTTGGTGAGGACCTGAAGGTAGTTACAACGTTACATGGAACGGATATTACTGTATTGGCACAGGATGAGTCGTTAAAGGATCTGATTCGACTTGCGATTAATGAGAGTGATGCCGTCACAGCAGTATCTCAGGACTTGATTCGTGAAACCGTTGAATTGCTTGATATCCGGCGTCCAATTGACCTGACCTATAACTTTATAGATAAAAGAATTTATTATCCGAGGGATGCAGCAAGTCTGCGTAGAGATTTTGCAGCACCTCATGAAAAAATCATGATGCATATCTCCAACTTCCGTCCGGTGAAGAGAACACAGGATGTGGTGGAGGTGTTCCGTCAGGTACAGGAACAAGTCCCTTCCAAACTGTTATTTGTCGGAGAAGGACCTGATTTGCCGAAGATTCAATGGAAGATTAATGAGCTTGGACTGAATGACAAGGTTCATTTTCTAGGTAAGCAGGATGATATTGCTCAAGTCATTTCGATGGCTGATGTGCTGATGCTGCCATCGGAGAAGGAAAGTTTCGGACTGGTGGCACTCGAAGCCATGGCTTGTGGTGTACCTACCATTGGATCACTGGCAGGGGGAATCCCTGAATTGGTATTGCACGGCAAGACAGGATTTTTGTCCCCGATTGGCGACACGCAGTCGATGGCGGAGAACGCGATACGTCTGTTGACGGACGACCGTTTGACAGCGGACTTCAGAGAGGCATGTTTAAGAAGAGCCCATCATGATTTTTGCAACGATGCGATACGGCATGAATATGAACAAATATACTACCGGGTGCTGGGACGTGAAGTCCCGAATCTGAAGCCCGTTTGTGGCTAATTCTCAGATAGTCTCGTTCCTCCGTGGAAATATATCTGTGCAAGCCATTACCAAGCAACAGGTAGTTATGAGGTGATCGTAAGTGGTTCAATGGACACAGGTAGACCATGAATTGGCAAGACAAAGCGAGCATGTGCTTCGAACATTAAATGAAAAAGGCTACGAAGCCTACTGGGTCGGTGGCTGCGTGCGTGATGAGCTTATGGAACGCAGTGTGGATGATATGGATATCACCACGTCTGCTTCTCCTGAGCAAGTCATGGATCTGTTCGCGGATTGCATTCCAACAGGCCTCCAGCACGGAACGGTTACCGTTCGGTCAGGAGGATATTATTTTGAGGTTACGACTTTTCGCACAGAATCTGAATATAAGGACAATCGAAGGCCTACTGCGGTTCACTTTGTCCAGGATATCAAGGAAGACTTGCAACGGCGTGATTTCACGATGAATGCACTTGCCATGGATCGAAACGGAAATATCGTTGATCCTTTTGGCGGACAGACGGACATTCGGGATAAACGGGTCAGATGTGTGGGATCAGCGAAGGAACGTTTTGGTGAAGATGCGCTGCGGATGCTGCGCTGCGTTCGTTTTGCTTCGGTATTCGATTTCAAGATCGCCCACAACACCTGGAAGGGATTAGTTCAACAGAAAGATCTGCTTCAACATATCGCCATGGAACGGGTTCGAACCGAGATGGTCAAAATGATGGCAGGTCCCCATCCGCTAAGAGGTCTGGAATTGCTGCGACGAAGTCAGGCATTGGAGCATGTTAAGGTACCAGTTTACGTGGAACGATTCAATCAAAGTCTTTTGTCTGAAATGGTTCACTTGGTGGATGAGAACGTTATGCTGCGCTGGTCGATCGTACTGATTGCAGGTCAGTTTACCAGAGATGAAGCAGATGCTTTACTTCGGAAATGGACGTTTTCTAACGATGACCGTTCTCGCATTACCGGAGTTCTTGAGGTGGAACAACAGGTTAAAGCTCTCGTTCAGGAACAGAAGAACGAAGAGGCACTGCGAGCCGAATGGATCGTTACGGTGTTGTCTTGCGGGCGTCAGGCAACAGAGGACTGGCTCATGATTCAACCCTTACTCCCATCAGGTTGGCGTAATCAAGGGGTTTTGCAAGAAGGACAGGTCGATGCTATACATTTCAATGGTGCTGCATGGAGTCAATCCATGAAAGTACATGAATTGAAAGATCTGCATATTACCGGTGAGAACGTATTGCAGTCGCTTGGGCGCAAGGGCGGACCTTGGCTGGGACAGTTGATGAAATATCTGTTGAGAGAGACTGCGATTGGAAATATAAAGAATCAGCATGACGTGCTGACCAACGAAGTGAAGCGGGTGGCTGCAGATGACAAAGCATGAGGAACTGTTACATATGTTACTGAATGCAGAAGGAGAGTTTGTGTCTGGTGAAGAGATCAGTCGCAATCTGTCTATTAGCCGAACGGCCGTGTGGAAACATATTAACAAACTGCGTGACATGGGTTATGAGTTTGAAGCAGTATCTCGCAAAGGATATCGGTTGGTTACCAAACCGGACAGCATTGATTCAACGGCACTTCAGCTGGCGCTGAAAACAACGGTGTTTGGCCGGAAAGCCTTAATCCTTCATTCTACCTTATCCACCCAAGGAGATGTCCAGCATATGGCTGAGATGGGGCAGAGTGAAGGAGCAGTTGTGCTGGCAGAAGAACAGACGGGTGGACGAGGTCGCTTTGGTCGTAAATGGTTCTCTCCACCCGGCAAAGGCATCTGGATGAGTGTTCTAATGCGTCCGGAGCTTGCACTGCAAAATACACCACAGCTTACCTTATTAACGGGTGTGGCGGTGTGTCGTGCCATTCGGTCATATACAGGTGCTGATGCTGGGATCAAATGGCCTAATGATCTTTTGATAGATGGTCGCAAGGTATGCGGGATTCTGCTTGAATCAACCGTTGAAGACCACGAATTACGCTACTGTATCGCAGGCATAGGTGTGGATGTGAACTTCGATCCCAAGGATTATCCAGAAGATCTCATATCGATTGCAACGTCGCTTAAGATGGAGACGGGTCAGTCCATAGATCGGACCAAACTTGCAGCAGCCATTCTCACGGAATTGGAACATTTGTATTTCTTGTACCAGAAAGAAGGATTTGGTGTAATCTCTTCGCTCTGGGAAGCTTTATCCGTTTCAATGAATCGTGAGATTAAGGTGGCCAATCCACAGGGCGGTTTCGAAGGGGTGGCATTGGGTCTTGATCCTTCTGGAGCATTGATTGTGGAGAAGCAAAACGGCGAACGGGTATCCGTATATTCAGGTGAAGTTTCGTTGGTAGATTAAAGAATATGTCGAAATTACACAGGTAAAATAAAACATAAAGCGTGAAGTTTGAGCAGAACTTTGGTATACTGTGTTCGTGAGGCGATATCGGCTAAGGCAGACCGAATTGCACTCCGGCAATAGTATGCTTTGTTCTGCTTCAAATTGTGCATCAATCAGGCATGAACGAATGGTAATAAAGTGAGTTGTTGGATTCTGCTCTGAGCCGAAGAGGACCGAGACAGAAGGGACGATCGCAAGTGACTCTTTTTTGACTTTTCGGGACTTTTTAGTGGAAAACTAAAAGGTTTTTTTGTTGCGTTTAAATTGAAAAGGTGAGAGGAGCCATGAAGAAGATGGGAAACAAACAAGCACTGAATATTGTGAAAATGAAAAAATATAAACAGGACGGCGTGCCGCTAAGCATGATTACAGCTTATGATTATCCGACAGCCCAATTGGCCGAGGAAGCAGGTATTGATCTGATTCTGGTCGGTGATTCACTGGGGAATGTGGTGCTGGGTTATAACTCCACCTTACCTGTAACGATTGACGATATGGTGTACCATACACGCTCTGTCGTGCGTGGTGCAGGAAATACGTTTATCGTGGCTGACATGCCCTTCATGACGTACCATGGCAGTGTTGATGAAACGCTTAAGGGTGTCCGTCGCCTGATGCAGGAAGGTCATGCACAAGCGGTCAAGATGGAGGGTGGTCTCGAAATCGCTGATACGGTAAAAGCGGTTGTGCAAGCCGGGGTACCTGTACTTGGACATATCGGGCTTACACCGCAATCCGTGAATCAAATTGGCGGTTATCGCATTCAGGGCAAGGATGCTGCAGATGCCAGACGGCTGATGGACGAAGCCAAGGCGCTTGAAGCGGCCGGAGCCTTCGGCATAGTACTTGAACTGGTTACCGAGGAGGTGGCAAGAGCCATCTCAGAAGAACTGTCTATCCCTACGATTGGCATTGGCGCAGGTAGAGGATGTGATGGGCAGGTACTGGTCTTCCATGATGTGGTTCAGTACGCTTCTCCTTACACGCCAAAACGCTTTGTCAAATCATATGGAGATGTAGGAACACTGATTCGCAGTAGCATTGCGTCGTATGTGAAAGAAGTCAAGGATCGTTCCTTCCCAGCAGAGGAGCATGTATTTACCGCGGCTGACGGCGTTCTGGATCAATTGTACGGACATCGCAAAGAAAAGGTGGAGACCAAGGCATGAAAGTGATACGGACAATCGCAGAATTAAGACAAGAAATCAGCTTGCAGCGTCAGTCGATTCGGTCCAAAGCGCCTGTTGTGGGACTGGTGCCAACGATGGGATTTCTTCATGAAGGCCATGCAAGCTTAATGCTTGCTGCCAAACAACAAAGTGATATTGTGGTATTGAGCATATTTGTTAATCCGATTCAATTTGGTCCGAACGAAGACTTCGAGAGCTACCCCAGAGATGAAGCGAGGGATGTAGAAACAGCTCGTGCACAAGGGGTGGATATCGTATTTATTCCCTCCGTTGAAGAGATGTATCCACAGCCGACACAAACGACCGTATCGGTTTCTCGTTTAACGGATCGCTTATGCGGTGCTTCTCGTCCAGGGCATTTTGACGGAGTAACTACGGTCGTGTCGAAATTGTTTAATATTGTACAGCCAGAGCGTGCCTTTTTTGGAATGAAGGACGCACAGCAAGTTGCAGTAATCCAGCAAATGGTTAACGATTTAAATATGGCAGTAGAGATTGTACCTTGTCCTATCGTTCGTGAGAATGATGGCTTGGCGCTTAGCTCGCGTAACGTATATCTGAGCGCTGAACAACGTCAGGAAGCGCTGGTTCTATCCAAAGCACTGCGTGAGGCACAAGAAGCTGTAGATACAGGCACGGCGACAACAGCAGCGGAAATACGCAGTATATTACGTCAGAATATTGAGCACTCACCGCTGGCCGTCATTGATTACGCGGAAATCCAGGCTTTTCCAAGCCTAGAGCCGCTGGCAGATCAGGAAAAAGTTCATGGTCGTGACGATCTGTTGATTGCTCTTGCAGTAAAATTCGGCAAAACAAGATTAATTGACAATATAAGGCTGCAACCATCGGAGGTACTATCCCATGTTTAGAACACTCATGAAATCCAAAATCCACCGGGCAACGGTAACAGAGGCAAACCTGAATTACGTGGGAAGCATTACCATTGATGAAGACCTGATGGAAACATCTGATCTGATGGAAAATGAGAAAGTTCAGATTGTGAATAACAACAATGGTGCTCGTCTGGAAACATATGTTATCCCGGGACCACGCGGAAGTGGCGTCATCTGTCTTAATGGAGCTGCGGCCCGTCTGGTACAGCCTGGAGATACCGTCATTATCATTTCATATGCAATGATGTCTCAAGAAGAGGCAAATAATCACAAGCCTACTGTCGTTTTCGTGGATGGACAGAATAAACCTGTACAAACGATGAAGCAGGAAGTTCACGCGACGATTATGTAATCGACTGGTAAGGGGAATGAAATCGGTGCATTCTACAAAAAATGAGTACAGGTCACTGCACTAATCCATTTTTTCAAGGGTGGGGATGCATCGATGTTCCAGCATGTTTTCGCAGAAATGAACGACATGTTAGATGAAATTATCAAGCGCTACCCTTCTGCTGAAGGCCTAAACAAACAGGAGCTGCTGCAAAAGTGGAATTTACTGAAGCGGATGAGTGACGGGATGATTGATGAGTGGCTGATGTTTGAGGAAAAAATGA
Organism: Paenibacillus pabuli NBRC 13638; assembly: GCF_001514495.1. Classification (GTDB taxonomy): domain Bacteria; phylum Bacillota; class Bacilli; order Paenibacillales; family Paenibacillaceae; genus Paenibacillus; species Paenibacillus pabuli. The sequence continues at coordinate 65,310 of NZ_BCNM01000023.1, forward strand.
GTCAGGTTAGGGAGCAGGAAATGGATAAGCCGGCTTCTGCTTCCCTTGAACCTGAACAGGAAGCTGTGACCGCTTTGCCAGAACTCTATCTGGAATGTTTCAGTCGAGGACAGGGATATTTCAAATTGCAGATGTATCCACAGGCGATTATGCAATTTTCGAGAGTTGTGACCGACTATCCGGAAAGCGCACTGACTCGTTTTTACCTAGCATTGGCTCATCTTCATTTGGAACAGACTTCAGAAGCTGGAATACACTTGCAGCGAATTATGCATTTAAATGGATCGCCGAGATTAAAAGGGCTGGTATGTAACGTTTTGGGCTGTATTGAGGCCAAGCTCGCGAACCTTGATGGTGCATGTTCCCTGTTTGCACAGGCGCTTCAGTATGACCCGACGTTGACCGAACCGTTGTATAACATGGAAGCATGTCGATTGAACAACGGACAATTGCAATATGCAAATCAGCTGACGGCCCTGAACTAGGCCCGTTCGGTGGCAAGAAGACGGTGTTCCCTCCTCTGGCATAGCGGCGGGGACACCGCCTTTTTTTGTCAGTTAATTTTCAAATGCCCTTTTTTTTGCTATGCTGTAACATAGACTGGAATGGAAGGGACCGTACATTGCAATGAAATTTGCCGTATTGGATTTCGAAACAACCGGCACGCAGTCCGACGGCGAGATTATACAAGCCGGGCTTGCCATCATAGATCATGACTACAGCATAACTCAAATATATAGTTCTTATGTGAATCCGGGTGTGCCGATTCCTCCGTTTATAACGGGGCTAACCGGTATTACCAACGAAGATGTGGCGGACGCTCCCTCATTGGAAGAGATGATGATGGAGATGGTTCCGTTACTGGACGATGTCGTTCTCGTTGGACATAACGTTGCATTTGATTTTCATTTTCTTCAAAATGCATTGGATCGCTGCGGCTATTTGCCGTTCACCGGCCGTATTCTGGATACGATTGATTTCCTGAAGATCACGTTCCCGTCACTGGGTTCATATCAGCTAGGCTATGTGTCTTCCGAATTTGGATTTCAGCATGACCGCCCTCATCAGGCAGATAGTGATGCGTTAGCTACAGCTTTTGTATTACTGAAGTGTCTTGATGAGCTGCGCGCATTGCCTCTGATCACGATTCAGCGCCTCAGTGACCTGTTTGCACCGGAAGATAGTGACTTAGGTTGGTTCTTCGACGGTATGCGCACAGAGAAGGAAGCTGAGCCCATTCAGGATCTGGAGGGTCATACGTATTACCGACAGTTTGCCCTGAACGTAAGTGACTGGACAGAGATTGGTGCACCAAGGGATGAGCGGGAAGGGAATCCCCTGGAAGGTATCAGCTTTGAACAGTATATGGATCAGGTACGAGAGAATTTGAAGGAAACGCTGGATCATTATGAGGAGCGCGAGGCGCAAACTCAGATGTTCAGCAGTGTACGACAAGCCTTGGACGAAGAAAAACACCTTTTGATTGAGGCTGGAACCGGTACAGGTAAGTCACTTGGTTATCTGCTGCCGGCCATTTACGAGAGTGTGAAGCAAGAACAGAAAGTCATGGTCAGTACACATACCATCAACCTGCAGGAGCAATTGAGAGAGCGGGATATTCCCCTGCTGACAAAAGTGGTTCCTTTCCCGTTTAAGGCAGCGGTGTTCAAGGGACGTGGGCATTATCTGTGCCTGCGCAAATTTGAGCAGAAAATCAATAAACGTGAATTCGCCACACCAAAAGAGGACTATTTTACTGCGGCTCAGATGATTGTATGGCTTACGCAGACGGAGACTGGTGACGATGAGGAGCTTAATCTCAGCGGACGCGGGGGAGACTTTTGGGAGACGGTACAGAGTGAATCGGAGTCTTGTCTCGGGCGCTCCTGTCCTTGGTTCCGCAAATGTTTCTACCATCGGGCCAAACATGAAGCAGGGTTATCCGATATTGTCATTACGAATCACTCTAAATTGTTTACGGATGTCAAAGCAGCGCATCAACTGCTGCCAGCCTACGAAAGTCTGGTGATTGATGAAGCACATCATCTAGAGGATGTGGCGGGTAAGCATCTTGGACTGCATATGAAATATTTCACGTTGGTTCATACATTGACTCGGCTGTTTAAAGATAGCCGTAATGGCCAACTTCCGATGCTTCGTTCCCAATTGTCGGGTCATGAAAATTCGGTACAGTGGGGCTCCATGATTGATCAGATGTTTCCGCTAGCAGTTGAAGTCAAAGAGATGTGGGATCGACTTAGTGATACATTATTCGGATTATTGCCTGAACGAACTGATGCTTCTCCAGGCGAGACAGGACAGTTCTCTCTTCGACTGAAGCCTTCGCAAAAACCAGCAAAATGGCAGGAATTGCAGGAGGTTGAAAACCAGATTTATGTAACCCTGGGTGACTTCATTCGCAAAGGCGACAAGCTGCTGCTGGAAGTCAAAGAAGATCAAGATGATTATCAATCTGATAGTTTGATTACGGATATTTCAGGTCTGCTGAAGGACTTGGCAACAATCAAGGATAATCTGCGTTTCTTCATGCGGATGGATGATACCAAAACGGTTTATTGGATGGAAGCCAGCGGCCAGTTCCGCAGTAAATCTCTGCAACTGTATGCTGTTCCTGTAGATGTCAGTGCACAATTAAAGGAAATGTTCTTTGATAAAAAGAAAAGCGTTGTGCTTACTTCGGCTACGCTCTCGGTAGACAAGTCATTTCAATTTATGATCGAGCAGCTTGGATTGCAGGAAGCTTCCGAGAATAACCGTCTGTTGACGTCCATGTTGCCGTCACCCTTTAACTATCGAGAACAGGCTCTGCTCGTTATTCCACGTGATTTTCCGAGCGTTAAGGGCAGCGTAGGTGATGCCCATTTTGTGGATATGCTCGTACACTCACTCGCAGAAACGGCCATTGCCACTCGTGGCCGTATGATGGTATTGTTCACATCCTACCGTATGCTGCGACAGGTCTACGATCCACTTAAAGAGGCGTTGACTGGTAACGATATCTCATTATTGGGCCAAGGAGTGGACAGCGGCAGCCGTTCCAAATTGACACGCCGATTCCAGGACGCAAAAGCTACGGTGCTTCTTGGCACAAGCAGCTTCTGGGAAGGGGTAGATATTCCGGGAGAGGCATTGACTTGTCTAGCCATTGTCAGACTTCCTTTTCAACCGCCGAATCATCCATTGGTGGAAGCGAAGAGCGAGCTTTTGCAAGAACAGAAGAAAAATCCGTTTATGAAGCTGTCTGTGCCGCAAGCGGTCATTCGTTTTAAACAGGGTTTCGGTAGGCTGGTTCGCACAGGTCAAGACAGAGGCATCGTGATTGTATACGATACACGCGTCATTGAAGCTTACTATGGCAAATACTTTTTATATTCATTACCAGGTCCCAAAATGGAGCATATGCTTGCGGAACAGATGGTTCCGCGAATCAAGGAATGGCTCGATAAGCCAACCGAAGAACAGCAATAACAGACTACCGATTTCTTGTGCCCACTGCGTCATTGCATGTAGCCTGTGTTCAGCGGTAAAATTGATTAGATCATTCATTTGTTTCATGAGCCTGCAAGTAATGCAATTATCTTTTATATAACTAGAGCATTCTGTAGAATTACTGTTCTTCTCGTATGAACTGATTGATGCAGGATGCTCGTCTTTTCATCTATCTATCGTGGCCTTGGTAAGGGGGAGCAATGAATGAAATCAGATAAAATCTCGGAAGCCGTGGTGCGACGTTTGCCCGTTTATTTACGCTACTTAAATGAACTGCATCAGCGCGAAGTCAATACGGTTTCTTCACAAGAACTTGGACTGAGGCTGGATTTGAATCCGGCCCAGATTCGTAAAGACCTGGCTTATTTCGGTGACTTTGGTCGTAAAGGGATCGGGTATGACGTTTCCTATCTCATCGAGAAAATCCGCCATATTTTAAAGATAGACCAGCAGATCAATGTGGCTCTTGTCGGAGCCGGTAACCTGGGACATGCACTGTCCAATTACAACGCATATCTGAAAGACAACATGAAGATTGTTGCTGTATTTGATGCCTACGGTCCGAAGATTGGAAGCCAAATCAACAGCCTGACGGTACAGCCGATGAATGAATTAACAGATTCGATCAAAAAGGATAACATTCGCATCGGAATCATCACGGTTCCCGATACAGAAGCCCAAAATGTTGCGGATCAGCTGATTGAGTCGGGAATTGAAGCGATCCTGAATTTTGCACCAACAATCCTCAAAACCCCGCCGCATATTCGCATTCATCATGCCGATTTTACGACGGATCTGCTTAGTCTGGCTTATTACTTGGAGAATGGAAAGGACGACGAGGAAGATGACGAGAAATAGATGGGTTATTCACAACGGCAAATTTGCTGTTAGTGAGGGTGCGAATTGGAAAGTGGTTCACGGTTATATGATCGTAGAGAATGACCAGATTGTGCATATTGGTGAGACGTTGCCGGAAGGAGACGAAAGTCTGACCAAGGTGGATGGAAAAGGATTGCTCTTCCTGCCGGGTTTGATCAATACGCATGGCCATGCAGCAATGTCCCTTCTGAGAGGTCACGGGGACGATCTGGCGTTACAAGTATGGCTGGAGGAGAAAATGTGGCCAATGGAAGCCAAAATGACCTCTGAAGACGTATATTGGGGCACATCACTTTCCGTGCTTGAAATGTTGAAAGGCGGAACAACTGCATTCCTCGATATGTATGATCATATGGATCAGGTTGCGAAAGTGGTGGAACAATCCGGTGTTCGGGCTGCTCTGGCACGTGGCGTAATCGGACTTTGCTCAGAAGAAGAACAACTGCGTAAACTGGAAGAGTCCGCAGCATTTGCCCGTCAATGGAATGGACAAGCAGACGGAAGAATTACAACAGTAATCTCTCCACACGCTCCTTATACTTGTCCTCCTGATTACATAGAGAAGCTGGTACAGGTTGCTCATGACCTGAATCTGCCTTTGCATACTCATATGTCTGAAACACTTCGTGAAGTGGAGCAGAATGTAACTGACTATGGTCTTCGTCCTGTCGCACATCTGGAGAAATTGGGCTTCTTCTCACGTCCATCCCTGGTCGCCCATGCCGTTCATCTGAATGATGAGGAGATCGAGATTCTCGCACGGCATGATGTAGCCGTTTCCCACAATCCAGGCAGTAACCTGAAGCTGGCTTCGGGTGTTGCACGTGTACCCGACCTGCTGAAAGCAGGTGTGACCGTGTCCCTGGGAACAGACGGACCTGCAAGTAACAATAATCTGGATATGTTTGAAGAGATGAGACTGGCTGCATTGATTCACAAAGGTGTATCCGGTGACCCAACGGCCGTTCCAGCCGGGGAAGCGCTGCTGCTCGGAACTTCGTATGGTGCCAAATCGATTTTCCTGAACAATACAGGTGCTCTGCAAGCAGGCATGAAGGCTGACTTCATCGCACTTAACATCGAACAGGCCCATTTCTATCCACATACCGATCTGATTTCCCACACAGTCTACTCGGCATCAGCCAAAGATGTGGAGCATGTGTGGGTCGATGGCAAACAAGTGGTCAAACATGGCGAATGTCTTACCATGGACGAAGAGCGCATTTTGCATGAGTCTCAGCTTGCATTTGACGGTCTGCTCGCCCGTTAATCTCAGAATGGCAGCGTCATAGGGGAAAGGAAGTTCGGCTTTTGAAGAAAAAAAAGAAGTGGATATGGATTTCGCTGCTGCTCCTGGTTCTGATTCTGTTTGGACTTCAGCGGTATTATGTCTATGTCACCCAGGATCAGCGCAAGGAAGAGGCGTTGGCCATACAGGCGGCACAAGACCAGCTTGGAATAACGTCATATGAAGACCTGCGGAAGTATGTATGGGGTCAGAAGGATGGCGGAGACAACATATACTGGACCCTGATCGGCAAAAATAAGGATAACCAGAATGTAGTGGTATGGGTCAAGTTTGATGGAAATAACAAGCCTGTGACGGGGCCGAATGCTGTACACAGTGAACTTCTGCAGAACGGCATGTCTGAAGCTCAGATTCGAAGTCGGTTCAGCTCTGAAGTTCCAGGTGGGGAGATCAAGCGAATCATGCCAGGTGTTGTGAATGGAATCTATGTATGGCAAGTGTATTATAAGGATGACACTCACAATTACTATCGTTTTTATCGTTTTAGTAACGGTGAACAGGTTGATCTGGTCTATACCATCCCGAATAGCTAGAATAGGCAGCAGATTTAATATTGTCTAAAAAAACTTGGAAAGAACCGGCAGACGGAAATCCGACTGAACCGGTTCTTTGGCGTACTTTTTTGACCATTTTGGATTTGAATAGTTAAAATTAATAATTTATTCATATTTTCGCCTTAGATATTGTATATACGATGTGATATACTCAAATATGTACTCAAGGATACATCATACACAAATAAATCCTGGTAGGCACATCACAGGACATTATGTACACATATTCATATTCTTGGCTACAAGCTACAGGATGGGCCAACATTTAGGAGGGGTAACTCACTTGAAGATAAAAGTATTGCCTATTGCTTTAACTGCCGTCATTTCAGCCGTCTTGTTGTTTGGAGGCTGGTTTGTGTACCGTCATGTGGCTGTGCAAAGCCCGATTGAAAAGATGGTTACCCAATATGACGGAGTCAATGACGTTCAATTAACTATTAACCGCAATGATGTACAGTTGAAACTCGATCTGCAGCCAGATGTTGATTTGGGCAGATTGGTACAATATATTCATAAAGAAGGACAGACCTTGATTGGCGCCCGGTCATTGAAACTGGATGTCGTGGATCATTCCAACGAAGCGCTAGAGAGCTGGTGGGGAAGCGCCATGTTTACCGTGGCTCAGGCGATGGAGAACAAGCAATACACCGAGATTACCCCAACGTTGTCCAAGATGGCAACGAACGGGATCAAGGTAAACACTGCCATGGACGACAACAATGTATATGTCAGCCTCAGAGATGGGGATGCCAGCAAGTTTATTATTCTGCCGCGTGTGCCCGGTCAGATAGGAGTGTGGCCCAATGCCTAAATGGACGAAAGAAATTGCCATTGGATTTGTACCCGTATTGATTATCTTTCTTGCTTTTATCGGTGTAAACATGGTTCCCATCCTAATCGCCGCATTGCTTGTGGGTGGGCTGCTGCTCATGATGCAAATGCGCGGAGGAATTACGGTAGGAGCTGGCCAGGAACGTAAACGCAAGAAAAAAGGACCTTCCAAGCTGACTTTTGAAGAAATCGGGGGTCAGGAAAGTGCCAAACAGGAACTGCGGGAAGCGCTTGATTTTCTGATCCGGCACGAAGAAATCCAGAAGTACGGGATTCGTCCTTTGAAAGGCATTTTGCTCACTGGTCCTCCCGGAACAGGGAAAACATTGATGGCCAAAGCAGCTGCCCATTACACAGACTCTGTTTTTGTTGCAGCCTCAGGCAGTGAGTTTGTTGAGATGTATGTTGGTGTAGGTGCGGGCAGAATCAGGGATTTGTTCAGGGATGCAAGAACGCGTGCCGCTAAAGAAAATAAGGAAAATGCCATTATATTTATCGATGAAATTGATGTGATTGGTGGAAAACGCGAAGGTGGACAACAGCGTGAATATGATCAGACACTGAATCAGCTGTTGACAGAGATGGATGGGATATACTCTTCCGATACACCACGCATACTCGTAATTGCAGCGACAAACCGAAAAGAAATGTTGGATAGCGCCCTGACTCGTCCGGGACGTTTTGACCGTCATATTCAAGTAGACTTGCCTGACAAAAAAGGAAGAAAACACATACTGGAGCTTCATGCAGTCAACAAACCGCTGTTGGAGGGCGTCAGTCTCGATAAGACAGCTGAAGAATCCTATGGTTTCTCTGGGGCTCAGCTGGAAAGCGTAATGAATGAAGCTGCGATTTATGCGATGAGAGACGGCCTGCTCAACATAGAACAGCGCCATTTGTCTCTTGCGATTGATAAAGTAATGATGGGTGAGAAGACAGATCGTGAATCTAGCGTGGAAGAGAAAAAAAGGGTCGCTATTCACGAATTGGGACATGCCATTATGGCCGAACTGGTTCGTCCTGGAAGTGTAAGTCAAGTTGCACTCAGTCCACGTGGACAGGCATTGGGATATGTACGTCATAACCCTCAGCAAGAACAATTTCTGTATACAAAGCGTTTTCTTGAAGAGCAGATCATGATTGCGCTCGGAGGTGCGGCTGCGGAAGAAATGTATTACGGTGGACGCAGTACAGGATCACGCAATGACTTCGAGCAAGCAACGAATGTGGTACAGACGATGATGGCCTCCGGACTTACTTCCCTGGGTATCGTTAACATGGAAATGGTAACTACGGAAGAATTGATGCGGGAAAACAAGATGATTTTGCAAGATCTGATGGAACAGACCAAACGTTTGCTCGAAGAACAGCGGACAATTTTCGACAATTCCCTCGACACGTTGCTCAGGGAAGAAGTTTTGTCTGGCGATCAATTTCGTTGTCAATTTCGTGACAGCGCCCTTCTACCGGCATAATTTATTTATGTCGGTTATTTTTTTTTACATTTCACTCGTGCTAAGATATTATTATATGTTGGGTCGAAATTTGTAATTTTCGGCGAACAGGGTACAATAGAGAAATAGAGAACCGAAAGGATGGAGCAGAACCATGTTTTTCAAAAAGATAGGAGTTGTCGGCGGCGGCACGATGGGGCAAGGTATTTCCCAAATGCTCGCAGCCAAAGGACTTGATGTGCTATTGGTAGAGCATACAACGGAGAAGTTGGATCATGCGTATAACATGATTGAGACCAATCTGGATAAACAACTGGAGAAATGGGCCATTACGAAGGCTGAAAAAAAATTGATTCTTTCCCGAATTACCAAGGTTGCTCACTTGGCTGAACTCGGAACGTGCGATATGGTTATTGAGACTATTTCTGAAGATCTGGATGCGAAAAAAGCGGTATTTAGTCAACTGGACCAAGTTTGTCCAAGCAACGTGATTCTTGCTAGTAATACATCCACGCTGAGTTTGACTGAGCTTGCAAGCTCAACCAAATACCCAGAGCGTGTTATTGGTATGCACTTTATTCACCCGGTTTCCCGGGTTGATCTTGTAGAAATTATCCGTGGGCTGAAAACGTCAGATTCCACATTTGAAGAGACCAGACGTTTCGTTGAAGAAGTGGCGGACAAAAAAGGTGTCATGATCTATGAGTCCCCTGGATTTGTAACGTCAAGACTGATCTGCCTTTTGATTAATGAGGCTCTTCATGTATTGCAGGAAGGCGTCGCTTCTGCTGAAGATATCGATGATGCAATGCGAATCGGATACAACTTCCAGCATGGCCCGCTTGAGATGGCAGACCGGTTCGGGCTGGATTCTGTAGAAGCAGCACTCGAAAGAATGTTCCGTGAATTCGGTGAATTGAAATATCGTCCTTCCACGGTCCTGAAGAAAATGGTACGGGCAGGACACCTGGGTGTCAAAACAGGCGAAGGATTCTTCAAGTACGACAAGGATGGTGACCGGCTGTGAAAGTACTCGTAATTAATGCGGGGAGTTCCTCGCTCAAATATCAATTGTATAACATGTTGGATGAATCCGTATTGGCCAAAGGTCTGGTAGAGCGGATCGGAATGGACTCTTCCATTCTGACTCACAAACCAACGGGTCGTGAGGATGTTACAGAAGTTAGCGAGATTCTGGAACATACAACAGCGATTCGTAAAGTTATTGATATCCTGACAGACAAAGAAAACGGTGTGCTTGATTCCGTTGATGAGATTCAGGCTGTTGGACATCGTGTGGTTCATGGTGGTGAAGCATTTAAGGAATCGGCGTTGGTTGATGATGCTTCCAAAGCAGAAATTCGCCGTCTGTTCGATCTGGCTCCACTTCATAACCCTGCAGCAATGATGGGGATTCGTGCGGCTGAATCCAATATGCCAGGAGTGCCACAGGTAATGGTCTTTGATACGGCTTTCCATCAAACGATGCCGGAAAAAGCATATCTGTATGCCATTCCACGTGTGCTTTACAAAAAGTATAAAGTGCGTCGTTATGGAGCACATGGTACTTCACATGATTACGTAAGCAAGGCAGCAGCTGAATATCTGGATCGTCCATTGGAAGATCTGAAAATCATCACATGCCACGTCGGTAATGGTGGTAGCGTGACGGCTGTACAGGGCGGAGTATCCGTTGATACTTCCATGGGGATGACTCCACTCGAAGGACTAATGATGGGTACACGTAGTGGTGACCTTGATCCGGCAATCGTACCTTACGTGATGAACAAGGAAGAACTGAGCGTGAGCGAAGTGAACTCCATGTTGAACAAACACAGTGGACTTCTTGCCATCTCCGGCATCAGCAGCGATATGCGTGAAATCACAGAAGGGATGGAGGCTGGCGATGCCAACTCCACGCTTGCATTCGAGATGTACGAATACCGCTTGCGTAAATACATCGGTTCTTATGCAGCAGCAATGAACGGTGTAGACGTGATCGTATTTACGGCTGGTGTAGGTGAAAACTCGGTTGTTCTTCGTCAAAAAGTATGTGAGCAGCTCACATATCTCGGTGTTGAACTGGATGAAGCGCTGAATGCAATTCGTTCGGGTGAACCACGTCGTATTACAACTGCGAATTCAAAAGTGGACGTTCTCGTTGTACCAACGAATGAAGAATTGGTTATTGCAAGAGATACACACCGAATCGTATTGAATTCTCAGTAATCTAATTGTAAAGTGAATATAGCGTGACAAGGAAGTGCAGGGGACAGGCATAAGCCTGCCCGCTGCATTTTCAAATTCAGGATACCGAGGAGAGATATGGGCATGAGTACGGATTGTGTAATTCGTAATGTGAATGAGCATGTGGGCGAAACCGTTAAGATCGGCGCCTGGATTAACAACAAACGTTCCAGCGGCAAAATTCAATTTTTGCAACTGCGTGATGGAACCGGATATATTCAAGGGGTAGTGGTTAAGAGTGAAGTCAGCGAAGATATCTGGAATGCTGCCAAAAGCTTGACCCAAGAAAGTTCATTGTACGTTACAGGTATTATCCGCGAAGAGCCGCGTAGTGCTTCTGGTTATGAGATGACGGTTACCGGTGTAGAGATTATTCATCTCACTGAAAATTATCCGATTACTCCTAAGGAGCATGGGGTAGACTTCCTGATGGATCATCGCCACTTATGGCTGCGTTCAACGAAACAACGTGCCATTATGGTCATTCGTGCGGAAATTATCCGTGCTGTTCAGCAGTTTTTTGATGGTAACGGATTTACACAGGTTGATCCTCCAATCCTCACACCTTCATCTGCTGAAGGGACAACGAACTTGTTCCACATCAAATATTTTGATGAAGATGCCTATCTGACACAAAGTGGACAGTTGTATATGGAAGCTGCTGCGATGGCGCTGGGCAAAGTATACTCCTTCGGTCCTACGTTCCGTGCCGAGAAATCCAAAACACGTCGTCACCTGATTGAGTTCTGGATGATTGAGCCGGAAATGGCATTTGTGGATCACGAGGAAAGCCTGCGAGTACAAGAAAAGTTTATTGCTCACGTGGTTCAAACGGTTCTGAAAAACTGTCGTGCTGAACTGGAGTCCATCGGACGTGATGTATCCAAGCTTGAGAACATTGTCGCTCCATTCCCGCGCATTACCTATGATGAAGCGATTGAGTTCCTGAATGGACAAGGTTTTGATATTCCTTGGGGAGAAGACTTCGGTGCCCCACATGAAACGGCGATTGCCGAGAAATACGAAACTCCGGTCTTTATCACACATTATCCAGCTGGAATCAAGGCATTCTACATGAAACCTGATCCTAATCGTCCTGAAGTGGTACTCTGTGCAGACATGATCGCACCGGAAGGGTACGGAGAGATCATTGGCGGTTCTCAGCGGATTGATGATCCGGAACTGATGCAGCAGCGCTTTAATGAGCATCAATTGTCAGAAGAGGCATATCAGTGGTATCTGGACTTGCGTAAATATGGATCGGTTCCTCACTCCGGCTTCGGTCTGGGATTGGAGCGGACGGTAGCTTGGATCTGTGGATTGGATCACGTACGTGAGACAATTGCATTCCCACGTATGCTCTACCGTCTGTATCCTTAATGCTGTACCGCGAGTCTATGGAAGAGACCGGCTCAAAAGCCTGGTTGAATGGAGCAGCTTTTGGTATGGCGGCAGGCACAGCGCAGCTCCCATATGCTTTACTGCGCTATTATCATCAGCTGGGATTAAGTGATGCTGAGGTACTTCTGCTGATTCAATTGTTTGGATTCCGACAAGTGGAGTTCAATGAGTTCCCAACACTAGAAGAGCTTGCTACCCGCATGGGGCTTGCTCCGGAAGGCATTGCAAGAATGCTGCAGCGTCTTATGAGAGAAGGGTATATTCACATTGACGAGCATCGGGATGAAGAACGTGACATTCAGTATGAGCGTTATGACCTGAACGGATTGTATGCCAAACTGGCAGTTTGTACAGCGGAAGATCTGGCCGCTGCCCGTCAGCAACAGCTGGACCGTAATGCATCGCGCCCGGATTCGAACAGTGTTCAAAAAGAAGAGGAAGAACGAAACATGTTCTCTATTTTTGAAAAAGAATTTGGCCGTCCACTCTCACCAATGGAATGTGAAACGATATCCAGTTGGCTGGATCAGGATCGCTATCAAGAGGAACTTATTCTTATGGCATTGAAGGAAGCAGTGTTTGCTGGTAAAGTTCATTTTCGTTATATCGATCGGATTTTACTCGAATGGAGTCGCAATCGCGTGAAGAATGTGCAGGATGCGAAGGCATATACGCAACGTTTCCGTAACGGAGGACGTTAGTATTCATGTCAGGTTAACCAGCATGAATTGAATTCAGAATAAACCAAAAACAGGCCAGAAGATATTCTGCGCCTGTTTTTTTAGATTATAGAGCATTTAGTTCCATGAAAGCTAATCTTTTCAGGCAATGAGCAATCTTTTATAAAAATTTGAATGAATATGCAGGGGTCAACAAATAAGTTGTCGTCTATTGTAGTGGAGAGGAGGGGAGAGTCATTGATGAAGCGCGCTTAATTGAACAAATCCGTCAAGGCGACACATCCAAACTGCGTTTGTTGATCGAAAAGTACAGCCAACATGTATATCATGTGGCCTATTCCGTATTGCGGAACGATCAGGATGCACAGGATGCAGCGCAGGAGGCGTTCATTCAAATGGTTAAATCTCTCCCCGATTACCGATCCGAAGGTTTCAAAACATGGCTGACCCGAATTGCCTTTCACAAAGCAATTGATGCCAAACGCAAGCTGGGCAGACGAAGTGCTGAGGATCTGGGCGGAGAAGAAAAAATAATGAACATGCCCGGACGTGAAGAAGATGTTCTTGTCCGTCTCGTTCGTGAAGAACGTCAGGAGAAGATTCGTGAGCGAATTAATCAGCTGCCTGCCCAGCACAGGGACATTATTACTGCGTATTACTTAAGCGAAAAAAATTATGAACAGATCGCCAGTGATGCACAAGTGGCAGTGAAAACCGTGGAGTCCCGCCTGTATCGTGCCCGGCAGTGGATTCGAAATCATTGGAAGGAGGATGAGTGGCGTGAAGAATAAAGAGATGTATACTGTCCAGGAGTGGACTGATTATATCGAAGGCCGAATGACGGTGAATCAGGCAAGCCTAATGGAACAGGTATTGATAGACATACCGGATGCGATGGATAACTATCTCGAAGCTTTGGGTATTCATCGGGAGTTGCCCCAACTGGACGATCCGGCAGGTTTTGCAGATTCGGTCATGAATCGCATTAACGATATGCACGCCTCGAAGCCAAAGCGAAAATCGCGTTCCGGACGAAGCCGGTTCTGGTTGAATCATAAAGTGTTTCATTATGCTGTAGCGGCTTGTCTGACGTTAATCTTTCTTTCCTCTGGGGTCTTTGACAAAGTAGCGCCTTATCATAAGTTCCAGGACGGTGATCACAGGGAATCTTTCACGGAAAAATGGACGGAGGCAGCCACTTCCTGGCTGGATCACTTTAAGCCTAAACTATAAATTTAATTTGGTCACATTGCCTGAAAAGAAAGGATGACGACTGTGCAATCAGATCGTAACAAAATACTTGCATTCTTATTAAACCTGATTCCGGGTCTGGGTTTTCTCTATTGGGGTCGGCCCGCCAGAGCTGTAATCTATCCTTTGCTCTTTTTTGGGACAGCTGTTGGTTCTTTTATGCTGGCAATTCTGGTGAGTGAGAGGGAATTAATGATTCTTGGAGCCTTGGGGGCCGTATTCTTCTGGTGTGTCAGCATGCTGGATATGGTTATTGTCCTGCTCCGTGCCCCATCTCCAAGGGATGCACGTTACCATGGATATGGAGCACATTACAGTGGACCACATCAGGGAGCATACGTTGGTCAGGAAGGACATCTGGGACAGATGGAGATGGACCAGGAGGGGCCATATCAGCATCAAGGCGGTGAGTATGGTGTTCCTGAAGCTGGGTATGGTCAACCTATGTATCGAAAAGGTAGCGAGGGAGAACGATTTTTCACCATTTTACTTTCCTTTGTTCCTGGACTGGGTCATCTTCACCTCGGGCTGTTACATCGCGGTTTATCGTTTCTGATGGCGTTCTTTGGTTCATTTGCGATGATGGTATTTGTAGCTTCGATTACGAATGAATCGGTATTTCTGATGTTTTTGCTCATTCTGCCTGTAATATGGGTGTACTGTATGTTTGATGCGGTTCAGCACGTCCATCGCAAGCAAGCTGGTGAGATATTGCAGGATCGTACGTTGTTCGAGGAGCTGGAGATGGGCAGGGCTTCTGGACGGCGAAGCAAAGTGCTGGCAACCTTGTTATCAGCCTTTCCGGGTGCGGGTCATCTGTATCTGGGACTGCAAAAAAGAGGCATGCAGCTGATGTTCCTGTTTCTCGGCAGCATTTACGTTCTGGACCTGCTTCATTTATCGGTGTTCCTTTTCATGATTCCGTTGATCTGGTTCTACAGTTTCTTTGACGGACTTCAGTGTTCAAGTCGGTATGGACGTGAACCTTTGACCGATCAACCTATTTTCAAGGATTGGGCGCGTCACCAGCGCCTGATTGGATTTGGTATTGCTGCTCTGGGACTTTACTATCTGTTTATCCGCTTGGTCATTCCACAGCTGAATGAGATGTTCCCGGATGCATTTATGACGTACGAGATTCGATCATATGTGAACACCGTCATAGTGTCCTTGCTGCTTATTTTTGGTGGTCTGAAGCTGCTCTTCGGCAAGCAGAGGGGGACCGGGATCAATAGTGCGATTCATCGAAATGATGAGGGAGCAGACAGTCTCTTTTTGTTCAAGGATCAGGATGATCGACTGTAGAGAGCTTGCTTCGTTGAACTAATGAATAGTTACACTGACACTACGGTGACAGAACAACCCTCCAATCGTTGTTTATCCCCAGGATTTTATCGACGCCCTTTTCCAAAGAGGAAATCCGGCGATAAAGGTCCCGAGGGACAAGGAAATATTTCCAAAAAAGTCGCTAAATTAGCGACTTTTTTGTTTTATCGGTACAAGTTCTTAACACAAGTCAATCGGTCGAAAAGGATTATTCCACGTTGTGCCTAAAAATAGACTGGACAAAGCTTAGTGTAAATTTAAACGTTGTAGCCCAAATTTCGGTATTCATCTTGTTTGGGAAACTGTTCTCAAATGGATATTAAGTGTTGTCGCCGTATTCTTTACCGAAGTCCTCCATCTTTTCAAGGATCGGTAGCAACTTCATTCCCTTTTCTGTTAACAAATACTCCACTCGTGGTGGAACTTCAGGATAAACATCACGTTGAATAACGCCATCATTCTCTAATTCCTTAAGTTGCTTCGTAAGAGAGCCTTGAGACAGATCTCCAAGGAATTTTTTGATATCCGAATAACGACGTGTTTCCTCTTTTAGATACCATAATATAAAATACTTCCAACGTCCGGAAAGAACATTTTGGGTAAAAGCTATCGCGTACATATCACTTTTTTCATTCATGAACTCTTTATCAAATCCTTTATTACAAACCCTCATTGATATCACTCCTACTCTATAGGTACAAATAGATGTACTATGTTCATTTAGATTGCCCTCTTTGAAAATGAAATGAATACACTTATAGTTGAGTCAACAACCAAAACAATAACGTTTAGTTTACCTCAAAGGTAAATGAACATTAAACTAATTTTGGTTTTATAGTTAGCAGGCTAAGTAACCATTATATTTTTTAATCTTATAGTTAGCAAGCTAACCATGTGGGCATTATTATGATCCGAGGATTTAATGGAGATTAATGGTTTTCCAGAGCAATTAGATCATCTTCTTTTCTTTTTTGCCCGTGACTTTAGGACGTTCAGAACAATATTCAAATAAGGGAGATGTGTTCATTGAGTAAAAAAATTCGTACAGGAATCATAGGTGCTTCAATTAATAATGGTTGGGCGAGCGGTACACATATCCCAGCCATTGAACATTTGGATGAATTTGAGCTTACCGCAGTGGGGACGAGTAATATGGCGAGTGCGAAGAAAAGTGCAGAAGCTTTCCACGCAAATCACGGCTTTGATAACATAGAGGATCTGGCTCAACATCCTGATGTAGACATGGTCGTCGTCAGTATTAACGTCAAGGAACATTATAATGCCGTTAAAGCCATTGCTCCTGCTGGAAAACCGATCTATTGCGAATGGCCACTTGGATCCAATACAGGTGAAGCGCTCGAAATGCAGAAATGGGTAGCTGACCGCCAATTGCCAAATGCGATTGGATTACAGGCCAGACAAGCCCCGGCCATTCAGTATGTGAAAGATTTATTGGCAGAAGGTTATGTTGGAAACGTATTATCTGCCAATCTAAGGATCTCTATTGATGGTATGGGTGGCGTCGCTGACCAATCCACTGCGTATCTATTTGACCGGAAGATTGGAGGGAACTTGCTGACCATTGTAGGTGGACATAATTTGGATGCATTTACCTACATGCTTGGGGACTTTACCGAACTTTCTGCCCTCACAGCACAGCAGTTTCCCGAAGTCGAATTGGTCGATATTCAGAAAGTCATCAGGAAGACGACAGATGATCAAATACTGATTACTGGAAAATTAACGAGTGGTGCGGCAGCTAGTGTTCATATTCAAGGTGGTGTCAAACATCAGACAGGATTAACACTTGAAATTTTCGGAGTTAAGGGCACAATCGTGTTGAGTGCGCCTGCATCCATTCAATTCGGATCACACCAATTACGCGGTGCAGGACCTACTGACAACGAGCTTCGTGATCTAACCATTCCCGATGCCTATTACTGGGCTCCAAATTCTCTAAAAAGTGATTCAGGATTTGTTCTGAATATGGCTCAGGCTTATCGTAAATTCGCCCAAGATATTCAAGAAGGCACAGCCTTAGCACCTACTTTCGCGGATGCGGTTAAGCTTCATCAGCTACTGGATGCCGTCGAAAAATCAGCACAGACTGGTGAACGTCAATATTTTTGATGCTTAAAAACACGAACCCGTAACGATCAGGTGCATTGCAGCTGCGGATTCTGACTGGTTGCGATCACTCCTAATCTAAAGTTACAAAAAGTTGTACGATGTACATCCATTTACAAAAAGGTTATTCCACTCTTCGCCGATCTGGAATAAAGGAGAAGAAATGATATGAAAAAAAGAAATGAGATGCAACTGGCTTTACAGATGGTTTCGGGCTATGGGGGTGAGTTCAGCGCATGGAGAATGCCTGGCACGGATCCTGCAGCCTACACCAATATGGATAGTTATGTAGAGCGGGCTAAATTAGCTGAACAAGGAAAGTTTCAAATGATTTTCATCGCGGATACTCCAGCGTTGTCCAACAACTTAGGTCCTCAGACGCCTATGTCCCCTATGGACCCTATGTTGGCACTGATGGCTGTAGCAAGAGAAACGAACCACATTGGGCTTGTTGCTACTCTCTCTACGACATTTAATTATCCCTACAACATTGCACGTCAGTTCAAAGCACTGGATGTAATCAGTCATGGACGTGCGGGATGGAATGCGGTTACCACATCCGACCCCTTAGCAGCGGCTAATTTCGGTGCCCGGGTTGCTAATCGCCAAGAACGCTACGAGAAGGCACATGAGAGTATACAAATTGTTCAGGCCTTGTGGGGGAGTTGGAAAACAGATGCATGGACGTTAGATGTAGAAGGAGGGAAGTTTGCCGACATGGACAAAATCCAGCCTATCAACCTTCAAGGTCAATATTTTGCATCTCGTGGTCCACTGCCCATTCCCCCTTCCGAGCAAGGCCAGCCTGTTATTTTCCAGGCAGGAGGAGGGAGTGAGGGATTGGAATTGGCGGGAAAATACGCTTCCGGCGTCTACGCTAATCCTTATGATATTGCGTCTGCTGTTGAACAAAGACAAGCCATTCGTCAAAGTGCTGTCCGTTTCGGGCGAAATCCCAATGATATTAAGATATTTGCAGGTTTCATGTTTTCTCTAGCATCAACGGAAGAGGAAGCTCTGGATCGTCGGAAACAGCTTATGAGCTTTAATCCCCAGGAAATCCCAAGTCGGGTAAGTTACCTTGGTTCCATGATTGGATTGCCCTTATCGGTGAACTCGGTAGATATTGATCAACCTTTAGCGGCCGACTTGTTGAAAAATGCATATGCCAACCCCATGGATCCACGTTCTCCAATAGCCTTGAAGTTGTTGTTACAAGGGCTATCCGTTCGGGATGTTCTCGCCCACGGAGTCATCAACTATCATCCCGTCGTTGCAGGCACACCCACTCAGGTTGCGGACTTTTTGGAAAAATGGTTTTTAGCTGAAGCGTGTGACGGATTCTCGGTCGTGCCCGATGTATCTTTTGATGGTGTTGCGGATTTTGTGAATCAGGTTGTACCCATCTTGCAGGAGCGCGCATTGTTCCATAAAGAATATGAAGGAAAAACATTACGAGAGAACATGGGCGTTCCATACGAGTATGGAATGCGGGAATATGAAATAAACGAATAGAGGAGAGGATTTTAATGAATCAGACGCTTGAGTTACTTCATAACCATACATCGTTTCGTTCTTATACATCTCAACCCCTGACTGAGGAACAAATCGATGCGATCTTTCAGGCAGCGAATCAAACTTCATCGTTCAGTCTCCTGCAGGCCGGGTCCATTATGCGAATTACCGATCCGGTTCTCCGAAAAAAAGTCAGACAACTTGCTGTCAATCAACCTTATATTGAAGAAGCTGCAGAGTTTTGGATCTTCTGTGCAGATTTTAACCGAAATCATCAAATTGCCCCGGATGTGGATATCGAATATATTGAATTTCTGTTGATCGGTTCATTCGATGCCGGGCTGATGGCACAAAATGCGTTAACCGCTGCCGAATCCATGGGACTAGGTGGTGTATTTATTGGTGGGGTCAGAGCTAATATCAGCGAACTGTCTGAGTTATTGAATTTGCCGAAATATGTGATTCCTTTGGTGGGATTATGTATAGGTAATCCAGCTGAAGATAAGCCTGACCTGAAACCTCGGCTGCCTCAATCCATGGTGTTACTTGAAAATCAGTATCAATCACTGGATCAAGAGAAATTAGCTATCTATAATGAAACCATGTTGAAGTATTATGAAAATCGTCCGACGAGAGCCCCCTTCACAGTGAAAAAAGTTAAAGGATGGAGTGACCACATTCAGGATCATCTCCAGAGAAGTATTCAGCCTCAAATGATGGACTATTTGAACAAGCAAGGATTTGCCAAAAAATAAGTTTCAGATAAAGCCAAACATTTTTTACCAAGAGCTGCCCCCAGTAGGCGGAAGCTCTAAGGTGAATTGACACCTATATATCACCGTGATACATTTAGTCTGCTAAATATAATTCGGATGACAGGGGGGGATAACTCGTGACAGATGCGGTAAATTGTGATATTCGACAGTCGTTAGATCGGATTTCCTCCCAAATGCGTCGAAATTATAGTGAATCTCTGAGAGAACTTAATCTCTATGTAGGGCAAGATAATTTGCTGTATCGTCTGTGGCTGGGTGATGGGGTAACACAGATGCAACTATGTGAACACTTGAAATGCGAACCGCCAACGGTAACGAACATGGTTAAATCACTGGAGCAGAACGGATTTATATATCGTCAACGTGATGTACAAGATGCAAGAATCATGCGTATTTTTCTAACGGACAAAGGAAAAGCATTAGAAAAACCGGTTGAGATTAAATGGAGGGAGCAGCAGGAGAAGTTACTTCAATCCATTTCTACGGAAGATCGATTGATCTTAAGACAACTAATGCAACAAATGGAGAGGAATATAGTATAACCTTGGAAATGATCCGATGAAAACCTATAACAACGATGATTGCAGTTTACATGGTTGAACCTGATTAGTTCAACTCCTGTAGCACATACATGTTCGCAAAGAAATAACGGTGAACAAAAAAACTTCCCAAAAATAAAAACACGCCTAGAGCTACGAGCAGCCTTGGCGTGTTTTTGGTTGTCAGCTTTGATTTCGAATGAATGATGGCTACTTCGTAGCACCTTTTAACAGAAGTTGACGGTACATTACCTCGAATAGGAACTCGAACGCTTCCAGATGACGTTTCGCTTCAAAAGCATCCTTGCCCCAGGCATAAATACCGTGATTACGCAGCAAAATTCCTGGTACTTTGGCGTCAAGTACACCTGGCACCAATTCGGCGATGGATGGAATATCCGCAAAGTTAGGAAGAACCGGTACACGAATCTCCGCATTTTCTTCCCAGATGTTGAAGGCTTTGATCAATTCGATGCCTTGAATCGGTACGTGTCCATCCGTTCCAAAAAACTCACTGATCAGGTTGTTAAATACCGTATGCACATGGAATACAGCACCACAGCCGGTTAAACGGTAGATTTCGCAATGAATCAGTGTTTCAGCGCTCGGTTTCAGGGTTGTGGTCTCTATAGCCTTGCCGTGCTTGTCCACAAACAGAAAATCTTCCGGTGTTCGGAGAGACTTATCTTTGCCTGATGCGGTAACTGCAAAATAAAATTGCTCGGGATCGAAGTCGCCCACACGCATCGACAGGTTGCCGCTTGTACCGGGGAACCAGTTACGGCTCGCAAACAGCGCTTTAATATCAGCCAGCTCTTCGAGGACCTGGCGTTTATGTTCCAATGTAATCTTTTCAAAACCCATCTTTACAGCACTCCTTGTGTTTGCTTCTGTTTCATATCTTCCATGATATCGTAGAAGGTTGCAAATGGCACATGGTCTACACCAAGCTCTATGCATTTATCTGTCAGGATGGAACGGGAATAGACCAGATCGGCTATTTTGGCTCCTTCAAAATCCGTCAGACTGTCTCCAATGAGGATGCGATTATATTGTTCTTCCGGGAATGTACGAATAACCGTCGTTTTACACATACCGCAGCCGTTCTCACAAGGAGGCTGACAAGGATTAGGCCATTCAATACGTATGAATTCATCGGTGAAATCCGCCCCGTTGCAATACACGTGATCCTGTGGAATATCGAATGGAGCGAGCAAAGGCTCGATAAAAAAGTCCATTCCGCCGCTGGTAACATTGAATTCGATACCCTCGTCCCGAACGTATGCAAGAAATTCGCTGAACCCCTCACGGATGCCAGCCTGTCCAAGTACAAATTCCACAATCTCATCTTTTTGTGAAGAAGGCAGCAGAGCGAACATGGCTCCAACACCTTCACGGAGCGAAATTCGCTGTTCAATCGTGTCTTTCATAATTACTTCAATGCCTTCAGGTTTAAAATGTTTCATAATCGCTACGATATTGTCCGAGAGGGTGATCGTACCATCAAAGTCACAGAAAATGACTGTCTTTTTGTCACTTCTCATTGCTCGCCACCCCACAGATCCAATGCGCTTTTCAACTCGGGATGCTCGGTTGCATATTCTGCCAATGGAATGGAGCGCTGGGCTGCTTCAATAGCTTGCAGGAATGCACGTCCGCCTGCTTCAGTTCCCATGGGATGTCCATGAATCCCGCCACCGGCATTGACGATGACATCCGTGCCAAAATCACGCAAAATCATCGGTACAAGTCCTGGATGGATACCTGCTGAGGGAACTGGCATACTTGTTCTCACAGGCAAATCAGATGACAGTAATTGTTCCGTGATCGCCATATTCTCTTCCTTTGGCATCGTGACCGATCCGTAAGGGGAAGGGAAGAGAACCAGATCCGCTCCGGCAAGTCGCATCAGCTGTCCCAGCAGGACGGATGCCGAAATACCATAGTATGGTGAAGGATACAACGCACCTGCAAGCGCAGGGTGAGCCATGATTGGCACGTTGATGTCCGGATCACTGCTAAGTTCGTGCAGCACATCATATCCGTAAGATAAGACATTAAACAACAGCGCATTGGCTCCTGCACCTATCGCACGTTCAGCCTGTTGTTTCAGGCGTGATGTGGGTCCGGTCAAGTTTGCTGCATAAAGGAGTTTTTTGCCTGTCTCTTTCTGGGCTTGTTCCGCAGCTTTCATGCAGACCTCGACTCTTTTCTCAATCGGAGTCAGTTTATTCTCAAACAGAATTTCATCGTCCTTAATCAAGTCTACTCCACCAAGAGCTTGGCGAATAAACTGTTCCCGTAATTCGTCCGCATCCAGTCCAATGACTGATTTAAAGATACTCATTAACAGTGGACGATCGTATACACCTAGCAGGTCACGAACACCATTCATTCCAAACTTTGGACCAGGGAATGCGCTGAGGAAACCGTCCGAGAAACCGAGACGTGTCAGTTTGATGCGTCCATCCATTGAGATTTTCCCAAAGACCGTCACAAGCAGGGCAGGGATATCACGGCTGAAATTTACATCAGGATAACCGATGGTAATATCGGCGTAACGCTCACCTGGTGCCATGCCCTCAGCTTCATGCACGTTAACACTGATGACTTCACCCAGATGTTTCTGCATTGCTTCGCGCTTGGCTTGTGGCAACTCAGTCCAACTGCCAACAGTCATGCCGACAGCAATGGACTCCGCCTTTTTGCGGAAATCTGTACGATCATCATGCAGACGATATGTGGCTGTGCACATATTGTTCATTTTAAATCCCCTTCCAAAGCAGCTCCCATCTCCCGTGAGCGCTCTGCACAGCGGTTGACGGCTGCAATTACATTTTCAAAGAAATCTCCCTCATCCAGCGTTTTCAGTGCTGCCTGAGTTGCGCCTCCCGGAGAGGTCACATCACTACGGAGTTTCATCGGCTCCAAGCCAGTCTGTTGTACCATTCGTGAAGCGCCCAATACGGTTTGCACCGTCAGATCACGCGATTGCTGGCTGGACAAGCCACCACGAATACCTGCGGCAATCATGGCCTCCATCAAATAGTATACATAAGCCGGACCGCTTCCGGAAATACCTGTAAGCACTTCGAGTTTATCTTCAGGCACGATGGTTACGATTCCAACGGCTTCAAACATGGTCATGACTGTACTGCGTTGTTCATCCGTAATTTCTGCAGAAAAGGCAAGCCCGGTTGCACCAAGTCCGATGGTGCTGGATGTATTCGGCATCGTACGAGCGATCGGCTGTTTGCGACCCAGCAAGGATTGCATCGTACGGATCGATAAACCGGCAATGACGGAAACGATCAATTGATCCGGTGACAGGAGCGGCCCAAGTTCACGCAGGGCTGCGGCGGCATC
Organism: Paenibacillus pabuli NBRC 13638; assembly: GCF_001514495.1. Lineage (GTDB taxonomy): Bacteria > Bacillota > Bacilli > Paenibacillales > Paenibacillaceae > Paenibacillus > Paenibacillus pabuli. Next base: position 89,075 of record NZ_BCNM01000023.1, read on the forward strand.
CTTCGGTTTCATGCAGAGTACAATGACCGGAGAAGCAGCGAGATGATCCAGTGATTGTGAAGCAGTCCCAGTATGTACGGCATAACGGGTACTGAGCTCCTCCTGACGTTTCTGGTTGCTGCGGTTCAGCATGGTAATATCCTGAGGACGAACGACCAGGCGGGAGATCAGACCGCGCACGATGGCTTCTGCCATCGCGCCTGCTCCGTGGAAAGTAATCTTTTGTTGTAATAACGTCTGTTGTTCTTGACTCATTGTTATCGTTCCTCCTATATAAATGTAGCTGCGATATTATTGCCGAATTTGTCCATTGCCAGTGATACGGTATTTGGTGGATGTCAGAGCAGGCAGGCCCATCGGTCCGCGTGCATGCAGCTTCTGGGTGCTAATCCCGATCTCGGCTCCATAACCGAATTCGAACCCGTCTGTGAAACGAGTCGAAGCGTTATGGTATACAGCAGCTGCATCTACATCATGTAAAAAGCGCTCTGCGTTGGTGGTATCCCGAGTAACGATACACTCCGAATGCTTCGTGCCGAATCGTGCGATATGCTGCATCGCTTCGTCCAGGTTCTGAACAACACGAATATTTAAAATATAATCATTATACTCTGTTGCATAATCCGCTTCTGTCACAGGAAGGGCAGAGGGAACCAGGCGGCGAACTGTGTCACAGCCCTTCAGCTGCACATTAGCCTCACTGAACTTTTCGGCCAGAGCGGGCAGATGCTCTTCTGCGTATACAGCATGAAGCAATAAAGTTTCCATAGAGTTGCACACGGAAGGACGCTGTGCCTTGGCATTGACAGCAATCTCTGCTGCCATGATTGGATCGGCAGATTCATCCACATAGGTATGACAGATACCTGCTCCTGTTTCGATCACAGGTACTGTTGCATTGGCAACCACATTGCGAATAAGTGAAGCTCCGCCGCGCGGGATGATGACATCCAGCAGTCCGTTTAACTTGAGCATTTCATCCACCGAAGAACGGTCTGCGTCCTCAACAAGCTGCAATGCGTCAGCGGGCATTTCAGTTGTAGTGAGTGCTTGATGCAGCACCTCCACAATCTTGCGATTAGAGGATAGAGCAGAGGAGCCGCCTCGCAGCAGTACAGCGTTGCCTGTTTTGAGGCATAGTCCAGCTGCATCAACTGTAACATTTGGACGGGCCTCGTAGATGATGCCGATCAGACCGATGGGCACTCTTAATTTTTCCACATGCAATCCGTTCGGACGAGTGAATGTCTCCAGCACTTCGCCGACAGGGTCCTGTAACTCCACGATCTGACGCAATCCTTCAGCGATGCCGGCGATACGCTCCTTATTCAAAGCGAGACGATCCAGCATCGATTCCGGAGTACCTTGCTGTCTACCACGTTCCAGGTCCTCAGCGTTCGCTGCAATAATGGAATCCGTTTGGGCAATCAATGCGTCTGCCATAACCAGCAGGGCGTTATTCTTTTGTTCTGTGCTCAGGCGATTCAGCTGTGGAACTACAGCTTGGGCCATGCTCGCTTTTTCTCTGACTTCACTCATCATAAATTCCTCCCATATATAAAAGTGGAAACATAAGATTGTTTATTGTTTATTGGCTATAACGATGAACCTGAGTGGTGCAATCGTCAAGACCATAGCCGTTCTATTTTAACGTAATCCATTCATCCCGATGGATGACTTCAAGTCGATGAATGCTGTTCAGCTGCTTCATCACTTCGCCACTCGTTAATCCCGCGATAAGACGAAGCTGGTCATCATCATAATTAACGATACCACGACCAAGCAAAGTATCATCCATACCCAGTACCTCTACAACATCTCCAGCATGGAAAGTGCCGAGCACACGTTTGACGCCTACAGGCAGGAGACTATGACCACCATGGACCAGTGCTTCTTCGGCACCATTGTCCACAACGACCGTACCGAGCGGGGTAGACATGAAGCCAAGCCATTGCTTTTTACGAGAGAGAGCGGCAAGGCGAGTCTCGAAATACGTACCTTTTCCGGTGCCATCAACCGCTTTTTGCATGTCTCCGGGCTCTTTCACACTCCCCACAAAGACAGGCACGCCTCCACGTGTTGCCACTTTGGCTGCATCCACTTTGGACCGCATGCCGCCCGTACCTACGGATGATCCAGATCCGCCAGCATAGGCATAAATTTCTGCCGTAATCTCGGGAATGCGGTCATAACGGACAGCAGATGGATCTTTGCGTGGATCGGCCGTGTACAGACCGTTGGTATCTGTAAGAATGACCAGATGCTGTGCCTTGACCAGATTCGCTACCAGAGCAGACAGGAGATCGTTATCCCCGAATTTCAGTTCATCGACAGATACGGTATCATTCTCGTTAAAAATCGGAATGACGCGCTGTTTGAGCAGCTCTTCCACGGTCATGCCTGCATTGCCCATCCGTTTGCGGCTATGAAAGTCGGTGCGGGTAAGCAGAATTTGTGCCGTAGTAACGCGGTGCGCTGCAAAAGCCTGTTGATATGCCTGCATCAGCAAAGCTTGCCCAACAGCCGCTGCGGCTTGTTTTTCATGCAGTTGCTTGGGCCGCTGGGGGTAACCGATCTCCCGAAATCCGGCAGCCACCGCTCCTGAGGTGACGAGAAGAACCTCATGGCCTTGTTCGGCCAAGGAAGCAATTTCTCCAGCAAAAAAAGTAATCGAACTTCGATCGAGACCGCCTTCTTCCGTAGTAAGCGAGCTGCTTCCGATCTTAACGACAATACGTGAGGTCATGTTTTCACTTCCTTAAACAATATTAATGATTGACCCTGGAGCAGACCGTTGGGTACAAAAAAAACTCCCGCCCTTTAGTTAAAAAGGACGAAAGTTCGTTACTTCCGCGGTACCACCTTTATTGATGATTGGATCATCCGGCTTCATGCCCTGTAACAGAAGGCACTGTCCTGTGCATCACAGGCCGCTCAGGGGTAGGTTTCGGAGAGAAGCCGCGGTAAATTCTTGCAGCCGGGTGGAATTTACTCTCTGGGCGCGGCTGATCCTCTCGTACTGGTCCCGTCATCACGTTTCGTTCAATATTTCCTTATAACATACCATGGAAACTTGGCAGATGCAAAGGGGTTATGCACCTGTAAATTACTTGAATAAATTCAACTTGCCAATCCGCTCCGCTGCTTCCCTTAATCGGTTTTCATCACTTAGCAATCCTGCGCGCACGTAGCCCTCACCATGTGAACCGAAACCAATGCCTGGTGCTACCGCGACCTTTGCTTCACGCAGTAACACGTCTGCAAAGGAAGCAGAAGTAAAGCCTGCTGGGACAGGCAGCCAGCTAAAGAAGGAGCCCCCCGGTTTCTGGGCTTGCCAGCCGATGGATGAGAGTGCGTCATAGAAGGCGTCGCGGCGTGATTCATAACGTGCAACCAGTGAAGTGACACATTCCTGGGAAGATGTTAGTGCAGCCGCAGCAGCGGCCTGGATGCCTCCAAAGAGACTCACGTAGATATGATCCTGAAGCAGATTGATTTTGGAGATGATCTCCGCATTGCCCAGAGCAAATCCGACACGCCAACCCGCCATATTGTAGGTTTTGGATAACGTGTAGAACTCAATACCCACTTCTTTGGCACCTGGTGCCTGCAAAAAGCTCACTGGACGATGTCCATCGAATCCAATTGCACCATACGCGAAGTCACTGGCTACGACGATTTTATTTTGAATGGCGAACTCTACCGTATCTTCATAGAAGGAAAGCGGGGCGGTTGCCGATGTTGGATTGTTAGGATAGTTCAGGAACATCAGCTTGGCCTTTTCACGATCCCCAGTAGAGATTGCTTCATAATCAGGCAGGAATGCATTGGATTCCTGCAGTGGCATAAATGACATATGCGCTTTCGCCAGTGCTACACCGGACCAATAGTCAGGATAACCTGGATCAGGCACGAGACATACGTCGCCGGGATTGAGCAATACCTGAGGTAACTGAACCAAGCCCGTTTTTCCGCCAAACAAGATGGCAACTTCCGTTTCGGGGTTCAGGTCGACGTTGTAATCTTCCTTGTAACGTTTCGCAACGGCTTCCTTCAGGAAAGCATGCCCGCTAAAAGGTGAATATTTGTGATAAAGCGGGTTCTCTGCCGACTCTTGCAGAGTTTTTACAATGTGGGGCGGTGTAGGTGTATCCGGGTTGCCCTGACCCAGGTTAATCACGTCATGACCACTTGCGATTTCGCGGTTTACATTTTGAACTAGGGAAGCAAAAAACTGTGTAGGAAGCTGTGTCATTACATCGGATGCAGGTATGGTAAAGGCTGAAGCACCCGATGCTTTAGGCTGATTAGTCATGCTATACATCACTCCGCTTATGAAAGATGGCAATATAGTACTCATTAATTTATCATGTCAATCCCGAGCTGTATAGGGGGAAAACACTTCATGAATACTTGGGTGGAGCCAATATTTGAGTTTTTGTACAAAACTGAAATGAGGCATTTCGTTTTGTCCATTGAGATTAGGGGAAATCCTGTTTTATGATTGTATTCGATAATGATAATCAATATCATTGATAAATAGGAAAGAAGCACTTATTAGGGGGAGAAATAGAAATGAAAAAGAGTATACGAAATATGGCAGTATTATTGACGGTTACATGGTTATCCATTCTTCTGCTGGCTTGTGTAAATCAGACTTCAACTCCATCTGCCGGAACGGATGATTCCAAAATGGTCAATGAAACACTGACAGACGAGGATCCGTCCAATCAGGAACAAACGGCATCCGCGGATAACAGTGAAGGTGAAACCCGGATGTTCAAGGACTGGACGGGTCATGAAGTAGAGGTTCCCGTTACGCCAAAACGTGTGATATATCATGGAGAAGTTACTGGTGATCTGCTGGCGCTCGGCGTTGTTCCTATAGGTATAATTCGGCAGGATGGAACCGTATATGATGATCAGGTAGCCCAGGCAGAAGATGTAGGTTTCCCGTTGAGCGTTGAAAAGGCACTTACATTAAATCCGGATTTGATCATTTTCTCGAATAGTGATGAATCACAGTATGATCAAATTTCGAAGGTTGCTCCAACGGTAACCTTTGACTCGTTTGCCTCATTGGAAGACCGGATGCGCATTCTAGGCGATCTGTTGAACAAAAAGCCGGAAGCGGAAGCGTGGATTACGGGCCATCAAAAAGCAACGGAAGCGATGTGGCAGCAGCTTCATGAGAATGGACTGAAAGAAGGGGAAACGGCATCGGTATTCACTATGTACCCCGGTAATCGCTTGTTTGTCATGGCGGGAGCAGGATTGCCACAGTTGTTATATGGAGCGGACGGAATGAAACCAACTGCGGAAATTCAGAAAGTATTAGATGAAGGAATGGGCTTTGCGGAGATTTCTACTGAAAAATTGCCTGAAATTGCGGGTGATCGGGTATTTATTCTTGATCCTGTGACGGATGATGCCAAGCAATCCACCAAAGAATTGCTGGATACTCCGATCTGGAAGAACCTTCCTGCAGTAAAAGAAGGAAAAGTATATCGATTCGATCTGGTCAAAGCTTCAAGTGATGCGACTTCAAGAGAGTGGCTCCTGAAAGAGCTGCCAAAACAGATGAAGCAATAATTGATCTAAGATATGCTGCAAGTGATCAGTGATCCATTACAATTACAAAAAAAAGGTGCTTCAAAAGTCGTGAAATGACTGCTGGAGGAGCGCCTTTTTGCTTTTTGCAGCATGTAACCTAATAGCACCGATGGATTATGGGCAAAGTCTCGCATATAATCAGTTCATACCGAACAATTGATAATGATTCTCATTTTATAGAACGAGGTGGACCAACATGCAAGCTTTGGGTGGCGATCCGGGAGGGTTGTATTTTTCATCATTCATGTTTCGACTGGATCATCTGGAACAACGAACTGAACTACGAGAACAGGTAATGCTGGAAGTGGCATGTGATAAACATACGTTCCTGATTTGCGAAGAAGGGCAAGGTCGCTTATATATAGGATATGAACAGTTTCCCTTTACAACCGGATGTGTTTACCCGCTTTCTCCGGGCGAGGGGTATCAGATTGAACATGGAAACCAGTTGGAATTGAAATATATGGTGATGTCTTTTGATGTTATTCATGTGTTAGCGGGAGATCCGGAACAGTATACGAGACCTATATTTGAACATAGAACTCAAATGAATGGCTATCCTTACGCTCGTTTATGTGGGATGCTGGAACAGCTGTATGCTATTCGTGAATATCAAACAGATGCTGATTACAGCCATTTGAATGTACAATTTCAGCGATGGATGGAAATGATCATCACCCGATATATTTTACCACAAACGGAGCAGAGCATTGAATCACGAGTAAAGAGTACGATTCAGTATGTTGAAGACCATTATGCTGAAGAAATCACAGTCCAGAAACTGGCACAGCTTGCAAGTATCCGGCCCGTGCAATATACGACCTTGTTTAGACAACTAACCGGACACAAGCCGCTTGATTATGTGAACCATGTACGAATTAAACATGCCAAGGAGTGGCTGCGCAAATCCGATGAACCGCTTCGCGATATAGCAACCCGGGTGGGTTTTAAGGATGAGTATTATTTTAGCAGGCGTTTTCGTCAAATGACCGGATTATCGCCTCGTCAATATGACCGATCTATTCAGCAACAAACACTGGTTCAGGATTGGTTGGGTCATGATGTTAATATTCCGGCACAGCCAGAGCGAATTATGTTTTATGGTGATTCCGGTGGAGATTTGCAAGTGCTGGGTATAGGTTTATTAGGAGATCAGGCATATGATGCGTTAGCCCCGGTTAACGTGGAAGAGACAGTCCGGATGAGGCCAGACCTGATTATTTTCGATAGCACCAATGAACAGCAATATGAGCAATTTTCCCGAATTGCACCCACTCTTGCCTATAACTCTCATGCAACTCTGGAAGATCGGATTTGCAGAGTGGGAAGCTGGTTTGGCAAGCAATCGGAGGCTGGACAATGGCTTTCCTCCTACCGGGAACGTACGGAAAAGATGTGGATGGAGATCCATGCTTCGATTGAACTGGATGAAACGGCATCCGTATTTACATATCATCGGGGTGCACGATTGTTTGTCATGGGCAATATCGGACTGGCTTCGATGTTGTATCATCCGATGGGGTTCAGACCCGTTACAAAAGTGAATGAAGCGCTCGTCGCGGGCAGAGCCTATAAGGAGATTTCGTCTGAAGCGATTCGTCCGTATGCGGGTGACCATATATTTATTTTGCTTCCTGAAGAAATGATTGCGAGGCAGGCCACAGAGAAATTAATGCAAAGCACAAGCTGGAGAGCACTTCCGGCCGTTCAGAAGGGACAGGTGTACGTAGTGGAGGAGACAACGTGGAATTTGGGCGATGCACTGACGAACAATCGATTGTTAACGTTGCTGCCCGAGTTGTTATGCAGGAGTTCAGAACGAAAACAGGTTGCAGAGGTTTGAATGATCAAGCTATGATTACAGGTATTACGATTCAGAGGAGTGCTTGTCATGACAGAACAGCAACAAGGGGAAATGCGTGTGGCTCTGATTCAGGGCGATATTCGGCTCGGAGACCCTGAGGCCAATCATAAACATATGCAGTCTTTGCTCGAACAAGCGGTGGAACGTTACCCTGATCTGAGACTGGCTGTGCTGCCCGAGATGTGGAATACGGGCTATGCTTTGGAACAAATTCATGAGCTTGCTGACCCGGAGGGCCAGAAATCAAGAGAGTGGCTCAAGGCTTTTGCCCAAAAACATCGGATTTCCATCGTTGGCGGTTCCATTGCGGAGAAACGTGATGGGCAAATCTACAATACAATGTACGCCTATGATAGCAAAGGAAATCAGGTGACACGTTATGATAAATTGCATTTGTTCCGCCTGATGGATGAAGAGAAGTATTTGCAGCCTGGTGCTGAACCGGAAATATTCGAATTGGAGAACGGCCTCACCGCTGGAGCTTCGATCTGTTATGATATCCGTTTTCCAGAGCTTGCTCGTACGCTTGCCTTAAACGGAGCCAAAGCATTAATCGTCCCCGCTGAATGGCCGAACCCGCGCTTGCACCATTGGCGTACCCTGCTTACCGCAAGGGCCATCGAGAATCAGATGTACGTTATTGCCTGCAACCGCGTAGGAAAAGGCGGAGATACCGAGTTTTTCGGGCATTCCCTTATTATTGATCCTTGGGGTGAAATTGTGGCTGAAGGCGGAGAAGGGGAAGAGATCGTGACCGGAGTTATTCGTCCTTCGCTGGTGGATGAGGTTCGTGGCCGTATTCCGGTGTTCGAAGACCGGAGACCTGGCATTTATTTTGGCAGTAAATAAAAATCTGTAATTTTCCAATAAAGTGTTTATTCTTCTGGGAGGCGGGTAATGATAACTATCCCGTCACCAAGGAGGATGATCAATCAATGGACAACCATGTGAAAGATACGCTCAGGAGACTGGAACAGGATAACACAAGGGAAGATCACTTAAGGGCATTCTTAGAGAATGGAGCAGGAGGGCTATCACCCCCTGATTCAACTGTTCAGGACGAAGGCCGTGTAATGAATCAGCAAAACAGGCTGACAAGCGATCGTAATTTGCGTAAATAAACCGCCAAACATGAAGTTTTCTTATGTATGTTTCTACGTTAACATTATAAATAAACATCGAAGCTAAACATCTTAACAAGCAACATTGTACTGGAACCAGTTACTGTGATTGCAAAGTAAGAACTTTATCCTGCGGATGCGGGAGACGAGTATAGAACAAAGGCTTGGCCCTTATGGGTCAAGCCTTTGTTTATTTTATTGCCATGTGGGGCGGGCCTAATACGCTGATTTTCAGACTATTCTCCTTGAGAGAGCTCGGCAACGGTTTGTTGAAACGTATGAATGAATGCCTCGGCCGCTTTGGAGAGAACCCGTCCTTGACGGTAAGCAACGACGAGAGTACGGCTGGGAGTTGGCTCAGCCAGCGGGACATAGACGGGGACGAATTCACTGCGGGGCGCGCGTGCAATAAAACGCGGAACCAGTGTAATCCCCATGCCTGTAGCCACCAGTGACTGTACTGTCTCGATGTTCGTACTCTCAAACACCACATTGGGAGCAAATCCGGCTTCCTCACACAGATCAAATGTAAGTTTACGGAAGCCCTGGCCTTTCTTCAGAACAACGAATGGTTCATCGCGAAGCTCTTCCATTCGTACGGGAACCGGATGTTCCGGATCTCCTCTGTGTGCCAGAGGGTGATTCGGGGGAACAGCCAAGTCAATTCGCTCTTCACCAATGGTTACATAAGATAGGCTTGGCTCCTGCAATGGGAGGGAGAGCAGGCTTAAGTCAGCCTTGCCACTGGCTGTCAACTTTTCAAGTGTAAGTCCGGAGTCTTCCAGCAAGGTTACTTCAATCTCGGGATAAGCCTGCTGGAATGCGGGAAGCACATGCGGAAGCAGATGCGAGCCAGTAATCGGCATGCTGCCTACAACGACTTTGCCTTTACGCAGCTGGGAAATGTCCGACATTTCCTGTCTGAGCAGCTCGACTGCATCAATAATTTTCTGAGCCTGCTCTACAAAAGTCACCCCTGCATGGGTTAACTCCACGGTGCTGGTATTACGCTGAAATAAAAGTACGCCCAGTTCCTTTTCAAGTTTGGACAGCTGTTGACTTAAAGAAGGCTGGGCAATGTGCAGCTTCTCGGCTGCCCGGGAGAAATTCCGCTCTGCCGCGATTTGCAGCGTATATTGAAGTTGTCTGAATTCCATATCCACACGTCATTCCTTTCGTTATGCCATCATTATATCACTACAAATAAGAAATGATTAGTTTAACTGAAACGCTTAAACTGCTTAAAAAGAGTTAATACAACACAGGCAAAACTATAACAAAAAGAAACGGCCCCGCAAGGGGGTGAAACGCGTGCTGATCATTCTATGCTAAAAAAGAACACGGCTGCATCTAAATGGCGTACTAATCTGACAGCCATTTTCTTTCCTAGAGCGCTTTTTGATGACAAGTATCTGAGTGATTTAAGTCAATTTGTTAAGCAAATGGCTCTGAAATCCATTCATTAATTTTTTCTTAGCAGTAAATCTTAACTTATGAAGACGTTAACGGATGTAAATTCATCTGGCTAACGTCTTTTTTATTGAACGGTCAGGAATAAATACTTGCACTAACTTAAGGTTTACTTAAAGTTTACTTATAACCACTTGCAAATACTCAAAATCACGCTTATAATCACTTAAAAGGAGGTGCATGTATTGTGTATCAAGAGGAAAGATTGTTAAAAATACTCGAATACTTGAAACAACACCAATCGATGAGTGTTACAGATATATGTACGCTGTTTGAAGTATCAAGGGATACTGCACGAAGGGATATTGTTAGATTAGTACAAGAAGGCGTTGTGATTCGAACTCATGGGGGGCTATCGTTACCTGAGTTACAGAAAGAAATGCTGTCTTATCAGGATCGTTTGATTGATGAATCCGAGAGTAAGAAAAAAATAGGGAAGTTTGGGGCAAAACTTATCCAAGATCATGAGACTGTGATTTTAGACGTATCAACCACGGTGCAATTTGTAGCGGAACAAATTAGCGCAAAAAATTGCACGGTGGTCACGCACTCGATTGATAACGTAGGGATCTTGTCCAATCGAGAGGATCTTCAAATCTATATTCTCGGTGGTTACTTGAATGTAAAGCACCGCTTTTTATATGGCTCTTCCATTATCGATAAACTAAGTGAAATTCGTGCTGATAAAGCCTTCATTGGAGCATCGGCGATCCGGTCTGATGGACTCTATTATCCATATGAAGAAGATGCCCGGGTAAAGAAAGAAATGGCCAGAAGATCTGATCAGGTTATCGTAGTAGCCGATCACACAAAATTTATTGGCAAATCTATTCATCGGCTGGACTTTGAGTTCGTTGACATTTTAGTCACAAATCTGGAACTCCCGAGTGAGATCAGAGAAGTTCTGGATCAGAAGAACATCACTGTTATTGAGTGTCAGGAAGAAAATGAAGAGGTTCGAAAGCAAGACTGATAACCATAGGGAAGAGGAGGGTTTTTATGTATTATATTTTGCATAATGTACAAATGGCACTTCGCAACCGTATCGTTCCATCAGCCAATGTGTGGATTTCTGAAGGGAAAATCATGAGGATAGACACAGGTGATCTTCCTACGCTAGAAGGAGAGTATGAACGGATTGATGGGAGAGGACATTTGCTAGTACCTGGGATGATAGATGTTCATATCCACGGTGCCAATGGCTTTGATATGATGGACGGTACTGAAGAGAGTATTCAAGAAGTTTCACGCCAATGTGCTTTAACGGGGTGTACCTCATTTCTGGCTACATCTGTTAGTTCTACGATGGAGGATCTTCTGGAAATGATTCGTAGTGTCAAGCGTGTAATAGGACAAGAAGTGGGAGCAAAGATCGCAGGGATTCACTTAGAGGGACCGTATCTGAACCCGAAGCGAAAAGGAATGCAGAATGAAAAGTATTTGCGGCATCCCAACATAGAAGAAATGAAGATCATTTTCCAGGAAGCAGGGTCACTCATTAAGATGGTTACTATTGCTCCCGAGCTGCCGGGAGGAATGGACTTGATTTCCTTTTTGAAAGAACAGGGAGTAGTTATAGCGATCGCTCATTCGGATGCCACATATGAGGAAGCCAAACAAGCCTTTACATCAGGTGCGAGTCATGTTACGCATTGTTTTAATGGCATGCGGCCGATCCATCATCGAGATCCGGGTCTGATCGTGGCTGCTTTTGAAGAGAAACATGTAAGTCTTCAAGCTGTTGTGGATAATGTCCATCTGCATCCTGCTATTATTCGACTGATGCATAACCTGAAAGGACCGGAAGGAATGGTCTTGATCACAGATGCTTTACAAGCAATGGGTATGGGCGATGGGAATTATCTATTTGGAGGCCATCATGTCACGGTATCGGGTGGCATTGCAAGACTGGAGGATGGAACACTGGCCTCCAGTACAGTTACCATGAATGAAGCCTTACGTTATACTGTCGAAACCGGAATTCCCTTGATAGATGCCGTACAGATGGCTTCAACTACGCCGGCCAATATTCTTGGATTTCAACAAAAGGGGGAAATTTCCTCTGGTTTCGATGCCGACCTGGTCCTATTGGATGATGAATTTCAGGTTCTCTGGACGATGGTGGGCGGTCAAATTCTATAAATCACTATTATTTGCGATTCCACAGCGAAAGCCCGTTAGATAAGTCTAGTGGGCTTATTTTTATTTTCTTCACATTCCGACCCATACAGGATAATAATCGTCAAATATATAAACAATAATAATGGTATCATGACAAAAATATTACATCGACTGTCGGGGTAATATGATGTACATTGTAGTTGTGGAGGTGACGAGCAGAATGAAACTCAACAAATAAAAACAAGCCGGAGTGCTGCCCAACATGCGCCTCCGGCTTGTTTTTATCAGGTTACTTTGGATGAGTACACGTTCCGTCTTCCTTAAGTATTTGAGCATAGATTGCACAACAGAAGCTCCCGCCAGGTTATTATTCCTTGTGCATTGGCGTGACTTTTGTCCCTTTTAACGGCATGGCTTCTGCATTTGTGCCCTCGAAGTATAAAGGTAGTCCTTCTGCCAGGATAGGCAAGAGTGTTTGGGGTGGGTCTTGGCGCTGATGATGAATATGCAGATGGGGTTCCGATGTGGAACCACTATTTCCTACATGTCCAAGCACTTCTCCGGCATAGACGTGATCTCTCCAACTGCAACGGTAACGCTATCCTTTTTGAGGTGATTAAGTAATAAGTAGGTTCCCGTCGCATCAATTCTGAGATATACGTTATTTCCTTCCATAGAAGGAAATTTTTCGGTACCTGGCACAATATCAGATTCGTCGTCAAAAGCTGCAATAATCGTTCCGGACACCGGTGATAGGACTTTTCAATTCCAAACTCCGTAATGTTCCAGATTAGAACTTCCTGTATTATAGGGTTCCATGACTAAATCATAGGCCCAACGTTCCGAAGGCCAAGTGACATGAGGCAGATTATTGTCGGTGGAATCACCTCCCCAGCCAACAACTGTTTGCTCAGCAAATGGCCATTTAACTGCGACTGAAGGGTGGATATTGATTATATGTACAGGATACGCCAATTGAATAATATTCATGGTTAGAAGGAAATGTGAAGCTAATACAGTACATAAAGCGAGAGGTACCCATTTATCGGAAATGCTTTTCTTCTTGATGATAAAAACTTAAATTAAAAGGATATTTAATAATACTCCTAAGAAACCTAGAGTTGGGATAATAAATTTAAGTGCCATCCATGCATAGACACCAGGTAAGTGGTTAATCAAAAACACGCAGATCCATGACAGTAAAGCTGCAGCTAACATTGTATTACCTAAATACCCGAATGCTAGAATTATTCTTTTCATATTCACTCCTAACGTATAGAAAATGTATAGTGGTTAGACGAATATAACTGGAAAATCACTTCGACTACTAACATATCCGTGGCTCGACACGGTTATTTACGATAATATCCCACAGGGAAATCTGAAAAACAAACATTTGTACAGCTGTATTTGTCTTGTACCGTTCTTTGAAGTTAGTAATACACTATATCAATCTCAGAAAAGGAGTTGATTTAGTTGGCTAACAGTGATGTACGTCTTACTCTTTGGTCGGGTACTAATTTTACCGATCGCCGGATTCGATTCAGACGTGGAGGAGTTGCGGTTCGTGATCTTGGAGCGTTTCGGTTTAACAACGTTCTCTCGAGTTTCCGTCTCAGAAATGTTGTGCAGAGCTCTCAAGTAACGCTTGTACTATTTTCGCGAATTAATTTTCAAGGATCGTTCCGTGTGTTCCGTGGCAGCCAAAGCGTGGCAAACTTGAGTGATTTCAACTTTAACAATGTCACATCTTCGTTTATATTGGTAGGCCGCAACCTTACAAACTCCGAAATTTCCCAAATTCAAAGCACTGGTAGACCGCCTCGCGATATCCTCGTAATAAGACAGTAGTACTGAAAAGGGCGCCCTAGGGCGCCCTTTTTTTACAAATATCAATAGCACAGGTCAAGACAAAATATGCATAGAATTTAACATATTACAAGAGAATAGGTGCTGTTCCCGCAAACAATCCTCCTTTAAACTTGAAGCGTACTTAACAAAATCTGCTAGAGGGGGATTCAAATGCGCAAAAAGGTTATCGGGGGAATTTGCAGTACAGTTCTGGTTTGCAGTCTGCTTGCAGCAGACAACGGAACGACCTACGCCAATGGCGTCAATAACTCTGATGCTCCTACGAACAAATCGGTCAAGAATGTGATCCTGTTTATTACGGATGGGATGAGCTTATCCGATGTTAACTTGGCCAGATGGTATCAGGGAGGACAGGCGCTTACGATGGATAAGTATTTTAGTGGCCTGGTCAGAACGTATTCCACGGATTCACTTACCACGGATTCCGCTGCGGGGGCTACGGCATATGCCACAGGCCATAAGGTTAAGAGTGAGACGGTATCCATACTTCCAGACCTAATAACGATGCCGTTCGTGGATGCAGTTAAACCCGAGGACGTGAACAAACCTCTCCCTACGATTATGGATGCAGCCAGAATGGCAGGGAAAAGTACAGGAACGGTATTTACTTGTGAATTAACGGATGCGACGCCGGCTACATTTTTAAGTCATACCTACACGCGTGACAATGCGCAGTCTATTGCAGAACAGATGGTCTACAGTGGTGTAGATGTTCTTCTTGGGGGTGGGTCCGGGTATTTGGTACCCGGCAAAGAAGACATTAACCGCAAGGATGGAGAAGATTTAACCAAAGTCTTGAAATCAAATGGGTATGAATACGTAACGGATAAAGCAGGTTTAATGAATTCTAAAACGAATAAAATCTGGGGGCTGTTCAACTCCGAAGCACTGGATGCTGATTTTGACCTGAACCCGCACAAGCAGCCGAGCCTTGCTGAAATGACCAAAGCAGCTGTAGAGAAGTTGTCACAGAACGAGAAAGGTTTTATTCTGATGGTTGAAGCAAGTCAGGTTGACTGGTATGGTCATGATAACGATCCGGTGGGTATTATGAGTGAGACATTAGCGTTTGATAAAGCCTTCAAAGCCGCTGTTGACTTTGCAGAAAAAGATGGAAATACAGCAGTTCTATCGGTTTCGGATCATGCTACCGGCGGGCTCAATATGACGAACTATGATTCCACCAAGGACCTTGTCTCCGTGATGAAGAAAGCGAAGCATACCAGTTATTACATTGAAGGCAGTATTAATGAGAACAATTTCAAGAAGGTCCTTGCGGATAATTATGGACTTAGTGATTTAACTAAAGAAGAAGCAGAACAAGTCAAAAAAGGAATGAAAGATAACCTTTCGCCGATCATCGGTAAAATCTTGGGGAATAAGATAGGCGTAACCTTCTCCACGGATGATCACACATCGGAAGAAGTCGGATTGTTCGCCTATCATCCGGCTAATTTTAAACCGACCGATTTCGTGAACAGCGGCGTAATCCAGAATACGGATGTGAATAAGTATATTCAAGAAGTGACCGGACTAAATCTGGCTCAACTTCAGAATACACTGTACGTATCCAGTGATAAATTCAAGGCCAAAGGGGCTACGATCACCCTAGATAAGGCAGATAAGACCAATCCGGTGGTTGTAGTGAAAAAAGCAGGCCAAGTTCTCAAGCTGCCTATAGATAAAAACATCGCCATTCTGGACGGCAAAACAACGAAACTCAATGTACTGACGGTAATGATTAAAGATAAAGTGTGGGTTTCACAGGATGCAGTGGACTTGATTCTCTAATTCTTAAAGCTATGGTGTGATTTGTCGCGTAAAAGTTTAAGCGCTTAAACTGTGGTCTGCATGTCTTTAAGGTAGTTTTTCATGCTTAGTAACTATTAAGATGAACGAGGACCTTTACGCTGAGTAACAGAGGGTGCGGAACAATTCTGAAGAAGACGGTTATCCAGAAATCTGGGGACAATCGCGATTCGTAAGAATGTTCAGCATCCGAAGTGGCGTCCTTGGACAGTTTGATAACACAGGTGAAAATATGGAGGACTTGATCCCGATCGGGACGACTGGGTTGATCAAGGCTAATAGAGGCGGATGAAGTTCTTGATCGAGTACAGCTCAAGGTGAGAAAGAATGGACCCAACGTGAAATCCCCAAAGAGCTCGGCATTTCCCGCTCATGGGTATCCCAGATTGAGAAGCGGGCGTTCATGAAGCTGTATCATAAGTTTTATAAGGTGAAACGGTATATACAGATTAAATAAACCTGAGAACCCCTTTTTTATAAGGGGTTTTTGGGTTGGGAAAAGAAATCTCGACTTGAATTGGGATGAGGAAACTGTGCCTGAGTTTGTTTTTACCGATAAAGAAATGGTCGTTAGAATTATCCAAAACCTGATCCGCAACTGTGTGGCGCAATCCGATTAGATGTAGAGGTACAAATATTGACTGAGCAAAATGCGGTCATATTGTTTTAGAAATCACGTACAAGACGGGTTCCTTGAGATAAGAGTTGAACTTCCGTTATAGCAACCGATTAAAAGAAAAGAATCGTACATGTTAGCCCGAATTCAAACAAAGTGGACTATAGCTCCATGTAACATTTCTTGCGTATACAGTGTGATTATTTTCTTGAAAAATCCTATATGTCTAAAGTCACCCATCGCCCGAAGAAAAAAACAGAAGCGTACAACTAGTTCTTATAATGGTATTTTCTATAAAGTAGTGTGTATAACTGCCTTGAATCAAAAGAATGAAGCACGTAATAAGGAGAAGAATGGCTACCAATAATGCACCGTCATATACCGAACGGTACGTACGGTGGTGTGAGAGGTAGGGGGGCTTAAACGCCCCTCCTACTCGATTATGGGTATTTTTCAAAAGGTATCCATAATGGCGAATGAGTATATGAGGTAATCTCACTAACCGGAATGTTAATATTCTATCGTTATACTATGTCGGCAGGGTACGATACATAGACGGGGGAGAGATTGGGCATTTTATTTTCTCTAATGATTGGTATTCCAGTGGTTTTGATTAAGATTTAAATTGTTTGCGGAAGCAGAGCGGCGAGATACCCATCATTAATTTGAAGGTTCTTCCAAAATGGGAGGTGTTATCAAACCCAACCATTCCCGCAATTTCAGTAACATTAAAAGAAGAGCCAACCAGCAAATCACGCGCTTCTTTAATACGGATGTTATTGATATATTCAATGAAGCTGAACCCGGTGGATTCTTTAAAAGTTCGGCAAAGGTAGGAAGAGCTTATATCGAACTTCCGCGAAATCTCACAAAGGCTAAGCGGCTCCATATAATGTTGATTTACATAATTAACGATGTCCAGAACTTTCTTATGTGTACGATTGGATTCCACCAATGGAGCTGCAAGGCTGTCAAATAGTTTGCGATTAAGATTGATGAGCAACTCTACCAATAAAATTTGTTGGTACTGTTCATATCCGCGGGCTTTCTTTTTCTCTTCCTGAATTATCTTCTGAAAAAGCTGTTCCATGAAATACTGATCCTTCCCGGTCATCTTCAAAGCGCGGTAATCACTTTTGAACAATTTGAGCAGTTCCTCACATTGGCTGCCGGTGCAGAAATGCTGCAGGAATTCTTTCTTGAACAGCAGTGTAACCCGTTCATACATATTGCAGCCGGAATTAACCAGTTTGTGACTTTCGTGAATATCCACAAATAGCAGTGTTCCACCCGCAACCTGGTATGTTCTGTCCCCTATAAAATAATAAAAATCTCCTGATATTAAATACAGAATCTCATATGCATCATGATAGTGACTTGAAGGCATGCTGGTATATACCTGTTTCTTGTGGCTGATGTCAAAAAGAGTAGACTCATAAAATACCGGCTTCATTTAGCACCTCCTAAGAGGATTGTAGACTTGATCTATAGTGTGTAGCAATATATGTATAAAAATTTAATAATTACAAGAGGATACGTGCTGTTTAGACAAACTTTTTGAGTTAAGCTTAAACTGAATTTACCAAGTGTTGGAAAAGGAGGTGTCATGCTCAGAGGTTTGGGGATAAGGTTCATCTCTGTTAAAAGTTAAAGCGCTTATACTATTTGGTAAAGGGAGAGATTGCGGTGCTTAATTCAACGAATAGCAAGGTTTTCAGGAAGATGAAATTTTCATTGTTGATCCTGCTCAGTTTTTCAATCATTTTTTCTTATGGCTCTCTGTCTAATACGTTCCAACAGAAGAGTTACGCGGCAGGGAACCCTGATTCAAATTTCTCACCGGCAACACTTCAATTCTTGCGTATTAACACTGGTCTCGATGGTGAGCAATGGAACAATATCATGATGCTTGTCAACAAACCGGAGCAGGACGATCTGAACTGGACCAAGTTTTACGGATATTGTGAAGATATTGATGATGACCGTGGTTATACGATTGGAATATTCGGTGCGACTACAGGCGGCTCAAATGACACTGGTCCCGACGGTCCGGATCTGTTCAAGGAATATGACGCTGCCAAAGGCGCGAGTAATCCTTCGGTTAAAGGCGCATTGGCTCGAATCGGTGTCAAGGGTGCGATGAAAGGGAAGATCCTCGAAATCAATGAAAGTGAAAAGAGTTTCTGCAAAAAGATCGGCAATTTGCAGAATGATCCCAAGTGGAGAGAGGCTATGTGGAAAACGTTCTACAATGTCTACATTAAGTACAGTGTGGATCAGGCCCGTAAACGCGGCTTTAACTCGGCATTAACGATCGGTTCCTTCGTGGACGCTGCGCTGAACCATGGAGCGACCGGCGGCTCCGAGACTCTTCAAGGGCTTTTGGGTAAATCAGGAAGCAGCACGGATGAGAAGACTTTCATGACCAAATTTTATAAAGAACGGACCAAGATCGTGGATACGAATGAGTACAACTCTCCGCCTAACGGGAAGAATCGTGTGAAGCAGTGGAGCAATTTGCTAAACATGGGAGAGACAGACCTGAAGAACGCAGATTCGGCAGTACTTCAAGTCACTAATTGGAAACTCCAATAAACAGGAGGGAGATGGGCCGAATGGATAATAACCAATCTTATCTCAAGAATAGATTTTCCAAGGTAATCAGTCTAATGGCTATAGGCTTGCTGCTTGCCATGGAGTTGACCGGTTTTGTCTCGGCAGGAAGGGAAGGAAGCGAGGAAGGTCTTGCAAGCGAAGCAGCTGCAGTTCAGGAAACGATTGCCCAGTGGATTTTTAAAGACAAAGGTGAAAACGGAATATTTCCGGCTACCGGCGGGGTATATTCAACGGCTTCATCCATTCGTGATGTAGGAACAAATACGGATGCATACACCTATGAGTCAGGTGAGAACAGCGTACGCAACCAGGGCTGGCATGAAGGAACGGGTACTAAATACTGGCTTGCCACGCTTTCGACCAAAGGCTTCGAAGGTATCGTCCTTTCTTCACAGCAAACCTCTTCAAGTACAGGACCCAGGGATTTTAAATTGCAATACAGCACGAATCAGCAGGAATGGACAGATGTTTCCGGCGGCAAAATTGTTCTTGCCCAGAACAATTTTAATTGTTCCAATAATTCCTGCAAATTAACGAATCTCGCTTTGCCTGCGGGAACAAGCAATCAAGAGTTACTCTATATTCGCTGGGTGGTAAACTCTGCGAAAAACGTAAGCGGGGGAACGGTATCCAGCTCAGGTTCAAGCAGAATCAAGGATGTGGTAATTAAAGGAACACGCAGCAGCAGCGAACCTGGGGACACTCCTACACTTGAGGTAAGCAAAACTCCCGCTTCAGGGGCTGCAGATGTCTCACTTAACGCAGAGATCACAGTGAAGTTTAATAAAGCCATCAGTCTCAACAGTGGTTATCAAGTTGTGATCACGGAAAACAATGTCCCTCTTAACAACATCTCTGCCTCGCTCCTCGGTCAAGACACAGTTAAAGTCACTCACCCTAATTTTACTGCCGGCAAAACTTACAAGGTGGCCATCCCTAAAGAGTTAGTTAACGGGATTATGGACGGCCGAACACCGGACAATGATATGATCTGGAGCTTTAAGACGAAGTCTCCGGATACCGGCAACAAAATACCAACGCTGCTGAACATGACTTTTAATGGGGACCCAAAGACAAGTATCGCCTTTGACTGGTATACGGCCGAAACCGTAAGAAGTACAGTAGTGCAAGTGGTGGAGGCCACCAATGCCGGAGGAAGCGGGTTCCCGGAACAACTGGCAACTTCTTATGAGGGTAGTTCAACAGTTATTGAAACCTTAATGACGTCAGGAGACAGAAGTTCCAAGAAGTATAAAAAGTTCGCCAGCCACAAGGTTATCGCAACCGGTCTCCAGCCTGGAACTAAGTATATGTATCGCGCTGGTAACGGTGATGCGGACGGCTGGAGCGAGGTAGGCTCTTTTACCACGGACAAGGCGGACAATCAAAATTTCCATTTCCTCTATGTAACCGACACCCAGGGCTCAAGTAAATCTAATTTCGATCTGTGGCAGGATACTTTTAAGAGAGCTATTGAGAAAACGGTAGATCCCAAGTTTGTTCTTCTTACAGGAGATCTAACGGATGACGGTGATCTGGAGCAGCTGTGGCAGTGGTTCTTGGGTGTGCCGAAAAAAGAATTTGCCAATGTGCCATTTGCGCCGATAATCGGCAACCATGAGATCGAGGATTATCCGAATAATAATTTTTATAATCATTTTAATCTTCCAAAAGATGTCGGGACTGGTGCTCATGACGGGTCGGTGTATGCTTTCGAATACGGCGATGCCCTGTTTATGCAAATCAATTCACAATACGAAGGGGAGGTCAAGCCGTACAAAGCAGATATTCAGTTCACGAAGCAATTGGAATGGATGCGGAATCAGGTGGCAAAGACCGACAAGAAGTGGAAATTTGTCTCTATGCATAAAGGAGCTTATTCTTCAGGGGATAATGCTTCGGCGGAAAGCGAACGGGTAGAATTTTATCGGAAATATCTGATTCCTGTATTTGATGAGCTGGGTGTGGATATGGTGTTTGAGGGACATGACCATATGTATATGAGGTCTTTTCAAATGCTGAACAACGTTCCGATTAAGAATGTTATTACCGATGAGCAAGGAAATGTGCTGAATCCCAAAGGGACCGTGTATCTAATGGGCAACTCTGCCGCTTCAAAATTCTATGCTCTTAATCCAGATGCAGACACGTTTTTTGCAGCAAAAAACGATCAGCCCAACAAGAAAATGTTCGTGGATGTTTCCATTACAAGCGACGTGCTGAAATTTACTTCCTACACAGCAGTTAAAGATAAACCCCTTGCCGTCTATGATGCTTACAGTATTAAACGGACTGATGTCAAACCCGGCGCAGTCGTAAATCCAAGCGCAGTAAGACAGTCATCGAATCGTGCAGTCCTTTCGTGGAAAGCGCCAGCCAATAGCTCTGAGCCGGTGCGGGGTTACCGGATTTACGAGAAGAATGATAAAGTCAGCACGAACTGGAGCGTGTATGTGCCGACGGTAAGCGGTCAGACGAGTTACAGCTATACATTAAACGGCATAGATTCTGCCAAAGACTACACTTTCGTTATTAAAGCAGTGGGGACAAGAAGTAATTCTCTTCCAGCAGAGGCAGGAATGCAATGAATGGTTAGATGCGGGGAATACGGGAAGGTAGCGATCGTACCGACGGCGGGACATGTATGGAAAGATGAGGTGCTGGAATTATTCACAGCGTTCATCATAAATTTGGATTGAAAGGCAGAGTTTCTGAGGCGTTGACGGGGCTTAGGCATCCGTTAACGTCTTTTGTACGCTTGGCGCGCTTTCGACTAAGAAGTGAAAGTCTCCAGCATACCGCGAGGGAGCGGAAATGCGTAGTGTTTAGTTCGTGAGAATAGGTGCGGAGGATGTGAGGGCAAACCCGAAACAGGCGGCATACCAAGTTGGCTGACGAAGTCGGATAACCCTACGGAGGCGGAATGTTTTTCCGTTTTCCGGCTTATTTGTATTGTGAAAAGTGTGGTTCGCGGATGAGATTCCGGGTACGTGAGAATAAAAAGTAAGGGCAGCATTGGAGTGCATTGTGCTATCACCAGTATAAAGGTGGCAGCTAAGGATTTTATCTGACTAATTGAATATACAGTTTCTAATTAAGAGGATATTTCCACTTTTTGTCGAATGTAGTCTTTAGTCCAGAAAACTATTGCTTTAGTATTCGACATATAGAAATAGGCTAAGTCAACCGTTTATACACTCAAATCACCGCTTGAGCGTCTTTCTATGTGCGTTAGGGGGCTTCCTACTTTTGGTTTTTAATCAGACGTCAGCAAGCTTTTAATTTCGTCCTATTAGCTATCTCTAATTTCGTGGTACCTCATCATACTTACTATTACCCAATTTACAGATCGTTCATAGTTACATATACACCAATATACAATACTGTTTAATTAGGAGAAAAAATCGAATATGATAAGAAATTATAAAAAATCTTTGATCGAGCCTCTGATTGGAGAGGAACTCCATATTTTCCATTCGAATGAAGATATTGACCAATTGTCTAAGAATATCGTTAAAATTATTCAAGATAAGTTACACGGGTGTTATTTGCTAGGTGGTTTTAGAGGAACGGGTAAAACCTCCTTTTTAAACCTGTGTTGTGCCAAATTCCATGAGAACGATATTATAAAAATAAACCTAGATTGTAACAAGCTTATAGAGATAGGTGATTTTCTGTTCTTTTTCATTAAAGAACTGGTAAAAATCGTTGATTCAATCCCAATATCAGAGCAATTGAAAATGGAAATTTTAAAAATACACGAACAAGTATCTTTTAAAAATATTGACAGAAAAAGTCAAATTAGTATCAATAAAGTATTGCACAACCATCTATCCGAAAATTCTCAAAATGAGAAGGCTACACTTAGCTTCACTTTATTGGACAAATTATTTAACTTAGCAACTGGGCAAGAATCATTATATAAATATAAACAAGAGGAAAACGCCTCTATTGAAAATTCGCAACTAGTTGAGTTGGAGGTGAGGAATGACGAGTTTATCTTGGTCGATAAACTGTCAGATTTATTACGGCGGTTAGTAGCTGAAAATTATCAACTGATCCTTGTAATTGACGAAATTGATAAACAAGGGGATATCTTTCTTCAAGACTTATTTTCTAGGTATAAAAATCTCTTTATAAACTCTCATTTGATTAGTTTTTTTGTTGTGGACCAAAACCAATACCAACATATTGTATTTAGTAGCGAGTTGGATGATTGTTTGAAGACTTATTTTACTAGGCTGTTTTACTTACCAACTTTTAACTTAGAAGATATACAAAACTACTTATACCGTGAATTTCAAGTCAAAAACATGTCTGAATGCTACAAAGCTGCTTATTTAACTAATGGAGTAATTAGAAAAATCAACACATTTAATTATCTTGAGGATGACTATAATAACTACACTATGCAAAAGGCTGAATTATACCATGAATTACTCAAACATCCAGAATTTATTAAATATAAATCAACTTACATTACGGATAAGTGCAAATTCATAGTTAAGGATTTTATTGAATTACTTTTTTACCGTAAAAAACTTCATATGCAACAAATTGTTGAAGTTTTTCGTGAAAAGTTCAACAATCATAATATTCCGATTTCTCCAGAAATCATATCATTATCGATCTTAGATATAATCAAAAATAATGATAATTTTAAAGTAGAAGATAGCTCAACTATAGAAGAGAGCACTATTGAGCTAGAAGCTAGTTTATCCAATCCACACTTTATTGATTATGATGAGAAAATAAACCCTAGTGAGGAATTGAGTGATTACCATAAAATTAACACTAGTATATTAAAAATCAAGTCGAATCCGATCAAAATAGTAGAGCGAGATTATCAGGGATTTGAACATTTTATTAGAATCATTGAGACAAATTTTAGAAGTGTTAAAAATATTATTTTAGTAAAGAAAATTTCAGATTTCAATGGTATCGAAGTAGATAATTACTCAGCTATATTAATTATGGAAAAACCGATCGGTCTTATAATTTATTCTGTTGAAGAATGTAGCTTTTCATATGAAGGTCCTCCTGTTGAAGAAGAATTATTAAGTTTTATGAAAAAAAAGAATATTAAGATTATTTTAATTGAAACAGATGATGAACCAATAAATAAAAATTTGCAATTCTTACTCGAACAAGCGGATAAAGTAATATATGGGGAGTTATAATGAAAACAATATTGTTAATTTCATCCGTATTAATCTGTTATGTAATTATGAAATTATTCTTTTTCGTTTTATTAAAAGCAGCAGTATTCTTCTTGTGGAGACTATCTTCCATCATCGAAGAAATAATCTTTCTACCTTCACGAGGAAAGCTAAAAAGAAAATCTCTGAGAACAAAACGTGAAATAATACGTGTACCTAATATAGTTACATATCTTAATTACAAATTATTCAATCAGTATGTTAAAACAAGTATGCGGCAAAAATTTAGTTTGAAAATAATAGATATATTCTTTATTTTGGTTGCTTTTCATTTTTGTAAAGATTTTAACCTGTTAAATGCTGTTGAAATGACAATATCAGATATTATTTCTTTTTCAAAAATTACTTTTGATTATTACAATCATTTGGATAATAAAGTCCAAAAATTGGTCGTATGTATAATATTCGCTCCTGCAATGTATGTTACTTATCTTTATCTCACCTTTAGATTATTTAGTATGGAGCGTTATCTGGTTCCTAACTTATCTCTTTTTGAAGAAATTCACAGAAAGATTATTAATAACATTAATATTATTCAAAGAGATCAAAGGAGCTTGGTTGAACAGCGAATTAAAGAAATAACGGGAGGATTCTCATATAGCTTTTCTGGAGGCACGCCCGAAATCTATGAAGATTTTGATCGTTTTAGCGGGGAAAGGGATATATCAGTAGAGTGTCTGGAGAAATTTAAAGAAGAAGACCTAAAATTCAATAAATTAAAGAAAAAATATAAAAAAAGTATAATTAAACACCCTATTTTGGATATGATGGTTAGAAAGTTAAATCTAACTGCATCAAGTATACTTCAAAGTTATAACGTAGGTATATTGTACCATGAAAAACGAGTTTTTTTAGATGAAAGCTCAAGTCACGAATTGCAGAAGTGTCGTAATTATTTTTTTGAAAATCATAATCAAATTTATAAACATAAATTCACGAACGCCAGAATAATTAGGTCAGAAGTATTGAAAAATCTGTCGTACTATGAGAATGAATTAGCTCGTACAATAAAAGCATTTGAAGAAAATTTGGAAGATTACCTTTATTGTTTGGGTGAAAATAATAAGTACTTGGAATGGAATATAAATGAAGTAGCGAGCATCATAAATGTACAACATTTTGAAGGTCATATAAAAATAATACTTATGAACATTATTTCGAGTTATCTTACAATAATTAGAAAAATTGTTGTTTAGGATATTCTATTGAAGATTTTTATTGAATAGCTTTGTTTACTTAATAAAGTTTATAGTTAAATCTGTTCTAGAGAACAAAACAGTTCTATAATATTAATTGATTTTATCCCCAATTTAAATAAAGCATCTGAATTTGATTGAAATAAAGGGTATGTCTATAAGATTTCTAATTTAAAAGCTATTTAATGTTAAGTAAATTCAATAATAGTTTTCCACAGTTTCTTCCATATACTAAACACCCAGATATTTTAATTTGACTAGCTAGCAATTGTTGAATTACCTACATTGAATGTTTAAAAATGGGTTTTATGAAATTGGGGGTAAGCTAAATTAATGAAAAACTCCAAAAGTCTTAAGCTAGTGATCCCATGAAAACTCACAAAGTACCCAATCGATTAGCCAAGGAAGAGTCACCGTATCTGCTGCAACACGCACATAATCCGGTGAAATGGTTTCCTTGGTTGGAAAAAGCTTTTGCTAAAGCTAATCAGGAGGAATAAACCTATCTTCTTAAGGCAGTGATCAAATCCGCTGATCTCGTTGTCTCATTTATTTCATTCAGTTATTTAAATGTCGTTTGTACTGAGTGTGGACGGGGATCGTTTGGAGCATGTGAGATGAAGGCATGGCAGCCCTGGCAGCAGGGCTGCTTTTTTTTCTGTATTACATAAAAAGCATTGACAGGGAAGAAGCTGGGACGTAGTATAAGACTTATATGATAATGATAATTGTTATCAATTGAAACCTCTGCGTTGAGCAGTGGTTTATTTGCTTTTCCTGTATTATAGGTTAAACCTATTACATCTATAGATATTATATCTTGGAACAATGAAGGACGGGGTGATATATTTATGTCATTCAAGAGCTTCACTTTTAGAGAAATGTACGAGGCTCTTCCAAGGACCGAACTTATGATGAGGTGAAAATGATGAGTAAAAAAACGATGTTTGAGAAAATTTGGGAAAACCACGTAATTCATCAGGAAGAAGGCAAACCAAGCATTTTGTATATCGATCTGCATCTGGTGCATGAAGTAACATCTCCACAGGCATTTGAAGGTTTGCGTCTGAGCGGCCGTAAAGTCCGTCGCCCTGAGTTGACATTCGCAACCATGGACCACAACGTTCCAACGAAGGATCGCTTCAACATTACGGATCCAATCTCCAAACAACAAATCGACACACTCTCACAAAACTGCCGTGACTTCGGCGTAAAACTATATGACCTGGATACCATCGATCAAGGTGTTGTACACGTTATGGGACCTGAACTGGGCTTGACTCATCCAGGTAAAACGATTGTATGTGGCGATAGCCACACATCCACACATGGTGCTTTTGGCGCACTCGCATTCGGGATCGGAACGAGTGAAGTAGAGCATGTTATGGCAACTCAATGTTTGCAGCAAGCCAAAGCCAAAACGATGGAAGTTCGTTTTGTCGGCAAGCGTAACCCGGGTGTAACAGCGAAAGATATGATTCTCGCAGTTATCGCCAAATACGGTACAGACTTTGCAACAGGATATGTTATCGAGTATACAGGTGAATCCATCCGTGAATTGAGCATGGAAGAGCGTATGACTGTCTGCAACATGTCCATAGAAGGCGGAGCGAGAGCGGGTATGATTGCTCCGGATGAGACAACATTTGAATATCTGCGTGGACGTGAATACGTACCTGCCGATGGCAAATTTGATGAAGCGGTTGCTGCTTGGAAAGAGCTGGTAACAGACGAAGGTGCTGAATTCGACCGAGTGGTTGAAATCGATGTGGAATCATTGATTCCGCAAGTAACTTGGGGTACTAGTCCAGGCATGGGAACCGACATTTCTTCGAAAGTTCCTGTACCGGCTGAATTGCCAACCGAAAATGAACGTAAAGCTGCTGAAAAAGCACTTGAATATATGGGCTTGGAACCTGGAACGCCAATTTCCGAAATTCCGGTTGATTATGTATTTATCGGTTCGTGCACCAATGGACGGATTGAAGATCTGCGTGCCGCTGCACAGGTAGCCAAAGGTCATACCGTATCCAGCAATGTTACAGCGATCGTTGTTCCTGGCTCGGGACGTGTTAAAATTCAGGCCGAAAAAGAAGGACTGGATAAAATCTTCACGGAGGCTGGATTTGAATGGCGTGATGCTGGATGCAGTATGTGCCTGGCCATGAACCCGGATGTATTGAAACCTGGACAACGTTGTGCTTCGACATCCAATCGTAACTTCGAAGGACGTCAGGGACGCGGAGGACGTACTCACCTCGTATCTCCTGCAATGGCTGCTGCTGCAGCGGTTAAGGGACACTTCGTTGACGTACGTGACTGGAATTTCAAAACGGAAGCAGTTATCTAACAAGGAACGGATAGAAGGGAGAGCGAATGATATGGAAGAATTCAAAACACTGCAAGGCATCGTTGCACCGGTAGACCGGGTCAATGTAGATACAGATGCAATCATTCCGAAACAATTTTTGAAACGGATCGAACGGACCGGATTTGGACAATTTTTGTTCTACGAATGGCGTTTTGACGAAGAGGGGAACAACAATCCTTCCTTCGAATTGAATAAACCTCGCTACGAAGGGGCATCCATACTGATCTCACGCGCCAACTTCGGCTGTGGATCTTCCCGGGAGCATGCGCCATGGGCGATTATGGACTATGGATTCCGTTGCGTGATTGCACCATCCTATGCCGACATTTTTTATAATAACTGTTTCAAAAATGGCATCTTGCCAATCCAACTATCGGAAGAACAGGTAGAGGATCTGTTCCAGCGTACAGCGGCTCATGAAGGTTATGAACTGAATGTGAATCTGGAAAACAAAACGATTACAGATGCACACGGATTGCATATTGATTTTGATCTGGATGAACACCGTCGTCAATTCCTGTTGCAGGGACTGGATGATATCGGCCTGACACTTCAGCATGATGATGAAATTAGAGCATATGAAGAGCGCCACGCGGCTAAATTATTCGGTTAATCGCTAAAGTGCTGTATAGCAAAAAGCTTCTGTCTCCCTAAGGAACATTGTTCCGATTGGGGCGATGGAAGCTTTTTGTTTGTACTCCAAAAGATACTTTTCAAGTCACCTATACATAAAATTCCAGATCCTTCTTGGCTGAATGCTTCAATACGTATTCCCCGTCAATGTTTTTCCGTTCTCTGGATGCAATTTTGATCCTCGTATAGTCAAGCCGCATCTCTCTGAGCACACGCTTAATCGCTTGAATCCCAAGTTTTTCATCCATGACAAAGCAGTATATATTCATGGCGTACTGAGTGACTGGGTTTGCCGTTTTGCCCATATCGTGACCGTCTACAAACCCCAGTCCCCTCCATCCCAATTCACTCGTTAGTACTTCATACGCCTTATCCTTGAGCCACAAGTCACGTTTGCTACCTGCCATGCTCTTTATTGGGTATTGGACGAGCAGCATGTACCCGTCCTGCTCGGATGCTTGTTCATAGCCCTGGCCCGTATAGCGCTTCAGAAAATCGATTTTGAATTCATCTTTATCGTCATACACACCCGGGAAATCCATTCTCTTCGTTGTACCAGAAGTACCGACTGTACCAATATGCTCTACAACCTCTATAACCTGGCTTTCTTCAATCCAGTATTCCGCATAAAGCAGCCTGCCATCTGGTTCTTTCTTATACAATGTGAGCATATAACTCCCTCCAGTAAACGGATTATTTTAACCTTCTAATCTTTCAGTGCTTCATTACTGCGATTGGGCAGCAGCATCATGAGGATGACAGAAATCATTTTTTCAGATTTCCGCATATATAGCAGCCCTTTCAGTTCCAGAATATGTATCCCATAAGGTACATTATAAAATAGAAGACTGCGAGATACATGACATCTTTGAAACGATATATATTCATATAAAAAGAAGATCACCCTCTTGAACATGATCTCCTGTTATCATCTTGTTTCCGACCAAATATGACAACGTTGTAACCGGATGAAGAGACAATATCTGATAAACTGATTAGTAGATTATGGAAGGGTAGATAGAGTTGAGTGTTGCATCACAGCGAATCAGGTCGAAGGTTCAAAAGACAAACAGAATGGTGGTATAAGTATGAAGAAATGGTCGGCAGCAGTCTTTGTTTTTCTGTTCCTGTGTTTATTTCCTATCATGGCAAATGCCGATTCGTCTCCCTCGATTGTGCTGGACGGTGTGACTATTAAGCAACAATCGGGAGCTCCGGCCGAGAACATTGGCAAGACTGTGATGGTGCCCATTCGGATTGTCTCTGAAAATCTCGGTTATCAGGTGAAGTGGGAAAAGGCCACCCAGACCGTCCGGGTTCTCAAAGGTAACAGCAGTATCGAGATGACGGCCGGTGAAGATGCAGCCACTGTGAATGGAAATCGGGTCAATCTGGACTCGCCACCTCTTGTTAAGCAGGGGACTACACTGGTTCCACTGCGGTTTGTCGGTGAGGGCATGGGTCTGCGTGTAGGGTGGGACAATGGAACCAAGACAGTTAGCCTATTTAGTATCCCTCCTGTAGCAGATACAGAAAGTGATAATGACCCAATAGAAACCTCTGAACCGGATGGCCTTGGAGAGCTTCAGAGCATTAGTTTCAGCGGAGACCGATTAATCGTTGCGACAAAGGGGGATATCACACCCAAATTGTCCAGTCTAAGTGGACCTGATCGCATTATCGTGGATCTGCCTGGTACCACATTTACCAAAGAATTCGTTCAGGGACAAGCCACCAATCCGGATGGAAGCGGAAGTGTTCAGGTTACGGATTCAGCGCTGGTATCCAAGGTCCGGTATGCAATATTCAGCAAGTCTCCTTCAACCGTGCGGGTGGTACTGGATCTGAGTCAGGTTGCGACTGCCAAATGGTCACTGGGCGAGAATAACGTTTTGCTCGTTGACCTGACAGCGAGTAACGGAGAATCGACAAGTCAGCCTGCTATCCCAACCAATGATGGAAAAAAAGTGGTGATCATTGATCCAGGACATGGGGGACGTCAGTCGGGGGCTGTCAGTGTGTCAGGCGTCTATGAGAAAGATTTTAATCTGTCTGTAGGATTAAAAGTGCAGGAGCTCTTACAACAGCATCCAGAGCTTCAGACGGTAATTACAAGGCAGGATGATACGGAGTTATCCCTGCAGCAACGTGTAGATATCGCCCAACTGAATCAAGCGGATATTTTTGTATCCATTCATGCAAACAAGTTTACAACCCCGGTTCCCAATGGAATAGAAACATTATACAGTCGCACGGAAAGCAAAACTCTTGCTGATATATTACACAAACATGTTTTGCCTATTACAGGATTCAAGGATCGGGGCGTCAAAACAGCAAGTCTGCATGTAACCCGGGAAACAACGATGCCTGCAGTTCTGCTTGAACTCGGATTTCTCAGTAATCCTTCCGATGAAGCGATCATGCTTACTGAGGATTATCAGAACAAATGTGCACAGGCCATTGTCGAAGGAATCGTAGAATATTTGAATTTATAAGCTGTTTATGCGCAAATACGCAGGTTAGGATAGTTCGTTGTTTAGAGATGTATATTTGATAATAAAGGAAAAATACAGACAATAAAGTGTAAAAAAAGCTTGATTTGACAACGTTTTTTTTCTGTTATGTTGGAATATATTCGCAACTTTTGAGAGGGAGGGACGTCTAATAGGTGTCTGGTAATGCCTCAGTGGTCAGTCGGAGCTGAAGTTCACAACATGCGGCAAAAAAATATGAGAATGGTAGGGGTGAAGGATGAAGAAGTTCGGTTTTTTGGTACTGTTATTTGTCTTTGGGCTCGTTTTCCCGGGCTATAGTCATGCAGCAGCAGATACGCACATTATCCTAGATGGGAAAGAGATTGTGCAGCCTTCGGATGCCAAAGCGGAAATCATCAACAGCAAAGTGATGGTTCCGATTCGGGTGATTTCGGAGAACCTGGGATATGGTGTGGACTGGAAACAGGCAACAAGCACCGTGACTATTAGTAAAGACAACACTGCCATGCAGATGATTGTAGGACAGAAGACGGCAACGGTGAACGGCAGTAACGTGAACCTGGATGCCCCACCACTCGTAAAAAATGGTACCACACTTGTGCCTCTTCGGTTCATTGGTGAGCAAATGGGTCTTAAGGTGGGTTGGAACAATACAACGAAGACGGTAACATTAGTTACCCAGAATTCAGGTTCCGGAAACGGGACAACCACTCCTCCGAACTCGGGCAATGATAGCGGAGGTTCCGATCAGGAGGGTCTTGTACTGGTGAACGGCATCAGCTTCAGCGACAACCGCTTCTTGATTGCAACAAGCGGAAGTACGAAGCCGAACGTCTTCACGATGACAGGACCGGATCGAATCGTTATTGACTTGCCGAATACTGCATTCGCCGATTCTTTCAGTGAGGGACAAGCTCTTGATAGCAACCAGAATGGACAGCTTGTTGTGAGTGGATATCCGAATGTGTCGAAGATTCGTTATTCCTTATACAGCAATAGTCCTTCGACTATTCGTTTTGTAATTGATTTGAGCAGTGCCAAGGGTTATGACGTGCAAAGTGACTCCGGTCTCGTTATGATTGATCTGAACAAAGAAGGCACGACAACACCACAACCTCCAGTAGGAAACAATGGTAAAAAGGTGGTTGTTGTAGATGCTGGACACGGGGATCATGACCCAGGAGCCATTGGGGTAACGGGCAAAAGGGAGAAAGACTTCAATCTGTCAATGGCGCTGAAAGTTGAAGCATTGCTGAAAAAAGAATCCAACATTGACGTTGTGCTGACGCGCAGCGATGATACATTTCTGGCTTTGAAAGAACGTGTGAAGATCGCAGAAAGCTTGAAGGCTGACATCTTTATCTCCATTCATGCAAACAGTGGATCTGCTGCGGCAAATGGTGTGGAGACATATTACACCCGTTCGAACAGCAAGGCATTGGCTGCGGTAATGCATAAGTACCTTTTGCAATCATCTGGTCTGAAGGACCGGGGAGTGAAAACGGCGAGTCTCCACGTAACCCGTGAAACAACGATGCCGGCAGTTTTGCTGGAAGCCGGTTTCCTGAGCAATAAGAGTGATGAAGCCGCATTGTTCACTGAAAGCTTCCAGAACAGTGTAGCCAAAGGGATTGTTGCTGGAATCAAGGAGTATCTGGGAATTAAATAAGGGTTTCGGCCCTTATGATCAGGAGGCGGAGTTAGAATGAACAAAAAATTATGGATTGCAGCGCTGTTGGTAACGGTTATGGCAGTTGCTGCTGGATGTGGAAGCAAGCCAACAGCAGCTCCATCTCCAAGTCAGACTCAAGGTGCGGGAACAGAGAATAATGCGTCTGAAGAACAGAACGAGACGGATGTTACTGAACCTGTTACCGTGGACCCGGAAGAAACAACTACGACTACGGGTACCAACGAAGGCAGTACGGAGGGGACGACGACTCCACCGGGTGGAACTTCTTCGGAAAAGCCTGAAACTTCCGAAAGCAATGAGAAGAAGAGCATTGATGTGTACTATACAGATCTAGAAGAGCTGGAATTGCACAAAGCAACGGCAGAAATTTCTTACGCTTCGGATGATGCCAAATACAAGGCTGCATTTGCAGCACTGCAACAAAGCAAGGACGATAAACTCGTTCCTCTTTGGGCAAAAGAAATTGAATTGAAATCAGTTCAGTTCAAAGACGGGGCACTTACACTGGATATCCACATGCCGGATACAGCACGTCTTGGTGCAGGAGGCGAAGTGTTCGCCATTGATGCTTTGAAACAAACGTTTTTCCAGTTTGATGAAGTCAAATCGCTTGATCTGCTGGTGGACGGTCAGCCATCTGAGAGTTTGATGGGCCATGTGGATCTTGAACATCCAATGACACGATCCGAATAGGTTGTACAGCATATTGCTATACCGTGAATCTGCGGAATATCGGCCGTTTTACATGAGAGAGGGGAATCACAGGTGACTTTTAAATATAACAATTCATCACACTCTAAAAAAGTAGTTTCAGCCGTGCTTGCAGGCATGATGGCCCTTAGCGCCGGCGGAGCTGCCATGGCAGCAGAATCAACAGGAACGGGGCAAGGCCAGACTGCAACTGGAAGCAATACAGCTGCACCAACCGGTTTGTTCAGTGATATCAAGGTCGGATACTGGGCTGAGAAACATGTGTACAAACTGGCCTATCAAGGCATTCTTCTCGGTAACAACGGTCTGTTTCGTCCAGGAGACCCGGTAACGCAGCAGGAAGCTGTGACAATGGCGATCCGGTTTATGAACAAGGAGAACCAGTTGAACGACAGTACGGCTACGGCATTACCGACAAATATGGAAGTGGGAAACTATTTCAAGCCATATGTCGCTTTGGCGCTTCAACTGGGTCTGATTAATAAAACCGAAGAATCCACAGTAGATGTGTCCAAAACGTCCTGGGGACAGAAACCGGCATCACGTGAATGGATTACCAAACTGTTAATCCGTTCGTTGAACAAAGATGCTGAAGCAAAGGCACAAAACAATCAATCTACTGGGTTTGCTGATAATGATAGCATCTCCGAAAGTGGCAAAGGTTATGTCAATCTGGCAGTTAGCCTGGATCTGGCCAAGGGTGTAGAAGACAACAAATTTAATCCAACCGGCTCTGTAACTCGTGCCCAACTCGCTACATTCTTTAGTCGTGGCGAAACGTTAACGGACACGAAGTATGCGAACACATCCACAGGTTATGTAACAGGATTAAAAGATGGGCAGATTACGCTTGTTGTGGACGGAAAAACTGTCAACTTCGCTGTAAACAGCAGTACGCCTTACTTTACAAAAGATAGTGAATCCCGTGCATCATCTGCGGATGTGAAGCTGTATACAAAAGTTCAGGTTGTCGGTACTACCGGTACAGCTTCCTATGTAGAAGTGGTTGATGCTACACCGCAGGTGGAAAGCGTTGAAGGTACCTTTGCTCGTGCGTTATCAGGTAATAAAATTGGCTTGTTTGTAGGCGAGAACTATGAAACGTACAGCTATGATGAGGCGACCGCATTTATCGATCAGAACGGAAACGCGATTAAACTGTCTGATATTACAACAGACAGCACCATTGAAGTACAGCGTGAGACGTTCTCGGCGGACAAAAAGACAGTCGTTATTCGTGTGAAGTCCGGTATTGTGAACAAAAGTGATAGTGGTGTCGTTGCTGAAGTAACGACTTCTGCCAAAACGATTAAGCTTACCAATGCAGCCGGAACTACAGAGCAATACACCTATAATGATAATCTGATCATTCGCTACCAGGACCGAATCCTTTCTCTGGCTGAGCTCAAAGCGGGAAGTGCAGTGAAATATACGGTGAAAGACAGCATCCTGCAAACGATCGAATTGTCGCAAGGTGTGGAGCAGTCTTTACGCGGTACACTGGTGGAGATCGGTGGTAACCAATCCACACTGACGTTTAAACGTGAAGGTGGATCGCTGGAAGCGAAGCTGCTGGCAGAAAAGCCGGAAGTGATCATTAACGGAATCCAGGATGCAACGCTAAGTGATCTGATTACAGACGCAACCAATGGAGATCAGGTCGAGCTTACGTTAAACTCTGAAGATCGCGTGACGCGCATTCAAGTGATTGGACGTCAGATGGAGCCGATGAACGGCGTATCCGTTGTATCTTACAATAGTAAAACTAAATTGCTGACGGTACTGGACAGCAACAAAAAACCGTTTGTGTTCACACTGGATGACAAAACGAAGCTGGACTATAACACAACGAAGCCTACACTTGCTGGATTGGAATCGTTATTGAATGACGGTCGCAAATTGGATCTGACGTATGTCGGAACACGTGCGCTATCCGTTAAAGTGATTTACAAGTACGAAGGCACAATCAGCAGTATTGATACAGCAGGTAGAAAAATCAGTTTGTTGTCCGGAAACCAGACGATTACAGTGCCTTACTCCACCGTTCCAACGATTGAGATTTACAATAAGTCAGGAGCAAGTCTAAGTGATCTGAAGATCGGTGATAAAGTCACAGTTACACTGGGTTCAAACCAGGACTACGTTCAGAAAGTGGCGTTGAACACGATGGCACAATTTGAAGTTGTGTCTGTAGAAACCAATGGTCGTGTTCGTGTGAAATCGGATGCGCTGACAAGTCAGTTCTACTTCGATCAAGCGGTTCTGACGGGGGAAACTGGCCAGACGATTACGGCATCACAGATGACAGCAGGCAATCTGATTAATGTTACATTTGAGGGAACTACGCCTAAAGCGGTTCAAGTGGTCAAACGTACGCTGGCAGAGGTTACATCTGTTGATGCTTCGTCAGTTACACTGAAGCTATTTAACGGTCAAAGCGAGACGGTTCCGGTTAGTGGTGCAGTAAAAGTGGTCAAATCGGGATCTACGTTAACCACGCTCACCAGTCTTACCGTAGGTGACCGTGTTGAGATGACGAAAGATACCGATAATTCCACCCGTTTCAGAGTGTTGACGGTCATGCGCAAACAGTTCTGGTCTTATGATGGAGTTG
Organism: Paenibacillus pabuli NBRC 13638; assembly: GCF_001514495.1. Lineage (GTDB taxonomy): Bacteria > Bacillota > Bacilli > Paenibacillales > Paenibacillaceae > Paenibacillus > Paenibacillus pabuli. The sequence goes on from NZ_BCNM01000023.1 coordinate 125,109, forward strand.
GTAACCAGATTTTGGTTAAACGTGAGTCTACATCGGACACGAATTATCGTTTTGCACTGGGTACAGGCGCATTTGTTCACCAGGGTGACAACACTTTAAGCGTGCAATCTCTCAAAGATAATGATAATATTGTATTGTATCTCCTGAACAACGTTGTACTGGAGATCCAAAAACAGTAATCGTTTCTTTTCGAGGATCAAAAGAATGACCGTCTTGATGCGGGATCTTTCCCGTATCAGGACGTTTTTTTTGCAAGATTTTTGGGTTCTCCGCAAAGTACTCGAAAGAAGCTTCGAAGTAAGGCTCCACGGCGTGGAGTTATTTTGTGGGAGGTAGCTCTTCATGAATGCAGCGACTGTTAGGCATATACTAGAGACGATGGAAGCGATGTTTCCTGATGCACATTGCGAATTAAATCACAGCAATGCGTTTGAATTGACGGTAGCCGTTCTCTTGTCTGCCCAGTGCACCGACGAAACGGTGAACAAGGTAACCGCAGACTTGTTCCAAAAATACAAGAGCCCAGCCGATTATCTGGCGGTTCCTCTCGAGGAGTTGGAACAGGATATCCGGCGAATCGGTTTGTATCGAAACAAGGCCAAGCATATTCAGAACATGTGCCGAATTTTAATAGAGCAATATGGCGGAGATGTACCACAGGAACATGATCAGCTTGTTACGCTTCCTGGTGTCGGACGGAAAACGGCAAATGTAGTCGTGTCGAATGCATTTGGAGTTCCGGCGATTGCGGTGGATACGCATGTTGAACGTGTATCCAAAAGGTTGGCACTGGCAGGTTGGGATGACTCCGTTCTTGAAGTCGAGAAAAAACTGATGAAGCGCGTACCCCGGGATGAGTGGACTTTAACTCATCACCGGTTCATATTTTTTGGACGCTACCATTGCAAGGCACAGAACCCTCAATGTCATATCTGTCCATTGCTGGACATATGCAGGGAAGGGAAAAAACGTATGAAAACGTCCCAAATCAGGAAAGATAAGGAACGTGCAACAACCCCAAAACGAAAAATAAATTAATGAGCAGAAGAGGATGAGTAATCATGAAATGCATTTCCGTGTACACTGACAATTTTGAGGCCTTCTCCGATATTTTTGAACAAATCGTTGAACAGGAAATGGCTGAAAACGAAGAAAAAGAAGTAGAAGGCATCACAGTAAGTCATTCTGGTGATGTGCCTGAACATTATTTGGAGCGTATGTCTGTTAAACCAGAGGTTGTTGTGATGAGAGACAAAGGTCGTGACATTACGATTTTGCAGCATGGGCAAGTATTTGAAATTTTGCTGCCTTCAATGGAGAATGCTGTTTCTTAACAGATTTAAAAAAGGAGTCATGCTGCTTCAAGTCCATAGGATTACCTTGGAAAGGATCTATCCCATTGGGCATGGATGCAGCATGCTTATGAATACCATCATTTTACAGATAAAACCGACAGGATCGGTTTTATTTTTTTATGTGGAGAATGGCTTGTGAGTTTTCGTTGTCAGCCATCTTGTTATTCTAACCGTTCAATTTCAAACTTGATCATGGTAAAATAAATGAATTATAAAATAAAGACATCGGAACAGATGTCAAATTAGAGGAGCCAGGGGGAAGGCAGTCATGTCCAGAACAGATTACCCAGCAGAGATGGCCAAACCTCTGCTTCCACTGCGAGAAGCGATGGAGCAGACAGGGGACCATACAGCTGTACAGGCTTTAACGGATTTGATCAATAAGGCGGAAATGAAACAGTTAACGATTGCATTTTGTGGACATTTCTCAGCAGGCAAATCGAGTCTAATCAACAGTTTATGCGGTAAGCAGGTTTTGCCTTCAAGTCCAGTACCTACAAGTGCGAATGTGGTTTCCATCCGTAATGGTGAGCCCAGAGCACTTATTTACACATCATCTAACGTAAGCGCTGACAATTCAACGGGAACGCTTGAGGTGTCCCCGGAGCAGTTGGAAGAGTATTGCAAGAACGGTGGGGCCTACACATCCATTGAAGTATGGGATGATATCCCTCTGCTCAAAGATGATGCGGTGCTACTTGATACACCAGGCGTGGACTCGACCGATCAGGGGCACAGCCTGGCAACACATTCAGCACTTCATCTTGCTGATGTGGTGTTCTATGTGATGGATTACAACCATGTGCAATCCGAGAGCAATCTTTCTTTTGCCAAGAGTTTATCCGATTGGGGAAAACCCTTGTTTCTTATTGTGAACCAAATAGATAAACATCGGGAGCGTGAGCTTTCGTTTGATCAATATGTCGAAGGGGTAGAAGCGATTTTTACAGCATGGGAAGTCAGATATGACGGGCTGTTGTTTACTTCGCTTCGAGATAAGGAGCATCGTTACAGCCAGTGGAATCAACTTCCTGAACTCATTAAGCATATGATTCAAGAAAAGGAAGGATTAATCCGGCACAGTCTGGCGAGTTCGGCCAACCATGTTACAGAGCAGCACCTAACACGGAATGCCGAGGAACGTGAGGAGCAGGAAGCTGCGCTTCTGGAGGAAGTTGGGGGCAAGGAAGGCATGGAACGGCTGGAACGGGAACTGGAGCTCCTGGATCAACAGGAAACGCAGCTCCGTTCCAAGCCTTCACGTGAACGGGAGAAGTTTCGCGCAGAACTTGAGCCTCTTCTGGCGAATGCAAATCTGACCCCGGCTGATATTCGCACTTCTGCCGCGGCCTATTTGGAGAGCCGAAAACCTGGATTTCGGGTGGGATTATTGTTCTCCGGCGGTAAAACTGAGCAGGAGAAACAGCGTCGTGCGGCTGAGCTTGTGAGACTTTTGCAGGATCAGTCCTCCGGGCAAGTGGAGGTGCATATTCGCACGATGATCCGACAGCTGGGCGAATCCCATCAGCTGTGGAGTGAAGCGTGGGAGCAGGCACTGAACACCGAGCTTCCTGTGGTGGATGAAGCACTGCTGGAGATGAAACGGAGTGCCAGCGCAGAGGTGTCTCCCGAGTATGTACTTCAATTCAGCAAGGAGGTGCGGGGCGAGATTGAGGCTCGCTACCGCAGGGCGGCCATGATGCTGGCCGACCGCTTGCTTGAAGCGCTGGGCGCGCAGGGCGAAGCCGCGCTTCAGGCGCTGGACGCCAGCCGCGCAGCGCTGCTGGCGCAATCCGCGTCGGCGGCGCGCTATACGGCGCTGCAG
>NZ_BCNM01000024.1 GCF_001514495.1 Paenibacillus pabuli NBRC 13638
CAAGTTTCTTTCGAAGCTTATTTCATTCACTTGCCGCACCGTGTTTCTCGTGTTTTCTTGGCCGGATTTAGAATATACCATGTACAGATTTCGAATGCAAGCTTTATTTTCAATAAAGTATAATGTTATTTGTTTCTATACTCTCTTTAATATATAGGTCCCCTATCTAGCTAAACACCTATACAAAATTCTGGTTTACTACATTACGTGCGAATTACCTCCCTCCGCCTTTACTTGTGCTTCTCTACTTTACATTAAGTTAATAAAAAGACCTCTCCATATTGGAAAGGTCCTATTCTTATATATGAACTGAAGATTAACCCATGACTTCCTGGATATGCAGCTGCCTTTGCTGCATCAGATTAATGATTGTTCCCTCTACTGATACCATCGGCCGTGTAGGATGATCCCGATCAGAGAATACGATCTCACCGATTTGATTATTACTGAGCTTCACTCGAATACCATTATGGATCTGTGTGGAACGTTGAATGAATACATTCACGATGGCAGGATCCAATTTGCCAAAAGCCTCACTTTGAATTTGTTCCAACACCAGGTATGGTGACTGTGCCTTGCGATAAATCTTCTCCAGAGTCATCGCATGGAAGATATCTGCAATCGCAACAATCTTGGCATAAATATGTATCTGCGTGCCGCTGAGCTGTAACGGGTATCCCGACCCGTCCACTTTTTCATGATGCTGCAATGCTGCGAGTCTAGCTCCTTCATTGATAGCCTTCGCCTGTTTCAGTACCTGATAGCCATATTTCGTATGCTGACGGATCTCCTCCTGTTCTGAAGCAGTTAACGTTGAGGGTTTATGGAGGATCTGTGGATCCACTTTGTTATTACCGATGTCATGAAACAATCCTGCAAATGCGACCTGCATCCAGTCCTTGGACGGCAAATCCATCCACTGAGCCAACTGATAGGACGTAATCGCACTTAATACGGCATGGTGATACACATAATCATGTTCTTGCATGACTCGTGGACTGAAGGTGAGTACATTATACTGTTTGATATGAGTAAACAACACTTCTAGCTGCGTGCGAATCTCATATACAGGCAATTCAGCTGCCAGAGATGACAGGAACGCGTTTTTAGTTAATGCCACCATCTTTTCATACTCTTCGTACAGGGACGGTAATACCGGTGCTGAGACTGTGCTGCTCCCATTACCTGCCCGCTCTCCGTTCTTCTCATTACCTGCTGCCTGACTTGAGGACGTGGGCAAAGCCTTACCAGTACTGCTTGCCCCTGTTCTCTCTTGCTCAATGTCCACTTGATGAATCATAAAGGCTCGGAGCACTTCCACATCCTTGGGCAAAATGACTTTACCCTTCTGAAACAGAACATTTCCACGAAGCGTTTGCACGTCATTCCCCAGTTTAAGCCCTGGTTTGACTTCAGACAGGGTGATTAATCCCATGTTTATTCCCCTCACTCATCGTTCTTCTATAATGATATCAAGACCATAGTCCCGGTTTTCCACGTTATTTCCCATTATATTACTCAAAAATCAGGCTGTACATCCTAGATTTCAAGGAGAATGGTCCTGGAGCTGTGAAAGTAACAAAGGGCCCCCATATGGGAGCCCTCCAACTTTATTGCAATCATGAAATGATTTTTGTTATAAAAGATAGATCCTATGCATCGGAACCTGAATCATCGCTATCCACTTCAGTATCGGAAACCGCGCCCTCATCCAGAGGTGACCCTGGACCTTCAACGGCTTCTGCACCCTCAAGCAATTCTTCATCGTCTGGTTCTTCCTCATTCTTGTCAATTCGGCTGACTGTAGCTACGGCATCTTCATCACGGATATGAATCAGCTTCACACCTTGCGTGTATCGACCCATAGTGGATATGCCTTCCATACTCATCCGAATTAACGTGCCGCTGGAAGTAATGATCATCAGATCTTCTTCTGTCTTAACCATTTTCAGGCTGACTACCGCACCGTTCTTATCTGTGACGTTAATGGTTTTGATCCCTTTACCGCCACGAGTCTGCATCCGATAATCGCTGACAGGGGTACGTTTACCGTAACCTTTGGCCGTAACAATCAGAACATCCAGTTCTTGATCTACAACGTCCATACCGATTACGACGTCCTGCTCATCCAGCGTGATCCCTTTAACCCCGGTTGCACTCCGTCCCATGGAACGAACATTTCCTTCCGAGAATCGGATGGACATGCCGTGGGCTGTACCCATAATGATCTCTTGCTGTCCGTCTGTCAGCTTAACATCAATAAGAGCATCATCATCACGCAGGGAAATCCCGATCAGACCGCCTTTGCGAATATTCGTGTAATCCTCAAGCGGTGTCTTTTTCACAACCCCTTGACGGGTAGCAAAGAACAGATACTTATCGCTTTCGAATTCCTGAACCGGAATCACGGCATTGACCGATTCACCCTGCTCGATCTGAATCAGGTTGATAATCGGTGTTCCCCGTGCTGTCCGTCCAAGCTCTGGAATCTCATAAGCTTTGAGACGATAGACCTTACCCTTGTCGGTAAAGAACATGAGGTAATTGTGAGAGTTGGTCACAAACAGATGCTCAACAAAGTCGGTATCTTTGGTGTCCATTCCAACAACCCCACGTCCGCCACGCTTCTGACTACGGTATGTGGATACCGGCAGACGTTTCACATAGCCTGTATGGGTAATGGTGATAATAACTTCTTCACGCGGAATCAGATCCTCGTCCAGAATGCTCTCTTCACCTACAGTGATTTCGGTACGACGATCATCGCTGAAGCGATCACGGATTTCTTGCAGCTCCGTGCTGATAATTTCGAGCACCAGGTGCTCATTGGCCAAAATTTCACGATATTCCTTAATTTTGACCATCAGTTCGTTATACTCATTTTCGATGCGCTCGCGTTCCAGACCTGTCAGACGTTGCAGACGCATATCGAGAATAGCTTGAGCCTGATCATGACTGAGGGAGAAACGCTCAATCAAACCTTCTCTGGCTGCATCTGTATTGCTGGATGAACGAATCAACGCAATGATTTCGTCGATATGATCCAGCGCGATACGCAAGCCTTCCAGAATATGTGCGCGTGCTTCGGCTTTTTTCAGTTCGAACTGCGTACGTCTGCGAATAACCTCAATCTGGTGCTGCAAGTAGTGATACAACACTTCACGCAGATTCAGAATCTTAGGTTCTTTATTTACAATCGCGAGCATGTTAATCCCAAAGGTGGACTGCATCGCTGTATGCTTGTACAGATTATTCAGTACTACACCCGGATTCACGTCTCTGCGAAGCTCAATCACAATCCGCATACCGTTACGGTCAGACTCATCACGGAGATCCGTAATGCCATCAATCTTTTTATCACGTACCAGCTCGGCAATTTTCTCAACGAGTCTTGCCTTGTTCACCTGGTAAGGAAGTTCCGTAACGATAATCCGTGCCTTGTTATTGTTTTCTTCGATGTTGGTTTTGGCCCGCATCGTTACTGAACCACGTCCGGTTTGATACGCCTGGCGAATTCCGGAGCGTCCCAAAATATAACCCGATGTTGGGAAGTCTGGTCCATGAATGTAATCCATCAATTCCATGGACGTGATATCCGGATTTTGGATCATAGCCTGTACGCCGTCAATAACCTCTCCCAGGTTATGAGGAGGAATGTTGGTCGCCATACCTACCGCGATTCCACCCACGCCATTAACAAGCAAGTTAGGAAAACGAGCAGGAAGAACGATAGGTTCACTTTCCTCACCATCATAGTTCGGCTGGAAGTCAATCGTATCCTTGTTGATATCTCTAAGCATTTCCATGGCAATCTTGGACAACCGTGCTTCCGTGTAACGCATGGCAGCTGCCATATCGCCATCCACCGATCCAAAGTTACCATGTCCATCTACGTGCATGTAGCGCAGGGAGAAGTCCTGTGCCATCCGTACCATCGTTTCGTATACAGCAGAGTCACCGTGCGGGTGATACTTACCAATAACTTCGCCGACGATTCTGGCTGATTTTTTATGTGGTTTATCGGGTGTCATGCCGAGCTCTGACATTGCGTACAGAATACGCCGGTGAACCGGCTTCAATCCGTCACGCACATCAGGTAAGGCACGGCTCACAATAATGCTCATCGCATAATCCATAAACGATTCACGCATCTCGACGCCAATATCCCGATCTTTAATCTGCGAGTTCATTTCTTCCGCCATGCTGGACCTCCTTCTTGTCCTTCAACAAACATTCCATTCGGTCATTCAAAATCGATTATATGTGAAGAGCCTAACAAGGCTAAAACCGCACAAGGACGCTACTCTTTATTATATTACTTTCACAAAAGGTAAACAATTAAACGTCCGCTGGGCAATAGCCTTTCTTTCGGGAACATCAGGGAGTCTGGGGGTTCGCCCTGCCTTCCTCCCCATTTACACATACAATGCTAGAAAAGCGGCAGATGTACGCGTGTATTCAGGCATAAAGCCGTTCCCGTACTACGATCAAACTACAAATGTGCAACAAAACCGCACAAAACGCCATATTTCTCTATTATACCACTGAAATCATCTCTTGTCCTTTGATTTCTCCGCTCTATCACTCTTAGAAAGCCCCACATAACAGGAAAGGACTGATGGCTCTTGGGCATCCAGCGTGTCTCCAGCAAATGGACCAAGACAGCTGTGTTACAACGCAGCCGTAGTGTGAATGGATATATACCGGTAACAAGACAATATAGCCGCCAAACCCTGGAACGGATGACTGAATTATTCGAGTCAAATTACATCAAGCCGGATCGGGGAACCTATGGCAATGGTGTCATGCGGGTTAAAACCACCCGTATACAACCACTGCCGATGAATTCCGAGGATTCCAATACGGAAGAAACAACATCCGAAAACGCTGACGAACGACTCTCTCCCTCCACAGCTGAAGTTGATGCCGAAGTTCCTGCTGCCGACCCCATAACAACGTATGAGCTTCGATATGGGACAGAGGAGAAATACTTCCATTCCCTTGATGAACTGGATTTGGCACTTCATGAGCATATCCAGAAGCGGGATTATATCATTCAGCAAGGTATTCCCCTGATGAAACATGACGAATTGCCTTTTGACCTCCGGGTATTGACCCAGAAAAATCTACAGCACAACTGGGAAACGACAGGGATCCTGGGGAGAGTTGCCGCGCCGGGCAAAATCATTACAAACATTCATGGCGGCGGACGACTGGCCACCTTTAACGAGTTGGTACGCCCCCATTTTGACCAGAATCAATTCCAGCAATTGCGCAGTGAGCTATATCGCTTAGGTATTCATACAGCGGTACAGTTACAGAAGTCATTTCCAAGACTCAAAGAGATTGGGATCGATATCGCTCTGGATGAAGGCGGAAGGCCATGGATTCTTGAAGTCAACACATTGCCGGGCATATATGCTTTTGGCTTACTCCCTGATAAAGAAACGTACCGGAAGATCAAACGTTATGCGAGAGCTTACGGCAGATTACCATCCAAAAAAGCGAAAACGTCGCGCGCGTCCCATAAAGCCCAAGCCCCTTCTGCCAAAACTCGTGTACGCCGATAGAAGAGACCCAACTGTTCACCTTTAGATTCTCAATTTCATGACCCCGTAATATAAAAAGGCGCCCTCGCAGGCGCCCCTTCCGATATCGTTAGATGTCGAGGTTTTTCACATATTTTGCATTTTCCTGTATAAAGTCACGACGAGGTTCAACATTATCTCCCATCAGGGTGTCGAACATGGCGTCGGCCAACATCGCATCGCTGATCGATACCTGCAACATGGTCCGGCTCTCGGGGTCCATCGTTGTTTCCCACAGCTGTCCGGCATTCATCTCACCGAGACCTTTGTAACGCTGGATATTGAACTTCGCATTTTCGCCGAGAGTTGCAATAATTTCATCGCGTTCCTTCTCGGAGCCAGCATAACGAATCACTTTATTACGCTCAATCTTGAACAATGGCGGTTGGGCAATGTATACATAACCCGCCTCAATGATTTTACGCATGTAGCGATAAAGGAATGTGAGAAGCAATGTCCGAATGTGAGCGCCATCGACGTCGGCATCCGTCATCAGAATAATTTTGTGATAACGCGCTTTGGCAATATCAAAGTCGTCACCAATTCCCGTACCCATTGCGGTAATGATCGCTCTGATCTCCGCATTACCCAAAATCCGGTCAAGACGTGCTTTTTCTACGTTCAGGATCTTACCACGCAGTGGCAAAATCGCTTGGAAATGACGATCTCGTCCTTGCTTCGCTGATCCACCGGCGGAGTCACCTTCGACGATGTACAATTCGCTGATTGAAGCATCCTTGGATGAACAGTCGGCCAATTTACCTGGCAAAGAGCTGACTTCGAGTGCCCCTTTGCGACGCGTCAATTCACGTGCTTTACGAGCTGCTTCACGTGCACGGGCAGCTTGCAGTCCTTTCTCCAGAATGCGACGGGATACGGAAGGATTCTCTTCCAGGAATTCCTGCAGCTTCTCAGCAAACAGGGATTCGACAATTCCGCGCACTTCGCTGTTACCCAGCTTCGTCTTCGTCTGTCCCTCAAATTGCGGTTCAGGGATCTTGACTGAGATGATCGCTGTCAGACCTTCACGTACATCATCCCCGGACAGGTTGCCTGTGCTGTCTTTAATTACGCCCGCTTTGCGCGCATAATCATTGATAATCCGGGTAAGGGCACTTTTGAATCCGGATTCGTGCGTTCCACCCTCATGTGTGTTGATGTTGTTCGCAAAAGAGTAAATATTCTCGGTGTAGCTGTCATTGTATTGCAATGCAACTTCAACCTGAATGTTGTCTCTTGATCCTTCTACATAAATCGGGTTTTCGTGCAGCACTTCACGCTTCTGGTTCAGGAAGGAGACATACTCGATAATACCGCCCTCATACAGGAAAGAGTTGGTTACACCTGTACGTTCATCGGTTAAAGTCATGCCAATTCCCTTATTCAGAAACGCTAGCTCACGAATACGAGTCAGCAAAGTTTCATAGTCATACACTCTTGTTTCCGTGAAAATCTCCGGATCCGGATGGAACGTAACCGTTGTTCCCGTTTCCTCCGTTGTACCGATCGTTTTCAGATCATACTGCGGAGCACCGCGACGGTATTCCTGTTGATACACCTGACCGTCAACCTTAACTGTAACAACAACTTTCTCTGATAGAGCATTGACGACCGATACACCCACACCATGTAGGCCACCGGACACTTTGTACCCGCCACCACCAAATTTACCACCCGCATGCAGAACAGTCATAACGACCTCAAGCGCAGGACGTTTCATTTTGGCATGTTCGCCGACAGGAATCCCCCGCCCATTATCGACTACAGTAACGCTGTTATCTTCATGAATAGTAACTTCGATATGATCACAATAACCTGCAAGCGCTTCGTCAATACTGTTGTCCACTACTTCCCAAACGAGATGATGCAGACCCTTGGCACTGGTGGAACCAATATACATCCCCGGTCGTTTACGTACGGCTTCCAGCCCTTCAAGTACCTGAATTTCATCTGCACCATATGACGGTTGATTCATAGACATGCTTTCACCTACTTCTATAGATTCAATATCGTAAATATGCGTTAACTAAGAATGCATGCTGAAATGGCATCTTCCCTTGATTTCGACATGCAATCTAAATAAAGACAAGCAGCAAAAGGCACAATAACTCGTACCGCAGATGCTAGAGATCAGGAAAAATGTGCGCCCGCTTCTTGAGTGTTGCTGAGGAAATAGGCGAGTAATACACAATGTTTTTGGTCACGACAATGGACTTGGCTTCCTCTTCGCCGATATGTTCCACGGTTTTTTCCTGCTCTGCATACGTGACATACTGCTTGGAGATTTTTGAGGATTTTTCAATCGATATATCAAAAATAGCGACCAATTCGGAAGAACGGATGATCTTCTCACCGCCCAGATGAATGTACATAAGCCCTCACTCCTTAGCGTTCAACCTGACCGGCATGAACGTGATAAATACTGGCATCTTTGAGTTTGTCAACGTTCAGACTCTCGATGCCGGTAGCTGTAATAAAGGTTTGCACCTTGCTCTGGAATGTTTCGATCAGCTGCGTCTGACGAAAAGGATCTAGTTCAGACAGTACATCGTCCAGCAGCAGAACCGGATATTCTCCGATTTCTTCATGAATCAGTTCAATTTCCGCAAGTTTAAGGGACAACGCCGTTGTGCGCTGCTGCCCCTGCGAGCCATACGTTTGTACTTCCCGATCGTTAATGAAAAAGGACAGGTCATCCCGATGCGGCCCACTAAGCGTTGTGCCTCGGCGAATCTCCTGCTCTTTCATTTGTGATAATTTTATCATAAATTGGTCCATTAAGACAGCTTCATCTTCCTCAGCGGCCTCGCTGAAGGAAGGAAGGTAGGCCAGGCGCAGGACTTCTCCGCCTCCGGTGATGCCCTGATGTATCGTTTCGGCCCACTTTTGCAGTTTCTTTATGAATTGTTTCCTTTTTTTGACGATTTTAACACCGTGCTCCACCAGTTGTTCGTTCCAGACCTCAAGCATCGTCTGGGCTGAAGCGCCTTGTCCCCATAATTGCTTGAGCAGATTGTTACGCTGGACGAGCACCTTTTGATATTGCTGCAGGTGATACAGGTAGCCTGGAGCCACCTGTCCGATCTCCATGTCAAGAAACCGGCGGCGGACCCCCGGTGTGCCTTTGACAATTTCGAGATCCTCCGGTGCAAACATCACCACATTAAGTGCTCCGACAAAATCACTCAGCTTGCGCTGTTCCAGTCCGTTGATCTTTGCTTTTTTCCCTTGTTGCGACAAAGATAACTCCAGCTTAACCGAACCGTACTTTTTGTCGACCTCTGCTGCAAGCCTGGCACGCTCTTCTCCAAAACGGATTAATTCCTTGTCGCGGGAAGTACGGTGGCTTTTGGTGAGTGCGAGCACAAAAATGGCTTCTGCAAGATTGGTTTTACCTTGGGCATTTTGCCCGATCAACAGGTTCACAGGACCGAAAGAATCCAGTCTCAGATGTTCATAATTGCGGAATTGTTGCAGATCAATGCTGTTGACAAACACGCGGTACCCTCCCTTTTATCCCGTCCGTCAGGAGGCAGCAGGATCCAACTGGTTTTCTTATTGTGCGACAACTTCGAACGAACCTTCTCCGTCCACCTCAACGATATCCCCAGGGTATAACTTGCGTCCCCGACGTTCCTCAGGCTCTTTATTCACACGTACCAGTCCATCCTGAAGCAGTGCTTTGGCCATACCTCCGGTTGGGATGCAATCGGCCAATTTTAGAAATTGGTCAAGCTTAATATATTCCGTACGAATCGGTACTTGATTCACTATGATCTTCCTTTCGTTAGTTGGTTGTCCGGTAAGGCAATATAACGTACAGGCTGTGACTGTCATCCAGTGGTTTCAGGATAATCGGGCTCATGATGCCAGTAAAAGCGATCATCAGCTGCTCACTTTCCACCACTTTCAGCACATCCAGCATATATTTGGAGTTGAACGAGATTTTCAGTGGTTCACCGTTAAAGTCGGCAGGCTCGATTTCTTCTCTTACTTTACCCAGCTCGGAAGAGCTTGATGAAATTTCGATCGACCCGGAATCCATCGTTTGCATCCGCACAATGTTTGTTTTTTCTTCACGCGACAGCAAATAAGCCCGATCAATGGACTCGCTTAATTTTTTTGTATCCAAAACGAGTTCTGTTTTGTACGAAGTTGGAATAATTCTAGAAGTATCCGGATAAGTTCCGTCCAAAATACGCGAATAAAAGAGAACACGGTCGATTTTGAACAAAACCTGATTGTCAGCAACAACGATATCCACAAGAGTATTTTGATCAGGCACAATTTTGCTAAGTTCGTTCAGCGTTTTACCCGAGATCACCACATTGTTGAAACGAATACCCTCTGCATTATCCAGCATTGCTGAACGAGTAGCAAGACGGTGACGGTCAGTTGCCACAAATTTTAGTTCGTTATCGCCCAAACTCCAAAGGACGCCTGTCAGAATCGGGGTTGTTTCATGTGTGGAAATGGAGAATACGGTTTGTTTGATCATATTTTTCAGCAAATCTCCTGGAATGGAAACCGTTTGGTTTTCTTCGATGCTTGGCAATACAGGGAATTCTTCCGGATCTAGGCCAACGAGCTGAATCTCAGTCGCACCAGCAGAGATAAAGGTGTTGAAGTTCTCTTTAACCTCCATGTGCACTTCCTGTGATGGCAGCTTCTTGATAATCTCGACAAAAAACTTGGCTGGAAGCACAACACTACCTGGTTGTTCCACCTGAACAACACTTTTATCGCCATCTTCAAGTGGAATAAAGGATTGGATGGAAATATCAGTGTCGCTTGCTGTCAACGTTACACCTTGATGATTCACGTCGAATTTGATGCCACTCAAAATTGGAATTGTTGTACGGCTTGAGATGGCTTTGGATACTTGCTGGATGGAATCGTTCAAGTAGTTTTTCATTATGCTGATTTTCATGGTTTCACTCCTAGCTGATTTTTTGGGTGTTTGGGTGTTGAAATGTATTTTTCAAAAGGCCGGAGGCCGAGCTTCGAAATGGCTAATTTGGAGATGATATCTTTTAGATCTTTATAGTAATAATAGTAATAGGGGCACTGAATATGTGGATAAGTGGGTATAAACCCGTAAACCCAAGCCTATCCACATGTGTACACGTTGTGCATAGGCTTGGGACTTGTTCAGGTTGGATTCTTAATTTTTTCGGTTAAGTTGTTGATAACTTTATAGAGATCCTGATCGTTTTTAATCGCCTGGGAGATCTTTTCATGCGCATGTATGACCGTGGTGTGATCTCGGCCTCCAAACGCTTCCCCAATCTTGGGCAGAGAAAAGTCTGTTAGTTCACGCGAGAGATACATGGCAATCTGTCTTGGAAAGGCAACGGCCTTGGTCCGTTTCCGTGCTTTGAAATCTTCAAGCTTAAGGCTGTAATACTCGCCGACCTTTTGTTGGATGTCGTGAATAGTGATCATTTTAGGACGGCTGGAAGGAATAATATCCTTCAATGCTTCAGCTGCCAGATGTGTGGTCACATCTTGATTCGTCAGCGAAGAATAAGCAACGACCCGAATGAGGGCCCCTTCCAGTTCGCGAATATTGGTGTCAATCTGATTTGCGATATACATCATCGCTTCATTCGGAATATCCAGGTTTTCCGCACGTGCTTTTTTACGCAAAATCGCAATCCGTGTCTCCAGATCCGGAGGCTGAATATCCGTAATTAATCCCCATTCAAAACGGGAACGAAGCCGTTCTTCCAGTGTCGGAATTTCCTTCGGCGGTCTGTCGCTGGAGATGATAATCTGTTTCCGTTCCTCATGCAGCGCATTAAACGTATGGAAAAATTCCTCTTGTGTCGATTCTTTTCCAGCTAAGAACTGAATATCATCTATGAGCAGGATATCGACACTACGATATTTGTTGCGGAAACTTTCCCCGCGGTTATCACGGATGGAGTTAATGAACTCATTCGTAAATTTCTCAGACGACAAATAAACGACTTTGCTGCCCGGATCATGCTCCAGTACATAATGTCCGATCGCATGCATCAAGTGAGTTTTGCCGAGACCTACACCCCCATATAGAAACAGAGGATTGTATGCTTTGGCGGGCGCTTCAGCGACCGCCAGCGACGCGGCGTGGGCAAAACGGTTGCCCGGACCAATGACAAATGTATCGAACGTATATTTTGGATTAAGCATGCTGAGTACCGCTTCTTCCTGTACAACCGTAGGCGTTGGTGCCGGCAGTTGAGGGTCCGGTTCAACAGGCTTATTCTCTTCGATGACAAATTTCACATCGACCTGTTTGCCAAGCAGTTCATATACCGTTGATCCAACCAGTTTCGTGTAACGACTCTCCAGCCATTCGACGGCAAACGTGGTAGGGGCGGAAATGACGATCGAACGATCATTCAGCTTGGTCGCTTTGGTTGCTTTGAACCAAGTATCAAAGCTGGGTTTGCTGAGTTTGTTTTGTATGATTGATAAAATTTGCTGCCATAAATCAGAAGTATGGCTGTCCACAGACTGTCACTCCTTTTACATGTTCCAAGTGTGGCTTAAGCCATGATGCAGTGTCGAAATACGAGATATATTGTTGAATTTATCCCCAAACCCCCGCAGGTCGAAAACAAAAAAAGAATGAACAACGGAAAATTGTTCACAACTTTATCCACAGGCTGTTGATAATATTATGGGTCAGATCACATATTCACATCCAAAAGTAATACAATCATAGCAAAAGAAGCCCGGCATTTCAATGTATCGCGTGATTTTATCCACAAATTCAATAACTTGTGTATAATTTTTAATCACAACACAATATATTGTTTATAAATTGTTTAACTTTCGACAAGATGACCCAAAAACCCAAATTATTTTATACACAGGTTATCCGTCAGATTATGCTGAATTGTGTGTAAAAGTATTCTTTGTTTGTGAATAACCTCTCTGTGGATAACCGTGATATGGAAATGCCTGTTTCGGGGATTTACAGGAGAGTGAATCTTCATGCCCGTTTTCCTTGTTCAAAGAGAAGTATTGAGGATACGATAAAATCTAAGGCATAAGAGATTAAGGAGAGTAAACTGAACGTAGAATTTATTCCTAAAAGAGGTAGTATGGATATGAGCTCAAAACGTGGAGATGGATATGTCCCCTTTGCAGGAGTTTAGCGTATACCAAAAAGAGGTTGTTCCTTAAGACCGAAATGGGGGTCTAAGGGAACAACCTCTTTTTGGTGGTTATAGAGGAAGGAATTACTTCATATGGACAGACCATTTACGCTGAAATTCCGCGATGTCTGCATATTCTTCTTCCAATTTTCGCGAGATACGAATAAAGATGGGGAGCAATTCCTGATAGATCGATGCATGTTCTCTAACAGGGGTATGCTTATGTGTTGTACCCACCATAGAGGAAACGGCATGAAGCGACTGAATTCGCCCTGTAGCATAGAGACCAAGCACAACAGCACCCAGGCAGGAACTTTCGAAGCTTTCAGGCACAACGACTTCCTGGTTGAAAATATCCGACATCATCTGACGCCAGAGGGGGGAACGTGCGAAGCCGCCGGTAGCCTGGATGGAGGTAGGCTGCCCAATCTGTTCCTCCATGGCGAGCAGTACGGTGTACAGGTTGAAAATCACCCCTTCCAGTACAGCACGGATCATATGCTCTTTCTGATGGTGGAGGGTCAAACCGAAGAAGGAACCACGAGCATCCGGATTCCACAGAGGGGCGCGTTCGCCCGAAAGGTATGGATGGAAAAGAAGTCCCTCTGAGCCCGGACTGACCCGTTCCGCAATCTTGGTGAGCACGTCGTAGGAATTAATGCCAAGCCGCTTAGCTGTCTCCACTTCAGATGCGGCGAATTCGTCCCGCACCCAGCGGAACAACATTCCGCCATTATTCACAGGCCCGCCGATGACCCAAAGATTTTCGGTGAGAGCATAACAGAACGTTCGGCCTTTTGGATCTGTAATGGGACGGTCTACAACAGTACGTATGGCTCCACTGGTACCGATGGTCGCTGCAACAACACCGGGTTCTATTGCATTTACCCCAAGATTGGACAATACCCCATCACTCGCTCCGATAACGAAGGGAGTAGAGGGGGAGAGAGCCATTTTATCAGCCCAGGTCGTATCCATTCCCTCTATAGTATGTGTGGTCGGAACAAGCTTCGACAGATGGTCTGGAGTAATGCCTGCAAGTTCAAGGGCTTCGGCATCCCAATCCAGTTGTTCCAGATTGAGCAGACCTGTGCAGGAGGCGATGGAATGATCCACCACATACTGACCGAACAAACGGAAGAACAGATATTCTTTAATAGAGATGAATTTGGCTGTGCGCTGAAAAAGCTCCGGCTCATCGTGGCGCAGCCACATTAATTTGGTCAGTGGAGACATGGGATGGATAGGGGTACCTGTTCGCAAATAAATGCGATGTCCAAGCCCATTCTCTTGCAGTTTCTCCGACCAGGCGGCACTCCGGTTGTCAGCCCAAGTGATGCAGCGGGTAAGGGGGCTGCCATCCTGGCTCATAGCGATGACACTATGCATGGCCGAGCTGCAAGAAACGAACATGATTTGTTCCGCGGGTACGCCGCTCTGATCCATGACGCCGCGTACAGAACGAATAGCAGCTTGCACAATTTGTTCCGGATCCTGTTCGGCAACATCGGGAGCCGGAGTGTATAAGGGATACTCCTGAGTTGAAGTACTTACGACTTCACCCTGTTCCGTAAATAGTACGGACTTTGTACTGGTTGTCCCAATATCCATACCAATCATATAGTTGTTCATTCTATATTAACCTTCTTTCCAGTGGACCTTTCAGAATTTTTCCTTCTATATATCAAGTGAAGTTAAACGACTGTACTTAGCAGCAAAATAAAGATCAGTCCAACGACAGACAATAGTGTTTCCATAACGGTCCACGTTTTCAATGTTTGAGAGACGCTCATATTAAAGAATTCCTTGATCATCCAGAAGCCTGCGTCATTCACATGGGACAGCACAAGCGAGCCTGCACCGGTAGCCAGTACAACCAACTCGATATTGGCACCTGGGGTGAGCGCGAGAACTGGAGCCACAATACCCGCTGCTGTTGTCATCGCGACCGTTGCTGAACCCGTAGCAACCCGTATCAGTGCAGCGACAAGCCAGGCAAATAGAATGACGTTAATATTCGCATGTGTGGCCACTTCAGCAATGGCATTCCCTACACCACTATTGATGAGCACCTGCTTGAACGCACCACCTCCGCCAATAATGAGGATGATCGTTGCCGTAGGCGCCAGACATTCACTGGTAAAACGGGAGATGTCATGTTTGTTGAAGCCGCGTGAGAATCCGAGTGAAAAGAGGGCAAACACAACAGAGATCAGCAAGGCTATAATTTCATGTCCGATGAATTCACAGAAAACCGTAAATCCGCTTGTAGCATCTGGGTCCACAATATTGGCGATGGAACCAATGAGCATCAGAATGACTGGCAGCAAGATTGTAAACAGGGTTATTCCGAACCCGGGTAAGCTGTTACTTTTTTTCGTAGCAAATTGTTCAGCCAGCTCCGCTGGCGGCTCGGTATGTATTCGTTTACCGATAAATTTACCGAACAGGGGACCCGCGATAATGGCTGTTGGGATACCTACAATAAGGGAGTACAGGATCGTTTTACCCAAATCGGCGCTGAACGCTTCGATGGCAATCATGGGAGCCGGATGAGGTGGAACCAGACCATGTACTGTAGAGAGACCTGCCAAAATTGGAATACCGATCTGTAGCAGTGACATATTGGTTTTACGCGCAACGGTGAAAATGATCGGAATTAGCAGAATGACGCCGACTTCGAAGAAAACGGGAATACCGACGATAAATCCAACGATCATCATCGCCCAGTGCACACGTTTCACACCAAAACGATCCACAAGCGTAGTAGCAATTCGTTCAGCACCGCCGGATTCGGCCATCATCTTACCGAGCATGGTACCCAGTCCGATAACGATGGCGATCGTTCCGAGTGTACCGCCAAGTCCTCCCGTAATGGAAGTAATGACATCCGCAGGTTTCATGCCTGCAAGTAAACCAAGCATTAATGCTGATAGCAAAAGAGTAATGAAGGGATTCCATTTGTACTTGGAAATTAGTACGATCAGAAATACAATCGCAATCAATGTCCAGATCAGCAATGTTGCATTATGGGTTAATCCAAAAAGAGTGCTCATGAGGTATGCTCCTTTTATGTGATATATAACGCTTACAAGTGAGATAAACATCGGACAGTGAAACGGTGACTTTATGAATCATTTACATGGGGTGAGTGTGGATCACCCTTAATATGCCCAAAAAATGAAACAAAATCGCATTTTGTATACTTGTCGACAAGTTAAGACGCAATCATTCACAATGGATATGATTGCGCAGCCCTAACACTATGGATGAACAACCTAAAGGTGAATGGAAATTCATCATAGCGATGTTAAGAATCAAAGCTTTCATTCAATGTCTTGCCTGAATCCTGGAAATAGGTGCGAACTCCAGTCTGAATCCGTGCTTTGTCACCCGATTCAAGCGCCTCAATCAGCAAACGGTGTTTGTTAATTACAGCGCTTACCTTCTGCTCACCCTGAACAAATACCCTGCGGGTCGTCAGCAGCATGACGGTCATAACGACATAACGAATGCTTCTCCATAGATGTAAAATACGGGCATGCTGGGCAGCTTCGATAATACTCTCGTGAAAAGTCAGATCCTGATAAGCGAATTCGACCGCATCCTGATGACGACCGGCGAGTTCCATCTTGTCCAATACGTTGTGTAGCTGTGTAAGCAATGGTGCTGGAACATTACTTGCGAGTCGCTGCTGTACAAAACTCTCAATTAGAAAACGGACGTCATACAATTCCTCGACATCCTTAATTTTCAATCCCAGAACGACCACGCCCATGCGCTCCAGCCGGATAAGCCCTTCATTCGATAAAGTTCTTAATGCTTCACGTACAGGTGATCGACTGCTGTCAAAATCAGCGGCAATTCGATTTTCTGACAAAATCTCTCCAGGGCGAAGGGTTCCGCTGATGATCCGCAGCCTTAATTCGCAGGCAATCGCTTCCCCGCGGGAAGCTCCCTGAAGCCAGGAAGAAGGAAATAGCATATTGGCTAACGCTCCTATTGTAAGTAATCAGTTCAATACTGATCATATCACAACTATTTTATGGGGTAAGCATTTTGCCCCAATCCGGAGAACAATGGAGACGCCAGAATGCAATCTTCATGTTTAATGTCGTACAATATTGCATTAAAAATGGACTTTTCAAGGAGCTGCAGGGTGAGTTATCTTCCCTTAAGTATACTTGTATACAAGATGTGATTTTTATCCTACACCTTTCTAGAAAACTTGTAAACCATAAGAGTAAAGCGGATACATCAAATTTTAAATTCATGAGACTGTAGCTATATTGCCATCAATATCGAATAAAATTCTTTATCCACATGTGAATAACTTTATATAAGAGTCAAATACGTAAAAAGAGGGTTTTAGAGGGTGTGGATAAATAAAAACTAGGCATTATGATGGTTTAATCAGGCGTTGGGGATAACTTTAGAGAGTCCTAAATAGCGACTCTGGAAGGTTATAAACAAAGACAGGCATGGAGAACTTTCATGGGAGGTTCGAACAGATATCAAAAGGAGGAAGGAGTCGAGAGGCTCAGAGTTGACTTTTCCAGGTGTTCATGGTTAAATATATAAAGGTGTTTTCTGTGAAGATGAAAATGATTCATCACATAAGTATTTCCTTGTAAGGAGGTGCAATACATTGAGACCTACATTCAAACCGAACGTTAGCAAACGTAAAAAAGTTCATGGTTTCCGGAAAAGAATGAGCACGAGCAACGGACGTAAAGTTCTGGCTGCACGTCGCCTTAAAGGCCGTAAAGTCCTGAGTGCTTAATGCATGTGAAGACCACCGAGGTGGTCTTTTTTTTCTTAAATAGGTCATTTCAGACTGGATGCTCGTATAGGTCAGGTCTGAATTGGCTGCGCAAAAGCATCAGTACCCATCTATGCTCAACGAATAAGATGTCTGTTTTTTCGAAAACGTTCCTTATATAAGGATGAATGTCTGCTCGGTCCAAGCAGCCGATCAGCAATCATCCCGGATGAATGTCTGCCCGGTTCAAGCAGCCGATCAGCAATCATCCTGAATGAAGTTGCCGCCAAGACGGTTTATCGTTATTCAAGAAAGCCTATACTAAATCAGTAATGAGGCCTCCGTCAATAATGATGGTGGAGAACAGCAAGGAGAAGCGCCGTGTATAAAAGACTGCGTTTACGAAACCGGGCGGACTTTAGTCGCGTATACCGGTATGGAAAATCGTTTGCCAATCATCAATTTGTGGTGTATGGCTGTCGTCGTAAAGATACAGAACAATTCCGAGTCGGTGTATCCTGTAGCAAGAAAATCGGGAATGCTGTCGTACGCAACCGGATGAGACGCATGATAAAGGAAATTGTACGCCATCATGAGAAAGAGATTGTCACGCAGATGGATCTGATCTTTATCGTCAGAAAAGGTGCATTGGACATGTCCTATAAGGAGATGGAAAAAAGCCTGCTGCATGCGATGCGCAAGGGCTCTCTTTTGAAGTCGGGCAAGCGGTAAGCTTCGGTTTATTTGTCCTCCTAATTATGGTATGATTTACGGTGGAATGGAATGGTTAAGAGAGGGGTTATGAAGTGTCGCGATTGAAGACATCAAAGGGGAAGTGGATTCTCCTCATTGCAGTCATTGCAATGGTCACTGTACTCGCCGGATGTACTCCACAAGGAGCCGGGGTTACTACGGAAGATCTGAAGAATAGTGATTCTTTTTGGCAAGCCAATGTTATCTATTGGTTCTCACTGGCGCTCGATACATTCGCCAACTGGTTTAACGGTGAATATGGACTAGCCGTCCTTGTGATGGTGCTGATTGTACGGACGTTAATCTTGCCGCTGACCATGAAGCAGGTACGCAGCTCCAAGGCGATGCAAGCTATTCAGCCGCAGTTGAAAGAAATTCAAGCCAAGTATAAAGATACACCTGAGAAAGTTCAGCAAGAAACAATGAAGTTGTTTCAGGAGAACAAAGTTAATCCGATGGCGGGTTGTCTACCACTTCTGATTCAGATGCCGATTTACATCGCACTTTATAACTCCATTTACGGAAACTCGAGTCTGAGAACACATGATTTCTTGTGGCTTCAACTCGGAGCGCCGGATCACCTGTTTATTTTGCCCGTGCTGGCTGCCATCACGACATTCGTTCAAACTTGGATGATGATGCGTATGAACCCTGCACAGCAGGTTGGACCGATGCAGTTTATGCTTTGGGTTTACCCTATTTTGATCTTCGTGATGTCTTATCAGTTCCCGGCTGCATTGCCGCTGTACTGGTTCTACAGTAATATCTACACGATTGTGCAAAACTATTTCCTTTACCGGAATAATGATAAAGTCGTGGCCGAGGTCAACGTGAAGCAGAACAGCTCTTCCAAAAATGGAAATGGAGCTAAACGCAAAAACGGTGGCAAGGCAACTGTCTCTGGAAAAGGGTCGAAAGGGGCCAAAAAATCGAAATGACCAAAGTCATTGCGTCAGGAAAAACCGTTGAAGATGCTGTAAACCAAGGATTGGCTGAGCTTGGCGTAAGCCGGGACAAGGTCGAGATACAAGTGTTAGAGCAGCCGTCAAAAGGATTCCTGGGTTTGTTCGGGGTTAAGGCCGCCAAAGTTGAAGTGAAACTTCTACCTGTGCCTGAACCTGTTTCACAGCCGATCAAACCGGCCGCACATATACCTCAGGTTGAATTACCAATTGAGGGTGTGGCAGCTAAAAATCCCTATGAGGAAGCGGCTGCTTTCTTAAAAGAAGTGGCAGCAGGTATGGGACTGGATGTTGAGGTGCATATCAAAAAACAGCGTGACGGACATATCTTCAATATTGCCGGTGAAGACTTGGGCATGATTATTGGTAGACGTGGACAGACGCTGGATGCACTTCAATATTTAACGAACATTGTGGCGAACCGATATTCGGAAAGCTTCGTTCGAATCGTACTGGATGCAGAAAATTTCCGCCAACGTCGACGCAAGACGCTGGAGGATCTGGCTGAACGGTTGGCTGGACAAGCTATTCGCTCCGGTAAAGAAGTTGTATTGGAGCCTATGCCTCCGCTAGAGCGAAAAGTCATTCATGCTAAGCTGCAAAATAACCCGCAGATTAAGACCTACAGTAAGGGCGAGGAGCCTAATCGCCGCGTGGTCATTACGACGAAATAACATGAATTGAAGACGCAATGGCTTCCTGCCCGGTGCAGAAGCCATTGCTTTTTTCGTACAGAAGCATTTTTCCGAATATTTAAATAGTGACTTTAGAGGCGTTTGCCTTGACCCATTTGAAATCAATATGGCGTCCTGAGGGGTGCAATTTTAAAATAGAGCAAGGAGAGAGATAACATGATCAGTGATACGATCACAGCGATATCAACAGCTGTCGGAGAGGCGGGAATCGCAGTAATCCGGGTCAGTGGCCCGGATGCGGTGTCGGAGACGGAGAAGATTTTTCGCAGTAAAACCCCACTAACACAGGCAGCATCCCATACGGTTCATTATGGTCATATTATAGATCCGGGGACTGGTGAGAAGATTGAGGAAGTCTTGGTTACGGTGATGCGGGCACCGCGTTCATTCACTACAGAGGATGTCGTGGAGATTAGTGCACATGGCGGTGTGGTGTCAGTTAAACGTGTCATGGATCTGCTGTTGCAGCTGGATATTCGTCTCGCTGAGCCTGGAGAGTTCACGAAGCGTGCCTTTCTCAATGGACGGATTGATCTGTCCCAGGCGGAAGGGGTCATGGATCTCATTCGTTCCAAATCCGATCGTGCATTCTCGGTTGCACTCAAGCAAGTAGAAGGCAAATTGTCATCCAAATTGCGTGATCTCAGATACACATTGGTCGAGACACTTGCTCATATTGAAGTAAATATCGACTATCCGGAGCATGATGTGGAATCATTGACTTCCGATTTTATTAAAGAAAAGTCCAGTCAGGTCATGACTGAAATCGATAAATTGCTGGTCACGGCAGAGCAAGGAAAGATACTGCGGGAAGGGATTACAACAGCGATCGTTGGACGGCCCAACGTAGGCAAATCCTCTTTGCTCAATACGTTGGCGCAGGATAACCGTGCGATTGTAACAGACATTCCAGGTACAACCCGTGATGTTATTGAAGAATTTGTCACCATTAACAATATACCGCTCAAGCTGCTCGATACAGCAGGTATTCGGGAAACGATGGATGTTGTGGAGAAGATCGGGGTGGAACGCTCGCGTTCTGCTGTGAATGAGGCGGATCTGATATTGATGGTCATCAATGCGGCGGAGCCGCTGCATGAGGGTGAAATTGAATTATTGGAACAAATACGCGGTAGACAATCCATTATTATAATGAATAAAATGGACTTAGTGCCGCAGGCAGACCGTGATGTTCTGCTTCGTTATATTCCGGAAGAGCGGCTCGTTCCAATGTCGGTAAAGGATGATCTGGGCGTGGATCGTTTGGAAGAGGCGATCTCAACGCTGTTCTTCAGCGGCAAGCTGGAGTCGGCCGATCTGACGTATGTCAGCAATGTGCGTCATATCGCTCTGCTCAAAAAAGCGAAACAGTCGCTCATAGATGCCTATGAAGCCGCCGAACAGCTGATCCCCATTGATATGATTCAGATTGATGTCCGTCTGGCATGGGAGCAGTTGGGTGAAATCGTGGGTGATACGGCACATGATGCGTTGATCGATCAGATTTTCTCTCAATTCTGTCTCGGAAAATAACACCGGATAAACATACCGACTCTGAAAAGTAGTATGATAATAAAGTCCATCTGTGGATGGTCAAAGAATCCGCGAAAATGTCTGAAGTGAATAAGACTTGATGGCTTAATATATATCGGAATGCAATCCGGTTGTACATGGAGCGTGTTCAGCTTTTTAAATAATATTAGTTCGCGTGCGTGTATTAAGACGTGCCGCGGCAAAAGGGAGGTAAGTAGAATGGCTTTTGATGGCGGCAGTTATGATGTAATCGTCGTTGGTGCAGGACATGCTGGTGTGGAATCAGCACTGGCTGCAGCCCGTATGGGTTCTAAAACTCTGATGATTACGATCAATCTGGATATGGTGGCCTTCATGCCTTGTAACCCATCTATCGGGGGACCGGCAAAAGGACATGTGGTACGTGAGATTGATGCACTTGGTGGAGAGATGGGACGGAACATTGATAAAACCTTTATTCAGATGCGAATGCTCAACACGGGTAAAGGACCAGCTGTTCATGCACTTCGGGCTCAAGCGGATAAGTTCTCTTACCAGCACACAATGAAAGAAACGATGGAAAATGAGCGTAATCTGACCATGCGTCAAGGGATGGTTGACCGCCTGATCGTTGAGGACGGACAATGCGTGGGTGTGGTTACCCAGACGGGTACGGAGTACCGAGCCAAAGCCATAGTTTTGACAACAGGTACGTACCTGCGCGGTAAAGTTATTATGGGCGAATTGATGTACGAGAGTGGGCCAAATAATCAACAGCCTTCGCTTAAACTGTCGGAGCATCTGCGGGAACTTGGCTTCGAGCTGGTACGATTCAAAACAGGTACGCCTCCACGTGTGCATAAGGATACGATTGATTTTAGCAAAACCGAAATTCAGCCAGGGGATGAAGAGCCGAAGTTCTTTTCTTATGAAACGGAATATTCTAATAATGAGCAGCTGCCTTGCTGGTTGACCTACACATCTGTGGAAACACACCAGATTATTAACGATAATCTTCACCGTGCGCCTATGTTCTCGGGGGTTATTGAAGGTACCGGACCGCGTTATTGCCCATCGATCGAGGATAAAATTGTACGTTTCAGCGATAAGCCGAAGCATCAGATTTTCCTGGAGCCAGAAGGCAAAAACACATCGGAGTACTATGTACAGGGACTGTCAACCAGTCTGCCTGAGGATGTTCAATTGGCTGTTCTGCGTTCAATTCCCGGTATGGAAAAAGTAGAAATGATGCGTAACGGATACGCTATTGAATATGATGCGATGGTACCTACTCAGCTGTGGCCCTCACTGGAAACGAAACGTCTGCCAGGTCTGTTTACAGCAGGGCAGATTAACGGTACTTCCGGATACGAGGAAGCAGCAGGACAAGGCGTGATGGCCGGGATCAACGCAGCCCGTAAAGTACAGGGGAAAGATCCGATTGTACTTGATCGCTCCCAAGGTTACATTGGTGTACTGATTGATGATCTCGTAACCAAAGGTACGAATGAACCTTACCGTCTGCTGACTTCCCGTGCAGAATACCGTTTGTTGCTTCGTCATGATAACGCAGATATGCGTTTGACAGAAATTGGTCATGATATTGGATTGATTACTGAAGAACGTTATGCCAAATTCCTGGATAAAAAGGCAAAAGTTGAGCAGGAAGTGGCGCGACTGAAAGCGGCGAAAGTTCGTCCTGTCGAAGTGAATTCGAAGCTGGAAGAGATCGGCTCTACACCAATTCAGGATGGCAGTACACTTCTTACATTGATGCGTCGTCCGGAAATCGGATATGACTGGATTGAACAGATCTCACCTTCTGAAGTGGAACTGAGTCCAGATATGAAAGAGCAAGTGGAAATCCAAATTAAATATGCGGGTTATATTGAGAAACAATTGATCCACGTGGAACGTTTGCTGAAAATGGAGAAAAAGAAAATTCCGGATACGATTATATATGACGAAATTCATGGCCTTGCTATGGAAGCAAAGCAGAAGCTCGCTAAGATTCGTCCAATTTCGATAGGTCAGGCGTCACGAATTGCTGGGGTCACACCTGCGGATATCTCCATTCTGCTGGTTTACTTGGAGCATTATAACCGTGTAACCGCAGCAAGGGGACAATAATGGACGATATTCAACAGCAGCTACAACGGCGTCTGAAGAAACATGGACTGGAGCTGGATGAACACCAGCTGGAGCAATTTGAATTGTATTTTCAGGAGTTGGTAGCCTGGAATGAAAAGATGAATCTGACCGGGATTACCGAACGTGAACAAGTATATACAAAACATTTCTATGATTCGGTATCGTTGGCTTTTTATACAGATATATCAAAGGTAATTAAGCTTGCAGACATCGGTTCGGGGGCAGGATTCCCTGGACTTCCGCTTAAAATATGTTTTCCGCATATCAAGCTGACCATCGTTGATTCACTGAATAAGCGTATTGGTTTTCTGCAGCATGTTGTGGATACACTCGGTTTAACGGATGTAGAACTGATTCATGGGCGTGCAGAGGAACTTGGGCGCAAGGAAGGTTACCGTGACAGCTACGATCTGGTTACAGCGCGTGCCGTAGCCAAGCTGGCGGTGCTTAACGAGTTCTGTCTGCCATTTGTTCGTAAAGGTGGACTGTTCGCTGCAATGAAGGGCGGAGACCCACGCGAAGAAATGAAGGAGGCCGAGTTCAGCTTCAACCAATTGAAAGGACGGGTAAAGGCAGTCCATCCGTTCCAGCTGCCTGTTGAAGAATCGGAACGCCATATCATTCTGATTCAGAAGTTTGACAGAACACCATTTAAATACCCGCGGAAACCGGGGACACCCTTAAAAACACCTTTAATATAGTCTTGTAGGTTGAATGGTTAACTGGTCAGAGTATGGTGTGCAACATTGTAAGTCGTTTTAAAAGGTAAGCTTATATTTGATCGTTTTATTAATGAAGAATATAGAATAACAGTTAAGAGGATGTTTCACGTGAAACATCCTCTTTTTGTTTTTTAATTTATCATCGTTGTAAAGATAGCCTCTACACCTTCATTACATAGAACTGAGAAAAGAAAGTCCAGAATACATTTTTAAAGAGAAAAAACGATCCATGTGATAGATTATTTCTTGGTACAGCTATACTCCGGTTGAATGGATTGCTGCACCTGGAGAACGAGAGATCAATTAAATAGGGGAAACAGCAAAGCATAAGGTTGTTCTACAACCAATGATGGAGTGGAAATCGGAATTTAAATTGTATCCAACAAGTACAAAAGGTTGCTACTATGAGCAAGTGCTATGTGTAGAGGTGATTCTTATCTTACGGTGTGTGAGCAGTTATATGGCTAATGTTTATGTAGAAAAAGCAGGAAAATTAGAAGAGTTTAAAGAATAGGTAAACATAGGATTATAGAAGAAAAGATGATAGAATAGAAGTATCCGGTTCTGGATTACAGAGATCATAGATTATATGTATAGATAGATTTGAAGTATTATTGTATAGGTTACAGAAGGCGTCTTGGAAGGCACAACTTATTCGAACAACGACAGCATATGAAAGGGTCGCTTATTGAATAAGAAGCACCTGCAACTGTGCGGGAGCTATTACGAAACTAGGTGGTAATATACGGAATGAAAGAACAATTTTCGAAGTTGTTTGGTTTGGCAGAGCGCAATAACGGAGATGAAATTAAACAAATTCCGGTCAATGAAATTGTGAGCAGCCCATATCAACCCCGTACTATTTTTGATGATGATAAAATTGATGAGTTGTTGCAGACGATCAAGACACATGGAGTTATACAACCGATTGTCGTCCGCGTACGAAATGGATCATATGAGATTATCGCTGGGGAACGTCGCTGGCGTGCAGTTCGAAAACTTGGTTTGGATCACATTCCGGCCATTGTACGGGAATTCAACGACTCTCAGGCAGCATCCATCGCATTGATTGAAAATTTGCAGCGTGAGGGACTGACTTCGATTGAAGAAGCTGTCGCTTATCAGAAACTGATTGATTTGCACCAACTTACACAGGAAAGTCTTGCGCAGCGATTGGGTAAAAGTCAGTCAACCATCGCGAACAAAATTCGGTTGTTGCAGCTTCCAGATGGCATTAAGACTGCATTAATGGAACGTAAAATTTCGGAGCGGCATGCCAGAGCTTTACTTTCGCTTGATACGGAAGAGCTGCAAATGAAATTGCTCGGCGAGATTATTGATAAAGAGTTGAATGTTAAACAGACGGAAGCAAGAGTTGCCTTTTACAAGGAAGCTTCGAAGATCAAAAAGTCCAAACGTATCTCCTTCACGAAGGACGTTAGACTTGCACTTAATACGATTCGTCAATCCATTGATATGGTATCGGGCTCCGGTCTAGACATCAAAACCAAGGAAGCGGACCATGAGGACCATTACGAGATCGTTATCCATATCCCAAAACGCAAATAGCTGAAGCTTAAGGCGGCAATGGGCCGCTTTTTCTGTCTATAAAGTGGAGGATGTCTGAACAGCATAGAAGTAGCACCATGAAGAAGTTGATGTTTGAGTGGATGATAGCCACCTGCTTTTGTTAACTGTAGTTCACAACCTACAAGAAAAGACTCCTATTTTATTTGAGGTGAAGTAATTGTCTAAGATTATGGCCGTAGCAAATCAAAAGGGCGGTGTGGGGAAAACGACGACATCTGTTAACTTGGGTGCAGGACTGGCTTCGCTCGGGAAAAGGGTATTGCTTGTCGATATTGACCCCCAGGGGAATACAACCAGTGGAGTCGGGATCAACAAAGCAGATGTGGCCAATTGCATATATGATGTCATCATTAATGAAGTTCCACCTCAGGAAGCGATTGTGGAAACTCAAATTGAAGGCCTTCATATTATACCTGCAACGATTCAGCTTGCCGGAGCCGAGATTGAACTGGTATCCACGATATCACGGGAAGTTCGTCTGAAAAAATCACTCGCCATGGTGAAAAAAAATTATGATTACATACTAATCGATTGTCCACCCTCCCTTGGTATGTTAACGATCAACTCGTTGACAGCTTCCGATTCGGTGATCATTCCGATTCAGTGTGAGTATTATGCACTTGAAGGATTGAGTCAATTGCTCAATACCGTTCGTCTGGTGCAGAAACATCTGAATACCTCCCTGCAGATTGAAGGGGTATTATTGACAATGTTTGATGCGCGTACAAATCTGGGCATCCAGGTGATTGAAGAAGTGAAAAAGTATTTCCAACAGAAGGTGTATCAGACCATTATTCCGCGTAATGTGCGGCTTAGCGAAGCCCCTTCTCATGGTCAGTCTATCATTACGTATGATCCTCGATCCCGAGGGGCTGAAGTGTATTTAGAGCTCGCAAAGGAAGTGATTTCTTATGAGTAAGCGGCTTGGAAAAGGTCTTGATGCCCTCATTCCTTCGCTTTCAATTAATGACGATGATAAAGTCGTAGAAATCCCGATTAGTCAGCTGCGGGCAAATCCTTACCAACCTCGTAAAGTATTTGATGAAGATGCGATACATGAACTAGCTGAGTCAATCCGTCAACATGGTGTTATACAGCCGATTATTGTACGTCCTGTTCTGAGAGGTTATGAGATCATTGCTGGTGAACGGCGTTTCAGAGCTTCCCAATATTGCGGCAATGCAACTGTGCCTGCCGTAGTTCGTAATTTCAGTGATCAGCAGGTTATGGAGATTGCTTTGATCGAGAACTTGCAGCGGGAAAATCTGAATGCGATGGAGGTTGCAGTTGCTTATCAGGGGCTCATGGACCAGTTTGGATTAACCCAAGAAGAGCTCTCTGTAAAAGTGGGCAAATCCCGTTCCCATATCGCTAATTTCCTCCGATTATTATCATTGCCTGAAGAAGTGAAGGATCATGTTTCACGTGGAACATTGTCGATGGGACATGCCCGTGCTATTGTCGGAGTTAAAGATGAAGTCCTTGTTAAACAACTAGCAAAACAAACCATTGATCAGCAGTGGAGTGTTCGTGAACTCGAAGAGGCTGTTCAACAGTTGGATCGTTCCAAATCAGGTGAGGCCAAGGCCAAATCCAAGGTAAAGAAAAAGGATCCATTTATTGATACAGTAGAAGAGTCGTTGCGTGAACGATTTAAAACAACGGTGAAAATTAAGCATAACAAAGATAAAGGGAAAATCGAGCTCAATTACTACAGCAAACAAGATCTGGAGCGACTGTTGGAACTGTTGCAATAGTAGTCAGGATTCCATGATCCATTTACAACATGCGGGGCTTTTTCATGTGATGACATATCGCCTCTGTACCATGGAGAAACGATATGTCATTATTTGTTTTATAAGACCTACCCAGGAAGAACAATCAATTAGGGACAGGGGTGGTTGTGAGGTGGAGGGAGTTATCTATCTGGATCATGCGGCGACATCATGGCCTAAACCACCTGCTGTCGGGGAAGCCATGATAAAGGCTCTGGAGATTGCAGGGGCCAACCCGGGCAGAGGCAGTCATCGAATGGCTGTACAGGCGAGTCGGGTGCTATTTGGTGCTAGAAAGTCGCTATCCACTCTTTTTGGTATTAGTAATGCTAACGACATTGCATTGGGAGCTAATACAACCGAAGCTTTGAATCTGGCTATTCAAGGTTGGTTAAGAGAAGGCGATCATGTTATTGCTACCATGGCTGAACATAATTCAGTAAGGCGACCACTGGAGTACATGCGCAGACTTCGAAATGTGGAGGTTGATTATGTACCTGTTAATGCTGCGGGTGCAATCGATCTGACCCGGTTCGCAAGTATGTTTCGCCCCAATACAAGATTGGTTGTCTGCACGCATAGCTCGAACCTGCTGGGGAGTATTATGCCCATTGGGGAGATTGCACTGTTGTGTCAGAAACATCATGTGCCTTTGCTTGTAGATGCTGCTCAAAGTGCTGGAATTATGCCTGTGAATGTAAGGCATCTCGGTATTGATATGCTGGCCTTTCCAGGTCATAAGGGACTATTGGGGCCACAAGGAACAGGTGGTCTGTATATTGCTCCTGAGCTGGATGTGCAGCCGTTGCTTCATGGAGGAACAGGCAGTCAATCTGAAGCGATTGAGCAGCCGCTGGTTCGTCCTGACCGCTATGAGGCGGGTACGCCGAATACGGTAGGTGTAGCCGGGCTAACAGCTGGAGTCCAGCATGTGCTTGAGCTGAACCCTGAATTGATTTATAAACAGGAGTGGGACTTGACTCAGCATATGATGAATGGTTTATCATCGGTACAGGGAATTCGAATGCTTGGTCCTGAAATTGGACAGCCGCGTACCGGCTTGTTATCCTTTACTGTTGAGGGATATGATTCGGCGCAGCTAGCGTTTCAATTAGATCGGAATTATGGCATTGCTGTGCGCTCCGGTTTCCACTGCACACCTCTTGCCCATGAATCGGCAGGGACAACAGCGAGTGGGGCAGTCAGGGCGAGTGTGGGCTATAATACATCAAAAGAAGATGTAGATGCCTTAATCGAAGCGGTTATTGAATTAACTGCATCAAAAATCATATGAAGCAATCCTAATGAAATATGAATTTCCAATGCTTAAAGAGCATGGTGCAAGAGCGCAAAATGATGATTAATTACAAGGGTTATCTGGTGAATGATAGGTAGGCATGAGAGATCATTTGAACGTGTGATGGCTTAACTGGATGTAATGATCAATGAAGTGGAAGAGGCTTGATGCTACAGACGTTAATCTGAACAAACCAACAGAGGGGTAGTTGCACTACATGGCTGAATTAAATGAGCTGATTCTGGAACAGCTGATATGGATTATTGGCGGCATGGCTTTACTTATGGTGATCTTGCTCATCGTAAGTATCGCTCAGGGCGCAAAGTTACGAAAGTTGAAACGGAAATATGAAGCCATGATGGCTGGCAGCGGAGTGGAAGATCTGGAGTCACTGTTGATCAATCTGAAAATTCAGATGGACAGCATTGAGGACGAACATAAGCTGCAAACAGATCAGTTACAGGCTGTCATGCAGAAGGTGACCCGCATTCAGGGTAAAGTGGGCGTGAAAAGGTACAACGCTTATGGAGAGCTTGGCAGTGACCTGAGTTTCTCGATGGCCATGGTGAACGATAGCCAAGATGGTATGGTGCTAACTGGTATTTATAATCGTGACGGCTCCTATGTATATGCCAAACCTCTAAAGGGGGGAGAGTCCACGTATACACTATCCCCAGAGGAGAAGGAAGCCATTACTCTGGCACAGCAAGCAGAGTAGAGCGTGTGTGCCATTCACGAATGGCCGAGTATAGACTGCTTGATATAATCTCGGACATACGCATAACAAGACTGAGACGTGTATTCTGCAGAACAAAGTATTCCATAAAGCCGCCGACGTTAACGATACCTGTAAGATGGATATCGCCGACCGGCGGTAATTCTTTATTTACACCTGCACCCGGTTTGAGCGGTCCATTCACGACCTGGATGCATCCGACACTCGATGATTGTCCCAGGCAGGCATCAATGCCAATCACATAAGGATTGTGATGGGTGGCTTGTATTTTGTGAAGGGTGTCCTGCAGGTTCATCGCATGTACCGGTTCATCCAGGGTACCGTAGAGATGGAATAGAGGGCTGTCCCACTTGGCAAGCGACGAACCAACGAGCGGGCCGAGGCAGTCTCCGGTAGATCGGTCTGTACCAATGCAGACAACAACTACATTTTGCAGCGAATGGGCTTTATAGAGATGAAACATTAAACGATGAATGATGGCTGAGTGAATACCTGGATCGGTATGTGGAATTTTCAGACTGGTCATGTCTTGAGATGAAAAGGAATGCGAGATGGGATTCATAGGATCTATCCTTTCCCTTGGAATGGTAGTAACAGTATATGGAAGGATAGAACGTTTTATACTTCGTGAGGACAAGCTTTTTCAAAGGGATTGAAAGGAGCAGGACATGGACG
The DNA here is from genome assembly GCF_001514495.1 of Paenibacillus pabuli NBRC 13638. GTDB lineage: Bacteria > Bacillota > Bacilli > Paenibacillales > Paenibacillaceae > Paenibacillus > Paenibacillus pabuli. Next base: position 30,367 of record NZ_BCNM01000024.1, read on the forward strand.
AGTGGATAGATGATTGGATGCTGATTGCTTTTGATTCTACCCAGCAGGCACTGCGGGCAGAAATGCTGTTGGAGTTCGCCGAGATAGAGATTGATTTATTCCCTACCCCGAAAGAGATCACAGCGGGCTGTGCTCTATGTATTCAATTTCCGAAAGAAGATCTGGAGAGAGTAAAGCAGATCATTCGTAATGAGTTTGTGGAGATCCGCGGCCTCTATTTCAAAACCGCTGACAGCTATGATAACATACCCATGTAGAGGAGGTTTGATCTATGTTGCCATTTAAGTTGGCTTCAGGGGATGAGGAGACTCCGCAAAAGGTCTTAGAAAGTGCTATAAGCTGGACAGATAAATTATGGAACAAAGTCGCTGATGCAGATATGTGGTTTAATATTCTGTTCAGTTCGATCCGCATTATTATTATTTTCATTATTACGCGTATTGTGATCAAAATTGTATCACGTATTATAGATCGCACGATGGCACGTAAGCAGGAAGGCAAGATTCGGGTCAATCCACGCCGATTTATAACGGTGGGAGAGTTGATGAAAAATGCGACCTCCATAACATGTAATTTCATTATGATCCTGTTACTGTTATCTGAGATCAATGTGAAAGTCGGACCATTGCTGGCGAGTGCAGGAGTACTTGGACTGGCTATTGGTTTTGGTGCGCAGGGATTGGTGAAGGATGTTATTACCGGTTTCTTCATTATATTGGAGGATCAATTTGCAGTAGGCGATGTCATTCAGACAGGCACCTATAAAGGGACGGTTGAAGTCATTGGCCTGAGAACGACCAAGTTGGTTAGTTGGCAGGGTGAGGTGCACATCATTCCTAATGGTACGATAGCAAGTGTAACGAACTTCTCCATGTCGAATTCCCTTGCGGTTGTGGACATTCCCATGAAGGGTGAACAGACCCTGGACGAGTCTGTGCACTTGGTGAAACGGGCGTTGGCTGGAATTGAGGATCGGGATCTGAATATCGTTAAAGTACCAGACGTGCTTGGAATTCAGTCGATGTCTACCTCGGAATATGTGGTTCGCATTGTTGCTGAGTGCCTGCCGAACTCCAGAGCCTCTGTAGAGCGTCAAATTCAGAGTGATGTGAAGAAAGCAATGGAGTATCGTGAAATGAGCAATCAGGCAGCATTAGAGCAAGCAGCAGCTCAGGAGAAGGATGAGGGGGATGGCATAGGTGGAGCGTAAAATTTTTCAGCTTGGGGACATTGTGCAAATGAAAAAGCAGCATCCATGTGGCAGCAATGAGATGGAAATCATCCGGATGGGCATGGATATCCGCATCAAGTGTGTAGGGTGTAAACATAGCGTTCTAATTCCTAGAGCGAAATTCGAAAAAAACATGAAAAAGGTACTTCGCTCGTCAGAGGATTTGGCTGAATCCTAATGCAATAACGGTGTAAATTTTCACTTGTTGTATTGCCTATAACACCGTTTACATGTAGGTAGGGCTTGGGTATTGCGTTCTGTAAATGATCATGCTATAATCATTATTGCTGCGGAAAGGTACCCAAGAGGCCCAAGGGGGCTGACTCGAAATCAGTTAGGCGTGTCACAGCGTGCGTGGGTTCGAATCCCACCCTTTCCGCCACTAATCAATCAGTTTAGTGAAACTATAAATGAATCAACGTGAGTTGAGATCTATATATGAAAGAAGACCTTCCAGTTGGGAGGTCTTTTTATTTGTGATTCATTGTCTAATAAACAGTCGAATTGAAAAAAACAAAGAGCCCCTAAGGGCTCTTCATTCGGCGGTGCATTCGGTTTGTTAGGAAACAATCGGTCGTAACGATCAAGAAACCTGGCGTACGTACTGCTATTGCAATACTCGTGCTTCAGACAAGGCCTTTCACACAACCATCTTGCTTCTTAAATTACGTGATGAATCTCCAACAGTGAATGTTCGGCTTCGTTGTCCAACGGAACCACACCTCTCTCGTGCACCGCCTGATTGTATTATGTGCATTAGTACGTTTTATATACAGCATTTTGAAAAAATTCTTTGCGATTAGTGAACGCGGGCCTTGGTCAGCTTTTTCCACTTGCGATTTTGGTTGCTCGTTTCAGGGAAGCTTTCACCCTTTTGCAGGGTTATCCGTTTCGGATTGTTAATCTCTGTATGAAAGCTTTTCTCGCCAACCTCAGTGTATTCCCCATCGTTTGGAGCTTTGTCTCCTGGTTCAAACTCAGTTTTTTCGCCCATGATAAAACCTCCTTGGCATAATGGATTTCAATGCTGCTTCTGTAGTGTGCTCCATTGGAGTTATGATCATGTGTAATAAGAAGAGGGAACGTTTGCTTGCATTGAGACTGCATTTTTGTTATATTAATATAGTTCGAGTTTGTGCTCGTTCCTTGCTCTCAACCTGGATTGAGGGCCAGAGTCCATAAGGAGGTGAAAATTATGCGCAAATATGAAGTGATGTACATTATTCGTCCTGATGTTGAGCAAGAAGTTGTTCAAGCTACAGTCGATAAATTCCAAGGCATCATCTCCAACGGCGGTGGTGAAGTTACAGCTCACGACGTTATGGGTAAACGCCGTCTTGCGTATGAGATCAAGAAATTCCGTGATGGTGTTTATGTTCTGGTACACTTCACTGCTGAACCAGCAGTTGTTACTGAACTTGAGCGTCTCATGAAGATTTCTGACGAAGTTATTCGTTATCTCATTACAAACGACGTTAAGTCTGCTTAAGACAACTCGTGATCAACGCACCAATACGCTCTGAAGGAGGGGATTACATTGTTGAACCGTGTCATTCTGATCGGCCGGTTAACCCGGGATCCTGAGTTGCGTTATACTCCAGCTGGAGTAGCAGTTACGCAATTTACTTTGGCAGTGGACAGACCGTTTACAAGCCAAGGGGGAGAACGGGAAGCGGATTTCATTCCGGTCGTAACCTGGAGACAGCTTGCTGAGACTTGTGCAAACTATTTGCGCAAAGGACGCCTAGCTGCAGTCGAAGGACGCATTCAAGTACGGAATTACGAGAATAACGAAGGAAAACGTGTATACGTGACCGAAGTCATTGCCGATAACGTCCGTTTCTTGGAGTCAGCTAACCGTGATAATAACGGTGGCGGCGGTGGGCAACCGATGCGTGAAGAGCCTTCTTATGGAGGCGGCGGGCGCGCGAACAATAACAATAATTCGCGTAGCAACAACAATCAGGATCCTTTTTCCGATGACGGAAAACCGATTGATATATCGGATGATGATTTGCCATTTTAACGTGAACCGACACTCTTAGAGTGATTGGCTTAACGATAGGAAAGGACTGAAAAGCATGAGCTTCAAGCAAAGAGAAGGCGGAGACAACGATAAAAGACCGGCTCGCCGTGGCGGCCGTAACAAACGTCGTAAAGTGTGCTTCTTCACAGCTAACAAAATTACTCACATCGATTATAAAGATACGGACTTGCTTCGTAAATTTATCAGCGAACGTGGTAAAATTTTGCCGCGCCGTGTAACAGGTACTAGCGCTAAATATCAACGCATGCTGACGATTGCCATCAAACGCTCCCGTCAAATCGCATTGCTGCCATACACAACTGAGTAGTCTTACTCAGCATGGATACAAAGCAGTCGGCTTATAGCCGGCTGCTTTTTTGCATATATAGATTACATAAAATAAAGGCAACTCCTTAATGGCAGGACGTGAAGCTTGCATGAATGAAGCAATTACCGCTCAAATGATTTATAATAGAATCTACTGTATTGTTGAGTAGTTGGTAGGGTGCGTTCAACGATTATAGATTCCATCATCAGGAGAGAGCATGAATACAACCAAACGTAAAGTAAAAAAGCAACGAAGGAGTAGTCTGCGATTCTGGATTGTAGCTACGTTGCTACTTTCCATTATATATATCTGGCTGCAGCAAAAAGGAGACACCTATGATATATGGCCAGGAAATAACATGCAAGATGTGATGCCAATCACAGGACTTCACCCGGTAGTAGCAGAAAGTGAAAAATTGTTGGTTCGGAAGGCGGCAAGGCAGGGAATAGAGATCGTAGTTACACACGGTTACCGCAGTATAGAGGAACAAGATGCGTTGTATAATCAAGGGCGTTCGAGTGCGGGCAGTATTGTAACCAACGCGCAAGGAGGAGACTCTTATCACAATTACGGACTAGCAATTGATTTTGCATTGCGCACTCCTGAGGGTGATGTGGTCTGGGACATGGATCGGGATGATAACGGGAATGGGCAGGCCGATTGGATGGAAGTTGTTGAGCTTGCGAAAGAATTGGGGTTTACATGGGGCGGGGATTGGGCCAACTTTCCGGATTATCCTCATCTGCAAATGGACTTCGGACTTAGTATAAATGAATTAAAGCGTGGTAAGAGACCTCCAGAATCCCACTGAACATAGGTATTATATATACATCTAATTGTATAAATATTAGAAAAGCCTTGCATTTTGCAGGGCTTTTTTCTTTCTTTTGTAAAATAAATGATAAAAGATTACAATTTGTTCTTTACATAAACGAATAAATAAAACTATACTATAATAACTAGATTTTTCATTACGATACGGTAGCTTATATAAAGCTTAGCTATGTTTGTATAATTTAGTTAGTAAACAAGTTTGCTTCCAGATTGGAATCCACCTCCATAAATCCCTCACACCTAACATTATAATTGTTTATATAACAAATATTAACATTTAGTTTACATGTTATGTAATGTCAATGTAATATATTTAGAAAGTTCAATCTTCTACTGAAATTTATCTGACCCTTAAAAGTACACTTAGGTCCCTAAAATCCCTTGATATTTACCTTTTAAGTATAACTAATATCCATAACTGTATTATTAAAAACATTTATACCAAAAATCTCAAAATAAGCATTGACGTCACCTAAATTTACACGTATGATTACATTAATTATTTGGCTTAATAATCCCGCTAGGAATTATCAACATTAATTGACCATCGGTCTAAATACCAGCACGGAAACCTGATTCTCCTAATGAATTGGTATTTTGTATAAACTTTCGTTCATTATCTTCAAGAACATGGAAATATACAGTGGATGCATTCTTCTACACTTGAATACAGTCTGCAGAAATTATGGGGTTAGGGTGATTGATTTGAATACAGAGCTACTGGAAGTCAGAAATCTAACTACATCATTCAGAATTGAAGATGACTATTATGCGGCAGTTGATCACGTTAACCTTTCGGTTAAGAAAAATGAAGTGTTGGCTATTGTGGGAGAATCAGGATCAGGTAAAAGCGCCTTTGCATTTTCAATTATGGGGTTACATAACAAAGCCAGAATTGACGGTGAGATTCTGTACAAAGGGCAGAATATAGCGAATATTTCGCCTAACAAGTTAAACAAACTCCGCGGTAATGAAATGGGGATGATCTTTCAAGACCCTCTTTCCGCATTAAACCCTCTGATGTTGATCGGTGAGCAGATCGAAGAGACTCTGACATTGCATCAACCCAAGCTATCTTCGAAAGAGAAGAAAGACAAAGTTATTGATTTGCTTAACCAAGTAGGGATTCCGCGTCCCGAACATATATACAAGCAGTATCCTCACGAACTATCGGGTGGTATGAGACAGAGAGTTGTTATCGCGATTGCGATTGCCAATAAACCTGAATTGCTGATTGCTGATGAACCAACGACAGCCCTTGACGTTACGATCCAACTGCAAATTCTGGAGCTTATCCGGGAATTGAAGAATGAGATTAACGCAGGAATTATCCTGATCACGCATGATTTGGGAGTGGTTGCCGAGATGGCTGATCGCGTGGCAGTCATGTATGCAGGTGAAATTGTTGAAATTGCAGATATTTATACTCTAATGACGGATGCCAAACATCCATACACACGTTCTCTACTAAACTCGATTCCTACCATCTCTGAAGAAAAATCGAAGCTTCATGTGATTCAAGGCATTGTTCCTTCACTGAAAAATCTTCCTCGCCAAGGGTGCCGTTTCAAGGCTCGAATTCCATGGATAAGTGATTCGGCTCATGAAGAAAACCCACAGATGCATGAAATTGCGCCAGGTCACTTTGTACGGTGTACCTGTTACCAGCACTTTCATTTCCCTGACCAAGCTGAGGAGGAATAACATAATGGCACTACTCGAGGTAGAAGGACTCAAAATACACTTTCCGATTCGCGGCGGGTTGATCACGCGTGAAATTGGCAACATCAAGGCGGTCGACGATGTGAGCTTCTCCATTGAGCAAGGACAGACCTATGGTCTTGTAGGTGAGTCTGGCTCAGGCAAGACCACGACAGGCAGAGCCATTATCGGTCTGAACCATGTGACGGCCGGGAGAATTCTTTTTAATGGAAGAGATCTGGCTACCGAGAGGCGGAAAGATCGACAGCTGCAACGCGATGTGCAGATGATCTTCCAAGATCCGTACTCTTCTCTTAATCCCAAGAAACGGGTCATCGACATAATTGCTGAACCACTCCGCAATTATGAGCGACTGACGGCTGCGGAAGAGAAACGCCAGGTCAGGGAGCTTCTGGAGAAGGTCGGCCTGAGCCCGGAGTCGATCTATAAGTACCCTCATGAGTTTTCCGGAGGACAGCGACAGCGGATTGGGATTGCTCGTGCGATAGCACTGAAGCCAAAGCTGATCATTGCAGATGAGCCAGTATCCGCACTCGATGTATCTGTACAAGCTCAGGTGCTTAACTTCATGCAGGAAATTCAAAAAGAGTTGAATCTGACCTATCTGTTCATCAGTCACGATCTTGGCATTATTCGTCATATGTGTGATCAGATCGGAATTATGTATAAAGGTCGATATGTGGAGCAGGGCACAACCGATGATATCTTTGAGAATCCACAACATATCTATACCAAGCGTTTAATTGCAGCCATTCCGGATATGGACCCAACCAAGCGTGAGGAAATGATAGCCTTCCGTCAGCAGATTAAGTCCGAGTATGAACAATCATACCGGAATTTCTTTGATGAGGAAGGGCTTGCTTACTCGCTCCAATCCATTTCCGATACTCACCGAGTAGCTCTACCTCAGAAAGGTTGAAGGCCATATGTGGAAAACGATAGTACGCAGAATTATCATTATGATCCCTCAGATCTTTTTGCTTAGCCTGTTGGTCTTTCTGATGGCCAAAGCGATGCCTGGGGATGCACTTACGGGACTGCTTGATCCAAGCATTGACCCAAAAGCGCTGGATGAACAGCGGGAGCGACTCGGGTTAAACAATCCATGGTATGTACAATACTGGGATTGGATCAAAAATGCCGCTGTCGGTGATTTCGGGCAATCCTTCCGTTTCAAGATGCCTGTATCTGATCTGATTGGTCAACGTGTTGCCAATACGTTCTGGCTTGCACTGGCGACACTTGTATTTACTTATCTGATCGCCATTCCACTTGGCATTATCAGCGGACGTTATAACGATACTTGGTCCGATCGCTTAATCACAGGTTACACCTACTTGGGCTTTGCAGCTCCATTGTTTATCTTCGCACTGGTGATGTTGTGGATTTTTGGATTCAATTTTGGCTGGTTCCCAACTGGGGGAAGCGTGGAACCTGGACTTACGCCAGGTACATTCGACTATGTAGCAAGCAAATTTTATCATCTGTTATTACCAGCATTATCGATGGCATTGATTACAACGGTATCTACCGTCCAATATTTGCGTAGTGAAATTATCGATATCAAGCACAAGGAATTCGTTCTTACTGCGAGAGCCAAGGGAGCCTCAGAATCCCGAATCTACAACAGGCATATTTTAAGAAACTCCCTGCTGCCGATCGCCGCATTTTTCGGTTATGAGATTACGGGACTTATTGGCGGTACCATCTTCATTGAAAGCATATTCAGTTATCCGGGTATGGGTCAGTTATTCCTGAATTCGATATCCCTTCGGGATTTCAGTGTGGTGACTGCACTCGTCCTTCTATATGGCATAGCTACAATCCTGGGATCGCTGCTGTCTGACATTATTCTGGGAATTGTTGATCCGCGTATACGGATCAAGTAAGAACTTGAAGATTTCGGGGTGAAAATAAGATGAGCAAGGCCAAAGATGTCGTTATAACTTCACAGAAGGTTGATAAAAGCCCCTCCAGCTTGAGTATCTTGTGGAGGGAGCTTGTCAGAGATAAGGTGGCACTAATCTCGCTCATATTTTTGGGACTGGTCATATTGCTGGTCTACGGTACTTCTTTGATCCTGGATCAAGCAGAAATTGTTAAGGTAGATTTGTTTGCCTTATATGAACCGCCTTCCGCACAATATTGGCTGGGGACAGACTACGGTGGTCGCGATGTATTCGGACAACTGATCATCGGTACACGTAACTCTCTGTCCATCGGTATTATAGTTACACTATTGACTGGTATTATAGGAATCCTGGTTGGCTTGTTATCTGGATACTTCGGTGGAATGATCGATAACCTGTTTATGCGGGTTGTTGACTTCTTCAGTATCCTGCCGATGCTGATGATTGTTATCGCGTTTGTTACTGCAGTACCCAAATATAATATTGTATCTTTCTCGTTAATTATGACCGGATTTCTTTGGATGGGGATTGCGAGGCTGATTCGCTCCAAAGCGTTACAAGAGGGTGAACTGGAATATGTCAAAGCTTCAAAAACATTAGGTTCTTCCCATCTGAAGATCATGCTCTCACAGGTTCTTCCTAATCTTAGCTCCATTATCATCGTAACGATGACGTTAAACCTCGCTGCCAACATTGGCCTCGAATCCGGGTTGTCTTTCCTGGGATTTGGTTTTCCCGAAAGCACACCTAGTCTTGGAACACTCGTAAGCTATGCTCGTAATCCGCAAACATTGGAATCCAGATGGTGGATATGGCTACCCGCATCAGTACTTATTCTGGTATTGATGTTGAGTATAAATAATGTCGGACAGGCCCTGAAGCGTGCGACTGATGCAAGACAAAGAAGAGGTTAAGAAAAGGGAGGAAAGGTTCATGAAAAAGGGATTTTTTTCAAGGGGACTATTTTTCACGATGATGTTGGTCTTCGTACTGGCGCTTGCGGCGTGCTCGGAGAAAGAGGCAGCAACACCAACGCCTTCTACGAACAAAGGGGAGACAAAAACTGAGGAAAAACCTGCTAATGAAGAGGGAGTGTACTCCATCGACGACTTCAAAAATGTAAAAACGAATGAAGGCACTGCAATTGAGGGTGGGTCCATCACATATGGACTGGTATCTGATACTGCGTTTGAAGGAACATTGAATTTTAACTTCTATTCCGGTAATCCGGATGCAATGGTTCTGCAATGGTTTGACGAAGGTTTGCTGACTTGGGATAAAGACTATGTGTATACCAACGATGGTGCAGCAACGTATGAAACATCGGAAGATGGCAAAACGTTTACACTGACTATTCGTGATAATGTCAACTGGCATGATGGCAAGCCGGTAACGGCTGAAGATCTGCAGTTTGCTTATGAAGTTATTGGTAACAAGGCTTACGATGGTCCTCGTTATGATTCCAACTTCACAAGTGTAGTGGGTATGGATGAATATCATGCTGGCAAAGCAAAAACGATCTCTGGAATCAAGGTGCTTAGTGATAAGAAAATTAGCATCACGTACAAGGAGTCTACACCTTCCCTGCTGACAGGTGGCGTATGGACGTATCCGCTGGCTAAGCATATCTTTGGTGATATGGATGTAGCGAAAATGTCTTCTTCCAAAGAAGTACGTGAGAAACCAATCGGTTTTGGTCCATTTAAAGTGGAAACGATCACTCCAGGTGAGTCTGTAACCTTCGTTAAAAACGAAGACTACTGGCGTGGAGCTCCAAAATTGGACAAAGTGACTGTGAAAGTAATCAACCCGACAACGGTTGTTCAAGAACTGAAATCGGGTGGCGTTGACCTTGTGGATGCGTTCCCGACAGATCAATATAAAGATAATGCCAATATGTCCAACGTGGAGTTCCTGGGTGCAATCGATCGTGCTTACACGTACATCGGTTTCAAACTGGGTACATGGGATGAAGCAAATGGAAAAGTAGCAACAAACCCGGATGCAAAAATGGCTGACAAAAACTTGCGTAAAGCGATGTGGATGGCTGTAGATAATGACCAGGTGGGTAAACGTTTCTACAACGGTCTGCGTTGGAATGCAACAACACTGATTCCGCCTTCTCACCCAGAATTCCATGATTCCAACAATCCGGGTGTGACTTACGACCCTGAAGCAGCCAAGAAATTGCTGGATGAAGCAGGTTACAAACTGGATGGTGAATTCCGTACGAAACCGGACGGTTCCCCACTGGAAATCAACTTCGTATCCATGACAGGTGGCGATACAGCTGAACCACTGGCACGTTACTATGTTCAATCATGGGCAGCGATTGGTCTGAAAGTTAACCTTGAAATGGTTGAGTTCAACAATTTCTATGACCGTGTAGGTAACACAGGTAAAGATGATCCGAACATTGATGTGTATCAAGCTGCTTGGGGCGTTGGTATTGACGTAGACCCAGCAGGCCTTTACGGCCGAGATGCACTGTATAACTTCTCCAGATTCTCTAGCGAAGAAAACGACAAATTGCTCGCACAAGGTGTATCTGCTGAAGCGTTTGACGTAGATAAACGTAAGGAAATCTACAACCAATGGCAGCAGTACATGGTTGATGAAGTTCCTGTATTCCCGACATTGTACCGTGCTGTTGTAGCACCGGTGAACAAACGTGTAATGAACTACGCGATTGGTGACGGAACAGGTCTATATCTGAATGACATTCAAGTTAATGCAGATAAACCTGTTGTAGCTGAGTAATAAAAAGCACTTGATAGATCTTTAAGTGCCTTGGTTTCAGAAAAAGGTTACTCTCGATGATGTAGCAACAATAAGGATTGGGGTCCTTTAAGAAGTCGGTTGCTAGTTCTAATGGGAGAAAAGATGCTTCTAGGTATAATAGAAATTATTCATTAATAACATGGATTTCGTACACTCTGGCATGGGGGTATGGAGTCCATGTTTTTTTGGTAACAAAAAAATAAAAAAATTTTAACTTTTTTTATAAAAATTGCAGACAAAATGCCTCTTCGCTTCGTCTATATCAGTAAGAGGTGATTTTCCGATGAAAAGATGGTGGATACGGGCAGGAATGCTGCTGGCTCTACTGGTCATTATATATTTGGGTGTTAAACCGGACATGCTGGTGGGCAAACCGGGAATAAAAGCTGAATCGGCTGTTTTAATGGATATGAACTCTGAACAGATTCTAATCAACTTTAATGGTTCTGAACCCATTGTACCTGCAGGGATCAGCAAATTAATGACAGAACTGCTTGTGATGGAAGCTGTAATCAACGGAGAGGTGCGTTGGGACGATCCTGTTAATATCAGCTTGTATGCGAGCTCGGTAGGTGGCACTCACTTGGCTTTGAGACAAGGAGAACAGTTCACTGTACAGGAATTATTTCAGATTGTGGCCGTTTATTCGGCGAATGATGCTGCGGTTGCGCTGGCTGAACATATCAGTGGGACAGAGCAGACTTTTGCACAAAAGATGAATGCGAAGGCTGTAGAACTAGGATTGTCTGATAAGACGGTATTTACGAACTCAACAGGTTTAAGTGAAAAACTGCTTGGCCCCAATCGTCCAAAGGAAATACAAGGGCAGACCGTTATGACTGCTTTAGATGCATGTAAGCTTGCACGCTATCTGCTCAATAATCACCCCGAAATCTTAAGAGTGTCCAGCCAGATGCAGGTGTCGATGCACCAAAAGGGAATGTATATGAGCAACACCAACTGGATGTTGTCCTCCATTGGTGGCCCATATGCCTATGATGGAAATGATGGATTGAAGACCGGATATGATGAGGACTCCGGCTATCACTTCGTCGGAACAGCTGAGCGAAATGGCAAGCGGCTGATCTCCGTTGTCATGGGTTCGGATAGTCGTGAGGGACGTTTCACAGAGACACGCAAGCTGTTCAATTATGGATTTTCCGGTTCGAAGTAGTCCCTATTTTGAACATTACTTAACGGGTTACGTAAACAGTGGTCTCTAATGGATATTCGAAGCGTTCTACGCTGTTAACCTGAGGTTGATCATGGTAAAATGATTTACGTATAATTCCAAATTATTCAATGATTCACTTAAAGGGGGAAATGATTTGAACGCAATGAGTAAAAAGGTATATGCTCTTACGCTTAGCATGGCGATGTCCATCGCTCTGATTCAACCAGCAGTCCAGGCAGCAGAAGCGGTAAAGCCTACGGCAGCAGTCGCTGAATCCATTGCTTCGAAAGCTACACAGACACTCCAGCAACTGGGATACATAGACGGCATAACAGATGGCATGCAAGATTCACAAACACCAATTACTCGCGCCGAAGCGGCAATCATTCTGCAGCGTGTACTTAAACTGGATGCCCCAGCGTCTCTTACAGGCTTCGCAGATGTTCTGGCCAAAGATGAAGCTGCCCCCGCCATTTACGCGCTGAAGCAAAGTGGACTTATTCAAGGACAGGCCAATGGATATGCACCGGATGCTCCACTTACACGTGCACAGATGGCATCGTTGTTCACCCGCGCATTTGAACTAAAGGATAACGGAATTCAGGTTGTATACAGTGACAAGGAAAAGATTCCGGCTGTGCATGCAGAGGATGCAGTGCGTCTTAAGCAGCATTTTATCATTGAAGGCAGTGCATTTAACGCCAAAAATTCTGTATCCCATGGAGAATTCGCTGATTCGCTATACTTGGCGCTTGGACTTGATGTGAAGTCAGAAGGGGTTACGCCTCTGGAGGATTTCTTCAAACAGCCTGCTCAAGCAGGATTCCAGATGTCCGCGGATGGTAAACATCTGGCTTACATGGAGCCTTGGAACAACCGGATGAATATTGTGGTGAAAGAGAATGGCCAGAACAAGTCAGTTCGTATCACAAGTGAGACAGAGCGCAGTATAGCTACTTTTGTATGGGCAACAAATGATAAACTGTTATATGTTAAAGACGAAGCAGGAGATGAGAACTACCATATTTATGTAACGGATATTGACGGCAAGAACAGCAAGGACCTGACTCCATATCCGAATACTAGAGCGATCCTGATAGACTCCCTGGAGAATATTCCGGATGAAATCTTAGTGGGCATGAATAAACGTGATCCTCGGATCTTTGACGTGTACCGGATTAACATCAAGACAGGTGAGGCGGTGCTTGCTGCAGAGAACCCGGGCAATATCACGGGCTGGCTTACAGACCATGAGGGTAAAATCCGTGTAGCCATATCCAGTGATGGTAATGTTTCTTCTTTGATGTATCGAGAATCAGAAGATAAACCATTCGTAAACTTGATGACCACTGAGCTAGGGGAAACATTTGCGCCAGTGATGTTCACGTATGACAATAAAAACATCTATGCTGTATCCAATCTGGATCGGGATAAAACAGCTATTGTGGAATACAGCCCAGGCAGCAAGAAAGTAACGAAAACGATCTATGAAAATAAAGATGTGGATGTCTCCAATTTTGTACCGTCCAAAGAAAAAGGCACAATCCTCGCAGCGATCTATGAGACGGACAAGATAAACTATGAATACTTCGACAATGATTTCAAAAAATTGATGCAGGATATTCAGGTAAAGGTTCCGGGTAAAGAAGTGAGTATTTCAAACATAAGTGATGAAGGCCAGGTCCTGTTCGTTGCGTATAGCGATAAATCGATGGGTACCTATTACTTCTACGATTCCAAGACGGGTAAGCTGGATAAATTAGCTGATGCGGCTCCTTGGATCGATGAGAGCAAAATGTCGGATGTAAAACCTATTACGTACAAGTCGCGTGACGGCTTAACGCTTCATGGTTATCTGACATTGCCAAACGGTGCTGAAGCTTCCCAATTGCCGCTGGTTGTTGTTCCGCATGGGGGTCCATGGGCTCGCGATTCGTGGGGCTTTAACCCGGAAATCCAATTTCTTGCAAGTCGTGGCTATGCCGTATTACAGGTAAATTTCCGTGGGTCGACCGGATACGGAAAGGCATTCCTGGATGCCGGGAATAAAGAGTGGGGGAAAGCCATGCAAGACGATCTCACAGACGGCGTAAACTGGCTGGTTAAAGAGGGAACAGTTGATCCGAAGCGTGTAGCCATCTATGGTGGGTCATACGGCGGATATGCCGCTCTCGCAGGATTAGCTTTTACACCGGATGTCTATGCTGCAGGCATTAGCTATGTTGGGCCATCTAACCTGTTCACGCTGCTCGATTCACTACCGCCATATTGGGAGTCCGAGCGCAACATGTTCTATGAACGCATGGGTGATCCAGAGAAAGACAAGGAGCTGCTGACAGCTGTCTCACCACTGTTCCATATCGATCAGATGAAAGCTCCATTGTTCGTAGTCCAGGGGGCCAATGATCCGCGTGTCAAACAGGCGGAGTCCGATCAGATTGTGGAGGCTCTGCGCAAACGTGGCGTGGATGTGCCATATATGTTAAAGGCCAATGAAGGACATGGTTTCGCCAATGTGGAGAATCAGCTTGATCTGTACCGTGCAATTGAGAAATTTCTGAATCGGCATCTGATGGAGCAATAGCAGTAGAATCAGAAATGAAAGCCGCCCCGCAGGCTCCAGTGAATCTGTGGGACGGTTTTATTTTATGGAAAAGGGATTAAACAGATGGAGGTAACATATTAATGAATTGACATATGGAATGGATTTGCACTAAAATGACCAGTGAGTCATAATTATTCCATACGGTTTAATATATATGTAACATTTCAGCTCTACGCTGCTAACTGCAATCTGAACGGGGAGGAAACATGTGATGCAAAAACAAATGAAGTGGCCGCTTATCCTATTTGCCGTTGGGGTCTTTATGGCTGCACTGGATAACGGGATTATTACTTCGTCCCTGACGACGTTGAACGCATCGTTTGGGGTGTCACCTACGTGGGGAGCATGGACAATTACGCTCTACACGCTCGGACTGGCAGTGAGTGTACCGATTGCAGGTAAGCTCTCCGACCGCTATGGTCGCAAGAAGCTGTTTCTGATTGAAGTTGCTTTGTTCGGGATTGGATCTTTGCTTGTTGCCCTAAGCACATCGTTTACCTTCTTCCTGATCGCTCGTGTCATTCAAGCATTGGGCGGTGGTGGCATTTTCATTATTGCCAGTTCATATGTACTCAGTAAATTCCCCCCAGAACGGCAGGGCACTGCTCTCGGTCTGCTCGGTGGCATGAACGGTGTAGCTGCGATTCTGGGACCGAACATCGGTGCCTTTATTCTCGACATTACAGGGAATTGGCATTGGTTGTTCCTGATCAATGTGCCCATTGCCATTCTGCTGTTTATTGCAGGTATCCGCTATATTCATGAAGAGCAGGAACTGAGTCGTGCAGCAGTGGACTGGAGTGGCATTACGGTACTGACGCTCGGCGTGCTCAGTCTGATGTATAGCTTCAGCAATCTGGATGGCGTAAATATGCTGCAAAGTCTCGGCTCACCGATGTTCTATGGCTTCTTCCTGGCAGGTGTGGTTATTCTGGTTCTCTTTTACTTTCTTGAAAAAAGACTGGAAGGATCACAACGTGAGCCTGTCGTATCCACACAGCTTCTGGGCATCGCGTCCTTCCGTTGGACGCTGTTAATTGCCTTCTTCTCGGGAGCCATTCTAGCCTCCGTAATCTTCATTCCAGGCTTTGTTGAACAATACCTTGGGGTATCCAACACAGCTTCCGGCTACTGGTTTACACCGCTTGCCCTGGCTTCCGGGATTGGAGCGGGGGGTGGCGGTTATCTTGTCGATCGCAAAGGGCCGATCTGGACATTATCGGTGGCCGGACTGCTATCCGCTATAGGTTTCCTCTTATTCCCGCTATGGGTAGAGCATATTTGGCAGTTTGTAATCGCGAGTGTACTCGTAGGGGTCGGCTTTGGCATGATGCTGGGAGCACCAGTGAATGTGCTGGTTACCGAGCAGGCGGGTGAGAACCATAAAGGCATCGCCGTAGCAACAAGCTCCTTATTTCGCCAGATGGCCATGGCAATTGCACCGACGATTTTCGCTGGATTTCTGGCTCGCTCTTTCTCCAATTTGGGAACCAACATTCAGCATGGTTTGGCGGATCAGGGCATTAAAGTACCGCCTGAGATGCTTCAGCAATATGCCTCCGGCGGCAGTGCGGCATCAGGCAGCGATCTCACCAGTCTAACCGAGGGGCTGTCCCAAATTCCTGATCCGGGGATTCGGGATGTGCTGCTGCAAGCCGTTCACCAAACGACAGGTCAGGGTTACAGTGGACTGTTCTGGTCCGCAGTCATTTTCAGTGTACTCACGCTGGTAGCTGCGCTTATTACAGGACGGCTGCGTCACCAGGAGAAGAGGAGTCTTGTGGAGACCGCCTCACCGAGATAAAATGAATAAATAGTTCATATGAATAGAACAGTGCCCTTTTTTGGCTCCCAAAAGGATACACTGTTCTATTCAATTTAACCGTATTGTAACTTTTCATCATCCAGCAATGATTACAATAGAACGAGCGTGAGCGGTATCCTCTTTCAGATAGAGAAAACTTCAGAGAACACCGTGTCATAAGTCATTCCTAAAGTTTAATATGATATATAGAGGAATGAATAGTAATTCATTTTGACAGTGAAGAAGGAATCGATGGATGACAAGCAGAACTAAAGATAAGAAGAAGAAACGAAGAAAAGGTCTATATATAACACTCGTATCACTCGTAGTTTTGTTAATCGGGGGCTATTTGTTTCGTCAGCAGTTGGCTGTAGCGGCCTTCGATCTGTTTCTCGCAAGTTCGGTAGAAGATCAGTTGTCCCGTTCCTATGTACCTCAGGAGGGCAATAACACGCCTGACCCCGCTGTATATCGTAAAGAACCGTTCTCAGTGTTGTTACTGGGCTCGGACAAACGGGCCTACGAGAAAACGCGTGGTCGCTCAGATACGGTCATCTATGCTGTTGTTCGCCCGAAAGAATCCCGTGTTCTTCTGGTATCCATTCCTCGTGACACCTATGTGCAGATTGTTGGACGAGATGCCAATAAGGATGGTGAGGATGATTATGACAAGCTCGCGCATGCCTACGCCTTTGGTGGGGAGAATATGTCTATCAATACGGTGGAGAAGTTTCTCGATGCGGATGTAGGTTACTATGCAACGATTAACTTTGACGGGATCAAAAAAGTGGTTGATGCGCTTGGCGGGGTGAAGCTGCCCATTGATGAGGACATTGTGAACAAGAACCCGGATCATGTGCAGTTCACGATTGAAGGCGGTAAGCCAATCTACGACGGACAGGAAGCGCTGTATTATGTAAGATACCGTGAGGATAACGATTTTAATCGGACCAAGCGGCAGCAGATTTTCCTGAACGCGATGGCGAATAAAATGCTTAACCTTAACGCCATCGGTAAAATTCCGGAGTTGATTCAGATTATGGGAGATAGCTTCCAGACGGATATGCAGCCTTCCTTTATTATTGATCTGGCCAAACAGGTACTGACTCAGGAGAAACCGCAAATCTCAAGCTTTACCATTCTGGGCGAAGGGATGCGGAAAGATGGAATTTATTACGGCAAGGCAGATGAGAAAGACGTCCAATATGCCAAAGAGCTGATTAATAACTGGATGGATCAATCGACCCCAGCCGGTGAAGTGATGATTCCCGACCGGCAGCTGATCGAGTAACCAATTCCATACAGACGTTATGTTTCAGACAACAATCAGCAGTGCGTTTATTGGCGGGCTGCTGTTTTTTTTACTTTGTAGAAGAAATCATGTCCTTTTGGAACATCTTGCGTTCTGATTCGTACTATGTAAGTTGAGCGAGAAAAGTTGAACGATGAAATTCACAAGGAGGATACGTAAGGGTATGAACATCGCATTTTTTTTGCTGCCCAAACAGGAAGTTACATGTGTAACGTCGGATTCTACTCTGCGGCAGACGTTGGAACGGATGGAATATCATCGGTTTACGGCGGTGCCCATTTTGAATAAGGAAGGCAAATATATCGGCACAGTAACCGAAGGAGACCTGCTGTGGTATATGAAGAACGCCGAGGGAAAGATTACATTTGAAAACGCTTCAAAATTTCTCCTCAAAGACGTTCCTCTTCGACTCGATATCAAGCCGGTATCCATTGACGCTAATATGGAGGATCTGATTAATCTGGCCAAAGTGCAGAACTTTGTGCCGGTCGTTGATGATATGGAGCGTTTCATTGGCATTGTAAGACGGAGTCAGATTATTGAATATTGCGAAGGTATTGTGTCCAGGGAATCCATAAAGGCTAAGTAAGTTGTACAAATTTCATATTTGTTGCCGTATTGCGGATAATCAAAGCCGTCCGGTATCATGTTAAACGTAAGATGAACTCAACAATAGCGAACTTAGATGAATTTTTTACTAATGAAGATATGAATTGTTGTACGGGGTCCCCGCAAAGTACCTAGATGAGTTTCGGAGGATGTCTCCGCCTTTTTGGGGTAATTTTGTGGCCCCCCTTTTTATGCTATAATGGAGAATAAAGCTTTTTCGGGGGAGAGTGACTTTCGCCAATATGCCTAAAGAACTGGATGTAGCCAAACGCGCTAAAGTGATTGAATGGCTGAAAACCGAAGTGCTTGATCAGGTATCCCGATTATTCAAAGCGTTGTGGGAAGGCAGTACAACCCGGATCGGGGACAGTCTCGCCAGCTTGATGATGAGTAGTTACATATTGGGCCGCAGGCTCGGTATTCCTTTCAAGGATTTGGATGCACTGCTTGTTGAGAAATTGAAAAAGCATAAACAAGAAGGTCACCAGCTGGAAGACTGGTACCAGGATATTTCCGCGCTAGAAGATCACATGCGTAAGAGGTGAATTTGTTGAAATTTAGCTTTAAATCAGCTGTCTGGAGCGTTATTTATCTGCTCTTGCTACTTTCGCTGTTAACTCCTTTATCGGTTTTGGCCATATTTTTCATGATGATTCCGGGAGTTATTTTGTTTGCATCTTTATCGGTGAAATCATTTATATGGCATCTCGTCCCTGTGGCGATTATTTTGACTGTGTTGAGTCCGATTTATCTGTTGCTACTGCTTTTGTTCACCCTGCCGGCTATCATTATGGGCAATGCGTACAAGAAAAAGAAATCGGCCCTGTTCGCTTTAATGGCGGGAAGTGGAGCCATGTTGGCTGAATATCTGCTGCTCCTGTTGATTGGAAGTGTGATCTTCCAATTTGATTTGTCGAGTTATATTGATGATGTGGTCAGGTTGACCATTGAACCTCTGACGAATACATCCAACCAGATGGTGAATGGGTTTGTATGGACACCTGAAATGACTCAGGATGTCGCACGGCAGACGCAGCTTATGATTCCATTCGCCTTGGTGGTCACGTCCCTGGTCATGGCTCTAATTACACATCTGATTGCCCGTCCAATTCTGAATGTCATGGGCATTAGTGTACCTAAATTTCCACCTGCCCGTGAATGGCGTATGCCGCGTGCTCTGATCTGGTATTATTTCCTGGCATTATTGTTCGAAGTCATATCCAGACAGAGTGACGGAACGTACTGGACCATGATTGCCATGAATCTGTCGCCTCTGATTAACCTGGGTTTCATGATCCAAGCCATCGGATTCTTTTTCTTTCTCTCGCATGCAAAGAAATGGAATCCGGTTGTACCGTATTTGCTGGCGGCAGCCGTATTCTTTATCGGACCGCTGCGGATTATCGGGATTATCGATCTGGCGTTCCCGCTTCGCGAGGCAATATCGAAACCAAAACGTTAGGGTGATGAGTCATGCCTAAATTTCTCAAGAAACGCTGGCACGGCTACTATACCGTATGGGCGTTCATACTGCTGCTACTGCTTGTTATGTTCGTGACCATCTATAATTGGGAGCTTGGTTTGATTAGTCTGATACTCGCTTCGGCGCTGGGAATCGTCATGATTAAGGCGGAGCTCGCGTTCCGCCGTGAGCTTAACGACTATATTAATGGCCTGTCCATCCGGATTAAACGGATGGAGGGAGAAGCGGTCAGCATGCTCCCATTCGGTATTGTGCTGTATAGCGAAGATCGTACGGTAGAGTGGCACAATCGCTTCGTCGCGGATATGTTCCAAGAGAAGACGATGGTTGGCAATCCGCTGCAAAATTTGTTTCCCAAACTTCCTCAACCGAAAGAGAAGAAGGATGGGTCCAAGGAACCGACCAAGGAACTTCATGATGAATTCCAGTTGGACGACCGGTATTATGGGGTTATTCATAACCCTCAGGAGCGGTATGTATATGTATACGAGATTACGGAGTTAGCCATTCTCCGTGATAGATATGAGAATGAACGTATTGCTCTGGGCATTCTGGTGCTGGACAACCTGGACGAAGCAGCTCAGGGCATGGATGATCAGCAGCGAACGGCGCTGATCGCTCGTGTAACGAGTGAGATTACGTCTTGGGCAAAGCGATATGGAGTATATCTGCGTCGTCTATCCTCCGACCGTTATCTCATGATGTTAAACCATAAGTCTTTGCAGGAGCTGGAGCAAAGTCGGTTCATCATTCTGGATGAAGTCCGGGAGATGACGGCTGATCTTAAGGTTCCGATGACATTAAGTGTTGGACTGGCGTTCGGTTCGGATAGCATCAGTGAAATGGGTGAACTTGCCCAGTCCAGTCTGGATATGGCACTGGGCCGCGGTGGCGATCAGGCTGCCGTGAAGTCGGGCCAGCGGTTATCCTTTTACGGTGGAAAGTCCAATGCGGTGGAGAAACGGACACGGGTGAGAGCCCGGGTTATTGCCCATGCGTTGCGTGATTTGATGCAAGAGAGCGATCGGGTCATTATCATGGGGCACAAGATGCCCGATATGGATGCGATTGGTGCTTCGATCGGGGTATGGAAGGCAGCAAGCTTGTATAACGTGGAGGCACGAATTGTGCTCGATGGACCTAACCCGTCCATTGAACGTCTGATGGAACAGGTGAGCAAGGATGAGAAGTTGTCCAAAGCCTTTGTATCACCGGAACAGGCGACCCAGATGATGACAGAGCATACGCTGCTCGTCGTTGTTGATACACACAAAGCATCCATGACAATGGAGCCAAAACTGGTTCAATCTGCTACACGTGTAGTGGTTGTGGATCACCATCGTCGAGGTGAGGAATTCATCAATGACGCCGTGCTGATCTATCTGGAGCCATATGCTTCCTCGGCAGCGGAACTGGTGACGGAGCTTCTTCAGTATATTCATGACAAGGTGCAATTTACTCCGCTGGAAGCAACGGCGCTATTAGCCGGAATAACAGTGGATACAAAGCATTTTGCACTCCATACAGGTTCGAGAACGTTTGAAGCAGCAGGTTTCCTGCGTCGTAGTGGTGCAGACACCATTATGATCCAGCGGCTGATGAAAGAGGATCTGTCAGAATATATTGCTAAGGCAGAAATCATAAAGCGTGCTAAAATGGTATATGGGAACATTGCGCTGGCGGTCACGGACCCTGGCAGCAAGATTCCACAGATGATGATCGCCCAAGTGGCGGACACATTGCTCAATATGACCGACGTGGTCGCTTCATTTGTCATTAGTGAGCGTCCAGATGGGCTGATTGGCATCAGTGCGAGATCGCTGGGGCGCATGAATGTTCAGGTTGTGATGGAACGACTGGGCGGTGGCGGACATTTGACGAATGCTGCCGTGCAGCTTGAAGGAACGCTTGGAGAGGCGGAAAAACGGCTGACGAACGTACTGGCTGAAATCGAAAAGGAAGAGGGTTTGTTCGAATGAAAGTCATTTTTATAAAAGATATGAAGGGTCAAGGCAAAAAAGGACAAGTGAAGGAAGTGTCTGAAGGTTACGCACAGAACTTCCTCTTGCCACGGGGAATCGCACGTCCGGCAACAGACGGAAACATGAAAACACTGGACAATCAGAAGGCTGCAGAAGATAGACGCAAACAAGAAGAGAAAACCGAAGCAGAAGTGCTTGCGAAGAAACTTGAAGCAGAAGTTACCGAACTGAAAGCAAAATCCGGCGAAGGCGGCCGTTTGTTCGGGGCAATTACGAGCAAACAAATTGCAGAGGCTTTGAGCAAAAAAGGACTGAAAGTGGATAAACGCAAAATTGAACTGGACGAGCCTATTCGCACACTCGGCGTAACGCAAGTCACCGTCAAGGTTCACCCTGAAGTGAAGGCTACCTTGAAGGTACAGGTAACGGAGGAGTAAGATGGGCGGCGAAATGCTATTCGACCGGATTCCCCCACAGAACCTGGAAGCCGAACAGGCTGTGCTGGGTGCAATCCTGTTGCAGGGCGAAGCCCTGATTACAGCGATGGAACGGGTGCAAACCGAGGATTTCTATGATAAACCCCATCAATTAATTTTCGAAGCGATGATCCAGCTTGGCGAGGGAAATCAACCGATTGACCTCGTGACACTGACTTCGCTGCTGAAGGATAAAGGCGAGCTCGAGGACATCGGCGGCGTCAGTTATCTGGCGAAGCTGGCTCATGGTGTTCCGACTGCGGCGAACGTGGATTATTACGCCCAGATTATTGAAGAGAAATCCATGCTGCGTCGCCTGATTCGTACGGCTACCCAGATCGTGAGTGAAGGATACACGGGCGGTGAGGATGTCGCGGCTATGCTTGGAGAGGCAGAGCGGCGTATTCTGGAGATTTCCAACCGACGCTCCAGTAGTGGTTTTATCGCCATTCAGGATGTCCTGATGGAAGTATTCGACCGTGTGGAGACACTGCATCAGAACAGAGGCACCACAACGGGTATTCCATCCGGGTTCATCGATCTGGACAAGATGACCGCTGGATTCCAGCGGAGTGACTTGATCATTGTAGCGGCACGTCCGTCTGTAGGGAAAACGGCCTTCGCGCTGAATATCGCTCAGAACGTAGCTATTCGGGCGCAGGAGACGGTTGCAATATTCAGTCTGGAGATGTCGGCTGCACAGCTCGTACAGCGTATGATCTGTGCAGAGGCCAATCTGGATGCGGGTGTCATGCGTATGGGTGACTTCAAAGGTGATGAAGATTGGCAGAAGCTGACGATGGGCATTGCAGCCTTGAACGAAGCCAATATCTACATCGATGATACGCCGGGGATTACCGTGGCTGACATTCGTGCCAAATGCCGTCGTCTCAAGAAAGAGAAAGGCCTGGGCATGATTCTGATCGACTACCTCCAACTCATTAGTGGACGCGGTAAAGCCGGAGAGAACCGTCAACAAGAGGTCTCCGAGATCTCACGTACACTGAAGCAGATTGGCCGGGAACTTGAAGTTCCGGTTATTGCCTTGTCTCAGCTCAGCCGGGGTGTAGAGCAGCGTCAGGATAAACGTCCGATGATGAGTGACTTGCGGGAATCGGGTTCGATCGAGCAAGATGCCGACATTGTAGCGTTCCTGTACCGGGATGACTACTATAACCAGGAGACCGAGAAGAAGAACATTATCGAGATTATTATCGCCAAACAGCGTAATGGTCCTGTAGGCACGGTGGAACTGGTCTTTCTGAAAAACTTTAATAAATTCGTTAACTATGAGCGGGCACATAATGATGCCTTTGCCATGTAAGGGACAGGCACAGACTGCTTCGATCAGGAAGTGAAATCGTCTGTCCCGGCATGAACCACTAGATCATATGGACTCATAAATACGTTGTGAATACGACATATTGCGTCGAATAAGAAGGCGTATCGTGAAACCGGGGTTAGCTGTCAAGCAAGTTTTGACTGGCTTCGCCGGTTTTTTGCGTTGTAATATGGGGTTAATTCCGAACATTATAGTTTGAGTATATCTAATTGTTCGCCATTTGATTTGACTTTGAAAAAAGGGACTGTTACACTAGTACTGCTGCGTTAAAGCAGCGAAAACCTTCCCTTGGATGTAAACCGAGGGGGATTTTCACTGTCCGTTAGCACGCTTCTCCGCTGGTAATTTCACTTCAAATTCCTGCCGAGATAGAGGACGGACAGACCAATACAAAGGTGCGCAAGGCACCCACGGAGGTATGTACGATGTCAACGGTAGTTGTAGTGGGAACGCAATGGGGAGACGAAGGTAAAGGCAAGATTACGGATTATTTGGCGGAATCCGCAGACGTGGTTGCTCGTTATCAAGGCGGTAACAATGCCGGACACACGATTCTGATCGACAACAAAAAATACAAACTGACGATGATTCCATCGGGTATCTTCTACACCGATAAGGCATGTGTAATTGGTAACGGTATGGTTATCAACCCGAAGGCACTCATCGAAGAAATTAACTATATTCATGACAATGATTTTACGACCAAGAACCTGTCCATCAGTGAACGCGCACACATTATCCTGCCATATCACATGGTACTGGACGCATTGGAAGAAGAGAGCAAAGGCCCGAACAAAATCGGTACAACAGGCAAGGGAATTGGCCCATGTTACATGGACAAATCAGCCCGTATCGGCATTCGTATGGTTGATCTGCTGGATGCAGAAGAGTTCGAACTGAAGCTGCGTCATTTGGTCAAAGAAAAGAACCGGGTCATCGAGCAGGTATATGGCGGCGAGCCTGTAGATGTAGAAGAAATTCTGAAAGATTACCTGGGATATGCAGAAATTCTGCGTCCTTATGTGCGTGATACATCCGTTGTGCTCAACGAATATATCGATGAGGACAAAAAAGTATTGTTCGAAGGCGCACAAGGCGTAATGTTGGATCTTGATCAAGGAACTTATCCATTTGTTACTTCATCCAATCCGTCTGCAGGCGGCGTATGTATCGGTTCTGGCGTTGGCCCAGCTCGTATTCAGCAGGTTATCGGTGTGGCTAAAGCCTATACAACACGTGTAGGAGATGGTCCTTTCCCGACAGAGCTGCATGATGCAGTTGGTGACCAAATTCGTGAGACCGGACATGAGTACGGTACTGTGACTGGACGTCCGCGTCGTGTTGGCTGGTTCGACAGTGTCGTTGTTCGCCATGCTCGTCGTGTCAGCGGTATTACGGGTCTGTCCTTGAACTCCCTGGATGTAATGACAGGTCTGGAAACGGTGAAAATCTGCACAGGATACAAATTCCGCGGCGAGGTTATCACTCACTATCCGGCAAGCCTGAAAATGCTGGCAGAATGTGAGGCAGTATACGAAGAGCTTCCGGGTTGGAGTGAAGATATTACTTCGGCGAAGAAGCTGGAAGACCTGCCTGTGAACACTCAGAACTATGTGAAACGTGTTTCCGAACTGACAGGTATTCCGATTGCAATCTTCTCTGTAGGTCGTAACCGTGAGCAAACGAATCAGGTTCTTCCAATCTACGAATAAACAGTTAGATTAACCTGGCAAAACTAAGTTAAACGTTCTTCCAAATGATATGCCATACAGGCATCATAGAGCCCCAGTTATCGCTTAAATAGCGATGGCTGGGGTTTTTCGCACATCTTCCTGATATATTCCCTGAATTTCCGTCAATACTGATTAACAGTAGACTCATAGACCCTGCATATCGAATGGGGATAGGGGGTCGGAAAACGGAGGGAAAACGGGTATGAAGTTGCTTCAATGGTTCATTAAAGTATTGCTTACCGTGCTGCTGGTCAGTTCATTGACTCTGCTGACGACCGGATTAATTGTTCAGTCATACGTCAAATCGCTGCTGGCGAGTTTCAATATACAGTGGGAGGGCCAACCTCTTGGATTAACAGCCATGTTCCAGGGTGCTATGGGAGGCAAGTCTGGCGAAGAGAAGAAGCCTGGCACAGGTACGTCAGATCAGCCGGCCGGAGCGGAGGAGGAACACGTGCCAGAAGATGCGATATCTGTCATGGGCAATGAGGAAGAACGTGGAGAAACAGGTGCCAATACAGGCAGTGGCTCAGGACAGACTAAGGGCTCAGACGAGAGCCAAGGAGCAGGTACAGGAACAGACTCCTCGGCTACGGGATCGAACTCAGGGGGGAACTCTACCACGGAAACAGGCGTAGACGCTGGGACACATACGGGTACTGATTCTGGGACGGCAACTGGCGATGGTACGGCATCGGGCAACGGAACAGGTACAAATGCCAATGGCACAGCTTCGTCGGGTAACGATGAAATTGTGGTATCTCCGGATGAGATTACTGGGAAGAAGGACCAGCTGCCACTGGAGGAAAAAGAAAAGATTTTCAGCCTGTTGATGAACAAGCTGCCCCAGAAAGAGATGCAGCAGATCTCAGGCGCCATGGAAGGCGGTCTGACCGAACAGGAACTGCGCGATATTGAACAGGTGATCTCCAAATATCTCACTAGTGAGGAATACGACAACCTGATGGAGGTCCTTCAAGCGGAGTGAACCGAGTGACTGCCTGTCTTGAATGGATTTGATTTGATATTAGAGTTGTACGATACGGATGCATGGAAATCATGTCGAGCAATCTAGCAAGGATGCCACTCAGAGTTGACTTGGAAGATAATAGCATAGAAGCATTCCAATAACTTGAAATCCTTCACCAGATATGATCTGGTGGGGATTTTTGAATTTGTATTTTTATGAAAATGAAATCACATTTTAGTGGGTCTTAGAACCTAGTACTAAAAACGAATCAAAAGTACATAGTATACCTGAAGTAGAGGCATAATGGGTAAGAATCCGGACCTGTCATCTTATGGATAATACAGGAAGGGCAAGCGTGACGCGGCTTTGCGCTGTGACGAGTAGAGTTGAAATGAGTGTAAAACCTGTGTTAAAGTATACGGGTGTGATTAAAGGTTAAAATTTTGACACTTTTACACGCATAGCTAAAGTCCTGATTTGCGGACGTACGAATACAAATATCGACAAGCATAGGACAGGCACAATGGGTGTTGTCTTAACAGAAATGCGAACTAAGAAGTGCTGAAAAGGAGAGAATCATGAAAGGTTTCAGAGGCATACGCCAACCGGGCAAGAACCGGGAACACGAACAATCCGGGGAACACCGGACGGCCGAAGACAAAAACAACATGAGCATGTCCAACTTCAGTAGTAACCAAAAGCGCGTTCTGGCTTCGCGCAAATGGATCATTACAGCAGCATGCGGTTTATTCATCGCTGCATCGATCGGATTCGCAGGCAAACAATACGTTGCTGCAAACACCGTCCCGTATTATAAAGTGATGGTCAAAGGAAATGAGATTGGCACCATCACGGATGAAGCGCAATTACAGAAATTATTTGCAGACAAAACCGAAGAATTCCAAAATAAATATCCAGAAGCGGAAATGGTGCTGAACACAGACGGCATCACGACCGAAACGATCAAAGCATACAAGCCCGTTGTGAACAGTGATGAGACACTGGATAAGCTCGGAGACATGCTTACCGCGTATGCCAAGGGTGTAGAGCTCAAGGTAGACGGTGAAGTGATTGGCATTGTGAAGGATCAGGCCACAGCGGACGCGATTCTGGAACAAGTGCAGAACAAATACATATCGGCATCGGCTGTGCGCAGTTCGCTCAAGACGAAGTCGGTATCGGCAAACTCTTCGAAGAAAGCCGATGGGCCGAGTACTACGCTGAAATCCGTGGGCATCAAGGAAGATGTGGCGACAGATGTAGTGAAGGCTGATCCAAACAAAATATGGGATGTGTCCGAGGCGGTTAAAGCTTTAACCGTTGGTAAAGACGCGCCTGTAACTTATGTCGTGCGTGAAGGAGATACGATCTCTTCCATTGCTGCGAAATACGAAATTACGCAAAGCGAGATTCGCAAACATAACCCGGGCATCAAAGAAACGTCGCTGCAAATTGGGGACGAGCTTACACTGACGGTGCCAAAACCAGCCGTTACTGTTAAATCGGTAGAGCAGGTCGTAGAACAGATTGAGATCAAGCCACAAGTGGAAGTACGCAAGAGCGCTGATCTCAAAGCAGGCACAACCAAAGTGGTGCGTCCAGGTCAAAGCGGGC
Source organism: Paenibacillus pabuli NBRC 13638 (assembly GCF_001514495.1). Classification (GTDB taxonomy): domain Bacteria; phylum Bacillota; class Bacilli; order Paenibacillales; family Paenibacillaceae; genus Paenibacillus; species Paenibacillus pabuli. Next base: position 58,303 of record NZ_BCNM01000024.1, read on the forward strand.
TGAAAAGCATGCAATATCGGATAACGAAAGAAAATGGCGAAGTCATTCAGGAAGAGTGGCTGGGTCAGGAAGTCATTAAGGCAGCCGTTACGGAAGTGGTTCTGAGCGGAACCAAAGTGGTTGGTGAAGGTACAGGCGAGTTCGCTTGGCCGGTATCCAATGCTACGATGAGTAGCAGCTTTGGACAACGCTGGGGTCGCCAGCACAAAGGTGTTGATCTTGTCGGTAACCGGGATGTGAAAGCGTCTGATGAGGGCGTGATTACTTTTGCAGGACAAAAAAGTGGTTATGGCAATGTTATTATTATTAATCATCGTAATGGATACGAAACACTTTATGGGCACTTGAGCAGCATTGGTGTTAAGGTTGGACAAGTTGTCGAAAAAGGTGAGAGCATTGGTGTAATGGGCAATACAGGCCGTTCAACCGGAACACATCTGCATTTCGAAATTATCAAGAACGGAACAGTGGAAAACCCGTTGACATACTTGAACTAGTTATATATTGCAATTCAGGGCAAGGTTGGCACATGATGCTGGCCTTGTTTTTTGCTGCTGTAAAATTTTTTCAGTTTGGGGTGCACATTGACCCTGATCGGGATGTGACGGTGCTTCAGGTATGTTAAACTATAGACTATAGGCAACAAGCCATATGATATGCACTATAGTCTATGAAATCGTGAGAAACACCTTTTTATATAAGATGAATAAGAGAGATAGACCGCTCAGGCGGATCAAGCAGGATACAGGGGTGAAGACAGCCGATGCAGGGGAAGATTTTGGTGGTGGACGATGAACAGCCCATTGCGGACATTCTGAAGTTTAATTTGGAAAAAGAGGGATACGAGGTCATCTGTGCTTTCGATGGCATACGTGCGGTTGAACTGGCATTATCGGAGAAGCCGGATCTGATGCTGCTGGATCTGATGCTGCCAGGTAAGGATGGTATGGATGTGTGCCGCGAGGTGCGTGCCCATCTGGAGATGCCTATCATTATGCTGACTGCAAAAGATGGCGAAATCGACAAGGTACTCGGTCTGGAGCTGGGGGCGGATGATTACGTGACCAAGCCTTTCAGTACGCGCGAGCTGCTCGCCCGGGTGAAAGCGCAGATGCGCAGACGGCAGAAGCCTGCCATCACGGCTGAAGCGCCGGAAGACGAGGAGAAGCAGGTCATGCGTTTATTTGATCTGGCGTTTGATATGGACATGTATACAGCTTACAAAGGCGGCGAACCGCTGGATCTGACCCACCGTGAGTACGAACTTCTCTATTATATGGCCAAACATTCCGGCAAGGTAATGACACGTGAACATCTGCTTCAGGCTGTATGGGGATATGAATATTTCGGGGATGTGCGTACCGTGGATGTTACGATTCGTCGTCTGCGTGAGAAGATTGAGGAGAACCCGAGCAAACCGGAAACGATTCTGACTCGCCGCGGGCTGGGTTATCTCGTGCGCAGTCCCAAAAGCGTGGGGATATAATGGGGCGTTTCTCGCGATTTTCGTTCTTTCGAACGATTCAGGCGAAACTGATTATTATCTATGTACTGCTGATTCTGATTGCGATGCAATTGATCGGCGTTTATTTTGTCAGTGCGATGAAGAACTCCCTGACCAGCAACTTTACGGAGGATTTACAGGCACGTGCTGAGATGCTCTCTGTGCTTGTGGGGGAGACGATGGCTGGCGGAGAAGCTGAGGCTGGCGAGGACAAAACGGAAAACCTGCGTGTATTGGTCAACAATCTGTTCAACATTAACGGCGCCGAGATTCAGGTACTGGATGCCAGTGGCAAAGTACTGACCACTTCGCTAAGTTCCCATTCGGACTATGTTGGGCGCAAAAACACCCAGACCGTTGTCAGCCGTGCACTGCAAGGCATTCGGGACAATGAGGAATATATCGTGGACGAGGATAATGTTCGCAAAAAGGTCGTTGCCAAGCCGGTGCTGTCCGGCGGCAAGATTATCGGCGCGGTCTACATCGCCGCTTCAATGAATGAGTTATATGCCACAATGGAGGGCATTAACAAGATTTTTATCTCCGGCATTTTGATTGCGTTGGTATTAACCGCAGTGCTTGGTGTCATTCTGTCGCATACGATTACGCAGCCGATCAAGGAAGTCACCCGAAGGGCGACGGCGGTCGCGGAAGGCAATTTTGATCAGCAGACGCCTGTGTTCGGAACAGATGAGATTGGGCAGCTCAGTCGGGCATTTAACTATATGACGAGCAGGCTGCGGGATGCACTCTCCCAGAACGAAGAGGAGAAGGAGAAGCTGACCTCCATTCTGACCAATATGAGTGACGGCGTGGTGGCAACGGACGAGTATGGCAAAGTTATTCTGGTGAACCGCCGTGCCAGCAGCATTCTGGGCATGCGTCCGGCGGACATTGAGGGACGACACTTTGCCGTATTGCTCGGCATTGATCCGGAAGATGCGGAAGCCCTTGCGAGTGGCTTCACGGGTTCAACGCTGCTCCAGATTGCGCCAGCAGGACAGGAAGATCCCGTTGTTATCCGTATGACGTTTACACCAGTTCATCGTCGCGAGCTGGGCATTACGGGTACGATCGCTGTGCTTCAAGACGTTACGGAACAGGAAGAACTGGAAGCATCGCGCCGTGAATTTGTGGCGAATGTATCCCATGAGCTGCGTACACCTCTGACCACGATCAAGAGCTACGCGGAAGCGCTGGATGATGGAGCTCTGGAAGATCCGCAGCTCGCTGGGCGATTTGTTGGGGTAATTCAGAATGAGACGGAGCGCATGATTCGATTGGTTACGGATTTGCTGCATCTGTCCAGGCTGGATTCCAAGGAAGCGATGCTGCGCAAACAGCCAACCGACATTATGGAGATGCTGGAGGAAGTATCAGATCGCTTCTCGTTCCAAATGCATCAGAAGGATATTCAGCCGATATTGTCCATTGAAAATGGCATTCCGGCAGTTCCGCTGGATCGGGACCAGATTGATCAGGTGCTTGATAATGTTGTGTCCAATGCGTTGAAGTATACACTGGAGGGCGGCAAGATTACGATTGCAGCCAGACGAAGTGATGCACACACGCTTGCCATTTCGGTGACGGATACAGGGATGGGGATTCCACAGCGGGATCTGGATCGTATTTTTGAACGTTTTTATCGAGTGGACAAGGCTCGTTCCCGAAGTATGGGCGGCACAGGGCTTGGGCTGTCCATTGCCCGGGAAATTGTGAAGGCCCATGATGGCAGTATCTCACTGGAGTCCGAGGTGGACGTGGGAACAACGGTGACATTCACACTGCCGATGCGCGAGGAAGGAGGGGAGCACCTTGAAAGAGCGGATTAAATCCCTGGTGCTTGCTTCCCTTGTCGTGGCCAGTTTGGTGCAGAGCTACTTCCTGATCTATCGTTTGCCCGGTGGGGGCGATTCGATCGTGACCTCAGAGACGAACTATGTAAAGACCGAGAATATGGGCCAGGAACGCAATATTGAAGAGTTAATCTTCCCTGATCAGATGGTTATTCATCTGGGAGAGGATAAACATACGGTGTTTTATCCAGGCAATACATTCTATCAGTTGATCTATTCACGGTTGCAGGGGCGTACGTTTGATGATTTCCAGCGTCGGAGCGTGCAATCGGTCAACTGGAATCAGATTCGCAAGGAGAATCCTGGCTTTGAGCTGTCTTTCAAGGAAGGTATTCCTGTAGCTTTGTTACAGCGTGTAATGAGGCTGGGGACAGACTCTCTCTTCCAGGGAGAGACGATTAACCGGATCTCGATCTATACGGCCAAAAATGAAACCAAGGCTCACGCACTGTTCTTCAGCGCCAAAGGCGATGTGGTCTACGAGGCAACGCAGGCGGATTTGACGGTACAGGACGTGCAGCAGCACGTTGACTTCGGCAGCAGCTGGACGCCTTATACCCTGATGGACGGTGGATATTATATCCCGGCAGAATCGCTGGAAACGATTGAAGCAGACATGCCAACAGGTCAGTTCACCGTCGAGCAGATGCAGCGCAGCCTGTTCTTCGATCCGAGTATGACCCGGAACATTCGGGAAAAGGATGGATCGGAGATCTATACGGACAGCAAACGCAGTCTGCAAGTCAAACAGGAACAGCGCTGGATTAGCTATACCGATCCGGCGGCACCGCCTGCGGGACAGATTGATGCAGCGAAGGATGCGCTGTCGGCGGTTGATTTTGTCAATCAGCATGGTGGCTGGAAAGGTCGTTCCCGCATGATGCTGGATACTACCGACACGAAGACGAAGCTTCAGTTCCAGCAATATTACAGCAGCTTCCCGATTATGGACTCGATGCAGTTTCGGTTCGGTACGATCAGCATGGAGATGCAGCAGGAGACGGTGTCCAGCTATGAACGTTCGCTCGAATATCTGAACGAAGGCGCCGAGACCAAGAAATCGGTTAAACTGCCCGGTGGAGACAAGCTTAAGGCGCTCATCCAGAAGGTAGCGGGCAGCAACCGTAAAGTCATAGACGTGTATCCGGCGTACCGTCCATCCAGCATCGAGGACGGGTTGAAGCTGATTCCCGTATGGGTTATCCGTTTCGGAAACGGGGAGGAAACCACCGTTTCTTGATGGGTTATAGTCATTAAACATAAGGTGGGCTGCACTATCCACTCCGCGGTCAGAACAACTTTCCGATCGCTGTTGTGGGCTGTTTGCAAGGGAGGTTCGCCGGGTCGGAAAGCTAACGAATCTGACAAGCCTTAAATGCCGGATTAGCCTCAAACTCGAAATCTAACGAACATCAGCGACGTTATTCCATCGAAAATGAGTGAAAACGGATGGGAAACCTATAAATAATTGAAATAACTTCTCTCAGATTCGTTAGATTACAAACTTGCGGGAAATGGAGCAAATAAGGCGTGTACAGTTCGTTAGCCGGAAATAACGATATAAGCGTGTCATCTTCATGTTGACGTTCCAAGAGAATGTTACGTAAATACGATGTGTTTCCCAACGCATGGTGCAACGCGGTATGTCAACAGTGATCAGCCACATGTACGTACCTGTGATATTGTTGGTGAAGCGTAATTTTTTGAACAGTCTACAGTGTCAAATGATTAACGCTAACGTTGACATTGGGCAGTATTTTCTGTGAGTTGTTGAGAGTATTTTAGTCAGTTAACTTCTAGGGAGGTGGATGTTTTGGATTGGGGACGGGCGAAAAATGTGTTGATCTATGCCTTCCTGCTGCTCAATCTGGTGCTGGGTTACCAGATCTGGATGGATGCGCGGGAGACGGCCGGAGCCAATCTGGACTTCACTTCCTTGGCGGATAATACACAGCAGGCGATGGAGGAAAAGGGCATTCAGGTATTGGCTCCTATTCCGAATGAGACACCGAAGCTGCCGAAGCTGTCTTATGAGTTTATTGAAGATAACAAGACAGGTATTGAGGTCGACTTGGAAAAGCCTGTGGACAGCAAGCTAATCTTCTCGCAAAGCGAGCTGGAGGATGCGCTGGAGAGCGAGATTCCCCAGATCGGTACGTATCGATTGGATCAGCTGATGGCTGAGGATGGGGCATTCGTGCTTCATCCGTTGGTAGATGGCAAATGGCCGCTCTTCAATGTTAGTCTGGAGCTGTTCTATAGCGACCAGAAAATGACGGGTTACCGTCAGACTCCGGTGAGGATTACGACAGCGGAGGAAAGCGATCAGCAGGTGCTTCCGGCGTCGAAGGCGCTGGGTACGCTGATCGAGAACTTTTTGCCAGATGATGCGATTGTCAAAGATATTCAGCTGGGCTATTACGGCCAGTTGTTCAATTCAGATATGCAGGTGGCGATGCCGGCATGGCGGTTCGTGCTGGAAAGTGGCGAAGTGTTATATGTGCAGGGCATCAGCGGGGATGTATTCAGTCCCAAGACAGACAAACCAGGGGAGTAATGCGTTATGGGGATTTATTTTACCGTGTTATCCAGCGGTTCGACAGGGAATGCCACAGTTATACAGCATGGGGGCACGTCCCTCATGATTGATGCGGGTCTCAGTGCGAAGCGGCTCGAGGCATTGTTCCTGGAACGGGAGATTTCGGGAACAGAGCTGGACGGGATTCTGGTTACACATGAACATTCCGATCACATTAAAGGACTAGGCGCGATGTCTCGGAAATATAATTTACCAATCTATGCAAATACGAATACATGGGCAGCACTGGAGAAGTCGGTTGGGGCGATTCCAGAGGAAAACCGGCGGGTGTTTGAGACGGGTGAAAAGCATGATTTTGGCTCCCTGCGCGTGGAATCCTTCGGGATCTCCCATGATGCAGCGGAACCGGTAGGGTACACGTTCGATGATGGCAGTGAGAAGTTGTCCGTCGCGACCGATCTCGGGTATATGAGCGACAAGGTTCGCGATGCGATCTCGGATTCGGATGTACTCGTCCTGGAGGCGAATCATGATGTCGAATTGCTGCGCATGGGGCGGTATCCATGGAACACCAAGCGCCGCATTCTTAGCGACATTGGGCATTTGTCGAACGAAGCGGCGGGAGCAGCGCTCAGTGAACTGATGAACGGACGCATCAAGCGCACGTATCTGGCACATTTGAGCCGGGATCATAATATGATGGACTTGGCGAAAATGACCGTGCGTGATGCGATGGAGAGCCGTGGTTGCTTTTATCGGGATCATGAGTTCAAGCTCTGTGATACGTATTATGACCGGCCTACGCCATGGGATAGGGTGGGTGAGCCATAAAGCTGTCGAGTTCGGCAGCTTTGCGTTCCACTTCCTCGCGGGTCAGAATGCCTTTGTCGACGAGCAGTTCAATCATGGTGCTTAGGGCAAGTGTATTGCGGTAATGTTCCTCTTTGAGATCGGCCAGCTTGGCCGCCATATGAACTTCATCCATGGCCGTGAGTGTACGCGTGCGATCCATAATGGTATTCCTCCTTCTATGAAGCTTCGAATTGTCTTTTACTATTATTGTAGTCAGGCTTGGTGGAAAACATTCCTCTTTTTGCCGCTATAATTACACGTAAGGGACGTGTATGCTGAACCAGAGGCAGATTTTTGCTGGAGAAGATGAAAAAGTTTCGTAGGAATTGCGAAAAGGGCGCTTAACGAACCGGATTTTGTGGTGATAGATACTATGGACCTTTATTGTTAAGCGCGTTATAGCGGAAATTTCCGTTAATCTTCGTATTTATGCAACTTTTTAAGATTTGGCGTGTTTAGTATATAAGGAGCATTATAATAGAGGCTGGTTTGCGTACGCAAAATGACAGGTCGTAGAATGCGAGAGCATTTCTGATAGAGTTACAGGCAGGATTGGATGTCCGTTCTGCTGTACATAGACGCTTCATTCCGAGTTAGCGGGGATGCAGCGATATGCAAAACATTTTTTTTATACAGGAACGCATGGAAGAATGAGTTTGTATTTACGGTACACGCGTAACGGAGGACACAGAACGAAGCTGGAGAAGCGAAGCGTTCGCTTGAAAGCTTTCTGAAAGAAAGCTGCTTTGGAAGGATACGCTATCACAGGATTTCACCCTTTGGAAAGGGATCGAGGAAATTCGGGGATAACAGCGATCGGAAGCTCGGCTGTGGCCGGAGTGGGGTAACGTAAGGATATAGTCGTTGGCCATGCGACAACGATCAGGCGGCAGTCAGGGTCTTGATGCGTGACAACGAAGGGGAGAGGATCACGATGGGATTGTTTGGAGACGATTTTTATTCAACCAAAGTATCAAGACGCGCCGAACCTGAACAGAAAGGTAAACTTCAGATCATTCGCCCTGGAGGCAGGGGACGTGACCGTTGGAGAAATCCGCGCAGGTCTCGCACGGGCTTTAGCTCCACAGTTAAGGTAGCGGTAATCAGTTCGGTGATCAGTTCCATCGTGACCGTGACGCTGTTCAGCTTTATTACACAGCCTACTGCGTTACCTCTGGCAAATGCTACGGGGAACGGTGGCGGTGGCATGCAGACAGCTCAGTCCGCTGATCCATATGACCGGATTATTCAGGCCGCGGCAGAGGTCCGCCCTTCTGTGGTAAGCATCGTGAATCATAAGACGGGCAGCAGCCTGTCACTGGAGGATTCCGCGCTGGGATCAGGGGTTATTTTCAAGAAGGAAGATGGCAAGGCCTATATTATGACCAATCATCACGTCGTGGAAGGTGCGAGCGATCTGGAGATTGTGACGGTGGACGGAGAAACGCACAAGGCGAAACTGGTCGGTAAAGACCGCGTAAGCGACATTGCGGTATTGTCGGCAGAGGACAAAGGTTTGGGTGCAGCTGCGGAGCTTGGGGATTCCAGCAAGCTTCAGCGAGGCCAGACGGTCCTGGCAATCGGAAACCCTCTTGGACTGGGTGGTACGCTGACATCGGGCATTGTCAGTTACACGGATCGGATCCTGCCGGTATCCATTAACCAGGACGGCGTGTACGATTGGGAACAAAACGTTATCCAGACGGATGCAGCGATTAATGAGGGCAATAGTGGCGGTGCACTGGTCGATCTGAACGGCAAAGTGGTCGGTATCAACACGATGAAGATCTCCGATACAGGTGTGGAAGGCCTCGGCTTTGCAATTCCGATGAACGAAGTGATGAAAACCGTGGATTCCCTGCTGCTGAATGGCAAAGTATCTCGTCCATATCTGGGCGTGTATACTGTCGATCTGAGCAATCCATATGCTCCACTGGATGACGAGCAGCGCAAGGATCTGAAGCTGCCATCCCACGTGGACAGTGGTGTGGTCGTGCTGGAGGCATCCGGCCCGGCATCCGATGCGGGGATGAAGCTGAATGATGTCATTACCGAATTTGATGGGCAAAAAATTACCTCTACACTTGATCTGCGGAAATATCTGTACGATAAGAAGAAGATTGGCGATACACTCGAAGTAACCTTTTATCGGGATGGCAACGCTGAGAAGGTGTCGGTGAAGCTGACGGATAAACCGGAGTAAAGGGAATGGCCTTTATATCGTTTAGCATTGCCATAGAGTAATAAAGGAGAGTCGATCAACTCGTTGATCAGCTCTTTTTTATTGCATGAAAGTTGAATTGCTTTTAAATCTTAGTCATGAGGATACTAGTAGAATTTTGTCGTCTTTCATGATCAGTTAGGACCAGAGCCAAAGGCCCTGTCATGGAGGGTCCCGGTTGTGGTAAACTGTTGGGAATGTGTTGTGGTGTGCGGTTGTGCGAGTAACATCAGTTTGTCGATCTATTTTTTCAATCCGGATTGGAAGGGGTTATTACAATGGTACGGTTGATGAAAATCTTGCTGGGGGGAACAGGTCTGGTATCGGCGCTGTTTCTATTGTCTGCATGTACTTCCGAAGTGTCCTCATCGGGGTCTGCCGATGTTAGTGGTTTACAGGAGCAGATTACAAGCCTGGAGAAAAAGCTTGCGGACCAGAGTGAGAAGACTAGTGAGCAGAACAAGAAGATCGCGGATCTGGAGAAAAAGGTGAACGAACTGAACAGCATTGTGATTGCGGTAGATGGAGCTGATGGGAAAGCTCCTGCTGCCACGGGAAACAACGGGTCGGCTGGGAAAGGTGACGGAATCCTGATTACATTTGCCCAATACGAGAAGCTTGAAGTTGGCATGTCAGTGGAAGATGTCATCGAAATCCTTGGCGGAGAAGGGGAAGCGCTGAGTGAAGCGGAGAACATGGTGGTTTACAACTATAAAGGTACAGCCGGCAATGGTGCCAATGCCGTTATTGCTTTTCAAGGTGGCAAGCTGCTGACGAAGGCTCAGTCAGGGCTCGAATAACTGATATGCCTATGATGAACCCGGCTTCCCCGCCTTGTTTCATAGGTAAGAGAAAGATTGCAACGGTATCAAGCAACGGATGAATAGGAATTTTCATTAATGCGAAAATAGATTTAAAGAAGCATGATCTTTAGGCGCCGGAAGGTGTCAAAAAGGCGTGCTTTTTTGTGTTTATTTTTGCCGCATGCAGAGATTTGGTGGGAGTTGGACGCGATAAATGAGGGATGGGGGTATCTTTTCAGCGGCAGGTGTGATAGAACTGAGAAGTGGCTATCCTGTATAGGAAAAGCGGTTGTGAATCGGGAACATAGCTGGTTACAGAAAGGATGCTTAACGGATGTACGTTGTATGCAAAGAACACGTGGACATTGCCATCGACATGTTTGTTGATGAGTATGAGGACGCTCCAGATATCGTTGATCTGAAGGAGACGGAATTTGCCGACTGGGACCCGCCTGCGAAATGCGCCGAGTGCGAACAAAAGGCCGAGTTTCTAGTCGTCTAGCGTACTGTGTAGGCATCCGCAGCGGGTGTGTCTGTCATGGGTGTACTCGCTCGCCTGCCATCCGGTATGAACATCACAGGCAAGAAGCAAAGAGAGCGTGCCGGAGCGCTCTTTTTGTGTTTTTTGGCGGTTGCCTAGGAGTTGAGAAGAGAGGCTTTAAAGAACCTGAGACTTCTTATGGGGGGAAATGCTGTCTCGTTGAGATCTAACGAATCGCAGGCACGTTATATTCATGAATTGACCTCGAAAGAGATGTGGGAACTTCATTTTGCTTGTAATAGGGTGTCTTAGATTCTTTAAATTTTAATGAAGCTGCAATGGAGCCGGATAAGGTGTATGGAGTTCGTTAGCTTGTGGGAATGAGACAGGATGGCGACGTAAATGTATAGTAAGTAAGGGGACAACTGTAGAAGGTGTTAATTTTAACTGTTGGAACAAACGATGTGCTGAGGCATCGTACGTATAAATTATTTCGCTGGACGATTAGGAGGAATGGATCTTCATGTTGATTCAGATTATTGGCGTGGGCAAACTGAAGGAAAAATATTTGACGCTGGGCATTCAAGAATATGCCAAGCGTCTCGCCCCGTACATCAAGTTTCAGATGATCGAGGTCGCAGACGAAAAGGCGCCCGATACCCTGAGCGAAGCTGAGGTTCGGGCGGTGAAGGAGCGCGAGGGCGAACGCATCCTCGCGCATGTGAAGAGCGAGGCGCATGTTGTCGCGCTCGCGTTGGACGGCCAGCTTTGGAGTTCTGAGGAGCTGGCTATGGAGATCGACAAGCTAGGCACGTATGGGACGAGCCATGTCGTGTTTGTCATCGGAGGAAGCCATGGGCTCTCCGATGAGGTGTTGCGCCGCGCGAAGCAGCGCTTGAGCTTTGGGCGCATGACCCTACCGCACCAGTTGATGCGGCTGGTGCTGGTGGAGCAGATTTATCGTGCGGTGAAGATCAATCGGGGTGAACCGTACCATAAGTAGGGCAAAGTTCAGGTGTATTTACATTTTCCATTTTAAATGCTATCATGCAAACATGACGTTAACGTCATGTTATATCTTGAAAGGAGTGATACATCATGAACCGCATGCGCATTGGAGATTTGACAGAACGAGCAGGGGTAACCCAGCGCACGGTTCGCTATTACGAGAGCATCGGATTGCTTCCTTCAGGCGAGCGCGAAGGCAATGGTCATCATTACTACACGGAAGAAACGGTAGCTCGTCTGCGTAAGATTGATCAGTTGAAGAAGCTTGGCCTAAGTTTGGAGGAAATTCGGGACGTAATTGAGCTTTACTTTACGGATACGAGCGGGGTGCTGCCGAAGCGGAAAGTCCTAGGCATACTGCGCCAACATCTGGACGACACGGATCAAAGGCTTGAAGCGCTCGGGCAGTTCCGCAGCGATTTGCAGTCACATATAGAACGTTTCGAGCGATGGCTCGAGGCCAATGATAGCGATTAATTTTTTTTACTCTAAACATGACGTTAACGTCATGTTTAGCATTCTAAGGAGGTTAAATTCATGAGAGAAAACATTGGATTTATCGGACTCGGACTGCTCGGTGTTCCAGTCGCTTCCAATCTGCTCCAAGCAGGATATGCATTGACCGTATACAACCGCACCCCAGAAAAAGCGGAGCCGCTCGTGGCCCAAGGTGCGCTGCAGGCGGTCCGTCCAGCTGACACCGTGACAACCGGTGGTATCGTCGTCACCTTGGTTTGGGACGATGAAGCATTGGAAGACGTCGTCAAAAGCGAAGATTTCCTAGAACGCCTGGGCATAGGCGGTATTCATGTATCAATGAGTACGGTGTCGCCGGATACGGGCAGGAAGCTGGCGGATCTGCACGCGCGGCATGGCTCCGTCTATGTTGAGGCGCCTATCTTTGGACGGCCGGAGGCAGCCGCTGCCAGGCAATTGTGGATTCCAATAGCGGGTCCCAAGGAAGCAAAGGAGCGGGTCCGGCCGATGCTGGATGCGATGGGAGCTAAGGGGATTTTTGACTTTGGCGAGGAAGCCGGTTCGGCTGTAATCATCAAACTGATCGGTAACTTCCTTATTGTCTCCGCCGCCCGCTCACTGGAAGAAGCACTAGGAATAGCTGAGCGCAGCGGTGTTGATCCTACTGCGGCGGTTAATATGCTTACGAGCACACTGTTTACCGCCCCAATCTATCAAAGCTACGGCAAAATGATTGCCGAAAAGTCAGCATCCGTATCCGAAAGCAAAATTCCGCAGAAGGACGTCGGTCTCTTTCTGGCAGCGGCGCAAAGCGCACAATTCCCGGCTCCGCTTGCCAGCCTGCTGCTTGATATGCTAGAGAACGGAGATCGGAGCAGACCCTAAGGCTGCGGTCGATGTTATTCGTACTCTTGTATAACCGGTATAGCACTGCTATAATGGACGTATGAACACATATGACAAAATATTGGCAGCTGCTCTTAAGGTACTCGAAGAGGAGGGTGGAGCCAAATTTTCGACGCGAGCTGTAACTGCGATCGCGCAGGTTACGGCTCCTACACTCTACCACCATTTTGGAAATGCCGATGGACTTCTAAGTGCAGCTATAGTGGAAGCATTCAAACAGTTATTTGAAAGCAAGATTGCCGCAGTGGAGTCCACCATTCCAGAGATGGCTCTTCGTCAAGGATGGGATGACTATGTCCGCTTCGCGGCAGCCCGTCCTCGGATTTATGCGGCGATGATGGGGCGGTTACTCGAGGGCGCCCATATTGAGGCGGCAGATCATTCGTACCAAGCACTAGTGCAAAATATTCAGGGAGTCGCCGCTGAAGGCAAACTGGCTGTGTCAGCCCAGACTGCGGCAGATCTGGTCTGGGCTTCCGCCAATACGGCCTCTTGGCTCTATGTGACGGCCCAGATTCGTAAGGTACCCCCACCCCAACCCGACGTTGTTGATCTCATTCGGGAAAGCGTAATGCAGATCATTTTGATCCAAAGGCCGGACGCCGATTCAAAATGAGGGATTCAATGACAGAGCCTGGAGACTCCAGGCAAAGCCCCAATTTAAAAGACGCATAAGAAAGATCGCCTATCCTCCTGGACCTCCAGAGGATGGCGATCTTTTTATGTTTGGAGAATGCGAGCATTAGTTCTCTTGGATTTGTGTTGTGTGATAAGGGAAATGTGGTAAGCCGAGAGTATCACGCAGCACCCGCTAAAACGATGTTTCAGACCACAGGGCAACATTTTAGAAAATATATAGCACCGCTATATACAACTTTGTATAGCGGTGCTATAATACCGGTATAGCGGTGCTATATCGTGATCCATGTCTTATCAAAACCAGGAGGGATACTATGTCATTGAAAACTCAAGAACTGGTCGTCGTTACAGGTACGTCCAGCGGTATCGGCAGGGCTACCGCGGAGCATCTCGCCGCTGAAGGATTTCATGTTTTGGCGGGGGTTCGTCGTCAGGAAGACGCCGACAAAATCAGACGCAAAAATATCGAGCCGGTGATCGTCGATGTTACCAATATCGACACACTAAAGGCGCTGGCCGAACGAGTGGAGCAAGATCCGCTTGGTCGCCCTTTGCGCGCCGTGGTCAACAATGCCGGCATTGCCGTTAATGCACCTCTTGAGATGGTTCCGCTCGATGAATTTCGCCGCCAGATCGAAGTCAGCGTGATCGGACAGGTCGCGGTTATTCAGGCGCTTACCCCGGCCTTGCTGAACAGCGGCGGGCGCGTGCTCAATATCGGATCCGTTGGCGGAAAAATCTCAATGCCCGGTTTCGGAATTTATTCGGCTGCAAAGTATGCTATGGAAGCGATCAATGACAGTCTCCGCAGGGAGATGTCCTCGTTTGGGCTCAAGGTAATCATGATCACTCCGGGTGGCGTCAGCACTGGCCTGTCGGAGCACGGGATTACGACAGCGGAGCGGCTGGCCAAGTTGATGACGCCGGACCAGCACCGACGCCATGATCGTCTTTTTGACGCCGTGAAGGCTCAGGCTGAAACGTGGGCAACGGACGGTATCCGCCCTGAGAAAGTGGCAGCAGTAATTTCACGCGCAATCCACGAAAGAAAGCCACGCACCCGCTATACGGTCGGTCGCGATTCGGCACTGCTGACCCGACTGGTCCGTATTCTCCCAGACAAAGTCCTCGACCGGATGCTCCGCAGCCAGATGAAGCTGCAGTAACGGGCAGTTTCACGAATCCTCTTGGACAGAAAGCTAAAATGGGGGAATGAAATATGCCACAAAACAAGTTTGAACATGCCATTATTGTAGGTGGATCTTTAGGTGGTCTAATGATGGGGCTTGCGTTATCTCGTTCTGGTTATACAGTTACCATTCTTGAACGTGCAGATTCATCATTAAGAAATGGTGCTTTTATTCGTTTGCAAACAAAGCCTTATAGTAATAGTGAAATTGAACGAGAATTAAGACACTTGGCATCCAATGGTAACAACAATGTTGAAGCCTGGTCAGCCATTCAAGAACGTTTGCGCAATGCAGTCGCTAAAGAACCTGGTATTACCCTTCAGCACCATACACGAATTGTTAGTGTTGGGCAAAATGAATCATCTGCTTGGGCTACCAGTGAAGAGGAGCAGACCTTTAAAGGTGACTTTTTGATTGGCGCAGATGGATATCGCAGTATTGTCCGCCGCTATTTAAACCCTGACAAACCATTTGCAGATTATGCTGGCTATCTGGTTTGGGTAGGGAAGGTGGACGAAGAACTGCTGCCAAAGAAAGACTGGAAAAAACGGCAACTTTCGAGTGCTTATTTCAACAATAGTGCTGCCGGTACATTGACAACTGCGGTGATGCCAGGTATAGAAGGAGGAACCAATCCTGGCCAGAGATGGATTGGTTTTTGCTGGTTTGATCATTCGCATAATCATTTGCTGTCTGAATTAGGTGTATTAAAGGGCGGGATTGCCCAGCATTCCTTATACGGTGAAGCTATTCCGGATTCGCTACTAGAAGAACTATCACAAACCAGCCAAGCAAATTGGAATAAAGAAGATGATGCAATTTTGCAAATCGCGATTAAGGACCGCAGTTTAATCGGGGCACCTGTTAATGAATACATCCCTAATATATTGTCAAAAGGAAGAATAGCTATGATCGGCGATGCAGCTCATACCATGTCACCAATGACTGGCGCAGGCTTTAATGACTCACTTGATGATACGGTTGCCATTATGGACTCCATTAAACAGTATCCGAATTCGATAACAAAAGCTTTGGGTGAATACCAAACACGGCGTTTAGATGTGGTTCGTCAAGATGTTCTTGCGGGCCAAAACTTTAATCGTTCTTTTGGACGATTATAACAGCATTAAACTAAGCCATTGATACACTGGAATTTCAAGCATAAACGGGGAATTCCCCCATTTGAGAAAGCGGTAAAGCAAAAAATACGAAGTATTTATAAATTAGGAGGAATTAGTATGAACGATACAAAGAACCCTTACGTTACTGTACTCTGGGAGGCGAGAGCTAAGGCAGGGAGAGAAGCCGAGATGAAGGCATTCATGACTGCTGCTGTCACCCCGTCGCGCAACGACCTGGGCAACATTGACTACGAGGCTCACGAGGTAGAAGGCCAGCCTGGCACATTCATCATCTACGAGCGCTGGGAAAACCGGGATGCCCTCAATCGGCACCTGAGCGCCCCCCGGATGCAGGAACTGGTGCCCCAGCTCTTAGAACTGATGGAGGGATCCATTGAGGAAGGGATTCGACTCCTGCAGCCGTTCCGCCCAGCGCAGTAAAACGCAATACCGAGCGGAACTCATTAAGTTCTGCCGGAAAGCGTGAGAGATTTTTTCGTGAGCGGTAAAAGACTTTAGTGGAGGAGGCAAAACGTTGGCAACGATCGATGATTTTGCAGCACTAGATATTCGTGTCGGAACGATTAAGGAAGCGGAGTTTTTTGAAGAAGCAAAGATCCCTGCGATAAAGCTTAAGATTGATTTTGGACCGGATATCGGGATGAAATCCTCAAGTGCACAAATAACTAAGCGTTACAAGGTTGAGGAGATTGTAGGGAAGCAAATTATAGGAATCGTCAATTTCCCTCCTCGGCGCATTGCGGGATTCAAATCGGAGGTATTAGTTTTGGGAGGAGTCCCGGAAAAAGGAGATGTTATTCTATTAAGGCCGGATACTGAAATGCCTAATGGTACTCCTATTGCGTAAAAATAAGGATCTACCGCTCTGCAACGTTTTGTTGAAGTGGCCCTGGCTTACGGCAATTGGCTCAGAACACCCGAGGAAAATGCCTCCATCAGTCTCTCGCTGGGCTAAAACCGCAAAAAGGATCTCCGTGATCTTTACCGTAAGGGGCGCTCAAAGCGTTAACTTCTTGAAGTTATAATCATTCTACACTTCATTCATGCAAATTCAGATCGCACAGCGTATCGCTTCGAAACATTGTTATCATCAATGGAATAATGCTTGGAAATAAAGGGATTTTAAACTTTAAAGCGTTAGCTTTAGGAGGGTAAACATGGATCTTAATTTAGCCAACAAAGTAGCTGTCGTTACCGGAGCAAGTAAAGGAATTGGACTCGCTATCGTTCGAAAATTTATCGAGGAAGGGGCAAGTGTCGTCGCGGTAAGTCGGACATTAACGGAGGAATTGGCTGATCTTGTTGAAAAAAAATCAGTCAAACATCTACCTATTGATGTCAGTATGGAACGCAATACAGTTGAACTTTCTAAAAAACTCGGTGGAGTGTTCGGCAGAGTCGACATTTTAATCAATAGTGTCGGGGCGGTTGACAAGAGGAGAGGAGAAGGCTTTTTGGCTACGCCAAATGAGGAATGGGAACAACTTTATGATTTAAACCTGTTTAGCGTTGTTCGTTTTACTCAAGCAGCATTACCGCATATCCTAAAGAACAATGAGGGTGCAATTGTAAATATCTCTTCAGTAAATGCACAAATGCCCGAATTGTTATTGCCTATTTATGGCACCACCAAAGCGGCACTTAATAATTTGACGAAAATGCTGGCTGGTGAGTTTGGACCTCGTAATATTAGAGTTAACTCGATCTCACCTGGACCGGTAGTAACACCTTTGTGGCAAGACCCTGAAAACGGAATGGCCAAAACAATCGGTTCAGTTGCAGCGATGGCTTCCGAAAAAGTTTTTGAAGAGCTACCTAAAATGGCTGGTATAACATTGGGGAAATTTGCAGAAGCCGAAGATATTGCGAACCTTACAGTTTTCCTTGCTTCGGAGCGAGCTTCAATGATTACCGGAGCAGATTATGTTATTGATGGAAATATGATTAAAACGATTTAAACCGAAATTGTTCGATAAATTAAATTTGAACTTCTAAACTGGGCACTTTATTTACTGATACCTTAATATGTTCTCTCCTTACTAAAGAGTTCGGTCGATGATATTTGGAAAACTAATCGGATGCCAATATGAAACCAGTAATACGTTCTGGTTCACGGACATAGAGGCGGAAGCCGATCAGGGCAGATAATAGCCACATAAAACACATAACTACGCCGTTATAAAGGGCAGTTATGTTCAATGTGCCGAGCCGATACTTTAGTTTAATTTAAAGCAGAAGGATCCGTCGCGGCGGATCCTTCTTACTTCTGCTGCAAGAGTAATCCTGTTGTGTGAGAGAAAGGGGAATCCCCGGTTTCCTCGACTTCTTTTACTCCGTAAACGAACGCTCGTTTGAGATATCATATTTTTGAACGTCCATTCTCATCCTGTTTCCCCACTTCATTAAAAATGGCGCCGATTCATGTCTTTCAACATGAGCGGCAAGCGATTCTTGATCTTCCCACCGCTGAACAGTCAGCATGCGTCCGGCGCGTGAATCCTCCAAAGTAAAGGCATAAAAGAGGCATCCAGTTTCAGTTCGTGTGCTGGAAACGACGTCCCGAACGTCTGCAGTGAACTCATTTACTTCAGAAGGATTTAGATGTACGTAGCCCATAAGTAGAATCATTCATGTTCATCCTTTTTTTATTGAATTAAGTAAGCATGCAAAATTTCCTCAAAGATAATCGCAATTTACAAGGAGTGCGAAAATCTTCGAGCTATCGTCCTTACTCTACCGTGAGTACGATCTTGCCTTGAATGTGCCCACTGGAGGCTCGTTCATGCGCCATGCGAGCATTGGCAAGTGGAAACATGCTGTCGATGGCGACGCGAACCGTCCCATCATTGAGCAAGCCCCCTAATTCCGCCAGTTGTGGGCCATTCGAGCGCACTTGGGTCATTGATACCGTTACGCCCAGCTTTGCGGCCTCCTCGGCATCGGAGAAGCCTAAGAACACTGGGAACAAAGCGCCGCCACGCTTGAGCGTACGCAAGAAACGACTGGTGGTGGGACCGCCGAGGGTATCGAGGACGAGATCAACGTCATTAGCGATGTCCTCGGGAGGGCTCTTGGTATAGTCGATGAATTCGTCGGCACCGAGCTCGCGAAGGAACGACTCATGCTTGCCCGACGCCACCGCGATGACGTGAGCACCCTTCCATTTAGCCAGCTGCACCGCGAAGTGTCCCACGCCGCCAGCGGCACCATTGATGAGCACCGTCTTGCCGTTTAGCGGCAACGGACGATGCATCTCCGGTTGAAGCGGGTTCGGCTCATTGTGTCCTAGTTCGATTAGGAACTGCCATGCGGTGAGGACTGCCATAGGAGCCCCTGCGGCGTGCACATGATCGATACCAGCTGGCTTGATTGCAAGGTCCGAAGCTGGCGCGGCAACATACTCGGCATAAGCAGCGCTCTCCCCAAAGCTAGGAAAGCGAACCATGCCATAAACTTCATCACCGACGGAGAAGCCCTGCACATCCGTGGCTACTGCCTCGACGACACCCGACACGTCGGTTCCCAGGATGATGGGGAAGGGTACCGACGGACGCCACTCAGGAGGAAGATCCTTATACCCCTCGCGCAGGTACCAGTCGGGGGGATTGATGCCCACCGCATGAACGCGGACAAGCACTTCACCTGGTTTCAGCTCGGGAAGCGGCGCCTCCTCGTAACGCAGTACCTCAGGGCCGCCGAATTCATGTAGACGAATTGCTTTCATTGTATCTATGGACATCTTACTTTCTCCTTTCATGCAGATGAGTTATACTTACCAGAGCGGTGCTCCGTTTAAACGGGTCACTGTTCCGTTTACGATTATACGGAGCGATGCTCCGCTTGTCAAGGAGGTCTCTTTATGAGAGCTGATGCTATGAAAAACTATGAGCACATACTCGCAGTTGCGAACGTCGTTATAACCGATCATGGCGTCGATGCATCGCTGCGTGACATCGCTCGCAGAGCCGGTGTCGGGCTAGGCACACTGTATCGTCATTTTCCTACGAGAGAGGCGCTGCTCGAAGCCCTGCTCCGTTCAAGCTTTGACGAGTTTACGGCAAAAGCATGTGAACTTGAAACTGCGAGTTCTCCCGAAGATGCACTCGTGTCGTGGCTGCGCGAGGTCGTTGCATTCACGGGCAACTATCAAGGTGTTGTGGACGTCATGATGGCTGCCAAGGAGGACCCGGAGTCTGCGCTCCACGCTTCATGCGTCACAATGCGCACGGCAGGCACGCGACTTCTGGCTCGTGCTCAGGCTGAGGGTCTGGCACGTACCGACATGGAGGGTGACGATCTGTTCTCGCTAGCTGCTGCGCTTGCTTGGCTCAGCAACCAGCCGTCGTCTGCTCCAAGGTCTGACCATCTCTTCAGTATTATCGCGAGCGCGATCCTGACGAATCGATCGAGAAGCAATTAATGGGCGTAACTAAACTAATGCTGTCCTAATAGGGGACTGTGGCACAATACAAAAGATTGAATCAAGGGATGGGTAACTATAATCTCAGCCACAAACGAAGGCAGCCGGCCACGAAAAACGATCGGCTGTCTCCTTTTAAAGGGCAGGATAGTTCAGAGGTCTTGTTGGTTCTGTGTGTAACCTGCATTGGTGGGAGTATAGATTTCGTTACACCGGTAGCCAGTTATGTTATAGCGAGGAGTTGAGGTATCAGTTAATGAGGGAGATGAATAGAACACTGCGGGTAACTCAAGCAAACCGATATTTCCAGAGCTTTCGATAAAGTACGAATGTATCTTCCTCGAAGGGTCTTCGATCTAAAGCGTGTATTATAGCGGCTTATCCGGCTGCACCCACATATCTCCAGCGGCAAAAGACTCCCAACAGAAAAGTTGGGAGTCTTGTATTATATGCCTCTTGCAATGTTTAGCAAACCTGCTTTGACGAAAGCAGTCTATTGGAATTGCTTGGCCAGAAAACTTGATATTCCCTTATAGATTTGGCTGTGTGATTCCAAAGGAGAAAGGTGTCCAGTTTGGGGAATGACAAGTAGTTCCGCATGAGGTATGCGAGGCAGTAGATCACTTTTCAGCGTTTCCAACCGATCTACCGGGTCAGATTCTCCGGCTAGCACAAGTTTGGGGACATTAATGTTTTTCACTTCTGCAGATATATCCTCAAGCATTGCAGTTTCAGGCCATGCCGCACGAGCTGAGGGAGCTCCTTTTTGCATATCCTCGAGCACCATTTCACGAATATTTCCTTCAAGAGGAAGTAAGGTAATATTACCAAAGGCAATTTCTGCCCCCTCACGATTAGCATAGAAATGAACCATTGCATTTCTTATTTCTTGTGGCATGTCTTGAGGAGTCGGGGGAGATGGTGCAACTAAAATCAGGGCTTCTAAACCAGCGGGGTTACGTGAGGCCAATAACTGTGCAGCCTTACCGCCCATTGAATGACCAATGACCACATAACGCTTCAAACCAAGCTCTTGAATAAGTGCATGTGCATCGTAACGGAGGACGTTAGTTCAGCGATCCAGGGAGCAGTTTGCCGCCCTAGTGGTGAATCTATGAACTTCCTTAAATAAACAAAAAAGAGCCGCGCATCATGCGGCTCTCATTCTGATTTTAACGCCCGCCTGTATTTGAAGCCCAGACAGGAATCCAACTATTAGGATAATTACTATTGGTCAGGGTTGTATTATAGAGAACTAAGTTTCCATCACTTTGCATAATTAGCGTGTCACCCGTTGTATTAGCTGGCAAGCTGTTCCCATGATGACCTGGAATCCATGAGGCGGTATTGGGAGACCAAACGCCTTGCAGTGTAGAAGTATCAATCACCCAAACCCGATCATACCCCCAACCATAGAAATATTCAAATTTACCAGAGACAGGATTGAATCCATAACGATAGCCATATTGGTATACATCTTTAAATGATCCGCCATAGGAGTATATGACCGGCTTACCCAATGATTCAAACTTGAACGAAACAGCCCCACTGTTACTGGTGCCACTACTCCAAAGGGAAGAACCATTCTGATAGATGACAAAATTCCCGTCATTCTGCCAAATGGCTGAAAACCTGCCATCTTGGGAGGTGAGATAGTCGCCCTTTGCCATGCTTCCGCCTATAGTGAGCTTATCTCCAAGATAGCCAGCGGAAGCCGTTGCTGGTACGGCAAAGGCTAAAAGCAGCAAGCAAGCTAAAAAAACTCGAAGAGATTTGGGGAAAAATAGATTATTCATTGGACACACTCCTATATTCCTTAGAATGGTTGAGGCTACATACGAAGTACAATAAACCCTTACAGATATTGCATGTTTCTGTGCAGCGTTCGGTCAGGAGTGGTGAAAGAGCAATCAACACATCCCCAGTAATAATTAAAGGGAAATCAGATATACAATGCTCTCCGGTTCACCTCCTTTAATAGACAAAATTAGTTGCTGGAATGCATAGTATGTAAATGGATATGTGTTGCCTAGAGTTGAGGAAGTTGGAGGTCGGCGGAAGCTTGTTATTTCAGCAGACTATGTAGGTGACCCTTTAGCGAATATTACTTTTTATTCCATTATATCAACTAAAAAGAGAAAATACATTATTTTCTATGGAAATCTATCCGTTCAATAGATGAAGACATAAATGAATACTTTTACTAGTCTCACTCTCGCCTTACGGATGGTAGTTCAGCCTGGCAAACGATTTATTTTTATTTGTAACCACCAGAGCAGAGGCAGCCGTTATATTGATGAACATGTTAGATAAAACCAAAGCGGAATAGCGGTGAACCGAGAAGCATCTCTACCTCTATAGAGCGGAAAGCAAATTTTGGTTGAAAGAATATATCAATCTCCCACTTTTTTTACATAGATTTAATATATTTTACGATATTTATGAATTGGACTATGGTAAAATATTTCAGGATCGAAAATTGGAGAGGGGTTTTGTTAATTCATGTATTGGAAAAAAGTTCTGGGCCAAAGCACAATTCGTGTGGCAACTGCTGCACTATTACTCACCCAACTATTGGGCGCAGCAGGTTCTGTCTCTGCCGCAGGCAATGATGTAGAAGTACACTTGATTGGTATCAATGACTTCCACGGTCAGTTGGATACCACATCGATCGTTAGTGATAAAAAGGCAGGAACGGCTCCAATTCTAGCAACCTACTTAAAAGAAGCTCAAGCAAAATATGAACATTCCCTACTCTTCCATAATGGAGACTCTGTTGGTGCATCTGCTCCAGTCTCATCTCTCGATCGTGATGAGCCTACCATGGAATGGATGAATATGATGGGATTTGATGTAGCTTCTCTAGGCAATCATGAATTCGACCAAGGTATTGGTGCATTAAAAGCTCAAATCTTTGGTGGTCTTGATCCAAAAGAAGGCAAGGTAACTCATGCTGGTGCAAAATTTGATTACGTCAATGCAAACGTTATTGAAACTGCCACTGGCAAAACACTGATTAAGCCCTATGTTATTAAAGAAGTGGGCGGAGTCAAAATCGGATTCATCGGATTAGTGACTAAATCCACACCTGCCAAAGTATCCCCATCTGGGACAGCTGGTGTGCGTTTCTTAAGCGCAGAAGAAGAAGTTGAAGCCGTTAATAAATATGCAAAAGAATTGCAAGATCAAGGTGTAGAAACGATTATCGTCTTGGCACATGATCCAGCATCCACCAAAGAAGGCGTAACCACTGGAGAAGCGGCCGATTTAGCAAAAGCGCTGCCAGCAAATTCCCCTGTTGACGTTATCGTTGCGGGTGACAATCACGCTTTAGCTAACGGTGAAGTGAATGGAAAGTTGATCGTTCAGGCTTATTCATATGGCACGGCATTTGAAGACATTAAGTTGATGATTGACCCAGCTACCGGGGATGTAACCGAAAAAATAGCTACCGTTACTACGACTTTCCAAGAGGGTGTTAAAGAAGACCCGGAATCTTTGGCTATTATTAAAAAATCATTAGACAAGCATCCTGAGCTGACTAAGCCAGTAGGTACAACGGATGGTTCTGTTACCCGTACAGATGCTTATAATAACGAAGCCGCTCTTGGCAACCTCATTGCGGATTCAATGCGTCAAGCAGACTTTGGTGATAAGGCAAGCGCTGCTGACTTTGCATTTATGAATCCAGGTGGTATTCGTGCGGATCTGCCAAAAGGCGATGTGACCTTTGCCGATCTTGCTAAAATCCAACCTTTTGGCAATACTCTAGTGAAACTGGAGTTGACTGGCGAACAAGTTAAAACCTTGTTGCAGCAGCAATGGGGTACCAACGCTGACGGAACACCAAACACCAAAACGCTACAGATCTCTGGCTTGAAATATACTGCAGACTTCAATAAGCCAGTGGCAGAACGTGTTACTAGTCTTAGTCTGGAAGATGGCACACCTATTGATCCTGCAAAAACATATACGGCTGTAGTGAACAACTTTATGGCAGCAGGTGGAGATAACTATAAAGTGCTAGTGGATGCTAAATCATCTCTAGCAGGTCCGATCGATCTGGATGTATTCTACCAGTACATTGTAGATACGTATAAAGGCGGCACTATTCAAGCTAAAACAGCAGGACGTATTACGAATCTGGCTGGAGCACCTACAGAACAAACAGAAACACCTGTAACCACAGAATTTATTTCCCGTGCTGAATTTGTTAGTGCTTTAGTAGACCTGTTGAAACTGAACGAAGTAGCTGCAGCACCTACATTCAAGGATGTTGCTGCTGACGCTGCATATGCAGATGCAATCGCTGAAGCTAGGCATGCGGGATTCATTCAGGGCTTCGGTGGTAACTTCTATCCTGATCGTGAGATTACTCGTGAAGAAGCGGCCACTATTCTTGCTAAGTTGTTGAACGATCAAGCTTCTGATAAAAATGCGGCTACGATCATTGCAGGTTTCGAAGATGGCAAAACTGTTTCTGCCTATGCGGTGAAATCGATGGCAAAATTGATTGACAAAGGTATTCTTAGTGCAGCAGGCAAAAACTCGCTTCAACCGAAACAAGGTCTTTCTACTAACGATGCAAAAGCTTTAATTCAAAAAGCGGTAGCAGCAAAAGCTTCATAATGTAGGACTTATTCAAATCTTATATTAAAACAGGAAAACACATCTGATGTAAAAAATCTCTAAATTCTTCTACGTGGAAAAATAATGATGTCGGATATTCTACCTTCGATGAAGAAAGTAACGGGCGAGTTGGCTAAAGGCAATCATATACTGATTAGTATGTTTATTGATGATAAACACTTTCTAACCAACAGTAAATCATACACAGAACGCTAAAACGCTACTGACATTACGTTGTCAGTAGCGTTTTTGTATATTAGGTGCATGCGAATATCGCAGTGCTTGGAGACAGGGAGACCTTTTTTCAAAATCTTATTACAGAGGTGGAATTTATTTATGAGCAGTATACATTGGGAAGTGGACCCGGATCACAGCTCCGTCGAGTTCTCGGTGACCCATTTAATGATTAATAAAATCAAAGGAGTATTCGAGAATTTCGAAGCGATCCTAAGTTTTGACCCCAACGATGTAACAACCATGGGCATCCAGGCTTCCATAGACGCAAGTAGTATTACAACTCGCCAGCAGCAACGAGATGAACACCTGAGAAGCGAAGACTTCTTTCATGCTGCCAAGTATCCAGCCATTACGTTTCAAAGCACCAGCTGCGTCCTTGCTGGCGAACGGCAATATGAGCTTACAGGCAATCTAACGCTGCATGGAGTAACAAAACCTGTCACCTTTTATACTGTTTTTGAAGGACTTAATCAAGACCCTCGCGGCCGGGAACGAGTGGGATTTCATTCAACAGCCCGTATCGAACGCAATGAGTTTGGCCTGACCTTCAACTCCCCTTTGGAAACGGGTGGGATTGTCGTCGGAAACGAAGTGAGCATTGAGCTTTATATCGAAGCAATCAAAGTAATTTAGAGAGCCTAAAGGCCATCCTTTGTCATGGGGTGGTCTTGATTCAAAATCTTGTCGTTACATATCGCGCGATGATTTGATTGCTACTAATATCTACTATTCCTGCTGACAACCTTCCCGGTCGTTCTCCGCAGCGGCAACAGGGATGCTTACCGTCACTTTCGCTCCGCCGGAGGGAGATACATTGTCCAGGCTTAAACTTCCCCTATGCTCCTGAGCTGCGGATTGGGCAATGTATAGTCCCATCCCGTGATGATGATTGCCGGACTTTCGACTCTGATCGCCCCTGTAAAACTGGTTAGCCGCATCCTTCAGATCGGCTGGGGAGAAGCCATCTCCTGTATCTGTGACTGTAAAATGTACGGCTGAGTCATCACCTCGAATCAGTAAGGCAATACTCCCCTGTGGGGGTGTGTACTCGACTGCATTTGCGATAATGTTGATGATTCCCCGCTGAAGCAGCTCCTGATCTATGAAGAGAAACGGCGGTAGATTCTCCTTCTGGACAGACGTATACAGATTTTTGCCGGCAGAGAGGGCCTTCAAATGCAACTCTAATTCTTCAATAATCGCCGCTACAGGGACAAGGGCTTTCTGGCGAGATGATCTGGACTGCATGCTGGATAGATCAATTACCTCCTGCACGAAGGACTCTATGTCCTCTGCACTGCGGAGGATATATCCGTTGTACTCCCGCTGGAACTCGTTCTGTGCCGTCTCCTGCAAGAGCTCGGCATTTCCGCGGACAACGGTAAGCGGGGTCTTGATATCATGGGCCAGCGCGGAAATTTGTTCTCGGCGGGAACGCTCCAACTCCCACTGTTGTTGGAGTGAAGCATGCAGAGCTTTCTTCATTCGATCCAGCGAGGCCAATACATTGTCGATTTCGGTGATCCCGCTGGGCTTGACTGTGAACTCCAGATTCTCTCGCTGGATGTTCTCTGTCGCTTCCACCAATCCAGCCATTTTCTTCGTGAGCCTTCTGCCGAACTGGGCAGCGAGTAATGCTGCCTGGAGCAGAATGCCGAAGATAAAGAACAAGACCCCCAATAGCTGAGGGTTCGGCAGATAGCTGCGCAGCAGGGAGGATGCATATTGCGGTGTTAGGCTATACCGGAATATCCATACCTCTTGACCACGCTCGGCCATTTTATAGAAATAAAAATCCTGATTATTGCCTTGCTGCGTCATCTCCCAGAGATGTAATGCCTTGTCATGACTCAAATTACCGTTGAGAAGCTCTCCTTTACGGGTGAAGACCGCGTAATCGAGTATTTCCGGGACCATATCAGGTGTTACAGTAGGGCTTGAGTGAAGACGATTCGTGAATGCAGCAATTTCCTTCTCAACATAGTTGGCAGGCAGCACGGCGTTTGAAGCAAGTGACAGTGCGAACAATCCAAGCAATACCCCTAGCAGTAGGATCGTTCCCAAGCTTAGAAATAGAAGATATTGCAGGAAAAAGGTGCGAAGGCGCACGGTTTTAATTCGTTCTACAGTTTCCACTTATATCCGATCCCCCAGATGGTCTCAATGGCGTCGATTCCGCATTTGCTTAGCTTGGCACGGATGTTTTTAACATGTTCCGTAATAGCGCTGCTGTCACTTGCTCCGTCATATCCGAAGACCCCTTCATAAATATGTTCTTTGGAGAATACCTGTCCGCGGCTACGGGCCAGAAACTCGCAAATTTCGTATTCGCTTTTGGTTAGAGGCACCTTGTCTTCTTGGATAAACAGCTCTTTACCGGAGAGGTTGAAGCGCACGTTGTCCAGGTAAAGTACATTCCGCCGCTCCCTGATTTCCCGCCTAAGGTGTGCGTTAATCCGTGCCCGAAGCGCACCGATCCCGAAGGGTTTCATAATATAATCATCTGCTCCTAGTCCTAATCCATACATCAGATCGGTTTCCTGCGTTTTGGCCGTCAAAAAAAGGATCGGGCAATCCACGGCGGCACGGATCTCCCGACAAAGGGTAAAGCCGTCCACCCCCGGCATCATGACATCCAGCAAAATAAGATCATATACCCCAAGGTCAGTCAGACGTACCTGTTTGGGGTCGGAGACGATTGTTACCAGATGCTTATCTGCAATAAGCGCGTTACGGATCAACGACAGAATGGCGGGTTCGTCGTCGACTACCAGTATTTTTGCCATAGTTGTTCCCTCGATTTATAAGTAGTGTCTAATTATCGGTTGATCGTCCTTCCCAGCGCTGGAACCAGGCAGCGCACAGGAGGAAAAGGATTATGGTTCCTGGAATACACACCGTGATTCCAGCATTCAATCCCGATACAGCAGCGGATAACGGGATATCTGAAGCATGAATGGTCCACAGTGAGATGAATCTGACGCCCCATGCGAAGGGAATGTAGGGCCAGATGGCATCACCCAGCCCGGTTAGCATTAAGGCAGCCACCAGACTCCCCGCTATCCCTACCCCGATAGACGTGCCTCTTCCAAAGCGCAGGCTGATCATCAGGTGAAGAAGATAGAGAAATATATGGCTGCCGAACAGAATAACTGCCCCGGCAAGGTAAAAGGCCATTCCCAGTCTGTCCTGATGCAAAATCCGGCCAAATCCGAGTCCAAAAAGGCTGTAGGCAAACGTAACAGCCGCAAAGCCAAACAACAACAGGAGCAGCAGCTTGCTTGTAAAGGCTGCAACTTTACTCGCGGGTATCGCCAGCATACCTTGAAAATGTCCCGCATTGGCTTCCTGTTCAACCGCCATGGAACAGACCAGTCCGATCAGGATAGGAAATGCGCATCCCAGGGACTGCATAAACGCCAGCACCTTATCATTTGCACTCCACGGGGAGTACGAATAGTAAGCTAAGAATACGCTAACCCCGACCAGCGGAGCAAGTAGATGAATGAAGAGAAACGGTGTGCGCCTACTTTTGAGCAGATCCGCTCTTAACAATCTAGGTATGGAATTCATGCTACTTCGCCTCCTGTTTGTGAAACCATAGTGCTGTAAGGAGGGAGAGCACTATGAACCAGGCCACGGAGATCAGGACATCTGGAAAGATCTCGCTCGTGCTTCTCAGCGGGCTACCGGCCGGTACAGGAAGTCCATTCGGCAGGATGGACAGAACAGGGCACATAAGCCTGAACGTAATCGTATAAGGAATGTAATCCCATAGTCCGCCTGTATTGAATGCAACGACGCCAAGGATATTGCCGCACATATTAAGCAGAATAGCGGCGAACAATCCGAGACGCGCAGCCAGGAACAGACACAGCGGAATCTGCCACAGTATAGTAAGGAAGATCAGGAAGCTGCCAGCGGCGCTGTTTACTAGGGGTATGGTTTGGCCAAACAGTATTCCTCCTAACGTAATGCCGATCAGGAATAGGAAAAGTGTCGCCAAGAGCCACTGCATAATTGCGATGATCTTCACAGCCCAAAGTTTCCTTGGGTCAATGGGCAGAGCGAACAGGCCACGGTATTTCATCTTGGCATCCTTTTGTAGAGCAAGTGAACAGGCAAGGGAAAGCGATCCAGGCAAAAGCATCGTGTACCACCAGTTGTAAGCGCCCGTTTGGAATAAACGTCCGCCCATTAGAACAGCGCAAAGGAGTAACGTGAATACAGGGGCGAGCCAGACAAGCTTGGGGATGAAGGTGCGCCGCCATTTCAGACGTTCAGCCTTAATATGACTAAGCATGTAAACCGCCTTCCTTCCGGTTGGCTGCTGCTACCTGCATGAACAAGGTCTCCAGTTCTGGGCCACGAGGGACGCTTCCCTGATAGCCCAGAACTCCGCCAGCGATAATGCCGATCTGATCCGCTACCAATTCAACTTCGGAGAGAATATGACTCGACAGAATAACGGTGATCCCTTGCTTGGGAAAAGAACGAATTAGCTCTCGCAGCTCCTGAATCCCAATCGGATCCAGTCCGTTCGTCGGTTCGTCCAGAATCAGCAGCTTGGGCTGGTTCAAGAGGGCACTTGCAATTCCCAGCCGTTGCTTCATGCCCATGGAAAATTGTCCGGCCCGTTTCTTCCCGGTATGAGCCAAATCAACTATGGCGAGCACCTCCTCGATCCGGGACTGTGGCAGTCCGAGGAGTAGTGTCCGCACTTTGAGATTCTCTCTCGCCGTCAGATTCTCGTACAATGGCGGGGCCTCAATCAGTACGCCTATTCCGTTCAAATCCTTGCGTGTCCATTCATGGTCATGAATGCGAATACGCCCGGAATCGGGCCGCAGCATACCTGAGATCATTTTGAGCGTAGTCGATTTGCCTGCGCCATTTGGACCCAAGAGTCCATAGATTGAGTTAGAAGGTACTTTCAACGATACGTTGTTAACGGCGGGTTGACGCTTGAAGCTTTTGCATAGCTCATGGGTCTCTAAAATAATATCCGACATAGTATATCATCCTTTCTAGTTCCACAGTTTAAAGGGGAATTCTAAGGATTCTGTAAGGATGTTCACGAGGACAAAGAGGGAGTGTGATATATTGGGATTAAATTATTGCATAACCATCGGTCATAAGTGTGTGTATACGGTAGCCTTATAATAATGATCATTCTCCTGGGAGGGATGGAGTTGCAGAAGCGATTTAACGATCTGATGAAGCAGGATGTAAAGCCGTTTCTTTCCGAGCGCGGTTTCGTCAGAAAGGGTTTGAATTTTAACCGAAAAACAGATGGCCTCATCTACATGTTTAATTTTCAAAAATCGGCTGGCAATTCCGCGGACAATGTCATGTTTTATGTGAACTGCGGCATTTATGCAGCCGAGCTTGCACAGATCCAGTCGAAAGGGCTGTTGGTGGAACCTAAGGAAGCGGAATGCCATTTTAGAGCCAGAATCGGTGATCTTGCCGGTGATATGCCGGATCGCTTTGCAATCCATCCTGACACATGTATGAATGAGTTGAGAAATACGCTGCTAGGCGGATTGGACGAAGCCATTCATGTTTATGATACGATGACCAGTGCCAGATCGATTGTGGATTATTACATGTCGGGTCCATACCTGCATCTGAGTGAAGAAAGCTTTCATTTGCTTTTACAGTCCAACGAGATAGCAACGGCCAAACAGTATTTGAAAGATTTGCAGGAAAAGTATGGAGCTGAAAATCGGTGGACGATATTTGAAAATAAGTATAGGGCCATCTTCCATGCATTCGGAGTGGAGTTTGATGCTCTATAGCTGGATGGGTTTCAGCCACCTGTCATGACTTGGTTTTACATATGAGGAGGATTAGCATGAAGTGGGAAGAGGTTTTTACGGTGCACGTGGTGATAGGGGAAACCTTCAATTTGCAGAACGACAGTGGTGACTCGGTCGTCATGATTTCTTTTACAGGTCATGCGACAGGGAAGTATTTTCAGGGGATTGTACTTGGTGGAGCAACGGATACCCAAATCATTGGACAGCATGGGGACAAGCATAGCTTGTCAGCAAGGTACATGCTTCGGGGAACGGATTATACAGGTCAGGACTGCGAACTATACATTGAGAATAATGGGGAGATCCACGAACAGCTGAAAGGTGTGTTGTTCCGTACATCTCCCAGAATCATTACAAACAGCAAGGCTTTGTCTTTTTTAAATGGAGATATGCTGGTCGGGGAAGGGCTGCAAGCCGAGGCTGGAGTGGATATAAAAATTTACAGAGCGGTATGAGCGATTAGTTCGCAAAACACAGAGCAACGACCTTCAAAGGATATCACATGAATAGATTCAGTTTTCTCGTTTACGCCCCTTACTTTCGATGTTATACTCACAATATTCCAAAAGAAATTGTGAAAATATGTCGAATTGAGGCTTAACGGGATGATTATGGATAAAACGAAAGACGGAAAAACGATCATCCTTATTCCATCGCTTGAGCCAGATGAGAGACTTCTGGCCTATGTACGGCAATTGCGAGAATATGGCTTGACCAATATTGTCATTGTGGATGACGGATCTGGTGAAGCGTACCAGCTGATTTTCGAGGAGCTGAGTGAGAAAGGGTGTGTCCTGCTGCGGCATACGGAAAATCTGGGAAAGGGTGCTGCACTCAAGACCGGATTTCAGTATATCGGACAGCAGTTTGATGCATCCTCCTTTGTCGTTACAGCGGATTCTGATGGACAACACGCAGCAGAGGATGTATACCGACTTGCAAAAGAAGCGAGACTTCAACCTGATGCGCTGGTTCTCGGGGTAAGGGACTTCAGCGAGGGAGGCATACCGCCGAAGTCTTTGCTCGGCAATCGGATGACATCCTCTATTTTTGCTGTGCTTTACGGCAAAAAGCTGTCAGATACCCAGACCGGGCTTCGTGCTTTTGGCCCCGGGCTGCTTGCATTTATGCAAGATGTTCGCGGCACCCGGTTTGAATACGAGCTGCAAATGCTGATCTCATGCATTCAGTCGGGCATCCCGATTCATACCATGCCGATTCAAGTCATCTATGAGAATGGAAATGCAGGAACACACTTTAAAGCGGTTAAGGACAGTGCCCGGGTAATGGGTGTGCTGTTCTCCAACTTCCTGCGATTTATTTCCTCTTCGGTTGCGAGTTCTGTTGTCGATCTGGGAATTGCATGGTTTTTGATCGACTTTTTGCGGCCTATGCTGGCTCAGCAGGATTATCTAAGAATTTTGCTCGCAACCGTGATTGCGAGAATTATTTCCATTGTGGTCAACTATGTACTGAACAGGCACTTTGTATTCCGCAAGGAGGATAGCCAGGGCAGTTTATGGCGTTATTTGACGTTGTGCGGATTAATCATCCTGCTGTCCAGTACAGGTGTATATTTGTTCCATACGATTTTCTTCGTGGACGAGAAAATTGCGAAATTCGTCTGTGATGCCTTGCTGTTCCTGCTCAGTTTTCAATTGCAGCGAAGATGGGTATTTGCAGCAAGGAGGAAGCAGCTGTAGTGCAAAACGAAAAAAGGCAACATATTTTCTTTATCATCACCATGATCCTGATGTCGATTTATTTGTTATGGCGGATGTTCTTTACACTGCCATGGGGAGAAGGCGTACTGAACGTCATCTTCGGCATGCTGCTTATTGTGGCTGAGACGGTAACTGTACTGACCACCTTTGAATTGTTCTTTCAAAAGATGCAAAAGGCACGTACACAACTTGACTTTCCTATCGTTCCTCCAGAGTATTATCCGGATGTGGATGTTTTCATTGCCACCCATAACGAACCGGTTGATCTGTTATATAAAACCGTCAATGCCTGTACATTTATGGATTACCCGGACAAGCAAAAGGTCCATATCTATCTATGTGACGATGGCGGAAGACCTGAGGTGGAGGAGCTTGCGAAGCAGTTTGGCGTTGGATATCTGGGGTTCCCCGGCAACAAGCATGCCAAGTCCGGCAACCTGAATAATGCCCTGAGCAAAACCTCTTCCCCACTCATTGCGACCTTTGATGCAGATATGATTCCGCAACATACCTTTTTGATGAAAACCGTCCCGTATTTCCTGCTCTCCACATTTATAGAAGAGAACGGACAATGGCGGCTCCGCCGTGAGGATGAAATGGACAAGAAGTTCAAGCTGGGGCTGGTACAGACCCCTCAGAGCTTCTACAATCCGGATCTATTTCAGTTTAATCTCTACGCAGAGCAAGGGATTCCGAATGAACAGGATTTCTTCTCCAGAGAAGTGAATATCCTGCGTAATGCCTCCAATGCGGTAGCCTATACCGGAAGCAATACGGTCATTTCCCGGCAAGGCATGGAAGAGATCGGCGGTTTTCCGCTGAATACCATTACCGAGGACTTTGAGACAAGCATCCGCTTACAGCAGGAAGGCTATATTACCTATGCGACCCAAGAGGTTCAGGCTGCCGGGCAGACGACAACAACCGTCCCGAGCATGATTAAGCAGCGGATTCGCTGGGCAAGGGGGATTATTCAGAGCCTGCAGAATACGCGTGCTCCCTTATCCGAGAAGCTTCCTTTCTGGACGAGAGTGACGTATTTAAGCAGTTTCTTATACTGGTGGTCCTTCTTTAACCGGTTAATTTTCATTTTGGCGCCTATTTTATTTGCACTATTCGATTTCAAGATTGTAAATACAACCTTCTGGCAAATCCTAATATTCTGGCTTCCATCCTACTTCTTCTACAGCGTATCGATGCGTTATCTGTCCAGCAATATTCGGAATCAGCGCTGGAGTCAGGTGATTGATACCATATTTATGCCTTATCTGATCTGGCCGGTTCTCCTTGAAACACTGGGCATTCGCGAAAAAAAATTCAAGGTTACGAACAAAAGCAGAGCGAGCGGTCGTAAATGGATGTCTGCGCTGTTGTATGCACTTCCGCATATCTTCTTGCTTCTGCTTTCGATTGCGGCTGTGATTCGGTATGTTAACGGCAAGTACGGCATTGCGCTGTTCTTCAGCAGTATCATTATTTTCTGGCTCGTTCACAATATGATTGCGTTGTGCTATGCCCTGTTCTTCATGATTGGCCGTCGTGCGTACCGGGAGACGGAGCGGATTCGGGCGCAAGAGGATGTAACGGTATACGATCAAGCCAGCAATCTGAGCTATCAAGCCAAAACAGTCGATGTATCCGAGAATGGGATTGCCTTTTATGTGCCGTATCCCATCTATTTACCGGAACAGAAGACGATCTCTCTTACTGTGACATCCGAACGGTATGAGGCCAATCTCAAGGCGGTTATCGTCTACGTGAAACAGGACGGAGAAGGCTGGCGTTATTCTGCGACGGTTGAGCCGGTAGATGAGACGGATAACCGTCAATACATGCAAATTATCTATGACCGCAAACACTCGTTACCAGAGCAGATGAATCTGTGGGATACGGCTTACGACGATATGCTGCGAAATGTCAAAAAACGTATCGTTCAGCCTAGATCGGATCAGCGTAAAATGCCGCGGCTTTCCTTGCAGTATCCCGTTACGTTTACCAATGATGCGGGCTGTACGCTGCGCAGCTTCAATTATCGCTTCTTTTCCGCTACGGGTGTTCATGGTGACATGGCGGCAGGAGCAATCGTTACTTTTTATACCCAAAGTAATATTGAAGTCATTTTGCAGCATACAGGGAAAACAACAGCCAATCGTCGCGAAGTGCTTCTCTCGGTGGAGAATATTGACGACATTGTGGAGCACGGTTTGATTGATCAATTGCTGAGTGATTTGACCCATCCACATGCCGAGCGTTTCACCAGAGAGGGTTAGGAGAGATAGAGATGCTGTTTATGCTTCAATTTGTGATGGGAGTTTTATTGATATTCTCCTTTATTGGTTACATGCAGTTTGTTCGAAAGGTACTATCCATACGGTGGGAGTTCATCCCTGTATTTGTGTTTTCCTCCATAGCATGTATTGCCTTTCTTAGCGGTTTGGCAGGGCAGCTCTACTTGGGCAGCCTTGTCCTTCTTATCGTCGGATTACTAATGTATGGAGGAATGGTGTTTCTCGGATTGCGCCGAGGAGCATCCTTGCGCCTTTCTTTCTCTTTATTCCAATTTTCATTTCTGGCCGGGACTTTCATTTTCTTGCTGGTACTCTTCCAGAACCAACTGACGCACTACGATAATTTTTCCCACTGGGCGATTGTCTTGAAGCAGATGCTCAGCACAGATGCTTTTCCGACACCGGATTCAAGCCTGATTGATTTCAAAAATTATCCGTTAGGAACCTCATCGTTTATTTATTATGTCTGTCGCTTCATGGGACATTCACAGTCCGTGATGCTTCTGGCTCAGGGTTTGCTGATCTTTTCCTGTTTTTACGCCATGTTTGGCATCGTTTCCGAGAAGAAACGTTTTCTGCTGTACGCGTTTCTCGGACTCGGGTTATCTACCCTGTCCTTCTTCAACCTTACGATTCGGATTACCAATCTGCTCGTAGATTTCTTGCTCCCTATCTACGCACTGGCCATTCTGGCGGTAGTCTACCAATATCGTCATGATATCAAGCGAGCATATATCATCATGCTCCCGCTTGCAGGCGTGCTAACGGTTATCAAAAGCACAGGCATTATTTTCGCCGCCATCGGCCTGATCTTCCTGGTGTATACATGGTTAACACACAGACCAAAGTCCAGCTGGAGAGCTGCGCTTGCCGTGGTGGGCACCATCTGCGGTACACTGATTCCATACTTTGGCTGGAGCTGGCGTATGGCAACGGTGTTTCAGGGCGTTGATAACAAATTCGATGTGGCTGCTTCCGGGATTCAATCCGGCAAAACGGCAGAGCAGATGCATGAGATTCTGTGGCTGTTCATAAAATCGAGCACGGATATTACGACACGGCCAGTCATCGGTATTGTCATTTTCCAGCTTGTAGCGGTTGCTGCTTCGATCTTTGCCAACGTGGTGCTCAAAAAGAAGTGGAATTTGTGGAAGGCACTGATTGCGCTGGATGTTGTATTGCTGCTGTATTATGCAGGGATTCTGGCGTTGTATCTCTTCTCCATGCCGCTGGATGAGGCCATCAGGCTGGCAGGCTTTGAACGTTATGCGTCGAGTATCGTGGTGCTGTTCGCAGGTGGGTTGGTGCTATGTGCAGCGATTGACCTGGAGCGTTCATTCCACTATCGGATTGGTGAAGTGCCGGATTACCAAGCCTTCAAGACGGTCAAGACGAAGGGCCATTATCAAAAAGGAATTATTGGCTGTATGGCGATTGCGGCGACCATTCTTTTATCGGAATACAACGGGATCGTCTCGATCGCCAGGACCTACGATACGACGCTCCCTTACAAAATTCATGCGGTTACCGGCGATCGGTGGTACAAAGATGGTCAGGAGGACAACAACAGGTATCTGTTTTACGCCTCGGACAGGGACCAGCAGGTCACGAATTATTACATGCAGTATGTCGGAAAGTATTTTTTGTATGCTCCGCATGTAGACGGAATCGTGTTGTTCTATGAGGATAATATGGACAATCTCCTGAGCGGCTACGATTATCTGGTCGTCGTGGAGACGGATCGTAACGCAAAGTGGCTGCTGAAAAAGCACTATGGCATTGACATGCAGGAGGGAATCTACAAAATTACCCGTTCCGGGGAACGAATCATTCTTACGCTGACTTGAGATCATTAGAGTGGATTCTGATTCGGTCAAATTTTTGGTATAATGTAAATAGCCTGGAAATGAAGGGACTGAACTATGCGCAGATATCAATATCTTAAACCTAACTATTAAATCCTAATGGAGGTAAAAGTATTGATTACAGAGTTACACACAGAGCGTTTACAATTGAGAAAAATGAAGATGTCGGATTCTTCGAGCTTGTTCACCATTTGGTCTGATCCCGAGGTTACTACATTTATGAATGTTAGTTGTTTTACTGACGTAGAGCAGGCGAAAGAAATGATCAAACTTCTGGATGATCTCTCTCAAGACCGTAAGGCGATTCGTTTCTCCATAATTAAAAAAGAGTCCAACGAAATTATAGGTTCATGTGGTTATAATTCTTTGGATTTTGACAACTTAAAGGCAGAAATCGGATATGATATTGCTAAATCATCGTGGGGAAGAGGATATGCTTCAGAGGCGGTCTCTACCTTGATAGATCATGCATTCTCATCTTTAAAACTGAATCGAGTCGAAGCAATGGTTGATCCCGAAAATGTGAATTCGATAAAGCTCCTACAAAAGCTCCGTTTCACATTAGAAGGAACGTTTAATGATCTCCATATGTATTCAAGGTCAGTAGATACATGAGTTTTATATAAAATGTAAAGAGGCCGTTCCGTAGCTGGAATGGCCTCTTTGTTAATGTACAGCGATATGGATGAGTCACACGTGTCTCGCAGGCGAGTTATTCAATTAAACTTTTCGTTGCGTTATACATCTGTTTGGCGTACTCATCGACTTCATCTCGGGACATGCGCAAGCGAGCGACAGAAGTACCATATCCAATTTCCTGGTGGCCTTCTTCCAGACCTTTGAAGATTCCATCGGCGAAGTCATCCAACGGTTCTCCATGCGTATGCAAGCCGGCTCCACCCAGATCTGTACTTACTGCAGGAGGAGCAACTTCAATGACCTCTACAGATGTATCCGAAAGCTGGTGTCTCAGACTGATGGTAAAGGAGTGAAGGGCCGCTTTGGTTGCTGAATAGATGGGAGCGATGGCAAACGGTGTGAAGGCCAACCCGGAAGTGACGTTTATAATCGCTGCCTCTTCTTGGGCTGCCAAATATGGAGCGAACAGCATGGAAAGATGAACTGGAGCTTCAATATTGGTTGTAATTTCTTTGTTGAAATAACTCCAATCGTTCTTCCCGTCTGACTTGAGTATATTAAAACGTTGTTGAATGCCGGCATTATTGACCAATACATTTACTTTCGGATAGTTGGCGGTTGCCCAATCAAACAACGCGATGCGATCAGATTCAATACTCAAATCATTTACATACGTAATGAGCTCTGGATGTTTTTCTTTCGCCTGTTGAAGTACATCTGCACGTCGTCCCGTAACAATAACGGTATTTCCGGCTTTTAGGAAACGCTCGGCAAATGCAAATCCGATTCCAGAGCTTCCGCCGGTAATAAGCACTGTATTTCCTGAAAGTTTCATATATGTTCGCTCCTCTTAGTCCTCGTTTTGGTTTCTTTCCTGTATCTGATGGGTGTAACGTGTAATTTTAAAATCAATTCCCTTAAGGGATTCCTGCATGATCGAAATTTCCTCCAGCACCGCTTGCTTGTGTTGTTGCATCATATCAAGCCGTGTTTCGAGCGTTCGATTTCCTTCGATGATCCAATCCATATATTGCTTAATCTGACTAATGGGCATATGCGTGTTCTTTAAACAAACAGCGGTTTCCAGAAGCGCCATCTGGTTTTCTGAAAATAACCGCCGCCCGGCATCATCACGCTCGATTAAGGGCAGAAGCCCTTTTTTCTCATAATAACGTAAGGTTGATTCTGGAATATTTAATTTGGCTGAAGCTTCACTAATGGAACAATACTTCATCTTGGAGACCTCCAAACGGTAGCTTAAGCTGTCGACAGAAATAGCATACGACTTAAACCATAGTTTAAGTCAATAAGATAGATAAATTTAATTTTTGGATGCAGCTAGCTTACGGACAAAGGGAGGCTGAACTCAGTTATAGCTTATAGCTATAGCCTGCTATAGTTCATACATAGAACTTAAATCCGATCGGATATGTTATATTTAATTTAATAATGATATACGGGGAGATTAACATATGAGCATCCAAACCGAACCTAAACAGCGGACCGTCACTCCATTTCGATATGATATTGTGGGCAGTTTCCTGCGCCCAAGTACGTTGAAAGAGGCCAGATTGAAATACCAAAACGGGGAAATCACTTCGGAGCAGCTGCAGGAAGTAGAAAACGCCGAAATCATTAAGCTTGTGCAAAAACAAAAGGAAGTTGGCCTTCAAGCGGTAACCGACGGTGAATTCCGTCGCTCCTGGTGGCACCTGGACTTTTTCTGGGGGTTTGACGGTGTGGATCGAACCATTATCGATCAAGGCTACCAATTTAACGGCGCCCAATCCAGACCCGAAACAGCCCGTCTGACTGGCAAAGTACGTTTCGGAAGCCATCCGTTCGTTTCGCATTATGCATTCCTAAAAGGCATTGCAGGCGATGACGTCGTGGCGCGTCAATCTATCCCAGCTGCGGCACAGTTCCTGTTTGAACTGGACCGGGAGGATAACAAGGAGAGCACACAAGCCATTTACCCGAACCGCCAAGAGCTTCTTGCAGACATTGCGAAAGCGTACAAAGAGGCGATCCTGGCCCTGTATGATGCGGGCTGCCGCAGCGTTCAAATTGACGATTGCACGTGGGGAGCCCTATGCGACCAACAGTTCATTACCTTGATGGAGCAGATCGGCGTGAATGTAGCCGAATACGCAAATGAACTTGCGAAGCTGAACGAAGTAGTGGTATCCGGCTTGCCGAAAGACCTCGTGGTAACGACACATGTATGCCGCGGTAATTATGTATCGACGTATGCGGGAGTAGGCGGAGGTTATGAGCCGATCGCACAAACACTCCTGAGCATTGATAACTATTCAGGTTATTACCTGGAATATGATACGGATCGGGCAGGCGATTTCAAACCGCTTCGTTTTCTGAAGGAAAATCAGCAAGTTGTGCTCGGTCTGTTTTCTTCCAAATTCGGTGAGCTTGAGAGCAAGGAAGATATTCTGAAACGGATCGAAGAAGCACAGCAATACGTTGATCTGGACCGGATTTGCCTAAGCCCGCAGTGCGGATTCGCTTCCACGGAAGAAGGCAACCACTTGACGGAGGAGCAGCAGTGGCAGAAGCTTGCTTTCATTAAAGAAATTGCTGAAGAGCTCTGGAAATAATCCATAAGTTAAAAGCACATTATTAACCGAGAATAGCCGTACGGACAGAGATCCGTACGGCTATTCAACCCTGATGCGAACTCTATTTCCTAATCCGTCATGGGCAATGATGTCTTTGACATTTTTGACAAACTCAGACGTTCACAATCGCGTGTACCTTCTGGTTTAAAGTAGCAAGTCGCTGTCTGCCAACCTCGATGCCGTGTTGAACGGGAGTTGAGGGTTTGCTATAATTCACACAGGACGCAACGAAGAAGGGAGCCCTGTACGATGAAAAAGGCCAAACATACCTGTCCCTCCAATAGCAAGGCATTCGGCTTGGCATTGCAGGCCCTTGTGTTCATGTCTGATAGTCCTAACCGCTATCCAAGTAACAATATCGCCGATCATTTATGCTCAGAAGCAACATTGATTCGCCGAATATTGGCGAAACTCGCTCAGGAGAACATTCTGGAGGTTCGTGAAGGACGCGATGGAGGTTATCGCATGAAGCAGTCGCCGGAATCGGTGACACTGGCCGATATATATCTTTTGCTTCAGACCGAGGCATCGCTGTGTGAAGGAATGCTGGATTCCACAGGCGAACACTCCTTTGGTATGCAGATGCATGACATGTTCAACGATATTACGGTGGAAATTAATCATAGCGTGTTGGAAATCCTGCGAAAATACACCATTGCCGATATGGCCAACAGAATGAGTCCGATCATGGAGAATTGACAACATACCCATCCACATATATACTGTGCTTATATTAGCACAGTTAAGTGGTGTATTTTTTTATCTTTAACTGTGTTAAATATTACACAGTATAGATATGGGAGGCAAAATGGGATGGAGAGCGTAAAACAAGAGCAAAGCTTTATGGAAGTGGTAAAGGAAAGACGGTCTGTACGGCATTACGATCCTACATTCAACATTTCAGAGGAGGAATTGAAAGATATCCTGACTGAAGCAGCCCTTGCACCGTCTGGCGCAAATATGCAGCCATGGAAATTCATTGTCTTTAATGATCAGGCTCTGAAAGAACAATTGCTTCCCATCGCGAACAACCAGCAGCAGGTGGTAGAGGCCTCGGCCGTTATTGCAGTGCTGGGTGATTTGGAGTATATCAAACAGGTGGATTCCGTTTACGACGCTTCTGTGGAGGCAGGTTATATGACTAAGGAAGTTAAGGATTCGTTGGTTACCAATATGAAGGGAATGCTGGGAAGCATGGATCCTCAATATATCAAGGAAGGCGTAATATTTGAC
Source organism: Paenibacillus pabuli NBRC 13638 (assembly GCF_001514495.1). GTDB lineage: Bacteria > Bacillota > Bacilli > Paenibacillales > Paenibacillaceae > Paenibacillus > Paenibacillus pabuli. The sequence continues at coordinate 99,411 of NZ_BCNM01000024.1, forward strand.
TGTGGTCTAATATCGATGCAGTTCATGCTCGCCGCCAAAGCGCGTGGTTATGATACAGTTCCAATGGCTGGTTACGATAAAAATAAATTTATTGAAGCGTTCGATATTCCCGATCGTTATGTTCCAACCATTCTCATTTCCATCGGCAAAGCTTCGCAACCGGGACATCCGACTACTCGACTGCCAATTGATGAGTTGACGTTCTGGAATGGTATCACAAAATAATGGAGGCCTCTCCATCGGGGGAGACACTCCTTATGAGTTAGTTCCCGTTCAGTTCCCGTTCTAGCTAAAAAGAAATGACTAAAGCAAAACATCTTAGGCTGCCATTACGGCAGCCTTTTCGTATATCAGCAAGAACATGGCGACCACGGACAAAGGGCGGGTGGTTGAGGCTGTGATTCCCCCCCCCTTGTATACCGCAATCCCCATTATCCCAAACCTCGGCCCTAATACTATTCCAACTCAAGTTCTTTCACCGTTTCTCCCTCAATCAGCACAGGCTGGTAATAGGTACTGGTGGGCAGATCCTTTTTGCCTTGCAGTTTCTTGATGACCCAATCCGCAGCGTCGCGCCCCATTTGCTCCTGGGGATGGGTTAACGTCGTAAGTTTGATGTTGGCATTCTTGGCGATGTATGAATTGTCCTGGCCGATAATGGATAGCTCGTCCGGAATGGAAATCCCCAGCTTTCTACAGGCATGAACGACCTCCAGCCCCACCTCATCGTTGTAACAGACAAGGGATGTCAGTGCATCCCTGTTTTCGATCAGGAACGCCTCCACATTGGTAGACAGGTCCGGCTTCGATGCCGTATCAAACGAAAGCACCTGCTCGGGGTGGAAACGCAATTTGGCTTCCCCCAGTGCCTTGATATATCCCTTCATCCGGTATTTCCCTTGCAAATCATCCATTTTCGCGATAATACCGATCTGACTATGACCTTTGGCGATCAGTTTCCGGGTAGCTAGATAGCTGGACTGCACGTCATCCAGACAAAAGAAAGGCACCTCCAGCTCTTCATAGAAGGCATTGATCATCGTAAACGGTACATCCTGTTCTTTAAAGGAAAGGTAGTACGCTATGTTGGGGTTGTACAAATTACTCTTGGTGGGTTCGACGATCAGACCATCCACACCGTAAGACAGCATCATCTCAAGCGCCTTTTTCTCTTGTGCAACATCATTGTTGGTGCTGGCTAACAGCAATGAATAATTGTCCTCATTCAAACGGCCTTCGATGCCGCGGATGATGGAGGGGAAGATGTAATCGGAGATATACGTCGTGATGACGCCGATGGTTTTTTTCATCGTGTTCCCGCCGGTTCTGGATCGATACAGATTGCTTACATAGGTTCCGGAACCTTTCTCGCTTCTCAGGAAACCTTCGTTCGATAACTCCAGTATGGCCTTCCGCACCGTCTGGCGGCTTACGTTGTAGCTGTCCTGCAATGCGGATTCGGTAGGGATTTGTTCACCTACGCTATAGGTTCCCGATAGGATATTGCTTTTAATATCATCAATGATGACCTGATACTTTGGCTTCACACAGTCCACTTCTTTCATCGTTACTTATCTATATAAACATCGTCATATTCATAGTTGTACGTACATATTTTATCATGATTCGAATCAAATGGCTATGTAACCGCCTCTTTTACGAAATAAACCGTACAAATTCAGTCACAAACTAGAAATGTGTACTCTACAAAGAAGGCTGTCGAGCTCAGGATTTAGGTCTTTAAATTGTTATATAGTGACTAATGTAAGTATAACTATTATATATTATTGACAAATGTACGTACAAAAAATATACTAAGGCTGTCAGAAAAGGAAAGCGCATTCTTTTCAATGAAGCGAAATATGAATCTATTCTAATCATCTGTAAGCCAATACTATTTTTACTTTTACCTACTGTGGTCAGAGAGGGGACTACGTGATCATGAGTCATGTGGATATGAAAGAAGCGATTACCAAGGGAGCCACTTCACTAGGCATCGAATTTGGATCGACACGGATCAAGGCGGTGTTGATCGACGAACGTTATGAGACCATCGCGTCAGGCAGTTATGAATGGGAGAACCTGCTGAAAGACGGTTACTGGACGTACAACCAGGAGGATATTATCACCGGTCTTCAGACTGCGTATCGTGAAATGAAGCAAGACGTAGAGCGGAAATATGGAATCACGCTGCAAACGGTAGGTTCCATTGGATTCTCCGCCATGATGCATGGATATATCGCATTGGATAGCGCGGGGGAACTGCTTGTCCCGTTCCGGACGTGGCGTAACGCGACTACTGGGGCAGCCGCAAGGGAACTGACGGACCTTCTGCAATTCAATATCCCGGAACGCTGGAGCATTGCCCATTTGTATCAAGCGATCTTGAACGAAGAGGCTCATGTGCCTCGCATCGATCACCTGACAACCCTGGCCGGTTACATACACTGGCTGCTCACGGGCAATAAGGCCATCGGTATCGGCGATGCTTCGGGTATTTTTCCGATCGACGAGTCCACGCATAATTATCACCCGTCCATGATCCAGCAGTTCGATGAGCTGATCGCAGGCAAAGGTTATCCGTGGAAGGTTGAAGACCTTCTGCCCAAGGTGTATCTCGCAGGTGAGAATGCGGGTGAGTTGACTGAAGCGGGAGCCAAGCTTCTCGACCCTTCGAATGATTTGCAGTCAGGCATTCCGCTCTGTCCGCCGGAAGGTGATGCCGGAACGGGCATGGTAGCAACGAATAGTGTGAGAAAACGTACGGGTAACATCTCTGTCGGCACGTCCGTCTTCGCGATGATCGTCTTGGAGAAGGAATTATCCAAAGTTTATCCCGAGATTGATATGGTTACGACGCCTGACGGCAGTCCGGTAGGCATGGTGCATGCCAACAACTGTTCCAGTGACATCAACGCCTGGCTTGGATTATTCCGTGAATTTTCCGAGGCGATGGGATACGAAGTGGATACGGGCAAATTGTTCAGCGTGATGTTCAATAAGGCTTTGGAAGCCGATCCGGATGGCGGCGGTTTGCTGAGCTACGGTTATTACTCGGGCGAAAACATTACGGGCATTGACAAAGGCCGTCCATTGTTCGTCCGCTCACCGGAAAGCAATTTCAATCTGGCGAACTTCATGCGTACGCATCTGTTCACGGCTTTTGGTGCACTCAAGATCGGCATGGACATTCTGACAAAGAACGAGCATGTGGCAATTGACAGCATTTTGGCTCATGGCGGTCTGTTCAAGACTCCTGTTGTCGGACAGCGGATTGTAGCCGCAGCAATGAACGTGCCGGTGTCAGTCATGTCTACAGCGGGTGAAGGCGGCGCATGGGGGATGGCGCTTCTGGCTTCGTACATGATCAACAAGGATCAGCAGGAGAGCCTGGATGTGTTTCTGGAGCAGAAGGTTTTTGGCGATGTGAAGGGTGAGGAAGTTGCACCGGATGCATCGGACGTCAAAGGATTTGAAGCATTTATCGAACGTTACCGGAAGGGCCTCGCAATTGAGCAGGCGGCCGTAGATCATCTGGTAGAGAACGGGAGGGACTAATACATGTTAGAACAATTGAAAGAAGAGGTATTCGAAGCAAACCTTGAATTGCCGAAGCACGGGCTTGTGAAGTTCACATGGGGCAACGTCAGTGCGATGGATCGGGATAGCGGCCTCTTTGTTATCAAACCGAGTGGTGTGAGCTACGATGTGATGAAACCAAGCGACATGGTTGTGGTCGATCTGGACGGGAATGTGGTGGAGGGCGAGATGAGACCTTCCTCGGATACGGCGACTCATGCGGTACTGTACAAACATTTCCCGGAAATCGGTGGCATCGTGCACACACATTCCACCTGGGCGACCATCTGGGCGCAAGCTGGCCTTGACGTACCTGTAATGGGAACGACGCATGCAGACACCTTCTATGGTGCCGTGCCATGTGCCCGTTTCTTGAATCAGGAAGAGATTGATCGGGGCTACGAAGCGGAGACAGGCCATGTCATCATTGAAACGTTCAAGCAGCGTGGTCTGGATGTGATGGCGATCCCGGCAGTTCTGCTTCACGGTCATGCACCGTTCACGTGGGGCAAAGACGCCAAGTCCGCCGTCGTTAACAGCGTTGTGCTGGAGGAAGTGTGCAAAATGAACCTGTATGCGCGGCAATTGAATAACTTTGCCAAAGAACTGCCGCAAGGCATTTTGGATAAACACTATTTGCGGAAACACGGAAAAGACGCGTATTACGGACAAAAGTAATTAGTACTGACCTTATGTAGTGTACTGCAATCGGAGTGGTAAGTGTAAACCCATTTGTTCAACTAAAAAAAGAAAAGAGGATGATTACATGTCAGCAACAGCAGCTAAACAATTTTGGTTTGTCGTAGGATCTCAGCATCTGTACGGGGAAGAGGCACTGGGCGAGGTTAAAGCCAATGCACAGAAAATCACGGATGCCCTTAATGCAAGCGGCGTGCTGCCATACCCGCTCGTATTGCAGGATTTGGCGGTAAGCGCAGATAAAATCACGAGCATCATGAAAGAAGTGAACTACCGTGACGAAGTGGCGGGTGTGATCACTTGGATGCATACGTTCTCGCCTGCAAAAATGTGGATTCGGGGTACGAAATTACTGCAAAAACCGCTTCTTCATCTGGCGACTCAATTCAATGAAAGCATTCCTTGGGCGACGATCGACATGGACTTCATGAACCTGAACCAAGCCGCTCACGGTGACCGCGAATATGGTTTCATCAATGCACGCCTGAGAAAACAAAACAAAATCGTCGTTGGCTACTGGGAGCGTCCAGAAGTGCAGCAGCAGGTTGCGGATTGGATGGACGTAGCTGTAGCCTACAACGAAAGCTTCAACATCAAAGTAGCCCGTTTTGGCGACAACATGCGTAACGTCGGCGTAACCGAAGGGGATAAAGTGGAAGCACAGATTCAATTCGGATGGACTGTTGATTACTTCGGCATTGGCGACCTCGTGCAATACGTGAATGCCGTAACGGAGCAAGAAATCGATGATCTGATCGCTCAGTATGCAGACCTGTACGAATTCGATTATGGCACGAACAGCAAAGAAGCTTGGGAAGCGAGCGTACGTGTACAAGCCAGTTACGAAATTGCGATCAAACGTTTCCTCGACGAGGGTGGATACAGTGCCTTCACGACCAACTTTGAAGATCTGCACGGCATGAAGCAGCTTCCGGGTCTGGCTGTTCAACGCCTGATGGCGCAGGGGTACGGTTTTGCTGGTGAAGGGGACTGGAAAACGGCTGCACTCGACCGCCTGATGAAAATTATGGCCCATAACGAGAACACAGGCTTCATGGAAGATTACACATACGAGATGGCAGCTGGGCAAGAGGCGATCCTTCAATCCCACATGCTTGAAGTAGACCCGACACTCGCCAGTAACAAACCGAAAATCATCGTGTCCCCACTGGGTATTGGCGATCGTGAAGATCCTGCACGTCTCGTATTCGATGGCAAAGCCGGAGAAGGAGTCGTGGTATCCATGGCAGACTTCGGTACACATTACAAATTGTTGATCAACGAAGTATCCGCATTCGAGCCAACCGTTCCAGCGCCTAATCTGCCGGTAGCCCGTGTACTGTGGAGTGTGAAGCCTAACTTCCAGGATGGGGTTAGAGCCTGGATCGAGAATGGCGGCGGTCACCATACCGTAGTTTCCTTGAACCTGACAACAGACCAGATCGTGACCTATGCGAAATTGGTGAACCTGGAGTACGTTGTGATTAAATAGTTTAGTTATTCATGACTCATTCATGAACTCATTCAAATTCTTTCCTTACGGCCGGGGGGTTCCCCGGCCCTTTGTCTTGCCATGAAGCCCATGGTATGCGGCCTGAAACGGTTCTCGCGCGCATTCCAAACAGAGGATAATGTTAGTACCTTCGACTACGTTTTATTTTGCTATAATAGCCCAAAGGAGGTTATCCATTAATCATGCATACCCAAGAAAGTTTCCTGGCCCAACTGCGCCAACTTGGTATTGATGACCAAGGAACGCTGCTCGTTCACTCTTCCATGAAAAGCATGGGGGAAGTTGAAGGTGGCGCGGATACGGTGCTGGATGCATTGACCGAGTATATGAAGGACGGACTGCTTGTGCTGCCAACACATACATGGTCTACGATCAATGCAGACAATCCGATGTTCCACGTGGAATCCTCGCCATGCTGCGTCGGTATTCTGCCTGAGCTATTTCGCAAACGACCAGAGGTTGTACGTTCTTGGCATCCTACGCATTCAGTAGCTGCCCTGGGACGGGATGCCGAAGCCTTTACGAAGGATGATCATCTTTTCGATACGCCATGTGCCAGAGGTTCTGCCTGGGGCAAGCTGCTTGATCGGAAGGCAACCATCCTTTTGGTGGGCGTTGATCTGAGAAGGAACACGTTTATCCACGGTATCGAAGAATGGGTGGACATCCCAGGCAGGTTAACGGATGGGCATGAGATGTTACGCACGGTTTTACCCGATGGAACCGAAATTTCGGTGCCTTCCCGGAGACATTGCGGATTGTCATGGTCAGAGCATTTTTGGAAAGTGGATGACGTTCTTGAACGTAAAGGTGCGATGCGTAAGGGGATGCTTGGCGACGCGGTTGTCCGAGTGTGTGATGCGGCGATGTTGACAGAAGTGATTACGGACATGCTTCAAGCTAATCCAGATTTGTTCTCAGACAATGAGCCTTTGGTTACTGTGCACGAATGAGAAGAGAGCCGTCCGGTGACGGAGGGCTCTATATATGTACCTCCTTGCCTTCTTACGACAGGTAACAGGGTCTTCTGTCCTCCCAGTTTTCATCCCAAACGTTCAAATTCCTTCACAAAAACGCAGAAATTGAGCAAAATTCAATCAGAGGTTGGTTGGATTGCCATTGTATGGGCTACTCACTCCATTAGCGGTGTGATAAGATGTGGTTAATTTAACCTATAGCAGTAATGAAGAGACACCTTTTAAACGTTTTTTTGAAGGTTCATTTAACAATTAAGGAGTATGCTAATCCATTGACATTATAGTTGTCGCATGCAAAAAGGAGAAGATTCGTGAGCCCATTAGTATGGTATGATCTCTTTCTATTCGTCCTATTGTTCGGTGTATACGTATATGTTTTTGCTACGGTTAGAATTACGAACTTACATAAGGTTTACTTTTTGTTTCATGGGTTGATGATGCTCTGGCCATTCTGTCAATTTGCGAGTACGCTCACGGATGATCCTGGCTTGCAGCTGTTCTATGTTACGTTATCTTTTGTCGCGGTTTCCTTGCTCGGGAGCGGTTGGCTGCTATTGACCCTCTTCATTTCCGGATATGCGGAGCGCTTGAATACAAAAGGTGCTTTTCTGCTGTTTGTCCCTGCGGTGATTGGGGCTATAGGTGTGGTCGCCAATCCGTGGAACGAATTCGTCATTCCGCTGGAAGGCGGTTATGTTGAGCGGGCATACGGACCCTGGTTCTGGGTTGTCATGGCTATACTCGTGAGTTACTTTGTAACGTCCCTCTTTATTTTATTCAAAGCATTTTATTCTTCTCGAACGTCCTCCATGATTAAAAAACAGGTGAAAGTTACGCTATGGGGCATATTCGTGCTGGCTGCTTTTGCAACAATCGATGCTCTGCTTAATGTGGTTCTAAGAGCGTATTTACCGTTCATCATTCCCGGACTGACGTCGCTGGGGATTTTCCTGTCTGATCTCTTTTTTGTCTATGTCATTAAAAGATACAATGTGTTCGATCTGGTTTCCATCGCTCATGAGGATGTGATCAATACCATTCCTTACGGCATCCTTGTACTAGATGAGAATGAGATGATTATTGAATTGAACAAAGCCTCCAGATCCTTCATGGATCTGCATGTAGGGGATACTTTTGATATGGAGGCATTTCTGGGTTATGTTCGTGTAGAGGGCAGCCGCCAGAAGTTTATGGATGAATATAAACAGAAAGAGAACATCTTGTCTCAAATTGAAGTGATCGTGGAGCGGGATGATATCCGTCATTATATCCTCCAATCGTCTCCGATTGTGGATTCTTCTCGTAAACCCATGGGTCATATTCTAACGTTCCAGGATGTCTCTCAAGAGCGCTTCTATGTAAAAGAGATGAATCGCCAGAACGTAACGCTACAGGAGCGAAATCAGGCGCTAGACTTGATACGTCAGGAGTTGTCCGAGGCCAATCGCAAATTGGAAGAACTCGCCCTGACGGACAGCCTAACCGACTGTTATAACCGCCGTTATCTGACCCAACATCTGAATCACGAGGTCATTACCAATATTCAATACAAAACGCCGTTCTCACTCATACTCCTGGATATTGATTACTTCAAAGAGATCAATGATCGCTACGGACATGTCATCGGGGATGAAGTACTGCATCGCACGGCTCAGGCCGTCAAAGAATCCATTCGAAGCACCGATATTCTAACCCGATATGGCGGGGAGGAATTTATGATCTACCTTCCGCATACTGAACGCGAGCTGGCCCAACAAATAGCGGAACGTGTGAGATTAGCGGTGGAGTCGAACCTCATTGTGGTGGATCACGAGATCGAGCAGGTGTCCATTACAATCAGCATAGGCATTCTGTCTATTGAGGATTTTGAGTACGAGCATGTACCGGACAATCCGGAGGGGTACTTGATCCAGTTGTTTGCTACGGTAGACAAGGCGTTGTACCAGGCGAAGCAGAATGGGCGTAATCGGATTGAGTTTGCGGAGTTTGAGCAGGTGGTTTTGTAAAGGTGTTGGTTTACCAATAATATTGGAAAGAGAACTTAGTAAAAACTCTTTATAATGTAAAACTAAAATTTTCTTATAAACATATTGACTTTCTAGTGTAATGGACAATCCTGGCTATAGCACTATTGAAGTTTACATCCTATAATTGTAGAAGGGGATAGTAATTAACTTTATCTTAAATGAAAATTTCATGAGAAAGGAGTTGAATATTGTGGCAACTGCAAATCAAATCAAGATGCTAATTGAAGCACATGTCTCAAAGAATGACGATAGATTCAAAACTATAGTTCTGCAATTAGCTGCACATGAAGCAAAATTAGGTCATACTTCATTTGCAAGAGAACTCAGAAGTATTTTAAATTCTAAAATAGATAACGATACTAAATTGATTCAATTTAATAAAGATATCAGTGAATTAATCGATATAACAATTAGTTACAGCAAATTGACAGAGCTAATTGTTACGAATGAAATAAAGGAAAGAATTAATCGTGTGCTAAACGAGTATAGAAAAAGAGATAAATTAAAGAAATTTGGTTTGAACAATAGAAGGAAAATACTATTAGAGGGGCAGCCAGGGACAGGTAAAACTCTTACAGCCTCTATAGTTGCCTGTGAGTTAGGGCTTCCATTGTGTACTATAAAAATGGATAAGTTAATGACAAAATATATGGGGGAGACAGGAACTAAGCTGAGAATAGTATTCGATGCTATTCGGGAAAATCAAGCAGTATATTTGTTTGATGAATTTGATGCGATAGGAACAGATAGAAGCAAAGATAATGATGTTGGAGAAATTAGACGGATTTTAAATTTGTTTTTGCAGTTTATTGAACAGGATAGTTCGGAAAGCTTAATTATAGCAGCAACTAACAATCCCCAGCTTTTAGACCCCGCGTTATTCAGAAGATTTGACGATGTATTGAATTACACGCTACCACATGAAAGCCAAATACCAGATCTAATTTTTAATAGACTTGGACAGTTTGCTCCTATCAATGCTGATATGGATAGTATTTTGACGCTTAGTAAAACTTTAAGTCATGCAGATTTAACAAAGGCTTGTGATGATGCTATTAAAGAAGCGATTATGTCCGATAAAAAGCTAGTAGATGTTGAGCAACTTAAAAAGATGATAAAAGAGAAAATTAGATAAAGAGGGGGAAAGAGACATGGCTAATCAATTTTTCTCGCATTTCTTTCTTAACACAGCGGAAGCTCATAATTATAAAGGAAAAGGTCAGGGTGGTTCAAAGTTTCCTCAAAGAGATAGATTGACACATAGTAGAAAACTACAAAAACAGTTTGAGAATTTGTGGGTTAACACTACCGAATCAGTAAGTTCAGTTGCAACATCCTCAAAAAATGGAGTGTATGCTGAATTTAAAAATTTACCAGGTTACGACATAAAATTTGAAAGTCTCGAAAGTAGAAAAGATGGTATTAAATTATTAAATATTAGGGAGCAAAAAGTAGGGGAAAAAGTTGAAAGGTTAGCAACAGTGTTTATCCCAAAAGATAAACGAAATATATTTTTGAATAAACTACAAAAATATATGACGGAAGATACTAATACTGGAAAGCCAAAAAACGCAGCATTGATTGATGGGATAGAAAATATAAATGAGGCTTTCTTAGAATCCTTCTGGGGAGTAAGTGAGAAGAAATGGATACCCCAGGATGAGAGCGTATGGTGTGAAATTTGGCTTAGTAGTAACAGTGATGATATTTATGAGGAATTTCTACTCTTAGCCAGAGATATTCTTAGATTAGAAATGAAAAATAACTACATCAACTTTCCTGAGCGCAGGGTACTTATGATTAAAGCAAATAGGAAAAATTTACACGAGTTACTAATGGGTAATGGTAATATTGCTGAGATGAGAAGAGCTTCAGAAGCAGTTGCCTTTTTCGTAGATTTAGAAAATAAAGACCAAGTTGAATGGTCATCCAACCTTGTTGAGCGCTTAAACGTAAGTGAGGATACTAACATATTTGTAAGTGTTATTGATACGGGAGTTAATAACGGACATACACTATTAAGTCCATTATTAAATGATAATGATTGTTACAGATATAACACGAGCTGGTCAGTATCAGATGAAGCAGGACATGGTACAATGATGAGTGGTGTAGTTGCGTATGGGGATCTAAAAGAAGCCTTATCAAGTTCAGATAACGTAGAAATATCTCATAGAATTGAATCTTTAAAAATCATACCTGATAATGGTCAGAATCCACCTGAGTTATATGGAGACATTACTAAACAAATAATAAGTAACGCAATTATTAATTACCCCGAAAGACAGAGAATAATTTGTATGGCAGTGACGGCTCCACATTATCAAACAGATGATGGTAGACCATCATCATGGTCTGCCTCTTTAGACGAGTTAACATTTGGCAATCTTGATGAAATACATAAAATTTTTATAGTTTCTGCTGGGAATAACGAGATAAACAAAAAAGAAGACTACCCGGATAGTAATTATACTAGCGTGGTACAGAATCCTGGGCAGTCATGGAATTCATTGACTGTTGGTGCATACACGGACATACATGAGCCTTACGAAAATTATATACCCTTAGCTCCTAAAGGTGGATTATCACCTCACAGTACTACCTCCTTTAGTTGGGATAAGAATAAATGGCCCATTAAGCCTGAGGTAGTATTAGAAGGAGGAAATTTAATAGTTGATTCATTTGGGGCTTGGACAGACAATAATCATAGTCTGTTAACAACATCCCATAGACTACAAAGTGAACAATTTACAACTTTTAATGCTACGAGTGCAGCAACAGCTAAAGCATCATGGATGGCTGCACAAATACAATCTAAATATCCACAAGCTTGGCCAGAGACTATACGAGGATTATTAGTTCACTCTGCTGAATGGACGGATGAGCTGAAAAAGCAATTTTTACTTGGAAATGGAAAAAAACATTATCATGATCTGGCTAGAATGTGTGGCTATGGAGTTCCAGACCTTGATCAGGCATTGTTTTGTTTAAAGAATAATGTGAGTATGGTATTGCAATCTAAAATAAATCCCTTTAAGAAAAATAAATCGTCAATTGCTTTAAATGAAATGCATTTACACAAACTTCCATGGCCCAAAGAGGTTCTTCTATCTCTAGGAGAATTAGATGTAAAGTTGAGAATAACCTTATCCTATTTTATTGAACCTAGCCCTGGTGAAGTAGGCTGGAAAAGTAGATATTCTTATGCCTCTTACGGGTTAAGGTTTGATATGAATGGTTCAGCTACAGAATCACAATTTATAAAGCGTATAAATGAAGCGGCTAGAGATGAGGAAGATGGAAACACTCAATCAAGTAATATAGATTGGACTTTAGGACCAAACACTCGGAATAAAGGTTCTATTCATAGTGACATATGGGAAACTACAGCTTCTGAGCTTGCAACCAGCAATATGATCGGGGTTTATCCGATAAGTGGATGGTGGAGTAAAAGACCTTGGTTGAATTGTTGGGATAAAGAAGTTAGATATACCCTGATTGTAACTCTATCAACTCAGGCATCAGATGTTGATCTGTATACTCCAATAGAGGTAGCTACGAAACTTAACAGCCAGGTTTTAATTAATAATAATTAGAATGTCTATCGAGTGAAATTGGTTGAAAATGCCTTGTGAATGACTTAAAATAGAGTAGCCTATAGCATTAGAGCTTTAGGGAAGTGGATGAGTTCTTGTCAAGGTAATCAGAGTCAGATCTGTATACTTGCCAAATAGTTGATAGGATTGCAATAACTAAAGTTATCATATCTAAATCATCTCCAGTCCACATTGCTATTATCTCAATTATAGTATAACTGTTTAATGAAACGCAGCCTTGGGAAAGGGTTAAAGCTTTAAGGGTCTAACAGCTGCAGTGAAATGGCCCTTAAAGCTCACTCAAAAAATATGAAAAAAGCAAAACTTATAAAATTTGAAGCAAAGCCGTTTCCACATTTTGACAAGCCAATACTGGTATCAAAGACTGTGAATAACAACCTCAAGAATCCCTCTTACATTACCTCCCATAGTTTTTATCCGTTTATACATTACACATTAGTGACAAGGAAATATAACAAAAACAAAGCTAAATTAAGACCTAAAAATAGAGAGATATTTTATGCTGCACATATGGATGGATACATATTTAAATATTATGGAGAAATGCTAAACAATATATATAATAAATTTTGCGAAGAAAAAGGTCTTAATGAAGTTTCTTTAGCCTACAGGAATAATAAAAATGGAAAAAGCAACATACACTTTGCAGCAGAAGTAATACAATTTATAACTAATCAAAAAAAGGCTTTTATATTTGTGTCCGATTTTTCAAGTTACTTTGATAACTTGGATCATGCTTTACTCAAAGAACGATTGATTAGTGTAATTGGAAGAGGGGAGCAATTGTCCACTGATTGGTGGAATGTTTATAAGCATGTTACACGATACAGTTGGGTTGAGAAGTACGATATAGAAAGAGATTTAGGTAAATCAGATCGAAAAAAAGGCTCAAAGGAGCGATATTATACACCACAAGAATTTAGAGAGTTTAGGAAAAGAGTGAAAATATATAAGAATGAAACAAAAAAGGGTATACCACAAGGAACTGCTATAAGTGCAGTTTTAGCAAATATTTATGCGTATGAAATTGACCAAAAGTTGAATCATTTTGCATCAATCAGAGGGGGGATATATAGGAGGTATAGCGATGATATAATTGTTGTTATTCCAATTGATGATAACTCAATTGTTAATAATGAAGACTACGAAACCTATATAAAAAAGGTTGTCGAAGATAATAAGATTGAGATGGGTGCAAACAAAACTTCGTGTATGTATTATTATGATAAAAAAGTTTATCAAGAATTGGATGGAACAGAAAAAGGACTTTTAGATTACCTTGGTTTTGCTTTCGATGGGGTAAATGTATCTTTAAGAGAAAAAAGCTTATACAAATATTACCATAGAGCTTATCGGAAAATTGAGATAATAAATAAAGAGAGTATAAAAAGAGGAAAAAATGTAGGTCGAAAGAAACTTTACTCTTTATATACTCATTTGGGAAGAAATTATAAAGGGTACGGGAATTTTATTTCTTATGCTAAAAAAGCTCATTTTGAGTTTGAGAAGAATAAAAACATTAATAGTCTTATTTATAAGCAAATAAAGCGCCACTGGAACAAAATTCAGAAACGACTAATCAAAGTATGAGTAACTTAGTTTAAGTTTAAATGGGCACCTTAGATGGTGTCCTCTTTAATTTATAACAAGGCATCCTTTATCTCATTTAGTATCCTTCTCAATGCAGTATGCTGCTTAACATTGAGTTGACTAAGTATAACACTATATTCATCAATAGCTTCACGTCTTGAGTGAACAAAATCACTCTTATGATTAGTTGAATCTGAATCATAGAATAAATCATTTGCAGGAGTGTTCAAACCTTTAAGAATCTTTTCAAGTGTATCAATTGAAAAATTCCTTTCTCCTCGTTCAACAGACCCAATATATGCATCATCCAATCCCGAAAGTTCAGCGAGTTGTTGTTGAGTCAGAGGCCCTTTACTTTTCGAATTGCTCTTATCCGTTCTCCTACCGTATTTCGTAATTTTGTCATAATAACCACCTCTCCTAAAGGTTAGGAGAGTATCGATGTATTTAGCAGAGACATAAAGGCGGTAAAATGTATTGAAAAAACTTCGTATAAGTACTATATTTATTTTATTGTACTACTTCTTTGGAGTTTCTAAAAGAAAAAAATATCATGCCTTTCTATATAATCTTAAAGGCTTGATTAGATAGTAGACTCCTATACCTATATAAAAGGAGGATTATCTTTGCGGAAATCTTTCCTAAAATCACTCAAACCGGACATTATTGTTGAAATGTTGGACATGGCTGTGGCTTTTGAAAATTGGAACAAGGTGATAGAGAGGGCGGACATGTTGTATCAATGTGTACAGTGCATCCAGGAAGAGCGACAGGAGCATCAAGCGAGGGGTTTGCCTTTACCGTATATCCATACCGATCGGCCTTTGGTCTATTATTACGGGTTCAGTCACATGATGCGAGGGATGGCTCACCAGAAGATGGGACAGGTGGATCAGGCGCGGTCATGTATCGACCAGTATGCAGAGCTGGGGTGGATGGAGGAATTGGATGAGGCGGGTGTGCAGGTGGTGCAGGAGTTCAGATATAAAGCACAGGTGAATCGATATGCGCTGGAGATTGAAGCGGGGCATGCAGAGATGCTGGAGCAGTATGTGAATTTTCTGCTAGAGCATCCGGAGGAATGTATAGCAGGTCTGAGAACGATTGTGGAGGCGGCGGTCCGGTATCGTTGGCAGATTGATCGAGTTTTACATATGTTTGCGAGTCTGGCTCAGGGCGTTGGCACAGAAATAGATTCTTCAAACAACGGTGATATGTACCATTACTGTTACCACCGGGCTTTATACGAACAATGGATGGGAAGGCAAAAGAAAGCGGTGGAGTTCATTTTACAGGCACTCAGGTTAGCGGATGAGCTTGAGATGAGTAGGTATTTTAAAAAATGTGCGGCACTATTAGAATCGTTGCGGGAAGATGCGACGGAGGAGCAGATTGGGCGGTATCGGGCGTTTTTGGAGGAGATGGGTTGATTTTAGCGGTTGGTCAAAGATAGCTATGCCTCGGAGCAGAAACTCATTTGGAATAAATTGCAGTTTGGGATTAAAAGAAATATAATGGTGATGGGTTAATAACCCATACTAAACTACGGTAAGTTCCGTAGGCTAAAAGAGCAGCGTTATAAGGAGAATGGCTCACTTTAGCACTGAGTCCATTAAAAATCGCCCCTCGGGGGAGCGAAAAGAAATTTATTATGAATCTAAAAGAAAATCAATTGGAATTAAAAAAGAAAATTAATCGGAGTTAAAAAAGAAAAATTTGTGGATACTTCTATCTGCGAAAGATGAAGTAGGTAATTATGTTCTGCCTAGTCTCGGTACGTACCTCACGGAGGTAACGTGTGAGAAAAAAGAGAAAGAACAAAGGTAGGTTGCGTGATCTTGTAGAGCAATAAACTCATTGGGGTGGCGGTTGGAGTAACAGCAGGAACACTGATTATTCTGATCCAAAGACTCTTGCAATAAGCGCACAAAAAGAGGGAGTAGTCCGGCCGGCTACCCCCTCTTTTTTGTTTAATTGGAATTGAATACTTCGTATTATTTTTTGACTAAACGTGTATCACCTCTTAGTTACCATATAGTTTTTCAACACTATTTCTGTCATGCTTTCATCAAAATTATCTTCAACCTATGTAGGAACCGATTTGCCCTCCGTGCTACGCCTTCTCTTTTTATAAAGGCATATTTAATGCCTTCATTTTGGGATAACGCTTTTCCTTTCTTAACTCAATCATCAACTATATCCTGATTTACGCAACGTTTCTTCACTTCGGAGAAACAATGTACAGCAAACTCACTCAAGTTAACTTTAATACTTGGATTATCCACGTAGGTTCCCATTTTGCCAAAGTCTTTGCCATATTGAACATGTTTTGGTTTTTATTCTGATCTACTTTCTTACTATCCCGTATGAGGCGAGTGATGTTGTTTGCCATCGATGAACTTAATCCCGACCTGTACTCCGCTTTGCCTCCTTGCTTCATTTTATCGAACTCAGCTGCAATCTGCTTCTCTGCCTGTCCTCGGGTATCTCTATTACCACACATAGTTCCATTTCAATCTTCCATGTAGGTAATTGTAGCAAAGGGTATTATCATATAAAAAGTTATCCGAGGTGTTTTAGCCCTTTAGGAGAGGGGATAAAGGTGGCTTAAGAGGCAGATATGCTGAGACTTTACTAATAGCTAAAGGAATTTCTTCCGACGTATATTAGGTAAGTATTATTAACAAAATACCATAGGAGGTATATATGAATTATTTTTTAGAATTTATTAAGGGGTTAATCCCAAATGATGGAGTGTCTTTATTGGTAATTGTTATTATTATTCTTTTATTTTGGATGTACAAAGAGTTGAGAGCGCATTATCTAGAAAGTAGTAAATTAGACCAACAACGCTTTGAGAAAGCACTAGAGATCTATACAGAAGCGGAAATAGAAGTGTACAAATATGTACAAAGAAAAACAGATTTTTATCATGCCGTGGAGAAAATCTCAAAAGCCACAGTATTGTTTCCAAACAGGTTGGTTGAAACCTTTAATAGGCTTAGAGAAGAAGATAATCAGATAGATCAGAGGGCCGCAATGATGAATTTTCGAAAAGAACTTCAAAAAGAAATTTCGTTTTTAAAGAGTGAACAAATTAACCCGTTAATCACAAGTGATAGTAGTGGTGACCTTATGGTAACTATTGAAAGCTTTGTGAAAGCTAAGATCGCACCATTTGTTATTCCATTCTTTCATGCATATCTTAATTTTATATTATTGATTATAGTTTTTCACTTTATTTTATCTCTTATTACAGCATCAACAGCCATAGAAGGTATTAAGGTATTTTTACTATCATTAGATCTCTACATATATTTTATTATCTTATTCGCAATTATTAGTGAAGGATTTATAAAAAAGAGATTTATTCATAAGATATATAATTGGATATTTTTAATTATATTTTTTTTCATCCCGATAGTATTTATCTTTACAAGAGAGTGGTATGTAGTTTTAGTAATATTTTTATTATTTACCCTTTACCTTTGTTATTTCAGAAAAAAATTTTTAAAAAACTCTTAGTGTTCTCGATATCAATGACAGTATTAAGATAGCCAATGCGCAACTATACTTAATAGGTTTTTTAAGCATCTTGAACTTTGTATAAGAATATAGGGCCATAGCACCAATGGCGAGTATTGATGAAAATATTCGATGTATCAAATCAGGATGTTAGCCGGATGGTCTGTATTACAAACTTCTGCTAACATAGGATAATCCTATTTTAAATGAGCGGAGAAGCGTATGAGTACAATCAAAGTTACCCCTGAGCAGCTGCATCACGTATCGAATCAGGTGGATCAGGCCAGACAACAGTTGGAGCATATACGTGGTGATCTGACGAGACAGATCATGTTCATTCAGACGATGTGGATGGGTGCGACGCAGGAGCGGTTTTACTATGAGTTTGAGCAATCCCGCCCTATACTGGATAGAGCGCTGGAGAGTATGGTGAATACATCCAAGGAATTGAAGGACATTGCCACGCGCTTCCAGGAGGCAGATGCTCAGTTGGTAAGTCTGGGGGGTGCAACTGGAGCTGTCGGTGCCGCAGCTATGATGACCAAATCAGCAGGTGATTCGAGCTCGGGTGATAAGGGCTATCGGATGGCATATAATTCTGCACTGCACGCGTGGCTCCCTGTGAACGAGAAGGGTGTAACGGATCAGGCTGCCCTTCAGGCTTATGAGAGGGATAAAGGTAATCTTGATGTAAATCGTATGCAAGCTGTGAATGTTGAACCACCTGGGGAGGATATATTCACACTACAGATCAAGGCATTTCAGAATGGAATACATCCCTATACAGGAGAATCCGTCTCAGATTCTTATGCTCAAACCATGGTTACCTCTCTAAAATTTGCCCAAGTGTTTATGGCAATTCAGATGGTTCGTGGGAGCTTTCCAGGACGTTCAGGACCGTTTAGAACGTCGTCATCCGGGTTGGCAGCAAAAATTAAGGATAATATAAAGAAGGCTGAATCAAAAGCAGAGACGACAAAAGTGAAATTATCTGATATACAGAGCAAATCCATAGCAACAAACACTGGACAATACTCTGGTGGATTAGTTAAGGTTCCAAAAGAAGATAAAGCAGCTGATATGTTAGCAGAAAAACTGGGTGGTGAGTCTAGAGTTAAATTTAATAATGATCCTAATGGGCGTGAATTTGACACAGTAAGTGATCAGTATATTGCTCAAACGAAGCCACCATTAAATAGTTTAGATAAACAATTTAGAAAACAGGCTAAAGCTACAATAGAAGCGGCCATTGAGACAGGGAGAAAAGCTTATTTTCATTTTGAGGGTAAACCCGACGATAGAGTGATAAGACAATTAAATGAATATGCTGATAGATACAAAGTAGAAATAATCATTGATACTAAGCCCCTTTAATTATGAGAGGATGGATAGAATATGTACGAGTATCATGGATGGGCAACAATTAGAGAGAGTGCCTCGTTTGAAGAAGATGAGGATCAATATGACTTGGTTATTCAACAGCTTAAAGAATATGTGCAAGAGTTAGATTGGCCTTCAGGCGTTTTGGACTTAAGAGCAGTAAATGGTGATTTTCAACTTTGGATAGCGGGTCTCAATAATCACAAGCCTGCATCAAAGTATGATCCAACCGAAGTGTTGAAAAAGGTAGGGAAAATAGCTCCTGGTTCTTATGGCGTTCTTTATGTAAGAGATAGCGATGATTTGGAATTATCCAATCAATTTAAGGTGTACTCGTTAATTCGGGGGGAGATTGAGGAGCATCATGACCCTTTCCTCTCGCCATTTATACCCAAAATAGAGGATGACTACGAAGAGTAGATATAAATTTAAGACCCAAAAACCAACTTTCAGAGACAATTCAGGTTATGCAACCAGAAATGTCTCTTTTTATTGAACAAATTAATCTTTCAGCCCTATAACCGGGTTATCTATCTGACATAAACTAGCGTATACTGATGGAATAGCAAATATCTTCAAATTGCATATTTAAATTGACCCATATTATTGATACACTAGATCAAGGTTATTCATTCAGAGAAGGGGCGGGCCTGTTCAAGAATGGGGCTTGCTGCAAATGCCAAATCGATAACGCTTACATCCTTTTGGCAAATATAGGATATAAGGACGGTAGACATGAGCCAGGGACAAACGAGTACAGATGTTATCTTGATTGGTGCCGGAATTATGAGTGCAACTTTGGGAACCTTACTGAAAGAATTGGCGCCAAACTGGAATATTAAGGTTTTCGAGAAACTCGCCAGTGCAGGAGAGGAAAGCTCGAACGAATGGAATAATGCCGGAACTGGGCATTCTGCATTGTGTGAACTTAACTATACCGTTGAACGAGCAGACGGAACTGTAGATATTAGCAAAGCCATCCAGGTAAATGAACAATTTCAAATCTCCAGACAATTTTGGGCCTATCTCGTCAATAGCAATCTGATTCGTAATCCGCAGGACTTCATTATGCCGCTTCCACATCTAAGTTATGTGCATGGAGAGAGCAACGTCCTGTTTTTGAAAAGACGATTTGAAGCATTATCAAAGCATCCGCTGTTTCAGGGTATGGAATTCTCCGATGATAAGAAAAAATTGGCGGAATGGATTCCGCTGATGATGAAAAACCGCAAGGGCAATGAACCAATCGCGGCCACCAAAATTGACTCCGGTACGGATGTTAACTTTGGTGCTTTAACGCGTATGCTAATGGAACACTTAAAGAAACAAAACGTGGATATCCACTACCAACATAGCGTGAAGAATATGAAACGCACAAGCAATGGATCTTGGGAATTAGCCGTGAAAAATCTGAGCAGTGGTGCGGTCGAACGGCACACTGCGCAATTTGTCTTTATCGGTGCAGGTGGCGGAAGTTTGCATTTGCTGCAAAAATCCGGCATTCCCGAAGGGAAACATATTGGCGGCTTCCCGGTCAGCGGTATCTTCATGGTGTGCAAAAATCCAAAAGTCGTGGAGCAGCACCATGCCAAAGTATATGGAAAAGCTTCAGTAGGTGCTCCGCCGATGTCTGTTCCACACTTGGACACTCGGTTCATCGAAAACCAGAAGTCGCTGCTATTTGGGCCGTTCGCCGGATTCTCGCCTAAATTTTTAAAGACAGGCTCCAATGCCGACCTGATTACGTCGGTGAAGCTGCATAATCTGCTTACGATGCTCGCGGCAGGTGTGAAGGAAATTTCGTTGACCAAATACCTGATCCAACAGCTGATGTTATCCAAAGAACAACGGATGGAAGAGCTGCGCGACTTTGTACCAGATGCCAAGAGTGAAGATTGGGATATGGTCATGGCAGGCCAGCGCGTGCAGGTGATCAAAGACACGGTTCAAGGCGGCAAAGGAACGCTGCAATTCGGTACGGAAGTGGTCACGGCTGCGGATGGCTCAATTGCGGCCTTGCTCGGGGCTTCGCCGGGGGCCTCGACCGCCGTTCACGTCATGTTGAAGATCCTCCAGAAGTGCTTCCCGCAGCATATGGACGCATGGGAGCCGAAGATCAAGGAAATGGTTCCCTCCTATGGTGAATCGTTGGTGGAAAATGCGGAGCTGCTGCGTAAGGTGCACTCTTCAACAGCCAAGGCGCTTGGAATTACGGCTGAAAAGCGGGCGACCCTTGTATAAACGAATAGCATGATGTTAATTGCTTAACACACATGTCAAAGAGCTAAGCCGGCTTATAACCGTGCTTAGCTCTTTGACATGTCTCTGATCATGTGAAAATGGTAATGACTCCTGTTATTCGAGTAGAGCAACCCTCATCTCGACGGGGTGAATGGGATAACGAAAGAGATGGTCGTCCCTTCCCCTGGGCTGCTGCGGATGGTTAGGCCTTGACCGTATCTTTGATTAAGCCTTCGATGTGTATTGGTCAAGCCGACTCCCCCGGAACCGGAAGGGTTCTTCTTCGGCCACTCCAGCGCGTTATCGATCTGAGCTTGACTCATTCCCACGCCGTCATCCTGAACTTCAATGATGGCCTGATCATCTTGTTCGATAATCCGAATCTGCACGGTCCCGCCCGTACGCTTGCTCAGAACACCATGTCTCACCGCATTCTCGATAAGCGGCTGAATCGTTAACGGAGGAATAGATAAGCTCAGGTCCTGGGGGATGTCCCAGAGCACTTCCAGTCTATCTGGAAAGCGTTCTTTCTCAATGTACACATAGGTCCGTGCAAGATCGATCTCATGAGCAATATCCACTGTCTTCTCAGCGTTAAGGAAATGGAAACTGGTCTGCAGGTAATGAATGAAGGCATCCCCTAACTTCTGCATTCTCTCGGTATCCAGATCACTGAGTGCCATGATGGAATTCAGCGTATTGAATAGAAAATGGGGTTGGATCTGAGCCTGCAAATAGGCAGCTTCCATCCGCAGCCTTTCATCGATAGACTGTTTCAGGACGGCCAGTGATCTGATCCGATGCTTCAGCTCAACTGCGTCCACGGGTTTGGTGACATAATCCGTAGCACCTGCCATGAATCCCGCGTGAATATCGGCCGATTCGTTACGGGCCGTGAGCAGCAGAATCGGAAGTTCTGATACGGAATAACGCTTGCGTACATTCTCTGTCAGTTCATAGCCCGACATATGAGGCATCATGACATCGGCAATCAGCAAGTCCCACGGCCTGGAATCCAGCAATTCAAGGGCTTCACGCGCTGAAGCCGCCGTTTGAATATGATAGGGCTCATTCGAGAGCATGGAAATAAGTACTCGCAGATTCACAGGATCATCATCAACGGCGAGAATATGGGCAACTGCTCGTTCTTGAGAAATGGGTTGTTGCTCTGCCACCGCAACTTCTTCGAAGCGATGAAGATCCCATTCTTGCTCAGTCTGGTCAGTCAGGAATGCCGTATCTCCCAATGGGAGGGAGACTTGGAAGGTTGAACCCTGCCCAAGCACAGATTGGACGGTTAGATGTCCGCCGTGGAGCTCTGTAAGCTGCTTGGAAATACTTAATCCCAAGCCGATCCCTCCACTCAAGCGAGCCTCCGGAGTCCCTTGTTCATACGCATCAAATATTCGTCGCTGCATCTGCTCACTGATCCCAACACCGGAATCAGAAACCAGGATCACGACGCACTCTTCACGTTCTCGGACAGAAACGGTAATAGTACCTTCTTCGGTAAATTTCAGAGCATTATGCAGCAGATTGTAGAGGATCTGAACCAGTCTTCTCTCGTCAGCCTGAACAAGAGGGAGCGAGTCAGGGATATCCACGTTCATTTGGATAGGTCTTCCCTCTGCCATAAATTTGAACATACCCATAACGCCGGGGATCACCGATGCAAGAGACAACGGTTTTTTCTGAAGGGTAATGCGTTTTTCCTTCAGGCGAATCACGTCAAGCAGGTCGTCAACCAATTGGGACATTCGGCGGCCGATCGTAATTAACAGTTTCATCTCTTCTGCATGCATCTCTCCTGTTCCACGCCGTTCACGTACCGCGATACTCTCGGCAATGTTAATGATGCCATGCAGCGGTGTACGCAGCTCATGAGCCGTATTGACCAGAAATTGATCTTTCTGCCGATCCTCCTCTTTGAGCTGTTCGTATAACTTCTCGATTTCATTGGAATTGCGGAAATATTTCTTGAACCAGTAGGTCGAGAAGCCGAATATGGCCGCGATGACATCAATGGGATAATACACGTTGGTAATTTCGTTATGTGAGTTCACGAATCCCCACAACACACTGGAGAAACTACTGGTTGCCGCGAATAGCAAAAAGCTGGCATCCCTTTCTTTGCGGACAGCCATTCTGAAGAACAGGTACACCGACCAAGCAATGGCAAACAAATATAGAAAATCAGAGATTCCGGTTGCAAGAACTTGGTAGATCAGAGTCACGGGTGCAATCAGCAGAAATACACAGTAGACACCTAGCGTGCTGGCATAGATACGGAAAAGTCTGCGACCTCGCAAACTATGTGAGAAACTTCTGGCCATCAGAAGCATGAAGAATGAAAACAAGGGATAGGATAACGCTTTGGCCTTGACCATCCAAGTAAAGTTGAGCGGAGCCCAATTTAATAAAAGACTGTCATGGTCGGAAGCTACGGTAATCGCCGCTGCCAGGGTCAACAGGGAGAACGTGAGCAGAGCGCGTTGTTTACGGTTAAAAAAGAACATTACACAAGCATACAAGCTATGCAGCAGCAGTATGGCAAAGGTGATTTTCTGTAAATCGATGGATAATCCCCGTTCGCTCGCGATCGCCTCTGGAGAACCGAAGTAGAGGGAGCGTGTAATCCCACCGCTAGAAGGATCATCAAAATTAGCTGTTTGTACAAGCAGTTCAATCTCATTGGCCCCGTTAGGGGCATAGGAGGCTGTAAATGCGGTCCTTTCCGGTTGATAGGCTTCGGGACGAGAGGCAGGTTGACCAAATTCGGCGACGATGGTCCCGTTCATTTCTATGATGGATGCAGCCTGGATTTTCTGAGCCCAGAGGCTGATCTCCTTAACGGACGGATCAAGAAGTATGCGAATGCGGTACGTTCCATACCCGAATGATGATGAAGATGGTAACACACTGCGCCAATCTCCAGGCACTTGTATCCAGGTGGACGGCTGATTTAATACGCTTTTCTCACGACCAGAGAGTAATGCGTGCGGGATAAATTCCCATTCCCCATCGAGGGATATAGGTGAAGCATGGGTCAGATCCCACCCTCGAAGATCCAGCACACCTTGAGTCGGTTTTGGATGCTCGGGTATGGAAAACGTCTCGGACCATATCCAGCGAAACCCGGTTAAAAAAGTAAGAAATAGAATGGACAGCACGACATATTGGGGTATTTTCTTGAGAGTTATTTGTTTCATGGCAGCAATTAGTTTTCGACATCATCATCTAAATTCCTGCATGTCGGGCCTTTAGGTAGAACATTTAATTCAAGGTCTAAACATTGGCCTTTTATCAAAATGATAGCGTTTCACCCCATGGAATTATGGTAAAATTATTGTTTAGAGGAAGATCAGTGATCCGAAGGGGTTGGGATTTATGAGAATGATTTTGGTGGATGATGAATACCTCGCTCTGAACAGGTTAAACAAACTTCTGCTGGAGAGAGAGGATTGCGAAGTCATTGGATCTTTTCTGGCGGCAGAAGAAGCCATAGAACATATCGAACGTCATCAGCCGGAAATCGTCTTCATGGATGTAAACATGCCGGGAATGAACGGGATCCAGGCAACTGAACGCATTCATGAGATTTCCCCTAGAACCGAGATTATATTTACCACTGCATATAACGAACATGCATTAACGGCCTACGGGCTGGAAGTGCTGGACTATATCATGAAACCTGTCACACGGGACCGTTTGGAAAAAACGATGAAGATGTATCAACGCCGAACCATGCCAGCAAGTCTGAACTCGGTAGATGAGCCGTCCATGTTGATCCGGTGTATGGGAATGCTCCAGGTCCAACTTCTTCCCAACGAAGCGCCGAGGCATTTGAAGTTCAGAACAACCAAAATCAGAGAGTTATTTGCCTATCTGCTTCACCATCGGAACAAGCCAATCAAACGGGATTTACTCCTTGAACTGTTGTGGCCAGAGCTGGATGAGAAGAGGGGCATTTCCAATCTTCATAGCGGTATACACCGCTTGCGCAGCATGATGAATGAAATCATGGGTGAGGACAGGATATCCATTCGCTATCAACAGTTTGGTTACATACTGGAAACGGGAGAATTCAGGATTGACGCGGAGGAATGGGAAGGTCGTCTTCATCGAGTGTCTCCATTATCATCCTCTACAGTCGCCGAACACCGGAAGATCTCGGATCAATATGAGGGCAGATACTTTGGTGAGGACGACTACGTATGGGCTGAGCTGGAGCGCCAGCGCTTGCATGCGTTATGGCGCAACCATGCAATGCAGCTTGCTCGATATTATGTTGATCTGGGGATGGACACGGAAGCACTAACGATATATCACCGAGTACAACAATTCGATCCGATATTGGAGGAAGTCGGCCTAGCTTTGATGAAAATATATGATCGATTAGGCAATAAAGACCCGGTGATTGCTCAATATAACCGGTTAGCTACTGCGTTACGGCAAGAGGCTGACTTAAGTCTTGGCTGGGAAATTGAGTCTTGGTACCAAGCGTGGAGTAAATCAAATATTTGATTGAAGTTGGACAGTCTTGCAGCCTCACCTGCGAGGCTGTTTTTTCTTTGGCTGCGGATATTCATTTGCTTGGTAAGAGTTTGGTAAGAGGCATTGTGTAGAATTAAAACGATATGTGTCCATACATGAGGCTACAACAAAAATAACAACGGGGAGGATGAAGTGGAAAAAGGGATTTAAATTGTCGGTTATGCAGCAGGTGGAACGGTCTTGAACCGATTGGAAGAAAGCGCTCAGTTTAACTTTCGACAATCTAGCAATGGTGTACCACTATAATAGCTCAGCAAAGTTTCACAGGAATATTGCAGTCAGTAAGGCCAAAAAATAAGGTTGGTAAGTAGGAGGTAAACTATGTACACAGCAGGAATCCGTAAGAAACCATGGCAAAGATTTTTCATTCTGGTTCTTTCCTTTATTCTGGTGCTTGGAACGTTGCCAATGAGTTTGGCGCACGCGGATGAGATTACCGAAACACCTGTTGGTCCGGGTGGAGTTGGTGCCCCTGCACTATGGCTACGATCAGATCTGGGGATGGGAGTTGCCAGCGGCCAAAAGGTTAGTAACTGGGAAGATCAAGGAAGTAAAATAAATAACGCAGCGCAAGACCTAGAAGCTAATCAACCGACTTATTGGGATGATAAGAGTCATAATATTAACTTCAATCCGGTATTGGAGTATAACGGAACGAGTAATTTTATGAAACTGGATGTAGACAAGCTTCCACAAGGGAAGAGCCCTAGATCGATCATTACGGTTAGCAAAACCAATAGAGCTTCAGGCCTCAGTTATATTATTTCCTGGGGAAAGAGCGATCCTGAGGCTTATTCTGGCATAGGGATGCTTCAAAATGTAACAAGGGGCGGATTGACGCCATTTAACACATCCATGGACCAAACGTTATACACTGCCGAAGGATTTCTAGGAACGGCATTCCCGAACGAGCAATTTGTTACTTGGACGGGCGGGGACGGGGATACAAACCAAGCTAGATTGTACAGTAAAATGAAGCAGGTACAGGAACTGAAGGGTTGGGGAAAAGAAAATGCTAAGTTATGGGATACTGGTAGCTCTGACGGAGCTATAATCGGTAAACTTATTCCGGAAGCTAATAAACTTAGCTATTGGCAGGGTACAATTGAAGAAATTATTGTATATGATCGTGCTCTTACGGACGAAGAACGCCAACAAGTCAGCACATATTTGGCGATCAAATACGGCTATACGCTGGATCAGTCGACAGCCAATTCATATGTCGATTCAAACAAGACCACGATCTGGGATTCAAATGATAACGCAGCCTATACTCATCGCATTACAAGCATCGGTCGAGATGATCAGAGCGGCTTGATGCAGAAACAAGCCAAAGCACAGGAGAATGGCTCCATATTGACGATGGCTTTGGGCGAAAGTGTCGAGAATACGAACTCTGCGAATCAAAATGATTTTTCAAACGATTCTTCTTTCTTTACATTCGGTGACAATGGAGCAAATACTGAATTCAAAACGCCGATGACTAAAGATGAAAAAAACCTGCTCCTAATGGAGCGTATCTACAAAGTACAGAAAACAAATTGGAATGATACACAGATTACACTTCAAGTAGACCAAGCGGGAGGCACTACGGGACGGCCACAATATGTTGTGATCAGTGATGATGAGCAATTTGATGCTCAAGACTCGATCCATTTAATTGAGAACGGCCAAGTAACCATTAATACCTCCAATTTTGGTCCGAATTCGCACTTTACCATTGCAACTGCAGTTGATAAAACGAAGTTAAAAGCCAAAGCCGATGAGATCAACGGCAAGATT